>NZ_CP092099.1:0-1373750 GCF_022259695.1 Flaviramulus sp. BrNp1-15
TTTTTAGCGACCATACAGGTTGATGCTATAGAACAAGCTATTCAAAATATTATAGACGGAAAATATAAAATATCTGAGCGTAGTTTACTTTCAATTGAAACTACTCCAGAAAATAGCGATATTACATCACTTAATTTTGCTTTAAACGAAGTTACTGTTAGTAGAAAAAATACCACTTCTATGATTACAGTAGAAACGTATTTAGATGGCGAATATTTAACATCATATTGGAGCGATGGTTTAATTGTTTCTACTCCAACAGGCTCTACAGGCTATTCTTTAAGTTGTGGTGGTCCTGTAATAACACCTGGAGCAAACAGTTTTGTTTTAACTCCAATTGCACCACACAATTTAAGCGCACGACCATTAGTTATACCAGATTCTACCGAAATTCAATTAAAAGTTGATGGAAGAGAAGAACAACATTTAGTATCATTAGACTCAAGAATAGCTACTTTAGATAATGGTACATTGATAAAAATTAAAAAGGCAGATTTTAAAATAAAAATGATTGACCTTTTTGGCGAAAGCTTTTTAGACACACTTAGAAAAAAATTACTTTGGGGGGAAGACAAGCGTAATTAAAACAATAATTCAAAAGAAAATCTGTTTTACACTAATACTATTTGGTTCAGATTGTTATGGACTAATCTTATTTATTATATTTGCAAACTTTTGAATATTTATGAGGCATTTAATCATATTAGCTTTAAGCATTTTAACTATCAACTTAAGCCACTCTCAAATTAATGAAATAGGTGTTTTTGCAGGCGGCAGTAATTTTATTGGAGATGTTGGAGCAACAGATTATATCTCACCAAACCAATTAGCAATTGGTGGTATATATAAATGGAATAGAAGTAGAAGACATTCATATAGAGCGTCTTTAATTTTTAGTGAGTTGGAAGGTATTGATGTTAATTCAGATGATCCTAGACGTATTCAAAGAGGTTATGAATTTTCCAGTAAAATAATTGAAGCATCATTGGGTATAGAATTTACGTTTATGGATTTTAATCTTCATTCAGGAGAAAAAATAGGCACACCTTATTTGTATTCAGGAGTAAGTGCCACAAATCATGATAATCATTACTTTTTAAATGGTACTCAAACTCAAGAAAACACATCTAGTTGGGCATATGGTATACCTATGGCAATTGGTTATAAATCAAATTTTCTAGGTAACTTTATATTTGGCATTGAAATTGGAGCTCGATATACATTTTCTGATGAGCTTGATGGAAGTATTCCTAATGATCAATCCAAACAACAATTCCGTTTTGGAAATATAAATAACAATGATTGGTATGTGTTTTCTGGTATTACATTAACTTATACCTTTGGAGAAAATCCATGTTATTGTGTAGATTAAAATGAATTTAAAAGACAACATACAAACTAAAACATTACCAAAACATATTGCCATTATTATGGATGGTAACGGTCGTTGGGCCAAACAAAAAGGTATGATGCGTGCTTTTGGTCACGAAAATGGTACAAAATCAGTAAGACAAACGGTTGAGGCTTGCGCCGAATTAGGTATTGAAAACTTAACACTTTATGCTTTCTCTACAGAAAACTGGAACCGACCAAAACTAGAAGTACAAACTTTAATGAAGCTTTTAGTGTCTTCATTAAAAAAAGAAATTTCAACACTTCAAGATAATAACATAAAGCTTTCTGCCATTGGATGTTTAGAAACTTTACCTAAAAAAGTACATAAAGAACTTTTAGAAGTTATAGAAAACACCAAGCATAACAACAGAATGACTTTAACCCTTGCATTAAGCTATGGTTCTAGGGAGGAAATCATAAACACTGTTAAAGAAATTAGTATTAAAGTTAAAAATAATATAATTTCGCCCGAAAATATTGAAGAATCAATTATAAATGAGCATCTTTACACGCAAAATTTACCAGATGTAGATTTGCTTATTAGAACAAGTGGGGAGCAACGTATAAGTAATTTTTTGCTTTGGCAAATCGCTTATGCCGAATTATATTTCACAGATATATTGTGGCCAGATTTTACCAAGCAACATTTGTATGAAGCTATTATTGAATATCAAAAAAGAGAACGACGATTTGGGAAAACAAGTGAACAACTTAGTTAATACTTTACCTGTAATAACATATTTAAAGTACAGCATAACACTATTATTTTTTGTTGCAAGCATAAGCATTCAAGCACAAGACTTACAATATAGCAACGGCAAAAAATACACCCTAGGAGACATCTCTGTTTCTGGAAATACTACATTTAGCGAGCAAACCATAGTAACCTATTCTGGTTTAAGAAAAGGAAAGGAAATGACTATTCCTGGAGAAGACATAGCCAATGCCATTAAAAAACTCTGGAACTCAAAATTATTCAGTGATATTGAAATCTACATTACTAAAATAGAAGATGATGTTGCTTACTTAGAAATACGATTATCAGATTTACCGCAGCTTAACGAGTTAAAAATTAACGGTGTAAAAAAAGGCAAACAAGAAAGTATTATAAAAGAATCTAAGCTTAATAAAGGTGTCAAAGTAACCGAAAACCTTATAACTACAACAAAAAACTTTCTTCAAAGGAAATACAAAAAAGAAGGTTTTGTTAATACTAAAGTCCATATAAATACCATAGAAGTTAAAGACTCTATTGATAAAGCTAGAGTAAATATGGTGCTTAATATTGATAAAGGAGAAAAAGTAAAAATTAAAGACATAGAGTTTACAGGTAATGATGTTTTAAGTGATAAAAGGCTTCGTAAAGCCATGAAAAGCACCAAACAGATTAATCGTCTACGAATTTTAAAACGTTCAAAATTTATTGACTCTGCTTATCAGGCAGATTTAGGTCACGTTATAGAAAAATACAAAGAAAACGGTTATAGAGATGCCCGTGTTATTTCTGATAGCGTCATTATTAATGATGATAAAACCATATCTCTTAAAATTGATGTAAACGAAGGTGAACTTTACACTTTTGGGGATATTACTTTTATTGGTAATACCGTTTACACAAACCAACAGTTAAGCAGACTTTTACGTATTAGAAAAGGTGATACTTATAATGGTGTTGAATTACAAAAACGTATTGCAGACAATAGTAAACCAGATGCTCAAGATATTACAAATTTATATCAAAATAATGGCTATTTATTTTCGAGTATAGAATCTGTTGAGGTTAGTGCAGATAACAATGTTATCGATTTAGAAATAAGAATAACCGAAGGCAAACCAGCTTATTTTAATAGTGTTTCTGTTGTTGGAAACGACAAAACAAACGACCATGTGGTGTATAGAGAAATCCGTACACGCCCAGGACAATTATACAGTAAAGCAAATGTAGTACGTACCGTTCGTGAACTTGGTCAATTAGGCTTTTTTGATGCTCAAGAAATTTCTCCGAATTTCATTAATCCAAACCCAAATGAAGGTACCATAGATATGGAGTACTCGGTTAAAGAAACTGGATCTAGCCAAATTGAACTACAAGGTGGTTATGGCGGTGGTGGTTTTATAGGTACACTAGGTTTGTCTTTTAATAATTTTTCAATAAAAGATATATTTAAAAAAGAAGCTTATAAACCAATACCTATGGGTGATGGACAAAAACTGGCGCTTCGTTTACAAGCTAGTAGATTTTACCAAACCTATAGTTTTTCGTTTTCAGAACCTTGGTTAGGTGGTAAACGCCCTGTTCAGTTCTCTACATCATTATCACATACAAAACAGTTTTTATACAATCCTATAACAAGAAATGCTGATAAAAGCAGAAGTTTTAATATTACAGGAATTACATTTGGTTTAGCAAAAAGGCTGTCTGTTCCAGATGATTATTTTACACTATCACAAGCAATAAGTTTTCAACGTTACGATTTAAACAATTATAACACAGGCTTATTTACTTTTGGTGATGGATATTCAAACAACTTATCTTATACCATAGGTCTTAGTAGAAATAACACCAATATAGATCCTATTTATCCAACTGGTGGTTCCAATTTTTCTGTTACAGGTAAATTCTCATTGCCATATTCCTTATTTAACGGTGTAGATTATGAAGCGCTTAAGGCAGAAAGAGATGAAAATAGTAATATAGTAGCAGATGTTAACAGTAATAACTTAGAAAGAACCAATGCTTCGAATAGAATTTCTGAAATTGACCAAGAACGTTATAGTTGGTTAGAATTTTATAAGGTAAAATTCTCTGGAGAGTGGTACACGCAATTAGCTAAAGATCTGGTTTTAAGACCTAAAATTGAGTTTGGCTTTTTAGGAGCTTATGACAATGATAGAGGAGCTATACCTTTTGAACGTTTCTTCCTTGGTGGAGATGGTTTAGGTAATTTCTCACTAGATGGTAGAGAAATAATTCAGTTACGTGGATATCCTAATCAATCTCTAACCCATTTAGATGAAACAACGGGTAGAGCATCTAATGATGGTTCAAGTATCTATAATAAATTTTCATTAGAACTACGTTACCCAATAACACTTAAAGCTTCAGCAAAAATTTATGCTTTAGGCTTTTTAGAAGGTGGTGTATCAGCTGAAAACTTTAGAGATTATAATCCATTCAACATCAATCGTTCTGCTGGTTTAGGTATTCGTATTTTTATGCCTGCATTTGGTTTATTAGGTATCGACTTTGGTCATGGATTTGATGCCTTACCAGGCGAAACAGGTAAACATGGATGGGAAACACACTTCATTATTGGTCAACAGTTTTAATGATTAAATTACTTTGGCACGATATTTTCTAATAACATTTTGATGATTTGCATGAGGATTAAAATTTTTAAGATTAAAATTCGTTAATTTTGAAGATACAATTCCAAAAAGGCAGAAAACAAATCATCTGTCATTTTAGAATTTACAATAGATGAATTATAAAATATAAACAGATGAAAAATAACGTTCTTTTTTTACTGACATTAGTTTTTATGCTAAGCCTTTCAATACACGCACAACGTGGTGTAAGAATAGCTTATGTAGATACTGAATATATTTTAGAAAATGTTCCTGAATATCAAGAAGCAACAGCTCAATTAAATGACAAAGCTCAAAAATGGAAAAATGAAATTCAAGAAAAATTAGCTGTAATTGAACAAAAACGAAAAGATTTAAGCAACGAAAAAGCCCTTTTAACAAAGGAACTTATTGATGAGCGAGAAGAAGATATCAATTTTGAAGAACAGGAAATTTTAGATTATCAGCAAAAACGTTTTGGACCAAATGGTGATTTATTCATTCAACAAAAACAGTTAATGCAACCTGTGCAAGATCAAATTTTTGCAGCGGTTCAAGATTTAGCAGAAGGCAGAAAATACGATTTGGTTTTAGATAAATCTGAAACTAACATGCTTTACTCTAATAAAGCTTATGATATTAGCGAGCAAATATTAAGAAGCATTACTCGAGCATCAAAACGTTCACAGGCACAATCAAAATCTGAAAGAAAAGCTGCTGAAGATGAAGAATTAATTCCAGAAATTAATTACGAAAAAGAAGCCAGAGAAAAAGCTTTAGAAGAAAAGAAAGCTGAACGTGAAAGTGCTATTGAAAAAGCAAGACAAGAAAAATTGGCCGCTAGAGAAGCCAAAGTAAAAGCCGCTGAAGAAAGACGTCAAAAAATATTAGAAGAACGCGAAAAAGCAAAACAGTCTAAAATAGACGACAGAAACAAAACAGTTGAAACTGAGGAGAATGAAGATGAAGCATCAAAAACAACAGAAGCAAAAGCAGATGGTGAAACAAAAACCAGAGCACAACTTATAGAAGAAAACAGACAAAAAAAATTAGCTGATAGAGCAGCAAGAAAAAAAGCTCTTGAGGATAAAAAGAAAAAGATTTTAGAAGAACGCGAAAAAGCAAAAGATAGTACAAACACAAACAATTAATAATTTATAATTTATAACACAATTAATACTATTTAAAATGAAACAATTAAAAACACTTTTATTAGCAACTGCATTATGCATTGGAACAATAAGTTTTACACAAGCACAAAGCAAAATTGCACATATAAATACCCAAGAATTAATTGCAGCAATGCCAGCAGCAAAAGCAGCACAAGCTGAAATTGAAACTTTAGGTAAAACGTATCAAACAGATATTCAAGCGTCTATTACAGAATACCAAAATACTGTAAAACAATACGAAGCTGAGGCTGCTACAAAAACTGATGAAGAAAACCAAAAAAGAGGTTTAGAGTTACAAGAAAAGCAACAACGTATTCAGCAATTTAGAGCAGATGCTCAAAAAGATTTAGCTCAAAAAGAAGCTGAATTATTTCAACCAATTCAAGAAGCAGCAATGAAAGCTATAAATGAAGTAGCTAAAGCTCAAGGTTACGACTATGTTTTAGACAGAGCCACTTTAATTGTAGCTGAAGGAAAAGATATTTTAGCTGATGTTAAAAAACAATTAGGCATCTAATATTAGATTGCAAATAAAATATACTTAAAGCTGTCTTTTATAAGGCAGCTTTTTTATTTAGTGAAACTCAATTTTGAATTATTCAAAGTTAATAGTTGAACTAATTCCATTGAAAATCGGAAACTCGTTATATGAATGAATAAAATTATATACATTTATAAGAACTAAAATTATATGAGTAAACAACCTATTGGCATTTTTGATTCTGGTGTTGGCGGCACTTCTATTTGGAAAGAAATTCATACACTTTTACCAAACGAAAATACGTTGTATTTAGCCGATAGTGCCAATGCGCCTTATGGACCAAAAGGGAAAGATACTATTATAAATTTAAGCATTAAAAACACCGAATATTTGCTAAACAAAGGTTGTAAACTTATTGTTGTGGCTTGTAATACCGCAACAACTAATGCTATAGATTATCTTCGAGAACATTACAAAATTCCTTTTATAGGTATAGAGCCGGCTATAAAACCTGCAGCATTACAAACTAAAACAAATGCTGTTGGCATATTGGCAACAAAAGGCACGTTGAGTAGTGCTTTATTTTCTAAAACCTCTTCATTGTTTGCGAGTAATATTAAAGTTGTTGAGCAACATGGTGATGGTATTGTAGAACTTATTGAAAGTGGAAAATTATATTCTGATGAAATGATTTCGCTCTTGAAACTATACTTAAAGCCAATGATTGATGCCAATATTGACTACTTAGTTTTAGGTTGCACACATTACCCTTATTTAATGCCTTTACTAATAGATATATTGCCAAATAATGTAAAGATTATAGATTCTGGAGAAGCAGTTGCTAGACAAACCAAAACAATTTTAGAAAAACATAACTTACTAAACACAAGTTTTATAAAAACTAAAAATGAATTTTTTACTAATGGGAATCCTGATGTAATGAAATCACTTTTAGATGATAAATTTGATGTTGAATATTTAGATTTTTGATTGAAGTACTTCTCTGCGTTAGTGATTGAAGTGACAAATCACTCTTTAAACCAACTCGAATATTTAATATAATTATTAGCAATTCTATCTATTTCGCCCGAAATAAGTTCTTCGCTAATATCTTTTACTTTTTTTGCAGGCACTCCTGCATAAATACTCCCCGATTCTACTCTTGTGTTTTTAGTAACCACAGCTCCTGCTGCAATAATGCTGTTGCTTTCTACCACACAATCGTCCATTATAATACTACCCATGCCTACCAAAACATTATCATGAATAGTACAACCGTGCACAATAGCATTGTGCCCAATGGAAACATTATTACCAATATTTGTAGGCGATTTTAAGTACGTGGCATGTATTACAGCCCCATCTTGCACATTTACTTTGTCACCCATTTTTATGTAATGTACATCGCCGCGTATTACGGCATTAAACCAAACGCTGCATTGATTCCCCATAACCACATCGCCTACTATTGTTGCATTTTCGGCTATGTAACAATCATCTGGTATTTCTGGTGATTTTCCGTTTACTGGTTTTATTATTGGCATAAGTTTTTATTTAAAATAAGATAACAATTCAGATTTTTTTGAAGCAGAAACCATAACTTCTTTTCCATTGCTTAACATAACGCTTCCTCCTTTTCCTTTTACATATTTAACCACTTCGTTTACGTTAACTAAATAGGATTTATGAACACGCGCAAAACTTGAATATTTTAATGCTTCTTCAAAGTATTTTAAGGTTTTACTTACCAGCTTTTTTTTATTGTTGTTTAGATAGATTTCTGTGTAATTATCATCGGCTTTACAATATAAAATATCTGATGTGTTCAATATTTCAAATCCATCTAATTGCGGAATGGTTATTTTACCATTTACATGGTTTGTTTTTGGCACAAGCACTTGGTCTTGCAGCGCTTCTTCTTTAGTTTTTATTTCGGTTACGTAATCTACAGCTTTAATAAGTTCGTCTATAGAAATGGGTTTCATTAAATAATAGCTTGCATGAGCATTTAAAGCATCAATAGCGTAATGATTGTATGCTGTTACAAAAATGGTTTCAAAATTTATATCACCCACTTTATCTAGCAAATCAAAAGCATTGCCATAAGGCATTTCTACATCTAGAAATACTAGATCCAAATCGTTGTTTCTTATTAACACTAAAGCTTCTTCAACGTTTGCTGCCTCACCCAAAATTGAAACATTAGGACAGTATTTTTTGAGATAATTTTTTAGAATTTCTCTACTGGTTTCTTCGTCTTCGACTATGATTGCGGTTAGTTTCATTTAATCTTTTTTAAGCGTTACAACAACTTTGGTCCCTGTATCTTCTTCATCTTGAAAATCGTCAATAAACACATCTACTTTATCTTTATACATAGCGTTTAAAATAGATACGCGTTTTTTGATATTGCCCATACCTTTTGAGTTTTGCTTACGCTGGTTTTTAGTTTTTAAAGCTTTTGATTTTTCTCGTCCGATGCCATCATCTGTTATAATAATTTGTATTTCATCAGATTTTGTTTGAGAAATATTTATCTCTAAGCGACCTTTAGCTTTCTTATACCTCAACCCATGCCAAACGGCATTTTCTATATATGGTTGTAATAACATAGGTGGAATTACAAAATCTTCAACCTTTATATTGTCATCAATATTTATATTATAATCAAACTTATCTTGAAACCTAAAATGTTCTAGTTTGGTATATAATTGAAGTAATTCAATTTCTTTTTCTAACGGAATAAAATCTTCTTCGCTATTTTCTAAAACGGCGCGCATAAGCAGCGAAAAATCGGTTAAATATTTGTTTGCTGTACGTTCATCGTTTGATGCTATAAAACTATTTACCGAGTTTAGCGCATTGAATATAAAATGCGGATTCATTTGACTTCTAAGACTTTTCAATGCTAATAAATTGTTTGCAAAACGTTGTTGTTTAATGTATTTAAACATTAAAAATGCCGTTACAAGAAGTAATAAAAGGCCGCCTATTAATGAGTAAATAATAAGTTTTTGACGTTTAGATTGTTCTGTTGAAAGTTGATATTTACTTTCTGATAGCGCTCTATCACTCTCTAAACTTAAAATTCTGTTTTGCTTGCTTATTATGTCTTTACTAAACCTTGCTGCTTGACTTATTTCCTGTTCTTTTTTGATGTAAAGTTTATCAACCAACTCTACATAATCTTGATATGCAAGTAAAGCTTTGTTAAACTCACCTGCATCTCTATATACTTCAGACAATCTTCTGGTAGCATCTTTTTGAACAATTAAATCTGCTTTATCATCAGCTTCTGCAATACTTTTTTGAAGGTAAGGAATAGCGTTACTAAAATCTCTTTGAGATGCATAAGCGTTACCTATTTTATAATTCTGCTTTTGAGAAGTTAAAGAACTTTCATTATCGAAAATAGAATCTTTTAATTCACTAATTGTATTTAAAGCTTCTTTTCTTAATTCAATTTCGTTAGAAAAGTTATTATTTTCATTTTCAAAGTCTGCTACCTTTATTTTTTCTTCTACCGCTCTTTTTTGGTTTTCGGTATTTGCCAATTTCATAGATTCATTAAAAAACCGTTTAGCATTTTGTGGTTCTCCTTTAGCATTATAAGCTTGGGCTATTTTAGAATTTAAATCGGTTGTTTTTGGAGTAATTAAATGCTTTTGCGCAACTTTTAATCCTTCTTCGTAATTATCAATTGACAGTTGAAATGTTTTTGTTGAAAAATGTACATCACCTATACCTTCATATAACTCAATTAATTGCCAATTAGATAATTCGCTTTTATTAATACTGTTATAAACTTCTAAGCTTTCTTGATAGTTTTTGTTTGCTCTGTAAGCTTTTGCAAGTTTTAGTTTAACAGCATTAGTATTAACATTCTGCAGGCTAATCCTGTAATTTGAAACTGCTAAATCATATTGTTTCCAATACATGTAAACATCTCCTAAAACCTCATAAGCCTCACTATTTTGTTTTACAGATTTGCCTTCTGCAAGAGCATCTCCAGCAAATTGAATACTAGTTTTAGCGTCTTTTTTTAGGTATGTTTCAGCAGAATCTATTAATGATTTAAAGGTTTCTGTTTTAGATCTTGAAGACTTTTTTAATTTAGAATAAGTGTCTTCTTCTTCATTTGGCTGAACTTCGACTTTAATACGCTCATTACTTCTAATGATATAGTAAACCGTTTCAAAGTCTTTATGTCTTATGGTAAGCTCATCACCGTTTCTAGCTTCAATTCTAAAATCTCCAAAGAGATCTGTTGTAGTGTATGCGCCTCCGTTAACTTCAATATTTACATTAGGAATAGGTTCTTGTGTATCACTTTCAATAACAGAACCTCGAACTGTAAATGTAGGTCCTTGATTTGAAAGCCTGCTGTTGTCTTGAGCAAATAATAAATTGGTATTTGCCCAAATACATAAAACCCAAATATATTTTATAACGCTTTGCATATATTACTTTACAATAGCTAAACTTACGCACTTTACTTGGTATAATAAAATGATGATTTTACAAATTACACCCTTTTTTATACTGAAAAGACATACTTACGCATCTAAAGGCTGATTTCACTCAACCAAAAGATGACTTAACTCATTCTACTTTTTTTAAGAATTATGTTCCACATAGTTTTATGGTGTTAATCAAAAAACAAAAAAAACATGAAAACATCTATTAAAACAATCTTACTGTGTTGCACACTAATCACTTTCATATCGTGTAATGCAAAAACAAAAAAGCAAAAAGTAGCTTATAATGAATCTGAGATAATTCATCCAGAACCTAACAAACAGTTTATTAAAGTTGCATTATTATTAGATACTAGTAATAGCATGGACGGACTTATAGACCAAGCTAAAGCACAACTTTGGGATATTGTAAACGAATTATCATACGCCAAATGTGGCAACAGCAAACCCAATTTACAGATTGCCTTATATGAATATGGTAATGATAGATTAAATGGCGATGAAGGCTTTATTAGACAAGTTCTAGCCTTTAGTGACGACTTAGATGAAATCTCAAAAGAGTTATTCTCACTAACTACAAATGGTGGTGAGGAATATTGCGGACAGGTTATACAAACCTCGTTAAATCAATTAAATTGGGGTAAAAACCCTGATGATTTAAAACTTGTTTTCATAGCAGGTAATGAACCCTTTACTCAAGGAAAAGTGGATTATAAAGATGTTGCTACTAATGCTAATGAAAAAGACATAACTATCAACACCATTTTTTGTGGTGATTATAATCAAGGTATTTCAACGTATTGGAAAGATGGCGCTCAATTAACCAATGGCGATTATATGGCCATTAATCAAAACCGTAAAACGGTACATATTGTTTCACCCTATGATGATGACATTTTAATTCTAAATCAAAAACTAAATAAAACCTACGTAATTTATGGCTCAAAAGGAAGAGAGAAATTAGCTTTACAAGCAGAACAAGACAATAATGCAAACTCTTACAGTAAAGCAAATGCTGTTAAAAGAACGGTGAGTAAAAGTTCTCATTTATATAAAAATGAAACGTGGGATTTAGTAGATGCTTTAGAATTAGAAGAAGTAGATGTTGAAGACTTAAAAGGTGATGTTTTGCCAACCGAACTAAAAGGAAAAACTAAAGCAGAAATTAAAGCTTATGTTTCTAAAAAAAGTGAAGAGCGTGAAGCAATTCAAGAACAAATTAAAGTATTAAATGAGAAACGAAAAGATTATGTTTTAAAACATCAAAAAGAAACCACCAATGATTTAGAAAACGCCATGACCAAAGCAATTAAAGAACAGGCAAAAAAGAAGAAATATACTTGGGAATAATAAAAAAAAGAGGCTCGTTAAACGAGCCTCTTTTTTTATACTAGTTAACTGCCGGACATTCACATTTAAAACGCTCTCGTTTACAATTAAAGTTATACCCTAATGTTAGTTGATGAAATCCACCATTCGTAAATACAACAGAGTTTGTTTGATAGGTGTAATTGTAAGCAAACATAAAATTATTATAATTTATTCCTAAAATAGGTGATAGTTGTTGTAGTTTTTGACTATTAATTGTTGAACCTTCTATATATTCAGCTCCATCAAAACTATTTCTATATGATAAACCTCCCCAAACTTTCCCAAAGTCCATTTTTTTATAAACTTTGGCATTTATGTCAATTGAGGCTTCTTGTGTAGCATCTCTATATTGAAACATCAGAGAAGGCTCATAGCTCCAAGTGCTACCAAACTTACTAAACACATTTCCTATAGAAAACAAATAACGTCTTAAATTATCTGTTTTAATTGTACCAATATCAGTGTTTAACGCATTATTTTTAAGAACATTTTTTATAGTCCCATGTGCGTAAAAATTAAGATAATGATAAGAAAACCCAAAATCTATATTAAAGTTGGTTTCATTTTGTACAATACCATCAATTGCTGGGTCTGGACCATCAAACAAAAATGTGGTTTCATCTAATTGATATTGAATAAAACCAGCACTTAAGCCAAAAGAAAGCATATTTAAATCTAATTCACTTCTGGAAAATAAAAGGTGATGAGCATAAGTGAAGTATGCGCCTTTTTGTGAGTGATAACCGTTTTCATCAGCAAACATAATACCTCCAATAGCTGATGGTGTATCGCCTAATCTACCGTTTAAACTTAGGGTTAATAACTTAGGCGCATCCTCTTGCCCAAACCATTGTTGTCTAGCAGTTAATCTAACCTTAGAACAGTTAGCAATACCAGCCATAGATGGGTGAATTAAATAATAATTATCGGTAAGATAATCGGTATAAATTGGCAAACCTTCTTGCGAAGTTGCTATATGGGTAAATAGCGATGCAATAGCTATTATTATGATGTTTTTTAATTTCATAAACTTTTTACCAAGTAGGTTTAGTCTAATACAACGTCTCGATTCTTAAAAAATTACACTAGAAAGACAATGTACGCCTTTAGCTTAAAAGCCCAATTAAAATGGGCAACAAAACTCAAATATATGGATAAGTAAAGTTTTCTTTTAGTATTTTTGCAAAAAATTAGTTGAAATGAACACTTTCAAGGTTTCCGTGCAAGAAACGTCAAATAATGCTATTGTAAAATTCGAGGTTAATCAATTTATAACTCAACATCAAAGCTTTGAGTTTAACAATATTGATGAAGCAAAACCATCGCCATTAGCGCAACAATTATTCTATTTACCATTTGTAAAAAAGGTATATATATCTGGTAATTTTGTAGCTGTTGAGCGTTATAATATTGTTGAATGGAACGATGTACAAGATGAAGTAGCAGAACAAATAGAAGCTTACTTAAATAACGGTGGTATTGTAGTTGAAGAAGCTTCAGCTCCCAAAAAAGTACCCGTTACGGTTTATGCTGAAAGCACTCCAAATCCAGCGGTAATGAAGTTTGTTGCCAATAAAAAAATAGTAACAACACTTTTTGAGTTTACATCAATTGATGATGCAAAACTTTCGCCATTAGCCACAGAATTATTTCATTTCCCTTTTGTGAAAAGTATTTTTATTGACGAAAATTATGTATCAATAACAAAATACGATATTGCTGAATGGCAAGACATTACACTTGAGCTTCGTGAGTTTATTAGAAGTTACATTGAAAATGGTAAAGAAGTGGTTTCACCTAATGCTGCTGCGACACTTCAAAAATCTACTGAGCAATTAGACAACCAATTTGAGAATTTAGATGACACCTCAAAAGAAATTGTAAATATTCTTGAAGAATATGTGAAACCGGCAGTAGCTAGTGATGGTGGTAATATTCAGTTTATTTCATATAACGAAGAAACTAAAAATGTAAGCGTACTGCTTCAAGGTGCTTGTAGCGGTTGTCCTTCTTCAACTTATACGCTTAAAAGTGGAATAGAAAATATGCTTAAACAAATGCTTCCTGGTAAGGTAGAAATGGTAGAAGCTATAAATGGATAAATTTATATACTGTGACTTTTTTGTATCTTTTGTTTCTAAAAGATTGTAAACAAAAGTGAAAAATCAAATAATTCATTAATTTTTAAAAAAAACATTATGGCAGTATTAAAAGTAATCGAAGTCTTATCTAACTCAGATAAAAGTTGGGAAGATGCTACAAAAAAAGCAGTAAAACAAGCTTCTAAAAGCGTAAAAAACATACGTTCTGTATACGTTCAAGATCAAAGTGCAATTGTAAAAGACGATGAAGTAACAGAATTTAGAGTAAACTTAAAACTTACTTTTGAAGTAAAATAAGTTTGTTTTAAAATTTATAAAAAAGCGTTCAGTAATTGAACGCTTTTTTTATGCCTAAATTTCGCTAACTTTGGTTTATGAAGCATCTACAACTATTTGTGCTTATCATTTTAATTATAAGCTGTAAAGGTCAGAACTCAAAACTCATGGAACATAAATATACCAACGCCTTAATCAATGAGACTAGTCCTTATTTACTTCAGCATGCCCATAACCCAGTAAACTGGAATGCTTGGAATGAAAAAACTTTAGAAACGGCTAAGTCTGAAGACAAATTAATGCTTATTAGTGTTGGTTATGCCGCTTGCCATTGGTGTCATGTTATGGAACACGAAAGTTTTGAAGATAGTTTGGTAGCTCAAGTCATGAATAAAAATTTCGTCAATATAAAAATTGATAGAGAAGAACGCCCAGATATAGACCAAGTTTATATGAGTGCTGTACAACTCATGACTGGTCATGGTGGATGGCCTTTAAATGTAGTAGCTTTGCCAGATGGCAGACCTGTTTGGGGAGGAACCTATTTTAAAAAAGAACAGTGGATGAGTGTTTTAGAGCAAATCTCGACACTCTATTCTGAAAAACCAGAAAAACTCCATGAATATGCCGACAAATTAGAACAAGGCATTAAAGCTTTAGACGTTGTAGAACTTAATACAGATGAACCTGTTTTTGAAGAAGAATTTGTTGAAAATGCTGTAGAAAATTGGTCCAAACAATTTGATAACAATTTTGGAGGCATGAATCGTGCTCCAAAATTTATGATGCCAAACAACTACCATTTTTTATTACGTTATGCTTACCAAACCAACAATAAAGAATTACAAGACTATGTAAACTTAACACTTACTAAGATGGCTTATGGTGGTGTTTTCGATCAAATTGGTGGTGGCTTTTCAAGATATTCTGTAGATGCTAAGTGGCATGTTCCGCACTTTGAAAAAATGCTTTATGACAATGGGCAATTAGCAAGTTTATATGCTGATGCTTATCTGATTACAAAAAACGAATTATACAAAAATGTGGTTACCGAAACATTAGAATATATACAACGAGAAATGACTACCAAAAATGGTGCGTTTTACTCATCACTTGATGCAGATAGCAACACACCTGAAGGCAAACTTGAAGAAGGCGCATTTTATGTTTGGACAAAAGAGGAACTCAAAACTATTTTAAAAGAAGATTTTGATCTTTTTTCTGATTACTACAATGTTAATAGTTTTGGCTTTTGGGAGCATGATAATTACGTACTAATCAGAAACAAAAGTGATAAAGAATTCTTCGAGAAAAACAATATCAGTCAAAAAGAATTTGAGGAACGCATAAGTATCTGGAAAAGTAAACTTTTTGAAGCCCGTAACACAAGAGAAAAACCAAGATTAGATGATAAAACCTTAACCTCCTGGAATGCCATTATGCTTAAAGGCTATGTTGATGCTTATCGAGTGTTTGGTGATGATAGTTATCTCGCTTCCGCGGAAAAAAATGCTAACTTCATTTTAAATAATCAATTAAAAGAAGATGGTGGTTTGTATCATAACTACAAAAATGGTGTAAGTACAATTAATGGCTATTTAGAAGATTACGCTAATACTATTGATGCCTTTATAGCCCTTTACGAAAACTCATTAGATGAAAAATGGTTAACCTCAGCAAGAGATTTATCAAATTACACACTTGATCATTTTTATGATGATACAAGTAAAATGTTCTTTTTTACTTCTAATGATGATGACGCTTTAGTTTCCAGAAGTATTGAATATCGTGACAATGTAATTCCTGCCAGTAATTCTATTATGGCAAAAAATCTATTTAAATTATCCCATTATTTTGATAATGAGCATTTCTCTAAAACAGCCATGACAATGCTTAACAACGTAAAACCAGAAATGCAAGAGTATCCATCTGGTTACTCCAATTGGTTCGATTTAATGTTAAACTATACAAACCCTTACTACGAAGTCGCCATTGTTGGAAAAGAGGCAAAACAAAAAATTTCAGATTTAAATAAAAATTATATTCCTAATAAACTAATTGTTGGAAGCACATCAGAAAACAACTTACCTTTATTAGAAAACAGATACAATCCCAATGAAACATTCATATATGTTTGTGTAAACAAAGCATGTAAGCTTCCCGTTTCAGAAGTTAGTCAAGCATTAAAACTATTAAAAGAATGAATTTATTAACTACAATTTTAATTGCTTTAGTTGCTATTGAACATATCTATTTTTTAATTTTAGAAATGTTTTTTTGGACTAAACCAAAAGGAATAAAAGCATTTGGTTTAAAATCTAAGCAATTTGCTGAAGACACCAAAGTGCTCGCCGCAAATCAAGGTCTTTATAATGGGTTTTTAGCTGCTGGTCTTATTTTTTCAATCATAGAAAAAGATATTAGACTCTCAATATTTTTTCTTTTGTGTGTTATTATTGCAGGTATTTACGGCGCTTATTCTACAAAGCAAATAAAACTTTTTTATATTCAATCTGTTCCTGCAGTTCTAGCCTTAATAAGTTGTTTTTTATAAAAACTTAACTGTTTTTTTACTTAAACAAACTACCAAAAAATCAAGAATAGCTTTAATTTTGCAATTCAAATTAAAAACATACACTTATTTATGAATTTAGAAAATATTGATACTGAAAAATGGCTTCAGTTAGGTTTAGATTATGGTTTAAAAATTCTTGGAGCTATCCTAATCTGGATTATTGGCTCTTGGGTTATTAAAAAATTACTAAAAACTTCAAAAAAATTAATGTCTAAAAGAGATTATGATGAAAGCTTGCAAAAGTTTTTATTAAATCTATTGGGTTGGGTATTAAAAATTGTATTAATAGTTGTTGTTTTAGGCACTGTTGGTGTAGAAACCACATCTTTTGCTGCTATATTAGCTGCTGCTGGTTTAGCAATTGGTTTAGCCTTACAAGGATCTCTTGGTAATTTTGCCGGTGGTGTTCTAATCATGATTTTTAAGCCCTTTAAAATTGGAGATTTAATTGAGGCTCAAGGCGAAATTGGTGTTGTAAAAGAAATTGAAATATTTACAACTAAACTTACTGGTTTATCTAACAGAGAAATAATTATTCCTAATGGATCTTTATCTAACGGAAACATTATTAATTATACTACAGAAGGTACACGACGAGTAGACTTAGTTTTTGGTGTTGGTTACGATTCTGATATAAAAAAGACAAAAGACGTTTTAATGAATGTTTTAACCTCTCATCCTAAAGTTTTAAAAGAACCTGCTCCAACTGTAAATGTTATGGAATTAGCAGATAGCTCTATAAATTTTGCTGTAAGACCTTGGAGTACTGCCGACGATTATTGGGCAGTTTATTTTGGAATTACTGAAGATGTTAAAGAAGCTCTTGATGCTGCAGGTATTGAAATTCCTTATCCACATCAAGTAGAAATTCAGAAAAAAAGCTAAGATTTAGATTTTAAAGCCACAAAATCTTTTAAATAATAAGGCTCAAAATAAGCGACATCTTCGGTGTCGCTTTTTTTATATTTGTTGTATGCTAAAAGACTCATCTCGTTTGAAGAAGGTAACTTACCTTCTATAAAAATAGCATTTGTATGATTGATGAGCGTTTTAGTTTTCTCAACACCATTACCTATAAAATAAACTTTTCCCTTTTCTAAATATTCTGCAAAAGCGTTTTCATCTAAAACTTGGGCTTGTGTTTCTCTTATCTGCGTATAATCTGAATTATAAATAGCAGAATACACTTCCATACGTCTAGCATCTAACATAGCTATAATAACACCACCATCAGTTTTAACTTGATGTGCTAAAACATCTAAAGTAGGAATAGAAATCAAAGGCTTATTTAAAGCAAAACAAAGTCCTTTTGCTGCAGAAACTCCAATACGCAAACCGGTATAAGATCCTGGACCTTTACTCACCGCTATTGCATCTAAATCACTTGAATTTATATGAGCTTCTTTTAAAACAGCATCAATATAAACATGTAATCTTTCTGCGTGCGAATAGCTTTTATCGTTATCTTCTTTTAACGAAATTGTTTTACCATCCTTTGAAACCGATACTGAACAATTGGTAGTTGCGGTTTCTATATTAAGTATATAAGCCAAATTAATTAGTTAAAGATTTTCCCATGTAAAAATCTAAAACTTTTGTCTTAAAAACAAAATCATATTTAGCATTTATTAAGGAAGATTCTGCATTTATTAATTGTACCCTTGCTTGTTCCAAATCAAAAGCAGTCATTGTACCAATATCAAATCGCTCTTTAGAGTTATTAAATGCTAACTCTTGTGATGCTAACGATTTTTTTGCTGCTTCATAAGCTTTAAAAGCCGCTTGTGCATCTGTAAATGCACGCTGTATATTCGATTCTAAATTTAACTTAGCTTGTTCTAAATTCAATTTACTATTTTCTTCCTGAATCTTTGATTTTGCTACGGCTGTTTTATTTTGAAATCTTGAAAAGATGGGAATATTGAGGTTTAATCCAAAACGATGCCCTTTTTGCTGATTAAACTGATTAAAAAATGATTCCTCAGTGTCTGTTAAATTGGTAAAAAACACATTTGTTCCTATTCCATAGCTACCAGTAATAGTAGGATAAAATCCACTTTTAGAAATTTCTGTATTTAAAACAGCACTTTCAATATTTTTTTCTGCAACTTTAATTTCATTTCTGTTTTGCATAGCAAAACTTAAAATAGGACTTATGTTATTGTATAAGAGTTCAGCTGAGGGTGTATCAATATCAATAATTTCTACATTAAAACCATTGTAAGGCACTTGCAATAATTGTGATATGGTAAGCAATGCTAAATTATAATTGTTTTCTGCTAAAGTAACTTGTTGAGCATCTCTACTTAAAGTTGCTTCAGCATCATAAATATTAACCTTTGGTTGTGCTCCTGCATCAACTAAACCTTTTACTTGATCTAGTTGTTTTTTACTAAATTCATATTGTGCATTAGCCGTTTCTAAGTTTTCTTTATTAAACAATACATTTAAATAGGCATTAACTACATTTAAAGAAATATCGTCTTTAATTCTTTGTAATTCAAGCTGATTTGTTTCTAACCTCAATTGGGATTGTTTATATAAATTTGTTAACCTAAATCCGTCAAAAATAGTTTGGTTTACTCCAATACCGACACTTGTACTATTATCGGTTCTATCAACAAATTGTCCGGGAAATAACTCTCTATTACCTAATGATAAATTGTGAGATGCGGTTGCGCCAACTGAGGGTAAAAAAGCCCCTTTTGAAGCAATAATATCTTGCTCATTATTAAGTAATGTGTTTTCACCTTGCTTAATTGTGATATTATTTTCTAGAGCATGGTTAACACACTCTTGCAATGTCCATATTTTTTGTTGACCAAAAGAAGATACCGCAACTAAAAGCAAACATATTATTAAGTTTTTTTTCATAAGTGGTGTTTTAAAATTAATCATTTTCTTCTTCATCTTTTTCTTCCGACACTTTATTCCAAACCTTAATTTTATCACCTTCTTTTACTCCTTCTGTAATTTCAATATTTATTCCATCAGACAGTCCTAATTCTACATTTTTCTTTTCATATTTCCCATCCTCTAATTTAATCTCAACAAAAGGTTTTTCAGTAATTCTATTATATTGAAGCAGTGCTTCTTTAATAGCTAAAACACTGTCTTTACTTTCTATTTCAATCTCTGCATTAGCACTATAACCTGCTCTAATATTAGTAATGGAATCTATTTTTACATTCGCTTTAATTGTAAATTGAACAGCTCCATTTTCTTCTTGCCCCTTTGGTGCTACAAATGTTAATTTAGCTGGAAATTCTTTTTCTCCTATAGCTCCTAGAATAACTTTAATATCTTTACCTTCTTGAATTTTACCTACTTCAGCCTCATCTACTTTTCCTTCAAAAATCATTAAACTCATATCTGCAATAGTAGCAATAGTAGTTCCTGCGTTAAAGTTGTTACTTTGAATAACCTGATCGCCTTCACGAACTGGGATTTCTAAAATAGTTCCAGAGATTTGTGCAATTATGTTTGTGTTTGCAGAACTTCCTCCTGAAATAGAACCACGTTTTATAATTTGATAATCGTTTTGCGCTTGATTTAGCGTTTCTCTAGCTTGATTATATGAAAGCTCACTATTTTCAAAATCTTGGATTGAAATTACACCTTTATCAAAAAGTTTTTTATTTCTATCGTAAAGCACCTTGGCATTATCAAAAGATAGTTTTGCTGAAGATATTCTACTGCTTGCGCTTACTAAGCTCTGTTCGTTAGGCACTACTCTAATCTTTGCAATTAAATCACCTTTTCTAACCAAATCACCTTCTTCTACTAGTATTTTATCAACTATTCCAGAGATTTGAGGTTTTAACTCAATCTCCTCCTCTGGATTTAATTTACCTGTAGCTACAGCTTTTGTATTAATAGATGTATAAAAAGGCTCTTCAACTTTAAAGTCTTCGATCTCTTTTGAATTTGCATCTTTAAAGTACTTTAATACGAATACTAAAAGTATTAAAACAACTATACCTAAAATAATTTTTACTGTTTTATTCATTTCTATTTTTTGATTGTTTATTCTTCTCTTAATGCTTCAATAGGTTTAACACTTGTTGCTTTAAATGCCGGTATTAAACCAATTAATGTGCCTAATGCTACTAAAATTAATAAGGCAATAAATACTACAAGTAAAGACACTGATGAATTAACTAATGTAGCATCATCGCCTTGACCATAAGCAGAATCTAATGCTATTAAAATCCAGCCTCCGGTTATTATACCAAAAATACCTGCAACTAAAGTTAAAAACACAGCTTCTACTACAATTTGTCTTTTAATTTCAAAAGGTGTAGCACCTAATGCTCGTCGCACACCTATTTCTTTAGTACGTTCTTTTACTGTAATTAGTAATATATTGCCAATGGCAAAAATGCCTGCGATTAATGTAGCAATTCCAACAAACCATGTTAAAAATTGCATACCAGTTAAAAAGCCTGTTATTTTTTTAAAATCGGCACCTAAATTATAACTACCAAGTGCTCGATTATCATCTGGGTGAATTTTATTTAAATTCTTTAATAATAATTTAGCATCTTCTTCAATTTGTTTAATGTTATATTCTGGCTTTCCGGTTATCATCATCCATCCAATTCTATCGCCTTGATTATATACTTGTTGAAATGTGTCAAAAGGAATGTGAATATCTGACTGTGGACCTCCAAAATTACTGACTTCAAAAACACCTATAACTGTAAAATTAAGACTGTTTATTTTAATAAGCCTACCTATTGGCTCAACATCTTTTTTAAATATTTGCTTATATATGTCTTCTGAAATAACAGCTACTTTACGCTTACTATCAATATCATTTTGATTTATAAAACGACCTTTTAATAAATCTTTTTTCTGAACCACATCCAGCAATGGTAAATCTCCAGCTACATTAAACGTTCCTGATAATTCACCATTAACCACAAAACCAGAACTTTGATTTCTAGGAACTACAAACTCTATACCTTCTACTGCAGATTCTATTTTTCTGGTATCAGTTAATTTAAGTGTTACTGCTTTTCCTTCTTGAAAGCCCTTAAATGGCTTGCTGGTATTTTGCCCCCAAATAAAAACACTATTAGTAGCAAAATCTCCAAAAGCCCTGTTAAAAGAGTTTTCCATACCTCTAGCTGCACCTAACAACCCTATTAGAAGTAATATTCCCCACCAAACACCTATCATTGTAATAATAGTACGTAGCTTGTTTTTGGTTATACTTTCGTAAACCTCTTGCCATGTATCTCTATCGAATAAAAATCTAAACATAATTAATCGTTTCTTAAGGCTACTATAGGTTTAATTTTAGATGCTTTTTTTGCAGGTAAATATCCTGCCAATGCACCAGCTGCAACTAATATAATTGTGGCTACAACCACTATTGATGTACTTACACCTGGGTCTTTTATAAAATAATCTACTAGAACTGGTTCTGCCCATTTTAATATACCAACACCAATTAACAAGCCTAAATATCCAGCTATAGCTGTAATAACAATAGATTCAATTAAAATGATAGAAACAATAGACTTTGGTGCGGCACCTAAGGCTTTACGAATACCTATTTCTTTAGTTCGTTCCTTTACAATAAATATCATAATGTTACTAATACCCACAATACCAGCAATAAGAGTTCCTAGACCAATAATAAAAATTATAACACTTAAAACAGTGGTAAATTGATTTACTCCTTTTGTTTGTTGTGCCATATTAAAAACTCTTATAGCTCTTTGATCGCTTGGAGCAACGTCAAATTTTTTCTTAAGGTCTTTTTCTAAATCAAAACCAAAAGCTATGGCTTGGTTTAATTTGAGTTTGGGATTATAGGTGAGATTTATTTGATCGATATAATCGTTATTGCCGTAAATTTGTTGTGCTGTAGAAATTGGCATATACATTAAGCGTTCTTCATTATCGCCTCCATCATCGGTGAAAGTACCAACAACTTTATATTGCACGCCACTTAAATTTATATACTTACCAATAGCTGTTGTTTTTTTAAATAAGTCTTCTTCAACCAATCTTCCTATAACAACTACTTTCGTGTTGTTTTTTAAGTCGTTTTGATTAATATATCGTCCTTCTTTTATTTTTGTTTTTTCAAGATATTGGTGGTCTGGGTGAACAGCTCTTAAACTATAACTGTTTTTTTCGCCTCTAAAAGATGCATTAACGTTTCTGTACAATCTTGCAGTTATATATTGTACTTTATCATCAAATTCGTCTTTTATAAAATCAATATCTTCATTTTTTAATTGAATACGTCTTCCTGCCTGTAATCCTTTATGAGCTTTTGTTGTTCTACCCACACGTACAAACACTCCGTTATTAGCATCATCAACAAAAGCATCTTTAAATGTGTTTTCAAGACCATTGGCAATACCAATAAGTATGGTGAAAAGCATTATGGCAAATGCCACAGTAAAACCAGAAAGTATGGATCTGGTTCTGTTTTTATTCATACTTTGTATTATTTCACGCCAAGTATCTAAATCAAACATATTGTTCTGCTCTTACTTGATTTACTTTTTTGTCTTCCATAATAACTCCATCTCGAAGTCTTACAATACGTTTACACATATTAGCAATATCTTCCTCGTGAGTTACCATCAAAATAGTTTTTCCTTCATCATTCAATTGCTGAATGAATGCCATAATTTCGTAAGATGTAGTTGTATCTAATGCTCCCGTTGGTTCATCAGCTAAGAGTAATTTGGGGTTTGCAGCTAAAGCTCTGGCAATAGCAACACGTTGGTTTTGACCACCAGAAAGTTCTTTTGGTAAGTGATGCGCCCAATCTGCTAATCCTACCTTTTCAAGGTGGAAAAGTGCTTTTTCCTGTCGCTCTTTACGCTTCATGCCTTGATAATATAAAGGTAAAGCTACATTTTCAAGAGCATTTTTATAATTTATCAGATTAAAGGATTGAAAAATAAATCCTAAAAATTTATTTCTGTAAACCGCTGCTTTTTTTTCTGTAAGATCTTTAATAGGTAAACCATCTAATATATATTCTCCTGAATCTGCTTCATCTAACATACCTATAATGTTTAATAACGTGGATTTTCCAGAACCCGAAGATCCCATGATAGCAACCATTTCGCCTTCTTCAACATTAAGGTCAATTCCTTTTAAAACATGTAAACTGGAGTCTCCTATAGGATAGGATTTGTGTAGTTGATTTATCTTTAGCATTACTTTGATTGATTAGTGAAACTACAAGAGCTTTACAATTAGACTTACAACGTAAAGAAATGTTACAAAAAACGATAAAAAAAAATTTTGTTACTTTTTTAACGTATTGTACTTTCTATATATAAAATAGCCAAGACCAGCAACAAGAATGTATGGTATTGCCATTAAATATACAATACCATCATTTATTCCTTCTGCAGCAGTTTGTCCTTCTTCACTTTCTAAAACAGCACGACACATAGCACATTGTGCATTAGTCTCTAAAAAAAAGAGAACAGTAAATAGAAAAATGATGATTTTATTTTTCATATTAAAAGATTCTTAGGCTTAGGCTAAGAATAACAATTAAATTTAAACATAATAGGGTGATATCATGATATAAACAATTACACCAGTTACCGCAACATAAAGCCATAACGGAAATGTAATTTTAGCTATTTTTTTATGCTTTGATATATTATTAGTTATAGCTCTTACATATGTTATTAATACAAATGGAATAACTACAATTGACAATAAAATATGGGTTAATAATATAAAATAGTACATGTACTTAACAAACCCTTCTCCTCCAAACTTAGTAGAATCGCTTGTCATATGATACAAAACGTACATTACCAAAAACAATACAGATAATACAATGGCAAACTTCATGAGCTTTTCATGAGCTTTTCTATTTCCTTTTTTAATTTGAATAACAGCCAAAATTAAAACCAATGCAGTTATTGCATTTATTGAAGCATAAATAGGTGGCAAAAAAATAGGAAGGTCAACATCTAACTTAACTCCAAATAAAATTGCAACCACAACGGGTATAGCAATTGATAATACTACTATTAATTTATTGTATTTTTTATCGTCTAAAATTTGTTCTGATTTACTCATTAAGCAATTTTTTAATATCTTCTTTTAATGCGCTTATTTCTTCTGGTGTTCCATCTTCATCAACTTTTTCTGCTTCTGAAACGATTCCTCTGTAATATATAATAGGATTTCCAAAATCATCTTTTCTAGAACGTATGAATCCATTCTTATCAACTAAAGCGAAATTACCTGAATGTTCAAAACCACCTGCAACATCATCTTCTTCGGCGGTATATAAATTAAAACCTTCATTTGATAATTTATAAATAGTGGCTTTATCTCCTGTCATTAAATGCCAGTTAGGATTAGTAACACCATATTGTTCTGCATATGCTTTAAGAATTTCTGGTGTGTCATAATCTGGATTTATGGTAAAAGATGCCACTCCAAAATTCTCAAAATCTTTAAATGTATTTTGAATTTGAATAAGGTTTGCATTCATTCGCGGGCAAATAGTTGGGCATGTTGTAAAAAAGAATTCTATAACATACACCTTACCTTCATAATCTTTATTGGTTATGGTTTTTCTATCTTGGTTTGTAAACGAAAATGCAGGCACCTTTTTAGGCTCTCCATTAATTTCAATAAAAGCTAAATCTGATTTCTTATTTTTTTTATCGTCTGCAAAATCGCTTCTGCTTTCATTTCTTATAACATCATCGTTAGATATTCTATCTACAATTTTAGGAATAAAAATGATTCCAAAAACAAGAACAATAAATGCTATACCTATATATGAATAATTAGTTTTCTTCATCTTGATTATTTAAATCGTTAGCTCTTCTAGTATCAGAATTAAACTCTCCCTTTCGTTTTTGCCTGTATTCTGTAAATAAAATTCGTAGGTCATCACTCATTTTATTTTTTATTTCAGATACTTCAATACAATCGTAAGCTTCTAAACCTATTTTTGGTTTGTTTTTTTCAATGTCCTTATCTGTTCTATCATCTATACGTCCACGCTGATTTAAGTCTTTATCTACTACAAACACATAATTTGTTGATAAATCTTCTTTTAAGTTTGTTTTACTTTTTAAACTATAAAACACACGTTGTATATCTTTTGGTTCACCAAACACAAAATGCCAAAACCTTAAATCTTCGTAAGAACTTATTTCTGTTTTAAGTTTTTCAGTTTCAGATTCTGTTCCTATTGGCATTAAAACTACAATTTGAAAACGTTTAAACCCTTTAAATTTATCATAGACTAATTCTTTTAAATTAGAAGCTGCAATAGTGTTTTCAATTGGATTGTTACCTAAAAAACCTAATACTGTAATGTGATCTTTTAAAATGATCTTATCATCTGTATTAGAAGTGAACTTATCTAAATCTATAACCGATTCATTAACAATATCAAGTGGTGTATAATTATGGGTTGCCGGATATAAAAACAATAAAAATGTAACAGGAAGAAAGAATAAAATTCCTAAAACTACATATCTACTTACTTTTTTATAATTCATAAAATTATGGCGCTTTTATTGTGAAATAACCATAGTGCAAAAATAAAAAAAGGCGGTTTAAAAACCGCCTTTATAACTCTTATTTAACTAAATAAATTAGTTAAAAATCTCTTTTTATAAATCCTGAAGAATAAACACTTTCTATATATCCTCCTTCTTGTAATAAAATGAATATTAAATATAGAATTAAGAAGATAGCAGTCCAAACCACCATACGTCTTAATGCTTTAACTTCATCTCTCATGTGCATAAAATCCCAAGTAATGTAATAAGCTTTTACAATAGTTAAGATTATGAAAATCCAGTTTAAAATTTTCATGCCTAAAAAATTAGCCATTAAAGATTCTGGTTTATATATACCTAATACAACTTCAATCGCTGTTACTATAGTTAAGAAAATTAAAACTCCCCAAATTTTTTGAGTGTTTGATTTAAATTTAATTAAACCTCTAAATATTTCTAATTTATGTGCGTCTGCCATTTTTTGTTATTATAAAAATTAAACTAGGTAGAAGAATGTAAATACAAATACCCAAACTAAATCTACAAAGTGCCAGTATAAACCAACTTTTTCAACCATTTCGTAGTTTTTGCGTCTTTCGTAAGTTCCTAAAATCACATTAAAGAAAATGATAATATTTATAACTACTCCAGAAAATACGTGAAACCCGTGGAAACCTGTTATAAAGAAAAAGAAATCTGCAAACAAAGGAGAACCATATTCATTAACATGTAAGTTAGCACCTTCTACAACCGCTTTTCCATTTTCTTTTATTTGTCTTAGAGATTCTGCTCTAGACAAAACTGTTTTTTGACCCTCTTCATTTAAAATTTGGGTTCTAACTAAAACATTTTCATGAGATTCTAAACCGTGTATAACCTCATCAACAGTATATGTTGGAAGTGTTCCTTCGCTTACAAACCATAAACCGTTTTTACGCTCATGCGCAGTTCTGTCTTTTTCGCCTGCTGTAACAAAATCTCTTAAAGCTACTCTATGTCCATCCGTATCAACAAATTGTAAAATGTTTCCACCTTTTGTTTGAATAGCACCATAATCACCTTTTATAAATGTTGCCCACTCCCAAGCTTGAGAACCAACGAATATTAAACCACCTATAATGGTTAAAAACATGTAAAGTGTAACTTTAGCTTTATTTAAATGATGACCTGCATCAACCGCAAGTACCATAGTTACAGACGACATAATAAGTATAAACGTCATAAAAGCCACATAAATCATTGGTAGCTCTTGACCGTGTAAAAACGGTACGTGTGTAAATACCTCATCGGCAATTGGCCATGAATCTATAAACTTAAATCTTGAAAATCCGTAGGCTGCTAAAAACCCAGAAAATGTTAAAGCATCTGAAACGATGAAAAACCACATCATCATTTTACCGTAACTTGCTTTTAGTGGTTGGTTACCACCTCCCCAAGTTTTTCCTTCTGTTCCAGTGTTTACAACTGTAGTACTCATATATAATGGTTGTTATTTAAAAGTGGGACAAAAATAATCAAATTATTTATCTAATGAAATATCAAACCCTAAATTATAGGGACTTTAAAAAAAAGTGTGTTTTGATGTTTGATAAGCTCTTATAAATTCTACAAAAATCATCTTACAAAATATAAAAACAAAAAGAGATATACCCACAGTATATCAATAAAGTGCCAGAAAGTTGCCGCCAGTTCGAAACCAAGCATTTTAGTGGCATTATATTTTTGTTTAAAATGATTATAAATTACGACCAATAAACAAATTAACCCAACAACTACGTGCAAAATATGCACAACAGCTATTAAATAAATGTAAGACATGGTTACATTACTAGTTGGACCCGTAAAATTATAGCCTAAATCTATGATTTGTTGAAAGCCTGAAAATTGATTTAAAATAAAAACAACGCCTAAAATAAGTGTTATGAATAACCAAAGTGATGTTGCTTTATTATTTCCTTTTTTTAATGCTTGTTTTGCTAAAATAAATGATACACTACTTAATACAATAACTACTGTACTTATTATAAAAGCATTTGGTAATACAAAATCTTTTAACCAATCTGGCCTGGAGCTACTTACCACAAAAGCACTTGTCCATCCTGCAAACGACATAATAAGTGAAATAATGCCAAACCAAAGCATCATCTTTTTTGCTCTACTATTTTTTTCTTCTTGAGTACCTTGAGTTAAATCCATGGTTATCTTAAAAATTTATCTATAACGTAAACAATTTGTACTAATGTAATATACGATACACTTACCAGCATTAATTGTCTAGCTGCTTTTTCAGTCATTAATTTAAATAATCGTATGGCATAATACAACATCCACAAACCTAAAGCAAAAACAATTATCGCAGCAATTATTGACAATTCCAATCGTCCTGTAAACCCAAAAACAGGAATAATAGACACCAGCATCGTCCAAATAGAGTACATTATGGTTTGTACTGCAGTTCCTTTATCTTGTTTTCCTGTTGGTAACATAAAAAATCCTGCTTTTTCATAATCGTTAAATAAAAACCAACCAATAGCCCAAAAGTGAGGAAATTGCCAAAAAAATTGTAACGCAAATAAAGTTCCTGGTTCAATACCAAAATTGTCTGTTGCTGCTACCCAACCTAACATAAATGGGATTGCTCCTGGAATAGCACCCACAAAAACAGCCAATGGTGTTTTTGTTTTTAATGGTGTGTAAACGCACGCATATAAAAAGATAGAAATAGCACCAAACATAGCTGTTTGCTTGTTAATGGTGTACAATATTATTATACCTAATAATGTAAAAACAGAAGCTATTATAAAAGCAGTTGTAACAGACATTCGTCCTGAAGGAACAGGCCTATTTTTGGTACGACTCATTAATGCATCTAAGTCTTTTTCTATAATTTGATTAAAAGCATTGGAAGCTCCTACCATAAAATATCCGCCAAAAGCCAGTAAGATTAACGTTTTAAAATCAACGGTGTCTACACCTAATAAATAACCAGCAATAGAAGAAAACACAACACTTAATGCTAATCGCATTTTGGTGATTTCTTTAAAATCTGAAATTACAGAAGGAGTTGTTAATGAAGATTTTGAGTTACTCAATATATTGTTTTCTTAATCGCTTTTAATAATGCGAGTGCAAAGATACACCATAAAACCATTTTGAGCAATGCTATCTGTATTTTTAATATCTTTATAAATGTTTTAATATTAGATACTTATGAAGACATTAAAATGTTTAACTTTTATTTTCTTTATTTCAATAACATTTTCTAATTATGCACAACGAAATTTTGATGATGTTATTATTGAAACCGTAAAACTTTCAGATAACGTTTATATGTTAGTCGGAAGTGGCGGTAATATTGGTGTTTCTACTGGTAATGATGGTGTTTTAGTTATCGACAATCAATTTGCTCCTTTAACTCCTAAAATTCTAGAAGCTATTAAATTATTAAGCGACAAACCGGTTAAAATTGTAATGAACACTCATCACCATGGCGACCATACAGGCGGTAATGAAAACTTTGGAAAACTTGGCTCTACCATAATAGCGCATGATAATGTAAAAAAGCGCCTTGAAGCTGAAAGACCAAAAATTGCTTTACCTGTTATTACATTTAATGACAAATTACATGTAACCATAAACGGTGAAGATGTTGCTGTTTTTCATGTTGAAAATGCGCATACAGATGGTGATGCTCTATTATACTTTACAGAAAGCAATGTGCTACATACCGGCGACACTTATTTTAATGGAGGATATCCTTATATTGATTTAAATTCTGGTGGAAGTGTTGACGGTTATATTAATGCCATAAAATCTGGATTAATGGTTATTGATGATGACACTAAAATAATTCCCGGGCACGGAAAAATATCTAACAAAACAGAATATAAATCGTATTTAAAAATGTTAGAAACCTTAAAAACTATTGTTCTAACCGAAATCGAAAATGGTAAAACTGAAGAAGAAGTTGCCAATAACGAAAGTATCACAAAAAAACTTGATGACTTAGGTTACGGAAAAGGCTTTATTAACGGCGAAAGAATACGACGTATTTATTATAATAGCTTGAAAAAGTAATGAAACACTGAAACAAGTTCAGTATGACAAAAAAGATCCCGATATTCATCGGGATTAATTCAACTAACTATTTTGAATACGCTTTTAGCTTTTCTAAATAGAGTTTCATTAAAAATCAAAATACCAATTAAATAAATCGGTTCTTAAACCAAAATTAAACCAAACCGTATTAGTTTTAAATGTTGTTGTAGTTGTTGCGTCTGGGTTAAAATTTCTAACTGTAATATCTGTGAACAACTTTAAGTTAGAAGCTGGATTTATCAAATAACCTGCTTGTAAATTACCATTAAAAACTTTTGTTTTTATACCTTGACCAACTTCAACACCTGTATCAAAAGGTCTGTCGTTGTAGTTTCTGTAGACGTCTGCACCGTAACTAAAATTATCGGTTCCATCGTTAAAATCCAATCCACGTGTACCAAAAATTAATTTTGCATCAGCAAACCAACGTTTATAACGATAACGCCCAATTAAAATAGCTTCACTAAGATTAGCGCCCCATAAATGCGCCATAGATTGATTATTGTGCCCATAATTTGTTGCTATGGTATTATGCGAATACGTATATGGGCGAATTCTGTTGTATTCAAACTGAAGCAATAAATTATCAACCTTAAAAGCATTGAAATATTTTACTCCCAATTGATAACCAAACTTGTTTTTCCAACTTTTATTACCGCCTTTTATATCATTTAAAGAAAATTCATCTAAAACAAATTGACTATACACATTCACATTATCGCTCCATTTGTATTTTGCTGAAGCCCCTAAAATTGCATTTCCAGCATCTTGTCCTGTTTCAAATTCAATAGCTCGATAAAAAATAATTGGATTTAAATAGTTAACATCAAATCCACGGTCGTTAGCGTTCGTCCAAATTACAGATTCAAACAATCCTAAATTAAATCGTTTTGATACATTCCAACTTAAATAATGGTTTGCCATATATTTGGTTAAAAACGCTCCGTCTTCTGTAACTTCTGGACGCACATCTTTTAACCACAACCAAGTATTTGTATATTTTATTTTCCAAAATTTTGTGTTCAATTTTAAAAAGGGATGCGGACTCGCCACATCACTTAAAAGCAATGAACGATAACCGTCTCCTATAAAGTTTTTTCCATGACCAAACTGAATATTAATAAATTTAGCTGGTGCAAAAGATAAGTATGCCTCTGCAACTGGATAGTCATAAGAATCTGATTTAAATCGTTTTGCTATGCCACGACCCGGAATAATTGCTGGATCTGGACCAAAGGCTTTTAAAGTTTCGGAGTACTCATTTACGTATTGAGCAAAACGACCTTGGCTTTCAAAAACTGAAGCATAAAAATTTAATTTTTTTCCTAATCCTCCTTGAACCAAAAACCCTCTGGTATTGTTGTAAGTGGAGTTAAAATCGGCATCAGTATCTTTCCCAACTTGTAAATCAAAAATAGGATCTATAGTAAACCAATAATCTTTACTCTGCAATTCTACCAAATGCTCATTCCATAATTTTCTTCCTGCCCAAGTATCGGTTTCTCTTTTTAATTTTTCTTTTTCAGCATTAAAATCATAGAATTTTGAGACTTCCTCATAAACAAATGGTTTTGAAGCCGTATGACTATTAGTTCCAATAAGATTCATATTTCTATCAAATCTCGAATAATCACTATGTGTAAATTGAATGTTTAACTGACTATTATAAGCCTTGTTTTCAAATACTGTTAAACTAGAATTTACACTATCAAATTCGCTTTTTGCTGCTTCTTCAAGCTTAGAGATTCCGTTTGTTTTTTGACTTTCCTTAGTTTCAACATTTTGATCAACTAGTGGGATTTTAATATTTATTGAATACTGCTTGAAAGTTTTTCTACCATTATAAGTGGCTGGTTTTATTTTAGGAAAGGTTGAAAATACTCTTTTAGCCTCATCCTTTAACTCACTATATATTGCATCAGAATAAATAACTTTAAAATAACCTGTAGTATCTACCTCAAAAAGTACAGCAACTTCTCCTTTATAATTTTCTTTTATTACTTGCTCTGGCACCTTGAAATTATCATAAATGTGTCCGAACACATTCTTATCAAAACAATTTTGCACAGCATTAATATCAATATTTTCACAATTAGGAAAAACAGGTGGTTTTTCAGTTAAAAATCTATCTTGTGAATACGTATTAAATTGAACTAAAAGTAGAAGTAGAACAATGAATTGCTTCATTTTTTTATTAAGAATTATTTTAAGAGTGAAAGATACTATATTTTTAATAATACCTCATTAAAAAACCGCTATCATTATAATGATAACGGTTTTAAAAATTAATATTGTAAGACTTGTTTATTGTACTTGAAAAATGATAGGTAAGTTATAAATAACCCCAACATTTTTATCGCGTTGTTTACCTGGTGTCATTTCCGGGATAAAATTAATAACTCTAACCGCTTCTTTATCTAATTTAGGATGAGGCGATCGTGTTTTAATATTGGTTACATGCCCTGTTTTATCTATGGTAAATTCTACATCAATTTTTTGCTTACCTGTTAAACCATAATCTACAGCGATATCACTACCATTGAACTTTCGTTGAACAAGTTTGGTGATTTTTTCAGACATACACTTTTTTCTTTCATTGTTGTTTTTTGCCTTTTCACAACCTGGATAAATTGGTGCGTTTTGTATTGCAAAAAAAGGAACATTCTCAGGCTCTACTGGTTTTTCTGGTAAATCAGGAATAGCATCTGGGTCAAGAACTGGGTTCTTTATTATTGGTTTAACTGGTGTATCAATAACTGGATTCAAATCAGTCTCATTAGAAACCTGTTTATAGCTATCAGGTTGTTTACTCTTCTTTTGTACGACAGGCTCAATTAATTCAGGTACTTCTGTTATAACAATTGGAATATCTATATAAGTAGGTTCTTCCAATGGAGGTAAGTCGCCATATTCATGAATAGTAGTTTCAAACTTCATTTCAAGCAAACCAAAGGTTGCCAGTAAACAAACAATCAACCCTATTTGAAAGTAAAAGGTTGAGTTTTTTTGTAAATTTGCATCATGCTTTTGTGATTTTTTCACGATTTCCCCATTTTGCCGAATGGGTTCGTGAGTTTTCTTAAGATTACTCATAATTATTATAGTTAAAATGTTAATATTATGATAAAGTCACAATAAGCATACCAAAAAAAGAAATCCCGTTACAAAACTGTAACGGGATTTTATATTATTTAAACTTAACTAAGTTTAATCTTGAACTTGGAAAATTATAGGTAAAGAATATGGAACGTTTACCGGTTTACCACGTTGTTTCCCTGGCTTCATTTTTGGCAATAAACCAATAACTCTAGCAGCTTCTTTTTCTAAACCTGGGTGTGGTGCTCTAGCACGAATACCTGTTATATTTCCTGTTTTATCGATTTTAAATATCACATTAATACGTTGTCTACCAGATAATCCTAAATCACTGGCTAAATCTGTATTAAATTTTTTATTCACAAATTGTGATATTTTTTTAGACATACAGTCTCTTTTTGCAGCATTGTTTCCGCTTTCACATCCTGGAAAAACTGGAACGTTTTCAATTACTGAGAAAGGTACATCAATATCTTCTTCTACTTCTTCTACTTCTACCTCTTCAACTTCAACAATTTCTGTTTCTTGATCAACTTCTGTAGACTCAATAACTGTTTCTTCTACTTCTTCTTCATCCTCAACAATTTCTATCACTTCTGGCGCAGCAGGTGGTGGTGGAGGTGGTGGAGGTGTTTGAATTTGTTCTGTGATTGGAATTTCTTCTTCTAATTCTTCATCAAGATTTAATTGCCCGATATCAATATCAGATTTGTCATAAGTTTTGTAATTGATAGCATAGTTTGTTAAAAATAACATTAATGCTAGACCAATAGCGAAGTATAGTGAGCTGTTACGCCCTACATTTGCTTTAGGATTTTTTTTAGGTTCCATAATTTATTCGTTTATCAAGATTGCTAAAATAACTATTTATTTATCAAAAAAGCAAGTGATTAAGATTTTTTAACGTGTAATCTGTTTTTAAACCACAATGCTAATGATGTCAATAACGCCCCAAGGGTATTTGCCACAACATCGTAAATATCTAAGGCTCTTGAAACTGTCATTGTATCTTGTAATACCTCAATAATTATACCAAATAATACAGAGAGTATAATTGCAAAATAAATAGCTCGTTTTTTTTTAAATTTAAAAGAATTTACAAAGGCACTAAACCACAAAAATACTAACAAGGCGTAGGCAAAAAAATGAAATAATTTATCGCCAAATGAAACACCTATGTTAGGCAAATCATTAATAGTAATTAAACTAACAGTAGCTAAAGCTATTGAATATATTAACGTGATTATTAGTGCAAATTTTTTAAGCACCTATAAGTGTTTTATAATCATCGGCAGACATTAAGCCATCTACTTGTGAGAGGTCTGAACACTTAACTTTTATCATCCAACCATCTCCGTAAGGATCTGTATTTACTTTTTCTGGCTCATCTTCAAGCGATTCATTAAACTCAATAATTTCACCAGATAATGGTAAAAATAAATCTGATACTGTTTTAACAGCTTCAACCGTTCCAAAAATTTCTTCGGCTTCTAATGTTTCATCTAATGTTTCAACCTCAACATAAACAATATCTCCTAACTCACCTTGTGCAAAATCTGTAATACCTATGGTTGCCACATCTTCTTCTATCTTAACCCACTCGTGATCTTTGGTATATTTTAAATCTGATGGAATATTCATATTCTTAATTTAATATTTATTTATTCAGCAAATGTATTTATTCAAAGTTTAAATTCAAACCCTTAACTAATAATTGTTTTTAAGACCTTTCGACTGCGCTCAAGGTGACTTTAGATAAGGTATTGGCTTTTGTCTTGTATTTAGATTAGTTTCCAAAATTATACCTTAAAGTAAGACCAGACCTTATCGTTGTTTGAGGGAAAGCTGTAGAAATTGCATATTCTGAAAACGTATAATCAAAATAAAATATACCTGTTAGGTTTTTACTAAAAGCATAATCTGCTGAATATTTTAAGCCCCAAATTGTTTGACCAGAGGTAATTTGATTGTTCTCTAAATCTAAATATCTAATAATGGTTTTATTATCCCTTACAGATATATCAGCCTTCATATTTAAATCGCTCACAATACGTTTTTGAGGCCCTGCGAGTTTTGAGCGAATACGTAAATCTTTAATTCTGTAACCTAACCCTATTATATATTCATTTCCTAAAACTTCGGTTAATAAGTTATTATCGAAACTTAATGATAGTAATCTATCTTTTCTAATTTCAGCTAGAATTTTAACCGAATTTTTCATTTCAAAGTCTAACCTTACTAACGGACTAAACATTTCTGACAAATTGATATTGCTAAATAAACGTCCGTTTTTATAATTACCAGATTGGTCTAAAGCTTCTTGCGGCTGGCTAGCATAGGGAGTTTCTGGAATTGGTTGTTCATTAACGCTTTCGTCTGTATTGAGATTTAAATTCGTTGTAAATTGATTAATTGTGTAAGTAGAGCGATACCCATGTGTTAATGAAAAACGTTTGAAACGCTTTTTAAACCAATTGAATTTCATGAAGCCGGTGTACTTTAAATCCCAGTTTGGTATTGGTACATCTCTAAACGCACTCGTTCTAATTTTATTAGCATCTTGCCCAGAGTAAGCTGCTAAAAACGCTGGCAATAACACCTTTTGATTGTTTTTACCAAAGCCTAGTGGATAACCTTCTGCATCTCTAGCAAAAGTTGTATTACCATAGAAATCTTCAGCTAGTCTATTAGCAATTTTTAATCGGTTATCTCTAAAATCGTTAAAAGCCTCACTAATATTTTCATCACTTTTACTAAATGCTGTTTTTATTAAAATGGTTGATATATTAAAGTTTCCAAAAGTATTTGGTGTTAACGAGTTGTAAATCCCATTTTCTACTCTGTAATTCTCAGTATAATTTTCGTAATAGGCTCTGTTACCAACAATATCTATTTTTAAGTCTTTTACAGGCTCTAAACTTGCAGATATATCTAATTGTTTTGTGTTAGTGGTTGAAAACTGCTGATTGAATTCTGGAAATAAAGTTAACCAACCTCTTCTTGCCGCTAAATATCTAATATCACTCTGGCTACCAAATGTAAAACCAGTAGTTGGTTTTAATGTTCCAATAAATCCAGGCGTTTGCGTATAACCAGGTAAAAACGTTCCGCTATTTTCAGAATAATTAACTTGAATTCTTTTAATAGTGGTTAAAATATCTACACCTGCATTTAGTAATTTAGTAACCGATTGGTTTTTAGCTTTTGGTACTGTTCTTTTCTTTTGTTCTGGTCCTGGAGGCCCTCCTCTAGACGTTGTTCTACTTCTAACCGTTCTAATAGGTTTTTTTACTAAACCAATATATTTATACAAACGATTCATATCTAACGACGCGTTAATATTATGAACGTTTGAATTCTGAATAGAATTTCCTAAATCGTAAGTTTGTCCGTCTAACTCTAAATTTCCATACAAATCTGAACCTTTTTGCCATAAAAAACTACCTGTATATTGGTACGTAGCATCTATAAAACTAAAGGTTGGAATTTTATTTATTGGTAATTGATAAGTAACTCCTAAATTTTGACTTTGTCTGTTAGGATCTCCAACATCTAACAACCCATCCCAAACATCAAGTTCACTATCTTGCTCTCCTGCTATTAAATCGTTGTCTTTAAAATAGTTTCTAACAATGTTATTATTTGCTGCAGTGAAATTGAATTGTAACGATTTTGTTAGATTGTAATTAAGTCCATATTGAAAATCGAAAGTATAATTTCTTCTAAATAATTCTTCTATAGCTATATTATTTCCTGTTAAGTCTATTTCTCTAAACTTTTGTCTATTGAATTGTCGATTAACATCTGTGTTAACCGTAAAGCTTGTTGGTAGTAAATTGAAATTAAAATCTTTTAATAATTTCCAATATTTCCCTGTAAAAAGTGAATCGTTTTTCTTGAATGGCTCAACAGTAACTTGATTGAAATTATGTGCATAATTAGCGCCAACACGAAGTGTTTTGTTTACTGAGTTTTCAATTTCAAAATCTCTATGTTGTACTTTGTTATAAGAATAGTTTAAGGTAACGTTTTCAACATCGTAAAAGCGTGGTGTTTTATCTGTTGTTCTTGTTTTTCTAACACCTATAAAATTGATGCTTTGGCGTTTTGTGTAATCTTCAGACTGTTGTTTTATTTTTTCCCTTTCTGCATTATCATTGGCTGCATCTAATCTAGAATCTAAAGTTAAATCCTTATAAAATTGATCGTATTTTGGTGTAATAAGTTCTTCACTTTGCCCATAATTAAATGGCACCTGAATACCCCATTTTTTTGGTAATAGCTGCCCTACATTTACATTAGTAACTACATCGTACTGCTTAACATCTTCTAAACTACGCTGACTTGGACCTTGCTCTAAAGAACCAAACCCCGTTGTACTTTGTCTTCCGGTTGCGCTAATATTTGCAAAGTCTGCAATATTTGTATCCATACTTACTACGGCTGCCCAACCACCTTCGTTATCCATGTCAGATAAGCGCAATTCGTTAAACCAAAGTTCTGCACAAACATCATTACTAGACCTATTTTTAACCCCAACCATAAGTGTTCTTATATCACCAAAATTTGGGTTACCTTTTATACCCACACGATGTTGACCTATTACATATCCTCCAAATGGATTAGTTGCTAATGAAATATTACCATCAATTACATCATAAAATGTTGGGTTTTCATTACTCAATGTCATATCTGAAATACCTTGAGCTTTAATTTTACCCAAAACATCTATCGGCAAGTTAATTTCATTCTCTATTGGCCATAATCCTTGTCTGCTTGTAGAGGTAGAAATAACTAAAGGAATTTCAATTTGATAGTAGTTTTCCGTAAGGTCATTACCCATTCTAATAAATCCTACTAAGTCATTATCTGTAATATTTCCTGTTCCAGATTCGCCGTCTTCTGCATGCATAAACATTCTAATACGTTTATATTGGCGCATATCTACATTAATATTTTTGTAAACGGCTCTGGAATCTTCAGTTTCTAAATCACACACTTTTACAACCAATGACTGTTCATTTTGTCGAACTACCGTATTGTTGTTAAATAGTTGCTCGGGTTCAATACCTGGAGGTCTATCATAACTTCCCTCATTTTCTAATGTTCCAATAACACCAACTGAAAAATCGGTTCCATCATCATCTGGATCATCTTTATCAAACTCTAAAGTTTGTGTATAACGTCTCCAATCACTTCTCACCAAATCTAAAGTACCAAAACGAAATACTGTAGGCTGTGTAAACTCTTTAAGATAAACTCTAGTAAAGCGAATAGATCTTAAATCTGTAATACCACCAACTGGTGTAGCTAAACTACCTTGAACTGGAATTCTAAATTGATACCATCTTACATTTACATTTTCCCCATTAGGTAAAGCACGAGGTCTGTCTTTAAAATCTCTTAAGTAATCTTTTAGAGGGTTACTGTTGGGAATATTATCAAAATCTGCCTGTGATGTTGGTAAATTTTGCCTGGTAATATCTAATTCATATTCATAATAACTATCAATCGTGTTCATGGTATTATCACGATTAATATCTTCTACATCGGGTTGTGTATTAGCACCTCGGTCTGTATTTGAAAAGGTATCAGGAGTATTGCCTTCTACACCATTGTATTTTTTATAGCGCTCAAAAATGTCTCCTTCTGCATTTAAAAAATAAGCATAGTTATCATTTGCTGGGTCTTCACCAAATCCAGCTCCAAAAACTGCAACTTCTTCTGCATCGTCATAACCATCATAACCAACATCTTGTCTGCTTCGTTCTTCTCCTGCACTATCAAAAGCATAAATTAAGGATTGATTTTGAGGCACTACTGTTCCCCAAACCGTTTGTTGTAGCATACCAACATCACCATCTTTTGGTAATCCGTTTTCATACAATTTTTTACCATCTTTAATAATATCTTCTGAAATATTACCTAGGTTAAATACTAGCTTTCCACCTGGGTTTGATGGGTTTTCCTGAAAAGGATCTTGCAGCCAAAACTCAATATATTCTACATTTTGCTGTTCAAAATCTGTAGATGTTAATTGACGTGTAATACCTGCCCATGCATTTTGAGGATTATCTATTGTACCATCAGCAGCAGTAGGCTCAAAATTATAGGGTCCTCGTTCTTGCGGATAATACGCTAAATCTAGAGTGAATAACACTGAATTTTGTCCCTGTACTAAATCTCTATCTGGGAAAAGCTCATTAATAAACACACGACTGGTGTATAATCCAGAAACATCATCATCTGAAATACCTCCCGGACGCTGGCTACTATAAAAAATAGGATCGATACTATACCAGTTTAATAAAGCTCTATCATATCCATTTTGAATACCATTATCATCTTCTGGTCCTTCGGTATAACTTCTACCTAAATCTAATGGTCTACTGGATAAATACCATGATTGTTGAGATTTTAAATCGATGCCATTTTGTGAACCTTCAAAATCATCAACATACGAAGTAGCTTCACCATTAAAATTTGTTCCCTTTGGAGCGCCAGGTGCTAAATAAGCAAACTCGCCTCTAAGTGATAAATTAGATTCTACATCGGTATCAATATTTGGTAACTTATTTGCTAATCGCGTTAAAAAAGGAACTTTGGTAGCATAATTTCCATTAACACCAAAAATAGTGTTATTAATAGGTTCTGTGCCATAGTTTGCTTTTTGCGTAATTGGACGTTCGTTTAGATTTAACAATGTTCCACCTAAAACAAAGTTTTCATTAAACTTATGCTCTATATTTAAACCAGTAAAACGTCTGGTTTGTTGACCGAAAACCGCATTATTTTCAGTAGAAACTTCTATTGGTGTGTTTGATGCTTTTAAAGCTTCATCTAAAATTTGAACACGCCCTAAATTATAGTTTACTGTATAATCAATGCCTTCAACTAAAACACGACCACCCGCTGTTACTCTCACCGAGCCTCTTGGCACATTAAAAGAGCCTATAGGAATACCGTCGCCGCCTGTAGATTTATAGCGCCCTTTTAATTTGAATTTATTTTTTTCTACTTCCTCTAAAGCAGCGGTTTTAGTTTCTTTATAAAGAATATCATAAACATACTTTTCATGATTTGGGTTTGTATAACTATCAGCTTGATAATCTGCTTCGTTGTTATTTGGATTACCATCATCATCTAAAACATCAAATAAATAACGCCCAAAAGGTTCCGCTTTTGTAAAAACAATTTTACCATTTTGAGGCAAGACCGTAATGCCTGGAACAAAATCAAAAAAACCATCTCCATTGCTCTGAGGGTCATTATTAAAGTTCAATTTATCTAAATTGAATAACCTAAGTAAAGTTGTTTCCCTTATATCTCTATCATCATTAGTATCTAAAGGTGTATGATTATTAAAGGGAGGAAATGTTGTACCTTCAACAGGTGTTATAAAGTTTAATGGTGATGCTTCATTATAAAAAATGTTAAGAGTGAAATCATCCTGACTTAAGTTATATGCTCCTGTATCGTAGATGTTTTTCATCATTAAATCCCAAATGGGTTGCGTAACATTTGTGATACTACTTTTTAACATTTTTAATACCAAAGTGGTATTTACAACATTTGTAACATCACCATCTGCATTTCTGTCTACATCTGTTGCATCAATACCATCATTTGCAAATTCACCTACCTGATAAACTTGTCCCCCCAATGTGTATTGAAAGGCAACAGCCAAAACCTCATCATTATTTAATCGCTGATTTAAAGAAATATAACCTAGTTCGGGATTTAAAGTATATTCTTGTCCATTAGTTAGTTTTCTAGCATTTTCCAGTTTTGCATAATCAAAACCTTCTTGTGTACTAGCTACTTCAATTCCAGATTGCACAGTTGCAATATCTCTTATATTGGCATTAAGTTGTGATGTTGGTCCTGTTACATCAATATCATTTGGATTAAAAGCATTGTTTTCATTATCAGGAAAAGCTCCAGGAGCTGCAAATACATTAACCGCAGAACCTACTTTATCACTTTCACCTAAATCTTGAAGTGCTACAATATTTCTAACATTTTCGGTTCGGTTGCTTCGGTTGGTCATCCAAACTTCTATTCTGGTAATTTGTAACCCTTTGTTATTTATAAAAGGATAATTCTCCAGAGAAGCATCATAAGTATCTCTAAAATATTGTGCTAAAAAGAAATGCCTGTTTTCATCATAATCTCTTATAAATAATTCAAACTCTTCAACAGTTCCACCACCTTGAGCCACTACTGTATTAGATTGTGATTTTTGTTCAGAAAACACACCTGTTACTGTTGTTTTTCCAAACTGTAATTGTGCTTTTACACCAAACAAACTTTGTGCACCCGTAATTAACGAACTGTTTAAAGGCATGCTAACATTACCTACTTCTATTTTTTGAATGATATCATCCTCTGTTGGAGTATATTCTAGCTTTATAAGCTGTTGAAAATCAAAGGTAGATTGTGTATCGTAATTTGCAGTTACTTGCAACCTTGTTCCTACTTTACCTAATAAACTTAAACTGATTCGTTGATCGAAATCGAAAGTAAAATTACTACGGTTTCTTGGTGAAAATGATGGGTTATCCTGCTTAGAAAAAAGCACACCTAAATCCATTTCTACAGAACCGGTTGGTGTTACTTCAATTGTGTTACTTCCAAAAATAGTTTCGAAAAAATCTGATTTTACATAAAATTCTGGTAATAGATTTTTTTGTGCATCATCAGCTCCATCTTTCTTACCATCGTAAGCATCAATTTTTTCTTTATAATAACTTCTACGATTTTCTTTAGCAACTAAATCGAAATACTCTGCAGGAGTTAAAATAACGGGATACTTAATATTATAATTCCCTATTTTTTCAGTGTAAATATAACGATTCGTTAAAGGGTCGTAAGTGTATTTAGACTCTACACTATTAGGGTTTGGTGTTTTTATTTTGCCTAAACTAAATCCTGTTGAAACCGAATCTTGAACGGGCTGTTGAGACCATGCTAAAGCTGAAAAAAACAAGAAGAAAACGAAAAATACTTTTCGACTGCGTTCAGCGTAACAAGTTAGGTTAGGTTTATAGAAAATTAGTTTAGTTCTATTCAAAATATATTATAAATTTTTGAGGGCTTGCTTTATAATAGTTTCAACATTGGCATCTGGATGAGCTATCATAATTTTATCCACAACGCGTTCAGCCTGTTTTTTGGCAAAACCAAGCACTTCTAAAGCAGATAACGCTTCATCTTTGTTGGTATTGTCTTGAGAAACCGAAACTTCATCAATATCGTAAATCTTTAATATTTTATCTTTTAAATCTATAATAACACGTTGTGCTGTTTTTGCACCGATACCTTTTATAGATTGAATTAAAGCTACATCATTTCCAGCTATACCTTCTCGTACTTGTTTAGGTGTTAATGACGATAGCATAGTTCTTGCTGTACTCGCTCCAATGCCACTTACAGATATTAATAATCTAAAAATCTCGCGTTCTGCAAGTGATGAAAACCCATATAATGTATGAGAATCTTCTTTCACCTGAAGATGTGTATAGAGTTTTAATTGTTCGTTATCTGGAATTTGAGAATAGGTATGTAATGAAATATTTAGCATATAACCCACCCCATTACAATCAATAACAACATGGGTTGGGTTTTTTTCAGTTAGCTTTCCTTGAATATGTGTTATCATGAATTGTTATTCGTTAACCACCAAATGTAATAAAATTATTTGCATTAGATTTACTTACTCTCCCGGATGTTCTAATTCCCATTTCTCCTTGTACTGTGCATCAATTACAGCTATTGCAGTCATGTTTACAATTTCATCTACACTTGCTCCTAATTGAAGAATATGAACAGGTTTACGCATACCCATCATGATTGGCCCAATGGAATCTGCTTCGTTTAATTGTTTTAGCAATTTATAAGTAATATTTGCTGAATCTAGATTAGGGAAAATAAGCGCATTTACTTTTTTACCAACTAATTTTGAAAACGGAAACTTTTCACGGAGCATTTCATCATTTAAAGCAAAATCGGTTTGCAATTCTCCATCAACAATCATTTCTGGATGTCTGCGATGTAAAATTGATACTGCTTCTCTAACCTTTGATGCTCTACTATTAGGTGACGACCCAAAATTAGAATAAGATACCATAGCCAAAACCGGATTTAGCCCAAACATCTTAACAACTCTGGAAGTCATTTGAGTAATTTTTGCTAGTGCTTTTGCATCTGGATCTATATTTATTGAAGTATCACTTAAAAAAAGTGGACCTCTTTTAGTCATCATTAAATTGGTTGTTGCCACACGACTTATACCTGGCATCATCCCAATTAGCTCTAACATAGGTTTTACCACCGTTGGGTAGTTTCTAGAATAGCCGGAAATTAAACCATCTGCATCACCTGTATTAACCATCATAGCAGCAAAATAATTACGTTCTCGCATTAAGCGTTGTGCAGAATAATAGGTTACACCTCTACGTTTACGTTGCTCCCAATATACCTTTGCATATTTATTTTTACGTTCGTTTTCTTCTTCTGTTTTAGGATCAATTATAGGAATATCTGCATCAAACTCAATTTCTTTCATTAAAGATTCTATGGTTTCTTTTCTTCCTAAAAGAATAGGATGTGCAATTCCTTCTTCATATACTATTTGAGCCGCTTTTAAAACATCTAATTGGTCTGCCTCGGCAAAAACAATTCTTCTAGGATTTAACTTAGCTCTGTTTAACAACAATCTAACTAACTTATTATCTGAACCTAAACGTTCTAACAACGAGTCTGTATATTTTTCCCAATCTTTAATAGGTTGTTTTGCTACACCACTTTCTATTGCTGCTTTAGCTACTGCTGGTGGTACTTCGGCAATTAAACGCGGATCGAAAGGTTTTGGGATTATATAATCTTTTCCGAAGGTTAATCTAGTTTCACCATAAGCAATATTTACCTGCTCTGGCACTGGCTCTTTAGCTAATTTTGCTAAAGCTTTTACCGCAGCCATTTTCATAGCTTCGTTTATTTTTGTAGCGCGTACATCTAAAGCACCTCTAAAAATAAACGGAAATCCTAACACGTTATTCACTTGGTTTGGATGGTCGCTTCTACCAGTTGCCATAATAATATCTTTTCGCGTAGCAATTGCGATATCATATTTTATTTCAGGATTAGGATTAGCCATAGCAAAAACAATTGGGTTTTTAGCCATAGCCAAAAGCATATCTGGAGTTACAATATCTGCCATAGAGAGCCCAATAAACACATCGGCATCTTTCATCGCTTCATCTAATGTATTTATTTTTCTATCGGTTGCAAATTCTGCTTTTTCAGGTGTTAGACTTTCACGGTCTTTTCGTATTACACCTTTACTATCCAACATGACCATGTTTTCTAGTCTAGCTCCACAAGCCTGATATAATCGTGAACATGAAATAGCTGCAGCACCTGCTCCACTTATAACTATTTTTACGTCTTCAAGTTTCTTTTTAGCAAGTTCTACTGCATTTAACAAGGCTGCTGCCGAAATAATAGCAGTACCATGTTGGTCATCATGCATTACTGGAATATCTAACTCTTCTTTAAGTCTTCTTTCAATCTCAAAAGCTTCAGGTGCTTTTATATCTTCCAGATTTATTCCTCCAAAAGTTGGTGCTATATTTTTAACGGTTTGAATAAACTCATCAATATTTTCAGTATCAACTTCAATATCAAAAACATCAATATCAGCAAATATTTTAAAAAGTAATCCTTTACCTTCCATAACTGGTTTTGAGGCTTCCGGACCAATATTTCCTAGACCTAAAACAGCTGTTCCATTAGAAATTACAGCTACTAAATTTCCTTTAGCTGTATATTTATAAACATGCTCTTTATTTTTCTCAATTTCTAAACAAGGAGCTGCAACACCCGGAGAATAAGCTAAAGACAAATCTCTTTGACTAGCATATTTTTTAGTTGGAACTACTTTAATTTTGCCAGGAGTTGGTTTTGCGTGATAAATAAGGGCTTCTCTACGTTTACTTTCTTCGCTCATAAAAATGGTTAATTAAGTAAACAAAGATAATAATCATATCAAGGAAACTACTATTCTTTTAGAAAATTGATGTTTCTTTTTAAGCTTGAAAATTTTGAATGTTTTACTTATAAATGAAATTTCAAAATTGACTAATTACATTGCATTATTCTTACACAAATCAGTATTATTAAATTATTACAATGTAAATTTAATGTTAATTAATTGTAAATTTAATGTAAATATTACTATATTAGCTATAAACAATAGAGTTATGAATTTGCCCGATTACATAAAAAACTTAAAAAAACGATTGTATTATAGGTTTTAGGTTTTATCCATTAAGCTAAAATTATATGGCTTAAAATATAAGCGTGTATTTGAAATACCATATGAGTAAAGCTATTAAAAGGGAATCTACTATTTTTTTAAAAAATCTATATTTCGTTTTAAACCTGAGTACTTAGTACGCTTTACTGCGGAATTTTTAAACACTTTCTTAAAAGTATCTTCTGTTATTTCTTCCCAATCTTTTTTACTCATAGATAGTAATTCTGGGTGCGGATTAAATAAAGGTTCTTTGTGTGATTTTGAAAACCGATTCCAAGGACAAACATCTTGACACACATCGCAACCAAACATCCAATCATCAAATTTACCTTTAAATTCTGATGGGATATTTTCTTTTAATTCTATGGTAAAATACGAAATACATTTACTGCCATCAACCACGTAAGGTTCAGTAATTGCTTCTGTTGGGCAAGCATCAATACAAGCTGTACAAGTTCCGCAATGGTCTGTAACTGGTGAGTCATAATCTAGTTCTAAATCGATTATTAATTCTGCAATAAAATAGAATGACCCTACTTGTTGGGTTAATAAATTGCTGTGTTTACCAATCCAACCTAAACCCGATTTAGCTGCCCAAGCTTTATCTAAAACTGGAGCAGAATCTACAAAAGCACGTCCGTGAACTTCACCTATTTCTTCCTGAATGAAATTTAAAAGTGATTTGAGTTTATCTTTAATTACAAAGTGATAATCGATACCATATGCATATTTAGATAGCTTATAAGAATCTTTATTTTGAACATCCGTCGGAAAATAATTCAATAGTAATGAAACAACACTTTTGGAGTTTTCAACCAATTTAGTTGGATCTAAACGTTTATCAAAATGGTTTTCCATATAACGCATTTCTCCATGCATATTATTGTTTAACCACTTTTCCAAACGAGGTGCTTCTTCTTCTAAAAATTGAGCTTTACTAATACCACAAGACAAAAAACCGAGGCGTTTTGCTTCGGTTTTTATGAGTTTTGTATGTTTGGTTTTTGAGTTCATTATTAATGAGATTCTGAAACACGTTCAGAATGACAAATAGTGTCAAAACAAACCGCCTTGAGTTGGTCCTTTTATTTTACCTAAATGCTTGTAGGCTTGCTCTGTAACTTCTCGTCCGCGCGGTGTTCGCATAATAAAACCTTGCTGAATTAAAAAAGGTTCATAAACTTCTTCTATAGTTTCTGGACTTTCACTAACAGCTGTTGCAATAGTAGAAATACCTACTGGACCACCTTTAAACTTATCTATAATGGTTGATAGAATTTTGTTATCCATTTCATCCAGCCCATGAGCGTCAACATTTAATGCCTCTAAACTATATTTAGCGATTTTTATATCGATAGAACCATTACCTTTTATTTGTGCAAAATCGCGAACACGACGTAATAAAGCATTTGCTATTCTGGGTGTACCACGACTACGTCCAGCAATTTCTATAGCTGCTTCCATAGAAATTGGCACATTTAAAATATCTGCACTTCGTTGGACGATAGTGGTAAGTAAATCGGTTTTATAATATTGCAATCTACTTTGAATACCAAAACGTGCACGCATAGGTGCTGTTAACAGCCCCGAGCGTGTTGTAGCCCCAACTAAAGTAAATGGATTTAAATTGATTTGAACGGTTCTCGCATTTGGCCCCGTTTCAATCATAATATCGATTTTGTAATCTTCCATTGCTGAGTATAAATACTCTTCTACTATGGGACTTAATCTATGAATTTCATCAATAAATAAAACATCACGTTCTTCTAAATTAGTAAGTAAACCTGCTAAATCTCCGGGTTTATCTAATACTGGACCCGAGGTTACTTTTATACCAACGCTTAGTTCGTTAGCAAGAATGTGTGCTAAAGTCGTTTTTCCTAAACCTGGAGGACCATGGAACAAAGTATGATCTAAAGCTTCGGTACGTAAATTGGCCGCTTGAACAAAGATTTGAAGATTTTCTAATACTTGATCCTGACCCGTAAAATCATCAAATGCTAAGGGTCTCAATTTTTTTTCTACATCTAATTCTTCTGGTGAAAAATTTTCGCTTGTTGGATCTAGGTTTTCGTTCATTTAGAAAATATATTCATAGACCTTTCGACTGCGCTCAAGGTGACAAATTGGTTCAAAGTAGATTTCCGCCTTTGCGGAAATGACAAAAAGATACTGAAACAAGTTCAGTACAAGCAAATATAAACAAAAAGCCTTTCCAAAACGGAAAGGCTTTACCAAATAATTTGGCTAAAAATTATTGTTGATAATTTAAAATTTTAACTAATTTAAAATTGTGAATTCACAACGTCTGTTAACATCATACTCATCATCATCGCAAATACCTTCTTTTACACATTCGTTAAGTGGCTGCATTTCTCCATAACCTATACTCTTCAATCGGCTTCTATCTATACCTTGGCTTACTAAATATTCTAAAGTTGAGGCTGCACGACGTTTAGATAAATCTAAGTTATATTGGTCTGGACCACGAGCATCTGTATGTGCAGAAACTTCCACCTCCATTGATGGATATTTCTTCATTAAATCTACTAATACTTGTAAAGTCACTGCTGCATCTTCACGAATGTTAGACTTATCAAAATCGAAATAAATTTCGTCTAGTTCAACTTTAGATTCGCCTTCTTCATCTTTTTTAACACGTGCTTCAGCATCTGCAAAAGACTCTAAACTTAAATAAATATCGTGTTGCACCTTACCCTTACTATCTGTTGAAAACTCAACATCCTGTGGAATATATGCTTTACGTGTTCCTCGTACTTTATATTTTTTATTGGGTTCTATTTTGAAAATGTAATACGCATCATCTCCAACAAGTGTATCTTGAATTACAGTATCAGACTCATCAAACAGTGTTACTAAAGCTCCTGTAAGTAATTCTTTGCTGTTCAAGTCTTGTACAATACCTTCAACTTGATATTTTGTTAAAGGATTCTCTTCTCTGGCAAAACCAAATAATCTATCATAACCTGTACGGTTTGATGACACATACCCTTTGTTATTTTTCTCTCTAACAACATACGCAAAGTCATCTAAATTACTATTTATTGAGCTTCCTAAGTTAACAGGTTTATCAAAAGTATCATTTACTAAATTACTTCTAAATACATCTAAACCGCCATAACCTTGATGACCAATTGATGAAAAATACAGCACATTAAACTCACTTATAAAAGGAAATTGTTCTCTGTGTTTTGTATTAATTGTTGGACCCAAGTTTTCTGGTTCGCCATAAGTTCCATCATCATTAATGGCAACTTTGTAAATATCGAAGCTTCCTAAAGTTCCAGGCATATCACTTGCAAAATAAAGTGTTTTTCCGTCTTTACTTAATGCTGGATGCTCTGTACTATAACTGTTAGATGTAAATGGTAATGCGGTAACGTTTGTCCAAACACCATCTACTAATTCTGCTTTATAGATTTTAATGTGTGCAATACGCTCTTCGTCTGTTTTTTTACGAGTGGTATTGGTTCTATTAAAATACATGGTTTTACCATCATTAGTAAATACAGCATTACTTTCGTGAGAATCTGTATTAATGGCATCAGAGAAAGGTTGAACATCCTCTAATGTGTTATCATCTTTTAAAGTTGCACTATACAAATCTAAATATGGTAACTCGTTCCATGAATACGATGGGTTTTCGGTATTTCTTGCTGATGCAAAAGCTATTTTGTTATCACCATAAAACGTTAAACCAAAATCGCTAGTAGAACCTTCATTTACGATTTGTTCTAAATTAAACACATGAGGTGTAGTTTTCTCTAAAGATTCAATAAAAGCATTCGTGTTTACAGGTTTGTTGTAATATCTACTTAAATGCTTATCGGCTTCTTTATAGTTTTTAACACCTTTTAAAGCTTGTGCATATCTAAAATGATATTCAATATCTATAGAATCACCGTACTCTACAAATAACTCTCTGTAGGTTTTAATTGCTTTTTGAAGACTTGTGTTGTAATAATAACTATCTGCTAAATTTTGAAGTACTTCTTGATTTCTATCTTTAGTTTCATATAATTCGGCAGCTTCATTATAAGCTCTCATTTCAAAAAGCTTATTGGCTCGTTTTGTATTTCCTTTTTGTGCTAATGCTATTCCACTAACTAATAAAAGGCTTGCAAGTATGTATATATTTTTTTTCATGTTTTCCAATTATTAATGTTTTAGAAGAATCTTGGTGAACGATCGTATCCGCCTCTAAATCCGAATAAATCGACATCAAACAAAATAAATATTTCATGAGATCCTGAATTGAAATCTCCCAGATTGTTAGTTGTATAATCGTAGGCATAACCTACACGAAGTTCTGGTGTAATTCTAAAGTTTATTAAAGCACTCATAGCATCATCTAATCTGTACCCTAAACCAGCCTCTAATTTCTCATTTATTAATACACTAGCTGTAATATCTAAAGCCATTGGTGCTCCCTTAACAGCTTTACCCATAAATGCAGGTTTTAATTTAAGATTCTGATTAATATCAAAAACATAACCACCTGTAAAGAAATAGTGAACGTTTTGAACACCTGTTGCCTTTATACCATTTTCATTTTCTAAATGTTTTGTAGACAACATATTTGGTGCCGATAAACCTAAATAATAATTATTAGAGAAAAAGAAAGCTCCAATACCTAAATTAGGAAATGCTCTACTAATGTTTTCATTGAAAGCAACATCTTCATTTGGCGATTGTAATACAAAACCATCAAAATTAGTGTCAAAAAGTGTGACACCTGCTTTTAAACCGAATGATATTTTACTTTCAATTCCTACAGGTAATACATAGGCAAAATCCGCATAGATATTGTTTTCTTCAACAACATCACCAATATTATCGTTTGTAAAAGAGATTCCCATCTCTATTTTATCATTTATTGGTGTGTGAGCAAAAAAGCTTCCTGTTTTTGGTGCACCTTCTATACCTACCCATTGGGTTCTGTAAAGTCCTCCTAAGTTTAGTATCCCTTCTTCTGCGGTTGCATAAGCTGGATTAATTACACTCATGTTATACATGTATTGTGTAAATTGAGGGTCTTGTTGTGCTGAACTTTGTAATGACAAGAACGTCAAACTTAACAAAGCAGCTATTTTATGATATATATTTAAATGTTTCATTGTTTCTAAATTTTGCTTTATCTATAAATTATCTGCTTAAGTATAAGCGTCCTTGTTCTGGTTGATTTTCACCATCGTTAAAATTGAAGATGTAGAAATATACACCTACTGGTAAATCGCCTTTTGACAATGTTCTAGATTGATTAGATGTACCATCAAATCTTGGTGTATTAGCATTTCCTTTATAAACTATATTTCCATATCTGTTATAAATTTCTATTTCAAAATTTGGATATAAAATCGCTAGGTTATCAACATCATATGTGTCGTTTGTTCCATCTCCATTAGGTGAGAAACCATCTGGTAACCTTAGTTTACCACAAGCTGTTAAATCTGGAGTAACTGCTAAACGCACACTGCTCTCACAACCTGTTGTTATATCTACCAATGCAGCATAATATGTTGTAATAGTTAAACTAGTACCACTTGAAATTGTTGAACCTCCGGTAGCCGCATCGTACCATACTATATTGTAAGATGTTGAATCGAAACTGATATTCGATGTTAACTCTGCTATTGTAGGTCCATCATTGATACAGTATTCTTCATTGGCATCATCTAATGCTGGGATAGGTGAATCGTGAATAATTACATCTATTTGAACAGAAGTTGAAGATTCACAACCTGTACCATTTGTTTGAGTAGCATAATAATCTTCACTATCTACTAAAGCTTCTGTGCCTGCTAACGGTAACGTTAAAGCAGCATCTTCGTACCAATTAATTGTTCCTGATGAGCTAATTGTACTGTCTAAATCTGAAACAACTGGATTATCAATTAAACAGAATTCTGGATTATTATCTGTAACCACAGGTGTTGGTGTGTCATCAACCGTAACAGTGATTTCTGCAAAATCATCTGGTGAACACGGTGAAACCGCAGTTACTGTATAAATGTAAACATTTGCTGGATCTACTGCTGGATCAAAAACTCCTGTTCCACTATTCAATGCTGGAGACCATGTTCCTCCACTTTGAGCAGCTGTTCCTAATAAATCAAATAAATCAATTGGATCATCATTTACACATAAAGCAGCTGAATTATCTGTTCCTGCATTTGGAGCAAGGGTTACAGAAACATCAATACTACTTGATGCTGTACCGCAAGCATTTGTTAAAGTATATAAATATGTAGTTGGTGCATCAACTAAAGGATCAAAAACTCCTGTCCCACTTGTTAATGCTGGAGACCATGTCCCACCAGTATCTGGAGTTCCTCCTAATTGAGTAAACAAGTCTATTGTACCATCATTACTACATAAATCTAGAGGTGTTCCATCTGTTCCTGCATCTAAAGGCTCATTGATGGTAACTGTTATCGTTTGGCTATCATCTATACAAGGTGACGAAGCAGTTACTGTATATGTAAAATTATATGTTCCTGCAGCGACTCCTGTTGCATCAAAAATGTTTCCTGTTAAAGCTCCAACGCCATCATCATTATTCCATGTTCCACCTGCATCTTGAGTTCCATCTAAACCAGTGAATAAATCAACATTATTATCATCATTACACACAGCTATTGGTGTTGTATTTGGGGCTCCTGCAATAGGAGAAATGTAAATTGTAACTACTACTGCTGTTCTTACTGAAGATTCACACCCAGTAGTTGCATCTGTTTGAGTAGCAAAATAATCTTCACCATCTACTAAAGCATCAGAGCTAGATAAAGGTGACCCTCCTGTTGCATCAGCGTACCATTGAATAGTTGCTCCTGTGGCAACTAAATCTGCTACTGTAGCACTATCGCAAAACTCTTGTGGAGTTGATGCTGTTGGTACTGAAATGTCATTTATAACAATGCTAACTGTAACATCAACATCATCACAACTCCCTATAGCATCAACATCATAAGTAAAATTATAAGTGCCTTGTGCTAAACCATCAAGTGTTACTGTGTTTCCAGATAATGCGGCGGAAGCATCATCATCGTTCCAAGTTCCTGTTTGATCTTCTCCTTCTAATAAATCAAATAAATCGTAGGTTTGACCTGTAGTTATTTCTGAAATGCAAAACTCTACTGGTGTATTTGCTGTTCCAGATTCCGGAGCATCTTCAACCGTAATTGTTACTGTACTGCTATTTGTACAACTATTTGCATCTGTAATACTATAAGTAAAACTATATGAACCAATTGTTAATAGTGTTAAATCAACATCGCTACCAGACAAAGCTCCTGTTGTATCATCATCTGTCCAAGTTCCTCCAACATCTTCTCCTGTTAATTGACCGAATAAATCTAAAGGTGAGTTTGCCACTAAGTCGTTTTCACAAAATGTAGCTGGTGCTGGTGTACCTGTATTTGGTAACGGATTTATAGTTATACTAACTGTTACATCTACATCATCACAACTTCCTATTGCTGTTACATCGTAAGTGAAATTATATGTTGCTGGAGCTAGTCCTGATAAATCAACTAAATTTCCAGTTAACACTCCTGAAGCATCATCATCATTCCAAGTTCCTGTTTGGTCTTCTCCTTCTAATAAAGTGAATAAATCAAAACTTGCCGACCCTTCTCCTTCACAAAACGCTACTGGAGCATTTGCTGTTCCAGATTCTGGAGCATCTTCAACCGTAATTGTTACTGTACTGCTATTTGTACAACTGTTTGCATCTGTAATACTATAAGTAAAACTATATGAACCTATTGCTAATAGTGTTAGATCAACATCACTACCTGACAAAGCTCCTGTTGCATCATCATCTGTCCAAGTTCCTCCGGCATCTTCTCCTGTTAATTGACCGAATAAATCTAAAGGTGAATTTGCAACTAAGTCGTTTTCACAAAATGTAGCTGGTGCTGGTGTACCTGTATTTGGTAACGGGTTTATAGTTATACTAACTGTTACATCTACATCATCACAACTTCCAATTGCTGTTACATCGTAAGTGAAATTATATGTTGCTGGAGCTAGTCCTGATAAATCAACTATATTTCCAGTTAACACTCCTGAAGAATCATCATCATTCCAAGTTCCTGTTTGGTCTTCTCCTTCTAATAAAGTGAATAAATCAAAACTTGCCGACCCTTCTCCTTCACAAAACGCTACCGGAGCATTTACCGTTCCAGATTCTGGAGCAGGTTCAACTGTTATAGTAATTGACTCTGTATCAGAACAGGTACCATTATCTATTGTATAATTATATGTATATGGGCTTCCGGCTACGGTAAGCGTAGTAATATTTAAAGAGTTTGAAATAGTTACATCATTTGAATCTGTCCAAGTTCCACTGTTGTTATCTTGAGAACCATCTAACGCATCAAATAAATTAAAAGGAGAGTTAGCTGCTAATTCATTCTCACAAAATGTTTGGTTTATCGCAACTCCTGCATCAGGATCTGGTAAAACTATAACCTGTACTGTTGTAGATTCCTCAGGACAAGGGTTAGGCGATAAATTTTGAGTATACGTGAAATTATATGTATTAGGTGTTAAACCTGTTAAATCAATTGGAAAAGTCACTACAGGATCAGAACTTGTAGTTCCTTGTGTCCATTGTCCATCAGGATCGTAGTTTTCTATGAGTGTAAATAAATCAAAAGAAGCTGGTAAACCAGACTCACAAAATGATGCTGGATTATTTGCTGATGGCGTACCAGATGTAAGTGTTTCATAAACTGTAATACTTACATTTGAAGTACTATCTGGACAAACACCAGAACTGGATACTGTGTAAGTAAACACATAAGTTCCAGCAGTGGTCAAAGATGATATGTTAACTGTTCCTAAATCACCATTAGAAGTAGTTAAAGGTCCAGACCAAGTTCCTCCAGTATCTGGAGTTCCTCCTAATTCATCAAATAAGTTAAAATCTGAAGCTGGTAAACTATCATTACAATACTCTAAAACTGCAGAATCTCCTGCGTCAACAGGAGTATCAATTACAACATTAACAGGCACTGCGTTACTTACACAGAAGACATCATTTATTTGTATATAATATGTATTTCCATCTACAAGTGGAGTTGCTAAAGGTAAGGCCGGTGGAATTGGATCTCCAGAACCATTTATATTTGCATACCAACTGTAATTAGTTGCTGTAGTTCCTGGATCTAAATCAGCAATTGTAGGATTAGTATCGGAACAAAATTCTTGAGGATTAGCAGGTGTAGGGTCTGCTGGCGCATTGAATACCCCTACTTGCCCGATTTCTATTTGACTTTCACAACTACCATTATCTATAAATACTATAAAATAATTAGATGCACCATTTGGAATAGCTGTTGCTGGGGTTAACTGAGTAGTTAAATTTATATCAGAATAAACTTCAACAGAACCTCCCGAAGGTACGCTTGGTTGTAAAACATCATCAATATATGTTTGAATTGTAGCATTTTCATTACTACAATATATTTGATCTAAGTTTTCGCCACTAGCACCAACTTGAAAAGTTACAATAATTGATGCTCTTGGTGTTGGACAATTAGCAGAATTATTATCTAGATAATATGTTCCCTCTAATACTAACTGGGCATCATTAAATAGATTGCCACCAGACGAGGCATCATACCAAACAATACCATCGCCACCATCTAATGCATAATCTGCACTTAAATCGGCAAAGGTATAACCAGATGCATCGCAAATTGGCATTGGTGGAGGACTAGGATTTAATGTAGGACATTGAGCATTTACTGAAAATGTCGTCCATAGAAACACCATAATTAAGGGCACAAAAGTTTTTGCATACCCTAAAAGGGATTTTGTTTTCATAGGTTTGGTTAATTTAGAATTGTTAATAGCATCTATTTGTAATAAAATATTTATATATTTTGCCAAATATCTTACTTTCAAATCATTTATGATTCGCAATTTAACTGATTTTTTTGTATTTCATCGAATTTTTTTACATTTTTTTACATTTTATCGAAAAAAATGGTTTTTAAACAGAAAAATCCGTCTAAAAAAGACGGATTCTTAAATATGTAAGAGATATATTGTTAATTCTTAATGCTGCAGTTCTTCTTCACCATCTTTTAATGGCACATTTTGTGGTACGAAATCTACATCATGACCTGGTTTACTATAATCATAAGCCCAACGGTGAACATGTGGAATTTCTCCTGGCCAGTTTCCATGCATATGCTCTACTGGTGCTGTCCATTCTAAAGTTGTAGATTTCCATGGGTTTTGAGTTGCTTTCTTTCCGTAGAAAATACTAACAAAGAAATTATATAAATAAATGATTTGTACAACACCACCAACTAAAGCAAATATAGTTATGATAACGTTTACATTTGCTAAATCGTCAAATAACGGAAAGTTACTATTTGTATAATAACGACGTGGTAAACCTGCCATACCAATAAAATGCATTGGGAAGAATACTCCATAAGCACAAACCGCAGTAATCCAGAAATGGATATAACCTAAATTTTTGTTAAGCATTCTACCAAACATTCTTGGATACCAATGATAAATACCAGCAAACATTCCATATAATGCAGATATACCCATTACTAAGTGGAAGTGAGCTACAACAAAATATGTATCGTGAACATTAATATCTAAGGCACTATCACCTAAAATAATTCCTGTTAAACCACCCGTTATAAATGTTGATACAAAACCTATTGAGAATAACATAGCTGGATTCATCTGTAAATTTCCTTTCCAGAGCGTAGTTATCCAGTTAAAAGCTTTTACTGCTGAAGGTATCGCAATTAATAACGTTGTAAATGTAAATACAGACCCTAAGAATGGATTCATTCCTGAAATAAACATATGGTGACCCCATACGATTGTAGATAGAAAAGCAATTGCTAAAATTGAGGCAATCATAGCTCGATATCCAAAGATAGGTTTACGAGAGTTAGATGCCATAATTTCAGAAACTAATCCCATTGCAGGTAATATTACAATATAAACTTCTGGGTGACCTAAAAACCAAAATAAGTGTTCAAATAAAACTGGTGAACCTCCTTGGTAATGTAATACTTCACCTTGAATAAATATATCTGATAAGAAGAATGATGTTCCAAAGCTTCTATCCATTATCAATAATAACGCTGCAGATAATAATACTGGGAAAGAAATAACCCCAATTACAGCCGTAATAAAAAATGCCCAAATTGTTAATGGAAGTCTTGTCATAGACATTCCTTTTGTTCTTAAATTAATTACCGTAACGATATAATTAAGTGAACCCAATAAAGAAGATGCTATAAAAATGGCCATAGATACTAACCATAATGTCATACCCATACCTGAACCTCCTTGAGCTAATGGTAAAGCACTTAATGGTGGATAAATTGTCCATCCTGCCGCTGCTGGTCCTGCTTCAACAAATAATGATAATACCATGATTACACTTGATAAGAAGAATAACCAATACGATACCATATTTAAAAACCCTGAAGCCATATCGCGTGCTCCAATTTGCAACGGAATTAATAAGTTACTAAATGTTCCACTTAATCCAGCTGTTAATACAAAGAATACCATAATGGTACCGTGTATAGTTACCAATGCTAAATAAATATCTGCATCCATAACACCATCTGGAGCCCATTTTCCTAGAAATGCTTCAAACAATACATTTGGTTGCTCTGGCCATGCGATTTGCATACGGAACATCATAGACATGAAAACCCCAATAACTCCCATAATAGTACCTGTAATTAAGTACTGTTTAGCAATCATTTTGTGATCTTGACTAAATATATATTTAGTTACAAACGTTTCTTTATGATGATGTCCGTGGTCGTCTTCGTGAGCGTGGTTATCTGCGTGTGCTGACATAATCTTATATCGTTTTTCTTTTTTAAATTAGTTAATTAGAGAGTTTTTGAATTCTTTTTGCTCTTTCATCCAAGCATCGTATTCATCTTGAGTTTCAACTACAATTTTCATTTGCATATTGTAATGAGACTTTCCACATATTTTATTACAAAGTAATAAATAGTCAAACTCGTAACGTTCTAAAGCATCTTCGCCTTTAGCAACTAAAGCCTTACTATTTTCAACTCTAATTTTATTAATATTTTGAACTTTTTCAATCATTTGCGGAGTTTGACGCATATCAGCAGTAGTTACTGTTGGCGTGAAACCGAACTGAGTAATCATACCTGGTACACAGTTCATTTGCGCTCTAAAGTGAGGCATATATGCGGAATGCAAAACATCTTGTGAACGCATTTTAAATAACACTGGTCTACCAACCGGTAAATGTAATTCTGTAGTAATTACATCATCCTGTGCATTTGGGTCTGCTTCATCAAGACCTAGGATATTTGCTCGATCAATATCTATTAATCTAACATTTGCTTTTCCTAGAGTATTATCTGCTCCACCATATCTGGCTTTCCAGTTAAATTGTTGCGCGTATAATTCTACTACTAATGGATCATCACTTTCATCAACACCCATAATGTTAATCCAGGTGCTTAATCCGTAAATAATTAAACCCGCTAATACTATTACAGGAATAATTGTCCAGATTGCCTCTAATTTGTTATTATCTGCAAAGAACAAAGCTTTTTTACCTTTTTCACCTTTATACTTAAAAGCAAAATAGTGTAATAAAAACTGTGTAATAGTTTGTACTATGAAGATAATTACCATTGAGATAATCATCAAGTTATCAATAGTAGGTCCGTGCTCTGAAGCAGAATTAGACATTAATGGTAAATCGCCCCATTTTACAAAACTTACAATAGTAATAATATAAATGAAAGCTAAAAAGCCCATCATTAAATACCCATTAATTGTATTGTCTTTATCTGTAGCAACTCCTGTATTTTCACTTTTAGCCTGAGCTAAATCGAAAATCTTTACCATTTGCCAAATGGCAATTAAAATAAATACTAAAACTATAATTGTTAATAAAGCAGTCATTGGTGTCGTTCGTCTTTATTTATTTCTTAATTAATAATGAAATTCTTCGCTTTCCTTTTTAAAAGGATATCTTTTAACTAGTAATGGAGCTTTTGTTAAAGCTGTAAATACTATAAATATGAATAAACCTGCAAAAAGTAATATTGAACTAATTTCTGGTATTCCAATAAACCATCTATCTCCTACAGTTGCTGGCATAATCATATTGAATATATCAATGTAATGTCCAAATAATATTACTAAACCTGTCATTACAACAAACCAAGGAATACGCTTATAATCAGCATTCATTAACATTAATATTGGGAAAACAAAGTTTAATACAACCATTCCTATAAATGGTAATTGGTAATCTTGAAAACGTGATACAAAATAGGTTACCTCTTCTGGAATATTTGAGTACCAAATTAACATAAATTGAGAGAACCATAAGTAAGTCCAGAAAATACTGAAAGCAAACATATACTTAGCAACGTCGTGTAAATGATTTTCATTAACAAACTCTAAATATCCTCTTGACTTTAAGTATATAGTTAATAATGCTAAAACAGTTATACCACTAACAAACATACTTGCAAAAACATACCAGCCAAATAATGTTGAGAACCAGTGAGGATCTACACTCATAATCCAATCCCAAGACATCATAGATTCTGTATAGATAAAGAATACTAAGAATCCTGCAGACCAACGGAATAATTTTTTAAAGTTTTTATTGTCTCCCGCTTCATCTTGAGCAGTAGAATATTTTCTTGAGATATAACGATAAAAGCTCCAACCAGCAATAAAAATTAAACCTCTTATAACAAACCAAGGTAAGTTTAAAAATCCTGATTTACCTTTTATTAATTTATCATGTTCTACTACTTCTGGATCCATCCAAATAAATAGATTATAATGACCTATTGTTCCAGAAGCTACGGCAATACCTAAAACTATTAAAGCTCCAGGTAACACATATGAAGTCATACCTTCCATAACTCTGAATAATACTGGAGACCATCCTGCTTGTGATGCGATTTGAATCGCATAAAAAGCTAAAATCCCTAAAGCAATCATCATAAAGAAAAAAGCTGCTACATATAAAGCTGCCCAAGGGCGGTTTGCTATTTGGTGTTGTACATGTTCTACATGTTTTTTGTGTTCATCAACTTCAGCGTGAGCTTCCTCTGCATGACCTTCACCATGAGAATCTGTAGCATGAGCATCATGAGATGGAGCTGCATGTTCTGCTTCTTCACCATGACCACCACCATGATGTGCTTCTTCTGCCAGTAAGGTTTCAACCTCTTCAAAAGATTTATGAGATGTCATAAAACCATATCCAACACCTAATACTCCTAAAACCATTAGAATGATTGAAAATGTCTTTAATTTATTTGAAAATGTATACATATCTATAATAATCTTATCAATCTTACTTTTCTAAATCTGCTTTTAATTTTAATACATACGATACTACTTGCCAACGCTCTTCTTCATTCAATTGGTTTGCATAAGAACCCATTGCATTCTTACCGTAGTATATTGTATGATAAATACTGCCTTCATTTATTGCTCTACCTGCATCATCATAACTTGGAATACCTAATATTTTTTCACGTTTTACTAAGTTACCTTGTCCATCTCCTTTATTACCATGGCAAATACCACAATAAATATCATATAACTCTTTACCTCTAGCTAAATCTACTTGAGTAGAATCTAAAGGACTTGTTAATGTAGCCTTTGCTAAATCGTATCCTGCTGTAGAATTTTCAATATCAAAAGGCACATAACCCCTTGGTATAGAACCTTGAGCAGGTATTTGTGCTTCAATTCCATTTGGGAAAGCAGCTTCTCCATAAGTTTCATAACCAACAGGTTCATACATGTTTGGCATGAATTGATAATTTGGAGCAGTATCTTTTTTACATGATACAGCTACTAAAACGACTGCTATTGCTAATATTTTAATTAAGCTTTTCATACTATTTATTAATGGGCTTTATCAACTAAATTAATTTCAACTGCTCCAGTTTCTGCTAATAAGCTTTCTAGTTCTTTTTCATTTCCATGAACGGCTATTTCCATTAAAAAATGGTCATCAGTTGTTCTTGGGTCTGGATTTTCGGCTTTTTTAAATGGCCACATTCTACTACGTAAGTAAAATGTGATTACCATTAAGTGAGCAGCAAAAAACACGGTTAACTCAAACATAATTGGAACAAAGGCTGGCATGTTTTCTATATAACTAAAGCTTGGTTTACCTCCAATATTTTGAGGCCAATCTTCAATCATTATAAAATTCATCATCAATATGGCTACTGTTAATCCAACTAACCCGTACATAAATGCTGTTATAGCAATACGTGTTGGTGCTAACCCCATAGCTTTGTCTAATCCGTGAACCGGGAACGGTGTATATATTTCTTCTATGTGATGCTTTTCTGCCTTAACTTTTTTAACAGCCGACATTAATACATCATCATCAGTATAAATAGCGTGAATAACTTTTGAAGCTTCCATTGACTATATTTAGTTTATTAATTTTTTAGCTTGTCCAGACCAATCATCACGCTCTGCTCTTCCTGGGAAAGATCCTGTGATACTGTCTAACAAATCATATTCTTTTTTGGTCATCTTACTAACTTGAAGGAATGTGTAAATACCTATACTATTAAGTACTTGTTCCATTTTAGGTCCGATACCACTTACTTTCTTTAAATCATCAGCAGTTTGTGTAGCGGCATCAAAAGTACCTATGCTTCCTAGTAAGCTACTAACTTTATCTGAATTATCTTCAACAGAAGTTTCTTTAACTTCAATTACAGGTTTAGTTACTGTTTTACCAGATGTTCTTTCATCTGCTCCTGTTCCAACTAAACTATTTCCTGCTTCTCTTATTTTTTTGTAACGCTCTCCAGAAGATTTTAAAATAGTTTTAACCTCAGCTTGTGCAATTACTGGGAATGTTCTTGAGTATAATAAGAATAATACAAAGAAGAATCCAATTGTTCCAATAAAAATCCCAATATCTACAAATGTTGGAGAGAACATAGTCCATGAAGATGGTAAGTAATCTCTGTGAAGCGATGTAACGATAATTACAAAACGCTCAAACCACATTCCTATATTTACCACAATCGAGATAAAGAAAGAGAACATAATACTTGTTCTTAATTTTTTGAACCACATAAACTGTGGAGAGAATACGTTACAAGTCATCATCGCCCAATATGCCCACCAGTAAGGACCAGTTGCTCTGTTTAAGAATGCATATTGTTCGTATTCAACACCCGAATACCATGCAATAAATAGCTCTGTAATATATGCCACACCAACAATAGAACCTGTAATCATGATTACAATATTCATTAACTCGATGTGTTGTACTGTAATATAATCTTCTAGGTTACACACTTTTCTCATAATAATAAGAAGTGTATTTACCATTGCAAATCCTGAGAATACCGCACCAGCAACGAAGTATGGTGGAAATATTGTTGTATGCCAACCTGGAATTACCGATGTTGCGAAGTCAAACGATACAATAGTATGTACAGAAAGTACTAATGGTGTTGCTAAACCAGCAAGTACCAAAGATACCTCTTCAAAACGCTGCCAATCTTTAGCACGACCAGACCATCCAAAACTTAATAAAGAATATATTTTCTTTTGAAAAGGTTTTATAGCTCTATCTCTAAGCATTGCAAAATCTGGTAATAAACCTGTCCACCAGAATACTAATGACACAGATAAATATGTTGAAATTGCAAATACATCCCAAAGTAATGGTGAGTTAAAGTTAACCCATAATGAACCAAACTGATTTGGAATTGGTAATACCCAATATCCTAACCATGGTCGACCCATGTGTATAATTGGAAATAAACCTGCTTGAACAACAGAGAAAATTGTCATTGCTTCTGCAGAACGGTTTATTGCCATTCTCCATTTTTGACGGAATAATAAAAGTACTGCAGAAATAAGTGTTCCTGCGTGACCAATACCAACCCACCAAACGAAGTTAGTAATATCCCAAGCCCAACCTACGGTTTTATTTAAACCCCAAGTTCCAATTCCTGTAGATATTGTGTAAATAATACATCCAATTCCCCATAGAAAAGCAGCAAGTGAAATACCAAAAACTATCCACCACTGTTTATTTGCTTTTCCCTCTACAGGTTTTGCTACATCCACAGTAACATCGTGGTATGATTTCTCGCCTGTAACTAAAGGTCTTCTAATAGGTGCTTCGTAATGAGACGCCATAATTATATAATTGATTCTTTAATTAGATTTATGCTTCAGTTGTATTTCTCACTTTTGTTTGATACTGCACATTAGGCTTAGTACCAACACTTTCTAATAAGTGATACATACGGTTATCTTCTTTAAGTTTTGCAACTTTACTTTCTTTGTCATTGATATCTCCAAATATCATTGCCCCACTACTACAAGCTGCAGAACAAGCTGTTTGGAATTCACCATCCTTAATTTTACGTCCATCACGTTTTGCATCAAGAATTGTTTTCTGTGTCATTTGAATACACATAGAACATTTTTCCATTACACCACGAGAACGAACAGTAACATCTGGATTTAATACCATACGTCCTAAATCATCATTCATATGATAATCGAACTCGTCATTTTCAGAATATAAGAACCAGTTAAAACGACGTACTTTATAAGGACAGTTATTTGCACAGTAACGAGTACCTACACAACGGTTATAAGCCATATGGTTTTGACCTTGACGACCATGTGATGTTGCTGCCACAGGACAAACAGTTTCACAAGGTGCATGGTTACAGTGCTGACACATTACTGGTTGGAAAGCAACCTGAGGATTCTCAGAAGCATTTTCCATTTCTCCAAATTCACTTAATGAACTTCCTAAACCAGAAATATTATCTTTTTTATCATTATCACCTTCAAATGATTCTTCAGATGAATAATATCTATCAATACGTAACCAATGCATATCACGACTACGACGTACTTCAGTTTTACCAACTACAGGTACATTATTTTCAGCATGACAAGCAATAACACAAGCACCACAACCAGTACAAGCATTTAAATCGATTGATAAATTAAAATGATGACCAATTGAACGATCAAATTCATCCCATAAATCAACCTCTGGCGATGTTACTGGAGTTTCTTCATGATTTAAAGACACTACAGGAATAGCATTCCAGTATTTTTTATCTTTTGTATTGAATATCTCTAAAGTTGTTTCTTTAATGATATCGCCACGACCCATTAAGGTGTTATGAAGCTGTACAGAAGCAAATTCATGCTCTCCAGCTGCAAGCTCAACGGTTACATCTTGAACTCTATTGAAACCATTGTATAATGCGTAGGCATTTACACCTGTTTGCATCTCTTCTTTTATACCTTTTGTCTTACCATATCCAAATGCTAATCCAACAGAACCTTTTGCTTGCCCTGGTTGAATAATCACGGGAGCTTTAATAGTTACTCCGTTAGCAGTAATATTAGCATAACTACCATTTAAAGCACCGTTTGCAACGTGCGTATTAGTTAAACCAAGTGCATCAGCATCTACTTTAGAAACAGTTAAATAGTTATCCCAAGATGTTCTTGTTAAAGGATCTGGAAACTCTTGTAACCATGGGTTGTTGGCTTGTTGACCATCACCCATACCTACTTTAGTATATAATGTTAACTCTAAACCACCATTAGCCTTTGCAGAAGAAGCCAAAGTTCTAGCTGCATTTCCTGAAGGTGTTTCAGTGTCATTCGATTCTAAATCGGCAACTTCTACTTCAGTTGCAATTGTTCCAACAAAAACACCATCATGTAATGCTTGATTGAAAGAACTACCTCCTAAAATAGTAGACCCCCAAGCGTCTTTAATATAATCATGGTAAGAAACATCGTTTCCTGTCCATTTTAATAAAGCTTCTTGAAATTGTCTGGTATCAAATAAAGGACGAATAGTTGGTTGTGTTAACCCATAATGTCCTTTTTTAATTTCAACATCACCCCAAGACTCTAAATAGTGAGGAGCCGCTGCAATATATTGCGCTTCTGAAGACGTTTCATCAGCTTTCATTGAGAACGCTACAGATAACTCTACTTTTTTCAATCCTTCAGCAAAATCTGAAGCATTTGGTAAAGTATACATAGGATTTACACCACTCATAATAAGTGCTGCAACACGACCAGCTTTCATATCGCCAACTAATCTAGCCACTGCATTATCACTACCTTGTCTAGTTTTAATTGGTGATTTTGTATCAAAAGCTTTACTTCCTAAAGCTTCATTTATTTCTAAAGCAACTGTTTGTGCATTTACATCTTGAATTCCTGTAACTACAACACCATTACTTCCTGCTTTCTTTAATTGAGAAGCTGCTTTTTTAACAGCATCTTCTATTTGTTCTGGTAAACTTCCTGAAACCGAACCTCCAACAACATAGCTATATAATTTAGCTAAAGCTAATTTTTGCTGTGTTGGTGTTAAAGGAATACGCTTATCTGCATTTGCACCAGTTAAAGACATATTAGCCTCAAACTGAATATGACGAGACATTTTGCCATGATCTGGAACTCTATTTTTAGCATAACCAGAATCAAATCCTCCACCTTGCCAATCTCCTAAGAAATCTGCATCAACAGAAACAATGGTCATCGCTTTAGCAAAATCATAATTTGCTAATCCGCGTTCTCCATATTTAGCTTGGTAAGCATCAAGAGCAGCAGATTCTGAAACAGCATCGTAAACTACATGACTAACATTACCATATTTTTCTTTGAATTCTGAAATCAACTTACTTGTAGATGGGCTAGCAAACGTTTGTGTTAATAACACAATATTTTTATTTGCAGCTGCTATACTTGTAAGTTTTTCAGTAGTTTCAGCATCAAATGTACTCCAAGAAATAGATTGACCATCTTTTCTTTTTGGCCCTTGAACCCTTAAGCTATCATACAATCCTAAAACAGAAGCATTTACTCTGGCATTTGCATTACCATTGGTAGCTGCCATAGTATTGTTTTCAATTTTAATTGGACGACCTTCACGCGTTTTTACTAAAACACTAGCAAAATCAAAACCATCAGCAATAGTAGTTGCATAGTAGTTAGCAACACCAGGAATAATTTCTGTAGGCTGAACAACATAAGGAATTGACTTTTTCACAGGACCTTCGCAAGCTGCTAAAGATGCAGCAGCAGTTGTAAATCCTACGTATTTTAAGAAATCGCGTCGGGTTGTACTTGAAGCCTCTAATGTTTCTTTATCACCTAAAAATTCATCAGTAGGTATTTCAGCTACAAACTCGTTTTGTTTTAGCGTCTCAACAATAGAGCTGTTTTCGTTTAGCTCTTCAACACTTTTCCAGTATTTCTTGTTTGATGACATATTATATAATTGAATTACTTCTTATTAAATTAATTAATAGTGACACTTACCACACTCTAAACCACCCATTTGAGCAGCGGTTAGTTCATCTACACCATATTTCTTAGATAATTCTTCGTGAATTTTTTCGTAGTAAGCATTATCTTTTACATCAACATTTGTTTCTCTGTGGCAATTTATACACCAACCCATTGTAAGTGGAGCATGTTGATACATAATTTCCATTTCTTCAACTGGACCATGGCATGTTTGACATTCAACACCAGCAACAGTTACGTGTTGTGAATGATTAAAATACGCAAAGTCCGGTAAATTATGAATACGCACCCATTTAACAGGTTGCGAATCTCCAGTGTATTTTTGATCTGCATCACTCCAACCAGCCGCTGCATATAATTTTTGAATCTCTCCATCATAGAATTCTTTAGAATATTCTGGAGTTGTTTCACCATTATACTCATAAATTGATTTATGACAGTTCATACATATGTTTAACGAAGGAATACCTGAAGTTTTACTAACTCTAGCTGAAGAATGGCAATATTTACAATCCACACCATTATCCCCTGCATGTATTTTATGTGAAAAATGTATTGGTTGAACAGGTTGATAACCTTGATCTACACCAATTTGAGATAAATAACCATAAACAAAATAAGCACTTGAAAGCAAAAAGAATATTGCAACAACAATCATTAAAAACTGATTTTGTACAAAGGCTTTCCAAAGCGGTGTTCTTTTTGTGGCTTCAGGAAACTCTATATTTTGAGCCGCAGCAAAACGACGTAATGTTTTATTTACCAAATACAATCCAGCTGCAAGCAAAATAAATAAAATTGCTAATGCTCCTAAAATAATTTCGTTTGATATACCTCCAGAAGATGTTTGCGTTTGAGTATCTACTGCCCCAGAAGCAGGTGTAGCAGGTGCTGCTTTTTCTTGGGCAGTGTATGCCAGAATATTGTTTATATCATCATCTGACAACTGAGGAAAAGCTGTCATTGCAGCTCCACCATATTCATTATAAATTTTATTTGCGTAAGCATCACCAGATTTAATAACTCCAGAACTGTTACGAATCCAAGCATACAACCAATCTCTGTCTAAACCTTCATCTTCAGCTAAACGCGCTTCCACATTACGTAAAGCTGGTCCCGTCATCTTTTTATCTAATTGATGACAAGCCGCACAATTGGCATTAAATAAAGATTTCCCTTTTGCTGGATCTCCTTCTTGCGCAGAAAGAGCTGTTGTAAACGCTAATAAAATAATTAAGCTAACACGAAGAATGCTATAACTTAACTTACGGTGAATCACCTGTTTCATCTATTAATATTTATTGTTTTAGAGGTTAAATGCAACGTGTCTATAATCATTTTAGTGATACTTGATACCTTGTATTTTCCTCATTTCATATTGTTGGTTAAATCAACTTCTAAACTTTGGTATGATTTTTTCTTTACAATAATCAAAAAAAATTACAGTTAAAAAAATCTGTGGCAAAAGTAATATTAAAAGTCGATTTTAGAAATGTTAGAGAACTGTTAATTGTTAATTTAGACAAATTCTAAATAATAAAAAGAGCTAGAATTAAGTTTATAACGTATACATTTGTATAAATATATTTTGATAGATGAAACCATTGAATTTGAAAATTAGAGTTTTAAGTGTTTTTTGTTTCGTATTAAGCACAGTCTATAGTTTTGCTCAACAAGGAAGCGTTACTGTTAATCAAGACAAAAAAATTGATGCTTTACTAGAGCTTAAAAAAGAAATGAATAAAAACGAGAATGATTCTGAAAGATATAAAATTCAAGTTTATTCTGGAAATCGTTCTGGTGCCCAAAATGCTCAAAAAGAATTTGGTGAGTCTTTTGGAAATTGGCATCCAAGTATGCAATACGAAACTCCAAACTTTAAAATTTGGGCGGGTAGTTTTAGAACACGTTTGGAAGCAGACAGAGCATTAAAGCGTATTAAAAGAAAATTTCCTCATGCTTTTATTTTTAAGCCTAAAAAATAATTTCAATAAGCTAAGTTAATTTATCAATCATTTGTAAAACACGTTTCTTTAGCAATCTTCCGTATCTACTATTTCCCCCAACACGATAGCCAACATAAAAAATAGAACCACTACCGCTTCTTGCAGTAGACTCTTGTATTAGTTTAGCCTTAGTAGCAGGAATACTCAAAAAATTATTTCTTCTATGTTGAAAATTATAAATAGCATAGCAAGGAAATTCTAAATTGGTATTTAAAAATAAAGTATCCCAGTCTGCATTTCTACTTGTTGTTAAAATAACCGAATCAGTTAAAGCACTCCACCTTCTTTTATAATTAAGTAATGTTGTATTTGCTCCAGAATAATTCTTTATAAAATTAATTAAACGAGAATAAGTGCTTCTAAAGGTTGTTTGTATTAAACCTCTACCTCTAAATTTATAAAAATCGGCTTCAGAAATAATGCCAGCATTAGTGGGATCTGTTGAAAATCCAGACGGATAAACATCTCTTGACCATGCTCTATTTGTAGTGTTTGCTACTCTGGTATAATTAGGTAAGCTCCTATGTGCATTTAAAAAGGTGTTATTTCTAAATAAAGTATAAGCATCTTCATTTGCTGTGGCGGTATTGTAAGATCGTTTTTTACCAGAATTGGTTCCAAACATATACCTTAAGCTACCACGTTCGCTTATAGGTGTAAATTTCCCTCCTGTTTCATTAATAATAATACTTACTAATGCAAAAAATTGAAAAATATTGATTGAATGATTACCTAAAGCACCATTAAAAATTAAAGGAATATTATCCCAAACACGATTAAAATTATTTTGATGCGTTGTAAAATTATTTCTTGGAATACTTCGTCCGTGTTTTGCTCTTCCTTCAAAAGTAATGTTTCCCCAAAACCCTTTGTTACCTATTTCGTCTTTGAACCAAGTACAGAAATCTTTACCTGTAAGCTGAGTAAAAAATGTATTTATCTCATTACTATTCTTAAAAGTTTTAGTACCATGTGCAGCAATAAACCTATCTAACTTAGAGCCAGTCGAAGGTGTTACTGGCGGATTAACTTGTGGTGTTACTCTACCTCCACTATTAATCTCTGTCTTAAAATAACTATAGAGTGCTTTTTTGGTTTTTGGACATAAATCTCCATCTACCCCATAACTTCCTAAATCGTATCCTCTAGTATGCAAAAAACGCTGTACTTCTTTAACTTCATTACTTGTATTTAGTTCTCCTATATATTGTTCGCTTAAATCTGGATAATTATATATTGTTCTCATGACTCTTAATTATAAAATTGAAACACCTCGTTTTTCCAAAAGAGTGTAAGTGAATTTTGTTCCTGCACCATGTTTACGTTCAGATTTTTTACACAACTCTATAAACTCATTAAAATGAGCTTCTCTTTTAAACACCTGACAACCAGCAGACCATTTGTTTACATTTGTTGAATTGGTTCCTGCTTTATGAATATTAATACCAAAATAACCTGTATCAGTGTTACCAACCATAAAATCCAAACTACCATTTTTATTATCATCTCTGTAAACGGTAACAGGTCCGTTACGCTGAACTAATGCTACATATTTACTTCTGTGTAATCCTAATTTGTATGCATTTCTGTACTGTCCTGCTTTTAAAATAGCTGTCCCCTTTGGATTAATCATAACACTCTGTAGATAACCTTTTCCTGGATCAGTAGTTAGCGGATAGCGTCTTACATTATGGATTCCGATTTCTTTCCAGATAACCACCAATTCATCATCAAAAAAATCGGCATTCGCATCTAGATTTCTAATTCCTATAATGTTTAGGCGTAATTCTTCTTCTTGAAAAACATAATTCTTACGTTGAAAAATAGCCCTAAACTCATTTACCAAAGCATTGTTTGAAGGCGTAACTGGATTTATTGTTGGTGGAGTACTTCCGCTTTGTGCTTTTATATAATCGTAAATAGCTTGCTTGGTCATACGACCTAAATCGCCATCTGCACCCCAACTTCCTAAATTATATCCATTTTGAATTAAGAAACGTTGCACCTCTTTTATTTGACTATAAGAATTTAATTCGGCTAAAGAATCTTCATGATTATAACCATTAAAACTCCCATTATATCTATGTTGATTTATTGTTCTCATATTGCTTCTTTTTAAGTTTTAATAATGTATTTAACTTATTTACTTCAATAACACCATAACCCGATTTGTTTATAATAGTTTTATTCATTGAATTTAGCGTTGTACAACTTTTAAATAATAGTTGCCTGAGTTCGTAAATATTGATTTTTGGAAAATGTTCTAATACTTTTACAGCTAAAGAGGCAACATAAGGAGACGCCATACTTGACCCACTTTTGGCTGTTAATTCTGATTTTGATTTTAATTGAAATTTTGCTGCAGATTTTGCTGCTACAATTTTATTTCCTGCTGCCAAAATTTCGGGTTTTATTCTCCTGTCTATTGTAGGTCCTGCACTACTAAAATGCATTGGTGTTTTATAAATATCTTCTTGATTATATGCTCCTACTGCAATAGTTAATGGCGCATTACAAATTGACCCTATGGTAAAATTCGTGTTTACATCTTCGGCAGAAAAATAAGATTGTCCAACATCGTCTCGCTCTATATAAGCATGGTATTCTCCATTTGATATTTCAATACCTTTTAACCTCACAATTAAACGTCTAGAATCTGGTCTTTTAGACAAAATAATATTGATGTGATTTTTTGTTGAATTTGGCTCATTATGTCTATGAAAAATGATTCCGTTTTGTATACCATCATAATTAATAATACTATCTTGAAATGGAAAAGATTCACCAAACACATTACCTTCATCATCTAGCAATTCAACTGCTATTCTATCTTCATTTTCATACCAAATTTCAATTTCGTTTGCTGATCGGTCTCTGGCCTTAAACAGCCATTCTATTTCTATGGTTTCATCTTGACTTAAAATTCCAGCATTGTGGCAATTGGCTAAAAAATAATTACCTGTACTTTGTACTATTACTGTTCCACCTCTTTTCTTTAAAATATTATTAAAGGCAATTTCTACCAAAGTATTTCCGGTGTGATCGCTACAATGCCCACCTAAACTCATATTAATTACACATGGTCTGTTTCCAGCTTGTTTTAAAATAAAATCTAATCCCTCAATTAGCTTTACTGAATCGCCAAGTGATAGATCTGAACCATTTACATAGCTCGATCCCATATCTACTGCTACTATTGGACTATTACCTGCAAAACTTTTTTTGCTAATAACTCCCGAAGATGCTGCTATACCTAAAACATGAGTACCATGCATTCCTCTTCCTATAAAATCATTTCTACCAGGGTGATACCCTAAACTTTTAAATGGTTCTCTACTTTTTAACGCATTATTTATGTGAGAATCATTAAATATTTCACCATAACCATATTTGTTTTTATTGGATTGCTTTAATGGTTGCACCCATATTTTTTCGAATCTGGTTTTACCTTCATTATCTAAAAAATCTGGGTGAGAGAAATCGAATCCAAAATCAATTATCCCAAAAACAACTGGACTCTTTTTTGTTTTTGGTTGATGCCGATTTACTTTATTTATAACATTTGAATACCCAGAATCATCATAAAAATCTGCAGGAATTACTTGTGGAGCTTTTAAACTTCTAGTTGCTGGATCATCATAAACTGATAATAAATCTTTTCTTAGAATACGACAGCTAATAATGTCTCCAAATTGAGAAATGACCTTGCAATGTTTTGGATATATATGCGCACTCTTTAATCGCAATAAAAGCTGTAGCTCTTCTCGCGGATTACCTTTTACTATGAGTTTAAGTTTAGGATCCATTGGTTATTATAATTCTTTAATTTTTGAAGTACCTTCATTTGGAATGAAGTATTTTACAGAATCTATAAATGAAGAAACTTGCATCATAATTGGCATTACAAAAACTTCATCATTAAGTTCCAATTCCATAATCTTTAACTTATTGAGAAATTCTTTATTTAAAAATGGTTTGAATCTAGTGTGTGCTTTTTTAAGTTTCGCATTATTTGATTTTGGAATCTTTTTTAAATTTTCAATAAAATCTTTATCGTTCAACCCTTCTTCTATACTATCTAGTTGCGATTCTAAAAAGAAACTTGTGGGTTTAGACAGGTCTATTTTATGCTTCTTAAAAAAAGTTATAATTTTTTGTGAAGGCTTATTGTTTTTTACCGTTTTAATAGCCTCAACTAATTCTTCTTGCTTTTGCGAAATAGTTGTCAATTCTTTTTTTAAAACTGTATTGACAACTTTACTTAAATTTTCTATTTCAGGTTTTATAGTTTCTACGGTTACAACCCTTGGTTTAGAATTTTTAATTGCTTTTACAAGCTCTTCAATACTTTTAAACACTACCTTTTGCTTAGGTTTATTTGCTTTTAGTATTATTAAAACATCTTCTATACTTGCTATTTTTTTAGCCTTTTTCTTCTTTTTATCAATCTCTTTTATATTGTTTTTATCTTTTGTTGTTGCTTTTTTTACCACCTTTTTTTTTACAGTTGCTTCCATGATTTTATCTTTAAATAGTTTAATAAAAAAGGCTAAAAGCCAATACCTTCAGCCTTTCTTTAAATACTTGATTATTTATTCATCATCATTAAAACTAATGGCAACATTAAGTTACTAGAATCTGAACTAGAGCCGCTTCCATTGTTTTGTTGAGACATGATTAACACCAATGGTAACATCATATCGTTTGATGATTTACCAGAACCCGAATCTCCTTGAGTAGAAAGCATTGGTAATAACAAACTTAGAGTTTGATCAAAGTTTACTGTTTTATCATTCTCTTTTTCTTTAACAGTTACTTCATCTGGTCCGTTTTCTTTTTCTACTACTGTTAACTCTAGGTTTTCTTCATTAAACTTTGGCTTGTTTAATAACGAACCCAACATACTCATGGTTTGCATGTTCTTTAAAACCTTAGTTTGATTAGCATCTTTTCTTGCAATGTCTTTTACAATACTTGAATATTTACCATCTACAGCTTTTAAGGTTTTCCCATTTGAAATGGCAGTTCTTTTAAGCCCATTTACATCTTTAGAAATTGTATTTAAAGCCACTTTTAAATCGGCTTTTGTTACCAAATTCTTAGAATTTCCAGCTACTGCTTTTCCAAAGTTTGAGCGTTGTCTTACGTTTCGGCTAATTTTAGGAGATAGTCTTTTAAAACGTCTGCCTCTTCGGCCTCTTCGACGTCTTTCGGCGAAATCTTCACCAAAATCATCATCTAATAGATCATCGTCTAATAAATCGTCTTCGTAATAATCTTCATCAAAGATTCCATCATCTAATAAATCTTCAATTAATAAACTGTCGTCAAACAAATCTTCTGTGTAATACATAATTTTAATATTTAATTGTTAATACTTGTTATTTTTAAAGTGTAGGTTATATTTTTTCTGTGCTGGAACTATGAGTTCCTTGTAGTGAACAAAATCTGGAACAAAAAAACCGGGTTCTCCTTTACCTTCGCATTTTTCACAATCATCATCACAACCAAAACAATCTGAACATGCTCCCACTGCTAAAGCAAAATCATTATTAATTTCTGCTTCATTAATGACTTCCTGTTTTAAGAATTTGACCATACGTTTTAATTTTAAAACTTGTGCTTTTAAAACTTGTGTTTGATCTTTTAATGAAAATTCTTCTACATTCAAATCATCAGTATTAACAACATCATGTGTTACCTCTATAGGGGTTTCTTGTGTTTCTTCTTTTTGAGATTGTATGGTGTCTAAAGCCGTTATAACCTCTGCTAATTCTGGTTTTTGTGCTTTAATATATTCTAGTAAAGGGTTCATAATTTGTAAGGATTTATACTAATTCTTCTATGTAACTTTCAACACGTTCAATTCTATCTTCTGGATAATTAACAACTAACTCTCCGTATTCATCAATTGAATATGTATCATCATCTAGTAAATCATCTTCGTAATATTCTGCTATAATATCTTCAGTTAAATAATTTATAGCTTCAACCATGTCTAAGTAATCAAAATCGTTCTCGTTAATGTTTTCATGGTAAATTTCTCCTTGTGGTGCATTGGCTCGACCGAATAATAGTGCTTGAAATTGAGGGTTGTTTACTACATTAGATAATACTGCCGAAGAACTTTTTCCTAAAATTGGACCTGTTGGCCTGTTTGTTGGTGTTACTGGATTATTTTTTGCATAACGATTAGCACCTCTTAGTGCTGCACGACCCAATCCTCCAAGAGCTTGTTTAGTTTGCCCCCAAGTTTGCCTTAGTTGTGCATTACTTCTAGTACGTCCACCTCTTCTTCTACTTGGTCTGCGTCTTCTTCGGCGTCGTGATTTGAAATCGGGGACTTTATCTAATGCACCAGCGCCTGCGCCTGCAAGATTACCTACTAAGCCACCAGCCATTCCTCCTAATTGAGGCATCCCATAAGCTGCTCCTATTGCTGTTCCTGCAATTGGCGCTGCAACCGAAGCTACTTTTAAAGCTCCAGAGCCCACTTTTTTGGCAATGTTTCCTAAACTACTCCAAAAACTTTCTGCTTCCTCAGCTGTCATTCCATTTACACGTTCTGCTAAATATTTATCTATTTCCTCAGAAGAAGCTTCTGCTAATTCCTGATGAAAAGCGTAACGTGCTGCGTCATAAAAATCTTCTTCCTGAAAAGACTCTCCATGATAAATTTCTTGATAAAGATTCATTTTAATAATATTTTAATTTCTACCTACTCTATTATAGCTTTTCGGTTTTCGCCATGTATTCAATTTAAATACTCAACAAAATTGTCTATAAATTCGTATAAATTTTAGAGGATATAAACCGTTTTTATCCAAGGTTTAATGCTTTATTTTTATAATGAAAAACAGAAAAAGGCATAGATTTTTTCCTTAAAAAGTAAGGGGAAAAACACCCTAAATGAGTATACTTTAATTTTATAAATAACTGATTAACAGATATTTATTTTAAATTTACTAATTAGATAAAATTAAGATGTGTAAAATCGATTAATAAAACTTGTAGCTTTGTAATAAACAAAAACCTTAAATAATGAAGTATCCAACATTCTTAAAAATTTTAGTTTTCATAACAATACCTGTATGCATGTATTCATGCAAAGAAGAAAACAGCAAAACACCTCCTAAACAAATTATTACTATTGATGAAGCTGTTAATATGTTTAAAACAGAAATGAATGTAAAAAGTAAAGTCGTTAATCCTTTACTACAAAAAATTTATAAAGACAGTACTTTTGAAGATACTCAGTTTGCTTGGTTTTCTTTAGAAGAAATGAAAGCATACATTAATTATATTGAAGCTGTACAAATGGAAAATCCAGATCAAAAAGTATCTGGTATTAGAGTTTATTTTGGAAGATATAATGAAACATCAAAAAAGTTTGCAAACCAGCAATCTGTATTTTTGGTACCTACGGTTGCCAATTCTGGTATTAACTCTAAGTACGAAAACTTAAATCATCTACCATTTGGCATTATTCCAGATAACCCTGAAAACCCAATTAAAGGAACATATACAGTATTAAATCAATTGGTTTTAAATACAGATGACAAAAATAGCCGTATTAAAAACTTTCAAAAAAACTCAAACAATAAACAAGAGGCCAATTTTAGCTTTTTCCTTAAAAATTCAAATGCTCTAAAAACAACCAGTTTAATATTAAATGAAGGAGAATTAGCCCCACCTCCAAAAAAAGAAGATTAGATAAATGCTTTTTGAAATATCCTTTTTAGATATAAAATATACTATTAAATATGTTGAGCTTATTACAGCCATAATAGGCTCGATTTATTTTTTTAAATATAAACATACCTTTTTAAGATACTTTTTAGTTTTATTATGGTTAGTTGTGTTTATTGAATTTTTTGGCAAATATTACTATAGTGTTTTTGGCTCAAATTACATTGTTTACAATATATACCATCTAATAAATTTTATTTTTTTATTAATCCTTTTTAAAGCTTATATACAAAACATCAAACACAAAAAATGGATTCATTATTTTATAATAATATATCTAATATCATTTTTTGGTAACCTTTTTTTTCAAAATTACTTTACCCAAATTCAAACAATTCCTTTTATTATTGGTGCTATTCTAGTTATTATTAGCATTTTATTCTACTTTTTAGAAGTTCTAAATACAGAAAAAGTTCTATATGTTTCAAAAAACCTATTATTTTGGATAAGTGTTGGCTTACTACTCTATTTTGTTGGAAAAATACCAACTAGAATCATAAAAAATTATTGGGAAAAAATATCTTATTATGAGAGCATTTATATTATTGAATACATTTTAAGTATTGTAATGAATATTTGTTTTATTATTGGTTTTATATGCAGCAAGAAAGACAAGCAATATTAGCAGCCGTTATTACATTAGTACTATTATGTACTATTTTGATTATACTTTTTTTGGTATTTCAAAAAAGAAAAAATGCATTAATCACAAAACAAAAAGAATCTGAAAAACGTTTTGAACAAGAGATAGCAAAAACTCAAATAGAAATAAGGGAAGAAACCTTTAGAGCTATTAGCTGGGAACTGCATGATAACATTGGCCAATTAATGACTCTAGCAAAAATACAGCTTCAAAATAGTGAAGGTATTGGTATTGAAGACACCTTAATTACACTTAACAAAGGCCTAAAAGAACTTAGAGCTTTATCTAAGTCTATTAGTCCAGAAACTCTTAAAAACATTTCTTTAGTTTCTGCAATTAAGCAAGAAATTGAAAGACTTAATAAATTAGGATACATTAAGGCAGGATTTAATATTATTGGAGAAGAAATACCTTTGAATAGTGATGTTGAAATTGTATTTTTTAGAATTATACAAGAATTTCTTTCAAACACTTTAAAACATGCTAAAGCTACTAAGTTAAATATAGTAATAACGTTTGCAGAAAATACCATTACAATTTTAGCCAAAGATAATGGTAGAGGTTTCACAGAAAACAAAGAAAACTATAGCGGCATGGGAATTAAAAACATTATTAAAAGAGCCCAACTAGTTAATGCTAGAGCCACTTTAAACTCTATAGAAAACGAAGGCACAGAATTAAAGATTTTTTACAAACTAAAAGATTTGCAAAATGAAACCTTATAGTATTGTTATTGTAGAAGATTATGTATTGCTTTCTCAAGCAATAAGTGAACTTGTAAATTCTTTTGAAAATTTTAAAGTTCTTTATTTATGCAAAAACGGTAAAGAATTAATCACTAAATTAAAGTCTCCTAAAAATATCCCCGATATCATTTTAATGGATGTAAATATGCCTATAATGAATGGTATTGAAACTACTCTCTACTTAAAAGAACATTATCCAGATATTAAAGTAATTGCTTTATCTGTAGTTGAAGAAGACCAAATTATTATTAAAATGCTTAAAGCTGGTGCAAAAGGATACCTGCTAAAAGATGTTGAGAAAAAAACCCTAGAGTATGCTTTGAATGAAGTTATAAAAAATGGTTATTATCATACTAAAAATGTATCTAACATTTTAATAAATGCCTTAAATGATAATTTTAATAAACTACCAAAATTAAAAGATAGAGAAATTGAATTTATAAAATTGGTGTGTACAGAACTTACTTATAACGAAATTGCTAAAAAAATGTTTCTAAGCCCTAAAACCATTGATGGCTATAGAGATTCGCTATTTGAAAAATTAGAAGTAAAAAATAGAATTGGCTTAGTTATTTATGCTATAAAACACAAGATTTTTAAAATCCCTACCAACTCTTAAAATTATTAAATCAATAAAAAAGAAATTAAAATAAACTGAATATTAATCAGTTTATTTTAATTTCTTTTTAACCTCAACTTCATGGAAAGCTTCAATAATATCACCTTCTTTAATATCGTTGTAGTTTTTAATTTGCATACCACAATCGTAACCTTTACTTACTTCCTTAACGTCATCCTTAAATCGTTTTAATGACGATAATTCACCTGTGTAAACAACTACACCATCACGTATTAATCTTATACCAGATGACCTAAGAATTTTACCATTGGTTACCATACAACCAGCAATAGTTCCAATTTTAGAAACTTTAAAGATCTCTCTAATTTCTGCTGTACCAGTAATCTCCTCTTTAAGTTCAGGAGACAACATACCTTCCATAGCATCTTTAAGATCGTTAATGGCATCATATATAATAGAGTATGTTCTAATATCAATTTCTTCTTTATCAGCAATCATTCTTGCATTTCCAACTGGTCTAACGTTAAACCCTATAATTATTGCATCAGATGCTGTAGCTAATAAAACATCACTTTCAGTAATTGCTCCTACGCCTTTATGAATTATATTAACATGAATTTCTTCGGTTGATAATTTTTGGAAAGAATCTGTTAATGCTTCTACAGAACCATCCACATCACCTTTAAGAATAATATTCAATTCTTGGAAATCACCAAGCGCTATACGTCTACCTATTTCATCAAGCGTTATATGACGCTGAGTTCTAACTGACTGCTCTCGTTGTAATTGAGCACGTTTTGCAGCAATTTGTTTTGCTTCGCGTTCGTCTTCAAATACATTAAATTTATCACCCGCTTGTGGCGCACCATCTAATCCAAGAATAGATACTGGTGTTGAAGGACCCGCAGCTTCTACATCATTTCCACGTTCATCATGCATGGCTTTAACCTTACCACTATTTCTTCCAGCTAAAACATAATCACCTACACGAAGTGTTCCTGCTTGTACTAATATAGTTGATACATATCCACGACCTTTATCTAAAAATGCTTCTACAACTGTACCTACTGCTGGTTTATTTGGATTTGCTTTTAACTCTAACAATTCAGCTTCAAGCAATACTTTTTCTAATAATTCTTTTACACCAGTTCCTACTTTTGCTGAAATATCATGAGATTGAATTTTACCACCCCAGTCTTCAACCAATAAGTTCATTTGTGCTAAACCTTCTTTAATCTTTTCTGGATTAGCATCTGGTTTATCAATTTTATTAATAGCAAAAACAATAGGAACGCCTGCAGCCTGAGCATGTGAAATAGCCTCTTTTGTTTGCGGCATAATATCATCATCTGCTGCTGCAACAATAATAGCTATATCTGTTACTTGCGCTCCACGTGCACGCATTGCCGTAAAGGCTTCGTGACCTGGAGTATCTAAAAATGCTATTTTTTGACCGTTTGATAATTCTACACCATAAGCACCTATGTGCTGTGTAATTCCACCAGATTCTCCCGCAATCACATTTTCCTCACGGATGTAATCTAGTAATGATGTTTTACCATGATCTACATGTCCCATTACAGTTACAATTGGCGCACGTGTTTCTAAATCTTCTGGTTTATCTTCTACCTCTTCGATAGATTCTTCGATATCAGCAGTTACAAATTCAACTTGGTACCCAAATTCATCTGCAACTATAGATAGTGTTTCTGCATCTAAACGCTGGTTCATGGTTACCATCATACCAAGCGACATACATGCTGAAATAATTTCGGTTACTCCAACATTCATCATTGTTGCAACTTCACTAGCTGTTACAAACTCGGTAACTTTAAGTATTTTACTTTCCGCAGCTTCTATTTGTTGATCAATCTCAGTCTGTTCTCTGTGTTGATCTCTTTTATCTCTTCTATATTTAGCGCCTTTTCCTTTGCTTGATTTTCCTTGAAGTTTCTCAAGTGTTTCACGCACTTGTTTTTTTACATCCTCTTCACTAGGCTCTTCTTTTACAATATTTCGACGACCTTGTCCTGGTTTTCCTTTAAATCTATTGTTTCCGCCAGATTTATTTCCTCCTCTGTTATCTTGTGGCGCTCCAGCTTTACTTATACGACGACGTTTTCTTTTGTTTGCCGCTCCTGCATCACCAGATTTAGCATCTGGTTTTTTATCTTCTTTCTTTTTCTTTGGCTTATTAAATTTTGTTAAATCAATTTTATCTCCCGCAATTTTAGGACCGCTAAGCTTTTTATATTGAGTTTTTACTTTCTCTTCTGGTGTAACCAATTCGCCATCAATCTCAACAGGTTTTTCTTTTGAAACTGGTTTAACAACTTCTTTTGGTTTTTCCTCAACTTTTTTAGGCTCAGACTTAGGAGGTTTAGGAGTTTCCTCTTTAGCTTTTACAGGTTCTTCTTTAGGAACGACTGGTTTCTCTTCAGCCTTTTTAGGCTCTAAATCTATTTTACCTACTTTTTTAGGACCACTAAGTGTTTTTGAAGCTTTAACAACTTCTTCCTTTTGAGCTTTTTCTCGGGCTTCTTGGGCTTTTTGCTTAGCTTCTAATTCTTGTTCACGTTTAATACGTAAATCTTCTTTTTCCTTTAGCTTAGCTTCACTTACTTCTTGAGACTTAACTTTTTTACTAGCGTCTGTTTCGAATTCATCTGAAAGAATTTTATAAGTTTCTTCAGATATTTTCGTAGTTGGACGCTTCTCTATGTCGACACCTTTAGAATCTAAAAATTCTACAGCACGATCTAGAGATATGTTAAGTTCTCTTAATACTTTATTTAATCTAATTGTTTCAGCCATAAATTGCCTTTAAAATACTCAAATATATGTTATTCTTCGAATTCCTCTCGTAAAATCCTAATAACGTCGTTAATTGTTTCTTCTTCTAAATCTGTTCTCTTAACTAAATCATCAACTTCCTGTTCTAAAATGCTTTTAGCAGTATCTAATCCAGCTTTACTAAATTCATCAATTATCCATCCTTCAATTTCATCAGAGAATTCTCTTAACTCAACGTCTTCTTCTGCACCTTCTCTAAACACATCAATCTCATAACCAGTTAATTGACCTGCTAAACGGATGTTATGACCACCTCTACCAATAGCTTTACTAACTTCTTCTGGTTTTAGAATAACTTCTGCACGCTTAGTTTCTTCATCAATTTTTATTGATGTTACACGCGCAGGACTTAATGCTCTTGTAATGTATAATTGTAAATTATTTGTGTAATTAATTACATCTATATTTTCGTTTCCTAACTCACGAACAATGCCATGAATTCTTGATCCTTTCATACCAACACAAGCTCCTACAGGATCTATTCTATCGTCATAAGAATCTACAGCCACTTTTGCTTTTTCACCTGGTATTCTTACTACATTTTTAATAGTAATTAAACCATCAAAAACTTCTGGAATTTCTTGTTCAAACAACTTCTCTAAAAACATTGGGGAGCTTCTAGACATTATAATAGTTGGTTTAGCACCTTTAAGCTCTACACTATCTATAACACCTCTAACATTATCTCCTTTTCTAAAGAAATCTGAAGGAATTTGTCTGTCTTTTGGTAATACAATTTCATTACCTTCATCATCTAACAAAATAACTGCTCTGTGACGAATATGATGTACTTCTGCAGTATAAATTTCGCCAACTAAATCTTTAAATTGTTTATAGATTATCGTGTTGTCGTGTTCGTGAATTTTAGAAATTAGGTTTTGACGTAATGCTAAAATAGCACGTCTTCCTAAATCTATAAGTTTTACTTCTTCAGACACATCTTCTCCAACTTCAAAATCTGGCTCAATTTTTCGTGCTTCGCTTAATGAGATTTCTTGGTTTGGTTCTTCAACCTCACCATCAGCTACCACTATTCTATTTCTCCAAATTTCTAAATCTCCTTTATCTGGGTTTACAATAATATCAAAATTATCGTCATCACCGTATTTCTTTTTTAAGGCGCTTCTAAACACGTCTTCTAAAATTGCCATTAACGTTACTCTGTCAATTAGCTTATCGTCTTTAAATTCTGAAAAAGATTCAATTAACGCGACATTTTCCATAACTCTGATTTAAAATTTTATCATAACTTTTGCTTCTACAATATCTTCGTAAGCGATTTTCGCTTCCTTTTTTACAGTTATTTTGCCTTTACCAACTGGTTTAGGCTCTCTAACTTTCCATTCTAGTGTAATTTCTTTATCTGTTGCTTCTGTAAGTACGCCTTCAATTTCACTTGAAGCTGTTTTTACTTTAAGCGTTCTTTTTAAATTTTTTTTATACTGACGTTTGTGCACTAATGGGGCTGTAGCACCTGCAGACATAACTTCCAAAGAAAAATCTTCTTCTTCTCTATCTAAATTATGCTCAATAGCTCTGCTAACAAACATACAATCTTCAACCAAAACACCTTTATCTCCATCTATAATCACTCTTATTTGATTATCATTTCCTAAAGAAAAATCTATTAAAAATAAATCTGGTCTTTCTTTTAAAGCAGTTTCTAGAAGGTTAGTAACTTTAGTTTTGAACATTTTTTAGTATAAAAAGAGGGGACTTTCCGTCCCCTCATTTATTTAATTTCGCCTTTCAACGGTGCAAATATATAACATTTTATTGATTTTTAAAGTAATATTTCATAAATTTAGATACAACTTACTTATGTTATTATGCAAAGAATACTAGTACCAACCGATTTTTCCAGTCAAGCTGAAAATGCTTTAAAAGTAGCTGCTCAATTGGCAAAAAAGCACAATTGCGAAATTTTCTTATTACACATTCTTGAAATCCCTTTAAAAGAAGTAGATCCTTTAAGCTCCTATAGCAGTTTACCTGAAGCCGTTTTTTTTATGAAACTGGCTCATAAAAAATTTGAAGTACTAAAAAATAAAGATTATTTAGAAGGTTTAACTGTGCATGAAACTGTAGACTTCCATGAAATTTTTAAAGGTATTTTTCATGTATGTAAAAAACATAATATAGATTTAATTGTTATGGGCTCCAACGGTGCCAGCGGTTTAAAAGAAATGCTAATTGGGAGCAATACCGAAAAAGTGGTTAGAACTTCTGAAACGCCCGTTATAGTCATTAAAAAAGAACATAATGCTTTTAAGGTCAAGAATTTTGTTTTCGCATCAGACTTTAAAGACGAAAGTAAAGCTGTTTACAAAAAAGCCATTGAATTTGCGAATACTTTGGGCGCCAAAATACATTTACTTTTAGTTATAACACCTGCAAAGTTTATAATTTCGAGTATTGCAGAAAAAAGAATTAAAGATTTTGTAAGCACTTCTAACTTTTCAAATTATACAATAAACATTTACAATGATATAAGTATTGAAAAGGGTATTATGAATTTTTCTCAATCTATAAATGCTGATTTAATTGGAATGAGTACACATGGAAGAAGAGGTATTTCCCACTTTTTTAATGGAAGCATTAGTGAAGACTTAGTAAATCATGCTAAACGCCCAGTGATTACTTTTAAAATTTAAAAAACCTACATATATAAAATAAAAAAAGTCTTCCAGTAATCTGAAAGACTTTTTTGTTGGCCCACTAGGGCTCGAACCTAGACTCTTTGGTACCAAAAACCAACGTGTTGCCAGTTACACCATGGGCCATTCGTATAATGAGGGTGCAAATTTAACACAAAGTTTTATTTTCGCAAGCATTTTTTTAAAAAATAATAGTTAAAACTTAACGTTTACTTAAAAACACATACCGTAACATATTTATTATTAAATTCGCCCAAGTAAATAAACACAATATACATGGCACATTTTAACTATAAAAAATGGAACACTATTTTAGGTTGGTTCTCTTTTTTAATAGCGCTTATTACATATAGTTTAACCGTTGAACCTACGGTAAGTTATTGGGATGCTGGCGAATATATTTTAACAGCATCTAAACTACAGGTTGGTCACCCACCTGGAGCACCATTGTTTCAAATGTTAGGCGCCTTCTTTTCAATATTTACTTTTGGAAACAACGAACTTATTGGTTGGATGATGAATATGATGAGTGCCGTTTCCAGCGCCTTTACTATTTTGTTTATGTTTTGGACGATTACGCTTTTATTAAAAAAAATAACTGGTAATACATCTGAAATCTCTAAACCAAAAGCCTTAGCCATTTTAGGTAGTGGTTTAGTTGGTAGTTTAGCTTTTACTTTTACCGATTCGTTTTGGTTTAATGCGGTAGAAACCGAAGTTTATGCTATGGCTACTCTAATTATGGCGGTTTTATTCTGGTTAGGTTTACGTTGGGAACAAGACATGGATAAACCTCGTGGCAACCGCTGGCTTATTTTAATTGCTTTTGTTATTGGTCTATCGTTTGGAGTTCATTTTATGGGACTTTTAACTATTCCTGCAATTGGGCTTATTTACTATTTTAAAAACTATAAAACTATTACCTTAAAAAATTTCATTATCGCTAATGCAATTTCGGTAGCGGTTTTACTATTTATTTTTAAACTTTTAGCTCCAAATATTCTAAAGATATTTAGTGTTTTTGAAATCTTTTTTGTGAATACCATCGGGCTTCCTTTTAATTCGGGTTCAATAATCGCAGGTATTCTTTTAATAGCTTTAATTAATTTTGCTTTACGTTATACCAGAAAAAAAGGTTTTGTACACTTAAACACAGGTATTCTTTGTTTAACCTTTGTAATTATTGGTTTTTCAACCTGGTTAATGCTACCTATTAGAGCGAATGCTAATGTTGTAATTAACGAAAACAACCCATCAAGTGCCAGAGAATTATTGGCGTATTATAACTTAGAACAATACCCAGAAACACATTTATTTTATGGTCCACAGTTTACAGATCAATATGCATATTTAGATGACAACAACCCGTATGTTGATGATAAACCTAAATATGAAAAAGATTATGAAAAAGGCGAATATGTAATAGTTAATGATTACAAAAACGCTAAACAAAATTACAACTCTAAACACGCGTCTATCTTACCACGTATGTGGAGCGCAGAACATGCTGAAAACTATATGATGTTTTCTGGATTTTTAGATTTTAAGCTAAAACCAGAATATCAAATGGAGAATGAATTGCGTTCAGCAATACGAAATTTTAAAAATGATGTTACTCAAGGCAATATCGATTACGAGGATTACAACAACTTTTTAAAGCGCTTTAAAAGCTATATTGATATTGAAAAACCATCATTAGCAAGTAATATTGCTTACCTTTTTGAGTACCAATTAGGCTATATGTACTGGCGTTATTTTATGTGGAATTTTGCCGGAAGACAAGACGATATTCAAGGACGTTACGATAATCATGGAAATTGGATAACTGGTATTAAATTTTTAGACGAATGGCATTTAGGCTATTCTCAAGATAATTTACCGAGTGATGTAAAAAACAATAAAGCTAGAAACACTTACTATTTACTACCATTAATTTTAGGGCTTATTGGGTTTTTCTTTTTATTCAATAAAGACAAAAAACTGTTTTGGGCGATGCTTGTATTTTTCCTTTTTACTGGAATAGCAATTCAGGTTTACACCAACGTGCGTCCTTTTGAGCCACGTGAGCGAGATTATTCGGTTGTGGGTTCTTTTTATGTATTTGCTCTTTGGATAGGCTTTGGGGTTTATGCTATTTATGATGGCTTAAAAAAATATCTTCCAAAAAAACTAACTGCTCCAATAATATCAGTAGCATGTTTAATATTGGTTCCAGGCATTTTAGCAGCAAACAATTGGGACGATCATGACCGTTCTGATAAATATACTGCCAAAGCCATGGCAAGAATGTATTTAGACTCTTGTGCAGAAAATGCTATTTTATTTACCATTGGAGATAATGATACGTTTGCGCTTTGGTATGCTCAAGAAATTGAAGGTTACAGAACCGATGTACGTGTAGTAAACACTAGTTTATTTCAAACAGATTGGTATATAGACCAAATGAAACGTAAAGCTTATGAAAGCGATCCTATACCATCTCAACTTACACACGACCTGTATAAATATGGTACTAATGATGTTATTTTAATTGATGAAGTAATTAAAGACACATTAGATATAAAATACTTTTTAGATTTTGTGTCTAGTGATAACCCAAGAACAAAATATAAGTATGTACTGGAAAAGAAAGGCTATGATGTTTCTCAAATACCAAGTCATCAACTTAATAGTTCTTATATGCCAACACCTCATTTACGAATTCCTGTAAATAAAGAAAATGCAATAAAATCTGGCATTGTAAAACCTAAAGATGCTGATAATATTGTCCCTTATATTGATATTGAAGTTGAAGGTGGTGCGTTATACAAAAACAGGTTATTAATGTTAGACATTGTAGCTAACAATGATTGGAATCGCCCAATTTATTTTACTGGTGGAAGCTTTGGTGATGACGATTACATCTGGATGAAAGATTATTTACAACTTGATGGTATGTGCTACAAACTAGTACCTATTAAAACACCTGTAGATAGAGCAAATCCTTTTGATATGGGACGTGTAGATAGTGATTTAATGTATGAAAAAGTTAAAAACTGGGATTGGGGTAACAGCGGCAGTCCAGATATTTATCATGATACCGAAACGCGTAAAAACTCTATTACCTACAGAGGCAATCTAGCACGTTTAATTGAACAATTAATTAATGAAGATAAACTAGACAAAGCTGAAGAAATAGCAGATATTGCTATGAACAATATGCCTGTTGATTATTTTGGTTATTATACCCTGTTAGAGCCATACATTAGTGCTTATTATGAAGTTGGAAATAAAGAAAAAGCGCAACGATTATTTAAAGATGTGGCTAAAAAATATCAAGAAAACCTAACCTATTACAGCAGTTTAAAAGTGAAAAGTCAAGAGCGTTTGTTTGAAGAAATTTATACCGATATACAACGTTACAAGGGACTTATTGATGTACTAGTTGAATATGATGTTGATTTTGCAGAAACCGAAGGTGATATTTTTAACAACTACCTAAGAGCATTCAGACACTTTTATGGAGATGATGAACCAGAAGATGAAGTAAGAACAGATAACGATATTCCTGTTGATAGTGGTTTGCAAATAGATACAACTAATTAATGGTATAAGGCATGACCTTTACACCTATTAAAACGCCTTTAGTTGCAAAAAAGTTATTTCCAAATTATGTTTGGGATATCTCAACAACCGAAAAAGTTATTTATTTAACCTTTGATGACGGACCAACACCTGAAATCACAAATTGGACTTTAAGTGTTTTAAAAGAATACAATGCCAAGGCTACTTTTTTTAGCATTGGGAAAAACATTAAAAACCATCCTGATATCTTTCAAAATATATTGAATGATGGGCATGCTATTGGCAACCATACTCAAAACCACATTAAAGGTTGGAAAAATTCCGCGAAAGCGTATTTAAAAAACACTATTGAAGCTCAAGAAGTGATTGATTCACAAAAAATAAGCACCAATCTTTTTAGACCACCTTACGGACAAATAACTCCTAAACAAGGCAAAAAACTAATAGAGTTAGGATATAAAATTGTAATGTGGGATGTTTTATCTTTTGATTGGGATAAAGATATAACCCAGGAAGCCTGTTATAATAATGTAATTTCTAAAGCTAAAAACGGAAGTATTATTGTATTTCATGATAGCGTGAAAGCTTCAAAAAACATGCAATATGCACTACCTAAAGTACTGAAGTATTTTAGTGAAGAAGGATATCGTTTTAAATCATTAGAGTTTTAAAAGTACTGCTGAATAACATCAATAAGTGTGTTCGCATCTTGCTCGCCACTTTGACGCCATTTCATTTCTCCATCTTTATAAATAATTAAAGTTGGTAAGGTTTTAACGCGTAAAGCTTCTGCAAGTTCTTCATTTTTGTCAACATCAATTTTAATAACTTTAGCCTTATCACCCAGAGCTGCAGCTACATCTCGTAATGTAAGATGCATTGCTTCAGATTGATTATTCCATGTTGTATAGAAGTCTAACAAAACAGGAATATCAACATCTATAAGTTCCCCAAATTTTGACATATCTTAATGTTTTAGTTCAAACATCTTATTACAAACCTACGTAATTTTTCGATATAAATGTAAAATACAACAGTTATGTAGGTTCACTCTGCTCTATTTTTAAAAATAAATACTTTCAGAGTAAATATAACATTTCCATGCAATTAAGTTGCACTTGTGCCTTTTTTAAGTTGTATTACGGTAATTTCTGGCCAAATTCCAACACGACCAGGGTAACCTAAATATCCAAAACCTCTGTTTACATTTATGTATTGCCCAAGCTCTTTATAAATACCTGCCCAATATTTATAACGCCATTTTACAGGGCTCCATTTAATCCAACCAGGAATTTCTATTCCAAATTGCATCCCATGAGTATGACCACTTAATGTTAGATGGTAGTGATAATCGTCACGAATAACTTCTTGCTCCCAATGTGATGGGTCGTGACTCATAAGTATTTTAAAATCGTCTTTATCTATGTTCTCAGAAGCTCGTTTTAAGTCACCAGCTTTTTTAAATCCGCCTTTACCCCAATTTTCTACACCAACAATAGCTATACGCTGCCCATCTTTTTCTATAAATCTACTTTCATTTAAAAGCAAATCGAAACCCATATCTTTTTGCAATTGAATTAAATCAGACAGGTTTTTTTCTTTTTCTTCAGCAGTAGGCCAGTTTACATAATCTCCATAATCATGATTTCCTAAAACCGAAAACACACCGTCTTTAGCTTTTAGTGTTCCAAATAAATCTTTCCATGGTAACATCTCAGAAGACTTGTTGTTAACCATATCTCCAGTAAACATAATCACATCAGATTTTTGCTCATTTATAAGGTTTACACCGTAATCTATTTTCTTTTTATTATCAAAACTTCCAGAGTGAATGTCACTTATTTGTGTAATTCTGTAACCATCAAAAGCATCGGGTAAATCTTCAAAATGAAGGGTATAATTTAAAACCTTAAAACGGTATTTACCTTGATACATACCATATAAAAGTGATGCAAAAGGAATGGCTGCAATTCCCATAGCTATCTGGCTAACAAACTTTCTTCGTGATGGCACATGAAAGGTGTTTTTAGAAGAAAAAAACTTACCATAAGTCCCTTCAAAAAATCTAAAAATATCTTCACCCAATAAAATAGGAACAGCAACTAAGTTTAAGGATATAAATGCCAATAAAAAACCAAATGCATAACTTTTAGATGGTGTTAATACACGGCCTTCTGAAAAAGCTAAAAACTGAAATAAAAAGTTACCAATAACCAGAAGAGCTATTCCAAAAAACACATAGTAAACCCAAGTGCTTTTTATCATAGTTTTTATGGCCTGAAAACCATAAATACTAATTATTGTGTAAATAATTAGGAAAATAATCCAACGTAGCATATTTCTTTTTTTGCAAAGATAATGGTATTCTAAATTAATATTTAATAAGTGTGATTTATTTAACTAATTGTTAAGGTTTTAAAACTTAAGCAAGAAATCCAAATCTCATAAGCCGCATTATAAGCATAACTTTTTGTAGCTTTGATTTTCTATCAAAACAAATAAAAATGTCTGAACAAAAACGTCTTTTTCTAGTAGATGCTTACGCTTTAATTTTTCGTGGTTATTATGCTTTTATAAAAAACCCAAGAATAAATTCTAAAGGTGTTGACACCTCTGCAATTATGGGGTTTATGAATTCGCTTTTAGATGTTATAAAACGCGAACGACCAGACCATTTAGCTGTTTGTTTTGATAAAGGTGGAAGTGCAGATAGAGTTGAAATGTTTCAAGAGTATAAAGCCAATAGAGATGAGACTCCAGAAGCCATAAAAATAGCTGTTCCTTATATTCAAGATATTTTAAAAGCTATGCATATTCCTATTATGGTAAAAGAAGGTTATGAGGCCGATGATGTTATTGGAACACTTTCTAAACAAGCCGAAAAAGAAGGTTACCAAACTTTTATGGTAACTCCAGATAAAGATTTTGCACAATTAGTAAGTGAAAATATATTTATGTATCGCCCTGTTTTTGGCGGTGGTTATGAAACTTGGGGGATTCCAGAAGTAAAGAAAAAATTTGAAGTAGATGACCCATTGCAAGTCATTGACTTTTTAGGAATGATGGGAGACTCCAGCGATAACATTCCTGGATTACCAGGCGTGGGTGAAAAAACGGCAAAAAAGTTTTTAGCCCAATACGGGAGTATGGAAAACCTTTTAGCAAATACGCATGAGTTAAAAGGCAAAATGAAAGAAAAGGTAGAAGCCTCTAAAGAATTAGGAATGCTTTCAAAAAAACTGGCTACTATTATGCTAGATGTTCCTGTTGATTTTGATGCCAAAGATTTTGAGCTTAACACGCCAGATATTGAAGCTGTAAAAAATATTTTTCAAGAGTTAGAATTTAGAAGATTAATAGATAATTTCTTAAAAACTTTTGCTTCAGAAACTGAAACTCCAAATAACAAAACAGAAATTTCATCGTCATCAGAAAAACCAAAAGCAACATCAAAACCAGCTTCAGCAGGTCAAGGTCAATTTTCGCTTTTTGGTGCAGACCCTAGTAGTGAAACGGAAACCGTTTCAGAATACACGAGACAAACAGCTGAAACTACCTCGCATTTTTATCAAAGTGTAGCATCTGGTATGGCAACCAAACTATTCATTAAAAATTTAATGAACCAAACTAGTGTTTGTTTTGATACTGAAACAACCAGTATTAATCCGTTAGTAGCAGAATTGGTTGGAATTGCTTTTTCATGGGAAGTTGGTAAAGGTTTTTATTTACCGTTTCCTGAAAACAAAGACGAAGCCCAAGAACTTATAGAACAATTACGTCCATTTTTTGAAAGTGAAACCATTGAAAAAATTGGTCAGAATTTAAAATACGACATCAAAGTTTTAGCAAAATACAATGTTGATGTTAAAGGCAAATTGTTTGACACTATGCTTGCGCATTATTTGATTAATCCAGATATGCGCCACAACATGGATGTTTTAGCCGAAACGTATTTAAACTATACGCCTATTTCAATTGAAACTTTAATTGGTAAAAAAGGTAAGAATCAAGGTTCTATGCGCGATGTTCCTATCGAAAAACAAACCGAATATGCCGTTGAGGACGCCGATATAACGCTACAACTTAAAGAGCATTTTGAAAAAGAATTAGGAGAAGCCAATACTCAAAAATTGTTTGATGATATTGAAATCCCTTTGCTTAGAGTGTTAGCCGCTATGGAATTAGAAGGTATTAATTTAGATAAAGGATTTCTGAATTCATTATCAGAACAACTTAATATTGATATTTCATCCCTTGAAAAAAGCATTTACGAAGCTGCAGGTGAAGAATTTAATATCGCATCTCCAAAACAGTTGGGTATAATTTTATTTGAAAAAATGAAATTGGTTGATAAACCTAAAAAAACCAAAACAGGGCAATATGCAACTTCTGAAGATATTTTAAGTTACTTAGCAAAAGACCATGAAATTATTCAGAAAATATTAGATTTTAGAGGTTTATCAAAACTAAAAAGCACATATGTTGATGCGTTACCACTTCAAGTAGAACCTTCAACCGGAAGAGTTCATACCGATTATATGCAAACTGTTGCAGCAACAGGTCGCTTAAGTAGTAACAACCCTAATCTTCAAAATATCCCTATTCGTACTGAACGTGGAAGACAGGTTCGAAAGGCTTTTATTCCACGGAATGAAGATTACACATTGTTAGCTGCCGATTATAGTCAAATTGAGCTTAGAGTAATTGCAGCATTAAGTAAAGAGGAAAATATGATTGAGGCTTTTAAACATGGTGAAGATATCCACGCTTCAACTGCTTCAAAAGTATTTAATGTGCCTTTAAACGAGGTTACTCGCGAACAGCGTAGCAATGCTAAAACAGTAAACTTTGGTATTATTTATGGTGTTTCTGCCTTTGGGTTAAGTAACCAAACCGATTTATCGCGTAGCGAAGCCAAAGAGTTAATAGATACTTATTATGCAACATACCCAAAGCTGCGTAGTTTTGTTAGCGAACAAATAGATTTTGCAAGAGATCATGGTTATGTACAAACCGTTTTAGGGCGTCGCCGCTATTTAAAAGATATCAATTCTAGAAATGCTGTGGTTCGTGGTGCAGCAGAACGTAATGCTGTAAATGCGCCAATACAAGGTAGTGCTGCCGATATTATAAAAATTGCCATGATTAATATTCATGAGAAATTACAAGAAGGCAATTACAAAACCAAAATGCTTTTACAAGTGCATGATGAGTTGGTTTTTGATGTATATAAGCCAGAATTGGAAACCATCAAAACTTTGGTTAAAACCGAAATGGAAAATGCCTATAAATTAGAAGTACCTTTAGATGTAGACTTAGATATTGGCGATAATTGGCTAGAGGCGCATTAAATAAGATAATTACTTTTTCCTTTTCTTATACTTCACCTTATTCTTTCTTTGATTAAAAGGGACTGCATCATTAAACGTGTTTTTAGCTTCACCTTTTGGCTTGTTTTTACGCCATTTTTCAGTTTTTTCTGGTAGCAAAACTTTTAATAAATCATGTCGCCCTAATTTGTTTAGAGTCTTTTTTATCCACGCTTTGTTTTCATCTTTATACCAAAAGAAAAAACGATGCTGTTCATCTTTTTCTTTCCTGGTTTTTGGCGTGTTTACTTTTTGAAGTGTGTACGGATGATAACCACTATAATAAATTACGGTAGCCACCGTCATAGGTGTTGGCGTAAAGCCTTGAACTTGCTCCAGCTGGAAACCCATATCTTTAGTTTCGGCAGCTAAATTTGCCATATCTTCAACTTCACATGCAGGATGATTAGATATAAAATAAGGTATTAATTGAAGCTTTAAATTCTTCTTAACATTAATCTTATCAAAACGCTCTTTAAACTTATGGAAGTATGTAAACGACGGTTTACGCATCAATTTTAAAACAGGATCACTGGTATGTTCTGGAGCAACTTTAAGTCTACCCGAAACATGCTTTGTCATCACTTCTTCAGTGTAATCGTCTAATTCTTTAGGGTCTGCGTTTTTATTGAATTCAGGCACTAACATATCATGTCTAATTCCAGAACCTATAAACGATTTTTTTACTTTTGGATGGCTATCGACAGCTTGATATAATTCGGTTAATGGTTTATGAGACGTATCAAGATTACTACATATTACGGGCGAAATACAACTAGGTGCCACACACTTATCGCAAATAGATTGAATTTTGCCTTTCATTTTGTACATGTTTGCACTTGGTCCTCCAATGTCGCTTAAATAACCTTTAAAATCCGGCATGTTTGCAACTGTATCTACTTCTTTTAAAATAGATTCTTGACTTCGAGACGCAATAAATTTTCCTTGATGTGCTGAAATGGTACAAAAACTACAACCACCAAAACAACCGCGATGAATGTTGATGGAAAACTTAATCATTTCGAACGCAGGAATTGGTCCGCGTTTATTATATTTTGGGTGTGGTAATCGTGTGTAAGGCAAATCGAAAGAGGCATCTATTTCTTCTTCCGTCATAGTTGGGTATGGCGGATTTATCATCAACATCTTATCTCCTACCTTCTGAAAAATTCGTCTTGCAGCCAATTTATTACTCTCCTGCTCAATAATTTTGAAGTTAGATGCGTATTGTTTTTTATCTTTTAAACAGGTTTCGTGAGAAGCGATTTCAACATCTTCCCAATTACTGTTTTTTGGAATTTTATCTTCTTTATTTAAAAGTACTGCAGTTTGGTTAACTGTATTAATACTACTAAAAGGAACACCTTTTTCTAGTAAACGTATAATTTCACGTAGTGGTTGTTCTCCCATGCCATATACCAACATATCGGCTTTAGACGTTTCTAAAATTGTCGGCATGAGTTGGTCGCTCCAATAATCGTAGTGCGTTACACGACGTAAAGAACCTTCAATACCGCCTATTAAAACAGGTGTATCTGGCCATTTTTCTTTTAAAATTTTACTATAAACTGTTGAAGCATAATCTGGTCTAAATCCAATATCTCCATTGGGGGTGTAGGCATCTTTATCTCTTCGCTTTTTATTAGCATTATAATTACTAATCATAGGATCCATACAACCGCCAGTTACCCCAAAAAACAATTTTGGTTTACCCAGTTTTACAAAATCTTGAAGATTATCCTTAACATTAGGTTGTGGAACAATGGCGACACGCAAACCAAAACTTTCTAACAAACGACCAATAACTGCAGGTCCAAACGTTGGATGATCTACATAGGCATCTCCACTAAATAGGATAACATCTAGTGCTTCCCATCCGCGAATCTTTACCTCTTTATTTGTGGTAGGTAACCAATCTGAAAGTTTTAACTCTTGCATAGCGGTGCAAAAATACTCAAAAATAAATGTCTAAAATTATAATTTAATGAATATCAGAAATAAGTTATTTTATATGAATCTGTTCTTGCTTGAGATAGGTTGTCAAAATTTCTTTTTCCAAATACCAATAATAGCCTAAAAAACAGTATGTAAACAACAGTAAAAATAAGTCTAGATACTATTTGGTAATCAAATATATAATCGTAAATTTGCAAACTCTTTTTAAGAGAGGAATGTTTAATTAGAAAAAATTATAAGTGTGGACACATTAAGCTACAAAACGATTTCAGCAAACAAAGCTACTGTAAATAAAGAGTGGGTTTTGGTTGATGCTGAAGGTCAGGCGCTTGGTCGTTTAGCTTCTAAAGTTGCAAAACTTTTAAGAGGTAAACACAAGCCAAACTTCACACCTCACGTTGATTGCGGAGACAATGTAATTATTATCAATGCAGAAAAAATCAGTTTATCTGGTAACAAATGGAACGACAAAACGTACATTCGTCACACAGGATATCCAGGAGGTCAAAGAAGTTTAACTGCTACAGAATTATTTGGAAAAGATCCAGCAAGAGTAGTAGAAAAATCAGTTAAAGGAATGTTACCTAAAAATAAATTAGGTGCAGATTTATTCCGTAATCTAACAGTTGTTGTTGGTTCAGAACATGCTCATGCAGCACAAAAGCCAAAAGCAATTAACTTAAACGAATTCAAATAATGGATGTAATTCACAAAATTGGCCGTAGAAAAACGGCTGTTGCACGCGCCTATGTTGCCCCAGGAAAAGGTAACATTACAATTAATAAAAAAGACTTAGCTAATTACTTTACTACAGCTACATTACAGTACAAAGTAAAGCAACCTTTAGTTATGACTAACAATGACGGCAACTTTGATATTACAGTAAATGTATATGGAGGTGGTATTACTGGACAAGCAGAAGCTGTTCGTTTAGCAATTTCTCGTGCAATGTGCGAAGTTGATGCTGAAAACAGATTAACACTTAAGCCAGAAGGTTTATTAACAAGAGACCCAAGAATGGTAGAGCGTAAAAAATTCGGTCAGAAGAAAGCTCGTAAGAAATTCCAATTCTCTAAACGTTAAAATCCTGAACTGGATTCAGGATCTGTTTATCAGTTTCCTAAATCATGTTCAAAATAAAATTAAAAAGTTGCTGAAACGAGTTCAGCATAAAAAAACAGTTATTGTTGTCCTAGTGTAAAAACAGGATTTAGTTTAGCATCTAAATGGTTAAGGCGAATTTTTAAAAAATGACCACTTAATCATTGCTAATTCAACAGAACGTAAACTATTACAAAAATGGCAGTAGAAGTAAAAGAATTACTTGAAGCAGGTGTACACTTCGGACACCTTACACGTAAGTGGGATCCAAACATGGCTCCTTACGTTTATATGGAACGCAACGGTATCCATATTATAAACCTTTACAAAACAGCGGCTAAAATTGATGAAGCCGGAGCAGCATTAGCAAAAATTGCAGCTTCTGGACGTAAAATTTTATTCGTTGCAACAAAAAAACAAGCAAAAGATATCGTAGCTGAAAAAGCTGGTGAAATTAACATGCCTTACATCACTGAAAGATGGCCAGGTGGAATGTTAACAAACTTTGTTACTATTAGAAAAGCTGTTAAAAAAATGGCTTCTATTGATAGAATGAAGAAAGACGGTACGTTTATGACTCTTTCTAAAAAAGAGCGTTTACAAGTTGATCGTTTAAGAGCTAAGTTAGAGAAAAACTTAGGTTCAATTAGCGACATGACACGTTTACCAGGTGCTTTATTTGTTGTAGATATTAAGCGTGAGCATATCGCGATTAAAGAAGCTCAAAAATTAAACATTCCAATTTTTGCAATGGTAGATACCAACTCAGACCCACGTCAAGTTGATTATGTTATCCCTGCTAATGATGACGCTTCTAAATCGATAGATAAAATCTTAACGCATGTAGCATCTGCTGTATCTACAGGATTAGCTGAACGCAAAGCTGAAAAAGAAGCTTCTGCATCATCTAAAGCTGATGCTCCTAAAGCAAAAGCTTCAGCTAAAAAAGCTGTTGCAACAGAAGAAGAAGAATAAATAACATTAATAAAACATAATTAAGTCGTTTAATTCTTTTCTCTATAGAAAATTTATTGAACGACTTTTTTAAATTATAATTACTATGAGTACTACAGTAAAAGTAACAGCCCAAGAGGTAAACAAATTAAGACAAGCAACGGGTGCAGGTATGATGGACTGCAAGAAAGCTTTAGTAGAAGCTGAAGGTGATTTTGATAAAGCTATTGAAGTGCTTCGTAAGAAAGGACAAAAAGTTGCTGAAAAAAGAGCTGACAGAGATTCATCTGAAGGTGCAGCTGTTTCTAAAATTAATGCAGACCAAACTGCTGGTGTTGCCATTGTTTTAGGATGTGAAACTGACTTTGTTGGTAAAAACGAAAACTTCCTTGCTTTGGCTAACGATTTAGCAGATATCGCATTAAACCAAGATTCTAAAGAAGCGTTTTTAGCTGCTGATTTTGGAGGGATGACAGTTGCTGAGAAATTAGTTGAGCAAACTGGTGTAATTGGTGAGAAATTAGATATTACTGCTTTTGAAAAATTAGAAGCACCTTACGTTGGTACTTACGTACATATTAACAAAATTGCTGCTTTAGTTGGATTAACTGCTAAAGTTGATAATGCTGATGTTTTAGTAAAAGATGTTGCAATGCAAGTCGCTTCAATGGGAGCAACTACATTATCTTACAAAGATTTTGATCCTGCATTCGTTGCATCAGAAACTGAAGCTAGAATTGCAGTAATTGAAAAAGATAATATTGAATTAGGTCGTTTAGGGAAAACTCTTAAAAATGTACCTCAATATATATCTATGCAGCAATTAACTCCTGAAGTTATAGCTAAAGCTGAAGAAGCTGCTAAAGCTGAATTAAAAGCTGAAGGTAAACCAGAACAAATCTGGGACAGAATTTTACCAGGAAAAATTGAGCGTTTTATCTCTGATAACACAACTCTTGATCAAGAGCAATGTTTATTAGATCAAAAATTCATTAAAGACGATAAAAAAACTGTAGCAGAATACGTTTCTTCTTATGGTGAAGTTGAAATCTCAGGATTTAAACGTGCAACAGTAGGTTAAAAACCTCCGTATTTCGCTTTTGCGAAATACAATATACTAAACCACTATTCTTAATTAGAATAGTGGTTTTTTTATTCATAAAATCCTAATCCATATAAATTCAAAAATTAAAAAAATTATGTAGCTTTGCTCAACCTCAGAAAAAAACTCATGAAATGAGCCAAATCAATTATTTTTGTCAAAAACTAATGTATGTTGGCGAATTACATTAGGCCATTAAACAATAAAATTCTACTAATGAAATATAAAAGAATACTTTTAAAACTATCTGGTGAAGCCTTAATGGGAGAACGCCAATATGGTATAGACCCAGAACGTTTAGCAGAATATGCTAAAGACATAAAAACCATAACAGACAAAGGTGTTGAAGTTGCTATAGTAATTGGTGGAGGTAATATTTTTAGAGGTGTTGCTGGTGCTAGTAATGGTATGGACCGAGTTCAGGGAGACCATATGGGCATGTTGGCTACTGTCATTAATGGTTTAGCTTTACAAAGTGCTCTTGAGGATGCTGGAATACCAACCAGATTGCAAACAGCTATAAAAATTAATGAGGTGGCAGAACCTTTTATAAGAAGAAAAGCCATGCGCCATTTAGAAAAAGGTAGAGTTGTTATTTTTGGTGGTGGAACAGGAAACCCTTATTTTACAACAGATTCTGCTGCGGTATTACGTGCCATAGAGATTGAAGCTGATGTTATTTTAAAAGGAACACGTGTTGATGGTATTTATAATACAGACCCAGAAAAAGATAAAAAAGCTGTAAAATTCAATAACATATCTTTTGATGATGTTTTACGCAAAGGATTAAAAGTAATGGATACTACAGCATTTACTTTAAGTCAAGAAAATAATTTACCTATTATTGTTTTTGATATGAATAAAAAAGGTAATTTACTTAAAGTTGTTTCTGGCGAAAAAATAGGTACAGAGGTAAATATTTAAAATTGGCTTAATTTTTGAAATCATTATATTGTAATTTGACTTAAAAGTTTAAAACAATGAACGAAGACATACAATTTATATTAGACACAGCTAAAGAAGCAATGGATAACGCCATTAAGCATCTGGAAAAACAATTTGTTAATATTAGAGCAGGAAAAGCAAGTCCTGCAATGCTTGGTAGTGTTATGGTAGACTACTATGGTACACAAACACCATTAAACCAAGTAGCCAATGTAAACACGCCAGATGGTAGAACAATTACAGTACAACCTTGGGAAAAAAGCATGCTTCAAGAAATTGAGCGTGGTATTGCCTATGCAAACCTTGGCTTTAATCCAATGAATAATGGTGAAACCATTATAATTAATGTGCCGCCTTTAACAGAAGAGCGCAGACGTGAGTTAGCTAAACAAGCTAAAGCAGAAACAGAAGATGCAAAAGTAAGTATAAGAACAGCACGTAAAGATGCTAATAATGACATCAAAAAACTAGACGACGTCTCTGAAGATTTAAAAGCTAATGCTGAAATTGATGTACAACAAATAACCGATAATCACGTTAAGAAAGTTGATGAACTTTTCGATAATAAAGAAAAGGAAATCATGACTGTATAAATTGAAAAGCGACATTGTAGTCGCTTTTTTAATAACTCTTTTGTTTTTGGTTGTTTAATGTTAAAACACTTTGTTTTATTTCTTTTTATTATTTGTGCTAACCTAGCACAAGCACAATCATTCTCAGAAAAAAGAACCAAACCCGAACAAGATTCTATAAAAAAAAGTGCGTTTTTAAAACAATTGGGTAATGGTTTCTTTCCTACAAAATATTTAAATTTCGATTTACGCTATTTAATAAAATACAATCAATATGAAGGTGTAAGAACCGGACTTGGTGGTGTAACTAATGATGATTTCTCAGAAAAATATAGAATAAACAGTTATGTAGTTTATGGGTTTAGAGACCATCGCTTTAAATACAGTATTGGTGGTGGATTTAGATTAGCAGAAAAAACTAATACATGGTTAAATCTAGCTTATACAGATGATTTACAAGAGACTGGAAGTACAAAATTTTTAACTGATAAGCGTTTTTTTCAGTTTTTTGAACCACGCTTGTTAAACATAGATTTATTTCACAAACACATAACAAAATCTATCGCTTTAGAGCATCAATTTTCCAACAAATTATTGTCTGAAACAGAATTAGCTGCTAGTAAAATTGAACCAACCTATGGTTATAATTTTAATATTGATGGTAATTCTTTTACAAATTTTGACATAAGCACAGCAAAAATAGCTTTACAATGGAATCCTTTTGATGTTTTTGAAGTCGATGAAAAAGAAGAATTAAAAAAAGTTAAAGATGGATATCCAAAATTCACACTTCAATACACAAAAAGTTTTAACGATGTTTTTAAAAGTGATTTTAATTTTTCAAAATTAGATTTTAGAACCATATACAAAATTGGGAATGAAGATGATGCTTTTTCTGAAATAACCTTAGTTTCTGGTATAGCAAATGGCCACACGCCTTTAACGCACATGTATCATGCTTACCCTAATAATATTACCAAAGAAACTATTTTACAAAGGTTTTCTGTTGCTGGATTAAACAGTTTTGAAACCATGTATTTTAATGAATTTTTTTCAGATAAATTTGCAACATTTCAGTTAAAACACTTTATAAAACCTTTTAATATATCAAAGCGTTACAAGCCTCAACTTGTATTAATTACACGCTATGCTATTGGTGATATGAAAAATCCCGAAAGACATCAAAACATATCTTTTGGCTCGTTAAAAAAAGGGTATTCAGAATCTGGTTTTGAAATTAATAAACTACTTTTTGGCTTTGGATTTAGCTTTACATATCGTTATGGCGGATATCACTTACCAGAATTTAGTGATAATGTTGCGTTTAAGTTTACATTTAACGTCTCATTATGATGTAATATGCTTGTTTTTTCTACCTTTGCGCATCTTTAAATTAAAGCATGTTTAAACTTTTCACAAACGACTTTTGGGATGTAACCGCAAGATTGATTTTAAGAAATAAGATCATAATTATTGTTGGTATAGTCTTAGTAACCCTTTTCTTTAGTAGACAATGGGACAACATGCGTTTTACTTATACCGAAGCCAATTTATTGCCAGACGATCATGCAGTAAACATAACTTATAATAATTTTTTAAAGAAATTTGGAGAAGAAGGCAACCTTATCGTTTTTGGTGTAAAAGATAGCTCGCTATTTACAGTTGAAAAAATAAATGCTTGGAACAAACTTTCTCAAGACTTTAAAAAAGATAAGGCTGTTGAAACTGTAATTTCGATTAAGGATCTTCAAAAGCTTATAAAAGATACCGAAAATGAAAAATTTAAGTTAGAACCTTTCATTAAAGATTCAATTTCGTCGTTATCTCAAATTGAAAAATTACAAAATGAGCTTTTTAAACAATATCCGTTTTATGATAATTTCTTATTTAATAAAGAAACAAAAACTATCAGAACTGCTATTTACTTAAAAAAGGACATTGTAAACACGTCTGCTAGAAAAGACTTTGTAATTAATACGCTAATACCAAGTATTGAGGCATTTGAAACTAAAAACAATTTAGATGTTAGAGTGTCTGGTATGCCGTATATAAGAACACTTAATTCGCAAAATATAGTTGATGAAATTCGTCTTTTTATTCTTGCTGCATTACTAGTAACATCTATTATTTTCTTTTTCTTTTTTAGGTCTTTTAGAGCCACTTTTATTTCATTAATAGTGGTTTGCATTGGTGTTATGTGGACCTTAGGAATCATTGGTTTGTTAAATTATGAAATCACGGTTTTAACAGCCCTTATTCCGCCACTCATTATTGTTATTGGTATTCCTAACTGTATATTTTTAATTAACAAATACCAACACGAAGTTAAGTTACATGGTAATAAAGTAAAATCGTTACAACGTGTTATTACTAAAATTGGTAATGCCACTTTAATGACCAATGTAACAACTGCTTCTGGTTTTGCCACTTTTATTTTAACCGAAAGTAAACTTTTAAAAGAATTTGGTGTGGTAGCCTCGTTAAGTATTTTGGCAATTTTTATTTTGTGTTTACTTATAATACCTATTATCTACACCTTTTTACCTTATCCTAAAGACCGTCATTTAGAGCATTTAAATAAACGTTGGATTGGTGGTTTTGTTGATTGGATGGAACACATGGTAAAGCAAAAACGTATTGCCATATATGCAACTTCTGTAGTATTACTTATTGTTAGCATTATAGGAATTTATCAAATAAAAATATCTGGAAGTTTAATTGAAGATATGCCTCAAGAATCTGGTTTTGTAAACGATATTCGATTCTTTGAAGATGAATTTAATGGCATAATGCCTTTAGAAATTATGGTAGACACCAAACGTAAAAAAGGTGTTATGAAACTTTCTACGCTTAAACGTATGGAAGAACTGGAAGATTTAATTGTTGAAACTCCAGAATTATCAAAACCTGTTTCCGTTGTTGGGTTAGTTAAATATTCTAAACAAGCTTATTACAACGGTAATCCAAAATTTTATCAATTACCTACCTCTCAAGAAAATAGCTTCATTTTATCTTATGCTAAAAATTCTTCTTCTAATATCGATTTACTTAAAAACTTTGTAGACAGTACAGGACAATATGCTCGTATAACTACGTTTATGAAGGATATTGGAACTGATAAAATGGAACGTATTGAAGAAAATATTCAAACTAAAATAGACAAAGTTTTCCCTGAAGATCGATACGATGTTACTATGACTGGTAAAGCTTTAGTATTCCAAAAAGGAACTAAATATCTTGTTAAAAATTTAGCCATTTCATTATCATTAGCCATATTTTTAATTGCTCTTTTTATGGCATATTTATTTAGGTCTGGACGTATGATTATTGTATCGCTTATTCCAAACTTATTACCGCTCTTAGTTACGGCTGGTTTAATGGGTTATTTAGGTGTACCTATCAAACCATCAACAATATTAGTATTTAGTATAGCTTTTGGTATTTCGGTTGATGATACTATTCACTTTTTAGCAAAATATAGACAGGAATTACAAGCTAATCACTGGAAAATTAAAACATCTGTTTACGGTGCGCTTCGTGAAACCGGAGTAAGTATGTTTTACACATCTATAGTTTTATTTTTTGGTTTTTCAGTATTTACCATTTCTAGTTTTGGTGGTACAGTAGCATTAGGTGCTTTAGTTTCTGCTACATTATTGTTTGCAATGCTATCAAACTTATTATTATTACCATCTTTATTACTGTCTTTAGAACGCAGTATTGCTAATAAACAAGTACTTAGAGAACCATCAATAAATATTATTCCAGAAGAAGACGAAGAAGAATAATTTTCAACATACTTTTTTAAATATTCAAAAGATGGAAAGCCGATACGCTTTTTTTATCTTTACACTATAAATTTTATACACATGCAATTAAAAACTGTATCAGAATTACTATCGCAAGATATTGTTATACCAGAAGTAGAAATTAAAGGTTGGGTAAGAACGTTTAGAGCCAATCGTTTTATAGCTTTAAACGATGGTTCAACTATAAATAATATACAATGCGTTGTTGATTTTGAAAACTTTGATGAAGCACTTTTAAAACGAATTACAACTGGTGCTGCTATTCATATAAAAGGAGAATTGGTAGAAAGCCAAGGTAAAGGCCAAAAGGTAGAAATTAAAGTTAGTGAATTATTCATATTAGGAGATTCAGATCCTGAAACCTTCCCAATTCAACCTAAAAAACATTCTTTTGAATTTTTAAGAGAAAATGCACATTTACGCACACGTACAAATACATTTAGTGCGGTAATGCGTTTACGTTCTGCCTTATCATTCGCTATTCACAAATACTTTAATGATAATGGTTTTTATTATATGCATGCGCCTATTATAACAGGAAGTGATGCAGAAGGTGCTGGCGAAATGTTTCAAGTAACTAGTCTTGATGTTAATAATTTACCTAAAGATGATAATGGCAAAGTAGATTACTCTAAAGATTTCTTCGGAAAAGAAACTAACCTAACTGTCTCTGGTCAATTAGAAGCCGAAACCTATGCTATGTCGTTGGGGAAGGTTTATACTTTTGGACCTACATTTAGAGCTGAAAACTCTAATACCTCACGCCATTTAGCAGAATTCTGGATGATAGAACCAGAAGTAGCTTTTATGGATTTAGCTGGTAATATGGACTTAGCTGAAGATTTTATGAAATCGGTTATTTCATATGTACTTGAAAACAATCGTGAAGATTTAGAATTTTTAGATAAACGTTTACAAGACGAAGACAAAACTAAACCTCAGGCCGAAAGAAGCGATATGAGTTTAATTGAAAAATTAAACTTTGTTACAGACAACCATTTTAAACGAGTTAGTTATACCGAAGCTATAGATATTTTACGTAATTGTAAACCTAATAAAAAGAAGAAATTCAAATATTTAATTAACGATTGGGGTACCGATTTACAAAGTGAACATGAGCGCTTTTTAGTTGAAAAACATTTTAAATGTCCTGTTATATTATTTGATTATCCTGCTAATATAAAAGCGTTTTATATGCGCTTAAACGACGATGGCAAAACCGTACGCGCCATGGATATCTTATTTCCTGGTATTGGCGAAATTGTTGGTGGAGCACAACGTGAAGAACGTTTAGAGGTTCTAAAACAAAAAATGGCTGCCATTAATATTCCAGAAGAAGAACTTTGGTGGTATTTAGATTTGCGTAAATATGGTACCGCAGTTCACTCTGGTTTTGGTTTAGGTTTTGAGCGTTTAGTTATGTTTGCCACTGGTATGAGTAATATTAGAGATGTTATTCCTTATCCAAGAACACCGCAAAATGCAGAATTTTAATATTATTTCAAATTTGGTATAACTTTGGTAAGATAATTCCTTTTTTTATATTTGAGTAACCACCTTAAATCGAAACATGCTTAAACAACATTTACAATTTAAATTATCGCAAAAACTGTCGCCGCAGCAAATTCAATTAATGAAATTGATACAACTGCCTACACAAGCTTTCGAGCAACGTTTAAAGCAAGAGTTAGAAGAAAACCCTGCGCTTGAAGGTGGTAAAGAATCCAATGAAAATGATTTAGATTCAGACTTTGATAATTCTGCAGATGAATTTAATGATAGTGAAACCATTGGGAGTGATGAAATAAATGTTGATGAGTATTTAAGTGATGATGAAATTCCAGATTACCGCACGCAAGCCAATAACTATAGTAGTGATGATGAAGAAAAAACTATGCCTTATGCAGCAGGTACATCGTTCACTCAGCATTTAATAAACCAATTAAATACCTACAGATTAAACGATGAAGAGCGAGAAATTGCTGAATTTTTAGTTGGTAGTGTAGATGAAAGCGGATACATACGTAGAGAGTTAGGTGATATTATGGACGATTTGGCTTTTACCCAAAACGTTTATACAACAGAGGAAAATATAGAAAAAGTTCTTAGAATTGTTCACCAATTAGATCCTGCTGGTGTTGGTGCAAGAAACTTACAAGAGTGTTTAAGTATTCAATTACATAGAAAAGATAAAACTCAAGATACAGAATTAGCTATTAACATTATTGATAATGCCTTTGATCAGTTTACAAAGAAGCATTACAAAAAATTACTTCAAAAATTCGATATCTCAGAAACTCAGCTAAAAGATGCAATTCACGAAATTGAGCATTTAAACCCAAAACCAGGTGGTTCTTATGCAGGAAATAATAGAATTGTAGAACATGTTGTTCCAGATTTTGCTATTAAAATTGTTGATGGTGAATTAGAATTGACTCTTAACGGTAGAAATGCTCCAGAGCTTCATGTTTCCAGAGAGTATAATAACATGCTTAAAGGCTACAAGGATTCTAAGGACAAATCGAAATCACAAAAAGATGCTGTCATCTTCATCAAGCAAAAATTAGATGCTGCAAAATGGTTTATAGAAGCTATTAAACAGCGTCAACAAACGTTATTCGTTACTATGAGTGCTATCATGCATTATCAAAAAGAATATTTTTTAACTGGTGATGAACGTAACTTGAAGCCTATGATTTTAAAGGATATTGCAGATGAAATAAACATGGACGTTTCAACAGTATCTAGAGTTGCAAATAGTAAATATGTTGATACACCTTATGGTACCAAATTGATAAAAGAATTCTTTTCAGAATCGATGAAAAATGACCAAGGAGAAGATGTTTCAACTAGAGAAATAAAGAAAATTTTAGAAACTGTTATTGAAGAAGAAAACAAGAAAAAACCTTTAACAGACGAAACATTAGCTTCTATTTTAAAAGAAAAAGGCTATCCTATTGCCAGACGTACTGTGGCAAAATATAGGGAGCAGTTAGATATTCCTGTTGCCAGATTGCGTAAAAAAATATAATGGATAAGCTACTAAAAAGTATCTCGTATATTTTTCACCCTTTAATAATGCCACTTTTAGGTGTTATTTTCTATTTTTCAAAATCACCTCGCTTTATCCCCAGAGAAGTTATACAAGCAAAATTAGTATCGCTTTCTATACTAACTATTATACTTCCAATTCTATTATTTTATTTATTAAGAACACTAGGCAAAGTAAAATCTATTAACCTAGAAAGTACAGAAGAACGAATATATCCTTTAATACTTAATAGTATTATAATTATTTTGGTGTTAAAACGTATTGCAACGCCATCGCAGGTTATTGAACTTTATTTTTTCTTTTTAGGAATTCTTATTTCTAATTTAACGTGCTTATTACTTGCATTCTTGAAGTTTAAAGCAAGTATACACATGATTGGTATATCTGGTATCTTTATGTTTTTTGTAGCATTAAGCATTCACTTTAGTATAAATATAAATGGAACGCTGGCTTTAATGGTAATTATAATTGGTGCCATAGCAACTTCTAGGTTACACATGAATGCACATACTTATATAGAACTTATTCTAGGTTTTTTTATTGGAATGATACCGCAATTAATTCTAGTTAATTATTGGCTATAGTATATAAAACATTAAGCCTACTTTAACAACATTCATATCAATAGTAGTTCCATCAAGTTGAGCATTATTTGAAAAAATAGGATTTAAAGCATAGTATAAATGAACATTCCAAGTATTATACCCTGCGCTTAATGTTAAACCATATTGAAGATTATTAAAATCATTGTTATTACTGAATTTTATGCTTCCTAAATCGCCTCTATATTTTGTAGTATGTGTTAACACGTACCCAAATTTAAAACCTGCATAAATACGCCAAAAACTATAATCTGTTGGAGTAGATGTTCGCCATCTAAATTCAATAGGCAATTCAATTAAATGCGTTGAAAATTTATTTTTTGTATAGGTATTACCTTCTAAAATACTATAGGTAAATGTTCCAGTATCATCTGTATTTATAAGTAGGTTTTGATTAAATGAATTAGCAGAATATCCAAGTCCAACACCTATTGCTACATTTCTTGCTTTATTTATAGGCATATCTTTAATGTAACCTAAATGAAACCCAAGCGAAAAGCCACTTTGCTTAACATCTGTAGGTCTTTTACCAATTAAATTATAAGTAACCCCAGCATAAAACTGATCTTCTTTATAGAGTGAGTCAACGTCTTTTGTAACAGTCTCTTGTCCATAAATAAATGTTACACTAAACAAAACAAATAACCGAACTAATAAGCACATATATAAAAGATATTATTATAGTTAATATATAACTCTACAATTATATTAAAATTTCAAGGTATTTAAAATAAAAAAGGCGTTTTGATAATCAAAACGCCTTTATATAAAATTAAGAAAGTAAAATTAATTTCTTCCAAATACACTACCCTTTTTGGTTGTGTAATTTATTTTAAGTGCATTAACTTTACGTAATTCTTGCTTAATATCGCCAATTAATCCCATATTAGCATCACTATCAACTTTTAATGCTGTAGTTAGAAATGGAATTAATTCTTCACGTTTTGAAGCACGTTCAGCAGCTATAAAAGCAGCAATATCTTTAACATCGGCAAACTTATCATTAAGCTGAATTTTTGCTTCTGTTCCATATTGCTTATAATTTTGACTTGGTTTACCTGCATAAATATACATTACCAAATCTTTTTTATCTAGCTTCTCAACCTGATCTGCAAATGGTAAATTATTATCAATCATTAAAGTATTTTGCCTCATAACTGTGGCAACCATAAAGAAGAATAATAACATAAACACAATATCAGGTAATGATGCTGTATTAACTGCTGGCATGTCGCCACTCTTTTTCTTTTTAAATTTAGACATATTTATAAATGTTAAATTTTAATCTATTGAACTTCTGAAAGCTTCTGAGGATAATCAAGCTTAATTTGCTCAATTTTCTCTTTTAATCTCTCTTTATTCCCAGGCCAGTTTACGTCTTTATAATTAGCTTCCATTTCAGTGAAAGGCTGTCCGTATTGTGCTTGGGCTCTAGCATCCCTTAACTCATTATAAGCTGCTACTAATTCATTTTGTACAGCTATATATGTTTTATAAGTTGTCTCACGCTCATTTTTTAGAGATATGATAGCTTTATCTGGATTATCTGAAGATGAAGGGTCTTTTTTTCCTCTACAGTAATCACAAGATCCATCTCCACCATTATCTAAAAACTCTTTAGCCGCTTTTCTTAAGTCTTTAAGTTCCATTAATTCATCTTCTACAAGCAATTGATCTTTACCGTTTAATAAAACAGTAAAAATGTTTTTTTGCTTGATAATAACATCTTCATCAGACTCTTCCATTGGAGGAAGTTTACGGTTAATACCCGAGTCTGTTTCTATAGTAGTTGTTACTAAGAAGAAAATTAAAAGTAAAAAAGCAATGTCGGCCATCGAGCCTGCATTTACTTCTGGTGCTGCTCTTTTTGCCATAATTTATCTATTAAATATTTTTTTTGCTCCTCCATATAACATAGAGCCTATAGCTAATATTGCAAGGAAATAAAATGCATATAATCCAGCTCCTACATTCTTAGATATAGCCTCAGTTATACCTAGTCCTTTATCGTTAAAAGGCTTCAAATTTAAATCTGAACCAGAAGATATAATATAAGATATAACAATGATTGCTAAAAATGCACCAACTGTCATTAATGTCTTTTTAATATTTCCTGCAAACAATCCTTTTAGTACAAATATTAATACTAAGGCTATTACTATGCCAAGTACTACATATGCAACATATAGTAAGTTACCACCCATACTTTGAGCAGTTTCTTCATCACCTGCTATAATTATCAGTGCAAAAATCGCACCAATTATAGCAAGCACTAAAGCCACTATTCTTAAAATTTTATGTAAACCCATAATTTTTTAGTTTTAAATTATTACTTCTTGTTTCTAATTAATAGATCCATTAACGTGATAGAAGCATCTTCCATATCGTTAACAATGCTATCAATTTTAGCAATAATGTAATTGTAAAAAATTTGAAGTATAATTGCTACAACTAAACCAAATACTGTTGTTAAAAGTGCTACTTTAATACCACCTGCAACAAGTGATGGTTGCATGTCTCCTGCAGCTTCAATTTTATCGAAAGCTTGAATCATACCAATTACCGTACCCATGAAACCAAGCATTGGTGCTAGTGCGATAAATAATGAAATCCAAGATACATTCTTTTCAAGTTGTCCCATTTGAACACCTCCGTAAGCTACAACCGCTTTTTCAGCAGCTTCTATGCCTTCGTCTGTTCTGTCTAAACCTTGGTAGTAAATAGAAGCGATAGGTCCTTTTGTATTTCTACAAACTTCTTTTGCAGCTTCTACACCTCCAGAAGCTAAAGCATCTTCAACATCTTGAGTTAATTTTTTTGTATTTGTGGTAGAAAGGTTTAAAAAGATAATTCTTTCTATAGCTATTGCCAATCCTAGAATTAAACATAATAATACAATCCCCATGAAGCCTGGGCCTCCTTCAATAAAACGTTTCTTTAATTCTTGATGAAATCCTAAAGTTTCCTCAGCAGCAGCTTCAGGCTCTTCTTGTGTTACCGTTACAGTTGTTGCTGTAGTTGTGTTTGCAATTGTAGTTGCATTAGCTGTTCCGAATGCCATCATTCCTGTAATGGCAAGGATAGAAAATAATCTTTTCATGTTCTAGTTCTTAATTTTATTAGTTAAAGTGTTAAAGATATTAAAAAAAAAGCAATTAGGAATAAAAAATAACAGCAGAGAGGAAGGGATTCGAACCCTCGATACCCTTTTGAGGTATACACACTTTCCAGGCGTGCGCCTTCGACCACTCGGCCACCTCTCTGTATTTCTACTTACCTTAATTTTGGGGGCTCAAATAACGAAAAAATCTTTGAACACTAAAATTTTAACAGTTAATTTTAAGTGATTTCTCCTCGTAATGATGTTTCGTACATGGTTTTGAACGTTTTACGAGAAAAATTCTGCCCCAACATATACATAAGTTTACCTACTGCTGCTTCTGTAGTAATGTCTTTTCCTGATATAACACCTATTTTTTTCAATTTGCTACTCGTTTCATAATGTCCCATCATAACACTTCCGCCTGAGCATTGAGTAACATTTATAATATGTATTCCTTTTTTCGATATATTTTCTTTTAAAATATCAATAAACCATTTTTCTGTAGTACAATTTCCTGCTCCATAAGTTTCAATAATTACTGCTTTTAAATCTGGAATGTTAAATACACTTTCAAATACAGCTTTTGAAATTCCTGGAAACAACTTAATAAGCGCAATATTTTCATCTAACTTTTTATGAACAACTAATTTTTTTCTGGTATTTGGCTTAAACAAGTATTCATTATTAATTTTTAAATACACTCCAGATTCTGCTAAGTCTGGATAATTTAAAGAAGCAAATGCCTGAAAGTGTTCTGCATTTATTTTTGTTGTTCTATTTCCTCTATATAATTTGTATTCAAAATACAAGCACACTTCTTTAATAGCAGGCTTGCTTTTAACCTGAAGAGAAGCTACTTGAATGGATGTAATTAAATTCTCTTTAGCATCGGTACGCAAATCGCCAATAGGTAATTGAGAACCAGTAAACACAACGGGTTTTGCTAAATTTTCTAACATAAAACTAAGTGCCGAAGCAGTGTAACTCATAGTATCGCTTCCGTGCAAGACTACAAAACCATCAAATGCACTGTAATTACTTTCAATAATTTCGGCTATTTGAATCCAATATTTAGGATTCATATTACTTGAGTCTATTGGTGTTTTAAAAGAAATGGTATCGATTTTACATTCTAAAAGTTGTAGCTCTGGTATTTTTTCTAAAAGTGTTTTAAAATCGAAAGCTTTTAATACACCTGTTTTGAAATCTTTTACCATACCAATGGTTCCTCCGGAATATATAAGTAGTATATTAGGTTTAGATTTACTCATATTTTAAATATTAAAAACATCTTTGGAGTTTTGCGTAGTAATATCTGCTATAGCATTTAAAGGTAAATTATATATCTCTGATAATTTTTCTAATACCTTTAATATATATACACTTTCGTTTCGTTTACCTCTGTAAGGAACTGGAGCCAAATAAGGAGAGTCTGTCTCCAGAACAATATGTTTCAAATCTATTTGATTTAAAAACTGATCTATCATTCCATTTTTAAAAGTAGCTACACCTCCTATACCTAGTTTCATATTATATGAAATAGCTTGATGCGCTTGCTCTAAAGTTCCTGTAAAGCAATGAAAAATTCCGAATAAACTATCACTTTTTTCTGTTTCTAAAACTTCGAAAATTTCATCAAACGCTTCTCTACAATGAATAACAATTGGTAATTTATATTGTTTTGCTAGTTGAATCTGGTGCTTAAATGCTGTTTTTTGAATATTTAAAGTTGATTTATCCCAGTACAAATCTATTCCTATTTCACCTACAGCATAAAATTTTCTTGATGCCAGCATCTCTTCGACATGTTTTAACTCTTCGTTAAAATTTTCTTTAACATGTGTGGGGTGTAAACCCATCATTAAAAACACATGTTCTGGATAATCTTTTTCGAGTTGAAGCATCGCTTCTGTGTAAGTAGAATCTATTGCTGGAATAAAAAACCTTGAAATGCCTTGCTTAATCGCTCGTTTAATCATTTCATCTCTATCATCATCAAAAGCTTCACTATATAAATGCGTATGAGTATCTGTTATAATCAATACCTTAAATTTAAGTTATACTATTTTGTAAAAATAATTGTTTTTACATGATTATATTTGTTTAAACTTAATTTGATGACTATGCTGCAAGAATTTCTTCTGGAAAAAGGTTATACCAAAATAAAATTACACCTTACTAAAACAAATCATTTTGAAATAAAAGCAACTATTAATGGTAAAAAAGGTTTATTTATTCTAGATACTGGCGCGTCAAGCTCTTGTGTAGGTTTTGAAGCGATTGACACTTTTAAATTAAAAGCCGAAGACTCCATTATAAAAGCCGCTGGTGCTGGCGCAATTGATATGGATACTAAAATGTCTAAAAAAAATAAGATTAAAATTGGAAAGTGGACAAACAATAAAGTAGTACTGGTTTTATTTAATCTTACTCATGTAAATACTGCGCTTGTAAACCATAATTCTAAACCTGTTGATGGTATTATTGGAGCAGATATATTAAAAAAAGCAAAAGCCATCATAGATTATGAAAAGAAATATTTATATTTAAAACTATAATGGCAAAAAACTAAATTTAATAATAGCACAACTCCCTAGAATTAATGAACACCTCAATTGTAATTGCAGATGATCATCCTTTGATGCTACGCGGTCTTACCGATTTTTTAACCTCTAGAGGTTTTAACATTGTAGGTAGTGCTGAAGACGGAAATACAGCATATAACCTAATAGTTAAATTAAAACCAGAAATTGCCATTCTTGATATTAGAATGCCTCACAAAACTGGATTAGAAATTGCTGAAGCTTGTAAAAAAAACAACCTCCCAACAAAAGTAATTCTCATAACTTTTGATAAAGAAGAAGAGTTATATGATAAGGCTAAAGCGTTTAATGTTTTTGGATATATTTTAAAAGAGTTTGCTATTGAAGAAATAGAAACTTGCATTAAAAGTGTTGTAAATAACACACCTTATTTTAGTGAAGAAATTGCCTCTTATTTAGAAACCAATAATTCAATCCAAAAACCTATAGTTTTAGAGTCACTAACTAAATCTGAATTAAAAATAGTAAAACTTATTTCTGAAAATAAAACCAGTCAAGATATTGCTGACGAATTATCAATTTCTGTTCGAACAGTTGATAAACACCGTAGTAATATTGTTGCCAAATTAGGTTTAGACAACAAACCTACTTCACTTTCTATTTGGGCAGGATTAAATAAAAGATTTTTATAAAAATACGTAGAAGTGCGTATTTTTTTAATCATTCATATGAACTACATTTACAGTGCTATTAATTAGTTCTTAGGGAGAATTATAGAAAGCTCTAAATTGTAATGATTTAGAGCTTTCGCCTTTTAAAAACATTCCATAATATAAAAATACGTAGAAGTGCGTATTTTTTTTTTCCTGTTTGTAATATACTTTTACAATGCTATTAATCAACTCTTATTGGGAGATTTTTAAAAAACTCTGCGCCTTAGTGTGCAGAGTTTTTAACCCCCACTTAATTTAAAATGAAGGAAGAAAACAACATACTCAATAAATGCTGTTACATTGGTTTAGTAATTTTAGTCATTGCAGTTATTACTATAAATATTTTTGTTTTCTTTATTTAGTTAGTTAGTTTTTCAATAAAAAAGGTGTTCCCTATAAATTAAGGAACACCTTTTTTAAATATAATTATTTTTTGAGCTCTTTGAAATTATAATTCCAAGGCCTTTTTTACATCGTTATTCATCAATAACTCAATAGGGTTCTCTAAAGCTTCTTTAACAGCCACTAAAAACCCAACACTTTCTTTACCATCAATAATTCTATGATCGTAAGATAGAGCTACATACATAATAGGTCGAATTTCAACTTTACCATCAACTGCTACAGGACGCTCAACAATATTATGCATTCCTAAAATACCACTTTGTGGTGGGTTAATTATTGGGGTTGATAACATACTACCAAATACACCTCCATTAGAAATTGTAAATGTTCCACCTGTCATTTCATCAACGGTAATTTGTCCATCACGCGCACGAATTGCTAATCGTTTTACTTCAGACTCAACACCTCTAAAACTTAAGTTTTCTACATTTCGCATTACAGGAACCATTAAACCTTTAGGTCCAGAAACAGCAATACTAATATCACAGAAATCGTAAGAAATCATTTCTTTTCCATCAATCATTGAATTAACTGCTGGATACATTTTTAATGCTCTTACAACTGCTAGAGTGAAGAAACTCATAAACCCTAAACTAACACCGTGTTTAGATTTAAATGTTTCTTTATATTCTTTCCTTAAAGCAAAAATAGGCGACATATCTACTTCGTTAAAAGTAGTTAACATTGCTGTAGTATTTTTAGCTTCTACCAAACGTTCTGCAACTTTACGACGAAGCATAGACATTTTACTTCTTGAAGAACCTCTATTACCTCCTGTTGGAGTTCCCATAGAAGGCACTGCTTTTACAGCATCATCTTTTGTTATTCTTCCGTCTTTACCTGTTCCGTTTACTGATGCCGCATCAATACCTTTTTCTGCTAAAATCTTTTTAGCTGCTGGACTTGCAGAACCTGTAGCGTAGGTTTTAGCTTCTGCTACTTCTTGTTTAGGCGCTTCAGCTTTAGGAGCTTCTTTCTTTTCTTCTTTTGGAGCATCAGTTCCTTCTGGTTTTGCTGCAGCTGTATCTATTAAACATACAATAGCTCCAACTGCTACCGCATCACCTTCTTCAGCTTTAAGCGTTATAGTTCCGCTTGCCTCAGCAGGTAATTCAAGGGTTGCCTTATCGCTATCTACCTCAGCGATGGCTTGATCTTTTTCAACGTAATCTCCATCTTCCACTAGCCATGTTGCTATTTCCACTTCTGTAATGGATTCCCCTGGCGAAGGCACTTTCATTTCTAAAATCATTCTTTATAATTTTAATGGTATCTTAAATTCTTTTTAATCTATTCTTTATCAAAAACTGCATTTATAACGCGTTGTTGTCTTCTTTTATCTCGTGTGCTGGATCCTGGCGCTGGCACAGAATTATATGGTCTTGAACAAACTTCTAACTTAACCAAATCCATACGTTGTAACATATAACTCCAAGCTCCCATATTCTTAGGCTCTTCTTGTGCCCAAACATGCTTTTCAACATTTGGATAACGATTAATTACTTCCTGTATTTTTTCAAAATGCAATGGAAATAATTGCTCTATTCTAACCAAAGCTACATCTTCTCTATTTAAATTTTCCCTTTCTGCTAATAAATCGTAATAAAATTTACCTGTACAAAATACCAGTTTTTTAACTTTTTTAGGATTTATTGTATCATCTATTACTTCTTGGAATCTGCCTGTTGCTAATTCATTTATTGATGATACTGCTTTAGGGTGACGTAATAAACTTTTAGGAGTAAATACAATTAAAGGTTTTCTATAATCACGTTTTAATTGACGACGCAATAAATGGAAAAAATTGGCAGGTGTTGTACAATCTGCAACAATCATATTATCATTACCACATAATTGTAAATAACGCTCTATTCTTGCCGATGAATGTTCGGAACCTTGACCTTCATATCCATGAGGTAGTAACACAACTATACCGTTTTGTGCTTTCCATTTATCTTCAGCTGCAGATAAATATTGGTCGAATATAATTTGCGCACCATTACTAAAATCTCCAAACTGAGCTTCCCATATAGTTAATGTATTTGGATTTGCCATAGCGTAACCATAATCAAAACCAAGTACACCATATTCTGATAAAAAGGAATTGTAAATATACATTTGCCCTTTACTGTCTGGATTTGTATTTAATAAATTGATACGCTCTTCTGAGATTTCGTCCCTTAAAATAGCATGTCGATGGCTAAATGTACCGCGTTCTACATCTTGTCCAGAAATACGAACATTAAAACCCTCTTCCATTAAACTACCATAGGCTAAGGTTTCTGCCATACCCCAATCTAAGGTATCGGTTTCGAAAACCATTTTTGCACGACCATCTAAAATTCTTACAGCTTTACGTAAAAACTTAACGCCTTCTGGTACAGTGGAAACTATTCTTGAAATATTTTCTAGTTTACTTTTAGGATATTTTGTGTCTTCGGTTTCAAGCATAGCCTCAATACCCTTACGTTGAAACGCTGTCCAACGTTCTTCCATAAACTCTCTTACTTTTGAAGATTCAGCTTGTTTAGATTTTTCGTATTCACTTTCTAAAGTTGCTCTAAAATCATTTACAATTTTATCTACGTAACCTTGGTCAATTGTTTTTTCTTCAATTAACTTATCAGAATATATTTTGAAAGGATTTGGGTGTTTTGCTATGTTTTTATAAAGTTTTGGCTGCGTAAATCTAGGCTCATCGCCTTCGTTATGTCCATATTTTCTATAACCTAATAAATCGATGTACACATCTTTTTTATATCGCATTCTATACTCTAAAGCCATTTCTACAGCATGAACAACTGCCTCGGCATCATCTGCATTTACATGCAATACAGGAGACAGTGTTACTTTGGCAACATCTGTACAATACGTACTTGATCGGGCATCAAGATAATTAGTTGTAAAACCTATTTGGTTATTTACAACTATATGAACCGTTCCTCCTGTTTTATACCCATTTAACTTACTCATTTGGGCTACCTCATAAGCAATTCCTTGACCTGCAATAGCAGCATCACCATGAACTATTATTGGTAAAATTTTAGAATCATCTCCATTATAATCACTATCTATTTTTGCTCTGGTAATACCTTCGGCCACTGGAGCAACGGTTTCTAAATGTGATGGATTTGGAACCAAATTCATCTTAATATTTTTCCCGTTTTGATACGTTTTATCTAGTGTTAATCCTAAATGATACTTTACGTCTCCATCAATATTTTCGTCTTCAAAATCTTTTCCATCAAACTCACTAAAAAGCTCTCGCATTGGTTTTCTAAAAATGTTAACCAATGTACTTAAACGACCACGATGTGCCATTCCTAACACACACTCTTTTACACCAAACTTTTCTACAGAATAATACAGTGCATTGCTAATAGCAGGAATTAAAGACTCTCCTCCTTCTAAAGAAAATCGCTTTTGACCTACATATTTTGTTTGTAAAAAGTTCTCGAAGTTAACTGCTTGGTTTAATTTTGAAAGAATATATTTCTTTTTTTCTGCTGAAAAACTAGGATGATTATCATTAACATTAAGTTTATCCTGCCACCACTTAATAACCTCTGGATTACGCAAATACATATACTCAACCCCTATAGAATCACAATAAATATTCTCAAGATGCGTGATAATTTTACGTAAGGTTTGAGCACCAATACCCAAAATTTCTCCAGCATTAAAAACGGTATCTAAATCATTTTCAGATAAATTAAAATTATGTAATTCTAATGTAGGCGTATAAGTTCTTCTACCTCTAACAGGGTTAGTTTTGGTAAACAAATGTCCTCGCATTCTATAACCATCAATAAGCCTAACTACTTGAAATTCTTTTTGAACATGCTCTGGTATTTGGGTAGAAACACCTTCTATAATCTCACCATTTAAACCATAGTTTTCGCTACCAAAATCATAACCTTGAAAAAAGGCTCTCCAACTTGGTTCAACAGTATCTGGGTTTTCTAAATATTGATCGTATAAATCAGCAAAATAAGCTGTATGTGCTGCGTTTAAAAATGAAAATTTATCCATTGTTCTATTTAATCCCGCTTAAGGGTAGTCAAAATATTTTCCAAAAATACAACTTTTACTAAAATTAGATGTTTCTTTAACTATATTTATGGTGTACTATTATAATTTAATTAATAAGTAGTATTTACATGTTAAATTTTTAATTATTTCTCATTCAAATGAATTTATTTTTTTTAATTAATAAAAAAGCTGCTGTTAGTTTAGTAATAATCCTTTTTTGTGCTTTTAATTTAAATGCTCAAGAAACTAAAAGCAATTTCTGGAAAAATGTTAGATATGGAGGTGGTATTGGACTTAGTTTTGGAGATGGTTTTTTTAGCGGAACCATAGCACCAAGTGCCATTTATCAATTTGAAAATGATTTTGCATTAGGTTTAGGTCTAAATGCCACATTTAACAATCAAAAAAATGTATATAAGTCTACCATTTTAGGTGGAAGTTTGATTGGACTATTTAATGTAATTCCTGAATTACAACTTTCTGCAGAATTTGAGCAACTTAATGTAGATAGAAGATACGATGTTAATTTGAATATTGAAGACTACAACTATTGGGTACCCGCTTTATTTATAGGTGCAGGTTATAGAAGCGGTAATGTTACATTTGGCCTAAGATATGATGTGCTTTACGATGATGAAAAAAGTATTTACACAACCCCTTTGGCTCCTTTTATGAGGTTTTATTTTTAATTTATAGAGGCAAAAAAGAATTTCCCTGTTTAACATCAAAAGCCAATTCTTTAATAGTCTTGTTTTTTAACTTCTTTAATATTTTATTTCTCGATGGTCCTAAAATATGATGTAAAGGACATGGTTTATTCTCATCACATTTTTCTAAACTTAACATACAGTTGGTTAATTTGTGTTCATCATCTACAACATTTAAAATATTAATTACAGGTTGGTTCATATTTTCTTCATTTAAGTAGAACCCTCCTTTTGGCCCTCTAACAGAAGACACCATGTTTTCCCTAGCTAATTCTTGAAGTAACTTTGCAATATACGCTTGTGGTACATTAATTGGTTTTGCAATTTCTTTAACCATTACTTTTTTTTCTTCACTAGATTCTATCGCTAAAAATAGAATAGCTTTTATTGCATACTTTGAAGAGTTTGACAGCATAATACGTTTTAAAATTGGCGCAAAGGTAAAAAAGATATTTTTATCTTAAATATGATTTTTATCATATTATATTGTATTACAAGCTTATAGTTTTGTTATCACTAAAATCAACTTTTATGAAAACAACACTAAACATTGTAATGACATTATTCCTTGCACTACTCATTAGCTGTGGTGGTAAAGAAGAAAAAAAGAAAGAAGGGTTTTCTTATGAAAAAAAGACACCAACAGAACAAACAGTAAAAAAAGAAGAAACGGTTCCAGCATCTCAAAAAGTAGATTTAGAAAATAAAGGTGTAGGGCCAATAAAATCTTTAGCTCTAAATGCAGAGATAGATCAAAAAATGGTGGCTCATGGAGCAGATGTATTCAAAAAAATGTGTACCGCTTGCCATAGACCAGATAAAAAATTTATTGGTCCAGCTCCAACAGGGCTTTTAGATCGAAGATCACCAGAGTGGGTTATGAATATGATTTTAAATCCTGAAGAAATGGTGCAAAAAGACCCATTGGCTAAGGAGTTATTAATTGAATTTAATGGTTCTCCTATGGCTAATCAAAACCTTACTGAAGAAGAAGCCAGAGCTGTATTAGAATACTTCCGAACCCTATAATAATAACTAATGAAAACAATTAAACAATTACTTTTTGTTTTTACACTAGTAGCATTGATTTGTTCTTGTAAAAATGAAAACAAAGAAGCCTCAACGACCTCTACAGTTAATACAACTGAAAATGAATCAACAGAAAGAACCGGTCAAGCTTTTGTTACAGATGATGAAGCAACACCTAATTGTTTGCAAATTGCAATAAACTCGCCAGATCATAAAACACTTGTTGCTGCTGTACAAGCTGCACAAGTAGAAAACGCACTAGTAAACGTTGGTCCGCTTACGGTTTTTGCACCTACCGATAGTGCATTTGATGCATTGCCAGAAGGTACAGTAGAAAATTTAGTAAAATCTGAAAATAAAGCTACACTTGCTAATATTTTAAAATATCATGTAACCCCAGGAAATTTAAGTACTACTATTTTAACAAAACTTCCAAAATTGGGTCAAGCAAATAATCAATATGTACAAGTAGAAGTTATTGATGGAAAACCAGTAATTGGTGGAGCAAATATTATTGCAAGCGTTAAAGCTGGTAATGGTATTGTACATGTAATTGATAAAGTATTATTACCTCCAACCGAAGAATAAAAAGCACTAACTAAAATTTATATAACGATGAAGAATATATTAAAATTAACGCTTACAATATTAAGTGCTTTAGTAGCACTTACAAGTTGTAATAATTCTGGCAAATCAGATAGCAGATCTGGAGCTTTGGCAGGTAACGTTGCCGAAAAAGTTTATGTAGCTCCTGGAGAGCACGATGAATTTTATGCTTTTATATCTGGTGGTTTCAGCGGACAGTTATCCGTTTACGGTTTACCATCTGGAAGGTTATTTAAAGTCATTCCTGTATTCTCCCAAGATGCAGAAAAAGCTTATGGTTACAACGAAGAAACTAAACCTATGTTAAATACATCTCATGGTTTCGTGCCTTGGGATGATTCGCATCACCCAGACATTTCTCAAACAGGAGGTGAAATTGATGGTCGTTGGATATTTATTAATGGTAATAACACGCCAAGGATTGCAAAAATCGATTTATCAACATTTGAAACTACTGAAATTATAGAAGTACCAAATAGTGCAGGTAATCACAGTTCATCGTTTGTTACAGAAAACACAGAATATGTAGTTGCAGGTACGCGTTTCTCTGTTCCTGTTCCTCAAAAAGACATGCCAATTAGCGAATACAAAGGCAACTTTAAAGGTGCTTTGTCGTTTATTTCTGTTGATCCGGAACACGGACATATGGACATTAAGTTTCAATTAATAATGCCTGGTTTCGATTACGACCTTTCGCATCCTGGTCGTGGAAAATCTCATGGTTGGTTCTTTTTTACCACCTATAATTCTGAAGAAGCAAGCACACTTTTAGAAGTAAATGCATCTCAAAATGATAAAGATTTTATTGCAGCTGTAAACTGGAAAAAAATTGAAGAATATGTTAACAATGGCGGTGGAACCATGGTACCAGCTAATTACGCACATAATATTTATGATGAAGACACACACACTGCAACTTCTACAATGAAAAAAGAAGTACTTACTGTAAATCCTTTAGATGTTCCTGGAGCTGTATATTTTCTTCCAACTCCAAAATCACCACATGGTTGCGATGTAGATCCTACTGGTGAATATATTGTAGGGAATGGTAAACTTTCTGCAAACCTAACAGTGCATTCATTTACAAAAATGTTAGATGCTATTGAAAATAAAAAGTTTGCTGGTGATGCATATGGTATTCCTATATTAAATTTTGAAGATGTTTTAGCTGGCTCTGTGGAACAACCAGGTTTAGGACCTTTACATACTGAGTTTGATGGAAAAGGAAATGCCTATACAACATTCTTTATTTCATCTGAAGTAGTAAAATGGAAATTAGGAACATGGGAAGTTGTAGATAGACAACCTTGTTACTACTCTGTAGGGCACTTAATGATTCCTGGAGGAAATTCTCAAAAACCATGGGGTAAATATGTTGTAGCTATGAATAAAATTACAAAAGACCGTTATTTACCAACTGGTCCTGAGGTTACGCAATCTGCTCAATTATATGATATCTCTGGAGACAAAATGGAATTACTATTAGATTTTCCAACAATTGGAGAGCCACACTACGCAGCTGGTTGTCCTGCAGATTTAATAAAACCTAGGTCTAAAAAAATCTTTAAACTTGAGGATAATAAACATCCATTTGCAGCAAAAAGTGAAGCAGACACCAAAGTAGTTAGAGATGGAAAAACCGTTCATATTTATATGACTATGATTAGAAGTCATTTTTCACCTGATAATATTGAAGGTATTAAAGTAGGAGATAAAGTTTATTTTCATGTAACTAATTTAGAGCAAGATTACGATGTGCCACATGGTGTAAGTATGATTGGTGCTAATACATCAGAGTTACTAATTATGCCTGGTCAAACAGAAACATTCCTTTGGGAACCAAAACAAGAAGGTGTATGGCCATTTTACTGTACAGATTTCTGTTCTGCTTTACATCAGGAAATGCAAGGTTATGTTCGTGTATCACCAACTAACGCCAACACACCTTTAAAATGGTCGCTTGGTGAAGATATAGAGTAAAATTAAACTGGGGAATTTTGTTTTAGTGTTTATTTCCCAAAAAGGCGAGAGCTATTATTTCGCTCTCGCCTTTCTTATAAAACATTAGCAAATTAAAAGACTTTTAAAAATGAAAAAATCTAATATTATCATGCTTATTGCGGCATTATTACCTTTAGGATTATTTCTTTTTCCTTTATGGAGAATAACATTAGAAGCGCCTCAATATCCCATTCCGTTAGCAATGAATATTCATATCAATGATTTCTCTGATGTTCATCCTCACGACATCAAAAATATTAATCTTATGAATCATTATGTAGGCATGAAATATATTCCAGAAGCTATTCCAGAGTTTAAAATATTTCCGGCAGGAATTATTATTACTACCTTTATTGGGCTAATCATTGCTTTTAAAGGCAACTATAAATGGTTTTTGTATTGGTTTGTTCTTATGGTTCTTTTAAGTAGTGCAGGAATGTATGATTTTTATATCTGGGAACATGATTATGGCCATAATTTAGACCCAAAAGCCATTATGAAATTTACAAATCCAGATGGAACAGTTATGGGGTTTCAACCACCTTTATTTGGCAGTAAAGATATTTTGAATTTTAGAGCGCACTCATACCCAAGACTCGGTGCTTTGTTTTTAGGATTAGGAATAGCGATGTCTTTATTTGCATATTTTGTAGGAAAAAAACATTATAAAAATTCTTAATTATGTAAGAAACAGATAAAATATAAAAACACTAAAATAATGCAAACACTAAAACACTATTATATTTACGCATTACTACTTTTTCTTTTTAATTGTAATGTATCTCCAAAGGCTATAGACTATGGAAATGATGGATGCCATTTTTGTAAAATGACTATTGTAGACAAAGTACATGCCGCAGAAATTGTTACAAAAAAAGGTAAAGTTTATAAATTTGATGCCACAGAATGCATGGTTAATTTCTTAGAAGAATTCGATACGAATGAAATAGAATTATACCTGTCCAACAATTATAATGAACCTGAAGCCTTAATTAATGCCACAAAAGCTACATTCTTAATAAGTAAAAATGTCCCTAGCCCAATGGGTGCTTTTCTATCGGCTTTTAAAACTAAAGAAGATGCAGAAAAAGTTCAAGCCATAAAAGGAGGCAATTTATATACATGGGATGAAATACTAGCAAAATTTAAAGACTAGTTAAATGAAACACTTGCTCGCTTTTTTATCAGTCATTTTAATGGCTAGCACAACTATTGCTCAAACTATTGCTCAAACTATTGAGGTATGCCATTCTTGCCCAACTTCAACTTTACAAAGTGCCATTACACAAGCTAAAGATTTTGATACTATTCTTGTAAAAAAAGGCTCTTATAAAGAGTACAATATTGTTGTAAATAAACCACTCACTATTATTGGAGAAAACTACCCAGTAATTGATGGAGAGTTAAAAGGTGAAATAATTACAATTGTTTCAGACAATGTAACAATCGATGGTTTATTCATCATTAATGTTGGAACTAGTTATACTGAAGATTATGCAGCTATTCGTGTTATAAAGAGCAAAAACTTTATTATTCAAAATGTAGTATTAGAAAAATTGTTTTTTGGTATTTATCTTGAAAAATCAAGCTACGGGAAAGTATTTCACAACAAAATTATTGGAGATGCCATTGAAGAATACAACTCTGGAAATGGCATACAATTATGGTACAGCAATCATATAGAAATAGAACATAACTATGTAGAACATGTTCGTGATGGAATTTATCTAGAGTTTTCTGATGATTGTTTAATCAAGAATAATGTAAGTGCAGAAAATTTGCGTTATGGTTTACATTTTATGTTTTCTAATGATGACATTTACCAAGACAACACTTTTGAAAATAACGGAGCAGGGGTTGCTGTTATGTTTTCAAAAAAAATTAAAATGTATAATAATACCTTTAAAAAAAATTGGGGAACGGCATCTTATGGTATGCTTTTAAAAGAAATTAATGATGCAGAAATTATTGGTAATACTTTTGAAGAAAACACTATAGGAATAAACATAGAAGGCTCAAACAGAATAACCTATAAAAACAACAACTTTACCAATAATGGTTGGGCTATTAAAGTTCGTGGTGCTTGCTATTCAAATAAATTTATTGAAAATAATTTCCTTTACAATTCTTTTGATATTGCTTATAACAGTAAAGTAAATGATAATGTTTTTGATAGAAATTTCTGGAGTAATTACACCGGGTACGATTTAGATAAAAACGGTGTTGGAGACACGCCTTACAGACCTGTAAAACTATTCTCGTATATTGTAAATCGAACACCAGAAACCATTATTTTATTGCGTAGTTTATTTATAGATATTATAGATTTTTCTGAAAAAGTATCTCCTGTATTTACACCAGATAATTTGCTAGACAACAATCCGCTAACTAAAAAAATAACATGGTAGATATTCAAAATTTATATAAAAAATTTGGTAAAAACCAGGTACTATGTGGTTTAGATTTAACTATTAATGAAGGTGGAATTTTTGCAGTTCTTGGACCAAATGGCTCTGGAAAAACAACATTAATAAAATCTATTTTGGGTATGGTTATACCTAATAAAGGTAATATTACTGTACTTGGAGAAAACATAAAAAAAAACTCAGAATACAGACATAAAATTGATTATTTACCTCAAATAGCAAACTTTCCAAGCAATTTAAAGGTAAGAGAATTAATAAGAATGATTAAAGATTTAAGAGGTAACACCACTAAAGATGAAAAGCTTATCGAGCTTTTTAAACTAGAACCTTTTTTAGATAAAAAGCTGGGTAATCTTTCTGGTGGTACCAAACAAAAAGTAAATATAGTTTTAACGTTTATGTTTGATTGCCCTTTAATTATTTTAGATGAGCCCACCACAGGACTAGACCCTATTTCTTTAATAAGACTAAAAGATTTAATTCAAGCCGAAAAAGCTAAAGGAAAAACCATTTTAATCACTTCTCATATTATGAGTTTTGTTGAAGAAGTTTCAGATGAAATTGTATTTCTTTTAGAAGGGAAAATATACTTTAAAGGCTCTATTTCAGAATTAAAATCAAAAACAAATCAACCCGATTTCGAACATGCGATAGCATCAATACTAACAGAAAATCATGTTTAAAATATTAAAATATAGTTTTTATGATTTAATGCGTAGCCGTTGGAGTTATGTATACTTCGGTTTTTATTTATTATTAGGTATTGTGCTTTTGTTTTTAAATAACGATTTATCAAAAGCCGTAATTACCCTAATGAATGTTATTATAATTCTTGTGCCTTTAATAGGAACCATTTTTGGTGTTATGTATTATTACAATTCCAAAGAATTTACAGAACTACTTTTAGCGCAACCTTTAAAACGATCTTCCATATTTTTAGGTCAGTATTTAGGAGTATCACTATCGCTTTCTATGAGTTTAATTTTAGGCTTAGGCATACCATTTATGTTTTATGGCTTGTTTAGAAGCAATGCCATTTGGGACTTTTCATTATTATTAATTACAGGTGTGTTTTTAACTTTAATATTTACCGCACTAGCTTTTAACATAGCATTAACTAACGAAAACAAGATTAAAGGATTTGGATACGCTATACTTTTATGGCTGTTTTTAGCTATTATATATGATGGTATATTTTTAATGTCTTTAATAGTTTTTGAAGAATATCCATTAGATAAATTATCATTAATTGGCACTATGCTTAATCCCATAGATTTATCTAGAACTCTAATTTTATTAAAGTTGGATATTTCTGCACTCTTAGGTTATACTGGCGCTATATTTAAACAGTTTTTTGGAACAAACTTTGGGTTAGTAGTTTCGTTTATTATGTTATTAATTTGGATTATTTTACCAATTATTAGAATTGCAGTAAAATCAAGAAAAAAAGATTTTTAAGAGTATTTATTTCTAAACCATACTTTTTGCCATTCGCGTTTTAAAATTAAAAACGAAACGTCTTCTGATAGTTTTAAAATATCCTCACCATCTAAAGCTTTTACTTGTTTTTCTGGAACATCGATTATGTAAAGTAAGTTTAGATACTCTGTGAATTTTTCTTGAATAAGCTTATAAACTGTTTCGTGTAGTAATAGCTTTAAGCTTGATGGTAAAACATCTTCATGAAAATCTAAATCAATATTTGCTAAAAGAAAATCTTTATTTAGCTGAACAATTAATTTTTTATATAAATCTAATTGATTTGCTTCTTCAATTAAACCATCAAATGTAGCTGGCATATTCATTAAACAGTTCTATTCATTAGGCTATTTCCAAAATCTTTAAGTACGTTTTTCTTTTCTGAAGAGATATTCAAAGATTCTAAAACAGCAAATGCTTGATTTGTATATTCTTGAATAGCTTTTTTTGTTGCTTCTGCAGAACCCGATGATTTAAACAACTGTTTTGCTTTTTCAATTTTACTTGAAACATCTTCAGGATTTGATGAAAATAATTGACTCAATTCTTTTTTATCTGTTTCATTTAAAAACTCTAATGCTTTTAAATACAAATATGTTTTTTTATTCTCTATAATATCACCTCCAACTTGTTTTCCAAAGGTTTCAGGATTACCAAAAGCATCTAAATAATCATCTTGTAATTGAAACGCTATTCCTAAATTTTTCCCAAACTCATAAATACTATTTTGGTCATTTTTAGAAGCTTTAGCAACAATAGCACCCATTTTCATAGCTGCACCAACTAAAACTGCTGTTTTATATTCAATCATTTTTAAATATTCAGGAATAGTAACATCATTTCTAGTTTCAAAATCAACATCATATTGCTGACCTTCACAAACCTCAATAGCTGTTTTGCTAAATAATTTTGCTAAAGCTTGAAATGTTTCAGCATCATAATTCTCAAAAAGTTGATACGCCATTATTAGCATCGCATCTCCAGAAAGAATTCCGGTGTTAATATCCCATTTCTCGTGCACTGTTTTTTGTCCACGTCGCAAAGGCGCATCATCCATAATATCATCATGAACTAATGAAAAATTGTGAAATACCTCTATACTCAACGCTGCATCTAAAGCAGTTTTGTAATTACCTTCAAATATATCAGCTGTCATTAAAGTTAAAACTGGTCTAAGTCTTTTACCTCCTAAACTTAATATATATTCAATGGGTTGATAAAGGTTTTTGGGTTCTTTTATTGTTGAATAGCCTTCAAGATATTCAACAAAAATTTGCTGGTATTTTTCTATAGATAGCATCAAACAAAAATAAAGCAATTCCTCATATTAAAAAGTAATGATGTAAAATATGTGTTAAATAATTGTAAAACTTTGGAAACTTTTTAGGTTTTTAAAGTTTCCTATTGTAGTTTTGCGCCTTTATTATGAGAGAAAAAATTATACATAAAGCAGCAGATTTGTTTTTAACCCTTGGGTTTAAAAGCGTTACAATGGATGATATTGCTAATAAAATGGGCATATCTAAAAAAACCATTTATGTACATTTTGCAAACAAAACCAAATTGGTTGAAGCAACTACACTACACGTGTTTGAGGCAATTTCGCAGGGAATTGACTGCATTTGTGCTGTTAACAAAAATCCTATTGAAGAGATTTTTGAGATTAAGCAGTTTGTAATGGAGCATTTAAAAGATGAAAAATCATCACCTCAATATCAACTCCAAAAATATTACCCGAAAATTTATGGAGCTTTAAAATCTAAGCAAACCTGTGTAATGCAAGATTGCATAACAGAAAATCTAAGAAGAGGTGTAGATATGGGGCTTTACAGAAATACAATAAGCATAGATTTTATCTCAAGAGTATATATTAATAATATGATATGCTTGAAAGATAAAGAGCTTTTCCCTCTTAAAGATTTTTCTATGACCGAGCTTATGGAAAACTATTTAGAATATCACCTTAGAGGTATTTGTACACCTAAAGGATTAGAAATATTAACAAGAATTATAAATAACAATCAATCATAAAAATGAATCGCAAACTAATTATATACTTTAGTTTATTAATTTCTATAACGATGTTTTCTCAAGAAAACAGGCAAAGTTTTTCGTTGCAAGAAGCTATTAACTTTGCGTTAGAAAATAATAGAACTGCAAAAAACGCCTCAAGAGATATTGAAGCTGCAGAAAAACAAAAATGGGAAACCACAGCTACAGGGCTTCCTCAAATTAGTGCATCTGTAGATTATCAAAACTTTTTAAAACAACAAGTTTCATTAATTCCAGCAGAGTTTTTTGGAGGCAACCCTGGTGAATTTTCAGAGGTTGTTTTTGGAACCAAACAGAGTGTTAATGCAACAGCAACCATAACACAAAAAATATTTGATGGCTCATATTTAGTAGGTTTACAATCGGCTAAAGTGTATTTACAAATCTCTAAAAATGCTAAAGAAAAAACAGATTTAGAAGTTAGAAAAGCTGTTATAGAAGCTTATGGAAATGTTTTATTAGCAGAAGAAAGCGTAAATATTTTAAACAAGAATGTTGAAACTTTAGAGAAAAACCTTTTTGAAATAAAGAAAATTTATGAAAATGGTTTAGAAGAAGAGGAAAGTGTTGAGCAACTTCAAATAACGCTTTCTGGTGTAGAAAGTAATCTTAAAAATATTACCAGATTAAAAGATTTAGCATATCAAATGTTAAATATTACACTTGGTTTAGATATAAATAATCCCACTTTTTTAACTGATAGCTTAGAAAACCTAACAGCAGAACATATGGATTTAGGTTTACTAGAAGCCGATGAAACAGTTGAAAACACAATAGACTATAAGATTGCTGAAAACGATAAAACATCTAAAGAATTACTTTTAAAACTAGAAAAAAGTAAAGCATTACCAACATTAAATACATTTATTAATGGAGGATATTCTGCTTTTGGTGATGAGTTCAATTTTACAAGTAAGGACCAGAAATGGTTTGGCTCTTCATTGTTAGGTGTAACTTTAAACATTCCTATATTTAGTTCGCTAGGAAGAAGCGCCGCTACACAACGCGCCAGAATTAATTTAGACAAATCTAAAGATGATTTAATCGAAACTAAACAACGTTTAAAACTACAAATAGCGTCGGCAAAAAGCGATTACCAATTTGCTATTGAAGATTATCAAAACAAAAAACAAAACTTAAATCTTGCCGAAAGAATTGAAGCTAAAAACCAAACCAAATTCTTTGAAGGTATAGGCTCTAGCTTTGAGTTACGTCAGGCACAAACACAATTATATGCTGCACAACAAGAGTTTTTACAAGCCATGTTAGATGTTGTAAACAACAAAGCAGCATTAGAAACTATTTTAAACTCTGTAAATAACTAAAAACCAATCAATAAAATGAAAAATATATATACACTAATTTTAGTAGCCTTAATTTTAAGCTCGTGTGGAGGAGGTGAAAAGAAAGAATCTGTAGAAGACATAATTGCTACCAACAATTTAGAACTTATTAGAGAAAAGAAAACCGAATTGGATGCTACATCTCAAGAAATTTCTTTGCAATTAAAACAATTAGAAGCTAAAATTAAAGATTTAGACCCTCAAGAAAAAGTGCCTTTAATAACCACTTTTGCTGCTAAAGAATCCATTTTTAATCACTTTGTAGAATTACAAGGTAATGTAAACACAAAACAAAATTTAGTTATTTACCCAGAGTTTTCGGGCGTTTTAAGTCGTGTTTATGTTAAAGAAGGAGATCGAGTAACTAAAGGACAAATATTAGCAAAAATCGATGATGGTGGTTTAAGTCAGCAATTGGCACAATTAAAAATTCAATCAGATTTAGCTAAAACAACTTTCGAGCGTCAAGAACGTCTGTGGAATCAAAAAATAGGAAGCGAAATTCAGTATTTACAAGCAAAATCTAATTACGAAGCACAACAACAAGCTGTGAATCAATTAGAACAACAAGTTGGAAAAACTTTAGTTCGTGCACCCTTTACAGGAACTATTGATGATGTTATTACAGATCAAGGCTCAGTAGTTGCTCCTGGTCAAACTGCATTGTTTAGAATTGTAAACCTTAACGATATGTATATTGAAACCGATGTTCCAGAACGCTATGTTTCAGATATTATAAAAGGAAAAGAAGTAAAAGTAGATTTTCCAATTCTAGGAAAAGAAATCACTGCTAAGGTACGTCAGGCTGGAAACTTTATAAATCCTGCAAATAGAACTTTTAAGGTAGAAGTAGAAATTCCTAATAAAGACACTTCAATAAAACCAAACCTTACGGCTAAACTTAAAATTAACGATTACACAAACGAAAAGGCCATTTTAATTCCGCAAAGTATTATTTCAGAAAATGCAGAAGGTCAACAATATGTTTACACTATTATAGAGAAAAACGACAGTATTGCAAAAGCCAAAAGAGTGTTTATTGAAACCGGTAAAACACAAGGCGATTTCATTGAAGTACTCTCAGGTATTGAAAACGGTGAGGAAATAATTGATGAAGGTGCACGAAGTGTACAAGACGGACAAGAAGTTAAAATTTTAATGGTTGAATAAACTTTGTATCCTCATACAGTAATAGCCTTAACTAACTCATTAATGCAAATTTCTTTTAAATAAGAAGTTGCAAAAAAAAACAATCAATCATGACAAAGAAAAAAAATAAAAAACATAAACAAGTTGATAAAGAGTTTGGTTTATCGTCTTGGGCAATACATAACAAAACAACCATATATGTTTTAATTGCTGTTATTCTTTTTTTAGGTGCAGGAGCTTATTTTAGTATGCCTAGAGAAAGTTTTCCAGAAATAAAAGAAACTAAAATATATGTAAGTTCTATTTATCCTGGAAATACTGCCGAAGACATAGAAAAGCTAATTACAGACCCTATTGAAGATAAATTAAAAACGGTTAGTAATGTTGTAGAAATCACCTCAACCTCGCAAGAAGACTACTCTATAGTTATTGTAGAATTCGATGAAAACATTTCTGTTGATGCAGCAAAACAAAAAGTAAAAGACGAAATAGACTCTGAAACTGCAGGCGAAGATTGGCCAACATTTAATGGAGCAAAAGTAGAGCCTAATGTTTTTGATTTAAGTATGTCTGAAGAAATGCCTATTCTAAACATCAATATTTCAGGCGACTACCCTGTAGACAAACTTAAAGAGTATGGTGAATATCTAGAAGATGAAATTGAAAGTTTAATAGAAATTAAACAAGTAGATATTCGTGGTGCTCAAGAAAAAGAGGTAGAAGTTGCCGTGGATATTTATAAAATGATGGCTGCTCAGGTAAGTTTTGATGACATTATAAATACTATAAGTAGAGAAAACTTGACTATGTCTGCAGGTAATTTAATTACAAGTGGGCAGCGACGAACTATTAGAATTTTAGGCGAGATTGAAGACCCAAAAGAACTAGAAAGCTTTGTTGTAAAAACAGAACATAACAATCCTATTTACCTTAAAGATGTAGCAAACGTAACCTTTAAAGATGAGGATAAAACAACTTATGCCAGAGAATTTGGGAAACCTGTTGTGATGCTTGATGTTAAAAAGCGAGCAGGTAAAAATATGGTAGCTGCTGCAGAACAAATTCAAGTTATTGTAGACAATGCTTTAAAAAATGTGTTCCCACCAGATTTAAAAGTAACTATTGCCAACGATCAATCATCAAAAACCATTGGTCAAGTAGATGATTTAGTAAACAACATCATCTTCGGTATTATTCTGGTAGTAACTGTTTTAATGTTCTTTTTGGGCTTTAAAAACGCATTATTTGTTGGTTTTGCCATTCCTATGTCTATGTTCATGTCGCTAATGATTTTGAATTATTTAGGCTATACCATGAATACCATGATTCTTTTTGGATTAATTATGGGATTAGGAATGTTGGTGGATAATGGAATTGTAGTAGTTGAAAACGTTTATCGTTTAATGGAAGATGAGGGCATGACTAGAATTGAAGCTGCCAAAAAAGGAATTGGAGAAATTGCCTTTCCTATCATTATTTCAACAGCAACTACTGTTGCAGCTTTTGTTCCATTAGGATTATGGCCAGGTGTAATGGGTCAGTTTATGATTTATTTCCCAATCACATTATCAGTTGTTTTAGGATCATCATTATTTGTTGCCATTTTCTTTAACTCTGTTATGGTATCTCAATTCATGACTATTGAAGACAAGAATATGCCTTTAAAGCAAATTATTAGAATCTCCATAATATTTGGTGTAATAGGTGTTTTAATTTTTGCCTTTGGCGGAAGCTATAGAGGTTTAGGGACCTTAATGATAGTAACTGTAATTCTACTCTGGATTTATAGATTATTCTTAAGAAAATGGTCAAATGGATTTCAAAACAACATTTTGCCACTTATGGAAAATATGTATGAAAAAACATTACGTTTTGCATTAAGCGGGAAAAAACCTCAATTAATAACTATAGGTACTTTTCTTTTACTTATTATTTCTTTTATCGGTTTTGGTGCTTCTGTAAGTAGTCAACGTACAAAAGTAGAATTCTTTCCAGATAACACACCAAACCAAATTATTGTTTATATAGAATATCCTGAAGGTACTGATATTAAAAAGACTAATGCTATTACCAAAGATATTGAACAGCGTGTTTATAAAATTATAAACGATTCTGAATATATGGAAGGAGATTTCAATTTCTTAACAGAAAGTGCGGTTTCTCAAGTTGGTGAAGGTGCTGGAAACCCTCAGACAGATGGTGGTTCTCAGGCAGAAATGCCACATCGTGGAAAAATTACCGCCACTATGCGCGAGTATAAATTCAGAAAAGGTACTGATAGTAACGATTTGCTTAAAAAGGTTCAGGAAGATTTAAAAGGAATTTATCCTGGTGTTGCAATCTCTGTTGAAAAAGATGCTGCAGGACCACCTGCTGGTTATCCTATAAACTTAGAACTAGAAGGTGATGATTATTCTGAACTTATTACTACAGCTGAAAACATGCGCGATTTCATCAACTCCAAAAATATTCAAGGAATAGACGAGTTGAAGATTGATGTTAATAAATCGAAACCTTCTATGCAAGTTCACATTGATAGGAAAAAAGCAGGAGAACTTGGAGTAAGTTCAGGTCAAGTTGGTCAACAATTGCGTAACTCCATTTTTGGAGCTAAAGCTGGTGTTTTCAAAAAAGATGGTGAAGATTATGATATTTATGTGCGTTTTAATGAAGAAAACAGATATAATACAAGTGCTATTTTCAATCAGAAAATAACCTTTAGAGATATGGCTTCTGGACAAATAAAAGAAGTCCCTGTTTCTACTGTTGCTAAACAAAATAACACTTCTGGTTTTAGCGCTATTAAACATAGAGATGTAAAACGTGTTGTAACACTTTATTCTGCTTTATCTCCAGGTTTTACTGATGCAGGAGCAATTGTATCTAAAATTCAACATGAAATGCAAAGTTTTACAGAAAAACCTGATGGAGTAAAAATTGATTACACTGGTCAAATAGAAGAACAAAACAAACAAATGGCATTTTTAATGGGTGCATTCTTTACTGGACTAGGGTTAATTTTCTTCATTTTAATATTTCAATTTAACTCGGTTTCAAAGCCTGGTATTATTATGATTGCTATTTTCTTGAGTTTAATTGGTGTTTTTGGAGGTATTGTAATAACAGGTAGTTCATTTGTTATAATGATGACTATGATGGGAATTATTTCACTGGCTGGAATTGTAGTTAATAATGGTGTGGTTCTTTTAGATTACACTCAACTTTTAATTGACAGAAAGAAAGTAGAACATAACTTGGAAGATGACCAATATATAGAAGAAAATGAACTTTTAGAAGCTATTGTTAAAGGTGGAAAAGCACGTTTACGTCCTGTATTGCTAACAGCAATTACAACTATTTTAGGATTAATACCGTTAGCTATAGGTTTAAACATTAACTTCTTTACACTATTAAGCGAGTTTAACCCTCATATTTATATGGGAGGTGATAATGTTATTTTCTGGGGGCCATTAGCATGGACCGTTATTTTTGGCCTTATAATAGCAACCTTTTTAACACTTGTTGTAGTTCCAATTCTATTTTATTTAATAACAAAATTTAAAATGTGGTTATTTAAAAATAGAGTTGTAAATACAACTGCTTCTCAAGAAATTTTTAATATGGATAAACGCTTAGAAATAAAATAGCTTTATCAAAATTCATAAAAAAGCCTCAACATACGTTGAGGCTTTTTTATTATCAAATTAATTAGGTTTTTTATTTCAATTTAAAACTAACTCTTGCAAAAAGGAATCGACCTCCTATACCAAATTGTTGAGAACGTCTTGACCAATCAAAACGCCCACCACTTCTGTTAGCTTCAATAGCTCTATCTGGAAAAACATCTAGTAAATTATTAGCTCCAACTGTAAGTGTTAAACTTTCAGAAGCTTGATAACCAAAAGATAAATCGGTTACCAATTTAGAATCAAAAACTTGCTGATTATCAATATTTGTTGTAGCCTCTGAAACCTTACCAAACCAAACATTCCTTAAAAATACATTCCATTTACCAGAACTTAAATTATTAGTTAAATTTACTTTTGTTCTTGGTACAGCTTCTTCAAGGTAAATCCTACTATCTTCTGGGAAATATGTGCCTACTAAACCAGCATCTTCTAAAACTCTAGAAGCTTTAATATCTCCTACTTTTTTTGTTTTAGATAAAGTTGCAGAAAAAGTGTTTTTTAATTTCGCTTTATTTGCTACAACAAGATCCCATGTAACTACGGCATCAATACCTTTTGATTCCGTATCAATCGCATTTGCGAAAAATGAAGCTGCAGAGGCATTAGCTTGTGACAATAAATTATCTAGTTCTGTTCCTGTTCCAGGACCTCTAAACTGTCCTGTATAAACAACTCTGTCATCAATTCCTACCCAATAACCATCTACAGTTATAGTTACATTAGCATCTGGCAAATCAGTTGTAAACCCTAAACTAACACTTTTAGAAGTTTCTTCTTTTAATTGCGGAATTCCTAAAAGTTTTGCTGCTCTACTATCGTTTGAAAATGTTCCAACCTCTACAGGAATACCATCTTGAAATATGGTTGATGTAGAGTTGAAATTTAACTGATGTAAGGATGGTGCTCTAAAACCAGTATTTAAAGCTGCTCTTAAATTTAAATTTTCGCTAGCTTTTAATCTTGTTGCTAATTTAAAGTTTATAGTTGAACCGAAATCTGAATAGTTTTCGAAGCGTGTTGCAAAACTTGCTAAAAAAGTTTCAGAAAAATCAGCTTCTAAATCAAAATACCCAGCTACACTACTTCTATCTCTTGATAATTCATTTGCTGGACTGAATCCAGGAAAAACTTGAGAACCACCAGGTCTTCCGTTTCCAAAAAAGTCAACTGCAGGACTTTGTGTTGGTAATGTAATTAACTCTCCTTCTTGAGTATATTGACCATAAGATGCTTCTTCACCGGCAACAATTTCATAGTTCTCTAATCGGTATTCTGCACCGAATGCCACGTTAAGTCCGTTTAAAATATCATCATAAAACTGATTAATATCTAAGTTAACCGTATTCTGTGCAAAGTTAAATCCCCCAGCATCAAAAGTTGTTGGAGAGGCATTTTGGCGAGAAGCATTAAAGGTATTACCTATCGTGTATAAAAAGCCGTTTTTTCCCCAAGTGTTACTTAAATCAATATTCCAACCATTAACTACTCCTTTTATACCCACAGCAAAAGATTTATCTGCAATTGTTGAATTAATTTCTGGTAAAAATCCATTTATATAAGCTGGTGTATAGGTTCTACTTTGGTTTGGTAGACGATAAAAACCAGCAGAATTTCCTTTTCTAGAGCTCACTCCTGCAAAAGAATATAGTTCTGTACCTTCATCATCTAAAGGTAAAGACATGTTTGCAAAAAAGCGCCCACCACGAACTTCAGATTGACCAACTCGCATGTTAAAATCGCTTCTCTCCAATCCTCTTGCGGCTAATTCTGCTGTTGTATTATCTTCACTTAAAATAGGTTGTAAGTCCTCTTTTGTAGTTGCTCCATTTAAATTAATACCAGCAGCATTAGCATATTGTATAACATCAGTAACATCATCATCTAATAAATTAGACAAATTATATCCATCATTATTTGCAAATCTTTCAACGGTGTTATAAAGGTTAAAAACATCACCTTCCCATTCTTTCATTCTACTGTAATGTTCTCTAAAATCAAAATCACCAGTGAAATTTATAAAACCTCCTTTTTCGCCCAAAGCTAATCCATAATTGGCACTAATATTTACTGTCTCTCCATCAACACCTCCTGTTTGGTCGTTAGCATTTTCAGAAAAATGAGCTCCCGTTGTCATATTTAATGTTAACTCGTTAACATTTTCATTTAAAACAATATTTATAACGCCTGCTATTGCATCCGATCCATATTGAGCTGCAGCTCCGTCACGTAATACTTCTAATCGCTTTATGGCTCCTGATGGGATGGCATTTAAATCTGTACCAACACTACCTCTACCAAATGTTCCATTTACATTTACCAAAGACGAATTATGTCTTCTTTTTCCGTTAATTAAAACTAAAACTTGATCTGGTCCTAAACCACGTAATGAAGCTGGATCAATGTGATCGGTTCCATCTGAAATAGTTTGTGTATTTGATGTAAACGAAGGTGCAACAAAATTTAAAATTTGATTTAAATTTACTTGAGGACCTGCCGAAGTTAACTCAGCAACATTAATAACATCGACTGGAACCGGAGTATCTATAGCTGTTCTAGCAGGGTTTCTCGATCCAATAAGCACAATTTGTTCTAATGCAACACCCGATTGCATCGCAACATTCATTGTATTTCCCAAAACTACATTTTCTTGGGTTTCATAACCAACATAAGAAAACACCAAAACATCTCCGGTATTTGCATTAATTGAATAGTTTCCATTAAAATCTGTAGTAGTTCCTACAGTAGTTCCTTTCACAACTACCGATACACCAGGTAGTCCTCCAGAATCATCTGTAACCGTACCTGAGACTTCTTGTCCCATAATTAACCCTGATACTCCAAAAAACATTAGTAATATCAAAGATTTTAAATGTAATAATTTGTTCATAATTTTTTTATTTTGAATTAGTCATTGCTAAGATATGCATATTATACGCTCTATTAATGAAAATAAATCAAAATTTTTAACTAAATTTAGAGTATTTAATAAATTAATGGTTAAAAAATTATTTTATTGTTAATTTTAACTGTTGATGTTTCACTTGTTAAATTTGAATGAATTTTCATAAAAAAAGCCTCAACATATGTTGAGGCTTTTTTTATAATTTAATTTTGTTTTAATTAATATTTTCCGAAAATGGAGTAGGAAAGGCATCAATTATATTATCTCCTGCTCTATCTAAAGGTATATAAGTTGCGTCTAACTTATTCAACCTTCTTAAATCTATCCAACGGTGACCTTCACCTAATAAAGAATATCGTCTTTGGTTAAGAACCTCCTCTATTAAATCATCATCTGTAACTCCTCCTGAATAATCAATTAAACCTGAAGCATTCCTTACAACGTTAATAGCTTCAATAGCTTCGGGATTATTAGAACCAATATTTGCTTCAGCATAAATCAATATAAGTTCTTCATTTCTAATTAAATATACAGGATCTGTATTACTATCGTATATTGCTATTTGATAGTCTGCAGAAAGTCCATCAAAAGATGTTCCTCCTGTCAATTGAAATGATTTATCGGCAACTCTAGCATCTCCAGCTTCTGCATCATTAATCCAAGAATTATGTATCATAAATTCTTGACCTGATTGTCCAGGAACATGATATTGCGTATTTAAAATATCATTACCTGTAAGACCAAAAACATGTGCAACACCATTATACAAATCACCATTCATATCAAAAAATGAGTTACTTAATAATGATAGAGCCATGGAGTTATTGTCTTGATATAATGCTACTCTTGCAGCTATCGCTCTATTAAACTCACTAAAAGACGCAGTGGTGTTAAACCCAGAAAAGCCATTACTAATACTGAAATCGAATTCAGGTGAAGAATTAGCTAAGTCTGTATTTGCGTCATTCAAAATATCCATTATGCCTGTTAAAGCTGTAGTATAATCAACGTTAGGCCCTAGGTTGTCTGGATCTGCAACATCTAATCTAATCCCGTTTGAATATTGTCTATTAGCAAGCATTAATAAAGCATAAGCTTTAAGTGTTTTAGCATACCCGTAATAACTGTTTTTAATTTCATCTGTAAAACCAGCAGCAGAATTTTCAACCGCTTCAATTAAAACATTAGCAGATTTAACAACTTTGTACCAAGCTGCATAAGATCTAGTAGTTAAAAACCCATTATTATCTAAAGGCCCTTTTAATAATTCTCCTGTATAGCGAGGATCAACACCGGTTAAATCATAATACTCACGCCCTAAAATACTAACCGTATCATAATGAAATGCTAAGTCATTTCGCATCACAGCTTCTACTCCAGTTGCCAATAACTGTATATCTGCTTGACTTGCTCCATTAGCAAAACTACTTACTGTAGGTGCATTAGGATTTTCTATTTCATCTAAATTGCAACTACAAAATATTGTAATTACCATTAGCATAAAAAGCTTTATAAATATATTTTTCATAATAGTTTTTTTTAGAAGTTAACATTTAAGTGAAAATTAATAAACTTTGATGTTGGGTAAGGAGTTACTTCAACATTGTTTGCTAGTACATTATTACCAAAATTAGATACTTCTGGATCATAGCTATTATAATCAAAAATATTAATTAAGTTTCTTCCAGACACACCTATTTTAATCATATCTGCATACTTAATTAATCCATCAGGCAAAGTATAAAAAACTCCAATTTCTCTCAACTTTAAATAACCAGCATCTTCAATTACAGGGTCTGGATTTACAAATGCTTGACTTGCTCTGTAATCTCCATTTGATAGTTGTCCTGACGGGTCTAAACCTGTATCGTTATAATCCCAAGTTGTACCAGCTAAATCATACAACAATGTTGTTAAATTAATGTTATCTCCACCTTTTTTCCAATGCCATAAGAATGTAAAATCAATATTCTTATAACTTATTTCGTTAAACCAAGACATTTGAAAATCTGGTTCTGCATTACCATACACAAAAAAACCATCTCCCTCAGGATCTCTTTGAGATATTTCTTCGGCAGTAAATGCACTAGAATCATATGTACCTACTATTTGGGTAGCGCTCTTGCCTTCTTGAATTAAAAAAGTTCCTAATGAAGCTGCAAAACCTCCAGTTGTAAATGATGGCACATCTAATCTTGTTACTTCAGATTTGTTCTTCCACCACTTCAAACTCGCATTCCATGAAAAGTCTTTTTTCGCTAAAATGTTTGCATTCAATCCTAACTCTACACCTTTATTCTCTAATTCTCCCCCATTCACAACCAATCGCGTAAAACCAGAAGATGTTGGGAATTGAGATTGAATTAATAAATCGTCAATCTTTTTATTATAAAATGATATCTCAAAATTTAATCGTCTATCTAAAATACCAAAGTCCAAACCATATTCTAACTCTTGTTGTCGTTCTGGGCCTATATCTGGATTACCTCTCAAATCTGCTGGACTCAATCCAGATGAACCACCAATAAATTGTGCATTCATAAGTGAAAATCTGTCATTGAAATTTGGAAACCTTCCAGCTTCACCATAAGCAATTCTTGGTTTAAAATAGTTGATTTCATCTAACGACCAAAAATTAAATTTATGTAAATTAATCGCTAAATTTGCTTTAGGATAGTAGTTCATCTTATTTGCATTACCATTATTAGTAGATTTATCACCTCTAATACCAAAAGTACCAATAATTTTATCTTCATAATTTATTTCTTCTTGAAAGAAAAACCCTGCATCTTTCTGAGGCTGAACAACTTGTTGAGTTGAAACATTTGTTGACTGCCCTAAATTAGTTTGAGAACCATTTAAACCAGTAGCTATTGTAATAACTGTGTTGCGATCAAAATTTTGAAAGAAGCTACCTATTTGTGATGTAAAGCTTAAACCATTATTTAAATTCAAATTATGAACTAAAAATGCTGATAAGTTGTAATTTGAATTTATAGTAGTTCCTGAAATAGAAACACCTCCTAGTGAGCTTGGATCTCTAAAATAGGATAATGATTTTGGAAAAATACTTGTTGTTCTTAAAGTATATTGATCAAAACCTCCTTCTAAAACCAATTTTAAGCTATTTTTATCTGTAGTTAGGAGTTTAATATTTGTTTTTGCACTTCCAATAAACCGGTTTACTTCTTCCTTGTTAGTAGTAATTGCGTTGGTTTCTAAAACATTAGAGCCCGCGCCTCCTTGTGGGTATGTTCCATCAACAGGTGATAAATTTTCCCAAGGATAGGTAAAAGCAAGAGCATATCCTACTGTGCGGTTAGCATTACCATTATTAAAAAACCCACGATCAGATTCAGAATTAATGTAATTAGATGTTACATATAAATCGAACCAATCATTAAATTTTTGTCCAATATTTAATCGTACTGAACTTTTAGAATAACCTGTATTATCTACTAAACCAGGCTCATTTCGGTGTGTCATGCCAAAGAAATAATCTGATTTCTCATTACCTCCAGATGAGGAAAAACGAGTTGTTGATGAAATTCGAGTATGATCAAAAATTTCAGCTTCATAATCTCTTAAAGTTGGGTTATTTGGACCTCCTAAAGCTGTAATCTGTGCTTGTGTATAATCTCTTAAGCCAAGTAATTGTGTAGGGCTTCTTACTCCAAGAACTTGTGAAAATGAAACCTTAGGCTTTCCTTGTTTTCCACGTTTTGTTGTAATAAGAACTACACCTCCAGCTGCTCTTGATCCATAAATAGCCGCTGCCGATGCTCCTTTAAGTATCTCTACAGTTTCAATATCTTCTGGATCAATATCTGCTATTCTATTTGAAGCGTCATCTTGGTTAGTAGATGGATTACCTCCTCCAGCAGCTTGACTTACGATATTATTACCTAAACCAATTGTTGAATTATCAACATATACTCCATCGACAATAAATAAAGGTTGTTGATCTCCAAAAATAGAAGTAACACCTCTTAAACGCATGGATAAGCCTCCACCAGGAGCTCCCGAATTTGCTTTAATTTCTGCACCATTAAATTTACCATAAAGTGCAGCATCCAGACCGGATTGAACCGTAATTCCAGTAAGGTTTTCAGATGAAATAGATGCTACTGCATTAGCTGAATTTGACCTTTTTGTACTTGAAGCCAAACCTGTTATAACAACTTCTTCTAATGCTGTTGCAGATTCTTGTAATGTAACATTAACTTGACCAGCAGAGTTAACTACTTGCTCTAACGTTTCGAAGCCTAGTGAAGTAAATAATAATGTAACCGGAAAATTATTTACATCTAAACTATAATTTCCATCAAAGTCTGATGTAGTTCCAGTCGAAGTTCCTTTAATAATAACACTTGCTCCTCCTAGGGGTAAATTGTTTGTACCGTCTGTTACTATTCCTGTAACCTTGCCTTGAGCAAAAATTGTTATAGGAAAAAGCAACACAACTAATAAGTACATTTTAAAATGCAATGATTTGCTCATAATCTTTTAGTTTTGAATTAGTTTAGCTAATATATATATATTATGTGCACAATTTATGAAAATGACTGAAAATATTATGCGTGCATATAATATTTTAACAATAAAAGGGTTAAAAAATCTAGTAATCAGCAAAATATAAAACAATAAATTATCAACTTGATATTTTAATACGAAAATACATATATTGTATTGTCACGCAGTATTATCACCTAATTTAATTATTCAACCTTAAAAAAATAACTATAACAACTCATACTCTGTTGTATTTGATTAAATTTGCACATCAAAATTTTACTATGTACAGAAGTCATAATTGTGGTGAGTTAAGAGCATCACATATTAACACAGAAATTACCCTAGCTGGTTGGGTTCAAAAATCTAGAGATAAAGGGTTTATTGTTTGGGTAGATTTACGAGACCGATATGGTATCACGCAGTTGGTATTTGATGAAGAAAGAACTTCTAAAACCTTAATTGAACAAGCACAAAACTTAGGTAGAGAATTTGTAATTCAAGTTAAAGGAACCGTTATTGAGCGTGCTTCAAAAAATCCAAATATTCCAACGGGAGATGTTGAGATATTGGTATCAGAATTAAACGTTTTAAATGAGGCTAAACTTCCTCCTTTTACTATTGAAGACAAAACCGATGGTGGCGAAGATTTAAGAATGAAATATCGTTATTTAGATATTCGTCGTAACCCAGTAAAAAACAGTTTAATTTTTAGACATAAAGTTACTCAAGAAGTTAGAAACTATCTTTCAAGAGAAGGTTTTATTGAGGTAGAAACACCTTATTTAATTAAATCTACACCAGAAGGTGCGCGCGATTTTGTTGTTCCTAGTAGAATGAATGCAGGTCAATTTTATGCGCTACCACAATCACCGCAAACTTTTAAGCAATTGCTTATGGTTGGTGGCATGGATAAATATTTCCAGATTGTAAAATGTTTTAGAGACGAAGATTTACGTGCCGACAGACAACCAGAATTCACACAAATAGATTGTGAAATGGCGTTTATAGAGCAAGAAGATATTTTAAACGCTTTTGAAGGTTTAACGCGCCACCTACTTAAAGAAGTTAATGGTGTAGAAATAGAGAAATTTCCAAGAATGCTTTATGATGATGCGTTGCGTTTGTACGGAAACGACAAACCAGATATTCGTTTCGGCATGCAATTTGGCGAGTTAAACCAAGTTGCTCAACACAAAGATTTTGGCGTTTTTAATGACGCTGAATTGGTTGTTGGTATTGCTGTTCCAGGTGGAAATAGTTATACCAGAAAAGAAATAGACAAACTTGTTGATTGGGTAAAGCGACCTCAAATTGGCGCTTTAGGAATGGTTTACTGTAGATGTAACGACGATGGAAGCTACAAATCTTCGGTAGATAAATTTTACAACCAAGAAGATTTAGCAAAATGGGCAGAAGTTACAGGAGCAAAACCAGGTGACTTAATCTGTGTGCTTTCTGGAAACACTAATAAAGTTCGCACGCAGCTAAGTGCATTACGTATGGAATTAGCAGAGCGTTTAGGTTTACGTAAACCTAATGAATTTGCACCACTTTGGGTTATGGATTTCCCACTTTTAGAATGGGACGAAGAAACCGAGCGCTACCACGCTATGCACCACCCTTTTACATCACCTAAACCTGGACAGTTAGAATTATTAAAAACAGATCCAGGCGCTGTAAAAGCAAATGCTTACGATTTAGTTTTAAATGGGAATGAAATTGGTGGTGGTTCAATAAGAATACATGATAAAGAAACCCAAGCTTTAATGTTTGATTATTTAGGGTTTACACCCGAAGAAGCAAAAGCTCAATTCGGCTTTTTAATGGATGCTTTCCAATATGGCGCACCTCCGCATGGAGGTTTAGCTTTTGGATTAGATAGATTAGTTGCTATTTTAGGAGGACAAGAAACCATTAGAGATTTTATTGCATTTCCTAAAAACAATGCAGGACGTGATGTTATGATTGATGCGCCTGCTCCAATTGATGATGATCAACTAACAGAATTAAGTTTAAAACTTAATTTAAAATCATAAAAATTAAATCCCGCAATTGCGGGATTTTTTAGTAGTTTTATAGAATGCCTAATACCTCTAAGAGTCTTTTACGCAAATTCTTAATTTGGAAATATAAACACATTTCTGAAAGGCAATTTGTTTATATTCTTAGTATTCTAGTTGGTTTTTTAGCAGGTATGGGAACCGTAGTTCTTAAAAACTTAACACACTATATAAGACTTCTTTTTGAGTTAAGCTTTTTCAAAAACTATCAAAACTCACTTTATTTTATTTTCCCAATAATTGGTCTTTTTTTAGTTTATGTAATTAAACAAACCTGGTTAAAAAAGCATATTGGCCATGGTATATCATCAACATTATATGCTATTTCAAAATTAAATGGAATCATACCAAGATATAATATTTATGCAGCCTTAATTACGGCACCATTAACAGCAGGTTTTGGTGGTTCTGTTGGGTTACAAGGACCAGCTGTAAGTGTAGGTTCTGCTTTGGGTTCTAATGCTGCTCGTTTATTTCACATGAATACAAAAACGCGAATGCTGCTAATTGGATGTGCTGCTGCCGGCGCTATGGCATCTATGTTTAAAGCGCCTATAGCTGCTATTGTATTTGCAATAGAAATATTTAGTTTAGATATAGCATTTACATCATTAGTTCCACTCTTATTAGCATCTGTTTCAGCTGTGGTCACATCTTACATGTTTTTAGGAACAGATGTATTATTACGTTTTGAATTAACCGATAAGTTTCAAGTAAATGACATTGTTTTTTATATAATTTTAGCTTTAGCAACAGCTTTCGCTTCGGTATATTTTTCAAAAGTGTTTTTTGCCATAACTAACTTTTTTAAACAATTTGAAAGTAGAGCATTACGATTACTTATTGGTGGATTAGCAATTGGCACAATGTTGTATTTTATTCCGCCACTTTATGGTGAGGGTTATGGTATTATGAATAACCTTTTAAAAGGAGACCACTTATCTGCTATTGGCACAACACCTTTTGATTTAGATTTGTCTAACATTTGGATAGTCATTGCTCTTTTACTTGGTATTTCTATTTTCAAAGCTATTGCGATGACAACTACTTTTGGGGCTGGTGGAGTTGGCGGTGTTTTTATTCCAACACTTGTTATGGGAAGTGCCTTAGGAAATGCTTTTGCCAAAATAATTAATAATATTGGGTTGGATTTTCATGTATCTGAATCAAATTTCACCCTGATTGGCATGACTGGTTTAATGGCTGGTGTGCTACACGCTCCTTTAACAGCCATTTTCCTTATTGCTGAAATCACTGGTGGTTACGAACTATTTGTACCTTTAATGATAGTGTCAGCCATTTCATTTACCATTACAAAGTATTATGTTTCTCATTCTATCTACACACTTAAACTTGCAGAACGAGGTGAACTCATGACACATGATAAAGACCAAAATGTTTTAATGGTTTTAGATATTGATAAGGTGATTGAAACCAACTTCATTGTTTTAAAACCCGAAATGAAACTTGGTGAGATTTTAAAAAATGCCGTTGCTAAATCTTCCAGAAATCATTTTCCAGTAGTGAATGAAAATCATGAATTTTTAGGAGTTATTCGTTTAGATGATATAAGACATATGATGTTTGACTCTGAACTATATGACACAGTAGATGCTGCAAGTTTAATGCATGCTGATGCTGGTATTATTGATTATGACGAAGACTCCATGAATGATATCATGGATAAATTTAAAAGCAGTGGCGCGTGGAACCTACCTGTAATAAAAAACAAAAAATATTACGGTTACATTTCTAAATCTAAGTTACTAACTGCTTACAGGCAACAACTTATCAACTTTACCAAGTAACCTTAATAAATCATTTAGTTTTTAATATGAAATACTTAATTTTAATATTTACACTTGTTTCTCTTACAAGTATTCTTTTAGGTTTTATACTAGATTTAGAATACTCTCAAAAACTAATTGGCTTTGGTGTTGTAGGTCTATTTTTTGTGGTATTCCCTTTATTTTCATACCACCGTTGGAAAGATAAAAATGCTAAAGACTATATGCTAACTAAAGAAAACTTAGATAAAATGCGTGAGAACCAAAAGAAACATAAGTATTAATATTGTAGTAGAATAAATTTATAAGACCCTGAAACAAGTTCAGGGTGACCGCCGGTCAATTCAAATTTCGCTTTTCAATAAAAAAACGTTTTAATAACTCCGAAGCTTCAGCTTCTAAAACGCCTCCTTTAATAGTTGTTTTTGGATGTAGCTTTGTTTTCAAATTAATACACCCTCGTTCTTCATCTCTAGCACCATAAACAATATTAGAAATCTGACTCCAATACAGTGCACCTGCACACATTTGGCAAGGCTCTAAAGTTACATATAAGGTACACTTTTGCAGATATTTACCTCCTAAAAAATTAGCCGCAGCTGTAATAGCTTGCATTTCAGCATGTGCCGTAACATCATTTAAGGTTTCTGTTAAATTATGTCCGCGTGCAATAATTTTGTTTTCAACTACAATTACTGCTCCAACCGGTATTTCACCTTTATCAAAAGCAGCTTCTGCTTCCTGAAGGGCACGTTTCATAAAATAAGTGTCATCAAAAGGTTCTATCATGATAGCAAAAATACAAATTCATTCTCGTACTTTTGCGTGGTGCAAAAATCAGTTTTAAAACATATCAATTCTCCAAAAGAACTACGTCTTTTAAACCAGAAAGACTTACCTCAACTTGCAAAAGAATTACGTGAGTTCATTATCAATATTGTAGCCACTAAAGAAGGGCATTTAGGAGCTAGCTTGGGTGTTGTAGAGCTAACTATTGCTCTACACTATGTATTTGATACTCCACATGATCAACTTATTTGGGATGTTGGGCATCAAGCTTATGGACACAAAATTTTAACTGGTAGAAAAGATATTTTCCATACCAATAGACAACTTGGTGGTATTAGCGGCTTTCCAAAACGTGAGGAAAGTGAGTTTGATGCTTTTGGTGTTGGGCATGCTTCAACATCAATTTCTGCTGCTTTAGGTATGGCCATTGCTTCACATATAAAAGGTGATACTAAAAAGCAACATATAGCTGTTATTGGAGATGCTAGTATTGCAGGAGGCATGGCTTTTGAAGGTTTAAATCATGCTGGAGTTACCGATGCTAACTTACTTATTATTTTAAATGACAATGCTATTGGAATTGATCCAAGCGTTGGTGCTTTAAAACAATATTTAACTAACGTTAAAAAAGGTACTCAAAAACGAAATAACATAATTAAAGCTTTAAATTTTGATTATTCTGGACCTATTGATGGCCATGATATTGACAAAATTATTTCAGAATTAAACCGGTTGAAAACTGTAAAAGGCCCAAAATTTTTGCATGTTATTACTACAAAGGGCAAAGGTTTAAAACAAGCCGAAAACGACCAAGTAAAATATCATGCTCCTGGAAAATTTAATGCTAAAACAGGTGACTTGATTCCCAAACCTGAAACTCAAGAACCACCAAAATATCAGGACGTTTTTGGTCATACAATTATTGAACTTGCGAAAGAAAATAAAAATATTGTGGGTATAACTCCTGCAATGCCTACCGGAAGTTCTTTAAAACTCATGATGGACGACATACCAGATCGTGCTTTTGATGTTGGTATTGCTGAACAGCATGCTGTAACTCTAGCAGCAGGTATGGCAGCACAAGGTTTAATTCCTTTTTGTAATATCTATTCAACGTTTTTACAACGTGCTTACGACCAGATAATACATGATGTAGCCCTACAAAAACTACCTGTTATTTTCTGTTTAGATAGAGCAGGATTAGTTGGTGAAGATGGAGCAACACACCATGGCGTTTTTGATTTAAGTTATTTAAGAAGCATACCAAATCTTATTGTTTTTGCACCAAGCAATGAAGTGGAATTGCGTAACATCATGTACACCGCTCAATTAGGTTTAAATTTACCAATAGCTATTCGTTATCCACGTGGAAGAGGTGTAACTAAAAAATGGAGACAACCTTTCTCTAAAATAGAAATTGGTAAAGGTATACAACTTAAAAAAGGTAATGACGTTGCTGTTTTAAGTATTGGTTCTATTTGTAACAATGTGAGTGAAGCTATCAAAAATGTAAATATTTCACATTACGATATGCGTTTTGTAAAACCTTTAGATGAAAGCTTATTGCATGATATTTTGTCTACTCACGAAACCATAATTACTGTTGAAGACAATAGTATTAAAGGTGGTTTTGGTAGTGCTATTTTAGAATTCATGGCTACAAACAACTATAGGAATGATGTCCAAACACTTGGTATACCAGATAGGTTTATTGAACATGGAAGTGTAGAGGAGCTACAACAATTGGTTGGATTGGATGCTGAAAGCTTAAATACATTTTTTAATACATTGTTACTTTAATTATTTCACATTATAAAAAACGTTCAAAAACCTTCATCTTAAAACTCAATACCCTTTATTTTTTTATACTCTAAAATAGCTTTACTGTCCGACAATAAGGCTATGTAATTACAAACGCTTAAAAGACGGTTATATAAACTGTCATCTTCAATTTTAATAGTTTTTGGCAGACCTTTTAAAATTAACTTATCGTAATTTGATGCTGAGTTATGGTAAACTTTGTTTATGGCATTAGTATAAGTTTCTAGTAAAGTATTTAACACCCCGTAACCCGCTATTTCTTTATCTATAACTTCGGTTGATTGATAGATGTTTTCAACACTTATTTTTATAATGTCTTTTATTTGTGCTTCGTATTTACTTTTATCTAATAAGGCAGAATTAAATTCCCCTTTTAAAATAGCCTCTTCATTAGCCATAAAAATATTTACAGCTTCATCAATAAGTGTTCCTATTGCTAATGCTCTTAAATAACTTACTCGATCCTGCTTATTTGTAAGTGCATAATAATTTTTCGTTTTTATTTTATCACGCACAATATTTATCAAATATTCTAAAGCAAATTCCTCCTGAATTAACCCTAGATTTATACCATCTTCAAAATCAATTATGGTATAACATATATCATCAGCAGCTTCAACTAAAAATGCTAATGGATGACGCGAATAACTAATATCCGTTTTACTTCGCTCTAATAATCCTAACTCGTTTGCAACATCTATAAAAGCTTCCTTTTCACTTTGAAAAAAACCGTATTTTTTATCGGATATATGATTAGTAGGTTTTTTAGGAAGCGATTCTTTTGGGTATTTCATAAACGCTCCCAACGTAGCGTAACTTAAACGCAAACCACCTTGTCTTCCAGCTCTACTTTCGGTTAAAATTTTAAATCCGTTAGCATTACCTTCAAAATCACACAAATCTTGATATTCTTTATCTGTAAGTTGCTCTTTATACGTTTTGCCAGAACCTGTTTTAAAAAATTCGCCAATGGCTTTTTCACCAGAATGACCAAATGGTGGGTTTCCAATATCATGCGCTAAAGCCGCCGCCGCAACAATAGCTCCGAAATCGTTAGCTTGATACCCATGGATGTTTTGTAAATGTGGGTATTTTTCCAACAACTTCTTACCTGTTAATCGACCCAGAGAACGACCTACAACACTAACCTCTAAACTATGCGTTAAACGCGTGTGTACAAAATCGGTTTGCGATAATGGAATGACTTGTGTTTTATCTTGAAGGCTTCTAAATTCTGAAGAAAATATAACTCTGTCGTAATCTACTTCAAAACCTAATCGGGTTTCATCTTGTTCTTTTCTAATGCGTTTATTAGTATCGCCAAAGCGTTTTAAGGATAGTAATTGTTCCCAGTTCATGGTAAAAAATAAAGAGTTTTATTTAACAAAATGTTCTTGAAAATATTTTATAAAGATAATTCAGTCATAAAAAACAGAACTCTTTATTTTTAGATTCCCGCATTCGCGAGAATGACAATTTCAAATGAAACCTCAATGTTTAAACATTGAGGAACTTTTCTTTAATTTATGTGTAGGCAAGATAACATTTCCTGCTAAAAGTTAAACAAAAAATCACTTAACATTAAGGTAACATTTTAATCATAGTTGTTTAATCTTTTGATAACACCTTAATTATGTTAAAGTATTTTATTTGCACTTGAATTTAGAATTCAAATTAATGAAACAAACTATATTTTTAATCACTTTCTTTTTATCAGTATTTGCATTTGGGCAAAACTCAGGATTAATTAGTGGTAATTTATTAGATATTGAGACCAATAATGAGCCTCTTATATTTGCAAAAGTTTTAATTAAAGAGACGGGGTTAGAAACTTTATCTGATGAAAATGGTTTTTTTAAGTTTGAAAATTTAAAAGAAGGCAAATATACACTAGTGTCTAGTTTTGTTGGATATGAAACTAAAGAAGAAAAAATTAAAGTTGTTTCAAATAAATCAACTAATACAAAAATGTATTTATCTGCAAGCACTTTATCTTTAGACGAATTAATGTTATCACTTGCTAGTGCTGACAAAAAAGAGACTTCTTCCACTTTAAATAATTAAAATTTTATTTGGCGGAAACACGCTAAAATCATATTAAAAAAGCAGCTTTTGTTAAAACAGAAGCTGCTTTTTTCTTTTAAACAGCATAGTGTTTATAATGCTTTTTTTATGTTAACTGAATGTAATCATTTAAAAAAATAACGCTCTAAAGTTAACATTAATCTAACACTTTTATTACGGTTCTTTAATCATCTGGTAACACTATATTCATAATGTGGTGGTTTCTTTGCACCATAAATTATAAGAATATAATGAGAAAAATTTTATTATTATCTGTACTGTTTTTAACTGCATTTTCATACGCCCAAAACACAGGCTCTATTGTAGGTACACTAACAGATAAAGAATACAACAATGAACCTCTTGCTTTTGCAAATGTTTTAATAAAAGGAACTACTAAAGGAACCACTTCTGACTTTGATGGTTTATATGAATTTGACAATTTAGAACCAGGAACTATTACTTTAATATTTAGTTTCGTTGGTTATGAAACTCAAGAAATAGAAGTTAATGTGGTTGCTGGAGAAGCTACAGAACTTAATGTTGTTTTAGGTGCTAGCGCAGCTTCTTTAGACGAAGTTGTTATTACTACCACAACCAAAAGAGAAAGTGAAACGGCTTTATTACTAGAACAAAAGAAAGCTGTTGAAATTAAACAGAGTATTGGTGCTGAAGAGTTATCTAGAAAAGGTGTTAGTGATGCCGCTGGAGCAGTTGCTAAAATATCAGGTGTATCAAAACAAGAAGGATCTAATAATGTTTATGTACGTGGTTTAGGTGATAGATATTTAAACACTACAATGAACGGTTTATCATTACCATCTAATGATATTAATAAAAAGAATATAGATTTAAATTTATTTTCTTCAGATATCATTGAAAACATCTCTGTAAGTAAAGCATATTCTGCTAGGTTTTATGGTGATTTCTCTGCTGGTAATATTGATATTTCATCAAAGGAATATACTGGTCAAGGATTTTTTGATGTATCTGTTGGCTCTGGTTTTAACTCAAGAGCAATTGGAAAAGATTTTCTAAGAAATGAAGGTACTGGTTATTTGGGAGATTACGCAAGATATAGTCATAACCCTTTTGCAGTTATATTATCTCATGGTATAGACCCAGTAGAAGGAGAAACTCCTATTAATTTAAGTTTGAGTTTATCTGGTGGAAAGTCTTTTACTTTTAAAAATGATTCTCGTTTAAGCTTATTCTTAACTGCATCTTTTGATAATGGTTTTGAATATAGAGATGGTATAGTTGCAGACTATACAGCTGGTTATAATAAGTTATTTCCAGAGTCTGAAGAGTATAACTATTCTACAACATCTTCAGCAATGGCTACTGCATTATACAGAATAAACAGTGATAATAAATTAAAATTTACGTCATTGTTTGTAAACAGTTCTTCAGATGAAGTAGGCTATTACGGTGTTGGTGGTCAAGGAATTCTTTATGATTTCTCAGATGAACCAAGTGGTTATTTTCAAAGTAATTACCAATTCAATCAAGATTTAATATTTGTAAATCAATTAATTGGTGAACACACATTTGATAAGTTAAATATAGATTGGGGAATTGGTTATAATAGAGTTTTTGCTCACGAACCAGACAGAAAACGTATTTCTTTGTTAAATTATGATAATCTTCTTGACAATGATGCTTCTACAAGCCCAAACTTTGCTCAAAACAACAATTTCAATAACCAACGTTATTTTCAGAATATTGAAGACGAAGAGTTAAATAGCAGGTTAAGCTTATCTTATCAAGCTTCAGATAATTTTAAACTTATTGTTGGATACAATGGAAAAACTAGAGAAAGACATTTTGACAACTCAAGATACGGTTATAAAAATATAAACACAGGTACTTTTTCAATAGAAAATATTGGTAACCTAAACAGTATATTTAATCTACAAAACTTTTTAGATGGTGTTTATCAAACTCATGTTTTCAATCCAATCGATCCAGAAAATGGTCTTACACAAACTAATTTACCTGGTAAATTAGAAAACACATATAAAGGTGTATTAGATATTCATGCAGGTTATATTTCATCTGAAATTAATTTAGGAGAATCTTGGTTATTTGTTCCTGGTGTAAGATTAGAAAATGTAAACCAGAGTATTGAATACAATGCTATTAACCTTCCTCCTAACGATCTAGGAGAAACTAATGCAAGTGAAACCTTTGTTTTACCTTCTTTAAATATTAAGTATACTTTAAATGAAGACCAAAATGTACGTTTGGCAGTAAGTAAAACAATTTCCTTTCCAGAATTTAAAGAAATTGCACCTTTTGTATATGAAGGCATAAGCTACAGAATTGGTGGTAACCAAGATTTACTTGGAAAAAACACAGGAGTTAACTTAACTAACAAGTCTTATTCTGAAGTTTATAATTTAGACTTAAAGTACGATTGGTTTATCTCTAAAAGTGAAATTTTATCTTTAGGTGTTTTTGCAAAACAAATAAACGACCCTATTAACTTAGTACTTGCTGCAGATGCTACAGGCACTCAACGTTACTTTAGAACCGGTGAAAAAGCAGAGATTTTAGGTGCAGAACTTGAAATTAGAAAAAACTTAATAACAAACCAAGATGATGATACTGTGCTTGCTGCTGGTTTTAATTTTACCTACATGCATACAAAACAAGATCTATACAATAGTATTGAAGGATCTTACGGAACTTCTTTTAATAGAGCTACCGATGAATTAGAAGGTGCATCTCCTATTATTGTAAATGCCGATTTAAGTTTTAAACCAATAATTAGCGAAAACTTTAACTCTACAGCTAACATAGTATTCAATTATTCTTCAGACAGAATTTTTTCTTTAGGATCTGGAGATGTAGGTAATATCATAGAAAAAGCTGTAACTACTTTAGATTTTGTTTTAAAGAATAAAATTGGAAAAAATACAGAACTTAATCTAAGTGCAAAAAACTTACTAGATCCAAATATCGAAACTATAAGAGAAAACACTGGTGATGGAGATGTAATCTTATCTAGTTTTAAAAGAGGAATAACAGCTGGAATCCAACTTAAATATAACTTTTAATCAAAAAACAATTAACAATTTAAAACCAAGAAAATGAGAAATAATTTATTACTTAGTTTAGTTGCATTGACGTTAATTTTTACGTCTTGTGCAAACGACGATACTGCCGATATTGTTCTAAATGTTACAAATAATAATGCTGGAGGTGGCAACCCTACAACACCTACTGATGTGTTTTTATCTGGAACATACACTAGCGATTTAACTTTAGATGCAAATACAAACTATAAAGTTAACGGATCATTAGTAATGGCTAGCGGAACAACACTTACTATTCCTGCTGGAATGACTCTTGAGGCTTTAGCTGCTGGTTCAGATGTATATATTGCAATATCTCAAGGCGCAAAAATTGTTGCCGAAGGAACTGCAGATAACCCAATTGTATTCACTTCTGATTCTTCTACACCAGAAGCAGGAGATTGGGGAGGTTTAATTATTTTAGGTAAAGCGCCTATTAACTCTGTGTCTGGCACTGCAACTTCAACATCAGAAATTGCTGGCTTACCTTATGGTGGTAATGATCCTTCAGATGATTCAGGTTCTTTAAGATATGTAAGAATAGAGTATTCAGGAGGTTCTGCAGATGGTCAATCAGAAAATAACGGTTTATCATTCTACGGCGTAGGAAATGAAACAGATATAGATTATGTTCAAATTTATGAGGGAAAAGATGATGGTCTTGAATTTTTTGGAGGTACTGTTAATGTAAGTCATATATCTGTTATTAACTTACAAGATGATTCTATTGATTGGACAGAAGGTTTTTCTGGTTCAATTACAGATGTTTATGTACAACATATTCAAAACCCAACAGAAATATTTAATTCAGATAAAGCATTTGAATGTGATGGTTATAATGACGATTTTGGTAACAATTCGTCCCCAATATTCTTCTCTAGCCCTACAGTAACTAATGTTACTATTATAGGTGTTGGTTCTACAAATGTATATCAAGATGGATCTGACGTTGGTGCTGGTAAATATGAAGCTATACGTTTAAGAAGAGGTACTGAAGCTATTTTTACTAATATTTCTATTACTGGTTTTGGTGAAGCTTTCGATTTAGATGGAAATGATACTTCAGACCCAACTGGTGCAGCTGTAATTGCTGATAAATTACAAGTAAATGATGTTACTTTTACTGATGTAACAACTAAATTAAAAAATGATACAGGTGAAACCTTTACTGAGGCAGATTTTATCTCTGGCGATGGTAATGGTACTGGTACAGATTATGCTACTTGGGGAGCAGGTTGGACAGTAGGTAACTAAGAAGCACAAACAATATAAATGTAAAAAGCATCCTAAATTAGGATGCTTTTTTTGTTTTTTAGCTTTTCTATAAATATTTATAGCGAAGCAACATTATTAGTATAATTGACTTCTTTTTTAATTCCGTCAATCCAATAAATCCATTTGCCGACTTTTTCACCATTATCATAATTTGCAGAAACTGTTTTTTTACCTGCTGTGTCAAAACTTAACCACTCACCTTGCAATTTACCATCTACCGTATAAGTTCCTGTTTGACTTACAACGCCATTGTCATGATAATAAACAACTTCAATTAAATTAGTGTCTTTGTTAAGTTTTAAATCTCTCTTCTGTTTTTCTTGAGCAAAAGATACCACAGTAATTAAAAAGGCAAAAACTAAAATTAATTTCTTCATAATTATGGGGGTTTAACATTATACCTCAAATATACAAATTAGGTAACTTTAAAACAACATTAAGTTAACACTAAGTTAACACAAAATATTTAATATATTGATAATCAGGTTTTTATAAAATAAAATTTAACATTGGAAATTAATAATTAATTAATATTACCGTTACATTAAAGTTACGTTAAATGACCACCTTTGGTCTGTCTTGAGACAAAACATTAGTATTTCATATAATCTATTAGTTTTTGTCGACTACATTATCATGATTTCTAATGAGACTGCCTTGGCCAAGGCAGTCTTTTTTTATATGTAAATTTAATCATTTGGAAACATTAAATTAACATTAGATTCGGTTATTTGCAGCGACAAAAACTAATAAAGTACTAATGAAAATTAAAATTACTCTAGTAGCAATTTTTTTATTTGCTATTAACATTACGTCTGCTCAAGAAATCAGTGACACTTCTTTTGGAAAAGGTTTAATAAATTTTGTTGCTAAGGACAGTTCCTTTAGCGTCAAATTTGCACCACGTTTTCAAGTTCGTTCCATTTCATCCTGGAATCATGATGGAGATCAATATGGTAGTCCAGAACACAATTTTATAGTACGTCGTGCACGTTTAAAATTTGATGGATTTGCTTATAGCCCAAAATTAAAATATAAAATAGAATTAGGTCTTTCTAATAGAGATATTTCTGGAGCTAATCAATTTAATAGAAACACGCCTCGATATATTCTTGATGCGGTTATTATGTGGAATTTTGCTAAAAACTGGGAACTTTGGGCAGGACAAACTAAACTTCCTGGTAATGTAGAGCGTGTAGTTTCTTCTGCAAACCTTCAATTAATAGATCGCTCGTTATTAAATAGTCGTTTTAATATAGATCGAGATTTAGGTGTTCAATTACGTCATAAATCTAATTTAGGAGGTGATTTTTTAATGCGAGAGAAATTTGCAATCTCTCAAGGAGAAGGTCGCAATGTTACCGAAGGTAACGAAGGCGGGTTACAATATACAGCACGATTAGAATTTTTACCTTTAGGTGCTTTTAAATCAAAAGGAGACTATAGTCAATCAGATTTAAAACGCGAAGAAAGTCCAAAACTAATGCTTGGTTTTACATATAATTATAATCAAAATGCTGTTCGCGAAAGAGGATTTGCAGGAGATTATATGATTAGAACCGATGGTTCTCTGTATGAAACAGACCAAACAACTATTTTTGCAGATGCCATGTTTAAATACAATGGGTTTTCATTTATGGGTGAATATGCTAAACGTACAGCTAATGATGAAATTGCAACAGAGTTAGATGGTGTAACACCAACTGGAGATATTGTTTTAACAGGTAATGCTATAAATTTGCAAGCAGGTTATTTATTTAATACAAATTACGAAATTGCTGCTCGTTTTACAACTGTTGATTATGAAACTATAACAAACACCTTACCAAGAAAACAATATACATTAGGGGTAAATAAATTTATTGTTGGCCATAAATTAAAAGTACAAAGTGACTTAAGTTACACTACATTAAATGGAAATGATAATAATATTACCTTTAGATTAGGATTTGATATTCATTTCTAAAAACATAACAATTAGATAACATATTTACCAAAAACACTATAGATATTTGCAAACTTATTTTTTATAAAAATTATGGATAATATTTACTTATTAATGTTAATCGCCATTGCAGTTTTAGCTGTTGCTGATATTGTAGTAGGTGTTAGTAACGACGCTATTAACTTCTTAAATTCAGCAATAGGATCAAAAGCTATTTCTATGCGAACTATTATGATAGTTGCTAGTTTAGGTATTTTTGTTGGAGCAGTTTTTTCTAGCGGAATGATGGAAGTGGCACGAAAAGGAATTTTTGTTCCTGGACAATTCTATTTTGATGAAATCATGATGATTTTTATGGCTGTAATGATTACAGACATATTACTGCTTGATTTCTTTAACACTATAGGCTTACCAACTTCAACTACTGTTTCAATTGTATTTAATTTATTAGGTGCTGCTGTTGTAATGTCTTTAATTAAAATTAGTGGTACAGACGAACATACATTTGCAGACTTAGGAAGCTATATTAACACTAAAAAAGCTATTGAAATTATTAGAGGTATTATAATGTCTGTTTTTATAGCCTTTACAGTAGGTGCTCTTGTACAGTGGGTATCTCGTTTAATTTTTACGTTTCATTATGAAAAGAAAATTAAAAATTTCGGAGCTATTTTTGGAGGTGTTGCGCTAACAGCCATTACTTATTTTATCTTCTTAAAAGGATTAAAAGGTACACCTTATTATAACGATTTAAAAGATTTAGTTGAAGGCAATGAGTTATATATAATAATTGTAAGCTTTATTATCTGGACTTTATTTTCATTCGCTTTCCAAAAAATCACAAAAAAAAGCGTTCTTGTAGTTGTAATTGCTATTGGAACTTTTGGTTTAGCTCTTGCCTTTTCTGGTAATGATTTAGTTAACTTCATTGGGGTACCAATGGCTGCTTATCATTCATTTGAAGCATGGACTAATTCAGGTCTTGATGCATCTGTGTTTTCAATGGAGGTATTAAGTAAAAAAGTACCAGCAGAACCTTTATTACTATTTATTTCTGGTGCAATAATGGTAGTAACTTTATTGCTTTCTAAAAAGGCTAGAACGGTAGCTGAAACAGAAATTAGTTTATCGCGCCAAAACGATACACATGAGAAGTTTGAACCTAACGTAATATCTAGAGGTATTGTAAAAGGCACTTCATGGTTAGCAGATGCTGTAAATACAATTATTCCTAAAGCTACACAAGATAGAATTTCTGGGAGTTTTGAAAAACCAAATGTTATAATCACTAAAGACCAAAGTATTGATGCTCCAGCTTTTGATATGATTAGAGCATCAGTAAATTTAATGGTAGCAGGTGTATTAATTGCAATTGCAACATCAATGAAACTACCATTATCTACTACTTATGTTACTTTTATGGTAGCTATGGGTACCTCTTTTGCAGATCGTGCTTGGGGTAAAGAAAGTGCTGTTTACAGAGTTGCTGGTGTATTAAATGTTATTGGTGGTTGGTTTGGTACTGCTATTGGTGCTTTTATTGCGGCAGGTGTGGTTGTTTATTTAATAAACTGGAATAAAGAAGTTATGATTCCTATCTTATTATTATTAACAATTGCTATATTAATTAGAAATTACTTGACACACAAAAAGAGTTCAAAAACTACAATTGATGAAGATAGTTTAACATATGCTGAAAGTAGCTCTGTTCAAGGTGTAATTCATGAAAGTGCTGGTAATATTGCTAATGTTGTAAAACGAGGTAACAAAATCTACACCAATGCAATTAATGGTTTAGCAAAACAAGATTTACAATTACTTAAAAAGAATAAGAAACAAGTTGATAAACTATCTCAAGAAGTTGATAAATTACGTGATAATATATTCTATTTTATTAAGAATTTAGATGAATCTAGCGTTAGTGCAAGTGGTTTTTATATCAATATTTTAGGGTACTTACAAGACATGGCACAATCATTAGAATATATTTCTAAAGTTAGCCATAAACATATAAACAATAATCATAAGAAGCTTAAATTCAATCAAATTAAAGAATTAAAAGAGGTTGACAATAAGATTGAAATATTGTTTAATGACACAAAAGCAGCTTTTGATTCTAGATCTTTCGAACAAATTGGAGCCATTATAAACGAAAAAACTGAAGTTTATGATTTGGTTAAAGAAAAAATACAAAAGCAAGTTACACGAACAAGAACTGAAGAATCGAGTCCTAAAAACACAACATTATACTTTGGTATATTATTAGAGACTAAAGATTTACTAAATGCAACTATGAATCTTTTAGAAGAATATCATAATGCTCATGACAGTTCTGTAGAGCCTGCTAAGATTAATACAGAAGAAGAGTAAAGAATTTTTAATTAATAAACATAAAAAAACACCTAATTAGTAGGTGTTTTTTTAATGTCATTTTCTAAAATTGAATCTTTTTTACCATAAAGTAATTCAGCTACTTCAATTAGCTTTTCAATCACATTGTTAACATTATCGTTATCATTCACTAAAGATGAAGCCATATCTATAGTAATTAAATCTTTTCTTATTAAACCATTGATTTCTAAATTTTCATTAAGCTTGTTCTCTTTGGCTTCTTCCTTTAATTTAATAAGGGTTTTGTAATATTTGTTATTTTCTTTTTCTGTTCTAAAAAAATAAATCACTCTAAGTACTTTTGCAACACGCTTTCTTAATTTATTGTATTCTGTTTTAATAAATTTATTTTCAGAGTTTAAATACAACGTAATATTTCTGCTTAATTCATTTACGCTTTTAATTATCTCCACCATTTTTCTGTTGGCAATTTTTATTTCGCTTATTTCGTTATTCTGGGCTTCACTTAAAGCTAACGAACTTTGAGCCTTTGTAGCATAACTAATAATCTTTCCGTAAATGTATTTTATTTTAGTGGTATATAAAGTTCTTATATCTGCATCAAATAACACGTTAGATTTCTTTATAACTCGTTTTAATTTTAAATCAGATTTTATGTCTTCTCTGTGAATATTTAAAGCATGAGCAACAATTTCAAAAACTGCATTTTTAAATACATATTTAGATTCTTTAATTAAGCTTGATATAGCAGTTTCTGGGTATTTTAAAACACTTTTTGTTAAAAACTTAGGCTCATCTATGGCCTTTACTACATCAGGCTTTTCTGGAATCATTTTTTCTACTAACCTTGCTATAGGTTTAACAAACCAAACCAATAAGAATGTATTTAGAATATTAAAAGTGGTATGAAATAACGAAATGGCTACAGGTATTGCTGCTGCATTAAGATATGGCGAATCAGACCCAAATTGTTGTGTTAACCATACCACAAATCTTAAAAAGGGATAAAACAAAATAAGCATCCACACTACACCTATTATATTAAAAAGTAGATGTGCCCTGGCTGTTTGTTTTGCTTTATAATTTGAAACAAAAGCTGCAATATTTGCAGTAATTGTAGTACCAATATTCTCGCCTAAAACCATTGCTGCAGCCAACTCAAACGGAATCCAGCCTTCTGCAGTCATAATTAATGTTAAAGCCATTGTAGCACTAGACGACTGAATAACAACGGTTAAAATTGTACCTATTAATAAAAACAAAAGAATAGATAAGTAGCCTAAATCTGTGTATCTACTCAAGAATTCCAGAATTCCTGGATTATTCTTTATATCGGGCATTGATTCTTTTAAAAACTGAAGTCCAATAAATAAAATGGCAAAACCAATTATAAAATTTCCCCAATTTTTAAGTTTATTTTCTTTTGTAAATGTGAATGAAAAGCCTAAACCAACTAATGGTAATGCAATGGCACTCATACTTACTTTAAAACCGAGAATTGTTATTAACCAAGCTGTAATTGTAGTCCCAATATTTGCTCCCATTATTACACTTATAGCTTCTGTAAGAGTAATTAGACCTGCATTAGAAAAACTAACAACCATTAATGTTGTTGCAGAAGATGATTGAATAACGGATGTGATGAAAAACCCGGTAAAGATTCCTAAAAACCTATTTGAGGTCATTGAAGCTAAAATAGAACGCATCTTATTTCCTGCAAGTTTTAAGAGTGCATCACTCATAACTTTCATTCCAAAAAGAAAAAGACCTAGTGCACCTAAAAGCTGTAAAACATCTGTAAAACCGTAATTCAAAATATAATATTAGTTTGTTGCTAAAATTAAAACTAATATAAGAAATTGAATTTTTACTTTTTAATAGACTTAAACCTAAAAGAAAAATAATAGAAATAAAAAAAGCACCTCTTTCGAGATGCTTTTAAAATTATAACACTTTAATTAAAATTAACCTTCGCAACTTGTACACTCTTTCTTTTGTTTAAACTTTTGAGCGGCATTCATACTATGTTGATAGTACAATGATTTTACTCCAAGCTTCCAAGCTGTAACGTAAATTTTGTTGATGTCTTTTACTGGCATATCTGGGTGAACCATAATATTTATAGACTGTCCTTGGTCTATATGGTTTTGTCTGTTTGCGGCTTGATAAATAATAGCCATTTGATCTATTTCAGAATATGTTTTAAACACATCTTTTTCGTGATCTGTTAACTCCTCTAAATGTTGTACAGATCCATCATAATCTCTAATACTCTTCCAAATTTCAGTAGTATTTAATCCTTTTTCTTCTAAAAGGTTAACTAAAAATGGATTCTTAATAGTGGTCTTTATTTTAGCTATATCTTTTACATAACTGTTAGACCAAATTGGCTCAATACCTTGAGATACTTGTCCTAGAATAAAAGCAGATGATGTTGTTGGTGCTACAGCGTTTAATGTAGCATTACGTCTTCCATAACCTTTTAAAACTTCTGGCTCTCCAAATAACTTAGCTAATTCTTCTGATGCTTTAACAGATTTTTCTTTTATAGTTTTAAATATCTCACTATTAAGATTGAATGCTTCCTGACTATCAAAGCCTAACATTTTAGACTGTAATAATGAGTGCCATCCTAATGCGCCCATACCTAATGCTCTATTTTCTTTAGCAAAATTATAGGCCTTTTCCATGAATAGGAATGTTTGCTGGTCATCACGATCTGGTGAATCTCTGTAAACTTCTAATTTTGTAACAAATTCTTCTAAAACAGCATCTAAAAAGTATATCATGGTTTCTACCGCATCGGTATCTTTCCATTTATCGTAGTGCAATAAGTTTATTGATGATAATACACATACAAACGACCATCTTTCATTTGTTGGAAGCATAATTTCACTACACAAATTACTTGCATAAATTTCATGTTTTTTATCTTGATAAACATCTGCAGCGTTATTGTTCGCATTATCTCTAAAGAAAATATATGGATAACCTATTTCTCCTCTACGTTGTAAAACTTTAGCCCAAATTGCTCTTTTATCTGCATCGCCATCTATCATTTCCTGCATCCATTCGTTTCCAACAGTTACACCGTGAGTTAACTCTTGTATTGGATTACCCTCTGTACCAATTTCTAAAAACTCATGAATATCGTTATGATCTATAGGTAAATATGGAGAAAAACGACCTCTTCTAACAGAACCTTGACTTACAACATCAACCATTTTTTCAAAAAGTTGCATGATATGAACAGCACCTGAAGATTCACCGTTGTTTTTAACCGGTGCGCCTCTATGACGAAGTTTACCAAAATAACCAGAAGTACCACCTCCTAATTTAGACATCATTCCAACTTCTGATTGTGTATAAAGGATATCTCCCATATCATCAGAAATGTGCGACCCAAAACAGCTAATTGGCAAACCACGTTTTTTTCCAAAATTAGACCAAACAGGTGATGCTAATGAATAATAACCTTCGGCCATATAGCCATAAAACTTATCAGCAAAACCATCAATCTTTAAAATTGCTTCAGCTCTATCTGCAATTTCTCTAATTCTTTCTTCTGGCTCTGTACCTTCTGTTAGGTAGCCTGAAGATAAAAATTTACGACTGTGTTCTGTTAACCATTTTATTTCTGGTTCTTTGTAAATTTCTTTTCTAGCTTCTTTTCTAGCTTTAATTAAGTCGTCGTAGTTAGGGGTTTTTGTTGCTTCTTGGTTTAAGCTTTTTTCAAGGTTCTGGTTAGCGGTGTTTTTGTTCATGTTTTAAAATAGGTCATCACTGGTTATACTTTTAGTTCTTTTGCTGTAGTTAATGGATCGTTTCACGAAAAAATCTCCGTGTTTAGTTCCTATTATTTCATCGTCAAACCATTCGGTTTGTTCTATTAATGTTTCATCAACATCAAATACTTTATCAATACCAATACTTTCTAATGAATTATTGAATCTGTTTTTTATAAATTCATTGATTACATTTTTTGGTAAAAAGTCTAGCTCGCCAGCTTCAAAAATCCAATCGATAAGTTTACTTTCAGATTTAAAAGCTTCTTCACACAACTCTTTCACTAAAACGCTATGCTCTTCATCAAACCACGTCGGGTTTTCATTTTTTATAATTCTAATAATATCTATTCCAAAATCTCCATGTATTTGCTCTTCTTTTGAAGTAGCTTCAACTACATTAGATACGCCTTTAAGCATATTTTTATGCTTATTAAAAGCCATAATTATTAAAAACTGAGAAAATAATGACACATGCTCTATAAAGAGTGAGAATAATAAAATTGATTCTGCGTACTCTTTATTATCATCACTTTTAGCGTTTTTTAAAGCGGTTTCTAAATAATGTACACGCCTCATTATTACGGGTTTCTTTTTTAAGTTTTTAAACTCGTTATTTAACCCTAAAATTTCTAATAAATGTGAATATGCATCATGATGGCGTACTTCACTTTCTGCAAATGTTGCGCCTACCGATCCTATTTCTGGTTTTGGCATTTTATGATAAATGTCTCCCCAAAAAGATTTTACTGCTACCTCAATTTGCGAAATAGCTAACATGGTGTTTTTAATCGCATTTTGCTCTACAATAGTAAGTCTTGTTTTAAAATCTTGAATATCGCTAGTGAAGTTGAATTCTGAATGAATCCAGTATGAATGCCTAATAGCATCTACATACTCGTTTAATTCAGGATACTCGTAAGGCTTTAAATTTATACGCTTTTCAAAAATATTTGTTTTTCTATTTCTTGCTTGTTCGTCTCTATATAAAATATAAGCTTTTGCCACATCGTGAAATGCACTACTCATTAATTTATCTTCAACAAGATCTTGTACCTCTTCTACGGTTGGTAAATAGTTATAATCTTTGGCTTTTCTTTCTAGCAATGCTTGCAAAACATTTACAGAAATTGTATTCGCATCTTCTTTGGTTCCGTTTCCAACAGAAAGCATTGCTTTTTCAATAGCATTTGAAATTTTATTCAAAACAAACGGGCTTGTTTCGTAATCTCTTTTTATAATCTGCGTAATCTCCATAATTTTCAATTTAAAGACTAGAATAGTCACCAGAATGATGGTTAATCATTCAAAAATTCATTAATAATTCCGTAAAATGCGTTAAAATTTTCCTTTAGAGGAACAAAAAAGGGCGAATTTTTTATAAGTAGACTTTTTAAACTTTTCAATAAATCAAAAAATGAAAAAAAACCACTTTATTTTGCCTACAACAAAGATTGATAATTGTCTTTAAAAATGAAAGGGACTTTCAAAAACGTTGTCAACAAGTTTTTAACAATGAGGAAATTACCATTGTACTAAAGGCAAAACAACACTGTGTTTAATTATTTGATTATCAATATATTAACTTTGAAAATGGAACCAAATTTGGCATTAAAAACACTAAAAACAAGTGTGAAAATTGCTTAAAAAATTAAATTTTAGCTTTATAAAAATTGTGAAGTTTATTTCTACTTAACAAGGAAAAATTATGGTATACAAAAACGCTATCGCAAGTGATTTTTACTGCTTTTTTGGTTCAAAAAACAGCGCGTTTTAACTCTAAAAAAAGCTTAATTTTTAGAGTTGCTCAAAAAATTATTTTTTTGATGAAGCAACAGCTTCTAATTCTGCATACCAGTCTTCCCCAAACTTCCTAATCAGTGCTTCTTTTACAAATTTATAGACTGGAACGCCTAATTCTTCACCCAAAGTACAAGCGTCATCACAAATTTGCCATTTATGATAATTTACTGCCGAAAACTCTGTGTAATTTTGAACTCTTATAGGGTACAAATGGCAGGATAAAGGTTTTTTCCAAGTAACCTTTCCTTGATTATAAGCCTCTTCAATAGCACAAAGTGCAACATTTTTATCATCAAAAATCACATAAGCACAATCGGCTCCATTTATTAAAGGCGTTTCAAATTCACCATCCTCAGTTGTTATAAAAGTCCCTTGTGCTTCAATAGCATCAATACCTTCTTGTCTTAAAAAAGGTTTTACTTTTGGGTAAATGTCTTCAAGAATTTTAGTTTCATCTTTATCCAGTGGTGCGCCTGCATCTCCATCAATACAACAAGCGCCTTTACATGCAGACAGATTGCACACAAAGTCTTTTTCTAATATATCTTCAGAAACTATTGTTTTTCCTAATTGAAACATAAAATTATTTATCTTGTAGCAAGCAAAAATAGTTAATCTTTAGGTGAATTTAATTAAGATAATACCCTACTTTTGCCGAAAAATTCAGAATTTATAAATTCCCGCTATTGCGAGAATGACAAATTAAAAGAAACGCAGTGAACTGCGAGCATTAATTAAAATTAAAACCTAGTATAATGGAGTTTAATATTAAAGAAATATTCACAGCTTTTATGGTGTTGTTTGCAGTTATAGATATTGTTGGCAACATTCCTATTGTAATAGATTTACGTAAAAAAGTAGGGCATATACAAAGTGAAAAAGCTTCAATAATTGCTGGAGTTATTTTGATTGTTTTCTTGTTTTTAGGAAAAAGCATTTTAAATCTCATTGGTATTGACGTTAATTCGTTTGCTGTAGCTGGTTCATTTATTTTATTTTTTATTGCCTTAGAAATGATTTTAGGCATTACTCTTTATAAACAGGAAGAACAAGATTCTATGAGCGCCACGGTTTTTCCTTTAGCCTTTCCTCTTATTGCTGGTCCGGGAAGTTTAACTACCTTACTATCGTTAAGAGCAGAATTTAGAACCGAAAATATTATAGTTGCTGTTTTAATGAATGTTATTATTATTTTTATAGTGCTTAAAACATCCACTAAAATTGAAAAGCTTATCGGTCAGAACGGGATTAATATCATTCGTAAAGTTTTTGGTGTGGTTTTGTTAGCCATTGCCGTAAAACTATTTGCTCATAATATTAAGGCTCTTTTTTAGTGTCGTTTAAAAAATTTACAATATGAAAATACTAACTATAATACTTAGCATTCTTGCTTTAGGACTCATTGTTTTTAACTTTACAAAAGTTGATTTTAATGCGCCTTTTGAAGGCGAAAGCACAATTGCTTTAATTACCATTGTAGCATCTCTTTGTGTGATATTAATGATGGCTATTTTAAGAGTTTCAAAGCGTATTGAGCAAAAGGTAAAAGAACGCAATTAACATGTTTGATGCTTTAATAGTTGGTGGAGGCGCCGCAGGACTATCTTGTGCATTAGTTTTAGGTTCTGCAAAAAACAAACCTTTTGCAAAAGATAAAAAGATAGGTATTATTGTGCATCAAAAAACATCGCATTTACAAACTGCTCTTTTTAATAATGTTTTAGGTTTAGAGCCTGGAACAACAGGCAAATCCATTTTACAAAGCGGTAAAGAACAATTAGCTTCTTTATATCCCCATGTTGAGCAAATAGACCATGAAAAGGTTTTAGAAATCTCTAAAACTGAAGATTTGTTTACTATTAAAACCAATAAAACTATTTTCACATCTAAACTTGTTGTGATTGCTGTGGGCTATACCAATTTAATGACCATTAAAGGTTTAGAACACTACATTGAACCGCACCCAAGAGCTGCTGTAGAAAAAGATCGTATTTGGTTAAAAAATACTGACCATGTTATTGAAAATAACCTTTATGTTGCTGGAACACTTGCGGGTTGGCGAAGTCAATTTGCTATTGCTTCTGGTAGTGGTGCACATGTTGCTACCGATATTTTAACCCTTTGGAATGGTGGGAAGCACACTAAGGTGCATGATAAGATTGAGTGATTAGATTAATAACTTATTCTTCCGAACTCAACTTAATAACCTCATCAATCATGATATCACGTTGATTGTAAACTTCTTCAAAAGCACCGTTACCAAATAACTGGTCTGCAAGTGTAGCTTTTATGTATTGCTTTACTTCATCATGATAAGCTACAAAAGTAACTTTAGAGTCTGCCCTTAGGTTTAAATAATCTTGAAAAGCAAAAACTAAATCGTCGTTTACTTCAAAACTTTTAATAAAATCTTCTCTGGAAATATCATCGTAAGCATGACGGTCTTTTTCCAGTTCTTCAAACACAAAGTTTCCAAAAAACCCACGACGCAACAAAAATGATAAGGTTTCGTTTTGCATACTACCATCAATAGGCACAAAAACATCTGGAATTATACCACCTCCACCATAAACTATTTTACCTGCAGGTGTTTTAAATTTTAAGGAATCGTCTACCTTGATTTTTTCAGGGTCTAAAAGTTCGCCACTGTCTAGTCTATCAAAATATTCATCGTAGTAATCTTTATGTCCGTTTGTGTAAGGTCTTTGAATAGAACGTCCTGTAGGTGTGTAATATCTAGATACTGTTAAGCGCACAGCACTACCATCACCCAAATCCATTTCGCGTTGTACCAAGCCTTTACCGTAAGAACGACGACCAACAATAGTGCCTTTATCGTTATCTTGTAATGCCCCTGCAACAATCTCACTTGCCGATGCTGAGTTTTCGTCTATAAGTACATAAACTTTACCTTCTTCAAAATCGCCTTTATTGGTTGCATAGCTTTTTTCAATATCACCACGTTTGTTTTTAGTGAATAAAATAAGTTTATCGTCTTCTAAAAACTCGTCCACTATTTGTTCTGCAATTCCTAAAAATCCGCCTGGGTTATTTCTTAAATCTAAAGCAATCTCGGTAGCACCTAAAGCTTCTAGCTTTTCAATACCTGCTTTAAATTCTTTATATGTAGACTCTGCAAAACGATTAACTTTTATATACCCTAGTTTATCGGTTAGCATATAAGCTGCATCAACACTTTTAATGGGGATTGTGCTACGTTTTACAGTAAAATCCAAAAGCTCTGGCTCTCCTTTTCTGTAAACTTTTAGTTTAACTTTTGTGTTTTTGGCACCTTTAAGCTTCTTAATAATTTCTCCATCTTTCAGCTTATTACCAAAAAGCGTATCGCCATCTGCCATAATAATCCTATCACCACCTTTAATGCCCGCTTTAGCACTTGGTCCGTTTTCAATTGCTCTTATTACTGCAATAGTATCTTTGTACGTGTAAAAGCTAACACCAATACCTACAAAATCGCCTTTCATTTCTTCGGCAACACGAGCCATATCTTCTTTTGGGATGTAAACCGAATGCGGGTCGAGGTTATCTAAAATCCCATTAACCGTAACATCAACAATACTGTCGGTGTTAATATCATCAACATAATCGTATTCAATATAATCTATAAGCCTGTTAAGTTTGTCTTTTTTACTATTTGTAGAAAATAAACGATCGGGAGCATCAGTAAAATTTAACTTGCCTCCAATAAAAATACCTGCTGCAATAGCAACACCTAAAACTAAAGGCAAATATTTTTTATGATAAGACATTATGCTTTCAAATCTTTAATTTGTTCTAATTCTATTCCAGCTTTCTTTAAAAATTTTAGTCCGGAATCATCTTTATAAGCTTCATTATAAACCACTTTTATAATACCTGCCTGATGAATTAATTTACTGCATTCCTTACAGGGCGACATGGTAATGTAAAGTGTTGCACCTTTTGCCGATTGAGTAGACGATGCTACTTTTAAAATGGCATTAGCCTCGGCATGCAAAACATACCACTTGGTGTAACCTTCATCGTCTTCACAAAAATTCTCAAAGCCCGATGGAGTTCCGTTGTAACCATCAGAAATTATCATTCTATCCTTAACTATTAGCGCTCCAACTTGCCTGCGTTTACAGTAAGACAGCTTTCCCCATTCTTGCGCAATTCTTAAATAAGCTTTGTCGTACTTAAGTTGTTTATTTTTTAGCATTAATTTATTCTACAATTATGGCGTTACCCATCCCGATAGCTATCAGGATGCGTCAGGCTTTTCGTTTCAATCTTTTTTATATGTACTAGATACATCCCGATTTAAATCGGGGCACTCGAAATAACATAAAAAAGGATTTACACTGCAATCCTTAACGCGTAAACAATATAACGAATATACTAGCTTCGTATTTTAATTACAACGCAAGTTCGTTAAAGTTTTATGAAAGTTTGTGTTAATTATATATAATTTTAATTTGAATACGTCTTTGCGTTAGGGATTGCAGCAAGCTACCGTGTAGCGCAGAAAGTCCGACCCAAAGGGTAACGCCCAAATAAAATTAGGCTAAGAAATCGCTATTCATAATCATTGGAATAACCAAGCCTACTACCACAGCAGAAATTACCATAATCCAATCGCGTTTTGAAAATCTGAAAATGGTTTGAAACAGAAAGCCTAAAAACAAAACCATGAACACAATTATTACTTGTGCCAATTCTATACCTAAAGCGAATTCTAATAACAAAACTAACTTATTATCAGATTCTCCCAGAAACATTTGGAACTCGCGAGCAAACCCCAAACCGTGAATTAAACCAAAGAATAATGTTGATAAAAATAACACTCCTACTTTTTCTTTACGAGCGCCTTTCCCTGCCGTAAACACATTAAAAAGTGCAACAACCAGTATGGTTACAGGAATTAAAAACTCAACTATGGTAGCGTTTACATGTACAACACTGTAAGCAGCCAAAACTAAAGATAGGGTATGCCCTAATGTGAACATAGAAACCAGTAATAAAACACGTTTCCAATCTTTAAACACATAAGGAACCGTTAAAACTATAAGAAATAAAACATGATCGTAGGCATTAATATCGAGTACATGGTTTATGCCGTATTGAACATTAAACCAGAAATTTTCAAGCATGGTAATTAAGATTTAGGGATGGTTTCATTTTAATTGTTAATTAGTAATTTGCTTTTTATTTTTAAAGACTTTAAAAACAAGCGAAATATTGACAATAAATGCGGGAATAATAAAAACATCTATAACTGTATTTAATTCTAATATATCATATTGAAGTAATACTATTGATGAAAAAATTATAACTGTAGAAATTATTAATCCTATTTTAAAGTAATCCATTTTTTAAATGTTTTTATTAAACCTTAAGCAACTCAAATATACAATTAATTAGATTTTATTTGAATTCTCCTTTATACTTTTTACTTAATTGTAAAAGCATCTCTTTAGTAATATCTTCCAGAGTAAAAGTATGTTTCCATTTCCAGTCTTGTCTAGCATAAGAATCATTTATACTTTTAGGCCAACTATTAGCAATCTCTTGTCTATAATCTGGATTATATTCTACTTCAAATTCTGGCATATGGTTTTTAATTGATGCCACCACTTCTTTGGGCGTAAAACTTATAGCTGCAAGATTGTAAGACGATCTTATTTTAATATGCTCTGGTTTTGCACTCATGATATCTACTGTAGCTTTAATAGCATCGTCCATAAACATCATGGGTAATTCGGTATCTTCTTTTAAAAAGCATTCGTAAAATTTGTTTTTAATGGCTTCATGATAAATTTCAACAGCATAATCTGTGGTACCTCCTCCAGGTAATGTTTTCCAACTTATAATTCCTGGGTAGCGCAAACTACGAACGTCTACACCGTATTTATTATGGTAATACTCACACCAACGCTCGCCAACTTGCTTAGTTATTCCATAAACTGTTGATGGCTCCATAACGGTATATTGTGGTGTGTACTTTGTCGGTGTTGTTGGTCCAAAAACAGCTATACTGGATGGCCAAAATACTTTTTTAATAAATTTGGCACGCGCTAAATTTAATACATGAAACAAGGAGGTCATGTTTAAATCCCACGCTTTCATTGGGTATTTTTCTCCTGTTGCACTTAATATAGCGGCCATTAAATATACCGTATCTATATTGTATTTTTCTACACAAACTTTAATACTAGCATAGTCTTGTGCATCAACAATTTCAAAAAGACCGGTATTTACAATGTCTGGATTGTTATAACTAATGTCGCTTGCAATCACATTATCATTACCGTAAATGCTTCGCAGCTTAAATGTTAATTCTGAACCTATTTGCCCGCAAGCACCAATAATTAATATTTTAGAACCCATTAAAAACCATATATGTAAGGATTTTTCAAAAATAACAAGATTTTGATGATAATATGATATTTTAAATATCAAATATTCTTCAATTTGATTACTTTGTAATTCGTCTAAAAAATCAAGTATTACTTATATCTTTGTAGAGTGATTCTATTACTAAATTAAACTCTATGAGAATTAAAGTTTTAAGTATTTTAAGCCTAATCGTTTTGTTAGTTTCTTGTAAAAAAACACAAGAAACTCCAACAGATAATATTGAAGAACAACAAACCCAAGATATTACCGAACAAGATATTGCTAAGCTTAAATTTATAGACTATGCTTTAGACTCTAAAACAGATGAAGCTATAAAAGATTGGAAAGAATACTTCGAGTTACAGGATGTTATAACTAATGTAAAGAAAGCGGATTTAGTTTTTTTTAATGATAATGAAGAGAATGTAAAACTTCTTGCTAAAAAGCTAAAAGAAAATATTCCAAATACGTTAAATTCTGAGCCTGTTTTAGCTAGAATGTTGGTTTTAGAAACCAAAATTTTTAAGCTTGAAAGTTTATCTAATTTATCTACAACAAGCAAAGAAGAACTTTTAAATACTATAAAGGAATTTTTGGTAGCATTTTCTAATCTTAACTTTCAAATGAATAAAAAAGTTGAGTTTGATAATCGTTCTATTGAAAAGCCTTAAAATATATTCTTAATAATAAAAAGGCTCGATTTTAAAATCGAGCCTTTTTATTTAATTTTTAGGTTGTTGTAAAGCTTGCTTTTGCCTTAACAACTCCGATTTAGTTAACTGAACTAAATTAAAGTTTGGTGCTATTTTTAAGGTAGCATCCAAAATATCTACAGTTGCATCTATATTTGCTTTTTTGTCTTTATTATAAACAGATAGTGCATTTAAATACATAAAAGCTGCTTTTAATGACACTTCATACGGTTGTTGAGATTCATAAAATGCTTTTTTCATATCATCTTTAGAATTTACTATACCATAATTTATATGCTTTTCGGCTTCAGCTAATTTTTGAATTTGTAAATTAAGTTCAGCCAATTCATAAGCGACTAAAGCATTTGGGGTTCTTTTAAACATTTCTTCAAAAAGACCAATTGCTAATTCGGGTTGTTTTACCGCTTTTAACGATACTGCTTTAACCTCAACGGCAATATCAGAGTCTGTTGAATTTCTTTCATAACCAATAGTATTAAGAGCTTGCACATATTTACCTTCGCTCATATAAATGTAGGCTAAAGTGTCTTTTCTTTCTTGAGAAGGCGATAAAACATTTAGGTGCGTCATGCCGTTTATAATACCCTGTACATCACCCTGTGCTTTCATTTGGTTATAATAAGCCTCATAGTGTTTTATTAATTCTGAGTTAGTTTGTGCACTCAACATAAAACTGCTCATTAGTAAAACTAATCCAACTAATTTTTTCATCTTTTTTTAATTTATTTTTTCGTGAGCTAAAACTATAAAAAATTAACATTTAAACACTTAAAAGAATGCTAATTATTTCTATTTAAATTAAATACCCTAGTTAAGCTAATTAAAGATATATTGATATGTGAGTTTATATTATTAAAATCTCAAAATTTTAAAATTAAGTTACATAATATTTAAATTTCTAATAATTAAGGACTTGAAAAATACATTTTTAGGAAAATCGAAAAATAATATCTATATTTAAGATTACTAAATTTATAGATTATGGGAATAAAAAGTTTTCAAGGCGCTAGAAGATCCAAGTCTGCAATTACAGATAGTACACCTTTAAAGGTTAGTGACTACATGACAACTAATTTGATTACGTTTACTCCTGATCAAACTATAGAAAGTGTTATGCAATCTCTTATTAAGCATAGAATTTCTGGCGGACCTGTTGTTAATGAAAAAAATGAATTGATTGGAATTATCTCTGAAGGTGATTGTATTAAACAAATTAGCGAAAGCAGATATTACAATATGCCAATGCAGGATAAAACCATAGAAAAGCACATGGTGCAAGATGTTGACACCATAGATGGCAATATGAATATTTTTGATGCTGCCAATAAATTTTTAAATGCTAAACGTCGTCGTTTTCCAATAGTTGAAAATGGCAAATTAGTTGGTCAAATAAGTCAAAAAGATGTCCTAAAAGCCGCCATGAAATTAAAAGGACAAAACTGGAAATAGCTTAAAGTCTATCGTTTACTCTTAATAAAGCTTTTGGTTCATCAGTAATCAAAAGCTTTTCTTTTTTATTTCCTGTAAGTGTTAAAATTTTTGAATAGGAATAACCTTCAATAGGTTCGTTTAAGGCTTTCCAATTAGCAACTCCTTTTACAGCAATAGTTTCGTCTAATTCAATAACACCTTCGCTGTATCTCATACTTTTGTTTATACCTAAAATACCTGTGCTTTTTTTATTATGAGATATTAAATACTGTTCTAATTTTTCTGGAGCATCATTTCTAAAACCCGATTTTTCTTTGTGGTCTTTAACTAAATGAAATCGCATAGAACTTTTATTTAAATTGGAGGATTTAACAATAGTCATTTCAGAATTGGTCTCAATAAAAAAATCTTGAGTTTTTACATCGTCTATTATTTTCCGCCAGTGTTTATCGCCTTTAACCTCTATAATAATATGGTAGTAAACACATTGTCTTCCGCTAAGTGGAGCAATTAAAGGCTGGTTTACATATTTAGCTTTACCAATTACTTTTGCATATTCGTTTTGTTGAATACTATTTATTGATTTTTTTCTACTTGTCTTAAATGCTCTAAGCAATACACTTTTGTTGCTGTAGTAATAAGATATAAACCCAATTACTGCAACCGCCAAAAACATGGCTATAGGAATTAGTATTTTTGAGTTTTCTTGTAGTAACGATAAAATGTCTTCCATAAAATTATTTATTCTCGTTTAACCAAAGCATAAAAATCGTTTTCTAAAGGTAAATACCCTTGGTCGTAAACAAAATAATAAATGGTTCCTGCTTTTGTGGTGTATATACTTGTAAAGTAATTAAAATCAAATCCAGCTTCAATAAGTTTTGCTCTAGACGTTTTTGTTTTTTTATCTGGATTAAGTGTCTCTAAAATTCTGTAATTTTTACGAAGTCTATTATTTGTATTACGAATTAAATTCTTGCTGTCTTTATTTACACGATTATTATAAGCGTTTCTACAGCCATCACTACAGAATTTTTTATCAATTCTACCTATAATTTTATCGCCACATTCTAAACACTTTTTTTGCATAATCTTATTTAATTAAGAATTGAAAGGTAAGCTTTCCAAGGTCCTACTTCACTTTTATATTGCTTCGCCATAACTCTTGAAATTTGTGCAATATGTCCTAAATCATGAACCACCCACGAAGCCAATAATTGTTTTAAAGTTACTTCGCCTAAGTGCGGATGCTTTCCTGTAAAATTATAATTTGATTCGGTTATAGAAACAGATTTTAAATACTCTAAATTTTTCTCACGTAATTTTAAAAACTCACTTAAAAGCTGAGACATTGTTTTTCCTTTTGAAATTTCAAATTGAGCAAACCTATCAAACGGTTCAAATGTTTTATCTTCTGAGTTAGATAAAATAATTTTTGCCCTAGTAACCCAATCACATTTTTCACAATGTATTAAATGCCCAATTACATCAAAAGGGCTCCAGGTATCTTCACCTTCATTAGAAAAAACCCATTCGTCTGATAAGTTTGACAACATTGCTAATAATGTTTTTGGTGTTCGTTCTAAAATCTCAAAAGACTGATTTATATTGTATTCCATAACACAAATATAAGGCAACTATATACTTTAAGGGACAAATCCAGTGACACGTGTCTTTTAAATTAAAATTTTAATAGTCTAAAATTAAGGAAAAATAACCGAGTACAAACGTATATAAAATACTAAGAAATGAATAAAAAATTTACATTTAGAGAAAGGAAGTTGATAAAAGTTATTTTTATAAGCGTTGTATTATTAATGCTTTTAATTGTAATTTCACTTGTTTTTTTCAGGGATAAATTCTATTATTAATACTACAATATTTATCAAAAAAAATATAATAATATACCAATAGAAATATATATAAGCGTTACAAAAAAAACCTACAGAATACACTACAAATAATAATATTGATTTCCATATAATTAATATAAGTGCAGACACTGAAACGCTTTTTAGTATGCGGTCTTCTTCGTTTTCTTTCTCTTCTTTAAAATCTTCAGTTAATAATAATATAAACGTCATAAAAAACACAGAAACAAAACTCAAAGTGCCAGATAAAACTATTAAAACTGTTCCATTTGTGTTTTCGTAGAAGTTATTATTTAAAAAGAAAATCGACAAATACCATAATGGAGATATTAATAATGATATTACAAATGATTTTAAAAACTCGCTAGATTCTTCTATATCTTTTAAATACGACATGAATTATAATTTATTCATCAATTTACAACAAAAGAATAAATATCCTACAAAAAAAGCCACTCTATTAACTTATATACTCCATAAATAGCACCAAACAATAAAGCCCACAATAAGCCACCTAAAAAGTTTTGTTTGTGTCTATTTGTGTAATTATCGTAATAATCGTTTTCTAGTTTATTCTTTTTTTTAAACAAATTTATTTGGTTTTATATCAGTAACAGTGTGCTTTTCAAAGGTATATAAAATATCTTTGTTAAAAACTTGTTGACAACGTTTTTAAAACCCATTTTCTAAATCAAAACATATCCACTAGCTTTACAAACACATCAGAAAACCCTTCCGCAAGCACTGGTGTTAGTGAAAATTCATATTAACTAACTAATTTAATTTAGAGGTATATCCTTATTTGTATTAAACAAATAAAGGAGATGCTGTAACATCTCCTTTGCGGACTAGGAAAGTCCTAGTCTTTAATTTTATTAATCTAACACTATTCACAGTGAAAGTAAGAAGAACTGTACGTACAACCCGTACAATCCGTATTACAAGAAGAGTTACCCGTAGGTAATTAATCTTAGTAACCCAAAAGGGGCGAATAATAGTACCCCCTTTTTTTAAGTTTTAGTTTTGAGAGATTGAAGTCAGTCTCATTAGCTGTTCCTAAATCGAGTTTAGTAGACTCAATCTTAAATCTAAAACTTTTTAATTAAACGCCAATGTCCGACATTGGCGTTTTTTCATTTGTAAATATACAAATAAATATTTTATGAGTCAATAAAATATTAGTATATTTTACTATTTTTATTCACAATTTTTAGCATATTTTACTAAAAACTGCTTATTTTTGGTCTTATGAGTAAAAAACCAAAGGATGTTTTCATAGCCTTATGCGATAATAGGATAATATGTTATCATGTGAAATTAGAGCCTTTTTACAAAGAACTCAAAACCATAGAGCCAGATATAAACAGCTTATCTTATTATCAAAAAGAGTTTAAAAAAAATAATGAGATAGGATATATGAATGTAAAAGACAGAAAAACTTATTACTTAATACGTTTAAGTTCTCAATAATGCTTAACCTTATGAATTCTGTAATTCATAAACTCGATCGGGAATTTCTTTTTTCTTATTAAAGTCCAATAACTAGGAAAATTATCATCTTCTACTATTTCAGTAATCTTTTTTAGGTTTCCGAACGTACCTAAAACTTCACCGTCTTTGAGAAGTACATAACTATACTGGTTTTCCTTTCTCTCTTTATATGTAGTCATGTTACAAAACTACAAAATATATCAATATAACCGTAAATATTTGTATATTTTATTTGTACATGTCAATATATTCGGTTATATTTGTATAACTAATTAAATCAACGACCATGAATTTCAAATCTTTACCACAGCTTTTAGATTACTTCAAAGAAGAAAAGACTTGTATTGAGTATTACGAGCAAATTCGTTGGGACGGTAAGCCTGTATGTCCTCATTGTGGTTGTGAGAGAACATATAAAACCACAAGAGGTTATAAATGTGCTAATAATGAGTGTTACAAAAAGTTTACTGTTACCGTTGGAACAATCTTTCATGGTTCTAAAATATCTTTAAGAATATGGTTCGCAGCTATCTATTTAGCGACTACACATAAAAAAGGCATTAGTTCGGTTCAATTAGCTTTAGATTTAGGTATCACGCAAAAAACCGCATGGTTTGTATTGCATAGAATTAGAGAAATGCTAAAAGACAAAGCACCGCAAATGTTAGGAGAAAACAATATGGTAGAAGTTGATGAAACTTACATAGGTGGTAATAATAAAAATAGACATTACGGTAAAAAGCGTTCGCAAGTGGATAACACTTTAACCAATAGCGGTGAAGTGTACCAACCTAAAAAAATGGTAGTAGGTATTATTGAGCGTAACGGCAAAGTAGCTTTAAAACACGTTCCGAGTGCTGATTTAAACAATATCGGTGCATTGATTAGTAAACACGTGCCTAAAGGTTCTACAATCTATTCAGATGAAGCACCTGTATATAGTCATTTAAAAAAGTATTACACGCATGACAACGTTAAACACTCTTTAAATGTTTATGTTGAAAACGGTGTACATACTAATACTATTGAGAACTTCTGGAGCGTTTTAAAGCGTGGTTTGTACGGTGTTTATCATCAAGTAAGCGCAAAGCATTTAGAACGTTATTTAGACGAATATAGCGCACGTTTTAATACTAGAGATTTATCTAGTCAAGAGCGTTTTGAAAAGTTTTTAATTGATAGTGAGAGTGTGTTGAGTTATAAGAGACTTACAAATATTAATAAAGCCTCTTAAAAAAAGAGGCTTTATTTTATTTTAATAAGATTAAATTTACTATCCACCTGTTTTGTCATTACAATTAATTCCATTTCCTAAAATTTTAAATTGATTTTTCATGTTTATTTATTTTTAATTAGTGTTTTTTTTTAATTCGTTGCGTTAAATTACTATTATATTAGTAAAAAACAATACTTTCTTTAATAAAAAAATCTATTTTTATAGATATATTAACAAAATAATCGACAAAATACATGTTTTTAATCGTTTAACTACTTTATTTCAAAATCCTTGCCAAATCCGAAATGACCATTTTTTACATCTGCTAAAATAGAAAATTCTCTTTTAAACATTTTAGATAATCCACTAAAACCATTTTTAGCCATAAGTGTAAATTCTAATTTGTTATTATGAACTTTTAAAATTGATTTTAAATCATGCGTGGTTCTAAATATAAATGCATTTTTACCATCATTTTTAAAAGGCTTATATCTGTCAAGAATATTAGTTGAAGGGTCAATAAATTTAATATCAACAGCCCTATCATTAGTCCCACAATTTACATTGTAAGGAGTTAGGCTTTCTAAATTAGCTACAATATCATATGCAACAAACAGTGAACGATTAGTAACCTTAATTAAATACGAATTTTTTAGCTCTGGTGAATAGTTATCTGTGTCAACAAAAGCTATTTCTTCAGAAATTTTAAATTTTGGTTTAGCAAATACAAACAAAAGAAGTATTAAAACTAAAGATCCTAAAAAACTTGCTAGAGCACCTATCCAAAAAGTAGTATCTGCAATAAAAATAAGGTATGTAAGTGAAAACATATTAAATATTTAAACATTCTAAGGAAGAGATTGTAAATATTAATATATTTACGTAATTAATTGTATTTTTTTGACAAAATGACAGAAAAAACAGATAAAAAGCAAGTAAAGCCCTCAAAATCAAAAGAAAAGGCTTTAAAAATTAATACATCATTAGACGAAGTATTAAAGGCTTCCGTTCCTAAGCCTAAAAATAAGGAATAGCACCGATTTTGGTCGTATGTTAAGACTATCATGTATTAACAAGTGCAACACGTTATTTGAGATAAAACAACCTTTAATTTGAACTATTCGGCAAGATGCTCACGCTCTGGATTTCTGAATAAGTAGATTCTAATCGTGGATTAAAGGACTTCACTCAAAAAAAATAACCGCTCTAGGTTATGTTAAATTACTATTCTTTCTTGTCCCTTGTTGTATATAGATGCCAAATATAATAAAAATTATTCGTTTACAAACGACTACAAACATTTACAAACGATTTTAAATAAGTAATAACCGAATAAAATTTTGATGCTACCAGATATTTGCACTGTCGAATTTATGTTGGACTTATTTCAGCAACTTATTCACAAATCAAGTATTAAATAAAAAGATCCTGAAACGAGTTCAGGACAAAGTATTAACTGTTTAACGATTAAAATTTAAAATTATGAACACACTTAGAAACAAAGTACAGTTGATTGGTAACTTAGGAAACGACCCAGAAATCATCAATCTTGAATCAGGAAAAACATTAGCAAAATTTAATATTGCAACTAACGAAAGTTACACCAATAATAAAGGTGAAAAAATAACAGATACCCAGTGGCACAATATAGTTGCATGGGGAAAAACAGCTCAAATTATTGAGAAGTATGTAACTAAAGGTAAAGAAGTTGCTATTGAAGGGAAATTAACTTCTAGAAGTTATGACGATAAAGATGGAAACAAGCGCTACATTACAGAAGTCGTGTGTAGCGAACTACTTATGTTAGGTAAATAAAAACCTAATTTATTTACATTTATAAGTGAAGCTTTTTTGAAGCTTCACTTATTTTTTTACGTTATCAATATTGTAATACCCGCCTTTATTCTCGGTTCTATCTAAAGATTGCCTTATAATTAAGTGAGCAACGTTAACCATATTTCTTAATTCACAAAGTGATGTTGTTATTTTTGATTCACGATACAATTCCTCTACTTCATTATAAATTAAATCTAAATGTTTTATAGCTCTTTTTAAGCGCTTATTACTTCTAACAATACCAACATAATCGCGCATTAAAGCTTGCAATTGTTTAAGATTATGTTGTACTAAAACATGCTCTTTAGGAATAATTGTTCCTTCATCATTCCATTCTGGAATAACAAGTTCAAAAGGTTTAGCTTCTTTCTTGCTATGGTATTTAAAAATATTATGTGCATACACCAAAGCCTCCAATAACGAATTAGATGCGAGCCTGTTAGCACCATGCAAACCTGTTCTAGAACATTCTCCACATGCAAATAAATTAGTAATAGTTGTTTCCCCTTTTTTGTTCACTTTAATACCTCCACACAAATAATGTGAAGCTGGTATTACAGGTATCCAATCGGTTTTAATATCAATATGATGTTCTAAACACGCTTTGTAAATATTAGGGAAATGCTTTTTAAAAGCATCTATATTTAAATGTGTACAATCTAAATACACATGAGTTTCTCCAGATTTTTTTAATTCGTTGTCTATACTTTGTGATACAATATCTCGTGATGCTAATTCGGCACGTTTATCATAATCTGGCATAAAACGATATCCTGATTTATTTCTTAAATAAGCTCCAAAACCCCTTACGGCTTCAGAAATTAAAAATGATGATTCACCTTTAGCTTCATAAAGTGCTGTAGGATGAAATTGCACAAACTCCATGTCTTTAATTTTAGCTTTTGCTCTATAAGCCATAGCAATCCCATCGCCTGTTGCAATAACCGGATTTGTTGTGTGTCCATAAACACAACCAATACCACCTGTTGCTAGTAAGGTATTATTAGCTATTATTGTGAATATTTTACCCGTTTTTTCATCTAAAACATAGGCGCCATAACACGACAATTCTTTCTGCTCACTGTTTTTAATATGGTGATTTGTAACCAAATCAATAGCAAAATGATGTGATAAAATAGTAATATTTGATAATTGATGAGCGCGCTTTAATAAAGCACGTTCTACCTCATAGCCTGTGATGTCTTTATGATGCACCACACGATATTCTGAATGCCCACCTTCTTTTCCTAAATCGAAATCACCACTAGAATCAACATCAAAATTAGCGCCCCAAATCATTAATTCTTGAAGTCTATTTGGGCCTTCTTTTATAACCATTTCAACTACATCTTCATTGCACAAGCCATCGCCTGCAATTAAAGTGTCTTCAATATGTTTTTTAAATGAATCTTTTTCTCTGTTTAAAACAATAGCAACACCGCCTTGAGCATATTTAGTATTCGATTCGTCTTCATTGCCTTTTGTAACAATAACTACATTTCTATCAGGGAATCTCTTCGCTATTTTAACCGAAAATGTTAAACCTGCTATCCCCGAACCTATTACTAAATAATTTGCTTCTATCATATCAATTAGATAATTCTAACATACGTTCAATTGGCAATAAAGCACGTTCTATAATATGTTCTGGTACTTCTATTTTAGGTGTTTCATGTAATAAACAATCATATAGTTTTTGTAGCGTATTCATTTTCATAAAATGGCATTCGCTACAAGCACAAGTGTTATCTTCTTCTACTGGTGCAGGAATTAAATCTGTGTTTGGCACTTCCTGTTGCATTTTATGCAAAACACCTGCTTCTGTTGCAACAATAAATTTTTGGTTTGGATGTGCTTTTACATAATTTATCATTCCTGTTGTAGAACCAATATATGTTGCTGTTTTTAATATATGTGTTTGAGATTCTGGATGTGCTATAATTTTATAATCTGGATGTTTTTTATGCAACTCTATTAACTTATCCATAGAAAAGGCTTCATGAACCACACAGCTACCATCCCAAAGCAACATGTCTCTGCCTGTTTCAGCAATTATATATTTACCAAGGTTTTTATCTGGCGCGAAAATAATTGGTGTTTCTTTTGGTACAGATTCTACAATTTTTAAAGCATTTGATGATGTACAAACAATATCGCTCAACGCTTTTATTTCGGCCGAACAGTTTACATAAGTAATTACCAAGTGATTTGGATGTTCTTTTGTGAATTTTTCAAAAGCTTCTGGTAGGCAAGAGTCTGCCAAAGAGCATCCTGCATTTAAATCGGGCAAAACAACGGTTTTAGTTGGATTTAATATTTTGGCTGTTTCTGCCATAAAATGCACCCCTGCAAATACAATAATATCTGCATTTGTCTCTACTGCTTTTTGCGACAACCCTAAACTATCTCCCACATAATCTGCGATATCTTGTATTTCTGGTACTTGGTAATAATGAGCCAGAATAACAGCATTCTTCTCTTTTTTAAGACGTTGTATTTCTTTTACTAAATCCATTTTAATTGCTTTAGGTAACTCTAATTATTAAAACAAAAAATAATATCTACTTACACCCTAACGGTTAAGCTTTGAATGTCTAGTTGAATTTGATTTAAGGTTATTTCATTTTTTTCTAATTCTTTTAAAACTCCTATTTTAATATCTTCGAAAGTATTTTTTACCCCTTCAAATAAATTTTGATAATAAGAAACGCCTGCTTTCATATTATTAGTAAATGCTAGCAAATATTTCTCTTCCTTTTTACTCATTGATATTTTTGCTTCATCTAATTTATTTTTCAGGTAACCCATATAAATCTGCAATTCTTTTACAAATAAATTAGGACGATCTGTTCTTGATATCATATTTCCTCTGCCGTAAATATGGTCGGTAATATTTTCAAGACTCATAATTTTAGAATAATAAGCCATATTTGGACCTGGACAAACAGAAACACCTTCGCCTTCAACTTTAGTATCTAAATTGTAGGCCAATAAAGCCGATGTTCCTAAACCAACACAAGTACAGGATTTCTCAACAATTTTATTGAATTGTTTTTTATAGTCTTCCTCTGAAAACTCTTGCCTATCTAATTCTTTTATTTTTAAAAATTGATACTCTCTAGATGCAGTACAAATACCCGTTTCTTTAAACTCTTTATTTAAAGCAACAAACTTTTTGGGGCAAGAGCTTCCTGGTCTACCTTTATTAATTAAAACCGTTTTCTCTAAATCTTTTGTATTGTCTCTTAAATTATTAAACGGTATTCCTAAAGGTGAAATATCGCTTAAATACAAATCGTCTTCTTTAGCTTTTACTAACTTATTTAAAGTTTTTTTATCTACAGTTGTTGCTTCTGGAACTAGCAAAAAAGGAGTACCCCAACCAACAGAATCTAAATTGTAATGATCTAATAAAAAATTGTGTTCTTCTTGGGTTCCTACGCCTCCTTGAGCTGTAATCTCAAAAGATAATGCCCTTGGTACAATTCTATTTTGATTTTCAAGCTCTTGATTTAATATAGTTTGTATGGATTTTTTTAGTTCTTCCCGTTTTTCTTTAAACTCTGCCAAAACCGGCCCTAAAAGATAACCGTCTGTAGCAAAAGCATGTCCACCACAGTTAAGTCCAGATTCAATTCTATACTCTGAAACCCACAAACCTTTTTTAGCCAAAAATTTACCCTGAATTAATGCAGATCTATAATCGCTTACTTTTAAAATAATACGCTTTTTAAAAACTCCCGTTTCATCTGGAAAAAAATCATCAAACCGACTCATGTAATGATATAATCTAGGATTAAGTCCAGCGGAAAGTACAACAGATGAATTTAGTTTACTATTGGCAAACCCTCTTAAAGCGGCATGTGCATCATTATATTCTGAAGTTAATTTTTCTTGCTCTTTATAATTGTCTTTATCAACTTTGGTCATAATATTAACATCAATATTACCCATGGTTAAATTCTTAGAAGCCCATTTCTTAATTTCAGAAAAATCAAATCCATTTAATGTTAATTTTTTAAACTCAGCCTTTAAACCAGAAGTATCTGGTAACATGTTTATATAACCTAAAAATTCATCGCTTTTTTCTGTGGTTATATTTTTTAATAACTCAAACTTTTTATCAGCTAAATCACTAATTAAATTTAAATAAGACGTGATTCTTTTAGCTCTAAAATCATCTATTTTATTTGTAATTTCATTGTAAGGAATTTTGAATTTCTCGCTATACATTTTTCTTAATTTTTCTAGTAAAATATCATCAACTAAAGAAATTACAGAGTCCATGCCATATTGTGCCACTTTTAAAGGCGTATCAATTGTAAATCCAATACCCATTACAGGAATGTGAAACGAATGTGTTTTTTTCATAATTAATTTTTACACTCTTAAATGTTTTTAATAGTTAATTCAAACATTCAATTGTAGATTAATCTGTAAAGATATTTTACATGAAAATCATAGAATATGATATATATCATACAACGAATTCTCTATTACCTTAAAAATTTAAATTTAGACGATTAAAAAGAAGCTAATCTCTAATGATTAATCAATTAGAAAAACACAGGGATAGTAAAGATTTTTTTAATTATTCATAATTTGAATTCATCAAAGTAATAAAAATGATAAATTTTTATCTAGAACAGCTTGATTAATTTAAGCTTTACTACTTTTATAAAAAATTTTCAATAGAAAAATAAGATGTCTGTAGAGCCAAAATTAACACGATTTAAGCAAAACGTAATGTCTAAATATCAAATATACAATAGTATATTTATGACACTACCTTTTGATGCTGTAACAAAAACAGGAGTATTACTTCCCTTATTTCATGAAACATGCGAAAAAGGATTTGCAAAAGGTGATGATCCTACCACAATAGTAGATACATTTTTTAAAAAATACCAAGCGCGTCGCTCTAAAGAAAGTCAAATAAATCTTTTGTTTAGGTTTATTCAATACATTGAAAGACAAGTTGTTTTATTTGATGCTATTGAAGATGCGGCATTCCCAATTGTAAACAATATGGATGGCGTTGGTACTTTAAGAAATTTAAAGGGAACTGCTGTTTCAGAAAATAAATTAGAAGATCTAAAGAATTATTTAGATGAGTTTAAGGTTAGAATTGTTTTAACAGCACATCCAACTCAATTCTATCCAGGTTCTGTTTTAGGAATTATTACAGATTTAACTGAGGCTATAAAAGAAAACAACCTATCTGAAATCAATAATCTGTTCGGTCAATTAGGAAAAACACCTTTCTTTAAAAGAGAAAAACCAACACCTTATGACGAAGCTAAGAGTTTAATTTGGTATTTAGAAAATGTATTTTATACTTCGTTTGGCGAAATATACAATTACATTCAACAGAATATTTACGATGATGGTAAAAAACATAACGAAATTATCAATCTTGGTTTTTGGCCAGGTGGAGATCGTGACGGAAACCCATTTGTAAAACCAGATACTACTTTAAAAGTAGCCGCAAAGCTAAAACAAGCCATTTTAAAGAAATATTATGCTGATCTTAAAAACTTAAGACGAAAATTAACTTTTAGAGGTGTTGAAGAGCGTGTAGTTAGACTAGAAACTATTTTATATGATTATAGTATAGATTTAGATTCACCAGATGCTATTACATCAAAAGAACTCATAAGAGAATTACTTAGTATTAGAAACCTTGTTGTAAAAGAGCATCAATCTCTATATGTTGGAGAAATAAACAATCTAATAAACAGAGTTCATTTATTTGGTTATAATTTTGCAACACTAGATATTAGACAAGATAGTAGAATACATCATACTGTTTTCACAAAAGTTATAGATTACTTAATTAAAACTGGAAATTCATCATTCCCAGATAATTATCACAGTCTATCTGAAGCTGAACAAATTGAAATATTATCAAAAGCTAATGACAGTATTCCAGATTTAGATGTTTTTGAAGATGAAATGGTAAGGAATACATTAAAAACTATTGCTATTATTAAAGACATACAAAAAAGCAATGGTGAACGTGGTGCTAATAGGTACATTATAAGTAATAACCAAACTGCTTTAAATGTGATGCAACTATTTGCCATGCTAAAAATAGTTTCTTTTAAAGATGAATTAACAGTAGATGTTGCGCCATTGTTTGAAACTATTCCTGATTTAGAAAACGCTCCAGGAGTTATGGAACAACTATATACAAACCCAGAGTATATGGCACACTTAAGAGCTAGAGGTAGTAAACAAACTATCATGCTTGGTTTTTCTGACGGTACAAAAGATGGTGGTTATTTAATGGCAAACTGGGGAATTTATAAAGCCAAAGAATTGCTTACTGAAATGTCTAGAAAATATGATATTACTGCCATATTTTTTGACGGTCGTGGTGGACCACCAGCCCGTGGTGGTGGAAAAACACATCAATTTTATTCTTCTTTAGGACCTACTATTGAAGATAAAGAGGTTCAATTAACTATTCAAGGACAAACTATTAGTTCTAATTTCGGAACTTTAGATTCGTCTCAATACAACTTAGAGCAATTAATAAGTTCTGGTATTAATAACAGAATTAGTAGCGAAAAAAACAAAATGTCTGATGAAGACAGAGTTGTTATGAACGATTTGGCCGAAACAAGTTACCAAACATATAAAGATTTTAAAGGTCACCCTATGTTCATTCCATATTTAGAACGTATGAGTACTTTAAAATACTATGCTAAAACTAATATTGGAAGTAGACCATCAAAACGAGGTACTTCAGATAAATTAGTGTTTTCAGATTTAAGAGCCATACCATTTGTAGGTTCTTGGAGCCAGTTAAAACAAAATGTACCTGGATTTTACGGTGTTGGTACTGCATTGAAAAAGTATGAAGATAAAGGTGAATTTGATAAAGTAGAACAGCTATACAAAAACTCTAAGTTCTTTAAAACTTTACTAGAAAATAGTATGATGTCTTTAACAAAATCGTTTTTCGACTTAACAAAATACATGTCTAAAGATGAAGAGTTTGGTGATTTTTGGAATATTATTTATGAAGAATATCTAACAACCAAAAGATTACTTTTAAAAGTTACAGGTTATAAAGAGTTGATGCAAAATGAGCCTTCTGGTAAAGCGTCAATTGAAGTAAGAGAATCTATAGTCTTACCTTTATTAACTATACAACAGTATGCTCTTAAAAAAATTCAAGAGTTAGAAAAAGCTGGTGTTTCTCCAGATGATGAGCAAAAGAAAATCTACGAAAAAATCGTGACGCGTTCTTTATTTGGAAATATTAATGCTAGTAGAAATTCGGCATAATAAATAGTTTTATATACACATAGAAAAGCCAGTATTTTTTAAATACTGGCTTTTTATTTTGCTTACATTATCATTAAAAATAAAAAAGGATGACATACAACTATTGGTATGACATCCTTCTTCTAACACTAACTAAATATTATTATTCACATTTTATTTTAATGCTCATTTAATCTAAAGTCTGGGTAGGCATCCATACCATGCTCGTAACCATCTAAACCTTCTAATTCTTCTTTTTCAGACACTCTAATTCCCATCGTTTTCTTCAAAGTGAATATGATGATAAATGCTGTTACTATACAAAATACTGCATAACATCCTACACCTATTAATTGTATCATAAATTGTTCGAAACCAGCTTTAGCACCAAAAATTCCAACTGCTAATGTTCCCCATATACCACAAATAAGGTGTACTGCAATAGCTCCTACAGGATCATCTAATCTTAATTTATCTACAAACCTTACTGCGAATACTATTAAAGCTCCAGCTATTGCTCCAATTAAAATAGCATCTGTTGGACTCATTTGGTCTGCACCAGCAGTAATACCAACTAAACCACCTAGTATACCATTTAAGAACATAGTTAAATCTAAGTTTTTATACATTGCAGTAGACACTAACATAGAAACTACACCTCCAGCTGCAGCAGCTAAACAGGTAGTAACTAATGTTAAAGAAGTTCCTGCTGGGTCTGCAGAAAGTACAGAGCCTCCATTAAACCCGAACCATCCTAACCATAATATTAAAACACCTGCAGTTGCTAATGGAATATTATGACCTGGAATAGCTTGAGGTTTTCCATTTTTAAATTTCCCAATTCTAGAGCCTAATAACCAAACAGCTATTATTGCTGCCCAACCACCTACAGAGTGCACTAAAGTAGATCCTGCGAAATCATAAAAACCTTCAGTTTCACCAAATTCTAATGTTGATAAGAAACCTCCACCCCATTGCCATGAACCAGCAATTGGATATACAAATCCTACGTAAACTACTGTAAAAATCATGAATGGTAAAATTTTCATACGCTCTGCTACTGCTCCAGATACTATAGTTGCTGCAGTTGCTGCAAACATACCTTGAAATAAGAAATCTGTCCAATAGGTGTAACCTTCGTTATAGGTTAAATCTAAAGCACCCTCTGCAGTAAGTGGTGAATCTAAACCAATACCTGCAAAACCTAAAAATCCGTTGAATTCTCCTGGATACATTAAATTAAAACCAACTAAGCAATATAAAAGAAGCCCAACTGTGATTATAAAAATATTTTTAAAAAGTATATTGATTGTATTTTTTTGTCTTGTTAATCCGATTTCTAAAAATGCAAAACCCAAGTGCATAAAGAAAACCAGTGCTGTACAGATCATCATCCATACATTATTTGTTGTAAGTAATTCCATGAAATATTTTTTAGATGTTTATTATTTTAAAGTGTCTCCTCCTTTTTCTCCTGTTCGTATTCTGTAACATTCTTTAACGTCTGATACAAAGATTTTTCCATCTCCAACTTCTCCAGTTGCTGCAGATTTAATTATTGTTTTGATAGTTACTTCTTCAAAATCATCGTTAACTACTATAGACAGGTATCTACGTTGAATATCACTTGTACTATAAGAAACACCTCTATAAACATGCCCCTCTTTTTCATTTCCTAAACCGGTAACATCCCAGTAAGAAAAAAAGTTTACTCCAACATCGTGTAGTGCTTCTTTTACTGCACTATACTTTGATTTTCTAATAATTGCTTCAATTTTTTTCATAATGTCATTAATCTTATAAGTTTTTAGTTAGTTAAAATATTAAAATTCTTTAAATATGTAATTAATTGTTTCTTTACTTATACTCATATAAAAATCTAAAAGACGCCTCTTTTATTATAAGGCATCTTTTAGATTTAACTCTAATGTTATTTACTAAATAACAGAGATCTTTAATCTTCCATTTCTCTTTGTCTCTTACCTGGGTAAGCTATTGATCCGTGTTCAGAAATATCAAGACCTTGAATTTCTTCTTCTTCAGTAACACGTAAACCAAATGCTGCTTTAAGTATACTGAATACTATGAATGATAAAACTACAGCCCAAACTGCATAAGCTAAAACACCTATAGCTTGTGCTCCTAATTGAGCGCCACCGCCACCATTAAAAAGGCCAATTCCAGTGTCTCCATCAACTCCCCAAAGACCAATTACTAAAGTACCCCATGCACCGGCAACACCGTGTACAGATGCAGCACCAATAGCATCATCAATTTTAAGTTTTTTCTCTATAAATTCAATTGAGAATACTACAATTATACCTCCAATAAGACCTGCTAATACAGCTCCTGGAGCAGTCATGTTTCCACAACCAGCAGTAATACTCACTAAACCAGCTAAAGTACCATTTAAGGTTTGAGCTAAATTAGGTTTACCGTACCATATCCATGTAGTAAATAAAGCACCCAAACCACCTGCAGCTGCAGCTAAGTTTGTTATTAGCACCACTGTAGAAGCTCCGGTAGCATCATCACCACCCCAAGCTAATTGAGAACCACCATTAAATCCAAACCATCCTAACCAAAGAATGAATACACCTAATGTTGCTAATATTTGGTTGTGCCCTGGTATAGGCATAACTTTTCCATTTACATATTTACCTATTCTTGGTCCTACCATAAATGCAGCTACAAGTGCAGCCCAACCACCCACAGAGTGAACAATTGAAGAACCAGCAAAATCGATAAACTCAGCAGGCATAATACCATCTGTATTATTTAACCATCCGCCATTCCATTCCCATCCACCAGCTATTGGATAGATAAGTGCAGTCATAACTAATGAAAAGATAGCATAAGTAGTATATTTAGTTCTTCCAGCTATAGCTCCAGATACAATAGTTGCAGCAGTAGCAGCAAACATAGTTTGGAAGAATAAATCAGCACCTTCACCTTGCATGAACCCGCTCCAGAAAAACCATCCGTTTGAGCTTTCTCCATACATTAATGAGTAACCTACAAACCAGAAACTCAATGAACCTACACAGATATCAAGAAAGTTTTTCATGGCTATATTTACAGCATTTTTAGATCTTGTCATACCAGATTCTACCAACGTGAATCCTGCTTGCATAAAGAATACCAGAATACCAGATAGTAACATCCATAGCATTCCCATATCGCCTTTGATAGACTCAGCTAATGCATCAACTGCAGAGGTATCTTGAATTATAAGGGGCATGTTTAATAATAAAGACATATGTTATAATTTTAATGGTTAGTAATTTATTTTAACATACACATACCCGCTTTTAATAAACGGGTATGTGTATAAATTTATGTATTAGAATGAGTAGATTGCAGCTAATACAAAAGAACCTAAACTTTTAGATCCAGCTAAATCATTATCAATAAACGCTTCTTCGGAAGCACTATCTAATCTAATTTCTGGTTTTACAGTCAAATTATCAATTGCAAGACTTCCTGTTAAAGTAAGTGCAAACACAGAAGCATCTCCATCAGCATCACTTGCTCCGATAGCTCCAAAAAAGTCAGTCTCAGTAAAGTACTCACCTCTTAAACCAATAGTAAAAGAATCTGAAGTAGCTAATTGAGGGTATAAAGCAGCTCCAGCAAAAGAACCTCCGTCATCTTCTACAGTTAAATAAGCAGCATTAATTCCTAAAAAGAAATCATCAGATAAGTCAAATCCTCCTGTATAGTCAATTTCAGTGAAAGAAGGATCTAGTAAGAAATTTAAATATTGTCCAGCATAACCTAATTGAGCACCGAAAGCATAATCTCCTGTTGGGTTAAATTCTGTTAAGTCAGTATCATTCATGACACCTAACATTAAACTAAAATCATCACCTAATGCAATATCTGCTTTTAAACCAGTATGACTGAATGGTCCATAAGAAAATAAATAAGATGTGCTATAGTTAAAGTTAGCTGTTGGAGAAATAACTTCATAACCTAAAAAGGTATTAAAGTTACCCATGGTTAATGTTACAGATTCACTTACATTCCAGTATGCATACAATTGATTTACAATGTTACCTGTACTAGAAATCACATCGTTTCTAGAAGAATACATTGGTGAAGCGAAAATAGCATCCGTCCCTCTTGGGCCAAATACTAAATCAGCAACAAATCCCGCTTTCTCGCCTTCATAACTAAAAACTACATTGGCCATACCTAAAGCAAAACCAGGTAATTGTGCAAATGATGATCCTGGTGCAATAGCATTTTCATCATTTGGCGCTGTCAAGTTAGCTCTATAATAAGCATCAACACTACCACTTATTGTGAATGAAGGAGTTGAATCTTCCTCTTCCTGTGCAAACAAACTACATGTACATGCTATAAAAAACATTGAAAGTGTAATAATTTTTTTCATAATCGTTTTAATTTTTGGTTATTAAATTTTAGTTAATTTTTCCTTAAGAATGAATCAAATCTATGTCAAAAAGATTTAACCCCCATAAAAAATAGGGGTATTAGACTTACTTTTATCAATATTCTAATTTTTACCCCATTTTTTTATAGGTATTCTTGTAATTTTTTAATTTTTTGGTTTTTTAACAACATAGTTATTTGAATTATTGTCAGTTTTTTCTAATTTTTCATGATATTATTTTCATTAATTAAAATATTTATTAGCATAAATTCATATATCTGTATTTATCATTAAATTTTATGAATTGAGTATTTATTAAAAAAAGAGTTTAATATTGATATATAATTATTTTTATCAAGAGTTCGCTTCTAAAATCGAAATAATGAAATACCCCTTATTGTAATTCAAATTCTAGTACATATCTTTACGTTTCAACTCAATTTTTTAAACCAAAAAGCGTTGATTATGCTGAAGAAACAAGGTCTTTATTTACCAGAATTTGAACATGAAAATTGCGGGGCAGGTTTTATTTGTAATCTTAAAGGAGAAAAAACAAATCAAATCATTCATGATGCCTTAGAAATTCTAGTAAAATTAGAACATCGTGGTGGTGTTAGTGCAGATGGAAAAACCGGTGATGGTGCTGGATTATTAATAGATATTCCTCATGAGTATTTTGTGAGGGTGTGTGATTTTAAAATTCCTGCTGCAAGAGAGTATGCCGTAGGTATGATTTTTCTACCTAAAACCAAAAATCAATACCAATTTTGTAAAGATATTTTAGAGAATGAAATAAAAGCTCAAGGGCTTTCTGTTTTAGGGTGGCGAAAAGTGCCTGTAGACTCCTCTAATTTAGGAGAAATCGCAAAGGCTTCAGAACCTATTATTGAACAAATTTTTATTGGCAAAACCGAGGATATTGATGAGGCTACCTTTAAAGCCAAATTATACGCAGCTCGTAAGATTGCAGAACATACTATTAGAAAATCAAAAATATCTGAAAGCGGTTATTTTTATGTGCCTAGTTTATCAAACACAACGCTTATATATAAGGGTATAATTATGCCCGAAGATATTGGACCATATTATACCGATTTACAGCAAATTGATTTAGTTACTCGTTTAGCTTTAGTGCATCAGCGTTTTTCAACTAACACTATGCCTACATGGGAGTTAGCACAACCATTCCGCTTTATGTGTCAGAACGGTGAAATTAACACCTTGCGTGGTAATGTGAGTAGAATGCGCGTGCGTGAAGAAATCATGAAAAGTGATGTTTTCGGACCACAAATAGATAAATTATTTCCAATAATTCTTCCAGGAAAATCTGATTCTGCATCTATGGATATGGTTGTAGAATTATTAACTCATACAGGACGCTCATTACCAGAAATTATGATGATGATGATTCCAGAAGCATGGGAAAAACACAAAACCATGTCTGAAGAGCGCAAAGCGTTCTATGAGTACAATGGCTGCATCATGGAGCCTTGGGATGGACCTGCATCTGTACCTTTTACAGATGGTGATTACATTGGTGCTTTATTAGATAGAAATGGTTTAAGACCATCAAGATATACGGTTACAAAAAGTGGTAAGTTAATTATGTCTTCTGAAATTGGAGTTGTAGATATTGCTCCAGAAGATATAGAAAGTCATGGACGTTTAGAACCAGGAAAAATGTTCTTGGTAGACATGAACGAAGGTCGTATTATTAAAGATGAGGAAATTAAAAGTAAGATTGTTTCAGAAAGACCATATAAAGCATGGTTAGACAAAACGCGCTTACATTTAAGAGATGTGCCTTACACCAATACAACCTGCCCGATTGAAACCATTGATATAAAAACAAGACAACGTATATTTAACTATACATTTGAAGATATTCAAGAGGTAATAACTCCTATGGCTATTGTAGGTAAGGAAGCTTTAGGCTCTATGGGTACCGATACGCCTTTAGCAGTTTTATCAGATAGACCTCAACTTATTTCTAACTATTTTAAACAATTATTCGCACAGGTTACTAACCCACCTTTAGATGGTATTCGTGAAGAAATTGTAACCGATATTAGTTTAAATCTTGGCAAAGACCGAAATATTTTCAGCATTACAGAAAGACAATGTAGAAAATTAAGGATTCAAAATCCTGTGATTTCTAATGCCGATTTAGAAAAAATAAGAACCATTCAAATTGAAAGTTTTAAAGCTGAAACTATTCAAATTTTGTATCCAAAAGCTCAAGGTCTTAATGGATTAGAAGAAGCTTTAGATGATATTATCAGACAAGTTGAAAAAGCTTTAGAAAGAAAAACAAACATAATTATTCTTTCTGATAGAGGTGTAAACAAAGATTTTGCTCCTATTCCAGCTTTATTAGCCTGTTCTTATGTAAACCATCAAATGAATCGTTTACGTAAGCGTTCTTATTTCGATATTATTATTGAATCTGCAGAACCTCGCGAACCGCATCATTTTGCAACCTTATTTGGCTATGGCGCAAGTGCTATAAACCCGTATATGGTTAACGAAATTATTAGAATGCAGGTTAAAGAAGGCTTCATAAGTGATATGAACGAGCAACAAGCTGTTGATAATTTCAATAAAGCTATTGGGAAAGGTATTCTTAAAATAATGAACAAAATAGGAATCTCTACACTACATTCATACAGAGGTTCTCAAATTTTCGAAATTGTTGGTTTTAATTCTTCATTTGTTGAAAAATATTTCCCTTATACAGCATCAAGAATTGAAGGTATTGGGTTGTACGAAATTGAAAGAGAAATTGACCAACGATACAAACAAGCATATCCAGATAATGCTGTAGATAAACATTTTGGTTTAAGCTTAAATATTGGTGGCGATTACAGATGGAGACGTAATGGTGAAAGACACCTTTTTAACCCAACAACAGTGGCAAAATTACAGCAAGCTGTTAGGTTAAGCGACCAAGCTAGTTATGATGTTTATGCAAAATCGATAAATGAACAATCTGAAAACTTAATGACCATTCGAGGGTTATTTGAGTTTGATAATTTAGATCCAATTCCTATTGATGAAGTGGAGCCCTGGACAGAAATTGTAAAGCGATTTAAAACTGGAGCCATGTCTTACGGATCTATTTCTCGTGAGGCTCATGAAAATTTAGCTATTGCCATGAACAGAATTGGTGGTAAATCTAATTCTGGTGAAGGTGGTGAAGACAGAAAACGCTTCCATCCAGATGTGAATGGAGATAGTCGTAATTCGGCAATAAAACAAGTGGCTTCTGGTCGTTTTGGAGTAACTTCACATTACCTTACAAATGCCAAAGAAATTCAAATAAAAATGGCTCAAGGTGCAAAACCTGGTGAAGGTGGTCAATTACCAGCACACAAAGTTTTACCTTGGATTGCAGCTGCAAGAAATTCAACGCCATTTGTGGGCTTAATTTCTCCTCCTCCACATCACGATATTTACTCTATTGAAGATTTAGCGCAGCTAATTTTCGACTTAAAAAATGCAAATCGCGATGCGAGAATTAACGTAAAATTAGTATCAGAAGTTGGTGTTGGTACTATTGCTGCCGGAGTTGCTAAAGCAAAAGCAGATGTTGTTCTTATTTCAGGTTATGATGGGGGTACAGGAGCATCTCCTTTAACCTCATTAAAACATGCAGGTTTACCATGGGAACTTGGTTTAGCAGAAGCACAACAAACACTGGTTTTAAACAATCTTAGAAGTAGAATAGTTGTAGAATGCGATGGTCAGTTAAAAACAGGACGCGATGTTGCTATTGCTGCATTATTAGGTGCAGAAGAATTTGGGTTTGCAACGGCACCATTAGTCGCTTCAGGATGTATTATGATGCGTAAATGTCATCTAAATACGTGTCCTGTAGGTATTGCAACTCAAGATAAAGAGCTACGTAAAAACTTTAAAGGCACACCAGAACACGTTATTAATTTCTTCTATTACATAGCCGAAGAATTAAGAGGTATTATGGCGCAATTAGGTTTTAGAACTTTAGGTGAAATGGTAGGTCAAACTCATAAAATTAATGCTAATAAAGCTATAAAGCATTATAAAGCTAAAGGTCTAGATTTATCGAGTATTTTACATACACCAAGTGTTTACAGACAATTAATTGTAAAGAATACAGAAAAACAAGACCACAATCTTGAAAATGTTCTGGACTTTACAATTCTTAAAGATTCTCATAGAGCGCTTTACAGAAAAGAAAAAATGACGCTTGAGTATCCTATAAGGAATATTAACCGTACCGTAGGTGCTGTGGTTAGCAACGAAATTTCAAAAATATACGGTCATTTAGGATTGCCAGAAGATACCCTAAACATAAACTTCACAGGGTCTGCAGGACAAAGTTTTGGAGCTTTTGGTGCACATGGTTTAACTTTTACTTTAGAAGGAAACACCAACGATTACCTTGGTAAAGGACTTTCTGGAGCTAAATTAATTGTAAAAAAACCAGCAAAAGCTGATTTTATTGCCGAAGAAAACATAATAATCGGTAACGTTTGTTTATTTGGTGCGGTACATGGTGAAGCTTACATAAACGGAATTGCAGGTGAGCGTTTTGCTGTTCGAAATTCTGGAGCAACTGCTGTAGTTGAAGGTGTTGGAGATCATTGTTGTGAATATATGACTGGTGGAAAAATAGTTGTGCTCGGTAAAACGGGTAGAAACTTTGCTGCTGGTATGAGTGGTGGTATTGCTTATGTTTACGACCCTGAGAATAAATTTGTAAACGGTTTATGTAATACCGAAACTATTGAATTTGAAGATATTTCTACAGAAGATTCAGTTGAATTAAAAGGGTTAATAGAAAAGCATGTATTATATACAAACAGTAAATGTGGTAACAGACTATTAGAAAACTGGGAAACCAGCCTAGGTGATTTTGTAAAAGTGATGCCTACTGAATACAAACGTGCTCTAAAACGTTTAGAGACTGAAGAACCAATGGTAGAAGAATTAGAAATAGCATAATGACATGGGAAAAGTAACAGGATTTAAAGAATTTGAAAGACAAGATGAAACTTACACGCCTGTTGAAGAACGTGTAAAACATTATAAAGAATTTACAGTACCACTAAGTGATACTGAAATCAAAAAACAAGGGTCGCGTTGTATGGATTGCGGAATACCATTTTGCCATAGCGGTTGTCCACTTGGAAATCTAATTCCAGATTTTAACCATATGGTACATCAAGGGGAATGGCAAAAAGCTTCTTGGATATTACATTCAACAAATAATTTTCCAGAATTTACAGGACGCTTATGTCCTGCACCATGTGAAAAATCATGTGTTTTAGGTATTATTGAAGACCCGGTTTCTATTGAAAATATTGAAAAAAATATTGTTGAACGTGCATTTAAGGAAGGATGGATTAAACCTCAGCCTCCAAAAACACGAACTGGTAAAACTGTTGCTGTAGTTGGTTCTGGACCTGCTGGTTTAGCTGCCGCACAACAATTAAACAGAGCTGGACATACGGTAACTGTTTTTGAACGCGATGATGAAATTGGTGGTTTATTAAGATATGGTATTCCTAATTTTAAAATGGAAAAGGAGATTATAGATCGTCGTTTAGCCATTTTAAAAGCAGAAGGTATCACTTTTAAAACCGATGTAAATGTTGGTGTTAATTACGATGTAAAAGAACTTAAAGCCTTTGATTCTGTAGTTTTATGTGGTGGCGCTACCGAAAGACGTAGCTTACCAACTCCAGGTATTGATGCAGACGGTGTCGTACAAGCTATGGATTTTTTAACCCAACAAACCAAAGTATTGTTTGGTAAAAAAGTAGAAAACCAAGTTATGGCTACAGATAAAAATGTGATTGTAATTGGTGGTGGAGATACAGGTTCAGATTGTATAGGAACCTCTAATCGTCATGGAGCAAAATCGGTTGTGAATTTTGAAATTATGCCGAAACCTCCAGGACATCGTTCACCAACTACGCCATGGCCTTATTGGCCACTTCAGTTAAAAACATCATCTTCTCATCAAGAAGGTGTTGAAAGAAACTGGTTAATAAACACTAAAGAGTTTGTAAAAGATAAAAACGGTAAACTAACCGCCTTAAAAACGGTAAATGTTGAGTGGAAAATGGTTCCTGGACAGCGTCCACAACTCGTTGAAATTGAAGGTACCGAGAAAAAATGGCCTTGTGATTTAGCATTATTAGCCTTAGGGTTTACAGGACCTGAAAGTACACTGGCTGATAAATTAGGCATTAAAACTGATGCGCGATCTAATTATAAAGCAGAATACGGTAAATACCAAACTAACATTCCAAATATATTTGCCGCCGGCGATATGCGTCGCGGACAATCGTTAATTGTTTGGGCCATATCTGAAGGTAGAGAAGCTGCTAGACAGGTGGATATTTATTTAATGGGTAAATCAGATTTACCATCAAAAGATGTTGCTGGCGATTTAGTGGCGATGTAAAACATTATTTTCAACTAAAAAACTAACCCTTTATTCAATTGATTAAAGGGTTTTTTATTTAATGCAACTATGTATATCTACTAAATAAAATTTGGAACTTATATCTTAAAAACCTGATATTTGTATCGTAAATGAGAAAAAAAATAGTACATATAGCTCCTGGATCACTGTTTAGTCAGTGTGATTATCGAAAAAATGAAATGAATATTTTTATCGAACAAGGACGTAATGTATCTATTATTAATGATTTATAAACAAGATTTAAATTAATAAAACCTATAATATTTACAAGCGTCCAAGAAATTGGACGCTTTTTTTATGAAAAAAATTAAACTAATTTGAATATAAATTTTAACAATTAAAATAGTAAGCATTGAAGAGTAAGCAATTGGTAGACAGACTTTTGCCATTTATCTCAATAATCTGCAATAATGCGGACAGGAATTTCTATGCTTAAATTTCAATACAACTAACTGATTATCAACAATTTAAATGTAATTTTATTTGTTTAATTAAAAAATGTGTTTAATATTTGCACCGCAGTTTTAAAGAATAGCTGTAAACAAAAAAACAAATTAAAAACAAGAAGCCATGCTTAAATATATGTTAGCATTTCAACCATTTAGTAATGACGTTGAGTCATTAAGGCTTCGGTATATTTTTCTGTAGAGTTACTTCCCAGAAAAAAAATCCGAAGCAAAATAACTGTTTCGGATTTTTTTTATTCAGATTCCCATTTTCATGGGAAGAACAATTCAAGAATACATTAATCTGAACAGTTTTTAGGCATACGAAAATCGTGATGCTTATAAAACAGTAACAATTTATGAATAACATCATGGGAAATAATTTACACAATAGTTATGTGTTTCAGGCTTTAGATGCTTATCCATATAACTTAGAAGAAACATTAGAAGCATTAAACTATGCTTTATCATATAACGAAAAAGATGCGCAAGCACTTTGCTTAATGGGACGTGTTTATGCTGAACAATTAAAAAATTACGAAACAGCTAAACACTATTTTGCAGAAGCTGTTACACAACATATGGAAATGCCAAAAACATATCCATACTACATTCAAACTTTACTGTGGAATGAAGATTATGTTGAAGCACAAAAGTTGTTAGATTTTGCACAAACTGTAAAAGGCGTAGATAAAGCATTGTTAGAATTAATGCAAGGGATTTTATTTGAAAAACTGGGTCAATTTAAAGTTGCTATTAAAATTTTTAAAAGAGCAAAAAAAACAGCTACAAATAACGGTTTTATAGACTATGTAGATAATGAATTGTCTAGAGTTAAGAAGAAGATGAACCCTAAAAAGAAATGTAAAAAAAAAAAGAAGAAGTTAAATAAAAAAAGAAAGGAGAAATAAGAAAATCGGTAAACCAAGTTTGCCGATTTAATGGGAATTCGTCAGCGTTGGAGAGCTGAGGCAGTCTGTAAAACTGTTACTTGCGTTGAGAAAGTTCGAATCTTTCAATTCCCACAAAAGTGTTTATAGTGTAACGGCTCGCACGAGAGGTATATCCTCTAAGATCAAGTTCGACTCTTGATAAACACTTAAAGGAATAGTAGCAAAGTTGGTCAATGCGTCAGACTGAAAATCCAAAAATATAGGTTCGATTCCTATCTGTTCCACATTAAAATATCAAGCTAGTCTTGTTGGGTGTTTCGGTATAGCACTATTGTATAAAACGTTGCAGAAACGCATCATGTTTTTATGTTCAACTAGACTTGAAGGTTTGGGTTTAATCCAAAAAAATCCACCAGTTCTATGTACGTGAGTTCGAATCTCACCTTCTCTGAAATGAAGAAGTAGCTTAGCGGTGAAGCAGTAGATCGTAGCTGTCATCGGTTCGAATCCGGTCTTTAACTTAGGAAATCCTTGGTTATTGTAGCTCAGTTTGGTTAGAGCACTACTCTGTTAAAGTAGGTTATGGACTTATAATCCATCAACACCAAAGCTTATCATCTTGTAAAACTGATAGCCATGTAGTTTGTCTCTCTACTCTAAAAAAATTGACAATAATAGTGGATTGCAAATTGGCTTTAAATTTTTGCTTTCGTGAGAATGAGAAAATTGAAGCAATCTGGATAGTACTTTGAAATACTGATTTTTAATTGTTAGATATAACACGTGTTTTGTTTTCAGGTTTTAAAACGACGTATCAAATTATTGATATGGGCTTTTGATTTCTCAATACATAACACAAATTATTGAGGCTTTTAATATGAGTATTTCCGTACTAGAAAGATGATTTGTAATCTGCTGTTTTTTTAAATAACGATGAATCGCGTGAAGGATAGAAGTGGCATCCTTTTTTGATTTTTTTCAAAAAAGATATAACGGATAGCCTGTTGCATTTTTTATGCACACGCCCAAAATATACTTTAAATCATAACAAACTCGTAGTTATGAATTGAAGTTGGTAACCCTTCCTTTACAGGTTTTACCAGTTCCTTAATTGGAAAAATTTAATGTTTAATTTAAAAATTAGAAATGATGAAACGAGTAAGAATTAATGCAGGAAAAGTAGGTTTGGTTTTCAAAAATGGTAACTATTTAAAAGTAATTACCGAAGGAAAACACTGGTTAGGTTTTAATCAACGTGTGTTGGTTTATGACCTTGCGAACACCTTTGCGACTCCTATAGCGTTAGAGCTCTTACTAAAAGACAAAACGTTGGAAGCGATGTTAGATGTGATTGAGGTTAAAGACGGTGAACTGGTTTTGGTTTACGAAAAAGGTAACTTTAAAAACACACTTGCTGCTGGACGCTATGTGTACTGGAAGGGTTTGATTGAACGTGAATTTGTTCGTGCAGATTTAAGCAAAATTTATATTACTGAGAAGATTGACAAAGCATTATTCAGCAATTATGAATTGAGCAAATACATTAGAACTTTTGAGGTTTCGGCTTACGAAAAAGCTGTGCTTTTAGTTGATGATGTATATACAAAGACGCTTGACGGCGGAACTTACAGATTCTGGAGAAATGACACAACAATTAAAATTGCAAAGGCTGATTTGCGTCAGTTGCAATTAGAAATTGCTGGACAAGAATTGTTAACCAAAGATAAAGCTGCAATTCGTATAAACTTTTATACACAGTATAAAGTTACAGATATTGAAAAAGCTTTACTTGAAAACAAGGATTACGAAAAGCAATTATACATTGCTATGCAATTGGTACTACGTGCTTATGTTGGTACGTATACTTTAGATGAGCTTTTAGAACGTAAAGAGAATATTGCGGAAGCGGTTTTTGAAAACGTTAAAACTAGTGCAACTAAATTAGGTGTTACGGTTTTAAACTGTGGTATTAGAGATGTGATTTTAACTGGAGAAATGAAAGAGATTATGAATCAGGTTCTAGTCGCACAAAAGAAAGCTCAAGCAAACGTTATTATGAGACGTGAAGAAACTGCTTCTACTCGTAGCTTGCTAAATACGGCAAAGTTAATGGAAGAGAATGACATGCTGTACAAGCTAAAAGAAATGGAGTATGTGGAAAAAATCGCTGAGAAAATTGGTGAAATCACAGTTTCAAATAATGGTGGTGTTGTTACACAATTGAAAGAGATTTTCTCTGTAAAATAAGTGGTGTTTAATAGATGCGTTAGTGTAAAAAGCTAACGCATTTTTTATTAAACATTCTGCATAAACCCTTCACACTTTTCAACCATATTTTTACTTCCGCAAATAAAAGGTGCTCGTTGATGAAGTTCTGTAGGTTCAATATCCATTATTCTTGTAAAACCATCACTTGCTTTTCCATTTGCTTGTTCTGCTAAAAATGCCATAGGATTACATTCGTATAACAACCTTAATTTTCCATTAGGGTTTTTAGAGCTTTTTGGGTATAAATAAATACCGCCTTTTATCATATTTCTATGAAAATCGGAGACTAAAGATCCTATGTATCTAGAGGTATAAGGTCTATCGTCTTCTTCTTGCTGGCAATATTTAATATAATTTTTTACGCCCTGTGGGAAATGAATATAATTGCCTTCGTTTACAGAATAAATCGTGCCATCCTCAGGAAATTGCATATCTGGATGCGATAAATAAAACGACCCAATGGCCGGATTTAAAGTAAAACCATTAACACCATCGCCTGTAGTGTAAACCAACATGGTAGACGTACCATAAACCACATAACCGGCAGCAACTTGCTGACTTCCTTTTTGTAGAAAATCCTTTAAAGTTACAGGTGTTCCAACAGGAGTAACGCGTCTATAAATTGAAAAAATGGTCCCTACAGAAACATTCACATCAATATTTGAGGAGCCATCTAATGGGTCAATTAAAACAACATATTTATTTTGATGGTTTTCATCTTGACTATTAATAGCAATAAAATCATCTTCTTCTTCACTGGCAATTCCACAAACAATATTCCTGTTAGTTAGGGTTTGTATAAACTTATCATTGGCATAAACATCTAATTTTTGCTGATCTTCACCTTGAATATTGGTATCGCCTATAGCGCCTATAATATCAACCAAACCAGCTTTATTAACTTCATGATTTACAACTTTAGCGGCTAATCTTATGGAATTTATTAAACTGGATAATTCTCCTGATGAATATTTAAACGATGTCTGATTTTCGATAATAAATTCTCCTAAAGTCTGTTTTTTATGCGTCATAAATAAAAGTTGATTTGTTTGTACAAATATCTTATAAATTTTAACTAACTACAACGTTTTCGCTGAAGAATACTCTATGATATATTCAACTTTAAACTATATTTGAAATATTTTAAAAATATTATGAATTTCACAATAAGAGAAGCTAGAAAAAATGATATGCCACAAGTGCATAGCCTAATAAAGGAATTGGCTGAATTTGAAAAAGAAGCTCATGCTGTTGAAGTTACTGTAGCCGATTTAGAAAATGATGGCTTTGGAAAACATCCTGCTTTTCATTGTTTTGTTGCAGAAATAAACTCTAAAGTTGAAGGCATTGCTTTGGTTTATAATAGATATTCTACCTGGAAAGGAAAAATTATACACTTAGAAGATTTAATTGTTAGTCAATCTATGCGAGGTTCTGGTATTGGTACAGCGCTTTTAGACGAAGTAGTAAAATATGCGTATAAGTTAGGAGTTAAGCGCATTAATTGGGAAGTTATAGATTGGAATGAACCAGCCATTGCATTTTACGAAAAAAAAGGTGCCAAAGTATTACGCGATTGGGATGTAGTTTGGCTAGATGAAATAGGTATTAATAATTATGTAGCTAATTTATAATATGCAAGTATTTAAGTTTGGTGGAGCTTCAGTAAAAGATGCAAAAGGGGTTAAAAACTTGGTGTCTGTATTACAAAAAGTAGGCTTTAAAAATACCCTTATTGTGGTTTCTGCCATGGGAAAAACCACTAATGCTTTAGAAGCTGTTATTAAAAATTATTTTGAAAACAAGAAGGAATTACAAAGCTCGCTTCAAGATGTAAAAAAATATCATAATGAAATTCTTTTAGATTTATTTGAAAACGAAAATCATCAAGCTTTTAAAAAAGTTGCTGCGCTTTTCAATGAATTAAATGATTTCCTAAAAACGAATAAATCACCTGATTATAATTTTGTTTACGATCAAACTATTGGTTTTGGTGAGTTAGTTTCAACAACTATTATTAGTGAGTATTTAAATGCCATTGGGTTACACAACAATTGGTTAGATGTTAGAGATTTTATTAAAACCGATAATTATTACAGGCGTGCAAATATTAATTGGGAAGCCACCCAAAGTTTAATATCATCAAACTTAAACCCATCTGTTTTAAATATTACTCAAGGCTTTTTAGGTAGCGACTCAAATAACTTTACAACTACACTTGGTAGAGAAGGTAGCGATTATACAGCCGCTATTTTTGCCTATTGTTTAAATGCAGAACGTGTAACTATTTGGAAAGATGTTCCAGGTGTATTAAATGCAGACCCGCGTTATTTTGATAATGCCAAATTATTAAACAAAATATCGTATACCGAAGCTATAGAGTTGGCCTTTTATGGAGCGTCGGTAATTCATCCAAAAACATTACAACCTTTACAGGGAAAAGAAATTCCGCTATATGTTAAATCGTTTTTAAATCCTGAAGCCTCTGGAACAAGAATAGGTAAAAATGTAACTCTTGAACCTATGATTCCTTGTTTTATTGTAAAGAAAAACCAAATATTGATTTCATTATCATCATTAGATTTTTCATATATCGTTGAAGAAAATATTAGTGAGATTTTCAATCTTTTACATCATTACAAAATGAAGGTTGATGTTATTCAAAATTCAGCCATTAGTTTTTCAGTTTGTGTTGATAATATTTATAATAATCTAGATAAATTATTACATCATTTAAAAGCAAAATTTAAAGTAACATACAATGAAAATGTTTCTCTTTATACTATTAGGCATTATAATGAACAGGCCATTAATCAAATTGAAACAGGTAAAACCGTGTTATTAAAACAATTAACTCAAGAAACCGTTCAAATAGTAACTAAATAGTTTATTTAGTACATTTACCGCATGACCAAACAACAAGATACCGGGTTAGTAACTGCCAAAGAAGTGGCTAAAGCCATTCAATTAGACAAGTATGGTTTTATTGGTACTTTTGTTGGCTGGCTTTTAATGAAACTGCTTAAAATTTCTAAGCTTAATAAAATTTATAATCGCAATAAACATTTAGAAGAATTGCCTTTTTTAAATGCGATTTTAAATGACTTTCAAATTAAATTTGAAATCCCTGAAGAAGATTTAAAACGTTTACCAAAAGATGGTGCTTACATTACCATTTCTAATCATCCTCTTGGTGGTATTGATGGTATTTTGCTATTAAAATTAATGTTAGAGCAACGCAAAGATTTTAAAATAATTGCCAACTTTTTATTACACAGAATTGAGCCTTTAAAGCCATACATTATGCCTGTAAATCCTTTTGAAGACAGGAAAGATGTTAAGTCTAGTGTAACAGGTTTTAAGAATTCTATTTTACATTTAAAAGACGGACATCCTCTTGGTATTTTTCCTGCTGGAGAAGTATCAACATATCGTGATGGTAAATTGGTAGTTGATAAACCTTGGGAAGAAGCTGCTATGAAATTAATAAAGAAAGCAGAAGTTCCTGTAGTTCCTATTTACTTTCATGCCAAAAACAGTAAGCTATTTTATAAGCTTTCAAAAATTAATGACACGTTTAGAACAGCTAAATTACCTTCGGAATTATTAACTCAAAAAAGACGTGTTATAAAGGTTAGGATTGGCAGACCTATTTCTGTTGACGACCAAAAAGAGCATACGGCTATAGATGAATTTTCAGAATTTTTAAGAAAAAAAACTTATATGTTATCTAATTCTTTCGAGGATAAATCGAAAATATTAGATAATATTTCTTCTACTTTAAAAGCGCCTAAAGCACCAAAAAGTATTGTCACTCCAGTTGATACTACGTTAATGACTAAAGAGGTTGATGCGCTTCGAGAAAATGATTCCAGACTTTTAGAAAGTAAAAATTACGAGGTGTTTTTAGCACAAGCAGATAAAATTCCTAATGTTTTACGAGAAATAGGACGTTTACGAGAAATTACATTTAGAGAAGTTGGTGAAGGCACAAACGAAGCTATAGATTTAGATACTTTTGATAATTATTACCACCATATGTTTTTATGGGATAATGAACGAAAATTGCTTGCCGGTGCTTACAGAATGGGATTAGGTTCCAAAATATATGAGCAATTTGGTATTGATGGTTTTTACCTTCAAGACTTGTTTAGGTTTGAACCCGAATTGCATAAAATGATGAGCCAGTCTATAGAAATGGGACGCGCATTCATCATTAAAGAATATCAACAAAAACCAATGCCTTTATTTTTACTTTGGAAAGGTATTGTGCATACTACTTTACGCCACCCAGAACATAAATATTTAATTGGTGGGGTTAGTATTAGTAATCAGTTTTCAAATTTCTCAAAATCCTTGATGATTGAGTTTATGAAATCGCATTACTACGACCCATACATTGCCCAATATGTTCGTCCTAAAAAAGAGTTTAAAGTAAAGCTTAAAGACGCCGATAAGGACTTTGTTTTTGATGAAACCGAAGCCGATTTAAACAAGTTTGACAAATTTATTGATGAAATAGAACCAGGAGCATTACGTTTACCGGTTTTACTTAAAAAATACATTAAACAAAATGCTAAACTGGTAGCGTTTAATGTAGATCCTTTGTTCAACAATTCGGTTGATGGTTTAATGTACATTAAAATTGCCGATTTACCCGAAAGCACTGTTCGCCCTGTTATGGAAGAGTTTCAGGCAGAATTGGAACGTAAGTTTGCTGAAAATAATGGTGGTTAAACTACTTTTGAAGAGTTAAATATTTTTCTAAAAACTCTTTGTTTGTTTATTTAGTATTTTATTTAGGTTTTGACTACCGCTCAACTTGACATTTAACTTAGTATTTTACTTCGTCTTTCTAAAAGCTGGTTGTCGTACCATCTTCCTTTTAATTTTCCAATTTTTTCGCGAACACCAACAATTCTAAATCCACATTTTTGATGCAGATTAATACTCGCTAGATTTTCACTAAAAATATTAGCTTGTAAGGTCCAAAAACCTGCGTCCTCACTTTCTTTAATTAACTTACTCAGTAGTAATTCTCCAATATGATGTCCTCTAAATGCTTCTGAAATATATACGCTAACCTCTGCAACCCCTTTATAAACTTCTCGTTTTGAAACTGCTGACAAAACAGCAAATCCAATAACATTCTCTTTATAAACAGCAACTATTCTGCATTTAGAAATGTATTTGTTATCCCATTTTTCCCAATCAGGGCATTCAGTTTCAAAAGTTGCAATACCCGTAGTAATACCTTCTTTATATATTTTTGAAACGGATAACCAATCGGTTTCTAATAATGGTCTAACAACAATTTCCATCTGGTGAACAACATGGTGCATCACTAGTAACTGTCTCTACTACTTCAGGAACAACACAAATTTCTTTTGCTTTACAATCTGTTTTTTCGATTGCTAATTTGATTATTAAATTATCATTCTGTATTTCAAAATCGTTAACAAATAATTGTGCAGTATGAAAGTTTGCATTGCTATATTCAAACTTAACTTCGGCATCTAGAACATAAGGTTTCATTTTTCCAACTTTTTTAAGAATGGCAAGAGCTTTAAAAGTAGACATATAATCTCTTTTTCCTAATTCCTCTGGGCTTTCCCATAATTGAATTATAGTTTCTTTCCAAGCATCGGTTTGCGAACCACAATCAACAGCATCTATAGCTATATGTTTTACTTCAGTTATGTGATAATTAGCTCCTACTAATAAATTTGGTGCATATTCAAATAATAAAGATTTCTCTTTGTTACCTTCTAGTAATGTGAATAATTCTTGTGTTTTCATGATATTAAATTTTTATATGCGTATTAGGTTTGTGGATTCCCGCTTTCTCGGGAATGACAAATAATGATTAACAACAATTAGATTTAGTTTTATTAAAAAAAGTGTTTAATTGGTTTTGTAAAGCAGTCCAACGTTCTACATTAATACAATAACACATGCTCTTACCTTCAACTTCACCAGTAAGTAACCCAATGCTTTTAAGTTCTTTTAAATGCTGAGAAATAGTGGCTTGGGCTAATCCAATTTCCTCAACCAAATCGCTACAAATACATGCATTTTGATTACTTATATACTGAAGTATAGCAACTCTTGCAGGATGCCCTAGCACTTTAAAAAACTGTGCTAAATCATTTTGGTGATCTGTAAATATTTGTGTTTTTGTTACACCCATGTTATTAATTATATATTGCAATGTTACGATGTTAAATTTAAATAAAAAAGTCAAAATTGATTTTTTTGACTTTTTATATATTATTTAATTAAAACCAAGGTTTTTTTCCAGCTTGGTAGGTGTTATAAAATTCTTCATCAGATTTTGTTAAATAGACTATGCCTTCAATTAATCCAATAACTCCAGTTATTCCAGCCCCTAAACCACAGGTAATAAAGCCTAAAACAAAAGTAACAACTAACAAAATTATACCTTCCTTATTATAGCCTAGTATAAATTTATGTACTCCCAGAGACCCTAATAAAATTGCTAAAACACCAGCTAAGATTTTTTTATTTTCTCCTGTTACATTATCGAAAGTTTCTTTAGCGTTTTCTGCAAACTCTGAAGCTGTTTCTTTCGCCTCATCTGCAAATTCTTTAGCCTTTTCTTTTGCTTCTTCAGCAAATTCTTCAGCTTTATCGGCAGCTTTTTTTGCGCCTTCTTTTGCATCACCTAACATATCATTTAGGTCGTCGCTTAAATTTTTTTCATCTGACATAATAGTTATTTTTTTAATTAGTGGTTTTAAAGGTAATAAAAAATTAAACTCACTTTAACTATAGGTCATTCAAAATATAATAACGTTACAAATAAATTATCTAAACAATAAAATAATGCCTCCAATAGCAGTGACTATTAAAATAAAACGTCTGTAATTTACATTAGAAATGAGCTTCACTATACGTGCGCCAATAAAAAAACCAATGATTACTGCTGGTACTAAAACCGAATTGAGTACTAGTGTTTCTGGAGTAACTGTTTTCCAAACAAAAATATGAAATGGTAATTTGAATACATTTATTATAAAAAACAACCATGCAGCCGTACCAATAAATTCATTTTTTGGGAAACGCATAGCTAGGAAATAAATATTGGCCACTGGGCCTGCCAAATTACCAATCATAGTTGTGAATCCTGCCAAAAAACCCATAGTACCAGAAAACAGCTTACTTTTAGGAACACTGTTAGAGTTTTTGTGTTCAGAATATATCATTAGCAATACTGAACCAATTATAATAATTGCCATGAGCCTTTTAAAAATACGTTCTGAAATTTCATCGCCTACCCAAACACCTACTAAAACACCAATTATCATCCAAGGTATAAGCTTTTTTATGTACTTCCAATTGGCATGTCTGTTATAATAGGTAACTGCAAAAACATCGGCAGTAATTAACATGGGCAGCAAAATACCTGTTGATGCTTTTTCTCCAAAAACAAAGGCTAGAATAACAACAATAATAATACCTATGCCTTTTATTCCGGATTTAGATAAACCCAATAAAAAAACTGCAATACCAACAGCTACCCATTGTATTGCAGTTAAATTAAAAGATTGTAGTATTTCTATATAAGACAATTAGAGTTTTGTTTTTAAGTGAAAACTTAAATTTTAAACAATAAAAGTACAAAATAGGTTTCGACTGCGCTCAACCTAACACGGTAAGTTGTTTTTAATTTATCAAAAAGCAGTATCTATAGGCTCCCAAAGCTCAATTTTATTTCCGTCGTTATCTAAAATCCAACCAAACTTTCCATATTCATATTCTTCAACTTCTCCAACAACAGTTACGCCTTCTTCTTTTAAAGCTTTTAATAGCTCATGTAAATTTTCAACACGATAATTAAACATGAAATCTTTTTTGGAAGGCTCATAATATTTGGTGTCTTCTGTAAACGGACTCCATTGTGTTGAACACTTTTTTCCTTCATTATCTTTCCACCAAAATGTACATCCGTAATCATCGGTATTAAAACCTAAGTGTTTTTTGTACCAATCTTTTGTAGCTTTAGGATCTTTGGTTTTAAAAAATAATCCGCCTATTCCTGTTACTCGTTTTTTCATTTTATATCCTTGAAGTTAATCGTTTTTTTTTTACTTTAAAACTTGATTTATGGATTCCCATTTTAACGGGAATGACAATTTAAACCGAAACCTCGATTTAATCGAGAAGTTATTTTTTAATTACACATGTTGATCGATAAGTATTGTATTTCCATCTGGATCATACATTACAATACTAGCAGGACCAGAAGTAGATTCATCGGCTTCTCTTTCTAATTTTATATTGTTATTTTTCAAATGTTTTTGAATTGCTCTTACATCATCAAAAGGTTCTACTTTATTAGCGTTTTCATCCCAACCTGGATTAAAAGTTAAAATGTTATTTTCAAACATGCCTTGAAACAGACCAATAAGTGCGTTGCCATTTTTCATGATTAAATAGTTTTTCTCCATTTGACCTGCATATACAGAAAACCCAAGTGTTTCGTAAAATTCTTTTGAAGCCTTAATATCTTTAACACTAAGACTTGCTGAAAATGCTCCTAATTTCATAATTCAAGTTTTTGTTGATTATTTTTTATTGCTGTTTAATTCGATGTATCTATTTGTTTTTTTAAGGTCTCATTGAACTCACATTTAATAATCTTTTTTAACGAGAAGATTTATTTATGTTCGTTTCATAAATATTAATCCATTCGTCAACGGTTATTTTTTTGGTTAATTCAGCTATTAATTCATAAGGTATTTGATCTATTTTTTTAAACCGAATGCAACTTTTACCCATATCTAATTTTGTTTTACAATGTTTTGGGTATTCTTTTACAAACCAATCATGCAACTCTGGCTTTGAATAGATACCCATATGATAAAGGTTAACAGAGTTTTTTTGTGATGCAAAACTCATAAAAGGTAAAGGCTCTTTAGGATTACAATGATAACCATCTGGATAAACCGAATGTGGCACAAAATAACCTATCATATCATATTGTATACCTTCTTCAAAACCTTTTGGCAAATTATCATTAATAGCTTTTCGCAGCTTTTTTAAGGTTACTTGGCGCTCTTCTGGAACCTGACTTATATAATCTTCTGGTGATGTTGCTTTATACTGCATATTATTTACGTTGAAGAATTAATCCTGAAATTAAAGATATAACAAAACCTATAAGCACCACAGTAAAAAACATTAAAAAAGCCATAAATCCAGAACCTCCATAATCTTGCATTTGCTGAGTAAGTTCAGCTTTTTTAGTTTGAAATTCCTCAGGTGATAATGTTTTTTCCATAGTTTTTAAACTGGTTTCTAAATACTCATTAGCAAAATCTGGATTAATTATTGTTGTATAAATATAATCTGCAATTCCAACTCCAACTCCAACTAAAACTGATATTAATACTCCTATTGCTAGTGACTTTCCAATTGATAAAACACCATTGTTTACATGATCTCGATAATGTTTTATTCCAAAAAAAACAAAGGATAAACATGCAACCATAGAAACATAACCTAGAACTTCTTGTGTTGAATAACTTAACCCTTTACCTAATAAAATTGCAGCTAAAAAAAGTATAATACCCGTGATTAAACCATATAATCCATACTTAATAATTGTGTTTTTCATAAAATTCGTTTTTAAGATTGATTAAGTAAAAGTAGATTTTACGGGGAATATTGAAGTCATACTAAAGTACCAAAACACTCATATTTAAGTCTAAAAATAACAATTTTAAATAATTTGTAGAGATTTTGCTATTTGCAACGCTTGTGTACGCCGTTTTGCATTTAGCTTAACTAGTAAATTTGAAACATGGGTTTTTATAGTACTTTCTGAAAGAAATAATTTATCTGCTATTTCTTTGTTTGATAAACCTTCTGAAATAGATTGAAGCACCTCATATTCGCGCGGTGTAATTTCTAGTTCAGATATTTTTTTGTGGTTTATTTCTTTAGAATCTACAACCGATTTATGAAGACTTTTTTTATTAATATAAATGCCTACAATAAAAAACACAATAGCTATGATTGCAACAGCAAATTCCATTTTTAAATTTCCAGAATTTATAGAGTAACTACTAATTTGAAATAGTAGTATTAATGACAAAATAAGCAGTGAAAAAACAAGAACAGTTTTCTTCATGCTTTAAAATTAACAAAAATCTATGTCAGTTTGAGTGATTTTGATAAAATCAAAATTGTATCGAAAACAAATAGTGTTATAACTTCTCGATACGATTCCGAGTAAAAACGGAATCACTCGAAGTGACAAAATTTCGCTTTAATTTTATCTACAATGGTTTGTGCTAGCTTTTCTTTGCTTTCAATAGTCCAACCTGCAACATGTGGTGTTAATAACACATTTTCAGCATGTATTAAATATTGAAATGCCTCTGGCATCTCGACTGCGCTCGATGTGACATCTTTTTTAAAAAGGTTCTCAAATGATGCTTTTTCATATTCTAAAACATCGAGTCCTGCACCTAAAATTTTACCAGATTTTAATGCCGAAACTAAATCTTTTGTTACTACACTTTTACCTCTTGCTGTATTAAAAAACCAAAATGGCTTACTAAATTGATTAATAAATTCTTGATTAATCATGTTAAGCGTAAGTGGTGTTTGTGGAGTGTGTAAACTAACAACATCTGCTTTTTCTTGAAATCCTGTTAATGATACTTGTTTTGCATTGGCATCTCCAACATTAGGTTTAATATCGTAGCACAACACCTCAACATCAAAACCACGTAGTTTTTTAGCAAAGGCTTTACCCATGTTGCCATAGCCAATAAGTCCAACTGTTTTACCATCTAATTCTATACCTCTATTGTCTTCTCGTAGCCACTTACCTTGGCGAACCTCGCTATCAGCTTTATTAAGTTTATTGAATAATGATAATAACATACCTAACGTATGTTCGCCTACAGCATTTCGGTTTCCTTCTGGTGCAGAAATTAAATACACGCCTTTTTGTTGAGCATAATCACAATCTATATTTTCTAAACCTGCACCAACGCGACCTATAAATTTTAAGTTTTTTGCAGCATCTAGAAATTGTTTATCGATAGAAAAACGACTTCTTATAATAATACCATCATACTTATGGATTTTAGTCTCAATTTCTTTTTTGGAAGATGTGTAATCTTCATCATTATTAAACCCTAGAGTGTTTAATTGATTAATTAATAATTCGTGATTTGTATCGAGGTGAAGGATTTTCATGTCTTAAAATTAGTCTGTAAAATTACGAAGTTTTGCGTTAGCGATTGAAATGGCATCCTTTTTTGAGATACGAAAAAAAGATATAATGAAAAGCGCGACCCTTGTGGTAACGCCCAAATATTAAATACCTAGAATTAATTTGGCTATCCAGAAGTAAATGAGGATACCAAAAATATCGTTACTGGTTGTTATAAAAGGCCCTGTGGCTATGGCAGGATCTATACCTCGTTTATTTAAAAATAAAGGTACAAATGTGCCGATTAAACCTGCAACAATAATTACAACTACTAGTGATACCGAAATAGCAAAAGCAGTATTTATTTCACCTTTGGAGATCCAAACAAAAACAAATAGAAAAAGTGCTAGGATAAAACCATTTAATGCTGCTAAAAGCATTTCTTTTATTAAACGACTATTTATACTTCCTTTTACATCGTCGTTTGCTAAACCTTGTACAATTATAGCACTTGATTGCACCCCAACATTTCCCGCCATTGCAGCTATTAGTGGCGTAAAAAAGAATAATACAGCATATTTATTAAACGTATCTTGAAAACCTTCCATAATTAAAAAGGCACCTATACCACCTACTAAACCTAAAAACAGCCATGGCAAACGTGCTCTTGTAAGTTGTAAAATACTATCATCTGCTTCTACATCTCCTGTAATACCAGCTGCTAATTGGTAATCTTTATCGGCTTCTTCTTTTAAAACGTCTACAATATCATCAATGGTAACTCGCCCTAAAAGTGTTTTGTTTTCATCAACTACAGGTATGGCTTCTAAATCGTATTTAGCCATAACTTTTGCTACTTCTTCAACATCTTCATTTACATCAACATAATCTACATTAGATATATAAATATCTGCTATTTTTTGCTCGTTTTTGGCTGTAATTAAATCTTTTAAAGAAAGGCGCCCTATCAGTTTATCTTGCTTGTCTACTACGTAAATGGAATGTACTCTGGTAACATCTTTTGCTTGTCCTCTAATTCTACGAAGGCATCCGGCAACTGTCCAGGTTTCATAAACTTTAACCAACTCTTTTGCCATAAGTCCACCTGCTGTATCTTCGTCATAGGCAAGAAGTTCTGTAATTTCAGCTTTATGCTCTTCGTCTTCAATTTGAGCTATTACAGCTTGTTGACGTTCTTCTGGTAACTCTGAAATAATATCGGCAGCATCATCGGTATCTAACTCCTCTACTTCTTCAGCGATTTCTTTAACCGAAAGGTTTTTTAAGACCTTTTCTCGGTTATCTTCATCAAGCTCCATTAAGATATCTGAAGTCGTTTCAGAATCCAGAAGTTTAATAACATACATCGCCTCTTCTAGATTTATTTCATCTAAAATTTCAGCAATATCTGCATAGTGAAACTCATCTAACAACACTTTTAGGTCCTTATCTTTTTGTTCTTCAATAAGACCTTGTACTTGCTCTAGAAGTTCTTTTGTTAAATTGAATTGTATGTTTTCTTTTTCTTCTAACAAATTGAAAACTTTAAAAAGGTTTAAACGTCTGTTTCAATTAATTGTGTAAGCTCTATGAACTCTTTTACATTTAATTGCTCCGGACGCTTGCCAAATATACTATTTGCTTTTAAATTATCTGATAAATTAAATGTTTTTAAACTGTTACGAAGTGTTTTTCTGCGCTGTTGAAATGCTGCTTTCACTACTTTAAAGAAAAGTTTCTCATTACATGCTAAGTTATAATCTTCTTTTCTTGTAAGTCTTAAAACTCCTGAATCTACTTTTGGTGGCGGATTAAAAACATTTGGCGGTACTGTAAATAAGTATTCTGCTTCATAAAATGCTTGAGTTAAAACAGATAAAATTCCATAAACTTTACTGCCTTCTTTTGAGCAAATGCGTTGTGCTACTTCTTTTTGAAACATTCCTGAAAACTCAGGAATTTGATCGCGCATTTCTAAGGTTTTAAATACTATTTGAGTTGAAATATTATATGGAAAATTACCAATTATTGCAAATGGTTCTTGCTTAAAAACTTCGTTTAAATCGTACTTTAAAAAGTCTTTTTCTATAATTCGTGGGGCAAGGTTTAAATAGTTTGCTTGTAAATATTCTACCGATTCGGTATCAATTTCTATAACGTATGTCGTGATATCCTTTTTGAGTAAATATTTGGTAAGCACACCCATGCCTGGACCAATTTCCAAAACATTTTTATAATCTTTTAGAGTTAATGTGTCTGCTATTTTTTGTGCCACAGATTCATCATTTAAAAAATGCTGCCCTAAGTGCTTTTTTGCTTTTACTTGATGTTGGTTTCTGTTATTTGCCACGAATTTTTGAATGTTTTATAACGTTACGAAGTTAATCTACTTAAACCTTCCGTTATTGTTTTTTTTAATTAAAATTGCATTTTCATGCCTTCATGTGATGCTGTAAACCCCAAACTTTGATAAAATTTTATGGCTTCTGGTCGTTTTTTGTCTGTAGTTAATTGCAAAATACAAGCTTTTTTTTCTTTTGCTCTATTAATTGCCCATTCGAACATATTCTTACCCAAACCTTGTCCTCTGTGATTTTTTTTAATTCTTACAGATTCTATTTGGGCTCTTAAGCTTCCTAATCGGTTTAAATATTGTATGTAAGTAAGTTGTAAAGTTCCTATTACTTCTTTGGTCTCATTTTCTACAACTATAAGTTCTTGGTTTTTATCGGCATTTATTTTTTTAAAAGCATCAATGTATAGTTTTGGCAATGGAATTTGATAATTCTCTCTTGTTTTACCAAGTTCGTCATCGGCCAACATTGCAACAATATCTGGCAAATCATTTTCTGTTGCTTTTCTAAATATCATATGTTTTTGCCTATTTAAAATTCACAGTATACTCATCAATTATTTGAAGTTCTGTTCTAAATGCTAGCATTTTATCAGCAAATTTTTTCATGCCATCATTTCGTAGTTTTTCGGCGTCTTCTCTATAATAAGCATCTAAAGCTTCTCTTGAGTACGAACGATATTGAATAGAATATGTAACTCCTCCCATATCTTCTTCTACCAAAACTTTGGTTAATGTTGCTTTTTCAAACTTTCCAGTTCCTAATACTTGCGGAATATGCTCTTTTATCCATGCTAACCATTCTTCATGGATAGATTCGTCTATGTTTACAGTTACGTTATAAATATACATGCCTATAAGTTTTTTGCAAATAACAGGAGTTCTTCTCCATCTTCAAAGGGTTTTATTCTTTTTTCAAAATTAAACCCTAATTTTTCTAATAACTTAATTGAATTTTTATTTTCTGGGGTGGTTATTGCAGCTAGTCTTTTTAAATTGAATTGATTTTTAGCAAGTTTCATGATTTCAACTGAGGCTTCAAAACCATATCCTTTTCCTTCATATTCTGGCAAAAAAGCAAAGCCTATATCAACATCATCTAACTCTTCTCGTTTTATGAGTCCGCAAGTGCCAATGGATTTATTATTTTCTTCTTTTAATAAAAGTTTATAAAACCCAAAACCAAACTCTTTATAATTTTTTAAATGCCCTTTTGTTATGCGTTCTTCAGCATCTTTAATGGTTTTTGTGTTTCTATCTCCAATATATTTTATCCAATTTGGAGAATTCACTAATTCTAAAAAGAACGGTGCATCTGTAATTGAAAATTTAAAAATTTTAAGGCGCTTGGTTTCAGCAACAATCATAGTATTAATTTATTGCATCTCCACGTAATGCTCTAAAACGTTTTCTAGCTTCTACAAAATAAATGCTATCGGCATGATTAAAAATAATTTGCTCGTATAACTCTTTAGCTTTTTCTGGCATGTTTAATTGTTTCTCATAAATTTCTGCCAGATTAAAATAGGCATCATCAATTAAAATACCGTCTCTATAATTTGCAATAATTGTTTCGTAGTTAGCTTGTGCTTTTTCAAATTCGTTTTTCTGACCAAATAATTGGGCTTGCTTGTATAACGCTTGTGCAACAATAGGCTCTGTTTTGTGGTCTTTTAAAATTTTATAAAGAAGTTTAATAGCTTCATCCTTTCTATTTTGAAAAGCTAACAAGTCTGCTTTTGCATAAAGTTTTAGCGCCGTTTGAAGGGAATCTTCGTATTTATTATCTGAAATAAGAAGTTTTAAATCCAAGGCATCGTTAGCTATTAACTGCGATGTAGAAGCTTTTAAAATTTTAAGTTGTGATTCTGCCCACTTAAAATCTCCTTTATAATAACTTGCTTTAGCTACTTTATACCTTGCTTCCTGCGAAATTGTACTGTTCTTTAAATTACGTTGAATTTGAGTATAATAAATTAAAGCTTTATTGAATTTTTCCTGTAACACTAAAATATCGCCAAGTTCTAGCTTCACTTTTGCCTTTTCTAATTCTGATAAAGGTAGTTGTAAAGCATCCTCTAAAAACTTAGTGGCTTGTTCTGTTTCATTTAAATAAAATGCTAAAAAATGTGCATAGGAAATTTGTAAATTTAATGTTTGCGAATAGGTTCCATACTCTTCAATAAGCTCTAAATATTTGTTTTTAATACTCTGGTAATTATCTATTGAGCTTCCTTGAATTTCTAATTGCAATAAATTGTAATGAGCCTCTAATTTAGTGTCTGCATACTGAGCAGTTTCAATAATGTAATTATATATTTCTTTGGCAATTTCATTTTCGTTTTCGTTAGATGCAATTAACGCTAGTTCTTCTATTCTACTTAAACTTTCTGGATTTCTATTAAAAATTGCTTTTTCCTGTATGAATGATTTTCTAAAATCTTTTTGCTGAATAAATAACCAACTTAACAACTCGTTCCATAACAAATTTGGTTCTTGCTGTATTTTTTTTAGCAGAATTTTTCTGAATAAAATGTTATTTTCATTAGTGCTGTCTTCGCTAATAAAATCGTTTATAGCTCGTTTAATATTTGACAAACTTACCCTATTAGTTTCAGCAAAATCTACATAACTGTTTAGCATTTTTTCTATATCGCCCTGCTCTCCATAAATTTGAGCCAACTGTAAGTTAAAATTATAATCTGGGTTTAAAACCATGCCTTTTTCATAGGCAATTATGGCTCTATCTAAAATGGAGTGGTTTTGAAAACTACGTGCTACTGCAAATACATTGCTTGGTTTTACATCAATACTTTCAATGGCTTTTTGATAATAAATTTCTGCGTTTTCTAAATCGTTTTTAAGTTGATGGTTATATCCTAATTCAACTATAAATGCAGGGTAATTTATACGTTCCATCAATTTTAATAAAAAAGCTTCAGCTTTATCATATTGTTCTAATTGTTGATGCGCACTGACTATTTGATTGATATAGGTGATATTAGATGGTGACTTTGTATGAAGTTTTTCGTACTCATTTAAAGCCTTCTCAAAATCGCCATTTTTAAAATATTCTTTGGCAACAATATCATTTTGCGAAAAAGCGATTGCTGATATAAAAAAACATAAAATAAAGCGTATTCTCATATTGTAAATATAACAAATGTGTGTTCTAGATATTAGCGTGTTTTGATATTTTTATGAATTTAATATTCATTATATTTCTTAAGAGATTCTGATATTCATCAGGATTAGCTCAACTAACTAATATGTATTGGTCAGAAAAGATTTCACAAATTAGAGTTTCACTAAAAAAAATGCCCGAAATAAAATTCGGGCACTTAACCAACCAAAAATAAATTTTCTATTAACTACTGTTAATTAAATACTCGATTGGGGACAGTCTTAAATTTCTGCATAAACAGAAATGACTATTTTCAAAAAAATCTTTTTACAATTGCATCAAGAGATTTGCTTTGAATAAAACCCCTATTTACTCACAATGGCTGTTTCTTTATCTTCAGATTTAAATATCTCAAAATCTGAGGATAAAACTTTGCTTGCGAAAAAAATTAGAGCGATTAATAGCACTAGGCGTTTAAAATTTTTCATGATTAGTAGGTTAAATAGATTTGGGATAGCTAACTTGATGAATAAATTTTAAAACTCAAAGAAAATGACAATAAAATCGTTAAACAGCGGTTTTATTTTACATTTTATCGAACAAAATAACAATATCTTACAATTTTTGTAAGATTTTGTATACATATATTGTTTTTTAATCTATTATTTTAAAACCTGTATATGGTTGAAGAACATCTGGAATTACTATACCTTTTTCGGTTTGGTAATTTTCTATAATACCCGCCAGTACTCTAGGTAATGCTAAAGAACTTCCATTTAAGGTATGTGCCAACTCGTTTTTCCCTTCACTATTTTTAAATCGAAGCTTTAATCGATTTGCTTGAAAGGTTTCAAAATTTGAAATAGATGAAATTTCTAACCATTTATCTTGTGCTGTAGAAAACACTTCAAAATCGTATGTTAATGCAGATGCAAAAGAGGTGTCTCCACCACATAAACGTAATATTCTGTAAGGTAATTTTAATTCTTTAAGAATGCTTTTTACATGTTCTACCATACCATCTAAAGCGTTGTATGAGTTACTAGGGTGTTCTACTCTAATAATTTCTACTTTATCAAATTGGTGCAGCCTATTTAAACCTCTTACATGAGCTCCGTAACTTCCTGCCTCACGACGAAAACATGGTGTATAGCCAGTTATACCAATTGGTAAATCACTTTCATTATGCAACGTATCTCTAAAAATATTTGTTCCTGGCACCTCCGCAGTTGGTATTAAATACAAATCATCTTCACCTACATAATACATTTGTCCTTCTTTATCTGGTAATTGACCTGTACCTGTTGCAGAATCTGAATTCACCAAATGTGGCAATTGATATTCAGTATAGCCAGCAGCTGTATTTTTATCTAAAAAATAAGTAATTAAAGCTCGTTGTAACCTAGCGCCTTTGCCTTTATAAACTGGAAACCCTGAACCTGTAATTTTAGCTCCTAATTCAAAATCAATAATATCATATTTTTTAGCTAATTCCCAATGTGGAAGCGCATTTTCATGTAAAACAGGTTTATTGCTTTCATCAATAAACACTTCTTCATTATCCTCTTCAGATTTACCGGGTTTTACTAAGTCGTGAGGAACATTTGGAAGCTCAATTAAAACATTATACAATTTAACATCGCAAGCATCTAGTTCATCTGCTAATTTTTTTGAAACTTCTTTTAATTGACTCGTTTTGTCTTTTAAAACATTTGCCTTTTCTGCCTCACCAGATTTATACAAATTCCCAATTTCTTTAGATAATTTGTTAGACTCTGCTAAAGTGTTATCTAATTCTGTTTGAAGGCGTCTTCTTTCCTCATCAAAAGCAATAACATCGTTTATCATTTTTGTAGCATCAATATTTCGCTTTTCTAAACGTTGAATTACTAATTCTTTGTTTTCTCTAATAAAGGGAACTTGTAACATGGTATTAAAATTTAAGGGACAAATTTAATGAATTAGACACATAATCACTCTTGTTTTGAAGGTAAAATCCAAGGGCTATGTTTTAAGGCTTGCCACTCTACACTTGCCAAATCTATTTCTGGCTTTATTAAGGGTTTATATGGCTTACCATTAATGCTTACTTTACAATCTACAAATACTGCTACATCTTGTCCTTCTTCACTAAATTTTTGCTTTAGTTTTTGTGCAAATTGCCAAATAATATCTGGTTTTGTGCTAGCTGTTCTTTTTTGTTTTTCAGACAGATAATCATCTAACTTAACAACAGTACTTTTGCCTGTGGTTTTATTATTAACCCGATATGTAGCATAACCACTTTTAGCTCTTAGCATCATGCGCCATGAAAGCCTGTGACCTTCTTCTGTCCAAAGCACATTATCTTCAAAAAAATGATGTCTTAAAGGCAAACCTATTTGAATTAAAAAATAAATTGAAAAAACAATAAATAAAGGTGTTTTTAACTTTGGAATAATAACTTCTTCATCAACATACAAAGGCTTCCTTTTTAAAAACAGTTTATTAATAGTTTTGGATTCAAAAAAGAACAATGCAAATGCTAATGACAAATACGGAAATATGCCTATTTGAAGTACAAACGAATTAAACAAATGAAAAAAAACAGAAACTATAAAGGCATATTTTCGAGTGGGTTTATAAAGGAGTAAAGGCACTATTAAACCGTCAAACAAAATACCTCCATAAACTAAAATATAATGCACCCATTTTTGTTGAAGCAAGTTCCCAACTAAAACATAGTCTTTTTTACTCTTCATTAATAATTCCACAAATGTAGTATCTAACCAATCTGGGTAAAACTTAGCTATTGATGCGTAGGTATAAACTATAAAAAGTTGTAAAACAATAACCCATTTACACCACTGCGGCATAGAAAAACTCTTAATTTCTGGATTGAGTTTTACATCTATTGATGCATATTTGTGAGCGGGAAGAATTACCATTATACTACTTATAAGAATTAATAAATAGTAATGATTATTATACGATGATTTTTGCATGAGGTAAGTGGCTGTCCACATTAACGTAAAGCTAATGATGCTTAATCTATATTTATAGCCAACCATAATAAGTAGTCCAAAAACTCCCATTAAAACATAATAATAATACATGCCATGACCTGGCAGTGGTTGCAACCATTCAAAACCTATAAAAGAAAATGTAAATTCTGGTTCAACTAGAGTTCGTTTTACCCAACCTGTAAAAATGGCGCCTACAGATTCTAAAAAACAAAGTGCACCAAAAATGATTCTAAATACTATTAATGCAGAATTATCAATATGTTTGAACAACCATTTGCTAAGCATGTTGATTTGCAATATAATCCATTGCGATTTGTTTATCTTTTGCTAATTGAAATTTTAGAGCTTCAACCGATTCGAATTTGCTTTCATCACGAATTCGATGCAATAATTCTATCTGAATTTCTTTACCATAAATATCGGTATCAAAATTAAAAAAATGAACCTCTATGGTTTGTGTACTACCATTTACTGTAGGATTTACACCAATATTCATCATTCCGTAAACAACTTTATCATCAATTAAAGCCTTTACAATATAAGCGCCTTGTTTTGGTATAATTTTATAATCTTCTCTTATATGAATATTAGCGGTAGGGTATTGTATTTTTTTACCTAAGCCTTTACCCTTAACAACAGTTCCGTTAAGCATAAAATTATAGCCTAAAAACTTATTAGCTTTAGTAATATTACCTTCTAATAAAGCTTTTCTAATTTTTGTTGAACTTACAGAAACATCATTTATGTCTTGAGCCGAAATTTCTTCAACTTCAAAACCATAGGTTTCTCCAAAGACTTTTAAATCGTTAATATCTGCTTTTCTGTTTCTACCAAATCTGTGATCGTAACCAATAATTACTTTTTTTGCATTTAATTTTTCAACTAAAATTTGCTTTACAAAATCTTCTGCAGAAAGCCTGGAGAATTCTCTAGTAAACTCTTTAATGAGTAAGTAATCTAATCCTAAAGCGTCTAAAATTGCATAACGTTCATCAATAGTATTGATTAACTTAATATTGGAGTCTTTTTGCAACACCATACGCGGATGGGGAAAGAAAGTTAGTATTACAGATTTTAAGCCTTCTAATTTTCCTGTATTAATTAAACGCTTAATTATTTTTTGATGTCCAAAATGTACACCATCAAAAGTACCAATGGTAACAACTGTTGGCTCGTTAGACTTGTAAGTTTCAATATTTTTTGCTTTGCTCATTTAATATTCAAAATTGTATAAATGACTTAAAAAAGTTAGATTTGTTAAGTTTAGCATAACAAAATAGCTTCAAAATCTTCTTTATGAAAACAAAACTACATTATGTTTTATCAATTGCAATGCTTTTGTCTGTATTTTCAGTTAAAGCACAAATTTCTTCATTTAAAGAAGTTAAGACAATTAAAAATTCTAAAGACCTATCCAAATTTAACCTAGACAAAAGTAAAGTTCATTTCTTTGAATTAGATAGGAATCTATTTAAAAAAAACACTTTAACTGCTACTTTAAGAGGTTCTCAAAAGAAAAAAAAGAATACTGTTATAACAATTCCGGGAATTAATGGTACAATGGAATCTTTTAACATTTACGAAGCACCTGTTTTTTCTCATACATTAGCTTTAAAATATCCCAATATCAAATCTTATGTTGGTTATTCAACAAATAAAAATGGTGCTAAATTACGAATGAGTATCTCACCTCAAGGAGTGCATACCATGATTACTTTTTTAGATAAATCAACTGTTTTTATGCAGCCTACAAAAAAAGGTTCTAATCAATATGTGGTTTATGATAGAGGAATGAAAGTAAATTCTTTATCTACATTTAAATGTGGAACCATTGAAAGTATTAATCAATTATTTAACAAAACAAATACATCATCAAAAATTGATGAGGGTGGCGCTAATAATAAAACCTTACAAAAATTTAGAATAGCTATTTCCACAACTTCAGAATACACAGCATACCACGATGATGGGATTTCAGGAAATGGTGACGCAATTAGTGATGCACTTTCTGCTATTAATGTAACTCTTTCTAGAGTAAATGAGGTTTTTGAAACTGATATGGCAGTTACTTTTGAGTTAGTAGATGCCACTCAATTAATATATAACAATGCGGCAACTGATCCTTATTCAGATGCTAGTATTGGAGCTAATCAAGATAATTCGGATGAGCTATTTGGTTGGAGTTTACAATTACAGAATACTTTATCATCCTCCAGCGCATTAGGTAATAATTTAACCGAACGCAACAATGCTTACGATATTGGACATTTATTTGGTGATTCAGGAGGAGGAGGAAATGCCGGTTGTATAGGCTGTGTATGTAGTAATGATACAGCTTCTAATGCTGATAAAAACAAAGGAAGCGCATTTACATCACCTGCTGACGGTATTCCTGAAGGTGATACTTTTGATATAAATTATGTTGTTCATGAAATAGGACATCAAATGGGTGCTAATCATACATGGGCATTTACAACCGAAGGCACTGGTGTAAATTCAGAACCTGGAAGTGGCTCAACAATTATGGCTTATGCTGGTATTACAGGACCTGATGATGTTCAGACTAATAGTGATGATTATTTTCATTATCATAGTATTAAACAAATTTTGGATAATTTGAGTACAAAGAGTTGTCAAACTATTGAACCTATTTCCAATAATCCTCCAATTGCTGATGCTGGTAATAATTACATAATTCCAGCAGGAACTCCATACATACTCAAAGGAACAGCTACCGGTATTGAATCTGGTGAAAGCTTTACTTACTGTTGGGAACAAATAGATAGTGGCAAAACAGATTATCTGAATTTTGGTCCTGATTTAGTATTAGGCTCTATGAACAGATCTTTACCTCCTTCATCATCACCAGATAGATATATACCGAGATTAAGTAGCGTTCTAAATGGTAATATTACACAAACTAACCCTGGTCTTGGTAGCGACTGGGAAACTGTTGCAAATGTTGATCGAATTTTAAATTGGGCATTAACCGTAAGAGATAGAGAACCAATCGCAACAGGTTTAGGTGGACAATCTAGCTATGATACTATGCAAATTCAAGTTACAGATGGCTCAGTATCCACACCAATAGGACCGTTTATAGTTACTTCGCAAAATAGTTATATTAGTTACCCCATTGGAAGTTCTCAAATGGTAACATGGGATGTTGCTAATACCAATTTAAGCCCTATAAACACAGCCTTAGTAAACATACGTTTATCCACTGATGGAGGATTAACTTTTCCAACAATATTAGTATCTAACACAAGTAATGATGGAACAGAGAACATTAATCTTCCAATGGGTGTGTCAGCTCCTTTTTGCAGAATTATGGTAGAACCTGTTGGAAATATTTATTACGGCGTTAACAGTACGGATTTTTCAATTGGTTATACCGTTTCAACAACCTGTAATCAGCAATTTAGTTCTAATTCTAATTTAAACATAAGTATTCCAGATGAAGGGACAACCAATGATATTATTAATGTCCCCGTTAACGGTGTTATTAGTGATGTTAAAATAAATGTTGATGTAACACACTCTTTTATAAGTGATTTAACACTAACTTTAACACACCCTAATGGCACAACAAGCACTGTTGTATGGGAAGAAAATTGTTTTATTAATACAGGCTATGAAGATTTTGATATTATATTTGAAGATGGGGCTTCGGCTGTAGTTTGTGCATCACCTACTACAGGAACTTATATTCCTGCAAATTCATTAAGCATTTTTGATGAATTAGAAAGCTCAGGAGATTGGACCTTAACAATTTCTGATGGTTTTCAATTCGATACTGGAAATTTAAATGATTGGTATTTAGAATTTTGTCTTAAAACTGTTACTCTTAGTAGTTCAAATGATATTGAATTTTCTGAGTTCAAAGTTTACCCAAACCCAAACAACGGAGAATTTACTCTTAAGTTGAATATTAATTCATCTAATACTATTAATGTTGAAGTTTATGATTTAAGAGGGCGAATAATTCACAAAAAAACTTTTGAAAATACAGGAGATTTTAATAAAAAAATAACCTTAAACGACATTCAATCTGGCATGTATATTTTAAGTGTTAGTGACGGTATAAGAAAATCTACAAAGAAAATTGTAATAGAATAAAATAAAAAAAGAGGAGCATGAAACTTCTCTTTTTTATTTACCATTAAATGTATTCATGGTAATATTAACTCCTGCTAGTGCAAAGGACTTTATAAGGTCTACAGATTTATCTAATCGCTCTTTTAGGTTTTTATTTTCTTCATCTGTCCATTCTCCTAAAACATAGTCTATTTGTTTTCCTTTGTTAAACGCATCACTAATTCCAAATCTAAATCGGTTATATTTTGTAGTATTTAGTTTATCTTGAATATCTTTTAAACCGTTATGCCCACCATCGCTTCCTTTTGTTTTTAACCTTATGCTTCCAAAAGGTAAGTTTAAATCATCGGTAATAATTAATAGATTTTCTAACGGTATTTTTTCTTTTGTCAACCAGTATAAAACTGCTTTACCGCTTAAATTCATATAGGTATTCGGTTTTAAAAAGATAAAGGTTCTTCCTTTTAATTTATAAGTAGTTACGTCTCCTAGTTTTTGAGTTTCAAACGTTAAATTCTCTTGATTAGCAAAATAATCTAACACTTTGAAACCTATATTATGACGTGTGTTTTCGTACTTTTCTCCAATGTTTCCTAAACCAACTATTAAATACTTTTTCATAGAATCTTGTTCTTCTATATGCTTATTTCTATTAAACAACTTTCTTAAAAACTGACACATAAAAGTTTCTTTTTTGTAAAAATAAAGAATTTATCAAAGTTGACTATTTCTAACTAAATTGTAGATGTTTTTTGTTTCGTTTTTTATCTTCTTAGCTCTAAATAAAAATTCTTTTATTTTAGATTCCCGATTTCTCGGGAATGACAATTTTAAATGAAACCTCGTTCAAAAAAGTCCGAGGAGCCTTTCTTAAATAAAAAAGCATCCTGAATTATACAGAATGCTTTTAATTATTTGATTAAGAATAATTCTATTCTTGAGCTGCAGGTGCTTCTGCTGCTGGAGTTTCTCCTCCTTCAGCTGTTGCTTCTGCTCCTTCTTCTCCTTCTTCTTCTTCATCCTCATCATCAATAATAGCAGTTCTTGCTGTTTTGATTTGACAAACTACAGTATTATCTGAGTGTAAGAAAGTATATTTTTCACTTGGTAAATCTCCAACAGCTACCTTATCACCAATTTTTAATGGTGTTATGTCGATTTCAATAAAATCTGGTAAGTTTGCTGGTAAAGCTTTTATACGTAACTTTCTATTGTTTCTTCTTAAAACACCACCGTTTTTAACACCTCTTGAATTTCCAACTAGGTTTACAGGAATATTTAAAGCAATTTCTTTATCTTCAAATAATTGATAGAAGTCTACATGTAAAATTCTGTCTGTAACAGGGTGAAATTGAATGTCTTGAAGTACCGCATTTAAGGTTTCTCCATTGTCTAAAGCAATCACAACTGTATGCGCATTTGGCGTGTATACAAGTTTAGAGAAAGCTAATTCTGGTGCAGAGAAATGCACTGGTTTATCTCCTCCGTATAATACGCAAGGAACCTGACCAGCATTACGTAAGGCTTTTGTTGCTTTTTTGCCCACGCTTTCTCTTTGAGATCCGTTGATTGTAATTGATTTCATTTTCTATTTATATAATTTAATTAATATTCATTCTTTAATTAACCTTAACATTCATTTGATAAGATTACATAACAAATTTTGAACTAATAGATTGATTATTGTGAACCTTATCCATAACATCAGCAAACAAATCTGCACAACTTAAAACCCTAATTTTATCACTTAAAGGTTTTACTGGAATAGAATCTGTTACTATTAATTCTTCTAATTTAGAGTTATTTATATTATCGTAAGCTTTACCAGATAAAATTGGATGTGTACAAATAGCTCTTACACTTAGTGCACCTCGCTCTATCATTAAATCTGCAGCTTTAGTTAACGTTCCAGCTGTATCAACCATATCATCAACTAACACCACATTTTTACCAGTAACATCACCTATAAGTTCCATATGCGAAATAATGTTGGCTTTAGCGCGTTGCTTATAACAAATTACCACATCACTTTGTAATGCTTTGGAATAAGCATAAGCTCTTTTAGAACCTCCCATATCGGGTGAAGCGATGGTTAAATTATCTAAGTTTAAACTTTTTAAATAAGGAAGAAAAATTGTAGATGCAAATAAATGATCTACTGGTTTTTCAAAAAATCCTTGTATTTGATCTGCGTGTAAATCCATTGTGATAATACGCGTAGCTCCTGCTGCTTCCAACATTTTAGCAATCAATTTTGCAGCAATTGGCACTCTAGGTTTATCTTTTCTATCTTGTCTTGCCCATCCAAAATATGGTAAAACTGCTGTAATATGTCTTGCCGAAGCACGTTTTGCCGCATCAATCATTAACAACATTTCCATTAAGTTTTCTGGTCCTGGATTAGTAGAACCAATAATGAAAATTCTTGTGCCACGAATAGACTCTTCATAAGATGGTTGAAACTCCCCATCACTATAAGTAGAAGTAATTACCTTACCTAATTCTGCACCAAATGCCTTAGCTATTTTTTCACCAAGAACCTTACTTTGGGTACATGCAAAAATTTTAGCTTCTGTTATCACAATTGGCATAGTTAACTTATTGTTTTAGAGTATACAAACACAGCGTGTTTTTTAACGAGGTGCAAATTTATACATTTATTTTAACCTAAAAAGTATATTGACTAGTATTTTTGCGATTAATCTGGAAAAAATATATATTTTTGCTGTCCAAAATTAGCTCAAGTGGCGGAATTGGTAGACGCGCTGGATTCAAAATCCAGTTTCTTCGGAAGTGTGGGTTCGATTCCCACCTTGAGTACAATAAAACTCACAATCTTTTTTAGATTATGAGTTTTATTTTTTTACAACCTTAAATAATCTTTCATTTAGTTTAAAAAAATAAATTCCTGTATTTAGTTGAGCAACATCTATTTCTTGTTCAGCTTGAAATGAGTTAAAATTAAATGAAGAGACTAAAGCTCCAAAAACTGAATAAATTTTAACTCTTTTAGCTTTTAATCTCTCATTATTAAAACACAAAATATTATTCACTGGGTTAGGGTATACTTTAATAAACTTATTTTCAATAGAATTTGAATTAGACAAACTATTTATAAAAACATATTGTAAAGCATCATTTGCCATTTGTTGCGCATTATGACTAACTCCTGATACTTCTTGCTTTTCCCAATTAAAAGGAACAGACATAGTTTGGGAAGTTGATTGACTGGTATCAAAAAAATACTGCCCTCTTAGATACCTGTTTAACCCTTGTTGATTATCAACAATTGAATTATGTCTTAATCCAGCTGAATTTTGATTAGTATCATCTTGCCCTAAATGAATAATCAATTTTTTAGCAAAGGCATCTGGTAATGTTGTGTTAGATAATTGCCCATTTTTAATCCCATACGGAAAATTTACAGTGTTTTCTGGAACTGTGTACCAACCTGCATTTGAACAAACAGCAATTTCTAATTTACTATTAGGCATATACATGACAAAACGATGTAAAAATTGAGCGCCACCAGAATGTCCCCATGCTTTGTATGTTTCTTGTGTTCCGGAAATATCAGCTTTTATATATTCAAATAAAGAATCTATAAAAGAAAATGTCCATTCATTTTGGTTATTTAAAGTTCCCAAACTTGGGTTGTCTCCATCATCAAAAATATTTGCCAATTGATATTTATCTCCTCCAGGATAATTACTATCTGAGAATTCTGGAGCAAACACCATAAATTCGTTCACATTTGCCATATTTATCCAATAATCTCTATAATCAGAAGCATTTCTATTCGCACCATGAAAAGACATAACTATTGGCATTACAGTGATATCTCCTTCTGGGATGTGATAGAACACCTCAACAGTTTTTGTGTTTAAAGGGTTTTCTGGTGTATAAATAAAAGAACTTGTAGTATTAGAATTTAAATTCTGACCAAAACTTAATAATGAAAAGAATATAAAACCAAATTCTATTTTAAGGTTTTTCATTTAAAAAATTATTTGAAAAACCAATTCCCCAATGGTTTGGTTATTTCCTTGGGCTAAATCAATAGTTGTTAAGGAAGCTTGCATTTTTAGATTGTTATTATCAAAATATTTTGTTATTCCGAAAGTATAACTACTTGCATCACTTAATATTGAATTTAAGTTAGATTCAAACTCAGGTGTTGCACTTTCGTATCTAAAATCAACACTAAACCCTTTTTCGGTTACATATCCTGCTTGAACGTTATAACTATCACCTAAAACTAAATATTCACTAATTTGTTGAGGAGCTAAAACTGTTAGAGCAGTTTCATCAACATAAACCAAATCTAAACCTTCTGCACTGGCATTAGCATATTCTGCCAACAATGAAAATCCTTTATATTTTAATAATACATCTATATACATTTGAGAATAATCGGGTAAATCATTTTTTCCGTTTGCATCATATAAAAAGAAATTACCATGACCTTCGCCAACTGCATGACTTGCTCCTTTATTTTTACTTGCAGCAGCACCAATGACTAGTTTTAAGTTTTCTTCATGAGCTAAATCTGCACTAAATAAGTCATTTCCTTGAGTAAAAAATCCTAAGGGATAAATATCTAAACGACCACCAATTTTTAAACCTCCTAAATCTGAATCACGAGAATCGCCACCAAATGAATTTCTTCCGTCTCCAGAAGTTATTGCAAGCATTGGTGCTATACCAAACTTATTTCCAAATTTTGTTTCTACAAACAATCCAAATTCTCTCCCCGTATTGCTTAAATTTTGGCTTAATAAACTTCTATCTGTAAACTGTAACCTGTCTTCTCTATATGTCATTTCTCGATTGTTTACAAACGTTTGTTTTTGACCAACAGTTACAATTGTGTTTTTAAATGGATGATAAGCTAACCAAGCATCTAATAATGGTTGCGATTTACTGTAATCTGTTTGAATTAGAAAACTTACTTTTTCTTTTACTGCTTTTCCGCTAATGATTAAAAACGCATTTTTAGCATTGAATTCATTATCTGCATCGGCTCCTTTCACTTTTGAATAATTAAAAGCTGGTTGTATAAACCCCCCAAAATTAAATTGATAATCCCCTTCGTTAAAAGAGAAATTTAATCCGCTTCCAAGTTCAAAGCTTGCAACGTTTTTATCTTTGTTTTCTTGCGCACTTAATAGTAATGATATACAGAAAAATATACTAAATAATGATACCTTTTTCATGTGTTTGTTTTTTGCTTAATTAGTTTGTTACTCTATAAATTGGCAATATTTCTTGTTCGTTAGTATTTAATACACCAAAAGACACAAAGCTATTTGGTGCTTCTGGTTCTAAAACTTCAGGAATTATATTTGCTCTTCTTTGATTCATTGATATTTTAAAAGTTCCTTTAGGAAAAAGAATTGTTTTCTTTTCAATTTTAGCTTCAACTGTTTGAAGATTCATTTTTTCATATTTTTTTGAATCTTTTTGATATGTTGAAATCAAATAAGCTTCAACTTCTATTTCTTGGTCTTCTGTTAAAGTTTCAAGTTTTACACCTAATGTTTTTAATTTTTCTATAATCTCTTTTTGATTAGCGTCTATTAAATATGCTATTGGCCGTTTACGTACCAATTTTGGTTTAGATTTTAAAGCATCTCTAATGGTAACCTCTAAATCTATCATTTCATTAGAGTCTAAATCTATAGCCTTTATGTTGTCTTTGTAAATAGATTTTGAACTTGTTACAATAACCTCATTATGTTGCTCATTAGCTTTTTTAATTTCATTTTTAACACGTTCTATATTATTGTAAGCTGTTTCTAAATAAGATACTGCTATTAAAAAAGTTGTATTTATGCGTCTTTTAAATGACGTGCGTCCCAAACCAACACCTCTTACTTCTATTAGTGTTGAAATGGTATTAGCCAACGCACAATTTGTTGCGCTTGAACGTGAGTTTGTTGCTCCTTGATTAAAATGAATTTCGCCGCCAAACTTTCCTGTTGACATATAATCATGATGCATTAGACCATTTTTGTCAAGCACTTTTCTTGCATTTTCTACAAAAAGGTTATTGGTAATTTCTCTTATGTTTTTTGGTACATTTAAGTTTCCTGTATATAAAAACATAATGTCGTAAATAGAGGTAATCCCAAAATCGCTAAACTGTGAAAAATCTTTACGATAAGGTCTATATTCATGAAAGTCTACAACTACTTCAGGATTAAAATTTGAAAATGCTTGTTTTAATACTACACTTTCTGGTGCCATTAACTTGGTTTGATCTCTATTTAGATCCAAGCCATTTGCAGCATACCTGTTTTGCTTTAAATACCCATCAATATTTGACATAGGAACAATTGCTAAATCAACATTGTCTAACAAATAAGTATAGTCTGTGTCATTTAATATTTTGTCTAACAAATAAAGTAAACCTTCTGTACTTGCAGGCTCATTACCATGTAAGCCACCTTGCATCCAAACTTTAATTTTTTCGTTTGTATTTGGTGTTGTTAATCTAACTAATGGAATTTTATACCCTTTTTGGCTTTCTCCAATAAAACTTAGTTTAATCTTATCAGGATGTTTCTTTACCAAACTATTTAGAAATGAAATAAGCTCATCATAATTAGTAAACCCCTTCTTTTTTTGTAAAGCTGGTGTTATATTTTCTAAAGCTTCATACTCTAGAAAAAACTTCTGAGTTATTTTTTTTGATTGTGGACTTATTTGCGCATAAATATGTCCTGCAAATAATAAAAAAACTAATATGTATACTTTTTTAATCATCCTATAAGGCTAATGTTAAAATAAGTCTTGCTAAAGTTTCGTTTCCAGAAATAGGATTTCCGTTATTATCGTTTATTCCATCACTTCCATCAACATAAGTCCAAGATGCCTGAATTTTTGCACCATAACTTCTAGACAGGTATTTGCTTATTCCAATAGTGTAATAATTTGGCCTGTTGTAAAAAGTTGCATTGTTTAAAAATGAATGTTCATCTGCATTTAAATGCGTATATCGTCCATCAATAGAAATACCATTTTTAAACACATAGCCCATTTGAATATTAAAAGCATCACCTAACATCATTCTTCCTTTTACATAATTTTCTACATCTTGAATACCATCTACCTCAAAATTTGTTGAAATTGAGCCACTATTAAGTATGCGTTGAGTTATATCATCAGGCACTGTTGCTTTTGTTTTTACATATTCTCCAAGTACCGAAAAACCGCTATACTTTAACATAAAATCAACACCATATTTTGTGAAATCTGGCAACGATTCTTCATTAGCATCATTTAAATAAATAATATCTCCACTTCCCCTTCCTCGTCTACTACTCATCCCATTATTATGACTAAAGTTTACGCCTACAACTAATTTTGGTGCCGATTCTCGAACTATATCTGCTTGTCTAAATTGTCCGAAATTTGTAAACAATCCAAAAGGCAAATAATCTATTCTGCCACCAACTTTTAATCCTCCGTGGTCTTTTCCAAGAACATTACCGCCATCGCCATTTGTTAAAACAAAATATGGTCTTAAATAAGAGCCTCGACCCGATCTGAAATTTCCTGACATAAATAAACCAAACTCACGTATGCTTGCAAATGCTGAAGTAACTCTACTACGCTCAACCAACTGAAGTGTGTTTGAGGCCATAAACAATTCTCTATTGTCTGTATATGTTGAACGCTGTCCAAAAGTTGCTCTTATACGATTAGTAATATCGTAAGATATATAAGCGTCTTGAAGATAATTTGATGTAGTATTTCCATCCTCTGAAGTACCACTTAAATCAAAAGCAAATCTATATTTAAATCGCTCATTTTTTAAGTTTCCTGCTATACGAAATCTTGCACGACGCAATCTAAAACGATTAACAGAACTATTGTCAACTCCTTCTGTGTAATGTTTTATTTCTAAGTAGGGTTGTATATAACCTGTTAGCTTCATTCTATAGCCATCATCGTTAGTAAAATTTAGCCCTTCCCCAAATTTATACGTGTCTAATTTTATAGTTTGTGCTTGCATTGAAGCACTCATCAATAAAACTCCAAAAAGAAAAATATTTTTAATCTTCATATTATTTAATACTATGATTCGAAATTTCCTTTAACAATAACTTCTTTATTACTCATCATTTGCTTTCCTCTTGCAAAAACATCTGTTAATTCCAGATTTTCAGTAAAGCAGCATAAATCTGCATCACTCCCAACTTCAATTCTTCCCTTTTGTTTCAACCCTAAATTAATAGCTGGATTTACAGTTATTAGTTTAAAAGCATCTTCAATAGATATTCCTCCTTTTTTAATTAGGTGTATTACTTCTTCCAGATTTTTATCTATTGGCGCTTTTTTAGTTCCTACAGGATTACCATTTTCATCAAACTTTGTTAATCCTGCATGACCATCTGAACTAAAGGTGATGTTATCAATTTTTACACCTTTTTCAAGCGCATATAAAACTGACTCGTAAGGATCTATATATTTAGAAGCTCCTGTTGTTATATCAATCATTCCTCCTAGTTTGGCAAACTCAATAGCTTGTTCAAATAGCTCTTTACTTCTTCCTACATGTGTTGGTGAAATATGTTCTATTGGGAATTCATATTTGTTTACCAATTCGAATAACACATCCATTTTTGTACTTAAATTTCCCAGATGCACATGTAGTATTCCTTTTTTGTTTGCAATAAGCCCTCCTACTCTAACGTCTCTAAGTTTTCTTAATAGCTCTAGAGCTGTTGGATAAGACGAACGAATATCACTTATGGCTATTTTACAACCTAAAACCTTATCTATAAAGAGCATTTCTGCTTGGATACTGTCTGTAATTGTTACAGTATCCAAGCCGTAATACCCACAAAGCATATATGCTGAAATGCCTTCACCTTCTAATGCTTTGGCTTTGCTATAAAGAGCTCTAATATTTCTTGCAGTTCCATCTGTTCCTAGTAAGCCCATAACTGTTGTTGTACCACAAGAAATTAATTCGCTTAAATTTACTTCTGGTGTCATAGATGAAAATCCATCTTTTCCGCCTGCTCCAGTAATGTGAATGTGTTGATCTATTAATCCTGGAGTTACAATTTTTCCTTTTACATCCCAAACCTTCACTTCATTTTTAAAATGATCTAGATTGTTTGCAATAGCTACAATTTTTTCGCCAGCAATTAGAATATCTTTTTTTCCTATGTGTTTAGGAGTATATAGTTCTGTATTTTTTATTAATGTAATCATATGGTTATACAAAATGGTAAAGCAACATAACTAACAAGGCTATGGCTAATGGAATTAAATTTCTTTTTACAATTTCTAAGGTTGAAACCTTGGCGATTTCGGCTGTGGCAATAATTACTCCCGCCACTGGAGATACTGTTCTACCCATGGATGCTGAGAGTTGCATAGGCAATAACATTTGTGTGCTTTCTACCCCTAACTGTTTTGCGATTTTTGGAACTAATGGACCAAATGCAAAAAAGGATGCATTACCACTTCCCATGAGCATAGATGCTAAAAATATCATCACCGTCATTACAACACCAATGCCTACAGCTCCAAAACCAATATTTTGAGATAAGTCTAGAAGACCATCAATAAACCCTAAACTAATAAGCCCTTTTGCAAAAATGTCTGCTGTTATTATAAGTGTAACTACAGTTTTAAAAATATTACCCATACCATTCCAAAATGTTTGTAATGAGTTAAATACTTCTTTTATGTTTTTTGTTCTAATAAACTCACAAATCAACGCTATAAATAAACTAATAAACATTGCTGTGGTTGTATCTAAAGAAATCGGTACACTAAACAGATTAAATATCTTAGAAAAGACTATTAAAAGAATAATTGGTAGAATTGGTATTACGGCATAAATCAAAGGGGCTTTAAATTCTTTTTTTTCAATTTCATGTACCTCCTTATCAACTCCATTTTTTTTGTCGTAATAGCGATTTACAAAGTAATAAGTAATCATCATTATGAAGCTTAATGGCAATACTAATGGTATTTGATAGTTTAAGAAAAATAGAACTGTATCTATTTCTGCTATACTAGTAGCTCTAGCTGTTATAGCCGAAGCTGGACCAATTCCAAAAGCCGTAGTTGCAGTAATTACTGAAACAGCAGAGAGTCTACTAACTCCTAGATTTACTAAAATTGGAAACATTGAAGCCATTAAAAGCAGGCCTAATCCAGCAGCAGAAGGTATTGCTGTAAATAGCAATTGCCCTATTGGAATTACTAATGATGCAGCTATGTAAGGTTTCTTTTTAAAAAAACTTAAGGGTTTCATAGCTACATAAACAAGTGTGTCTGAAGCTCCTATTTTATCTATATAAGCAACAAAGCCACCTATAGCCATAATCATTAAGCCAACACCTGCATTAGTTTTACTAAATGATTCTTTTATATATCTAAACAAATCAAACCCAGAAAATCCTGTTGAGTCTTTAAGTTCTGGTAAATTATAATTTAAAATTTGAGCTATAATTAGCATCAGTAAACCTGAAACCAATAATACTGCATGAGGATTAAACCTTTTAAGTAAAAGTCTTCCTGCAATAAATACAAATAACAGTGATATTATAGCTCCTAGATAATTCATTTAAACCTAAATGTAAATAATTAAAATGATGAACCGTCTAACTTTGTACCTGGAGAAAATAAAGTACCATTAGCTTCAGCAATTCCTGAATGCTGTTCAAACTCTCCTGTTAAGTCTGGATTTCTGGTATAAGATTCGTTTGGATTGTTAGATAACGCTTCAACATCAAAAGTTAAAACAACATTTCCTGATGCGTCTTCAATGGTCATAAAATCATCAGAGTTACTCATGTTTAATAACCCATCTGACGCCGTTTGTATAATAGCTCCACCAAACGTCCCTGTTGGTGTACCTCCACCAAAAACTACAATAACTCCATTTGATGGAACAATGGTTCCTGAAGGAAACTCGTGTCTTGGTGTTCCTGAAGCTAAAGCAGTTGCATCAAAAATTTTGTATCCACTTAAGTCTAACTCTGGTCCTGAATTAAAAAACTCTATAAATTCATCTTCATTGGCATCTCTAGCACCATCACCATTTGCATCACCTGTTAAATCTCCCTCAGGATCGTAAAGAACCTCATTGATTAAAAAACCTAACCATGGGCAACCATTATTCTGAATTGCTCCTGCCTCATTTGGACATTCATCATTTGCGTCTAAAACACCATCAGAATCTGAATCTGAATCATCATCCAAAACAGAAATCGTTATTTCAGTACTAGAGAGAAGAAGTACATTTTGTACATTACCAATGTTTATCACTAGTGTTTCTACGCCTTCAACATTTTCATCTTGCAGCCCAGTAAATATTACACTTCCTGATTTGTTTCCTTTATTAATTGTAATTTCTGAAGCACTAACCGAATAATCACTTGATTGTGTTGCAGTACCGGAAATTGAAAGAGGTATTACAATTTGCTGAGAAGCTGAAGAATTTAAGGTTGCTGTTAAAGTAACTGTGCCACTATCTTCACTTAAATCTGTATTGCTTGTCGTTAATTCAAATGACGGTAATATATCATCGGTCGTACATGCGAAAATGGAGGTTATTAAAAAAATATAAACCAATCCTTTTTCTAATATGATTTTTGGATTCATTATAAAATTAGTTTAGTAAGTCTTATTTAATTATTAGTTTAGTTGTTAATATGTTGTTGTTTTCCAGTATTTTAAGTAAATACATTCCAGTTTTTAGCGAATTAACATTTAACTTATTTGAGCTTAATTGGGTGTTTAACACTTCTCTTCCTGTTAAATCAAACATTGAAATATGTTTTTCTTCAGATGTTTGAGATTTTATGTTTACATACCCTGCGGTTACTGGGTTAGGATAAATTGATAGCTTGTTTTCTGAAAAACTATTAGTTGATAATATTGCGCCGCTTGCAAGTGCTCCTGGTGAAAACAATAAACTAGCATTGGCGTCTGTATGTAAGGAAAAACTACCTGTGATATCTGGGTCTCTAGTTACAGATTGATTATCAGACAAACTAACTCCTGCAGAAGAACTATTAAAAACAACAACTTCATCATCTAAAGTATTTCTAACCGTAACAATATCTCCGCCATTTGAAAAATTTAATTCACCTTCTGATGCTGTTTGTACTATTGCGCTTCCAAAGCTTCCTGTTGGTGTTCCTCCACCAAAAACAACCAACATGCTATTTGCAGGAATTATTGTTAATGCGGGAAATGTATGCCTTAATGCTACAGCATCAGAGATTGTATACCCACTAATATCTAAAGAAGAACCTGAATTGTTAACCAACTCTATAAACTCGTCATCTAATGCATCTCTTATACCATCTCCATTTGCATCGCCTGTAATATCACCCGCCGGATCAAATAACACTTCATTTATAATTAAAGGAATACAACCAGGACTATCAATATCTCTTGACAAATCACACACACCTCCATCTGCAATATCACTAACTGTAATAGTAATATCTGTTCCTTCAGGGATGTTTGTAACGGTTATTGTGCCAGTAACAGTAGATGTAGGATTATCTCCTCCTACTGTTCCATCTGTTGCATTTACAGTAAATGTATTTCCGTTATTTCCTCCTGAAAAACCTAATGTAGCAGTATATGTATCATCAGTAGCTCCTGATGCTGTGGTATCACAAACAGCTGAACTATCTACCAATGCAGTTCCACAAGTGGGAGTCCATCCGGAACCTGACCCTAATGGATATGTTCCTCCTAAACCATTAAGATAAGCTTCTATTCCTGAGCCACCGTTGCAAGCTGTTTCTCCATCAAGTGAATTTTTACCACTATAATCCCAATGTGTTTCATTCCACGTTCCATTATCAGGCACTCCAGACTTTCTTGATACTACGGAGTCATCATGTTCCCATATAGTATCAGTATCTGCATCTGTTTCAGTTTTTCCAAATTGACTTACAATAATACCATTTAAAACTATTTGATAGCCATCATCTCCATTTGTGGAAGTAGCTACCACTAACGTGTTACTTGCACTAAAAGTTATGGAAGGAAATTCTGCTTGCATTAAAGCTATATCTCTAACGATATAAAGAAATTTATCGCTCTGAACCCCAAATCCAGATATGTCAATTTGATTATCTGCCCAAGACGCTCCATTTAACATATAATTCATTACTACTTCGGTTGAAAAGTCAACAGTACCATCAACATATAATTCTACTGTTTTTACAAATGGTGATGAGCAGTCTGATTCTATAACTTTGGTAATTGTTACATTTTGAGAGAAACCACCTAAAGACACTAATAAAAATAAAAATGAGAGCTTTTTCATAATATTTAGTTTGGTTTGGTTTTTCAAATTTAAAGGATGAAAAAGCGAAGAGTAGATACCAGTTGTATTAAAATTTTAATACCAATTATTTAATTGTAAAATTTTTTTTTAAAACTCATATAAATTTATTCATTCGTTCAACTTTCTGTTTTAATATATTGGGTCTTACAGAAGCATATCCTAAAATTAAACCTTTTTGTTTAGGCTTACCTATATAACATTTGCTTAAGGAAAATACAGTAATATTGTGTGCTTTCAATTCTTGAATTATTCTTTTTTCATCATCTGGATTAACATCTTTATTAAAAAGGGATAACAGATGAAAACTTGAGAAGGGCTTATTTTGAATGTACATGTTTTTACTTTTAGCATCAAAGGTTGAAATAAACAAATCATGTCTATGCTTACCAATTTCAATACTATTCTTTAAATGTTGAAATAAATAATTCTTCTCTATAAACTGATTCATAACCACCTGAATAGAAGGTGTTACAAAACGATGCGAATGTTCTTGTAGCGCTCTAACAGATTTTATTAAATATTTAGGTAAAATCATATAACCTAGGCGTATTGAAGGATGCAATAACCGGTTAAATGTACCCATGTAAATAGTTCTATCTTCTGTATCTAAACTAAAAATTGTTGGAATACTTTCTAGTGAATTTGCTATTTCATTTTCATAATCGTTCTCTATAATTAAAGCTCTATTTTTTGATGCCCATTGTAATACTTCCTGCCTTCTTGTTAAACTCATTTTAATACCTAAAGGATAATGATTAGATGGTGTTACATGAATTATTTTTGCTTGCTTATCTTTTATATAATTCATTTGATTTATACTAATTCCTTCATCATCTAAATCTATTGGAATTAAATTTGCTTCTGAACTTTTAAAAACAGAATGTACATTGGGGAAAATCGGGTTTTCTAAAACTACAGAATCTCCTTTATCTATTAATGTATTGGCTATAAGATATAAAGATTGTAAAGAGCCAGAAACAATAACAATTTGTTCGTAATCACATTTAATATTTCTACTAATGTTTAAATAATTACATATACTTTTCTTTAATTCTTCAAGTCCTGCCGAATGTGAATAGGATAAGCTTGAAGATTTTATATGTCGCCAATACGTATTTAAAATTTTTTTCCATTGGTTAACAGGAAAAACATCAATAGGAGGTAACCCAGGTCTAAAAGCTAAATTACTATCATGAGGTCTATTTAATAAGGTTACATTTTTTAAATAAGAAACTCCCTTTTTAGATATTTTAGGATATAAGCTTTCGTTTATTTTTACATTATTATCAATGTCTTTTTTATTTGTCTTAGAGTTATCATAATTAACTTTATTTCCAGAACCTGCTTTGGATATAATTAATTTTTCCAGTTGAAGAAGCTCGTAAGATTTATTTATTGTTGTTCGAGATAATTTTAATTCCTGTGCCAAAACTCGTGTTGAAGGCAATAACCAATCATGCGGTATTTCGTTATTTAAAACACATGTTTTAATAGCGCGATACAATACAATGTACTTGTTAAAAGGCTTTATTTTTTTCTGAATATTGTACTCTTTTTCGATTCTACTTATAACAAATTTGTAATTGGTATTCATATTTTATAAAAATTGGTACTATAAAAATAAACTAAACAAGTCTTAAATTTACTCACTTTAGGTAATTAATTTTCCTAATTAAATTGAAAAACCTAATTATAACTAACTAATCTATGACATTAACGAAACGAAATATTGGTCTTTTTCTTGGGCCTTTTATGTTTATTATAATAATTCTGTTTTTTCACCCAGAAGGTTTAAGTAAGTCAGCAAATGCCATACTAGCTTCGGCTCTTTGGGTTGCTATTTGGTGGATTACAGAAGCTTTACATATTGCAATTACAGCATTGCTTCCTATAGTGCTCTTTCCGTTAAGTGGTGGACTAGCATTAAAAGCAACAACAGCTTCATATGGTCACAAATATATTTTTCTTTTTATTGGAGGTTTTGTTTTGGCAATTGCAATAGAAAAATGGAATCTTCACAAACGTATAGCTTTAACAATAATTAAAATAGTTGGCACAAATGTGATTCATATTATTTTAGGTTTTATGGTGGCTACTGCTTTTCTATCTATGTGGATATCTAATACCGCAACTGCCGTAATGATTTTACCCGTTGGGATTGCCATTGTGTTACAGCTAAAAGATAATCCTGACACTATAGAGAACGAAAACAAAATTTTCGGTAAAGCATTAATGCTAGCTATTGCTTATAGCGCTTCAATAGGTGGAATGGCAACATTAATAGGTACACCACCAAACCTTGTTTTAGCAGGTGTTGTTCAAGAAAGTTATAATGTAGAAATAACCTTTACACAATGGTTTATTTTTGGATTCCCAATAAGTTTAGTATTTCTGTTTTTAGCTTGGTTGTATCTTACAAGAGTAGCTTTTAAGTTTAAACAGAAAGAGTTTCCAGGAGGGAAGAAAGAAATAGACAAACAACTTAAAGATTTAGGAGAAATTACGTTTGAAGAGAAAATGATTTTTTTGGTGTTTGTGCTAACTGCTTTTGCATGGATAAGCAGGTCGTTTTTACTTCAAAAATTTATTCCAGAAATTGACGATACTATAATTGCAATGTGTTCTGCGTTTCTCTTATTTCTGCTTCCTAGTAAAGTAAAAAAACATAAGTTAATGACTTGGAAAGATGCCGTTAAACTACCTTGGGACATTCTTATATTATTTGGTGGTGGTATGGCTTTAGCTTTAGGCTTTGAATCTAGCGGATTAGCACTATGGATAGGCAATCAATTAATATCTTTAAACTCTATTCCATTACTTTTACTAATACTAATATTAATTGCATCTGTGAATTTTTTAACAGAAATAACTTCAAATTTAGCAACCACAGCTATGTTGCTACCGGTTCTTGTTTCTCTTGCTAATGCTATAGGTGTACATCCATATTTATTATTAGTCAGTGCAACCGTAGCTGCATCATGTGCATTTATGTTACCCGTTGCAACACCACCTAATGCTGTAGTTTTTGGTTCAGGATATCTTAAAATTGGAGATATGATTAAAAAAGGGATATGGTTAAACATTTTAACCATCATTCTTCTTACCTTAATTGTTTATTATTTTCTCCCCCTGCTATGGGATTTAAACTAAAAGCTGTTTCCAACTATTTTCTATACTTTTAGTTTTAATTACCTTTGCACAACTTAATACACTAGTTTATGATATATTCAATGACAGGTTATGGAAAATCTGTTTTGCAATTGCCCACAAAAAAAATAACTATAGAACTTAAATCTTTAAATAGTAAAAATTTAGATTTAAACGCTAGAATGCCTTCTATTTACAGAGAAAAAGAACTAACTATAAGAAAAAAACTTGCTGACAAACTCGTTCGCGGAAAAATAGATTTTTCAATTTATGTGGAAGCTACTGCCGACGATACTTCAACTCAAATAAACACACCTGTTGTTAAACAATATATGAAACAACTTAGAGAAGTTGTTAATAGTGACGATTTAGAACTTCTTAAAATGGCTGTTCGTTTTCCAGATGCTTTAAATACGGTTCGTGAAGAAATAGATGAAAATGAATGGAAAGCTATTGAAATAGAAATTAATAATGCTATAAATGATTTGGTTGATCATAGATTAGATGAAGGTAAGGTACTCGAACAAGATTTTAACAATAGAATTACATCTATTGAAAACTTACTTGAACAAGTTATAGCTATGGATCCTGAACGTGTTGAAGGTGTTCGTGAGCGTTTACTTAAAGGAGTTGAAGAACTCAAAGAAAAATATGATGAAAACCGTTTTGAACAAGAGCTGGTTTATTACATTGAAAAATTTGATATTACTGAAGAAAAAGTGCGTTTAAAAAACCATTTAAACTACTTTACTGAGTGTTTAAACTCTAAAGATTCTAACGGGAAGAAACTAGGGTTTATAAGTCAGGAAATGGGTAGAGAAATAAACACCATTGGTTCTAAAAGTAACTATGCACCCATGCAACAATTGGTGGTTCAGATGAAAGATGAACTTGAAAAAATTAAGGAACAATTGTTGAATGTACTTTAAAAACATATTTCGTGACTAATAAAGAAGCTACAAACAAAAAACAAGGTAAACTTATAGTGTTTTCTGCACCTTCAGGCTCTGGAAAAACCACCATTGTAAGACATTTACTTGGTATTGAGGATTTAAACCTAGAGTTTTCCATATCTGCAACCTCAAGAGAAAAGCGAGGTGACGAAGTTAACGAAAAGGACTATTACTTTTTATCAGCCAAGGAATTTAAAAACAAAATTAAGGGTGAAGCGTTTTTAGAGTGGGAAGAAGTTTACCGTGATAATTTTTACGGCACTTTAAAAACCGAAGTAGAACGTATTTGGGCAAAAGGCAAAAATGTTATTTTTGATATTGATGTTTCTGGTGGATTACGTATTAAGCGTAAATTCCCACAGCAAACCTTAGCCGTTTTTGTAAAACCACCAAGTATAGATGAGTTAAAAATTAGATTAAAAAAACGCAAAACTGAAAGTGCAGATAAAATAAATATGCGTGTTGCAAAAGCATCAGCAGAATTAGCGACAGCTCCTCTTTTCGATATTATAGTTGTAAACGATAATTTAGAAAAAGCATTAAAAGAGTCTGAAATTAAAGTTAGAGACTTTTTAAAATCTTAGATATGAAAGTTGGGTTATATTTTGGTTCTTTTAATCCTATACATATTGGGCATTTGGTTATTGCAAATCACATTGCAGAGTACAGTGATTTAGACCAAGTTTGGTTTGTAGTAACACCTCACAATCCCTTTAAAAAGAAAAGCAGCTTGCTTGATAATTATCAGCGTTTAGAAATGGTGTATCGTGCTACAAAAGATTATACTAAACTTAAACCTAGCGATATAGAATTTAACTTACCTCAACCAAATTACACAGTAAACACACTTGCATATTTACAAGAAAAATATCCAGATTATGAGTTTGCTTTAATTATGGGAGAAGACAACTTAAAAAGTTTTCATAAGTGGAAAAACTATGAAGTTATTTTAGAAAACCATCATATTTATGTATATCCTAGAATTTCTGATAATAAAATAGAAACACAATTTGATGGTCATGAAAAAATACATACTGTTAATGCGCCTATCATGCAACTATCTTCTACATTTATTCGAAATGCGATAAAAGCAGGTAAAAATGTAAGACCTATGCTACCTGAATTTGTTTGGGAATATTTAGACGAGATGAATTTTTATAAATGAATAGCTTGAAATAAAAAAGCCAACTTTTAAAAGTTGGCTTTTCCATAACATAGTATATAATAGGTTTACTAGTCTAAGGCAGGAATACGTAATACTTGTCCTGGATAAATTTTATCAGGATGAGTAAGCATTGGTTTATTTGCTTCAAAAATAACTGGGTATTTCATTGCATTACCATAATATTTCTTTGCAATTTTCCCTAAAGTGTCTCCACTTACTACAGTATGAAATTGTGCTTCTGGCTCTACGTGCTCAACTGTCATTTGATCATCAACAGTTGCAATACCATTAGAGTTTCCAACCACTAAAATTACTTTTTCCTTAGTAGCTTGGTCGTATGCTTTACCGGAGATTGTAGCAGCGTCATCATCAATAAATACATTTAAATCTTCTACTTGTAATTGTAAATCTTTTATAGTTCCTTCAAGTTTTCTTGCAGCAGCTTCTTCTAGTTTTAATTCTGCAGCAGCAGCTTCTGCAGCTTCTTCTGCATCTGTTTTTCCGATTCCGAATACTTTTGCTCCTGCGTTTTTAATAAATGAAAATAGTCCCATAGTTTATTGTATTTTTAAGTTAATATTTATTTAAATTGTAATATTTAGATATGCTAAACTTACATAATATTTGACACAGAAAAAATAAAAAGTCACATAATCAAAGATACATTTTTATTACAAAAAGAAACCGCCTAAAGCACAATACTTTAAACGGTTTCTAAACTAAATAACCAACCAAAATTTTTATTTCACCCTTGTGTTTTCTCTAGGGTTTTCTACTTTATCTTTTCTAAACTTACGTTTTTTATCTTTTGTTGTTGTTTCTTTGCCTTTTGTGTTTCCTGTTTTTAAGAACTGTATGTATCCTCTACCTTCAAATTCGTAAATAGTTTCAGATGCTGGATGAAACAACTCTATCTTTCCATCATTTATAACGCTCATTTCGAAGTATTCATTGTCAAAGAAATCATAATCTAATGTTAAAGTTTTTAAATACATATTATTACTAACATCACCTACTCCATAAACTCCTGTATAATCCCAATATATATTACTTGGATTACTAACATCTATGTCTTGCGAACTTCTAAAAGTTGAATCGTTTCCACCTGCTAAAAATTGTAAATAGTTTTCGTTATCAAATTCATTTAATGCCCCAAAATCACTTGTGTATGTTTTTTCCCAAGCTTCATACTCTTGTAAGAAATAATGAATATTATCATAGAATACAAAGTCGTAATCAAAATTACTTCGTTGATACCCATCTAAAAAGTACGACGTATCATTATTAGGGTTGTAAAGTTCTATAGTATTACTGTCTATTTGATATACATCAAAGGTTGAAAACCCATCAATATCATGGTAAACATCTAAAATCATATCATAAGCATCATATTCGCCAACATCAATACCAAAACCGTATCCGTTATCGCCTAATCCAACTATGTTGTTATTTGCATAAACAACACCATTTCTAAACGAAATTGTAAATGCCTTTTGTAAAAACGGTGTTTCACCATAACCTGAGGTTGAATTAATATCTACATACCATAACTCATGAGAGCTTAATAATTGATTTAACGAAATTGGAGGTACATCATCATAATAATCATCAACTAACACTTCTGTGTAACACGATGTAAATAATGTTGCTATTAAAGCAAAGCCTGAAAGTAATTTTAGAGTCTTCATAATCAAACATTTTAGGGTTTCTATATTTAGTGGTTTCAAAACGCGTGCCAAAAAAGATTTCTTAATAGTTTATTGACTTATCTATAAGCGATATTTTGCGTATTTTTGAAATTGTAAACTATTCTAAATATTTATGGATAAACCTTTAAAATATGCGGTTTTTGGAGCAGGAAGTTGGGCAACTGCAATAGTGAAAATGCTTTGTGAAAACTTAGATGAAATTGGTTGGTATATGAGAAGTGTTTACACCAAAGAACATTTATTAAAAGAACAACACAACCCTAATTATTTAAGTTCGGTTGAATTTCATTTAGAGCAATTGAAGTTAAGTAATGATATAAATGAAATCGCAAATTATGCTGATGTTTTAATTTTTGCCATTCCTTCTGCTTTTATGCATAGTGAATTAGAAAAACTGTCTATAGATATTTCTAATAAAATTATTGTTTCGGCTGTTAAAGGTATTATGCCAGAGAGCGGTTTGCTGGTTGGCGAACATTTTCATAATATATACCAAGTACCTTTTAATAATATTGCTGTTATTGCGGGCCCGTGTCATGCAGAAGAAGTAGCTTTAGAGCGTTTGTCGTATTTAACCATTTCATGTTCTGATGCTCAAAAAGCTAAAGAAATTGCAAAAAATTTATCCAGCGATTATATTAAAACTAAAATTAGTGACGATATTATTGGCGTAGAATACGCTGTAATGCTTAAAAACATTTATGCTATTGCTGCTGGAATTGCACATGGTTTAGGTTATGGAGATAATTTCCAGAGTGTGCTAATGAGTAATGCCATTAGAGAGATGAAACGTTTTATTAAAAAGATGCATAAAATGAAACGTAATATTAATAATTCTGCATATTTAGGCGACTTATTAGTTACAGGATACTCTGTGTTTTCTCGTAATCGTATGTTTGGCAACATGATTGGTAAAGGCTATACCGTAAAATCTGCGCAAATGGAAATGAGCATGATTGCAGAAGGGTATTATGCTACCAAAAGTGCACATTTACTAAATGAAAGAAATAAAAAGAAAACACGCTTGCCTATTATAAATGCTGTTTATGAAATTTTATACGAGAATAAAGACCCAAAAAAGGTATTTAAAAAATTAACTGAAAGACTAGATTAATCAATTCCTTATATAAGCAAAGATTTATTTTTTATAGAGTTACTTAAAGTTTGGGCTTTCGCTAGTCGCTTTCTGCGAAGAGCTCCAATAATAGTTCAATCCCTAACGCTTATCTGCCAAGAGACTACTGCTTTTTCAGGAATATACTACTTAACCAACACGCCTTTAACCTTCATTAAAGGAATAGCTTGCAACGCTTTAAAATTAATAGTATTTTTTCTAAACAAATATGTTTTATCAAACATTTGGTTACCTTCAAAAAAAGAAACCTTAAAGGTGTTATTTAATGCAAATAATTCTTCTTGTATCAATTCAATTTTAGCATAGCTTTTTTTAGGAAGTGAGTCTAGCTTTTTTCTGAAAACAGATGTTGTTTTTTCTTTAGAATAACCACTTGTAACAATAAGAACCATTTCTAAATCAACATCTTTATTGTTTATTATGTAAGCATTCCAATCTTGAGTTTTATAAACGTCATTATACTCATTTACAACTGCAATGTAAACATCCTCTACTTTTGGAATATCAATGTCTTTTTTCAAAACTAAAATGCAGATTTAAACTGCTCTAAAAAACGCACATCGTTTTCACTTAATAATCGGATATCGCCAATTTGATGTAATAACATAGCAATACGGTCTATACCCATACCAAATGCGAAACCAGAATATTCCTTAGAATCTATACCACAATTTTCTAAAACGTTTGGATCCACCATACCACAACCCATAATTTCTAACCAACCAGTACCCTTTGTTATGCGGTAATCAATTTCGGTTTCTAAGCCCCAATACACATCAACCTCAGCACTTGGTTCTGTAAATGGGAAGTAAGACGGACGTAAACGTATTTTACTTTTTCCAAACATTTCAGTTGTAAAGTGTTGTAGTGTTTGCTTTAAGTCTGCAAAACTTACATCTTTATCTATATATAAACCTTCTACTTGGTGGAAAAAACAATGCGAACGCGCCGAAATAGCTTCATTTCTATACACTCTACCTGGTGAGATTGTACGAATAGGCGGTTTATTATTTTCCATATAACGTACTTGCACAGAACTGGTATGTGTACGCAATAAAATATCCGGATTGGTTTGAATAAAAAACGTATCCTGCATATCACGAGCCGGATGATATTCTGGTAAGTTTAAGGCTGTAAAATTGTGCCAATCATCTTCAATTTCTGGTCCTTCACTTACATTGAATCCAATACGGGAAAAAATATCTATAATTTGATTTTTAACAATAGAAATAGGGTGGCGCGCACCAATTTGAATAGGTTCTCCTGGACGCGATAAATCGCCATAAACACCTTTTACTTCTTCTTTGCTTTCAAGCTCTTCTTTTAAAGCACTTACCTTATCTTCGGCTGTTTTTTTAAGTTTATTAATGGTTTGACCAAATTCTTTTTTTTGATCGTTTGCTACATTTTTAAACTCAGCAAAAAAGTCGTTTAGCAAACCTTTTTTACCTAAATATTTTATACGGAATGCCTCTACCTCTTCTTTTGATTGGGCTTTAAAAGCTTCAGCTTCGGCTATAAGTTCTTTTATCTTATCTATCATGACGTCATTTCAAAAATGAATGCAAATTTACTATTTTTTCTATAACTGCGTTAGGGATTGCAACGGAAATCCTTTTGCTTTTTGCAAAAGATTATAGTGCAAAGCCCGACCCCGAGATTTCGGTGTAACGACCGAATTATCAATTCGATACCGATTAATATATATACTCAGTTTCTAAAAAGTAATTTACTATAGCTTCTTTCATTAAAACACTCTGTTCACCAGCTTTTAAACGCGGTAAACTTTCAAGAGTTCTATAATGTGGCCAACCTTCGTTATCTACAAAATCGAGCTGGTAATAGCCATAAGGCGTAAGTAATTTGCAGATAGCAATATGCATAAGGTCTAGTTTTTGGTCTTTTTTAAAAGTTCTTTCTAATTGCCCTAATTCTTGCACACCTATTAAATAAATTATAGCATCAAGATCTAATGTATCTCCATCGGCAAATTGATTGGATAGTTTTTTAACTACCAATTCCCAGCGCTCTTTTAATTGTTCGTCTCTAGACATAATAATTTTAAAGCTACAAAGTTAATAAACCTAAGTGTGACTATTATCCCATTTATGATTTGAATTTAGTTTAAAATAAAATGATAATTTTTTTTCTCTATATAAAAAAAGAAAAATAAAGCATAGCCTTCGTTACGGTATCTTTTTCTTGTGACATAGAAAGGAAAAAAGGGCGTTTTATTAAAGTGAATTCAAGTTGTAGATGGGATTATTTATATTTGCCTAAATTATTTCAATTATGAGTGTTATAGATATTGTTTTAGGGGCTTTAATTTTATTTGGACTAGTTCGTGGTTTAATGAAAGGGCTTTTTGTTGAAGTTGCATCATTAATTGCTCTTGTTGCAGGTGTTTATGGTGCCATACATTTTAGCAATTTTGCCGCTGAGTTTTTACAAAATAAAACAGAATGGAACGAGAAAACCATTAATATTACTGCTTTTGCTATAACCTTTGTAATCATAGTTTTGGCCATAGGACTTGCAGGAAAAGCATTAACCAAATTAGCAGATTTTGCTGCTCTAGGAATAATAAATAAATTACTTGGCGCTGCCTTTGGTGCTTTAAAAATTGCACTTATTTTGAGTGTAGTTTTAAATATTTTTGATAAAATGAATAGTACCATTACGTTTATTGATGAAGGAAATATAGAAGAATCTGCACTCTACAAACCTGTAAAATCTTTAGTACCTACAATATTTCCAAATCTTTTAACTTCTAAAGAAGATAATCCTCCCTCTGAAAACGAAGCATAACTAAATATTAATAAATATCCTTTACATTGTCCTTAACCCACATTAAACATTCTTTAAATGTTTCGAAGATATGTTCTCTAGGTATTAAATCTGGTATAATATCTATACGTTCCATCATATATTTGGGTTGATCTAAGAGGCCTACAAAAAGTACTTCAATATTCTTATTACTGAGGTCTTGTAGCACATCTTCCATAGCATATAATCCAGATTGATCCATATATTGCATTCTGCCTAAACGTATAATAACCGTAGTTGCTGTATCTGGAATTTGTTTTGACAATGCCTGAAAATCACTTGTAGACCCAAAAAATAGAGGTCCTTTAATGTGTTTTATAAACACTTCTTCTTTTAGATTATCTGGAAATCCTATTTCATCTTTCCAAGCTTCTTCTTTTAATGCTTTAACATCTGAACGTTCGGCAGTTAAATCTCCTATTTTCTTCATAAACATTAATGAAGCAATCACCAATCCAATACCAACAGCGTACACAAGGTTCCAGAACGTTGACAACCCAAGAACAGTAAGCATTATTACTACTTCCATACTAAATTTTAAAGGCCCTATCTTAACATCTTTAGGCAAGTAAGGTATTGCTTTTAAGCCTTTATAATCCATAACACCAATACCTACTGTAATTAAGATTCCTGCTAACACTGCAGCCGGTATTTTAGATGCTAAAGGTGCTAATGCAAGTAAAATTATAAAAAGTAAAACACCTGCAATCATACCTGATAATCTGGTTTTACCACCAGAATTAATATTTACTACTGTTCTAATAGTTGCTCCTGCTCCCGGTATTCCACCAAATAGTGATGCAATACTATTTCCTATTCCTTGTCCTACTAATTCTTTATTAGGCTTATGTTTAGTTTTAGTCATATTATCTGCCACAACACTAGTTAGTAAGGAGTCTATTGCTCCTAAAAGCGATAGCGTTAATGCTGTAAAAACATAAGGCGTAATACTTCCTAAGCTAAACTGAGTGAAAATTTCAGTCTTTAATTCTGGTAAGCCTTGTGGTATTTCTGGAATTGGTCTATAATCTAATCCTGCTAAAATTGCAACAGCAGACATAACAATAAGTGCTACAAGGGTACTTGGTATTTTAGTTGTTATCCGCTTGAAACCATAAATAATAAAAATAGTTCCTAAGGCTAGGATAATTTCTAGCCAATTAATATTTTGTAAAGCACGAGGTAATACTTTTAAAGCCCCTATAACACCTGATGCATCTTTACCCGCAAGTGTAGTAGATTCTTTTAAAATGTCTGCCTCTGTTACTTTTTCGGCTCTATTGATAGTTTCTTTAAAATCTTCTAAAACCAAAATACCTTCTCCTGCTTCTTCTTTTAAAATGTTTTCTAGAATAACTTCCTCTGCTTGTGGTTTAAATTGGTTTACATAATCCATATCCTCTTTAGGGTAGTAACCTAACATTGGTAAAATTTGAGTAACCAAGATAATTACACCGATTGCAGTCATGAATCCAGAAACCACTGGGTATGGTATATAACGAATATATTTACCTAGACCTATAAGACCTAAACCTATTTGTATTAACCCTGCTAAAAGAAAGACTGTTAAAATGGCTGGTAGAGCTTTTTCAACACTGCCATCGTTAGCTGCAATTATTCCCGCAATAATTACCATACTTACTGCTGTCATTGGAGCAGTAGGACCAGATATTTGGGTATTAGTACCTCCAAAAAGCGCAGCGAAAAAACTAATAAAAATAGCACCATATAATCCGGCACTTGGTCCTAATCCAGAAGATACACCAAATGCTAATGCCAATGGTAATGCTACAATACCTGCAGTAATACCACCAAAAGCATCACCTTTTATATTTGAAAAAAAATTTTTCATACCTGATTTATTTAGTTGTCCTAATTTAACTCATCTTTAGCCAAAAAAAAAGCCATTACTGAAAAGTATAGGCTTTTTAACATTTGTTTACTATTTTAAAAGTTTACAAAGGTTATGAGATTAATTTGATCTCTACCAGAAGTTTCAAAAAACTGGTTCATATAACCTGCTTCTATTCTAACATTTTTATTAATGTTGTAACCAATACCTCCATAAAGCCTGTTTCTATCGAAAATAGATGATTTTGTGTTTAAAAATATTTCGTTGTATGCAGATAAGTAATATTTACTTTCCTGGTTTTCTTTTTTACATAAAGGCACTTTCATGCTTAAAAAATATCTAAACCTCATCTTGAAATCTTCTTCAACAAAACGCTGCTCAAATCTGTAACGATGACCTATTTGTACACTACCAATATTTTGTGTTGATATAAATTGCTGATAAATTCTATGTTCATTTACCGAAATTTTTTCATCTGTATTACCTACATAATTTTCAGATAAAATATAGCCATAGCCTAATAAAAAATTGTTTTTCCCTTCGTTAAATGTGTAACCCAGACCCGATCTTAAAAGCAATTGCTCTAAGTCTCCAATGGCATTATAATTTCTGTATTGCACCTCATGATGCAAGTTCCATTTTTGATTAAATTTTTTGTTACCAAAATAAATTAACCAATTACCTAAATTACTATCTTGACTTGTTGAAAAAAATGGCAGCATCAATGTTATTATTAATGCTGCCAAATGTTTTTTGTAATTCATTATTGCTGTTTATTCGTAGAACTCAACCACTCCGGTATGTATATTATACATCGCACCAATTATTTTTATTTCGCCTTTTTTCTCCATTTCTGAAAGAATTGGACTTTCTTCATGAATTCTTTCTATGGTTAACTCCACATTCTTTTTTGATACATTATCAACAAACTCTAAATTTTTAGAATTTCTAAGATTTTCATCTTTAGGCTCAGAAACCGCGTTTACTGCAGGTGTAATTTTTTCAATAAGTTTTGTTAAATTACCCATTTTTGCATGATCGCAAGCGCCTTTAACAGCTCCGCAACTTGTATGACCTAAAACTACAATTAGTTTTGTTCCGGCAAGCTTACAAGCAAATTCCATACTTCCAAGAATATCTTCATTTACAAAGTTTCCTGCAATTCTTACACTAAAAATGTCTCCTAAACCTTGATCGAAGACTAGTTCTGCAGACACTCTAGAATCTATACAACTTAAAATGGTTGCAAAAGGAAATTGTCCTTCTTTAGTGTCGTTTACTTGCTCTAATAAGTTTCTGTTAGCTTTTAAATTATTTTGAAATCTTACATTGCCTTCTTTTAGAAACCGCAACGATTTTTCTGGAGTCATAGTTGCTTGAGTTTCTTTAGTATGTGCTTTCATAATATTTTCTGTTTATGTTATTTTTTATTGATATTTTAGGTTTTGTTCTGTGGTTAAAAACAAAGATACATTAAGGTTATTAATAACGTTTTTTAAGTTTTTATTTGTCTTTTTAAGTTTTTTGCTTTTTCTATTTATACACAACAGATTTACGTTGTTTTTTAATAAATAGTTAGAAAGGTTTTTAAAAACATTATCATTCTCTTCAAAAACATATTCTATAGTTTTTTTATCATCAATGTTTGTTGATGTAACGTTATCTGGATTCTTAACAATTTTGAATGCCTTTAAAGGTTTTTGTGTATGCTTTATTAAATTGTCTGCGAAATGAAACGAACCATTTGCATCGTTAAACAACCCTAAAGTTAAATCATTATTTGGTTCCAAAACATTTTCTTCGCCAGAAATCATAATGGTTCCACTGTGTTGTTTAAATACATGTTTTAGAATATTATCTCCCATAACACTTAATAATTTAGATTTTCTTTTACCTAAAACTACAATGTCTGGTTGATAGCTTTCTATATAATTTGCTATTTCGTTCTTTACATTACCGTACCGCAATGTATAGTTTATATTAGTGTTGTAAGCCTTATTTATTGGATTTAACAAACTTTTAATTTGTTTTTTTGTTGAAAAATGCTCTTGATTTATAGTTCGCATTGCAGAGAGTTGATTTTCTTTTTTAACAACTTCTGTTGGCTTCTTAATGCATAAAAAATCTATATCAGCATCAATTATTTTAGCAAGACTTACTGTGTTTTTTAACATAGTACTATCAGATGATTTTAAATCTGATAGTACTAATATTTTATGCTTATTGTTTTTCATAATGTTTTAACTTAAGCTTAAACTAGATTTTGGTCTTTCCCTAAAGAATTTAATAAAACTTTCAGGATTCTCTTCAACACCTCGTTTAGATACTAACTTGATATCTATATTACGTTCTTTTGCCTTAAATAGAAAATCTTCAAGAATTTCTATAATATCGTTATCTAAGTATCTTGTTTTTAAAAGATCAAGCTCTAAATAAGTGTCTCTTGGCAAGCTGTCTAACTCCTTTAAAATAGCTCCCTTGTTAAAAAAGGTAACTTCTTCTGCAAGGGTCATTTTTATTTTATGCTTACCATTACTTTTATCTTCTATATGAAGGAAATGAGAGTTCTGGTAGCTTTTAAGTAAAATAACTATTATACCAACTCCTAAGCCCAGACCAATTCCGTATAATAAATCGATAAATACAATTCCTAAAACAGTAACAGTAAATGGAATAAACTGTTTCCATCCTAAATCATACATTTTTTTGAATAATGATGGTTTTGCTAGTTTATATCCAACAACTAGAAGAATTGCTGCTAAAACAGATAAAGGAATCATATTTAATAATCTTGGTATTAATATTACCGAGATTAATAAAAAGAAACCGTGAATTATAGCAGACATTTTAGATTCTCCTCCAGATTGGATATTAGCAGAACTACGAACAATTACTTGTGTAATTGGCAACCCTCCAATCATTCCAGAAATAATATTTCCTGTTCCTTGTGCTAGTAACTCTCTATTTGTTGGTGTAACATTTTTATGAGGGTCTAACTTATCAGTAGCTTCTACACATAAAAGTGTTTCTAAACTGGCTACCAACGCAATGGTAAATGCCACAACCCAAATTTCTGGATTTGTTATAACTGCAAAATTTGGAAAACTAAATTGTGCAAAAAATGAGGCAGTATCTTCTGGAACAGGAACACTCACTAAGTGAGATTCTGCTATGGCTAAAGTATCATGAGAATTTGTTAAAACATAGAAAATAATCCCAAATACTACAGCCACTAAAGGCCCTTGAATAAGCTGAAATATTTTAGCTTTCTTTGATAGCACTCTATCCCATAATATAAGAATTCCTAAACCTACAATTCCTACCAAAGCAGAACCAAGTGTAATATGGTTTATTGTATCAAATATTTCAGAAAATGTGTTTTGTCCATCTACTTGAAAAAAGGCAAAATCTCCTTCTGGATCTGGATCATACCCAAAAAAATGTGGTATTTGTTTTAAAATAATTATAATACCAATACCAGTAAGCATGCCTTTAATAACAGATGAAGGGAAATAGTAACCAATAACCCCAGCTTTTAATACTCCAAAGATAATTTGAATAACACCTCCTAAAACAACAGCTACTAAGAAATTTTGGTAACCTCCTAAGGTTCCTATCGCAGCTAGTACAATAGCTGCTAATCCTGCTGCAGGACCACTAACTCCAATATTAGAACCACTTAAAGCCCCTACAATTATACCTCCTACAATTCCTGCAATTAATCCTGAAAAAAGTGGCGCGCCACTTGCTAATGCAATACCTAAACATAGTGGTAATGCAACGAAAAATACGACTATACTCGCTGGTAAGTCTTTTTTAATAGTTTTAAACATAAAATAAATTCATTTACTTATTGAGGGTATTCCTCAAAAACTAATTTTTTAAAAAATTTCTTTTTTTGACGTTAATACGTCAGGCCTAAAAAATTATTAAATGAATTCTGGAGGTGGAGATATTAGATTTAAATGAGGTTTAGGATAGTTTTTAAAAAAATATCCTGTATGGCTTTCTTGTTCATTAGAAAAAAAACAAGATTCTATCGTATTTAAGTGATAAACTAAAACTTCTACATCCTTATTTTTATCAATACCTTTTTCCTCTTCTTCAGATGAAGTATAAAATACCGAAATATCAACAGAGTCATCTATAATAGAAATTACCGTTGGGGCTACCAAAAACATCATAAAAATGACTGATAATATTATAGAAGTTAGGCTTTTTGGCATTTTTTATAAAAAATAAGTTACAAATATATTGTATTGTTTAAGAATAATCAAAAATCTTTCAACATTTTAATATCTTCTGTTATTAACCATCCTGTTTTACCATCTGTGAGTTTTATTTTTGACCAATCGTTGTATGTTTCTAAAACCTGTACTTTAGTTCCTTCATGCAATCTAAACGACTCTTCACTTCTTGTATTCGGGTCACTTTTTACTTTACTTTCCTGTGCAAACACTATGGCTGGATTATCTTTTTTATCTAAATTATATTTATGAAACGTAAACGCTAGAGTTAATATTAGTAATGTTAACGCAACAACACTACCTATAAATGCTAAACGCTTTTTTAAAGTTGAATAAGAAAAATAATAGACTAAAAACAAAACAACAAAACAGAATACTAATGCAATGGTTGTTTTAGCCCAGACATCAAAAGACATAATATGAGTTGCATTATTTAATAACTTTGAAATTCCTGCATTTGGTATCACATCAATAGCATCCACAGTCATATTTTTAGCAAATGCCATATTATTTTTAATGTCGGCATCGTTTGGTGCTAATTTTAATGCTTTTTCATAGAAAAAAATACTGGGAGCTATATTATTAAGTTTATAATGTGCATTAGCCAGATTAAAATATAAATCTGAGGAATGCTTACCAGTATCTAAAATAGCATTATAACCATCTATTGCTTCAGCATATTTACCTTGGTTATACAGTGCGTTAGCCTTTTCAAAAATAGATTGATTTTGAGCAAACCCACTTAAGCTTAACAACAACGAAAATATGTATAATAACTTTTTCATCTTAACGCGCTTGTTTATCGATTAAAGAAATTGTTTTTGCTGCTTTATCATAATCTTCTTGCATTGTTACAATATCAATAGGTGTATATCGTGCCAATTCACAATTTTCTAAAATACTTTTAAAGTCTTTTATAACTTCATCATCAACTTGCTTTTCTTTCAATAAATTATTGATTTTCTCTTTACTTAAATCACTAGTTTCTATATGTAATTTTGCTTTTAAATAGTTATGTAATGCTTTCTCAAGAGCAATATAAAAGGCTTCTTTTTTACCTAACGATTTTTTTGCACTGCTTAAATATTTTCTAGCAAGTTTATCTGCTTTTCTAATTCTGTTTCCGTAAACATCTGCATCTCTACTCGCTTTTTTATTTCGAATAACTATTGCTAAAGGAATTGCTAAAAATGGCAATAACAGCATACTCCAAAACAGCTTAGTTTTAAAGAAATAATCAGGTTTAATATCTGAAAAATTAGTTTTGGTTTTAATAAAAGCAAACTGATCGTTATTAAAAACTATAGCTTGTTTATTTGGGTTTGTGATGTTTGTACTTTCAGTATCTGAAGTATTTGTTGGTCCGTTTAAAACGTTAATAACTATTTCATCGGATGATAAACGTTTGTACGTTTCGGTTTTTAAATCGAAATACGAAAAAGAAATACTTGGTATTGGGTATTTACCCTTGTATTGCGGTACAACAGTATAACTATCGGAAATACTTCCTTGCATACCTCCTAAATTAGTTTTTACATTCTCGTTGTGCTCTGGCTCATAAACCTCTAAAGAACTTGGTAATGAAACCTTGGGTAGTTTAAACAGTTTTAAATTACCATTTCCTCTAACAGCTACTTTAAGTTGTAGAGACTCTGTGGCATCCAATTGTGTTTTTGATGGAATAACATCAAAATTAAACTCACCCACTGCACCTGTAAAGTCCAACGGTTTACCTGCTTCTGGTAAAGGTTTTACATTTATTGTTTTATTACCAGCAGAAACGGTTCTATTAACACGAGTCATTAAAAGGCTTCCAAAAATATCACGTCTGTTTGTTGGAACTCGCATAGCAATATCTAAGCTTAAAGGCTCGATATTTAGTTTTCCTGTTTTTTGAGGATACAGAACTGTTTTTCTTAAAACTAAAAACCTATAATCTTCACCATTATATGTTCCATTTTGAACTTTTTGTCCTTGTGTATTTATATTCTGACTCCAAAAATCATTATATCTAGGACTATCGATTTCGTTCCAGTTATCAACCGCTATTTTAGGTGAAACATATAATTTATATACTACAGTAATAGCTTCATTTAGATACGGATTTGTTTTTGAAACCTCAGCTACTAAATGAATATTTTCTGATGCTAAATAATTAGGATTATTAGGATCTTTTGGGATATCTACTGCTGCAGTAACTTCAATTTTTAACGGTGTGGTTTTATAGGTTTCTCCATCAATAGTTATGGATGCTTGCGAGATTGTAAAGTTTCCGCGTTGTTTTGGTGCTAAAAAATAGCTATACGTTTTTTTGTAAGAGCGAACCCCATTAATCCAAGAATTACTAACCGATTGATTTGGACCACCAACAACTGTAAAATTTGAAAAATCTGGCGGATTAAAATTATCGCCATCTTTATTCATCTCAAAATCTATACGTAAACGCTCGTTTACCCCAAGTTTTTGTTTGCTTGCTTTCGCTTCAAATTTTACTTGAGCAAAAGCCATACTTGAAACAAGCAATATTACAATTATTGATATGTGTTTTATAAACTTCATACTTCCTACTTCAATCTTCTAACGTTACTACCAATCTTTATCCGTTTTTATTTTTACGCCTTTTTGCTTTTCTGCATTCATTTTTTCTTGAACCTTTTGTTCTTGATTATTCATGGCTTCTAACAAATTCTTTATTTGTTGTGGCGATAATTGTCCTGGTTGCGGTTTTGGCTTTTGTTGGTCTTTCTTCTTTTCTTCATCACCTTTACCTTCTTTTTCATCTTTAGGTTTGCCTTCTTCATCTTTCTCATCATCACCTTCCTTCTTTTCCTGATCGCCTTCGTCTTTCTTATCTTCTTCTTTATCGCCCTCTTTATCTTTATTGTCCTGATTCTCTTTTTCGTCTTCGTTCTCCTTATTATCGTCCTTTTTATCCTCTTTATTCTCGTCTTTATTTTGATCTTCTTGGTCTTGTTGTTGTTCTGCACAAATTTTTGCTAGACCCAAATTGTATCTGGTTTCATCGTCGGTTGGGTTATTTCTTAATGCGTTTTTATAAGCTTCAACAGCTTCTTTACATTTTTTATTTTGCATTAAAATATTACCTATGTTATGAAATGCCTTGTGCTTTTCTGTTTTTGAAGTCGCTGTTTTTGTAGCTTCTTCAAGTCTATACAAAGCTTCATCAAAATTACCTTTACCAATATAAGTGGTTCCTAGATTGTAGGTTCCTGTAATTGTTGTAGGGTTTTCTGAAATAGCTTTTCTATATTCCATTTCAGCTGAAATAAAATTGTCTTCCTCAGCTAAAGCATTTCCTTCGTAAACATAATTATTGGCTTTTTTTAAAGCTAATAATTCTGCTTTGTCTTTCTCTTGTGCAAAAGAAAACACAGATATGAATGCTATAATAAAAGTTATAATCTGTTTCATTTTTAAACTTAAAATCAGTTTTATTTTCATTCTAAAATTATAAAACCATGTATTTATATTCGTTAAAAAAAATATAAATGTTAAATATTTTCATTGAATAAATTCAGCTTTTTTAACCATGCTGTTTTTCGTTCTAATAAGAAAACATCTAATAGTAAAAAGAAAATACCAAATCCTAAAAACCATTGAAACTGATCTTTAAAATCTGCAAACTGTTTTGCTTCGAACTCAGTTTTGTCCATGGTGTTTAAAATTTCTCTAATATTCTCTACCACATCATTTGTGTTTTTTCCATTTATATATGCGCCATTGGCTTCATCTGCAATGTTTTTAAGCGTTTCCTCATTTAATTTGGTAATCACCGTTTCGCCTTGGCTATCTTTTTTATAACTTAGAACAATCCCGTTCCTTTTTTCTGGAATTGGACCTCCTTTTACATCACCAACACCAATTGTGAAAATTCTAATGCCATCTTGATGAGCTTCTTCTGCAACAGCGGCAGCTTCTTCACTATGGTCTTCTCCATCTGAAATGATAATAAGTACACGATTGGTTTGTTCTTCATCATCAAAATAAGTCGTTGCCAATTTAATAGCTTCGTTTATTGCAGTTCCTTGCGATGACAACATATCGGTATTCATATTTTGTAAAAACATTTTAGCCGAGGCATAATCTGTTGTTATTGGTAATTGCGGAAATGCTTTTCCTGCGTAAGCAATGATACCTACACGGTCGCTTGCCAAATTATTTATGATTTGTGTAACAAGTTGTTTAGATTTTTCTAATCGATTTGGTGCTATATCTTCGGCCAACATACTTTTAGAAACATCTACGGCAAAAACAATATCAACACCTTCGCGTTTTACTGTTTCGAACTTTGTACCTATTTTAGGGTTCACCAAAGCTATTGTTAAACAAAGAAAAGCTAAACTTAAAACTATGATTTTTAAAACCGACTTAAACAACGACCTATTAGGGCTTAATCTTTTAAGCAACTGTTTGTCTGCAAATTTATTTTGCGCTTTATATTTCCAGAATTGAAGCACCAAAAAGAGAAGTGCTATTACAGGAATAATACCCAAAGCCCAAAACCATATTTTTTCTTCTAATTGATACATTTTTTCCAGTATTCAGTTTACAGTCTCAGTAAACAGTTTGTAAATTCTTTTTTAAGATTTCCTTTTTCGCGGAAATAAAAAACTCATTATATAAAACTTCTAAAAATTGTATTACGCAACAGCAATTCTAAAAGCAATAATAAACCTGCTAAAATTACTAACGGACGATACTTTTCTTCGTAATTATAAAACTTAAACTCTTCTATTTCGGTTTTCTCTAGTTTATTAATTTCGTTATATATTTCTTCCAGCTTTTTATTGTTTGTAGCTCTAAAATATTTGCCTCCAGTAACATCGGCTATTTCTTTAAGCAACTCTTCATCAATTTCTACTTGTATTCTACCATATTGAAAATTTCCGTTAGGTAAAATAGCAATTGGAGATAAAGCCATACCATTTGTCCCTAAACCAATAGTGTAAACTTTAATACCATATTCAATAGCTAATTCGCTTGCAATTTTTGGATCTATAAACCCTGAATTATTTACACCATCGGTAAGTAAAATAATAACCTTGCTGGTTGCTTTACTGTCTTTTAATCTGTTTACCGATGTTGCTAAACCCATACCAATAGCAGTACCACCTTCAATAATGGTGTTGTACTTGATACTTGCTAAAGACCTCAACACAATAGCTTTATCGCTCGTAATGGGTGTTTTAGTGTAACTTTCCCCAGCATACTCTACCAATCCAATACGATCGTTAGGTCTTCCTTTTATAAAATCGGATGCTACATCTTTTAATGCTTCTAACCTGTTTGGCGATAAATCTTTTGCCAACATACTTGCTGATACATCTATTGCCATAACAATATCTATTCCGCGAGTTGTTTTTGTTCGTGTTGAAACATCTACAGATTGCGGTCTTGCCAAAGCTGTAATTAGTAAAGCTAATGCTATTAAACGTAAAGCAAATAATAGATGTTTTAACTTTGGTAACCAAGAATTGGTGATTTTAAACCCTTTTAAACTAGATATTTTTAGTTCTGCCGTTTGCTTTTTGTGCTTAAAAACATACCAAAGTATGGCTAAAGGTAGTGCCAATAGCAACCAGAAAAATTCTTTATTTACAAACTCAATGCCTTCAAACATTATACATCATCTTTTTTAAGTTCAATAGAATTTAAAATACGCTCTACGGTTTGGTCTGCGTAACTATCATCTTTAGGATAGGTAATAACAATTTGTTGCAATACATTTTCTGAAGTAAAATGCAACAAGATATAATTAACTTCAACAAAATTACCAGTTTCAAGTATATCAACCTTTAGTGTTCCATAGGTTTTTACTCCTTCGGCGCCATTTGGCGTTGTAAACTTATCTGTTAATGTTACAATATCTTTGGCACCCTGAGCTTCAATACCTTTTAAACTTCCTTCTATAGATTTTTCTAAATCAATACCATCTTTCGGTGCTTGCTTGTAAGATGCTGTGCTAACAGCTACACTAAACTCATCTAATAAAGTACCATACATGAATGTTGTCATATTCATTGACGCTTTTAATTCATCAGGAATTGGCAAATCGAAGCGTTTTAAAACCTTAGGTGTTGAAATACTTACTGGCGGGAAACCATATTCACTATTCACCCAATCGCCTTCTAGTAATTCTTTACTATCGTGCCCAATAATGGTGTCTTTTACAAAATCAAAACCATATTTTATAGAAAGCCCTGTTATGGTTGCTAGAAGCAAAAAGAGACTAATACCAATGGTTATCCATACTTTTTTACGTTTCTTTTTACGCTCTTGTTCTTCTCTATATTGTTGGTCTAAAAGCTTTTCTTCTTCTGTTGGCTCTGGCAACGCTTCTTTTACATGATCTATTTCAATATCAATAGTATTTCGGTCTATTTTAGCAAGTTCAATATCTGGTGCAGATTTGGCGAATTTTACTAAATCAGCTCGTTTTAAGATACTTTCTAAATTCTTAATATCCTCTTTACTTATATCTACTTGATTGCCTTCTTTAAGTAAATTAAGTCTGTTTATTAATTCATCTGTTGTGCTTTCTAAAGCCCGATCATAGACCTTTTCATCAAGATATTTTCTAATAATAAATGTTAAGTCTGAATAGTAGTCTTTTAAATTTTCATTTTCTAAATAATGACTTTCATCTAACTTTTTTAAAGCTAGTTTTGCTCTGTCGTATGGTGGCAATAATGCAATTTGTTCCTCTTCCGTTAATGGTTTTTTTCGCCATATAAACCAATACATTAAAAACGCTAAAGCACCAATTATTAAAAGTGTGATTAGTAAATATTTCCACCAATTACTACCTGATTTTTTTACAGAAATTATAGGCTTAATATCATAAAGTCCTTGTTTAGTTGTATCTATAACAACATTATTAACCTCAACTTTTAAAGAATCGGTAAAAAACGTTTTATCACCAATAATAATTTTTTGTCTTGGGATGGTGTAAGCTCCAGAATCGAATTGTGTTAAGCCATACTTTTTTACTAGGTTGTATCTATCGTTATTTTTTGTGGTATCTATTTCGTAGGATTCAATCATTTCTAAAGGCGAAAATGTTTGCCCTTCAGGAAAAACCACTAAACTTGTTGTATCGGTTTCTACTTGAATATTATAAGTAATTTGTTCACCTATTTTTATGGATGTAGAATCAATAGATGAAGTAACTTGAGCAAAAGAAACAAAAGAAAGGAGACAAAAGACAAAAGATATGAAGCCTGAAGCCTGAAGCCTGAAGCTTGAAGTTATAGTTCGATTTATTTTTAATATTTCTTTTTTCATATTCAATTTCTTCGTGCTTCTAACTTCGCACTCCGTACTTGACTTATTACCCACGACGTTTAAAATATCCTAATAGTTTTTTTACATAACTCTCATCTACACGACAATTGATAACGCCTGCTCCAGATTTAGTAAAACTTTCTTTGTAGTAATTAACTTTTTCATTGTAAAACTTACTGTAATTAAGCCTTATTTTTTTTGAGGATGTATTTACCAACATTAACTCACCTGTTTCTTCATCTTGCATTTGTACCATCCCTAAATTTGGAATAGATTCCTCATGTTTATCATAAACACGAATTCCTGTTACATCGTGCTTTCCTGAAACTATTTTCATGGTTTGGTTGTAATCGTCTGCAATAAAATCAGAAAGCACAAAAACAATTGCTTTTTTCTTCATGACGTTTTGCATGAATTTCAAAGCTTCTGCTAAATTGGTTTGTTTGCCTTCTGGTTCAAATTCTATTAATTCTCTAATGATTCGAAGTACATGAGAGCGCCCTTTTTTAGGCGGAATATATAATTCAATCTTATCTGAAAATAAAATCAGACCTATTTTATCATTGTTTTGAGTTGCCGAAAATGCTAAAGTTGCTGCAATTTCTGTAACGACTTCGTTTTTGAATTGCTGACTAGTACCAAACAATTCAGAACCAGAAACATCTACCATAAGCATCATGGTAAGTTCACGTTCTTCTTCAAAAACCTTAACAAAAGGTTCGTTGTAGCGTGCGGTTACATTCCAATCTATATTACGTACATCATCACCAAATTGATATTGACGCACTTCACTAAAAGTCATACCACGACCTTTGAAGGTAGAATGGTATTCGCCTCCAAAAATATGATCAGACAACCTACGTGTCTTAATCTCAATTTTACGTACTTTTTTTAGTAATTCTTTAGTATCCATCTTTTCAGTAAACAGTTTTCAGTCTCAGTTCTCAGTGAAAAAATATTCAGTAATTTAGTAAAACAGTTGAACTGCCTACAGCTACTGAATACTGCAAACTAATTAAGGTACTTCTATTTCGTTTACTATTTTATTGATGATATCTACTGTAGTTACATTTTCTGCTTCTGCCTCATAAGTAATACCAATTCTATGACGTAATACATCATATACAACAGCACGAACATCTTCAGGAATTACATAACCACGGCGTTTAATAAAAGCGTAACATTTTGCCGCTGTTCCTAAATTAATACTTCCACGAGGCGACGCTCCAAAAGAAATAAGTGGTTTTAAATCGGCTAGTTTATATTTTTCAGGATAGCGCGTAGCAAAAATAATGTCAAGGATGTATTTTTCAATTTTTTCATCCATATAAACATCTCTTACCGCTTTTTGTGCATTTAATATTTGCTCGATAGAAACTACAGGATTTACTTTTTCCCAAGAACCTTTCATATTGGCTCTCATTATTAATTGCTCTTCGGCAATTTTAGGATAGTCAATAACTGTTTTCAACATAAAACGGTCTACCTGTGCTTCTGGTAACGGGTAAGTTCCTTCTTGCTCCACTGGGTTTTGAGTTGCCATTACTAAAAACGGTTTGTCTAGAGTAAAGGTTTCATCGCCAATAGTAACTTGTTTTTCCTGCATGGCTTCTAATAAAGCCGACTGTACTTTTGCAGGTGCTCTGTTAATCTCATCGGCCAAAACAAAATTTGCGAAAATTGGCCCTTTTTTTATTGAGAAATCATTAACCTTCATATTGTAAATTAAGGTTCCTGTAACATCTGCAGGCAATAAATCTGGTGTGAACTGTATTCTACTAAAACTACCGTCTACAGCTTGTGCTAGCGTGTTTATCGCTAAGGTTTTTGCTAATCCTGGTACACCTTCTAACAAAATATGTCCTTGCCCCAGTAAACCAATAAGTAAACGCTCAACCATGTGTTTTTGTCCAACGATGACTTTATTCATCTCAAGCATCAGTAAATCGACAAAAGCACTTTCTTTTTCAATTTTCTCGTTAATGGTCTTAATATCAATTGTCCCTGTTTCTTCCATCATTTTTTATTTAATTAAAAGCTCGAATATACTGTCCTTATTTGAGCATTGCAAATTGTTAAAATTTTTATTGATACCATGTTAAAAATTGGTTAAAAAAACTAGCTAAACTCCACGGTTTCGGTGTTTAACGAATAATTATGATAAGTTTATCTTAAATGTATTTTATTATAACTTAATAATCAAAGTATTAGTTTTTTATTTTGCTTTAAGTATTTTTATAGATGAATTTAAACCCATTAAAGTCTAAAAATATATAAAATGACTAAAACTGCCCTAATTACTGGAGCTACAAGTGGTATTGGAGAAGCTACCGCTTATGAATTTGCTAAACAAGGTATAAATTTAATACTATGCGGTAGGCGACTAGAGCGTTTAAATACGATACACAAAGCTCTAGAACGTTTAACTAATGTGCATATTTTGAATTTTGATATTCGAAATAAAAAAGAAACGTTTGAAGCCATTGAGTCCATTCCGTCTAAATTTAAAAATATAGATATTCTAATTAATAATGCTGGAAATGCACATGGTTTAGACCCTATAAATGAAGGCGATACAGATGATTGGGATGCTATGATGGATATTAATGTAAAAGGATTACTTTATGTTAGTAAAGCTATCATTCCGCAAATGACGGAGCAAAAATCTGGACATATAATAAATATTGGCTCATCGGCAGGTAAAGAAGTCTACCCAAAAGGCAATGTGTATTGCGCCAGTAAACATGCTGTTTTAGCTATTACCGAAGGTATGCGTATAGATTTAAATCCTTACGGAATTAAAGTAGGTTCAATAAATCCTGGTATGGTTGAAACCGAATTTTCTCAGGTTCGTTTTAAAGGCGATGCTATTGCAGATAATGTTTATAAAGGTTTTAAAGCGCTACAAGCAAAGGACATTGCAGAAATAATTTATTTCGCAGTTTCAAGACCTCCACATGTAAACATTGCAGATTTATTAGTGTTTCCTACAGCGCAAGCAAATAGCGTGACTGTTAAAAAGGAGTTTTAAATGGCTAAAAACATTACTTATTTATTAGGAGCTGGAGCAAGTTATAATGCTTTACCAATTGTAAAAGATATTCCAAATGCTCTGAATGATTTTTCTGAAGAATTTAACCCTAGCATATTAAACAACAGTCATCCTAATAGTTCAATTATATATAAAGACAATATTATCAACAATTATCTTTCACAACACGAAGAGCTCAAGAATAATTCTGAATATATATTGAAATTTCATAATGATATTGTATGGCTAAAAAAAGAATCTGAAAAACATACAAGTATTGATACTTTTGCAAAAAAACTTCATCTTAAAGAAGATTACGAAAATCTAAAAAGGCTGAAAATTATTTTATCCTGTTTTTTTTTGTATTTGCAGACAAAAAAATTTGATAATAGATATGACAGCTTTTTTGCTTCAATATTAGATAATTTATCTGAACTTCCCGGGAATCTTAAAATTTTATCTTGGAATTATGATTCGCAATTAGAAATTGCTTTTAATCGATTTTCAAACTCAACAATTGAAAATACAAGAAAAGTTTTAAACGTATTTTCTAAAGGACAAAAAACGAATCTTAATCCTGCAAAACCTAATGAATTTTGTGTGTTTAAAGTTAACGGAACAACTAATGCTACTAATAATAAAAATGAAATCTATGATATATTATTAGATTTTGATTCGAAAGAACTTTCATTAGCTGAAGATTTACTTGAACTATATAGCACAAAAGCAAATTACAAACTATACAATCCTAATATGTCTTTTGCTTGGGAAAATTTTAATCAAGAACTTCAATTTTACAGCAACCTTAGAGAATCTATTGAAAAAACAGATATTCTTATAGTAATTGGTTATTCACTTCCTTTCTTCAATAGAAAGATTGATAGATTCATTTTAGATTCAATGGATAACTTGAAGAAGATATATGTCCAAGATCCAAAATATGCTGAAGGCATAATTGAAAAAATAAAAGAACTTATTCCATCTCATAATATCAAATTTCAAAATCGTGATAAAATAGAATTCAAACCTTTAAGTTTTACAGATCAATTTTTTATACCAATAGAATTTTAAACAATAAGATTCCTGCCTTCTCAGGAATAAAGCTATGATTAACAAACGCCTTCTTATAAAACACCTTTTAGCTCATAACGATGAAAACAGCTTTTATGACAAAAAGCGAAAAATTGATATTAGCCATAAAGAAGGCAAAGCCAAATTTCTAAAACACATTTGCGCGCTTTCAAACAGTAACCCAAAAAACAACTCCTATATAGTTATTGGCGTAGAAGATGAAGACAATAATATTATTGGAGTCGATTTTTTTGATGATAGCAAAATACAAAACCTCATCAATGCCTATTTAACCAATCCGCCTATTGTTCAGTATGAAAATATTCCGTTTCCTCATTTACCAGACGACAAAGTTGTTGGTTTAGTAACTATTCGAGCTATTGATGGGTTAACCTCGCTTAGAAAAAACATATGGAAATATTATGGAGGTTCAGTGTTTTTTAGAGATGGCAGTATGAGTATGCCTAAAGTGTTTGATATTGAAATTAAAGATGTCAATTCTAAAATAGTAGAAGCTATAGAAAGTCATGCCCAAAATAATATTGAATACACGCTAGACGGTGTTATTGATTTTATGAATAAGCGTAAAGATTATAATGCACAATACAAAGTGTTTAAAGAATACTTTGTGGTGTGTTGGGCAGGACAAAAAAAGGTTGTAAAAGATAAAATTTTCTTTTCAAGAGTTGATATAGAGCTTATAAACGAGCAGGTTCGTTTGTTTTTTTCTGCACTAGATGAGGTTTCTATTTTTATTGACGATGATAATTTTAAAATTATCGAATATGTTAATCTTGGACTTCAAGGCTCAAACAAATACTATCCGCTGGAAGAAACCATTATTAAGTTTGAAAATAATGCGAATTATAATATAGACACGAAGCTACTATTTGAACCACCACAATATGATAAAAAAGTTCTATATCATATTTATAATGCAAACAATACCATTTTAGAAAAATTAAAAAAAGGATTAGCTCTTACCAAAAGAGAAGAAGTAGACTTGAAAAACTTACCCGCTACTTACTTAATTTGCTATCTCAATTTATTTCATGACGCGGTTAATAAATTGAATGAAATAAAACCCTTTTTAAAAAATTATAGTGAAGAGTATTACAACCTTTACAAAGAATCAGTACGAATTTTAAGAAAAGTGAAATACAGCTAAAACTTAACTTTAATTTAACTAACAGACTACACTTAATAAACTGAAATATTACATCTTTGTAATGCTATTAATCTTTTTAAGATATAAACCTTGTCCTCCCGAAAAATTCGGCATTGCGACAAGGTTTTTTTATTATGCATAAAATATAAAAAAGCCATTTCTCAATACGAAACGGCTTTTTTATATTTATTTATTTAAATGGTTATTTCCCACCATCTAATTCATCTTGTAATTTTAATAATTCAGCCCATTTACCTTCATAAGCTAATTTAGCTTGTTTTGGCCATGTGCCTGGGTTATGTATTCTATAACGACTTCCACCACTATCTAATACAGTTTGACATTTATCTATACTACATTCAGATAATGCTTTCCAAGTTTTTACATCATGATCATGAAATAACCCTTGGATTTTTGGGCCAATGCCTTCAACAACTGTTAAATCATTCTCTTTTATTTTTTTACCATAAGCTGCTTTAGCTGCTGCAGCATCAAAAGCAATTAAGGGTGCACTTGCAGCAAAAGACGATGCTATTCCCGACGAACTTGCCGAACCAGTTGAACCAGTTGAACCAGAAGATACCGGCGAAACTTTCTTGCTAGCCTTACAAGCCGTTAATTCTGCTTCTAATTTTGCAATTCTATCGTTACAATCATCATGATTTCCGCCTCCTAAAAGCTTTCCTAATAAGTATCCTAAAAGTGCACAAATAGCACCTACAAGTAATGGGATTAATATACACCAATTCATAATTTTATATGTTTTTTAAGTTTGTTAATTAGTTAATTGTTATTACAGTTCGTCTGTTCTCCTTACGACCTTCTTCAGTATTATTATCTGCTATAGGTTCGTATGGCCCTTTTGATGACGTTTCAATATTACTTTCTAAAATACCATTACTTACTAAATAAGTTTTAGCAAAATCTGCTCTGTTTTGTCCTAAAACAACATTATTTTCAGCATTACCAGTATTATCGGTATGCCCAACAATTTGCACTTTTACTCCCAAATGATCCACACAGTTGGAGATATTAGCTATTTTTTGACGCTGTTCTGTTGTTAAATTTATTTGTGCCTGACCTGTATTAAAATGAAGTACTAAAGGATTTTTTCTAATGTCTTCACATGCTGCCTCTAAAGCTTCGTCTTTTTCACCTTCTTTTAAGGTTAAAACACCAAATTTTAATGGTCCATAAAGTGTGCTTTCATCATCAGGGTTAATATCATCATTTAACTCGCCATTAGTGTTAATTTGTTTTGAAGAAATACCTTGAGAAACTAAATAATTTTTTACTGAATTAGCTCTTGCCAAACCTAGATTTGGATAAGCAGAATTGTTAGTTTCATCGCTTCTATAATAACCTGTAATATTTACAGCCTTTAAAGAACTGTTTGTTAAATAGTCTTTTAACTTTAAAGTCCCTTCAGTTATTTTTTCTGAAATTGGTTCTAAAATCGAGAAGTTTGAGGTTTTAAAATTGAAGTTGTCGTTCGTTTCAATATTAAAATCACCATTTGCATCAGAAATCATAAATGCATTTTTTGTGACTTGCTTTACTTCAGGAGCTTCAACTACATTATTATTATTTTCTACCGGAGCAGATGCTTCTTGACCTGGAAAACAGTGACAACTGTCACACAGGTAACAATATAATAATGTTCCAATAATAATGGTAATTAAAATTCCTAGAAGATAGGATGTTTTTTTACTCATATGGTTAGTGTTTAAGTTATATCTTACAAGATATTAAAAAAATTAACGCCTTGTATAAATAATTAGAAACACTGTTGTTAAAAAAGTCACATATATGCTTTTCAACGAAACTATCTTTGTTTTTAAAACAAAAAAAAGCCACATCTATTGATATGGCTCTTTTTTTAAGAAATAAATATTATCTACAAATCGAATTTTATTCCTTGTGCTAAGGGCAATTCTGTTGTATAATTAATGGTATTGGTTTGACGTCTCATATATACTTTCCAAGCATCGCTTCCAGACTCACGACCGCCACCTGTTTCTTTTTCGCCACCAAAAGCACCACCAATTTCGGCACCAGAAGTTCCAATATTTACGTTGGCAATTCCACAATCAGACCCTTGAACAGATAAGAACCTTTCTGCTTCACGTAAGTTATTTGTCATAATTGCAGATGATAATCCTTGAGCCACTTCATTTTGAATATCGATAGCATTTTCAACACCGCCAGAGTATTTTAATAAATACAATACCGGAGCAAATGTTTCATGCTGAACAATTTCATAGTGAGGTTGAGCTTCAGCAATTGCTGGTTTTACATAACAACCACTTTCATAACCTTCACCAGAAAGTACACCGCCTTCAACAACAATATTTCCACCTTCTTCAACAACTTTTTCTAAAGCATGTTGATACATTTTAACTGCATCTTTATCTATTAATGGCCCAACGTGATTATTTTCATCTAACGGATTTCCAATACGCAATTGTTTGTAAGCATCAACTACTGCATTTTTTACTTTATCATAAATAGATTCATGAATAATTAATCGACGTGTAGACGTACAACGTTGTCCGCAAGTTCCTACCGCGCCAAAAACAGCTCCAATAACAGTCATTTTTATGTCTGCATCTGGTGTTACTATAATCGCATTATTTCCTCCTAATTCTAATAAACTTTTCCCTAAACGTTCTGCAACTTCTTGTGCAACAATTTTACCCATTCTTGTACTTCCTGTTGCAGAGATTAAAGGCACACGTTTATCTTTAGTCATAAATTCACCAACTCTGTAGTCGCCATTAATTAAACACGAGATACCTTCTGGTAAATTATTCTCTGCAAAAACTTCGGCCGCTATATTTTGACAAGCGATTCCGCACATTGGTGCTTTTTCACTAGGTTTCCAAACGCAAACATCACCACAAACCCAAGCCAAAGCTGTATTCCACGCCCAAACAGCTACTGGAAAATTAAATGCAGAAATAATTCCAACTACACCTAAAGGATGATATTGTTCATACATTCTGTGTCCTGGACGTTCACTATGCATAGTTAATCCATGAAGTTGGCGAGACAAACCTACTGCAAAATCGCAGATATCAATCATTTCTTGTACTTCTCCTAAACCTTCTTGATAAGATTTTCCCATTTCATAAGAAACCAACTTTCCTAAAGCTTCTTTTTTCTCTCTTAGTTTTTCACCAAACTGACGTACAATTTCACCACGTTGTGGCGCAGGCATTGTTCTCCATGTTTTAAAAGCCGATGTTGCAGCTTCCATTACTTTTTCATAATCTTCTTTAGTCGTCGTTTTTACTTTCCCTATTAATTGTCCGTCTACAGGAGAATAAGATTCTATAATATCTCCATTGGAAAAATTATTTGAGCCTGTAGAAGTGCCTTCATTTATAGCTTTAACACCTAAAGTTTTAAGAGCTTTATCAATTCCAAAATCTATTGCTGCTGCTTCCATTATTATTGATTTATTAATTATGTTGAAATTATTTGCGAATATACTAATAAAAAGTCGTTTTTATTAAAGTTTGATAATGATAAAACCGTTAACTTTAATGCTGTAATTAATTTAAAATCTTATGAAAAACCTAGCTTTAATTTTTGCCGTTTTGTTTGTTATTACTTCATGTAAAAATGAATCTAAAATAAACCTTGAAGACACTCAGGTTGAGTCAAAAAAAGCAGAATTTTCTATAGTTATTCATGGTGGTGCAGGTTATATAAATAGAGAAAGCATGTCACCTGAAAAAGAAGCTGAATACACTCAAAAACTTGAAGAAGCTATTAAAGTAGGTTACAATATTTTAAAAAACGGAGGAACGAGTCTAGATGCTGTTGAAAAAACAATAAATGTATTAGAAGATTCTCCTTTATTTAACTCAGGAAGAGGTGCCGTTTTTACTCATGAAGGAAGAAACGAACATGACGCATCAATCATGGATGGAAAAACACTAAATGCAGGTGCCTCATCTGGAACACAAACTGTAAAAAACCCTATAAACTTAGCACGTGTTGTTATGGATAATTCGCCACATGTTATGCTTTCTGGAAGAGGCGCAGAAACTTTTGCTGAAGAACAGGGTTTGGAAATTGTTAATCCAAGTTATTTTTCAACAGAAAGCAAACTAAAATCTTTAGAACGTGTTAAGAATTCAGAAAAAGATAAAGTCTCCGTTTTTTATGATCCAGAAATAAAGAACTCAAAATTTGGTACCGTTGGTTGTGCTGCTTTAGATAAACACGGTAATCTAGCTGCCGGAACCTCAACAGGCGGCATGACTAATAAACGTTGGGGACGTATTGGCGATTCGCCTATAATTGGTGCAGGAACATACGCAAATAATAATACTTGTGCAGTATCTAGCACAGGTTGGGGCGAATATTTTATAAGAGGTTTGGTAGCTTATGATATTTCGGCTCTTATGGATTACAAAGGATTATCTTTAAATGAAGCTGCCAAAGAAGTGATACAAAATAAATTACCTAAAATTGGTGATGGAAAAGGTAATGGTGGCATTATTGCCATTGACAAAAATGGAAATATGGTTATGGAATTTAACACTCCTGGAATGTTTAGAGCAACTATGAATGATGCTGGAGAATTATATATTGGCATGTATAACGATTGAGTTTTAAGAACAATTTAACAGAACCCTGAAACCTAAACTCAAAAACCTAAACGTAAGTCTATTAACAAGAAACATTATTCGCTTTCTTTTGCTAGTTCATTTTCAATTTAATTCATCACTATTATGTCTCTAAAAAAACTTCTTTACCTCTTGTTAATACTAATATTAGCCGCATCTTGTAAAAAGAAAACTATAGAAACCGACAACCTATTTAAATTTAGAGATTACATAAGCTATACAACTTCTGGTAACGTTTCAGTTGCAGACCCCATAGTTATCAATTTAGCAAACGATGTTGAAGGTTGGGAACTTAATCAAGAAATTACAGAAGATATTTTAAGTATAAAACCCCATGTTTCTGGCAAACTCTTAGTTAATAATAAACATAGTTTAAATTTTATTCCTGACGAACCTTTAGAACCAGATACCGAATATACTGTTGTTGTAAAACTCACTAAAATTTATAAAAACTTACCTTCAGAATTTAAAAATTACACGTTTCAATTTAAAACCATAAAACCCAACTTTAATGTTGTTACCAATAACTTGCAATCCTACAGCAAGGAGTGGCAATATTTGGAAGGTGTTTTAAAATCGGCCGACATCATTTCGCTTGACAATGCAAAACAACTTATTGAAGCCTCACAAAAAGACAAGAAACTAAGCATCCAATGGAATGAATCTTTTAAAAACGCCAAAGCATTTGAATTTAAAATTGATAGTATTAATCGTTTTGTTGAAGATAGCGAGATTCTTGTAAAGTGGAACGGGAAAGCTATAAAAGCAGACAATTCTGGTGAAAACATAGTAGTAATTCCTGGGAAAAACAATTTCACCATCACAAAAATTGATGTAATTCAGGCACCAGAACAATACTTATCCATCAACTTTTCCGATCCTTTAAAAAAGCAACAAAATTTTGATGGATTGGTTACCATTCAAAATATAAAAAACCCAAAATATGTTGTAGATGGCAATGTGTTAAAAGTATATCCAGATACAAAATTAATTGGTAATATTTTGGTTGATATATTTCAAGGCATTAAGAACACTGAAGGCTATAAACTTAAAAAACAATTTTCTGAAACCATTTCGTTTGAAGAGTTAAAACCTCAAGTTCGATTAATTAGTAACGGAACCATTCTACCAAATTCCCAAGACCTTAATTTTAACTTTGAAGCAGTGAACCTAAAAGCTGTTGATGTACGTGTTATTAAGATTTTTGAAGATAATATTCTTCAATTTTTACAAGACAACAACCTAAGCAGTAATAACGAAAATGCTATAAAACGAGTTGGTCGTCGTATTGCAAAACAAACCATTAGGTTAATTGATAATGCCGTAGAAAACACAGGCAAATGGAAAGCTTACAGCATCGATTTATCCAAGTATTTTAAAGCTGATCCTGGTGCTATTTACAGAATAGAATTAAGCTTTAAAAAAGAGTATTCACTTTACAATTGTGATGCAAATCAAAACATAACAAACTCTGAAGATAATGAAGATTACTACGAGGATGATTATTACGAAGATGATTATTACTACCAAGAAAACTACACAGAAAGCAATACCGAAGATGAAGATTTACGTGAAGAAGAATACTGGGATAATTTAATCTACAGATACAGAAATTACAGTTACAATTGGCGCGAACGCGATAACCCATGCCATGAAGCGTATTACAATGAAAACCGAATTGTATCGCAAAACTTACTAGCTTCAAATTTGGGTGTTATTGCAAAACAAGGCGCAAATAACTCTTATTATTTTGCGGTTACAGACATTTTAACCACAAATCCTGTAGTAAATGCAACTGTTAAATTATTTAATTTTCAGCAGCAAGAAATTAATTCTGTTGTCACAAATGCAGAAGGTTTAATAACAATTGATGCCAATAATCAAGCAGCTTTTGCTATTGTTTCCAAAGGAAATAACACGAGTTACATTAAACTATTGGATGGAAATTCGTTATCTCTAAGTAAATTCGATGTCTCTGGAAACCGATTACAACGCGGACTTAAAGGCTACATTTATGGTGAGCGTGGTGTTTGGCGACCAGGAGATTCATTGCATTTAACTTTTATGCTAAATGACAATGCAAATAAGCTTCCAAAAAATCATCCTGTAAAACTTGAAATTACAGATCCAAACGGAAAATTAGTCTACAAAAAAGTAACATCAGATAACATTAATAACTTTTTCAAATTCACAGTTTCTACGTCTACCGAAGACATAACAGGAAACTACAATGCTAAAGTTTCGGTTGGTGGCGCAACGTTTTATAAAGACTTAAAAATTGAAACGGTTAAACCCAATCGTTTAAAAATTAAAGTCGATTTTGAAAATGAAATCCTCACAAACACAGAACCTTTAAAAGGAACTTTAAATGTAAAATGGCTTCATGGAGCGCCAGGGAAAAATTTGAAAGCAGAAATTAAAGCCAAATTTAGCACTTCATACACCAGTTTTAAAAATTATAAAGACTATGTGTTTAACGACCCTTCACGAAAATTTGATACTGAAGAAATCAATGTTTTTGAAGGCAAAGTAAACGAAGAAGGCTTAGCAAACATTAACAATAAACTGGAAGTTGGTAAAAACGCTCCAGGCATGTTAAATGTGCAATTTTTGGTTCGTGCGTTTGAAAATGGAGGCGATTTCTCCATGAATGCTTTCACAAAACCCTATGCACCATATGCTTCATTTGTTGGAATGCGTTCGCCAAAAGGCAATGCGTATGGTTCTTTTTTTACAGATGAAAATCAAACTTTTGATGTCGTTGTGGTTGATGCTAACGGCAAACCTATCAAAAGAAATAATTTAGAAGTTAAAATCTATAAAATTGAATGGCGCTGGTGGTGGAATTCCTCTTACGACGATTTAGCAACTTATGCATCAAGTAGCTATCACAGACCATTTAAAAGCTTGAAAGTAAACACAGATGCTAACGGAAAAGCATCTTTCAACTTAAATATTCCAGATGCAGAACGTGGTCGCTTTTTAATACGAGTTTCAGATCCTGTAAGTGGTCATGCTACAGGTCGAACAGCTTATTTCTATAAAAACTGGTATATGCCTTCTGGCGATAAAGAAGCAGCTAAAATATTAGCGTTTTCAGCAGATAAAGAACATTATAATGTTGGCGAGACTGCAAAAATAACTTTCCCTTCAGGAAACGAAGGTCGCGCTTTACTAAGCATAGAAAATGGCATAGAAGTTTTAGATTACAAATGGGTAAAAACAACGCAAGGTGAAACCACAGTAAGCATTCCTATAACACCAGAAATGGCTCCAAATGTGTTTATCAATATTTCACTATTGCAACCTCACGCTATCACAGCAAACGATTTACCAATTAGACTTTATGGCGTTATTCCAATATTGATAGAAGACCCAAATACCAAATTAGAACCAGAAATACGTATGCCAAGTGTATTGCGTCCAGAACAGGAATTTGAAGTGTTTGTTTCAGAGAAAAACAAAAAACCAATGACTTATACTATTGCTATGGTTGAAGAGGGCTTGCTGGATCTTACACGCTTTAAAACGCCAAATGCCTGGAACGAATTTTATAAGCGTGAAGCTTTAGGCGTAAAAACCTGGGATATTTTTGATGATGTTATTGGCGCGTATTCTGGAAGTATCGATCAGGTATTTGCTATTGGTGGAGATGGAAATGCGGCGGCAGGAAAAAACAAAAAAGCCAATCGTTTTAAACCTGTAGTCACCTATTTAGGACCTTTTACTTTGGGTGCTGGAGATAGAAAATCGCATAAAATTAAAATGCCAAATTATATTGGAGCAGTTCGTACTATGGTTGTTGCTGGAAACAATACAAATGAAGCTTATGGAAGCACAGATAAATCGGTTGAAGTTAAAAAGCCTTTAATGGTTTTAGCTACGCTTCCGCGGAAATTAAGCCCTGGTGAAAAAGTAACACTTCCGGTAACCGTTTTTGCTATGGAGCCTAATGTAAAAAATGTAAGCATTAGCCTAAAACTAAGTAACGGAATCTCCATTGTTGGTGATCAAACTAAATCATTGTCATTTAATAAACCCGATGAACAAATGGTGTATTTTGAATTAGATGTTAGTAAAGCAAAAGGCATAAATACTGTTGAAGTTATAGCGTCTGGAAATGGAGAAAAATCGACATACAAAGTCGAGTTGGATGTGATCAATCCTAACCCAATTTCATCCATAGCATTAGATAAAAATTTAGAAGCCAATGCCTCTGAAACTCTAGATTTTTCAACCTTTGGTGTTGTTGGTTCAAATTCAGCAACTGTGGAGTTTTCAACCATGCCGCCAATGGATTTTTCACGTCGTTTACAATACTTAATTCAATATCCTCATGGTTGCTTAGAACAAACTACATCAAGCGTTTTTCCGCAATTATATTTGAATGATATTTTCGATTTAACCTTTGATAAGAAACAGGAAATTCAGCAAAATATTGAAAATGGCATTAAACGTTTAGGCCATTTTCAAAGACCAAATGGAGGTATGAGCTATTGGATTGGCGAAAACACAGCTAACGACTGGTCTACAAGCTACGCAGGACATTTAATGATTGAAGCCGAGAAAAAAGGTTTTGTGTTACCACTATCTTTTAAAAGTAATTGGATTCAATATCAAAAACAAGCTGCTCAAAATTGGAGACCAAGTTATAAAACCTATAATTCCGATTTAGCACAAGCCTATAGATTATATACTTTAGCACTTGCAGGAAGTCCAGATTTAGCGGCTATGAACAGATTACGTGAATTCACCGAAATATCAAATGAAGCAAAATGGCGTTTAGCTGCTGCTTATGCTTTAGCTGGACAAAAAGAAGCGAGCGATAATATTTCTAAATCGGCAAACATAAATTTCATTCCTCCAAAATATAATTATTACACTTATGGTTCGGTAGATAGAAATCGTGCGATGGCATTAGAAACTATGGTACTTACTAAAGATAATCGCGTTAGAGAATTGGCCCAAACTATGGCTAAAGATTTATCTAGTAACCGTTGGATGAGCACACAAACCACTGCGTATAGTTTGTTAGCCATGGCAAAAATGGTTGAAGCTAATGGTGGAAAATCTGTGAAACTGAATTATACATTTAACGGTAAAACGGAAACTATAGATACAAAAAGCGCCATTGCACAACGCGATTTAAATGTTCTGGATGGAAACAATACACTTAGCTTTAAAAACAATCAAGATAATGTGGTTTATGTTCGTGTGCTAAACTCAGGAAAATTGCCTTTAGGTGAGGAATTAACTGAGCAACGTGGTTTAAGTGCTTCTGTAGTTTATAAAGATTTAAAAGGAAACAATATTGATGTCTCTAAGCTACAACAAGGTCAAGATTTTGTAGCAACCGTTAAAGTGAGTAATCTTAAAAATGAAAATGTGAACGATGTGGCTTTAACACAAATATTCCCATCAGGATGGGAAATTGTAAACACCCGTTTTACCGATTTTGGTGAGGCCACAACAAGTCAGGCTCGATTTACAGATATTAGAGACGACAGAGTGAATTTCTATTTCGATTTATCTAAAAAAGGGAAATACGACACCAAAACATTTAACGTCATGCTAAATGCTTCGTATCTTGGAACGTATTATTTACCAGGCATTCAAACAGAAGCCATGTACGATAATGAGTTTTTGGTAAGAACTAAAGGACGTTGGATTGAAATTCAAAAATGAAATACCTTATGAAAGATTTTAAAACCTATTACGCCGTTATTTTCACTTCAACACAAAAAGAAAATATAACTGGTTATGCTGAAATGGCCCTAAAAATGGAAAATCTAGCAAAACAGCAACCTGGTTATTTAGGAATGGATAGTGCTAGAGAAGACGTTGGAATTACAGTTAGCTATTGGGAAAGCATAGAAGCCATTAAAAACTGGAAACAACAAAGTGAGCATTTAAAGGCACAACTAAAAGGGCGAACATATTGGTACAGTTGGTACAATGTAAAGATTTGTAAGGTTGAGCGTGAGTATGAATTTAATAACTAGTGTCATTACGAGGAGTGAAACGACGTAGTAATCTTTTAAATTGAACAGATTGCTTCGTCTTACTCGCAATGACGTTTCAAATAAAAGTTGAAAATTATAGCCTATATAAAACATCACAAAATAAAGTCAATTATTCTGGCTTTATTGTTAATTACCTATTATTTCTGTTTACCCAAACAACTCTTCAAAGATCCAACGGCAACTGTTATTACGAGTTCTAATAACGAATTACTAGGAGCTCAAATTGCGAAAGATGGACAGTGGCGATTTCCGCAAAACGATAGCATTCCAGAGAAATTTAAAACCTGTATCATTCAGTTTGAAGACGAATATTTTTACAAACACCCTGGATTTAACCCTATTTCCATATTTAAAGCCTTACGAGATAATTTAAAATCTAACAAAGTAAAACGTGGTGGAAGTACTTTAACACAACAAGTTATTCGTTTATCCAGAAAAGGAAAACCTAGAACTTACTTTGAAAAAATAAAAGAAATCATTCTCGCTACGCGACTGGAGCTAAGAACTTCCAAAGACAAAATATTATCATATTATAGCAGCAATGCGCCTTTTGGAGGAAATGTAGTTGGATTAGATGCTGCGTCGTGGCGTTATTTTAATAGAAATGCCACCGAATTATCTTGGGCAGAAAGCGCCACATTAGCAGTTTTGCCAAATGCTCCAAGCCTAATTTACCCTGGTAAAAATCAAGAACGTTTATTAGTAAAGCGGAACAGATTACTAAATAAACTTTTAGGAAATCAAATAATTGACTCACTTACATACCAATTATCAATTGCTGAAGGGTTACCACAAAAACCTTATGCTTTACCGCAAATTGCTCCGCATTTATTACAAAAAGTTTCTCAAGTACATTCTGGAAAACGTATTCAAACAACTATTAAAAAAAGACTTCAAGAACAAACAAACACCATTGTTAAAAATCATTACAACCTTTTAAAACAAAATGAAATTTATAACATTTCGGTTTTAATTTTAGATGTTAATACACGACAAGTTTTAACCTATGTTGGAAATTCGCCAACAGATAAAGCGCATCAAAAAGATGTAGATGTTATTGACAAACCCAGAAGTACAGGCAGCATTTTAAAACCTTTTTTATATGCAGCCATGTTAGACTCTGGTGATATTTTGCCAAATACTTTAGTTGAAGATACACCTACACAATTTGGAAGTTATAACCCTGAAAATTATAATAAAGAATACGATGGCGCTGTTCCTGCTAGTCGTGCTTTATCGCGCTCGTTAAATGTTCCTGCTGTTAGAATGTTGCAAGAATTTGGTTTGGATAGATTTCATCATTATTTAAAAGCCTTACAACTTAAAGATTTGAAATATAATGCCAATCATTATGGTTTATCACTGGTTTTAGGAGGCGCAGAAAGTAACCTTTGGGATTTATGTAAAAGTTATGCGGCATTGTCTTCAACCTTAAATCATTTTTCAGAATCGTCTAGTGAATATTTTAAAAATGAATTTTGTGAACCTACTTTTTTAACTTCAGAAAACATAGATTTTGGAAAGAAAACAACTGGCAAAACACTATTTGATGCCGCTTCTATTTACTTAACTTATGAAAGCTTAAAAAAAGTAAACAGACCAGAAGGTGATGACAATTGGGAGTTTTTTGATGATTCCAAACAAATTGCATGGAAAACAGGAACTAGTTTTGGTTTTCGTGATGCTTGGGCTATTGGAACTACTAAAGATTATGTGGTTGGTGTTTGGGTTGGAAATGCTGATGGCGAAGGACGACCAGGTTTAGTTGGTATACAAGCTGCAGCTCCAATATTGTTTGATGTTTTTGATTTACTCCCAAATAGCGATTGGTTTGCAAAACCATTTGATGAGATGCAAGAAGTAGAAATATGCAGTAAAAGCGGATACAGAACAACTGAAAATTGTGAAGAAAAGCAATTAGAATTTATTCAATTAAGTGGATTAAAAACTAAACCTTGTCCTTATCATGTGTTGATTCATTTAGATAAAAATCAGCAATTTCAAGTTAATTCTTCTTGTGAAAATGTGAATGATATTAGTCATAAATCGTGGTTTGTTTTGCCTCCTTTAATGGAACATTATTACAAAACTAAAAATCCTTTTTATAAACCTTTACCAAGATTTAGATTAGATTGTATAGGTAAAAACACAACTTCAATGCAATTTATTTACCCAAAAGAAACAACAACTATTTTTCTTCCAAAAGATTTTAACGGTAAAACCAATGAACTCATTTTAAAGGTTGCACATTCAAAACCAGAGTCTACTATATTTTGGTATTTGGATAACATCTATATTGGTTCAACAAAGAATATTCACGACTTAGCTATTATTCCAAAAATAGGCGAACACCTCATAACAGTTATTGATGAGTTTGGCAATGAAACTAAACAAAAAATAAAGGCTTTAAACTAAAGATTTTCGTTTAATATTTACCTTATTTTTAAATTATTAAGCCTACATGGCATTCAAATACATATAAATAAAATCCTTTTTAACAAGTAAATTGAGTGCATTTTATCGAAAAAATTGCGTTTCATCGATTATTTTAAACTTTTTAACATAAAAATTGCGTTTCACCTGCAAAAAACACCCTTTGGTCGATAATTTTTTTATTATGTTTGTGATATCCCAATAAAACTGTTAATAATTATGCAAAACAATTACGCCTACTTTTCATCTAAAAATTTCTCAAAAATTACTCAACTCATTCTATTTGCTATTCATCTACACTTATTAATGTTTTGGTCGAATCTTCTCAGACAAAATCAATCATTAGAATAATTTTACACTCAAGTAAAAATCTCTCACCCCAAATTGAATGTTGAATTGCTATGAAAAAAAACTACTTAAGTCTCGGTTCTAAAGTAAAACTTAAACATAATTTCTACCTAATTCTATTTTTGATATTTTTTACTAGTTTAATAACAAATATCTCAAATGCGCAATGTACACCAACAGGAATGGTTAATTGGAATGGTAGTCGAATTTCACAAGTATTAATAGATGGAGATATTTCTACAAATGAAATAAATAATCCAAATACCACTGACACCTATACTGATTATACTGCTCAAATTGTTACAATGACAGCAGGTAATACATATAATTTTTCTGTAACAGTTGATAAGGAAACGTGGGCAGATGTTAAAATTAGAATGTGGATAGATTATGCAGGTAATGGAACATATGTTCAAGTTCACGATTCTGGAGGATTTACCAATAATAATAATGTAACACAAACATTTACAGGAGCAATTACAATCAATCCTGCTGCTCTTACTAGCTCAGTAGTATTAAGAGTTGCAGCTTCATTCTGTTCTACATGTGGGAATCCTGGAGTAATGTCTACAGATGGTTGTGCTTTTAATAATCCTTCTCGTGCAGACGTAGAAGACTACACTATTAATATTAGTGGCGCTACATTATCAGACCCTATAGCAAACGATGACGATATAACAGTTGAAAAAAATAGTACCGCTGGAGCAGCAAATCAAATAAATGTTGGAGCTAATGATAATATTGGATCTGATGGATCTGATGGAGAAGATTTCACATTAACATCAGTGTCGCCAACAGCAAATGGTGGAACAATTACCGAAATTACAGATGGTATATTTGAATATATTCCTGCTACCGGTTTTATTGGAGCAGATACATTTACTTATGATATTTGTGATGCGCTAGGTGATTGTGCTACTGGAACTGTAAACATAAGTGTTGGTTTACCATCTTGTGAACTTACGAGTAACTCTTCAGGAACACATTATATTACAAATGTAAATCTTGTAGGTGAAGCAACTACAGCTATAAACAATACATCTGGCGACGATGGTGGTTATGGTAATTATATTGGTACACCTGCAGTAGATTTATATAGAGGAAATACATATCCTATAGAATTAACAGTTTCAACAGATATGGCAACTGAAAATCGCTCAGGATGGACAGTATATATCGATTTGAACGGAGATGGAGATTTTGATTACCCTAGTGAAGCAGTATATGATACTGCTGGAGAAGACAACACTCTTTCTTCATCAGATTTTACTTTTGATCCTGGTTCTCTAACAATTCCTGCAACAGCTGCATTAGGAAAAACTATAATGCGTATTGGCGCAAGAAGATATTGGTCATCTACAGAATCTTGTGGTCATACAGGAAATCCTGAAGAATTTGAGGATTACATTGTAGACATAAAGGTTGATCCTTCAACACCTCAAGATATTGATATTACAGGAAACGGAACTGGAATTACCAATGGTTCTATTATAACAACAACAGATAATTATACTGATTTTGGTTTTTACGATATAAATTCAGGAGCTTTACAAAGAACATTTATTATTACTAACAACGGTTTTACAAGTTTAACACTTTCAGCATTACCTGATTTTGTTAATATTGTTGGTGATGCGGTATTTACTGTATTTGATCAGCCTGATAATGCGGTTATTGCTCCAGGAAACTCTGAAACATTTACTATTTCTTTTAATCCAAACTCTGTAGGTAATTTTTCTGCAACAATATCGATTGGATCTGATGATCCTGATGAAAATCCGTTTACTTTTTTAGTTGAAGGTGAAGGAGCTCAAACATTCCCAGATACAGATGGTGACGGTATAACTGATAATCTTGATGGTGATGATGACAATGACGGAATTCTAGATAGTAATGAAAGTAGCTCTTGTGCTACTTATCCATACGCTAGTCAAGCGGAACTATTCTTTTTAGAAGAAGATTTTGGATCTGGTGCAAATAGAATTCAAATAAATGGTAATACTCCTGGTGTTACAACAACATATTGTTACGAAGATGGTTTTGGTTCTTGCCCAAGTGCTTTTAATGGGACTAGTATAAACGATGGAGACTATACGGTTCATCATATTATAACAAATGATGATGATATTGCTGATGGAATAAATATTGATATCGCTCAATGGGCAGAAGATTATTGGTATGCAGGTGAAGACCATACTCCTGGAGACACAAATGGTAGAATGGCAATATTTAATGCAACTGCAGATCCTGGAGTATTTTACAGTCAAATTATTTATGGTTTAACAGGAAATGTTTTGACTGAATTTGGTTTTTCTGCATTGAATATTGATAGAGATGATATAGATCCTACAGAATTAGCTACTAGAGAAAGACCTGATATTATTATTCGAGTTTTTGACCCTAATGGGATTGAAGTTACAAATGCTTCTTCTGGCCCTTTAGAACCAACAAGTCCTGCCGGAGATTGGGTAAGTGTAACTGCATCATTTACTTCGCCATACACTCAATTTACAATTGAGGTAAGTAATGCTAATTTAGGAGGTTTAGGTAATGACCTTGCTATTGATGACATTTATGTAAAACAAACATTATGTGATTTAGATGGAGATGGAGTAGCGGATTCTATTGATTTAGATAATGATAATGATGGCATACCAAATATTTATGAATTAGGTTTTATTGATTTAGACCAAGATGGAACAATAACAAATGATGCTTGGATAGATACCAATAATAATGGTGTTCATGATTTATACGATCCATTTAATGGAGGAACAGTAATTGATATAACCGACCCTGCTTATGATAATGATGGTGACGGTATTCCAAACCATTTAGATTTAGATTCAGACAACGATGGAATATATGATGTTTTTGAATTTGACGGATTAGGTGATGGTGATGTTGATGGTGATGGTATAAGCGAAGGTAACGATATAGCAACGAGTACTGATACCGATCTTGATGAATTTGATGGCGACGGTATTTTAGGCTTATATGACACAAATGATACTGATGATGATCCAGATGACAATATAGAATCAAAAGACCATGGAACAAATGGATATGGACCTGCAATTGATTCAGATTCTGATGGAACTCCAGACTTTTTAGATCCATATAACGATGTTACAGGCGAATACGATATCGATACAACAATATACACTTCTTTAGATAGTGATAATGATGGTGTTATCGATGGTAATATTGATACAGATAATGATGGTATTTTAGACCCTTTAGATTCAAGTAATGGTGTTTTTGGTGCTCAAAGAGATTTAGATGGTAGTTATACGTTATACTTTGATGGTCGTAATGATTATGTTTCAGAAAATGTACCTGTAATTGACGCTTGGTCAAGTGGTACCTTAATGTCATGGGTGTTAATAGCTCCAGGTTCATCAGGGCAACGTCGTATAGTTGGGCAAGAGAATTTTTATCTTACTATAAATTCAGATGGTACAGCGAGTTCAGTTGCGGGAGGTGTTACACTTACATCTACATCTATATTACCAGAAGGTATTTGGGTACATATAGCAGCATCTTTTAATAATCCTGATGGAAACTTTGTATTGTTTATCAATGGAGAACAAGAAGATAGTGCAACAGCTACCAGTATTAGCGCTGGCACAACAGATTTAACCATAGGAAGAAGACCTGGGGTTTCTGGAGAAGAAAATGTTTTAACAAGTGAGTATTTTGAAGGACAAATAGATGAAGTTCGTGTTTTTAATGCCGGTTTATCATCTGATGAAGTTCAAAAAATGGTATATCAGGAATTAGATGACACTAATAGTTTTGTTAGCGGTCTAATTATTCCTCTAAATGTATCTGCTTTAACAGGATCAAGCCTTCAACGTTATTATAAAATGGATGCTTATAACCATGATATAACTTCAGAGAAGAAAGGGTTATCTAGCGGATCAAAAATATACAACATTAAAAATATCTATTTCCAGACAGCTCCACTGCCTTATGAAACTTCTACTGATGGTGATTGGTCAGCTACGACTACTTGGTTACATGGAGATGTTTGGGATATTACTGATGAAACAAATAATAAAGATTGGTCAATAGTCCATGTAAAAAATAATATCACTACATCTAACCGTCATGGTTCACTAGGTTTATTAGTTGATTCTGGTGTAGAATTAGAAATAAATAATGATGTAGAATTATACAATACTTGGTACCTTAACTTAGATGGGGTTATTGACCTGCAAGGAGAGTCGCAATTAGTTCAAACCCAAAACAGTACTTTAGTTGCAGGAGTGAGTGGTAATTTAGAAAGAGACCAACAAGGTACTGAAAACACATATACTTACAACTATTGGTCATCACCTGTTCACACAGTAAACCCAAATGCAGATATTGATGGAGACGAAAGTTTTTCTGTTGTTAGTGTTTTAAGAAATGGAGAAGACCCATTAAATCCAACAGCAATTACATTTACTTCTGGATACAATGGAAACAACACAACAAACCCTATTCAAATTTCTAACTATTGGATTTGGAAATTTAATAATAGATTAAGTGATGAGTATTCTGAATGGCAACAAGTTACTAGTACAGGAAATTTATTAGTTGGTGAGGGATATACCATGAAAGGTCCTGGTACAGGCGCTTCAGATAAAAACTATGTTTTTGAGGGAACACCTAATAATGGTGAAATATTATTACCAACAACAGCAGGAAATGATTACTTGGTAGGAAACCCTTACCCTTCTGCTATTGATGCTAATGAGTTTTTAAATGATAATACGCACTTAAATGGAACTCTTTATTTCTGGGAACACTATGGTGGTGGCTCTCATAGATTAAAAGAATATGAAGGCGGTTATGGAATGTATACGCTTTCAGGTGGTGTTCCAGCTGTAAGTCACCCAAGTGTTGCTTCTACAGGGTCTGCTACTAAAACGCCTAGGCGATATATTCCAGTAAGTCAAGGGTTTTTTGTTACAGCAACATCAACAGGTGATACTAAATTTGAAAATGACCAAAGAATTTTTGTTACAGAAACTGGCAATACCAACTCCTGGTTTTATAAAGATAGTAACACTAAAAAAACATCAAAAAACTCAAATTCTGTAAAAAAAGATGAAAGAGCTAAAATAAGATTAGACTACAAATCTCCTAAAGGTTATACCCGTCAAGTACTAACTACTGTTGATAAAAATGCGAGTATGAATTACGACTGGGGATATGATGGTGCTTTAAATGAAGATAATGCTGAAGATATGTTTTGGAAAATTGATGGCAATAACTTTGTAATACAAGGTATAAATGCTATTAACGAAAACACAGTTTTACCATTAACTATTAAAACTGAAAATGCTGGCATTATTGAAATTAACCTAGCATCATTAGAAAATGTAGATGATAACTTTGAGATTTACTTAAAGGATAACAGTAATAATACTTATCATGATTTAAAACAATCTACATTTATTGCAACTGTTGATGGTGGAGAAATCAATGATAGATTTGAAGTTGTATTTGCTTCAAACTCATTATTAGACACTCAAGCTAATTTAAAAGAGTCATTAGGCTTGTTCTATAATTCATCTAAATCATCCATTGTTATATCAAACCCTGAAAACCTCGATATAAACACATTACAAGGAGTTAATATATTAGGTCAAAACATATTTGATAAGAATTTAAATACCTCAGATAACAAAATTACAATACCCGTTAATTTAGCTACAGGAGTTTATATCTTTTCTATTCAAACACCAAATCAAAAAATATCAAAAAAAATAATCCTTAAGAACTAAACCTTCATTATGAGAAAAAAATTACTATTACTTATCTTATTGATAAGTGTATCTGCATCTCATGCACAATTTACAACCGTTTCTGGATGGACAGCAACAAAATTAACACCAAATAATACATTCAATAATCCTTGGGAAATCACATATGGTCCTGATGGAAACCTATGGATTTCAGATAGAAGTAACGAAAAAATTGTTCGAATAAGCACTTCTGGAGGAACTGTTACAGATATGATTAACATAAGTGGTGTAACATCTTCAAAACAAGGAGGACTTCTTGGTATGGCTATTCATCCAGCCCTATATACTGATATTACAACTACAGTAAACAATTATGTGTTTAGTGCATATACATATGATGATGGTGGTGGACTACAATTAAGAATAGCAAGATTAATTTATAATAATGCCACAGGAACTCTTTCAATTGATACATCATTAGGAAGTAATGGAGCAATTATAGAGGGGTTGCCTGCAAGTTCAGACCATAACTCTGGGCGTTTAATTTTTGGTCCAGATGAAAAGTTATATTATACAATTGGAGAACAAGGTGCAAACCAATTTGAAAACAGGTGTAATGCAGTTTTATCTCAAGTATTACCTACTTCTCCAACCGATTATGCAAATTATCCCGGAAAAACCTTAAGATTAAATATAGATGGTTCTATACCATCAGATAACCCTACGCTTAATAGTGTACAATCTCATGTTTTTGCATACGGACAAAGAAATACTCAAGGTATTGTTTTTGCTCAAGATGGAACATTATATGCATCAGAGCACGGACCTAAAACCGATGATGAAATAAACATCATGGAGGCTGGTAAAAATTATGGTTGGCCAGAAATTGCGGGTTATTATGACAATAATTACACCTATTGTAATTGGTCTACATCATCAAACTGTGGTACAACAACATTTACAGACCACAATTGTCCTGTAGGTGCGGTAACAGCAACCGAGTTTGAATCTTATCCTTCTGGAGCACCTGCAAACTTCAGTCCGCCAATTGGAACCTATGGTAGTTCTGGAGCAGCTGGAACTGGTGGAGATTGGGGAGATTGGCCTACAATAGCTCCATCAAGTATAGATATTCATGAAACAGGAAATATTCCAGGTTGGGGACGTTCATTATTAATTCCAACCTTAAAAAAAGGAACTATTTACCGTGCTAAACTAACACCAGCAGGAAATGCTATTGAAGGTGATACAGATCCAACAACTACTGATGGATATGAACTATTTCACTCTTCCCATAACAGATATAGAGATATAGCAATTTCCCCTGACGGATTAACAATTTATGCTATAACAGATTCTAGCGGATCAACTTCAGGTCCTTCAACTGAAAATCCATCATCAGTAGATGATCCAGGAGTAATTGTAAAAATAGAATACGTTGGACCAGCTAACACTGATGCTCCAACCGTAATATGTCAAGGTATTACAGTTACTTTAGACCCATCAGGTAATGCAACCATTTTAGCTTCTGAAATAGATAATGGTTCTTCATCTAATATTGTAGATACTTCTCTAACCCTTAGTTTAGATAGAAACACATTCAACTGCAATGACACAGATACTCCTCAAACAGTAGTTTTAACTGTAACTGACGCTGAGTTTAATAAGAGTTCTTGTAGTGCTTCAGTAACAGTATTGCCAAATTCTAACCCAGACCCTATAGTTGCACCTACTTTAGAAGATATAATTAGTAATTGTTCTGTTACAGTTGAAGCCCCAACATTAATTACTAATGGATGCATAGAAGTCACAGCAACAACAACAGATCCTATTACATATAGTGCTGGTGAAAGTGGTACTATCACTTGGTTATTTGATGATGGAACAAGCACTGATACAACAATACAAAATGTAACAGTAAATACCTTAAATACTCCTACAAACCTTGCAATATCTAATGTAGAAGCTCTTTCTGCATCATCAAGTTGGGATAGTTTTCTTGGAGCAACTTACGAAGTTAGAATTAAAAAAACTTCAGATCCAGCAACAGCGTGGTTAGTTAGCTCATCAGATATTAATAGTTTTGATTTTACTAATCTTGAAGAGTCAACCGAATATGAAGTTCAAACTAGAGCTTTATGTGGTTCAAGTACTTCAGCTTATACTACATCAGAAGTTTTCACTACAACAAGTATTGCCTATTGTATTCCTACTATTAATGGAGGTTACTATGGAGGAGATTATTGGATTAGTAATGTTACTCTAAAAGACAACATAGGAGCTACTTTATTATCTAATACCTCAGATGATTCTGATGATGTTAATGGGTATTCAGACCATACAGATGATGGATTACCAATACCAAGCTTAGTGGTTTCAGAAACTTTTGATATTGAAGTAACATTACACAATACCCATGCTTGGAATAAAACAACAGGACATTCTGTGTGGATTGATTACAATCAAGATGGTGATTTTAATGATTCTGGAGAAAGAGTTTGGGGAACTACAGATGGAGATGATTTATTTCCACATGGAGCAGTAGCACAAGGTAGCTTTGTTGTACCTACTACAGTAACCAATGGAAATACTAGAATGAGATTCCACACAAGAACATATTGGACAAATACCGATCCTTGTGATATGAATTTCACCGATGGTAACAATAAAGCAGAATATGAAGATTATATAGTAAATATTTCTGGGGGTGGGTCAAATACAGCTCCAGTTGCAACTAATGATATTATTTCAGGGGATCAAAACATAACAATTAACACTAATGTTATTACAGATAACAACGGTAACGGTTTAGATAGCGATATTGATGGTGACATACTATCAATAACACAATTCCATTTAGTTAGTGATGCTCTAACATATTCAGCTGGAAGTACTGCACACTTACTAGAAGGAACATTAACAATTAATACAAGTGGCGATTTAACATTCATACCTGCAAATAATTATTCTGGAAGTCTCCAATCAATAGTTTATACATTATTTGATGGAACAGATGATTCTCAAACAGCGACTATAGATATTACAATAAACTCAACAATTGTAGATGCCGATGGCGATGGTGTGAACTCAGATACCGATTGTGATGATAACGAAGCCTTAGCTTATCCTGGTAATACTGAAGTCCTTTATGATGGTATTGATAACGACTGTAACCCAGCAACTCCAGATACCGTTGATGCCGATGGCGATGGCGTGAACTCAGATACCGATTGTGATGATAATGAAGCCTTAGCTTATCCTGGTAATACTGAAGTCCTTTATGATGGTATTGATAACGACTGTAACCCAGCAACTCCAGATACCGTTGATGCCGATGGCGATGGTGTGAACTCAGATACCGATTGTGATGATAACGAAGCCTTAGCTTATCCTGGTAATACTGAAGTCCTTTATGATGGTATTGATAACGACTGTAACCCAGCAACACCAGATACCGTTGATGCCGATGGCGATGGTGTGAACTCAGATACCGATTGTGATGATAATGAAGCCTTAGCTTATCCTGGTAATACTGAAGTCCTTTATGATGGTATTGATAACGACTGTAACCCAGCAACACCAGATACCGTTGATGCCGATGGCGATGGTGTGAACTCAGATACCGATTGTGATGATAATGAAGCCTTAGCTTATCCTGGTAATACTGAAGTCCTTTATGATGGTATTGATAACGACTGTAACCCAGCAACTCCAGATACCGTAGATGCCGATGGTGATGGTGTGAACTCAGATACCGATTGTGATGATAACGAAGCCTTAGCTTATCCTGGTAATACTGAAGTCCTTTATGATGGTATTGATAACGACTGTAACCCAGCAACTCCAGATACCGTAGATGCCGATGGTGATGGTGTGAACTCAGATACCGATTGTGATGATAATGAAGCCTTAGCTTATCCTGGTAATACTGAAGTCCTTTATGATGGTATTGATAACGACTGTAACCCAGCAACGCCAGATACGGTAGATGCCGATGGCGATGGTGTGAACTCAGATACCGATTGTGATGATACAGATGCTAACGAATTCCCAAATCAAACTTGGTATTTAGATGCCGATGGGGATGGGTATAGTGATGGAACTTCAACTACTGCTTGTAATAGACCTGCTAATTATTATATTGCTTCTGAACTTACCGCTATTAGTGGTGATTGTGATGATAATAATAATGCTATAAACTCGGGTGTTACGGAAATTTCAGGAAACGGAATTGATGATGACTGTAACCCTTCTACACCAGATGGTATTCTAGATATTGAAGACAGTGTTATATGGAATGTTAATATTTATCCTAATCCAATATCAAATGAAGTGACGGTAAAACTACCTTCATCATATACTTATAGTAAAATCATATTAACATTGTTTGACTTACGAGGACGAGTTGTAAAGCAAATGATTAGTGTTAACTCACAAAACACTATAACACTAAAAGATTTAAGTCGTTTAGATCAAGGTACATATTTTATAAAGGTTAATGAAGGCAATAAAACACTAGTTTATAAGAAATTAATAAAGAAATAACAACAAATACATTTATTCACTTAAGCATTAAACCCCAAAATATTTTTGGGGTTTAATGCTTTTACTTATCATTTTCTAATAACTGTTTTTATCATACTATGATCGGAGTTTTTAGAATTTATTTTTTTAGAATTTATAACTTCTAAATCTTTGGAAACCCATATATGATCTAGAGAAAGTATAGGTAAATTCCAAAACCATGTTTCCCTAAAACCATTTCCTTTTTTAGAAAAAAAATGATTATAATTCTTTTTTATTTCTTTTAGAAGTAACGATTCATATGGCACATTAAAATCTCCTAAAATAATTGTGTTGTTTTTCTTTTTAATAATTGAATTAACATATTTCAATTCCCATGCCCTAGGGACATCAAAACTCCCAGATACATCAACAGCATAAAATTCAATGTCAGCTGTTTTAAAATGAATGACTGTAGTTTTATAAGTTGATGTCTCTTCACTTAAAATTTGTATAGGGGCTTTAGAAAAAATTTCTAATTCTCTTTTAGATTTATATAAGTAAATATTGGGATGTTTTAATTGTAAGTTTTGAAAATCAACATTAGTAGTTTCCGTTAAAACCAAAACATCTGGCATACTATTATTGTTCTCTGTAATTGCTATATCAAAATCATTATCTCTTGAGGCATTCCAGAAAACAACCTCTACATCAGTCTCTTTAATATCTTTTGGAAAGCTAATTCTAAAACTTCTGAATAACCAAACTGATAATAGTATGGCTGCTATTATTAAATTGTATTTTCTTTTTTTACCAAGAAAAATAGACAGTGCAACAATTATTAAAATTATAATAGGTAAAGGAAACAAATAAAACCATATTGACGTATCATAGGTTCTATCCTTTATAAAAAAATGTAGTGCTAATAAGGTTATAATAATTACAAAATTTATTAACCTGTAAACTGTTATAACAATTTTTAACATTATCGTAAAGGAAACCCTTTTGCTGCCCACCATGGATGCACTTCTATTTCTAATCGTCCTGCTTTAACCATTGGGTCTGCTTTTGCTAAACTGTCGGCCATTTTTTGTGTTGGCACATTATAAATAGTAATACCCCTAATATCTCCATCGTCGCCAAAAGGTCCCGAAATATCTGCATACCCCAACTCATACATTTTTCCTAAATGTGCTAAATGTGCTTCTTGAAGTTCTGCAGCTTCCTCCTCATTTTGACCTCTTATTGGACCTCGTTTTAAAAATGCAATGAAATATTGCTGCATAATAACTGTATCTTTAGTTTTTTCATCAACATAATCAGCAATTTTGAACCCTTTTGAGGTTAATTCGTTTTTAATCTCTTTAATAGATTTTTTTATTGGTTCTTCTAAAACTGCTTCCGAAATTGCATCTATAGAATCTGTTGCTTTTTTAATTTCTTCAGTAGATTCTTCATTAATATTAGACATTGATGCCTTAGACTCCTCTTTGCATGCAATGAAAATGATAGCAATAATAAGTATTGTTAGGGTTTTACTCATGATTTCCAAAATTTAAATGGTTGTTTACTTATTTGTGAATTATAATATTTTACCTTTCCAGTAACTTCTTCTCCAAGCCAACTAGGTTTTTTAAAGGTCTCATTTTCTTGCTCTAACTCAATTTCAGCGATGACCAAACCTTCATTATCACCAAAAAACTCATCTACTTCAAAAATATGTTTTCCAGCTTTTACTTCATAACGAGTTTTATCAATAATTGTTGGTTCGCAAAGTTTTAATAATGATTCTGCTTCTTGTTTAGAAATTTCTTTTTCCCATTCAAAACGCGATAAACCATCTTCAGAAGACAACCCTTTTACAGTTATAAAACCTATATTATCTTTTAATCTAACTCTTACTGTTCTTTCCTTATGTGAGTTCAAGAAACCTTGTATAATTCTACTTTTTTTAAAAGCTTCTTTTTTAAAGTCATCTGAAATTACTAAAAACTTTCGTTCTATTTCTATCAATTTTTAATAGATTTTAATTGTTTATTATGAACTTTACTAAGTAAAATCAATGCTACTATTGATCCAATTGCAGCAAATAACATATCTGATTGTGTATCCCAAATATAACCTTGTGTACCCAAAAAAGAATCACCTCCTTCTCCAGTAGTTAAAGACACACCCCATTCAATAAACTCATAAGTAGCGCTAATTGCTAAAGCAATACAAACTACAATGAAGTTTAACCATTTATCGCTATTTATAACCTCTTTTCGTATAAGTAATTCTCTAGCAATCATAGCTGGAACAAAACCTTGGGCAAAATGCCCCAATTTATCGTAGTTATTTCTTTGTTGATTTAATACATCTTGAATCCAATCAAATAAAGGAACTTCTGCATAAGTGTAATGTCCGCCTACTATTAAAATGGCGCAGTGGACGAAAATAAGGATATAAATAAGGTTTGTAAATCTCAATTTCTTAAATGTAAATACTAAAACTAAAATGCCAATAATAGCTGGTGATACTTCTAAAAACCATGTAAAATATTCAAAAGGTTTGATTGCTGACCATATAAACAAAAGGATAATTAATATGAGAAGTGAATAAATTAGTTTCATGAATTTATATTAATAGTATCTCAATCAAAGATATCTTATTTTTGAAACATATAAGTTTAAAAATGTTAGCTGGTTTACCAATTAGAAAAATAATTCATGTTGATATGGATGCATTTTATGCCTCTGTAGAGCAAATGGATAATCCTAAACTTAAAGGAAAACCCATAGCTGTTGGTGGTGGCGGAAAACGCGGAGTTATTAGCGCAGCAAGTTACGAAGCACGAAAATTTGGTGTAAAAAGTGCCATGGCAGGGAATTTAGCAGCTAAACTTTGCCCTGAATTAATTTTTGTTAGACCAAATTTTGAACGTTATTCTGAAATTTCTAAAAAAATACGTTCCATTTTTTTAGATTATACCGATTTGGTAGAACCTTTATCTTTAGATGAAGCTTACCTAGATGTTACGATAAACAAAAAAGGAAATCCAAGTGCTTCTTTAATTGCAAAAGAAATTCGAGACCGCATTTTTAATGAAGTTGGTTTAACGGCATCGGCAGGTATTTCTATTAATAAATTTATAGCTAAAGTTGCAAGTGATTACAATAAACCTAACGGACAAAAAACCGTAAATCCTGAAGAAGTTATTGAGTTTTTAGAGCAATTGGATATAAGAAAATTTTATGGTGTTGGTAAGGTTACTGCAGAAAAAATGTATCAAAAAGGTATTTTTACCGGATTGGATCTAAAGCAAAAATCTCTTGAGTATTTAGACGAAAACTTTGGTAAATCTGGTCGATATTATTACTATGTAGTGAGAGGTATACATAATAGTGAAGTAAAACCTAACCGCATAAGAAAAAGTTTAGCTGCCGAACGTACTTTTAGAGAAAACCTGTCTAGCGAAATATTTATGCTTGAAAAGTTAGAGCATATTGCTGAAGAAGTTTCTAGACGTTTAACCAAAAGTAAAGTGGCTGGAAAAACAGTAACACTTAAAATAAAGTACAGCGATTTTACTTTACAAACCCGAAGCAAAACTTTACAATATTATTTAAGTGATAAAAGTATGATTCTAGAAACAGCTAAAGATTTGCTATATCAAGAAAAGTTGAATAATTCGGTTAGATTATTAGGTATTTCAATATCTAATTTAAACACTGAAAAAAAGAAAAAACCTGAACAAAAAACTGTAAGTGTTCAGCTTAAATTTGAGTTTTAAGTTGAATTAGCGCTTGTAGAGACCTTTTAAAATAAAAAATATAAACTTAAAAGCCCTATTCTGAATGATTTCAGGATAGGGCCAAAAAATATTTTTAAATAATTTATTAGAAACTACAAGTTTCTATTTCGGTTACACGAAGTGTGTTAACCATTCCTTTTGCTTGAATTGGCATTGCCGCTAAACTAATAAGCATATCTCCAACATCTAAATATCCCATTTTACAAGCTATAGCATTTACATCTTCAATGGTTTCATCTGTACTTACAAATTTATCGTAATAAAAAGCACGAACTCCCCATAATAAACTTAAACGCGTTAAAATACGCTTGTTTGATGTAAATACTAAAATATGACAAGATGGTCTCCAAGCCGAAATTTGAAATGCTGTATACCCACTATTTGTTAGTGTTGAAATGGCTTTGGCGTTTATTTCATTTGCCATATTAGCGGCGTGGTAACATATAGATTTTGTAATGTATCTGTTAGTTCGAATATGTGGTGGTAATTGAGGTACTTTTATTAAATCGGAGTTTTCTACACTTTTTAAAATATTAGACATTTGCTTGATAACCTGCACCGGATATTTACCTACTGACGTTTCACCTGAAAGCATTACAGCATCAGCGCCATCCATAACTGAGTTTGCAACATCATTTACCTCTGCTCTGGTTGGTGTTAAACTTGTAATCATGGTTTCCATCATCTGGGTTGCAATAATTACAGGAATTCTAGCTTTTTTAGCTCGTAATACCAATTGTTTTTGAATTAATGGTACTTCTTGCGCTGGAACTTCTACTCCTAAATCGCCACGTGCAACCATTAAACCATCACAATGTGCTACAATTTTATCTATGTTTTCTACAGCTTCTGGTTTTTCAATTTTAGCTATAATAGGAATTTTATGCTCGCTATGTTTAGCAATTAAATCGCGAAGCTCCATTAAATCTTCTGCATGACGCACAAAGGATAATGCAATCCAATCTACTTCTTGACCTATTGCGAAAATAGCATCTTCAATATCTTTTTCTGTTAAAGCTGGTTGCGAAATATTTGTATTAGGAAGGTTTACTCCTTTTTTAGATTTTAAAGGCCCTCCTTGAATAACTTTTGCTTTTACTTCTTTTTTCTTATCGGTAGAAACAACTTCAAAAATTAATTTTCCATCATCTAAAAGTATACGCTCACCCGGTTTTGCATCTTGCGGAAACTTATCATAGGTCATGTAAACACGTTCTTTTGTGCCTTCAAAACGCTTGCCAGTTGCAAAAATTATTTCATCACCAGGGTTTACAACAACTTCCTCTTTCATAACGCCTACGCGAAGTTTCGGACCTTGTAAATCTGCTAGAATAGCTGCCGTAAAATCATACTCCTTGTTAAGTTCACGTATCATTTTAATACGTTCTTCAACATCTTTATAATCGGCATGAGAAAAGTTTATTCTAAATACGTTTACGCCTTCTTCAAGCATGCCTTTTAAAACTTCTTTTGTGCTTGTAGCTGGTCCTAGAGTTGCTACTATTTTGGTTTTTTTTCTTATTGACATTAGCTGAAAATTAAATTGTCTTTTGATTTTAATTGACTAGAATCTACACTATAAGCTGTTGCAATTTGAGGTATGGTTAATATACTATTTAAAATATATTTTTCTTTACTGAAACTGAATTCGCTATCTATTTTTAAAAAATAGTTTACTGTTTTATATTCTGGCAATAAATGATGTGTTTTCGTTATATTTTGCTGTGTGTTAAATAATGTGTTAGCATTAACTTGTTGAAGAATTTCTTTTTTACAAATATTTGAAACTAAACTCCAGGTAACAAGTTGTTTATTGTCTTCCCATTCATATATTGAGTAAGAAACTGCTCCATTATTATAGTCCAAATCTAATGGTCTTCTAGTAAGTGATATACCTAAATGCCTGTTTAAAAGATATGCTAAACGATAATCCTCAAGTGTACAATGCATGGCGATTAAAGTATATAAAACCTCATCAAAAGTATCATCAAGAATAAGTTTGTGAACAGCCATTACTCATATTTAACGCTGTAAATATAGTATTTATAAAATTGAGTACCATTAAGATTATATCAATCTTAATAACAAAATAAACTCAAACGTTGTAGTTGATTATTTTGTCGTAAAAATACTCTAAATCATTTTAGACATTTTGTTCTGAAAGGCAAAAAAAGCGCGTTTTGAAGCTTTTTCTTCTGCTTTTTTCTTAGAAGTTGCTCTGGCTTTAGCAACCACTTTGTCGTCTATTGAAAGTTTTACTGAAAAATGCCTAACATCATCATTACCAGTGTCTTCATAAACATTATAGCCAAAGGTTTTCTTTTCTTTTTGGCACCACTCAATAAGCAAACTTTTATAACTAATAACTTTGCCTTCAAGGGTTTCAATATCTACATAAGGAATAATAACGCGTTTGTAAATAAATTTTTCACAATACTTATAGCCTTTATCTAAAAAAATAGCTCCAACAAGAGCTTCAAACAAGTTGCCATGAATATTGTCTCCAAATTGACCAGAGGGTATTTTACTTACAACTAAGTCTATCAGTTTTAAATCTCTACCTAATTCGTTTAAATGTTCTCTACTTACAATTTTAGATCGCATTTTGGTTAAGTAGCCCTCATCTCCACTTGGCACCTCAAGATATAAGTGTGATGCTATTACCGAACTTAACATAGCATCTCCTAAAAACTCCAACCGCTCATAGTTAATAGCGTTACCTTTACTATCTTTAATATTCATCGAGCGATGGGTAAAGGCTTTTTTGTAGAATTTTAGGTGTTTAGGTTTAAATCCTAAAATCTTATTTAATTCCATAAAAAAATTCCCGTTGCGTTTAAAACGGGAATTTAATATGTTACGAATGTGTTTCATTCGGGATTTAATCTAATTTCTTAAATAATACACAAGCGTTGTGTCCGCCAAATCCAAATGTATTACTCATTGCTACTTTTACATCGCGCTTTTGAGCCTTGTTTAAGGTTAAATTTAATTCTGGATCAATGTTTTCATCAACCGTTGAGTGGTTAATTGTAGGTGGAACAATTCCATGTTCCATAGCCATAATAGCCGAAATAGCTTCTATAGCTCCTGCAGCACCTAATAGGTGACCTGTCATTGATTTTGTTGAATTAATATTTATGTGTTTCGCATGACTTCCAAATACTTCTGAAATTGCTTTAAGTTCTGCGACGTCTCCTAAAGGTGTTGATGTACCATGTGTATTAATATGATCTACATCTTCTGGTTTTAGACCTGCATTTTCTAAACAATTTTTCATAACGGCAATAACACCTATGCCATCTGGATGGGGTGCTGTCATATGATAAGCATCAGAGGATAATCCTCCTCCTAAAAACTCAGCATATATTTTAGCGCCTCTTGCTTTTGCATGCTCATATTCTTCCAAAACAAGTGCTCCTGCACCTTCACCTAAAACAAAACCATCTCTAGTACCATCAAATGGTCTAGAAGCTGTTTCTGGGCTTTCGTTTCTGGTAGATAATGCATGCATTGCATTAAAGCCTCCCATTCCTGCAATAGTTACTGCTGCTTCACTACCTCCTGTTACCACTACATCACAATGTCCTAAACGTATAGAGTTTAGAGCATCAAACATAGCATTTGCAGAAGATGCACAAGCAGAAACCGTTGTGTAATTTGGTCCCATAAAACCATGTTTTATGGAAATGTTTGCTGGCGCAATGTCGGCAATCATTTTTGGAATAAAGAAAGGGTTGAATCTTGGTGTTCCATCGCCTTCAGCAAAGTTAATCACCTCGTTTTGAAAGGTTTCTAAACCACCTATTCCTGCTCCCCATATAACACCTACACGCAATTTGTTTACCTCATCTAGATTTAATTTGGCATCTGCAATGGCTTCATCTGCTGCTACCATAGCATATTGTGCAAACTTATCCATTTTACGAGCCTCTTTTCTATCAAGAAAATCGGTTGCGTTAAAGTTTTTTATTTCGCAAGCGAATTTTGTTTTAAACTTTTCGGTATCATAATAGGTTATAGGCGCAGCACCACTTTTACCACTAATTAAGCCTTCCCAATATTCATCTTTGGTATTGCCAATTGGTGTTAAAGCTCCTAATCCTGTGACTACAACTCGCTTTAATTCCATAAAGTATTTTGCTTATTTTGCAGCTTCTATGTATGATATAGCTTGACCAACTGTTGCGATATTTTCAGCTTGATCATCTGGAATTTGGATATCGAATTCTTTTTCAAATTCCATTATTAATTCTACAGTGTCTAAAGAGTCTGCTCCTAAATCGTTTGTGAAGCTTGCTTCAGTTACAACTTCGTTTTCATCTACTCCTAATTTGTCTACGATAATCGCTTTTACTCTTGATGCAATGTCTGACATAATCTTTTAATTTAAGGTTTTAATTAGTTGGCAAAAATAAAAAACTTTATTTTTAAAACACACCTTTAATTTAAAAATGTGTTTGTAATTTACTAAAATTACTTTTAAGTATTTCTATTTTACCTTCTAATTGTTAATAATTATTCTTTTTTTTGTTCGAATAATCTTAACATTATAATCTGTAAATGAAACGTATTGTAATTTTTGCGTCCGGAAGTGGTACTAATGCTGAAAATTTAATTAAGTTTTTTCACAACAGAGATAATGCTTCTGTTATTCAAGTGATTACTAACAATCCCCATGCCAAAGTTTTAGAGCGGTGTAAAAATTTAAAAATTAGCGCATTATCATTTAACAGAATAGCCTTTTATAAAACTAATGATGTACTAAATATTCTAAAAGCATCAAAACCAGACCTAATTGTTTTAGCTGGTTTTTTATGGAAATTCCCCGAGAATATTTTGAATGCATTTCCTAACAAAGTTATTAATATTCATCCTGCTTTATTACCTAAATATGGCGGAAAAGGTATGTATGGCATGTATGTTCATGAAGCAGTTGTTGCCAATAATGAAATTGAAACAGGCATTACTATTCATTATGTAAATGAAAATTATGATGAAGGCGCCACAATTTTTCAAGCAAAATGCGAAGTTTTACCAACAGATTCTGTTGAAGACGTAGCTGCTAAAATCCATAAATTGGAAATGGAACATTTCCCGAAGGTAGTTGAAAAACTTCTTCTTAAGAATGTATAGATATTAAATTAAAAGATCCTGAAATAAGTTCAGGATGACATATATGTCAAAAAAGAAAAAGAAATATTATACAGTTTGGAAAGGTCATAAAACTGGTGTTTTTGAATCTTGGGATGATTGTAAAGCACAAATTAAAGATTTTCAAGGCGCACAATATAAATCGTTTTCAACTTTTGATGCCGCCAAAACTGCTCTAAAAGGAAATTACAAAGACTATATAGGTAAAACCTCTAAATTCAAAAGCGAATTAACCCCAGAACAACTTAAAAAAATCGGTCAACCAAATTATAATTCTATTTCAGTTGACGCAGCATCAAGCGGAAATCCTGGTAAAATGGAGTATCGGGGTGTTGATACTAAAACCAAAAAGCAACTGTTTATTCAAGGCCCTTTTGAAGAAGGCACAAATAATATTGGTGAATTTCTCGCCATAGTACACGGTTTAGCTTTATTAAAAAAGAAAAACAGTAACCGTATAATATATACAGACTCTAAAACAGCTATAAGTTGGGTTAAAAAGAAAAACTGTAACACAAAATTAGAACGTAACGACAAAAACAAACCTGTTTTTGATTTAGTAGACAGAGCTATCGATTGGCTAAAAAACAATACTTACAATACCGTTATTGTAAAATGGGAAACCAAAGCTTGGGGGGAAATTCCTGCAGATTTTGGTCGTAAGTAAACAATTGTTCTCTTCAATTTATTCACAAAAAATATTGTTTTAATTAGTGTTTAAAACACTTATATTTGCACCAAAATTAAGACTCCTTTTATGGGTAAATTAGTAATTGTAGGCACTGTAGCGTTTGATGCTATTGAAACGCCTTTCGGGAAAACCGATAAAATTCTTGGTGGTGCTGCAACTTTTATTGGTCTTGCCGCTTCTCATTTTGAGGTTGATGCTGCTGCAGTTTCTGTTGTTGGTGGAGATTTTCCTCAAAAATATTTAGACTTACTATCAGATAAAAATATAGATATTACTGGTATTGAAATTGTAAAAGAAGGTAAAACATTCTTTTGGAGTGGGCGCTACCATAACGATATGAATTCTCGTGACACCTTAGTAACAGAATTAAATACTCTTGCAGATTTTAATCCGGTTGTACCTAATAATTACAAAGATGCAGAAGTAGTTATGTTAGGAAACTTGCATCCTTTAGTGCAATCTAGCGTATTAGATCAAATGACAACCAAACCAAAACTGGTGATTTTAGACACCATGAACTTTTGGATGGATTGTGCTTTAGAGGATTTACATAACGTTATAAAACGTGTAGATGTAATAACCATAAACGATGAAGAGGCTAGACAATTATCTGGTGAATATTCGCTAGTTGTTGCAGCTAGAAAGATTCATGAAATGGGTCCAAAGTATGTGGTAATTAAAAAAGGTGAACATGGTGCATTATTATTTCATAACGAACATATATTTTATGCTCCAGCACTACCTTTAGAAGAAGTATTTGATCCTACAGGTGCAGGCGACACATTTGCTGGTGGGTTTGCTGGCTATATTGCAAAAACTGGTGATACTTCTTTTGAAAACATGAAGAATGCCATTATATATGGTTCAACTTTAGCGTCGTTTTGTGTTGAAAAATTTGGAACCGAGCGTATGCAAAATTTATCGAATGAAGAAGTTCATGAGCGCTTATTGCAATTTAAGCAACTAACGCAATTTGAAATAGAATTAACATAAACCAACGCGCTCTAAAATAGAGTGCGTTTTTTGATTTATAACAAAACTCAAAAAGATATATCTTTTTGTATCAACAATTTGTCATTCCTCCGAAAGTAGGAATATAATAATATTAACCATTTTTCCGCGACAGCGAAAACATTTATAATATGAGTGATGTCTTAAAACACGAATGTGGAATAGCTATGATTAGGCTATTAAAACCTTTAGAATATTATAAAGAAAAATATGGAAGTGCATTTTATGGAGTAAACAAAATGTATTTAATGATGGAAAAACAGCACAATCGCGGACAAGATGGTGCTGGTTTTGCAAGTATAAAACTCAATACTAAACCTGGAGAACGGTATATAAGTAGAGTGCGTTCTGTAGCGCAACAACCCATTCAGGATATTTTTGCTCAAATTAATGCTAGAGTTAATAAAGAATTTGAAGATCACCCAGAATATGCAAATGATGTTGCTGCACAAAAAAAGAATATCCCTTACATAGGCGAAGTATTATTAGGTCATGTTAGATATGGTACTTTCGGGAAAAACAGTGTTGAAAGTGTACATCCGTTTTTAAGGCAAAACAACTGGATGCACAGAAATTTAATTATGGCTGGAAACTTTAACATGACTAATGTTAAAGAGCTTTTTAGCAACCTTATAGAATTAGGACAACACCCAAAGGAATATACAGATACCATTACAATAATGGAAAAAATTGGTCATTTCCTTGATGATGCTGTTAGTAAAATATATAAAGATTTAAAGAAAGAAGGCTACAACAAACGTGAAGCTTCTCCACAAATAGCAGAACGCTTAAATGTTGCAAAAATACTTAAAAGAGCTGCAAAAAACTGGGATGGTGGTTATGCTATGGCAGGACTTATTGGTCATGGTGATTCTTTTGTTTTAAGGGATCCCGCAGGTATAAGACCGGCATATTACTATCAAGATGATGAAATTGTTGTAGTAGCATCAGAGCGCCCTGTTATACAAACAGTATTTAATGTAAATTTTGAAGATGTTAAAGAACTAGAACCAGGTTGTGCTATTATCACTAAAAAATCTGGTAAGGTTTCTATAAAACAAATCTTAGAACCATTAGAAAGAAAAGCCTGTTCTTTTGAACGTATTTATTTCTCTAGAGGTAGTGATGCCGAAATATACCAAGAACGAAAAATGCTAGGTAAATTATTAATGCCTAAAGTATTAGAAGCTATTGAAAACGATACAAAAAACACGGTATTCTCTTATATTCCTAATACTGCTGAAACATCATTTTTTGGAATGGTTGAAACTGCCGAGGCTTTTATTAATAAAAAGAAAACTAATGCTATTTTAAACGGACAACGATCTATATCTGCTGATAAGGTCACTGAAATTTTATCTGAAAGAGCTAGAGTAGAAAAGATAGCTATTAAAGATGTAAAACTAAGAACCTTTATTACAGAAGATAGCAGTCGTGATGATTTAGTAGCACACGTTTACGATATTACTTATGGTGTTATTAAACCTACTGATAACCTTGTTATTATTGATGATAGTATTGTAAGAGGTACAACTTTAAAAAAGAGTATCTTAAAAATGCTTGATCGTTTAAACCCTAAAAAAATTATAGTGGTGTCTTCTGCTCCACAAATTCGTTATCCAGATTGTTACGGTATTGATATGGCAAACCTTGAAAGTTTGGTGGCTTTTAGAGCTGCTTTAGAATTATTAAAAGACGTTAATAAATATGATATTGTAGAAGAGGTTTATAAAAAATGTATTGATCAAACAGATTTAGATGATAAACACGTTCAAAATTTTGTAAAAGAAATTTATGATCCTTTTACAGATGAACAGATTTCAGACAAGATATCTGAGATTTTAAGTCATGAATCTATAACAGCAGAAGTGAAAATTATATTCCAACCTGTAGAAAATTTACACAAAGCGTGCCCTAAACATTTAGGCGATTGGTACTTTACAGGTAATTATCCAACCGTTGGCGGAAATAGGGTTGTAAACAGAGCTTTTATAAACTTTTACGAAGGCAATAAAGAACGAGCCTATTAATTATTAAATTAATAATTTTAACACTCTATTTTCAATAAATACATTTAATCTGATAAATATGCGCTTCATCTAAAAAATGAATATATTCTCTAAAAATACGCATAAATTAGTTTCACCATAACATAAGTAGGTTAAGTTCATGGTAGATTTGGGGCAAAAAAAGGTGAACATCTGTTCGCCTTTTTTTATACGCAACACCTATTTTCTCTTAGTTTGACATCTTCATATTCAAACTCTTTTAAGCCAATATATACGTCGTTTAACTAAAATATTTTAGCAGTCTTTATTACTGTTATACTTTTGCTTCACCATAACATAAGTAGGTTAAGTTTATGGTAGATTTGGGGCAAAAAGGTGAATACTCTCGTATTCACCTTTTTCATTTAATTTATTAAACAAAAAAACGCCCACAAATGTGAGCGTTAATTTTATTTTGAAAGACTGTTTATTTACTTAGCCTCTGCGTAACGTTTTTCAACTTCGTTCCAGTTAATTACATTAAAAAATGCATTAATGTAATCAGGACGACGGTTTTGATAATTTAAGTAATAAGCATGTTCCCAAACATCAATTCCTAAAATAGGTGTTCCTCCACAACTTACTCCTGGCATTAATGGATTGTCTTGATTTGGTGTAGAACACACTTCAACTTTTCCTCCTTTGTGAACACATAACCAAGCCCAACCAGAACCAAATCTTGTTGCTGCAGCTTTTGCAAAAGTATCCTTAAAAGCATCTACCGAACCGTAAGCGGCTTCAATAGCGTCTTTTAATTCTCCAGATAATCTTCCTTTTCCTTCAGGATTCATTATTTCCCAGAATAATGAGTGATTGTAAAAACCACCACCATTATTTCTAACAGCAGCATTATTCATATCTAAATTTGCAAGGATATCTTCAATAGATTTTCCTTCTAAATCTGTTCCTGCAATTGCGTTATTTAAATTATTTGTATATCCGTTGTGATGTTTAGTATGGTGTATTTCCATAGTTCTTGCATCTATATGAGGTTCTAAAGCATCATATGCATATCCTAATTTCGGTAATTCGAAAGCCATAATTTTTTGTTTTAAATTATTAATATTTAATTTCTTTCAAATTTACATATAAAACAGGTCAATTAAAAATAATAAATTGTTATCAAATCATTGATAGTTTTTATCTTGTAACAAATATTAATCTGTGCAAAAAACTCAGCCTTTTACAATATATAATGCATCTGCAGGTAGCGGAAAAACCTTTACGCTAGTAAAAGAATATTTAAAAATATTATTTGCATCAAGCAGTCCTTTCCTTTTTAAAAACATTTTAGCTATTACATTTACTAATAAAGCTGTGTCTGAAATGAAAGAGCGCATTATAGAAACTTTAAAACAATTTTCTGAACCTTCAATTTTAGAATACCCTAACAGCATGTTTGAAGTGATTTGTAATGAACTGGAAATGGAACCAGAAAAACTTCATAACAAAGCTGAAAAACTATTAAACACAATTATACATAACTATGCTGCTTTTGACATTTCGACCATAGATGGCTTTACACATAAACTTATTAGAACTTTTGCCCACGATTTACAATTACCTTTAAATTTTGAAGTGGAATTAGACCAGGATGCTTTACTAAATGAAGCTGTTGATAGTTTAATTGCTAAAGCCGGAACTGATAAAGAGCTTACAAATAATTTAGTTGATTTTGCTATTGAAAAAGCCGATGACGATAAAAGTTGGGACGTAGCTTTTGATTTTAATAAGATTGCAAAACTATTGGTTAACGAAAACGACATTCCTTTTATTGAAAAACTAAAGGACAAAACGTTAGACGATTTTAAAAGACTCAAAACGCAGTTAAAAAAAGAAGTAACAACTACCAAAACACAAATTATTGAACAAGCACAAAGCATTTTAACTTTAATTGAAGAAACTGGTTTACAATTTGATGACTTTTCTGGAAGCTATTTACCCAAACATTTTAAAAAGTTAGCGGATGAAAACTTTAACGTTAATTTTGACACCAAATGGCAAGAAGATATTGAAACCAAAACACTCTACCCCAAACGTGTTACTGATGAAATAGCTTCAATAATTGAACAAATTCAGCCACAAATTGCTTTAGCTTTTAACAAGACTAAACAAGCTATTTTTCATCTTAAATTTTTAAACAGTTTTTATAAAAACATTACACCACTATCGGTTTTAAACGCTATTAATATCGAATTAAAAGCTTTAAAATTAGAACAAAATAAAATGTTGATTTCAGAATTTAATTCCATAATTAGTAAAGAAATAAAAAACCAACCCACTCCTTTTATTTACGAACGTATTGGCGAAAAATTCAATCACTATTTTATTGATGAGTTTCAAGACACCTCTGTAATGCAATGGGAAAACCTAATTCCTTTATTAAATAACTCGCTTTCATCAGAAACTGGAAGCGCTATGCTGGTTGGCGATGCAAAACAAGCTATTTATAGATGGCGTGGTGGAAAAGCAGAACAATTTATTGGTTTGTTTAATGAAGACAACCCGTTTATTGTTGAAAAACACATTAAAAACCTACCTACAAACTATAGAAGCTTTAAAGAAATCATCCGTTTTAATAATGGTTTTTTTAAATTTTTATCAAATCAAGTGTTTATTAAAAAGGAATATGCATCGCTTTATGAAACTGCAAATCAAGAATTCAATCTAGAGGATAGTGGTTATGTAGAACTATCTTTTTTAGATATAGCAAAAGAAGATAATAGAGATGACATTTTTCCAGATCGGGTTTTAAAAACTGTTAATCGCTGTTTAGAAAACAAATTCAACTTACAAGATATTTGCGTATTGGTTCGTAAGAAAAAAGAAGGCGTTGCAGTAGCCAATTATTTAAGCCAAAACCAAATACCAATTGTTTCGTCTGAAACTTTACTGTTGTCTAATTCACCCGAAGTAACTTTTATAAATGATTTGTTGGCATTATTGATTCAACCAAAAAACAACGAAATGAAAATTTCGGTTTTAAACTATTTAACTACTCTTTTTAATATTGAAAACAAGCACGCTTTTTTTTCAAATCATATTAATTTATCTCTTAATGCGCTATTTAAAGAATTTGAAAACTTTAATATTCTCATAAATAGTGATTATTTAGTTCAGCTGCCTCTTTACGATTTAACTGAAACTATTGTAAGAAGTTTTAATTTGGTTAAAACATCAAACGCTTATATTCAGTTTTATTTAGATGTTGTTTTAGATTTTTCACAAAAAAAAGCTTCAGACATTTCAGCATTTTTGGAGTATTTTAATAAGAAAAAAGACAGTCTTAGTATTGTTTCACCAAAAGGACAAAATGCAGTTCAAATTATGACCATTCATAAATCTAAAGGTTTAGAGTTTCCTGTAGTTATATTTCCTTATGCCGATTTAGATATTTATAGAGAACTTGAACCAAAAGAATGGTTTAAACTTAACAAAGAAAAATACCAAGACTTTACCTATGCGCTTTTAAACTACAACAAAGATTTTGAGAATTATGGTGAAGAAGGTAAACGCATTTACAACAACCACCAAGCAGAACAAGAATTAGATAATATCAATTTGTTATATGTTACACTTACGCGTGCCGTTGAACAATTATATATTATCTCTTCAAAAGATATTTCAGAAAAAGGTGAGATTAATAATAAAAAATATTCAGGCTTATTCATTAAATATTTACAACATTTAGGATTTTGGAGTGATTCAAAATCGACCTATCACTTTGGAAACAATAAGAAATCGATAGAAAGTTCAACATCATCAGAAGAAGCATATATTCAAAATGAATTTATTTCAACTTCAAAAGAAGAACACAATATAAAAGTTGTTACAAAATCTGGATTTCTTTGGGATACCAATCAACAGGATGCTATTGAAAAAGGAAATCTTGTTCATGATATTATGTCTCAAATTAAAACAAAAAATGATATTGATCTTGTTATTAGTGATTTCATAAACTCATCTATTATTAATGAAGAGCAGGCATTAAAATTAAACGCTTTGGTATATCAAATTGTGGAGCACCCAAAACTTATAGACTACTATAACTCAAATGATATTGTTTATAATGAGCGTGATATTATTACAAAAGAAAATATTGTTTTAAGACCCGATAGAATTGTAATAAATTCTAAAAACGAAGCTGTGATAATTGACTATAAAACCGGAGTTGAAGACAAAAAGCATGAGCAACAATTACAGTCTTATCAAGATGTGTTAGAAGAAATGAAAATAACGGTAAAAAAGAAAATTCTTGTATATATAAATAAGGACATTAAAGTGAAAGATGTTTAAATTTGCAAAAAACACAATAATATGTACGGAAAACTGAAAAATCATTTAAAAAATGAGCTTCAAGACATAAAAAACAACGGACTTTATAAAGAAGAACGAATTATTACTTCGGCTCAAGGTGCAGAAATAACTTTAAACACAGGAGAAAAAGTTTTAAACTTTTGCGCAAACAATTATTTAGGGCTTTCTTCACATCCAGATGTTATTCAGGCAGCAAAAGATACAATGGATACACATGGATTTGGCATGTCTTCAGTTCGTTTTATTTGTGGCACTCAAGACATTCATAAAGAGTTGGAACAAAAAATTTCAGATTTCTATCAAACCGAAGACACCATATTATATGCAGCCGCTTTTGATGCAAATGTAGGAGTTTTTAATACCTTATTTGAAATGGAAGATGCTATCATTTCTGACTCCTTAAACCATGCATCAATAATAGATGGTGTTAGATTATGTAAGGCTGCGAGATATCGTTATCAAAATAATGATATGCAAGATTTAGAAAATCAGCTAATTTCTGCCAATGAAAATGGTGCGCGTTTTAAAATAATAGTAACAGATGGTGTGTTCTCCATGGATGGATTATTAGCCCCACTTGACAAAATTTGTGATTTAGCAGATAAATATGATGCCTTAGTGATGATTGACGAGTGTCATGCGGCTGGTTTTATTGGGGAAACAGGACGAGGTACCCTTGAAGAAAAAGACGTTATGGGTAGAATTGACATCATTACCGGAACATTGGGTAAAGCTTTAGGAGGCGCTATGGGTGGTTACACCACTGGTAAAAAAGAAATTATTGACATGCTACGCCAACGTTCAAGACCATATTTATTTTCTAACTCTCTTGCTCCAGCTATTGTAGGCGCCTCAATTAAGGTATTTGATATGTTAGCAAACAATACGCAATTAAGAGATACTTTAGAATGGAACACAAATTATTTTAAAAAAGGTATGAAAAAAGCTGGTTTTGGTATTATAGATGGTGATTCTGCCATTGTACCAGTTATGCTATATGACGCAAAACTATCTCAAACTATGGCAAATATGCTTTTAAAAGAAGATATTTATGTGATTGGGTTCTTTTTTCCTGTAGTTCCTAAAGATAAAGCTAGAATACGTGTGCAATTGTCGGCTGCTCATACAAAAGAGCATTTAGATAAGGCTATTATGGCATTTATTAAGGTAGGTAAAGCATTAAATATTATCTAAATTCATTATGAACTATCGACGAATAAACGATATGTTCTATTTTTTTATATATTTGTCTTTGTTAATAACATTTAACAACTTACTTTTGTTTACAATTAACACTTAAAAATTAAACTTTTGAATATGAAAAATCTTAGCAGATTATTGTTCGCTATGTTGCTTGTACTTGGTTATAGCAACGTAAATGCGCAAGACGAAAACAATCCTTGGCAAATTACCATAGGAGTTAACGCAGTTGATGCTTATCCTTCTGGAGATGGTGCCCCTTTTAGTGAAACTATTTTTGATGAATTCGGAAATGTAACTGATCACTGGAATATTTTACCATCTTTATCTACCATCACTGTTTCCAAATACTTAAGTGACAAATTCTCTTTTGGTATTACTGGATCTTTAAATAAAATTGATAAATGGGGAGATGTTCCTGGATTACCTCCAGGTGTTCCTGAGCAAGTAAACACTGTTGATGACTTATCATACTATGGTGTTGATGGTACCATTAAGTATAATTTCATTGAAGGTACAACTTTAGACCCTTATTTAGGTGTTGGAGGTGGTTACACTTGGATTGATGAAGTAGGTGCTGGTACTTTAAACGGAACATTAGGTTTAAATGTATGGTTTAGTGAAAACGTTGGTTTGACTGTACAAACATCATACAAACATGCTTTTGAAGATTATTTACAAACACATTTCCAACATAGTGCTGGTTTATCTATCAAATTTGGTGGAACTGATACTGATGGTGATGGTATATACGACAAAGATGATGCTTGTCCAGAAGTTGCCGGTTTAGAAGCTTTCAATGGTTGCCCTGATACTGATGGTGATGGTATTGAAGATTCTAAAGATGATTGTCCAAATGAAGCTGGTTTAGCTGAAATGAATGGTTGTCCTGATACTGACGGAGATGGTATTGCTGATAAAGAAGATAACTGTCCTACAGTCGCTGGTTTAAAAGCTTTAGCTGGTTGTCCTGATGCTGATGGTGACGGTGTAACTGATGCTGATGATGCTTGTCCTAACGAAGCTGGTCCTGCTTCTAACAAAGGTTGTCCATGGGCTGATAAAGACGGTGACGGTGTATTAGACAAAGATGACAAATGTCCAGATGTTAAAGGTACTGTTGCAAATAACGGTTGTCCTGAAGTAACTGCTGAAGTTCAAAAAACTCTTAACGAATATGCAAAAACTATCTTATTCGATACAGGTAAATCTACTATAAAAGCACAATCTGCTTCTGTATTAGCTGATATCATTGCAATTCTTAAAGAATACCCAACAGCTAAATTTACTGTAGAAGGTCATACTGATAGCGTTGGTAGTGAAACATTAAACCAAAGATTATCTGATTCTAGAGCTAATTCTGTAAAAGAATATTTAGTTGAAAATGGAATTGATGCTTTCAGACTTTCTGCTCTTGGTTACGGAGAATCAAAACCAATTGATACTAACAAAACTAGAGCTGGTAGAGCAAACAACAGACGTGTAGAAATTAACTTAGCTAAATAAGAAAGAGCTATTTAATTTTAAAAAATAAGTTTACAAAAAACGCTTCGGATATCCGAAGCGTTTTTTATTTTTATACAATGACTACTTTCATTTTTGATGTTTTAAAAGATTTAAAAAGTAACGGTACTAATATTTCTGAAATCACTTTTGTGTTACCCAGCAAAAGAGCTGGTTTATTTTTAAAACACCAATTAGCCAAAGTTATAAACCAAACTGTTTTCTCTCCTGAAATTATAAGCATTGAAGAATTTGTTGAAGAACTATCACAGCTTAGAAGTATTTCAAATACCGAACTCCTTTTTGATTTTTATAATTCATATTCTCAATTAACAAAAGAAAAAGATCTCGATTCATTTGAATCCTTTTCAAAATGGGCACAAATATTACTTCAGGATTTTAATGAAATAGATAGATATCTTATTCCACAGGAAAAAATATTTGATTATTTAAGCGCTATTCAAGACTTAAAACATTGGTCTTTAGAGCAAGAAAAAACAGATTTTGTAAAAAACTATTTGTCGTTTTGGAATAAACTCTTTGGCTATTATACCCATTTTACCAAATTTCTTTTAAGTAAACATATTGGATATCAAGGTTTAATTTATAGGAAAGCGGTTGAAAATCTAGAAGCTTACATTCAAAGCAATCAAACAAAGCAACATGTTTTTTTAGGGTTTAATGCATTAAATACTGCTGAAGAAACTATTATTAAAGAATTGCTGCAAAACGATTTAGCAAAAATTTATTGGGATATTGATTCTGTTTTTATAAATAACCCAAAACATGATGCGGCACTATTTACAAGGCATCACAAAAATCAATGGCATTATTTTAAAAACAATCCTTTTAATTGGATAACTGAAAACTATTCAAAAGAAAAAAATATTTCGGTTTTCGGAATTCCTAAAAACATTGGTCAAGCAAAACATATAGGTTCGATTTTAAGTAATTTACAAAAAACCGACTCATCCTTACAAAATACAGCAGTTATACTTGGTGATGAAAACTTATTAATCCCTGTACTTAATTCACTTCCAAAATCTATTGAAGCCTTAAATATTACTATGGGATTTCCTTTAAAATCTATTCCATTAGCTTCACTTTTTGAAGAATTATTTCATTTACATAAAACAGCTTCAAATTCTTTTTACTATAAAGATGTTATAAACATTATATCTCATCAATTTATAAGGCCTTTGTTGAATATTAATGATGTTGATTATACCTCAAAAATCATTGAAATTATAGAAAACAATAACATTGTTTATTTAACAAAAGATAAGCTAATCCAAATAGCTAAAGAAACGAAAAAAGTTATCGATTTACTGTTTTCAAACTGGGAAAAATCTATTGAAATAGCTCTAAATAATTGTTCGCAATTAATATTAAGCATTAAAAGTTTTTTAGATAAAGAAAAGAAGGCTAATTTACTTTCACTGGAATATTTGTTTCGTTTTAATGAACTCTTTAATGAACTTAAAAGGTTGAATACAGAGTATCATCATATAAAAGACGTTTCAGCATTATATAGTGTTTATAAAGAATTATTAAGCACAGAAACGTTAGACTTTCAAGGCGAACCTTTACAAGGTTTACAAATAATGGGAATGCTAGAGTCTCGTGTTTTAGATTTTGAAACTGTTATTATTTCTTCTGTAAACGAAGGTATTTTACCTTCGGGAAAAACCAATAACTCATTCATTCCTTTTGATGTTAAAATTGAGAATGATTTGCCAACATACAAAGAAAAAGATGCTGTTTACACCTATCATTTTTACAGACTTTTACAGCGTGCTAAAAACATTTATATTCTGTATAATACGGAAGCTGATGTTTTAACTGGTGGAGAAAAAAGTAGGTTTATTACTCAATTAGAACTAGAAGGTATTCATAACATAAATCATCAAATCATTGCGCCTCATGTTCCTGTTATAAACCCTAGTTTAACTGTTATTCAAAAAACTGAAGACTTACAACAACAAATTATTCAATTAGCCTCTGATGGGTTTTCACCCTCATCTCTAACCAGTTATATAAGAAACCCCATTGATTTATATTATCAAAAAATATTAAAAATAAAGGAGCATGACGATGTTGAAGAAACTGTTGCTGCTAATACTTTAGGAACCATTGTGCACAATACCCTTGAAGACTTTTACAAGCCATTAACAGGTAAAATGTTGACTATAGAAACTATTAAAAACCTAAAATCTAAAATTGAAGAAAGAGTTATATTCCATTTTAAAAATGAATATAAAGAGGGTGATATTAGTAAAGGGAAAAACCTGATTATTTTCGAAATTTCAAAACGCTATGTATCTAACTTTTTAGATTTAGAGATTAACGCTTTAAATGCTGGTAATGAAATAAAAATAATTTCTGTTGAAGTAGATAATGAAGTTTTAATTGATATTCCAGAACTAGACTTCCCTATTAAAATTAAAGGGAAAATTGACAGGGTTGATGAATATAATGGTGTCACACGTATCATTGATTATAAAACAGGTAGTGTGCAACAAAACCAAGTTGAAATTGTTAATTGGGATGATATTACTACAGATTATAAAAAGTTTAGTAAAAGCTTTCAAATACTCACATATGCGTATATGTTGCGTCAATCAAAACAAATAGATCTTCCTGTTGAAGCGGGTATTATTTCTCTTAAAAATTTAAGTTCAGGCTTTTTAAAATTTGCCAAAAAAGACAAACAAGGAAGCTATGCTAAAAAAAACACCTTAATTACTGAAGAAACAATTAACAACTTCAGCATTCAACTTAAAAAACTTATTATAGAAATTTGTAATCCAGATATTGATTTTACAGAAAAGGAGCTTTAAAATGATTAGTACTAAAAATATAATTATTGATGGTAAACATACTAAACCTATACTTTTAGATAGTTTTCATATTGAAAATAAAAACCCAAAACCTATTATTATATTTTGCCATGGCTATAAAGGCTTTAAAGATTGGGGCGCTTGGGGTTTAATGGCCAAAGCATTTGCCGAAGCTGGCTTTTATTTTATAAAATTCAATTTTTCATATAATGGTGGAACTGTTGAACAACCAATTGATTTTCCAGATTTAGAAGCTTTTGGAAATAACAACTACACAAAGGAATTAGATGATTTAGAAACCGTAATTGATTGGGTATGTTCAAATCCTGATTTAAAAAGTGAAGCAGATACTAACGATATTATTTTAATTGGGCACAGTAGAGCTGGAGGAATTGTAACCATAAAAACTGAAGAAGACCATAGAATAAAAAAAGTAATTAGTCTAGCAGGTGTGTGCGATTTTGCTAAAAGAACATCTACCGTTGGCGATTTAGAACAATGGAAAAAAGACGGTGTAAAGTATATTTTAAATGGCAGAACCAAACAAAAAATGCCTCATTACTATCAGTTTTACGAAGATTTTATTGAGAATGAAGAGCGATTAACTATAAAACGAGCTGTTTCAAATTTAAAAATTCCATATTTAATTATTCATGGAGATGATGATACAAGTGTTTTAATTGAAGAAGCATACAATCTTCATAAATGGAATAAAAACAGTAAACTTGAAATTATTGAAAGTGCAAACCATGTTTTTGGAGCATCTCACCCATGGGAAAAAGAAGCTTTGTCAGTTCATTTAGAAGAGTCTGTAAAATTGGTTATTGATTTTCTAAAAAAACAAAAAAGCAATACCTAAGTACTGCTCTTGTGGAGAAGATCGGGCTCGAACCGACGACCTCTTGACTGCCAGTCAAGCGCTCTAGCCAACTGAGCTACATCCCCTTTTTTATTATTTTAATCCGCTTAAAACTAAAACAGGAATAGTACTGTAAAAATCTTTTTTCAAAATAGTATTTTTTTCCCACTTCTTAGAAAAGAATCCTCGCTTACGTCTTACCACACAAAGCATATCTGGGTTGTGTGATTGAAAATGCTCTAAAACACCTTGAAATGTAGTTGCATTAACCGTTTGGGTAGTATTTCTAACTAAGCTTTTAAGTTCTTCATTAACTTCAAAATCGTTTTCATTATGATATGGTGTTTTTACCAAGAGCAAATCTACCGAAGCTTTAAATTTATCCTTTAAATCTTTAATAGGTTGTAAAACATTTTTCTTTTTTATAATAGCCGATTTAATAGCCATTAATATGTTTGTTGGTTTAGAGAATTTATAACCTTCTGGCACAATTAAAGCGGGTACATCCATTTGCTTTATAATTTTGCCTGAAGTTTTTCCCAAATACACCTCATCCTTAATAGAATTCGTTCTTGGCTCTACCAAAACTAAATCTACATCTGCTGCTTTACAGGCTAATTCCAATGTATTAATTAAATCTCCTTTTAAAGTTTTTGTAATAACCTCTACATTTTTAGTATCTATTTTGGCCACCAATCCATTTAAAAACTCCAAACTCTCGCGCTCAATAATCTTATCAACCTTAATCATAGTACCTGCTTTAGTAAAAACATTATAAACCTGTACCACAAATAATTTTGCGCCAAACTCTTGAGCAAAATCCACAGCATACTGCAAATGACTTAATGCATTCTTAGAAGATCCAACCGGAACCAAAATATTCTTCATAACCTTAAATTTAAAGTTAAATTTACAATAAATTTGAAGCAAAAGTAAAATATTTGAATGATTCGCAAAGCTGTATTTACAGATATTAATAAACTTCTTGAAATAACCAAAGCATGTGCTTCTAAAATGATTGGTGAAAACATTTATCAATGGAATGAATTTTACCCTAGCAAAGCCGCTTTTACAAAAGATGTTGAACGTAATGAACTATATGTTTTAGAATCTGAAAAATCAATTATTGGCTGCATTACTATTTCAACTTTCATGGATGAAGAATATATTCCAATTAACTGGTTAACTCCTAATTCCAAGAATATTTACATTCATAGATTAGCTATTCATCCTGATCAACAAGGAAAAGGTTACGCTCAAAAATTAATGGATTATGCCGAAACTTATGGAAGAAAAAATAGTTATGCTTCGGTAAGATTAGATACCTTTTCGCAAAACAAAAGGAACCAAAAATTTTACGAACTTCGTGGATATAAGCGTTTAGGAGACATTTATTTCCCTAAACAAAGCAAACACCCATTTTATTGTTACGAACTTTTATTGTGAGTACAAATATTAGCCTAAAACATATAAACAAACTCGCTATTCCTGCGTTAATCTCGGGGATATCAGAACCTATATTATCATTAACCGATGCTGCTATTGTTGGTAATATTGATGTTAATGCTACAGAATCTTTAGCGGCAGTTGGTATTGTTACCACATTTTTATCGATGCTAATTTGGGTTTTGGGACAAACACGAAGCGCTATTTCATCAATTGTTTCACAATATGTAGGAGCTAATAAATTAGACAAAATAAAAAACCTGCCCGCTCAAGCCATATTTATTATAACCTCTTTAAGTATCTTAATTATAATTGGCACATATCCTTTTGCTAGAAGCATTTTTAAACTTTACAATGCTTCCAACCTAATTTTAGAGTATTGTATAGAATATTACAGAATTCGTGTTTTTGGTTTTCCGTTTACCTTATTTACAATTGCAGTTTTTGGAGCTTTTAGAGGCTTGCAAAACACATATTATCCTATGATTATTGCCATTATTGGAGCTCTTTTAAATATTGTACTCGATGTTATTTTAGTATATGGAATTGATGGTTTTATTGCGCCCATGAATATAAAAGGTGCTGCGTATGCCAGTGTTATTGCTCAACTGGTTATGGCTATACTTTCAGCATATTATCTATTGAAAAAAACAGTTATTCCTTTAAAATTAAGCTTTCCCTTTAACAAAGAAATTAATCGTTTTATACTAATGATTTTTAATCTTTTTATTAGAACCATTGCATTAAACGTTACATTATATTTTGCAAGTGCTTTCGCAACAAGTTACGGTGCAAAATATATAGCAGCTTATACCATTGCAATTAACTTATGGTTTCTTGGTGCTTTTATTATTGATGGTTATGCGAGTGCTGGTAATATTTTATCAGGGAAATTATTAGGTGGCAAAGAGTATAAATTGCTTATTTCTCTTAGTAATAAACTTATAAAATATGGTGTAGTTTTAGGTATCATTACTGCAACAATTGGAGCTGTTTTTTATTTCCCTATTGGGAATATTTTCACCAACGACCCTGAAGTTTTAAAAGCCTTTTACTCCATTTTTTATATTGTTTTACTTATGCAACCTTTATGTGCTTTAGCTTTTATTTTTGATGGCATTTTTAAAGGCTTGGGTAAAATGAAATACCTTAGAAACCTCTTACTGTTTTCAACCTTTTTAGTTTTTATTCCTATATTATTTGGGTTTGATTATTTAGACTATAAACTTCACGCCATATTTATTGCTTTAACTTTTTGGATTATTGCCAGAGGCATTCCTTTAATTATAAAATTTAGACAACTATTTTTACCACTAGCTGAAAAACTCTAACTTTAGCAATTAATTTAAAAACAAATAATATGGGAAATAGATTGTTTCTTATTCTGGCAATCGTTTTAATTGTTATCTATTTTTATAACAGATACAAAAGACGATAATTATCGTGTTTTTAACCAGCCTGTTATACTCAGTCGTTCGGTATTAACAGGTTTTACCTCGTGTTCTATAATTTGGCTCTCAAAAATTACAACTCTTCCTGGAAAAGGGTAAATTACCTTTTCTTCGGCTTTCAAATATAAAACCAACTCTCCACCATTTTCTGGTAACCAACCCTCTTAATTTAAATAACAAACAAACGATAATTTACGTCTATCATCATTTTGAAAAGTATCTATATGTTTTTTATAAAAAGTCCCTTTAGGATAAATAGCATAATGAAACTCCTTTTGTAAAATACCCATAAAACAGGTTTTGTTTAGGTAATTAACTAAGCTATTTATTTTACTAAAAAAAAGTTGTTCTTTTTGGTTTGCTTTTGTTTCATCAATCCACATAATCAAATCTCCTCTTATAGATTTAATTATGTTTTCATTTAGTTTATTACCAATAGCGGCTTTTTTAAAACCATCATCGGTATGTCTTTGTAAAAGTGATTCTCTTAGCAAATTAACTTCTTCAAAAGAAAAAAAATCGTCAATTATACTAAATTGATGTTGCGCTATATCAGAAATTATTTTTTCGTACAGCGCATTTTCAACAAAATCAATTGCCTCAAATAGATGACTCATAATTATAAATAAAAAACCATCTATCCATCTTGGATAAAAGTGCGTAAATGTAATCTAAAAATGTTTTCGTAAAACAAAATGAATATCTTTGTAGTCTAAATTTTTTATTGATGAGTAATCATATTCGTATTACAAAACAATTCGCTTTCGAAACCGGTCATGCACTCTATGGTTATGACGGAAAATGTAAAAATGTTCATGGGCACAGTTATAAACTCTCGGTTACAGTAATTGGAACACCTATAACAGATAGTAACAACGTTAAATTTGGAATGGTTATCGATTTTAGCGACCTAAAAAAAATTGTGAAAGAAGAAATAGTAAATGTTTTCGATCACGCTACGGTTTTCAATAAAAACACACCACATGTAGAGCTTGCAAAAGAGCTTCAAGACCGCGGTCATAATGTGCTTTTAGTAGATTACCAACCCACAAGCGAAATGATGGTTATAGACTTTGCAAAAAAAATTAAAAAGCGCCTACCTTCTCATGTTTCCCTGCACTCTTTAAAACTGCAAGAAACCGAAAGTTCTTTTGCAGAATGGTTTGCTTACGATAATATTTAGGGCGTTACCACAAGGGTCGGGCTTTACGTTGCAATCTTTTGCAAAAAAGCAAAAGGATTTTCACTGCAATCCCTAACGCAAAAAAGATATTCTTGTCTTTACAGGAATATATTATATTTACAACATGCAAATTCCAAAAGGAAAAAAAATATATTTCGCTTCAGATAATCATTTAGGAGCACCAACTTACGAAGCTTCTCTACCACGCGAAAAGAAATTTGTGGCTTGGTTAGATGAAGTAAAACAAGATGCCGCTGCCATTTTTTTACTAGGCGATTTATTTGATTTTTGGATGGAGTATAAAACAGTGGTTCCAAAAGGATTTACCAGAACCCTAGGTAAATTAGCCGAAATAAGCGACTCTGGAATACCAATCTACTATTTTGTGGGTAATCACGACCTTTGGATGAATGGCTATTTTGAAGAAGAGCTTAACATTCCTGTTTATCACAAACCGCAAGAATTTACCTTTAATAATAAAACCTTTTTTATTGGTCACGGCGATGGTTTAGGTCCTGGAGATAAAGGTTACAAGCGCATGAAAAAAGTGTTTACTAACCCTTTCTTTAAATGGGTTTTTAGATGGGTGCATCCAGATATTGGTGTTCGAATAGCGCAATACCTATCTGTTAAAAATAAACTTATTTCTGGTGATGATGATACTAATTTTTTAGGTGAAAATAACGAATGGCTAGCAAAATATTGTAAACGAAAATTAGAAGATGAACATCGCGACTATTTTGTATTTGGACACAGACATTTGCCTTTAGAAATTAACCTGAATGAAAAATCAAAATACATTAATCTTGGTGATTGGATAACTTATTACACATACGGTGTTTTTAATGGAGAACATTTTGAGTTAAAAAAATTCTAATTTACTTTAACAAAGCTTCCAACGTCATTTCATCTAATTGACCATCAACAAACAAATTATTTTTTGCTTCAAAATCCATTATAGCATTAATTGTAGCATTTTTAAAAATACCATCTAACTCAATCTTATAACCTTTGTTTACTAAAAGTTTTTGAATTTCATAAACAAATGCGCTTTTTTGCCCGTTTCTAAGATTTGCTTCAGGTAAGTTTGAAAACAATCTTTCTCTAAATTTTTCAGCTTTTAATTTATCATTGTATGCTTGAAGTGTTAAACCTTCAGCTTCATAATTTTTAATATCCTCATTAGAAAACCCTTTGTTTTTTAATGCTTTTGATTGCTCTAATTTAGCTTCATAGTATTTTACTTTTGCTAACTTTTTACCGTATTCATTAACGGCTATTTGCGTTTCTCTATCATCATCTTCAGGAGATTTTACATCAATCTCATTGGCGCTCCATTGCATAGACACAAAACCATTTAAAGCTTCAACAGCATCATAATAATTATAAACAACAGATTGATTGTAATAGTCTAAATCAACGGTTTCATTTATCTTATAATCTATATTGTTTGGGTGAAATCTTTGGTAATCTTTATATTGGCTATATGCAAAAATCAAAATGATAACAACCAGAATAGTAATTAGGATTTTTTTCATTGGTCTTAGAGTTTAAATACAAATATAAATGAAAATATGCTTACTTATTCTTCATTTTCGTGGGCTTCCATATCTTCTCTTAAATCCAAATTTTTAAGCACAGGATTTTTTATACCAATTGTAAAAACTGTAATTAAAGTCATGGTTCCTCCAAAAACTACTGCGGCAACTGGACCAATTAATTTTGCAGCTAAACCGCTTTCAAAAGCACCTAACTCATTAGAAGAACCTACAAACATAGAATTAACCGATGATACACGACCTCGCATATCATCAGGCGTTTTTATTTGTAATATGGTTTGACGAATAATCATCGAAATACCATCGGCTGCACCACTTATAAATAAAGCTAAAACACTTACCCAAAATATTGAGGATAACCCAAACGCAATAATACTTATGCCAAAAATAAATACAGAAACTAGCAGTTTCTTACCAGTACTCTTACTAATTGGAATATACGTTGTGGCAAACATAGTTACAATACTTCCCATGGATATTGATGCATTTAAAATACCAAAGCCTTCACTGCCTACTTTTAAAATATCTTGAGCAAAAACCGAAAGTATGGCAACAGTTCCTCCAAATAAAACGGCAATCATATCTAAAGTTAAAGCACCCAAAATAGCTTTATTTTGGAATACAAACTGAACACCTACTTTTAAACTCTCTTTTACAGGTTCTCCAACTTTTTTATTTAAAATAGGCTTCTTCTTAATTAAAAAATTCAGGAAGAATGATATAACCACCATAACAAAAACCACCAATAATGTTTTTCCTACCCCAATCCAACTAATTGAAAACCCTCCAAAAAGTGCACCTAGAACTGCGGCGCTTTTCCATGTACTAGTACTCCATGTTGCTGCATTTGGGTATATTTTTTTAGGAACTATTAAGGCCACTAAAGAAAAGATAATTGGTCCGAAGAAGGAACGTAGAAACCCCCCAAAAAAAACAAGCGCATAAATAGAGTATAAAATAGTTTTTGTTGACCAATTCTGGACAACCTTCTCTGTAGTTAATAAAAAAAGACCTAAACTAATTAGAGAGAAGGCGGCAATACAAAGTGCAAACAAATTTCGTTTTTCTTTTTGGTCTACAATATGTCCTGCAAAAAGCGCCATGGTAAACGCTGGAATAATTTCCATTAAACCAATAATACCAAGTGATAACGGGTCTTTAGTTAAGCTATAAACTTGCCACTCAATTACAATAAATTGCATAGACCAACCAAAAACCAACACAAAACGAACTAATAGAAATATATTAAACTCTTTAATTCTTAATGCTGCGTAAGGGTCTGTTTTTGCCATATTCTAAATGAAAAATAGAAGCTAGTTTTTGCAAATATTATTTAAATAATTGTCTAAATCTAACTGAAATAATGTTCCTTTAATTAAGTCTTCAACCTCAAATAACTCCTTTTGGTTAACTGCAATATCTACTTTTTCGCTAGGTGTTTTTAATAAAATATTTCTTGATTCTGGGTCATTATTACAGCAAGAGCAATGCAATGGATCTTTAGCATCATTAACTTTTTTATAAAATTGTTTTATTTCTTTTATAGTTAAATAAAAACCCATATTTCTAAATACAATTTGAATTTTATTATGAGCTTGTTTTAAGCTTGTATATTTCCATTTAAAAGCAATACCAATGTTATTATGGTAAATTTTGTAAATATCGTTTTCCATATCTGACTGTTTTACTAGTCAAATATAACATTATTTAGAATAATTCTAAATAATAACTTATTTTATTTAATATCTCTTAATTTAAGTTGTAAACTTACTTTTCCTTGCCATTCATTTTCATCAATAGAATAAACTGCCTTAAATGGTTTTCCATTTGATACAATATCGAACTTATCTGCCATACTAAAACCAATACCAACAAATCTTTTGTTTGTATTTGGTTGCGTAGCTGTAAGCCTTAAATGTGTTTTGTCTTCACCAACACATTTAGCATAACCTGTATCTATTAAATTATTTGTCATAAAAATAGGCGTCATATTACTTGGTCCGTAAGGTGCAAATTGTTTTAAAATTCTGTAGAACTTTGGAGTAATATTGTCAATATCTATTTTACAATCAACATGTATTTCGGGTGTGAGCAAATTTCTATCAATAGTTTTAGAAACCTCATCTTCAAAAGCTTGTTTAAAGGCTTCGTAATTTTCTTCTTTAAGCGTTAATCCCGCAGCATATTTATGCCCTCCAAATTGCTCTATATGTTCACTACAAGCCTCTAAAGCATTGTAAACATCAAAACCTTTTACAGAACGTGCCGATGCCGCCAACTTATCTCCACTTCTTGTAAAAACTAAAGTAGGTCTATAATAGGTTTCGGTTAATCTAGAAGCCACAATACCAATAACGCCTTTATGCCAATTTTCATGGTAAACAACAGTAGTAAGACGTTCCTGTTCTTTTTGTTCCTTAATTTGATTAAGAGCTTCTTCTGTAATTTGCTTATCTGTTTCACGCCTTTCTAGATTATAGTTGTTGATTTCAGCTGCATACTTTTCTGCCAAATCACTCTCTTCCTCTGTTAATAAAGTCACTGCATAATTACCATGTTCCATTCGTCCGGCAGCATTTATTCGTGGCGCAACTATAAAAACAACATCGGTAATAGTTAATTCTGTTTTTTCAACTTGTTCAAGAATAGCTTTAATACCTGGTCTTGGATTTGAGTTTATAACTTGTAATCCAAAATAGGCAAGTACTCTATTTTCTCCATCAATTGGCACAATATCTGCTCCAATTGCAGTAGCTACCAAATCTAAATACTCAGTTAAATCTTCAGCTGTTTTTCCTTCTTTTGATGCTAATGCTTGTATGAGTTTAAAACCAACTCCACAACCGCATAATTCTTTATAAGGATAATTACAGTCTTCTTGTTTTGGGTCTAAAACAGCAACTGCATCTGGTACTTCATCACCTGGTCTATGGTGATCGCATATTATAAAATCGATCCCTAATGTTTTAGCATGAGCTACTTTATCTACAGATTTTATTCCACAATCCAGTGCTATAATAAGTGAAAAATCGTTTTCTAAGGCAAAGTTTATACCTTTATATGAAACACCATAACCTTCATCATATCTATTAGGAATATAGGTGTAAACGAGATTATGTTTGGTTTTTAAGTAGGATGACATTAAAGAAACAGCTGTAGTTCCATCAACATCATAATCACCATACACTAAAATATTTTCTTTATTTGCTATAGCTTCTTCAATGCGTACAACTGCTTTATCCATATCTTTCATCAAAAATGGATCGTGCAAATGCTTTAAACTAGGTCTAAAAAAATGTTTCGCTTCTTCATACGTTTTAATACCACGCTGCAACAATAATGTTGCAACAGTAGCATCAACTTGAAGTGCTTCTTCTAAAGCTTTAACTTCTTTCGTTTCTGGTTTAGCTTTTAAAGTCCAACGCATTATTTGGGTTTAATTATTGTGAAAATGAGTTTCTATTTCTAATTCTGCAAACTGACGAAACATCTCCATAACACCACAGTACTTTTCAATAGATAAATCTACTGCTCTTTGTAATTTTTTCTCATTTAGCTCATTTCCATAAAAATGAAAATGCATAGCAACTTTATCATAATATTTTGGATGCTCTTCGGTTAAGTTAGCTTCTATTTCAATTTTAAAATCATCAACTTCTAATTTCATTTTTTTTATTAAAGAAGCTACATCTAAACCTGAGCAACCTGCTAAACCAGATAGCATTAATGCTTTAGGCCTGTAACCTTCTCCTTTACCTCCGTTTTCTTCTCCTGCATCAATAAATAAGTTATGACCAGATGGGTTTGTACTTTCAAATTTCATGTCGCCCAACCAAGTTGTAGTAATATGATTTTTCATTTTTTATGAAATATTTTTTGTTTCTTTAGTTATCAAAAATACCATTTAAAAAATAAAATCAACTTACTGTTTATTATGATTTTAAGATGAAAAGCAGAATTGGCTAATTAATAATTGTCACGGAGCCACTCTAAAACAGATTGTATTCTTTTTTTTACTTCAACAGTTGGTTCGGTATAATGATTATTCATAAAACTAAAAATTAAAGTTTTACCAGAATTAGTGATTAAATAACCACTTAATGAATAATTATTACCAACTGTTCCTGATTTAGCAAAAACATATGGTTTTGAACCTCCTGAATAGTATTTTTTTAAAGTGCCCGATGTCCCTCCTACAGGAAACAAATTAAATAAACGTTCTTTTGAAGTTTCATTATAGAGTTTTGTAAGTACTTGAACAAAAGATGTAGGTGTAAACAAATTATACCTACTTAACCCTGATCCATCCACCCAACGTGGTTTTTGTTTTAAATCTTTTAACTGATTGTCCAAAATATACTCTCTTATTTTACTTGAGCTTAAAGTGTCAAACATTGTAGAAGATGCCAAAATTAACATTTGTTCTGCTAAAAAATTATCGCTGACCTCCATCATTCGTTTATATAAAGAATCAGATGGAATACTATAAGCAATATGCTCCATTTTTTTTCCAGTGAAATTAGATATTGATATTCTTCCTGGTAAAAGATCTTGCCATAGTTTTTCTATTAACAGCGTATCAACGACCATTGGAACTTCTATAGTATCTTGTTTTTTAGAGTTATAAAAAAAGACGTTATCGTTATAATTTCTCCGTTTTGGTGATTGGGAATATTGAATGTTTTGCTGTAATGCTTTTGGAATACTTTGTAAACTATCTTTATTGCTAATTGTTACTACATTTCCATACATTGGAAAACTACTTCGCTCAGGACTAAAATAAGTATCATAATCTTCCCAAGCCCACCCAGGTCCAAACTTTTCGTCCAATAAATTATTAAAAACTATTTTCACATTCTTATAATTTCTAACCATTTTTAAAGCTGTACTATCGTTAAAGAAAGTGTGTAAAAAAGTAGGATCGCCAGTTCCTTGTATAAAAATAGTATCATTCTTTACATCATATTTAAATGCCGGAACTTCGTTGGGTAAAAATTGTAAAGCTGTATAGAGTGTAAATATTTTAGTGTTACTTGCGGGAATGAAATACTTATCGGCATTATACTTAAAAACTGTATCGTTTGTTTTGGGATTATAAACTAATAACCCTGTAAATTGATTTTTATAAAAAGTTTCCTCAATTTTCTTAGTAATATTTTTATTAATATAGGATGATTTACAGCTAAATATAAAAGCAAATATTAGCATTAATAATAGTAATCTTTTACTTAAAATATACATTGGATTAAATTTAGTTTAAAAACCTTATAACTGTTTTTAATAAACTCATTATTTAACTAATAATAGCGACTTTTATATTAATCTTTTTAGTTTTTAGTTGTTAATTTAATAAATCAATTAAAATTTTAACTCTTTTAACATATTTGTTAAATATTTATTTACAAAAAACGCAAATTGCAATTAATAATTTAAAAAATATCGGAAAACAATAAAAAAACAATATATTTGAGTAACTATTAACCCTAACTTAGATTTATATGAAGAAAAAAACTACCCTCTCTTTTCTTGTTTTTTTTACAGCTGCATTTAGTTTATTGTTTTCTCAAAACATAACTGTTATCGGTACTGTTACGGATGCTTCAAGCGTTCCGTTACCAGGTGTAAATATTCAAGTTAAAGAAACAAAAAATGGAACTTCAACTGATTTTGATGGGAACTATCAAATTTCAGCGAAACAAGGTGATGTCTTAATTTTTTCCTTTTTAGGATTTAAAACTAAAGAAATTACAGTAAAGGGCACTACATTAAATGTGAGTTTAGAGGAAAGTACTGATAGTCTAGACGAAGTAGTTGTAACTGCTTTTGGTATTCAAAGAGAAACCCGAGAATTAGGGTATTCGGTAACCCAAGTAAAAACCGAAGACATTAATCTCGCAGGCCAATCTAACCCAATAGCCGGATTGCAAGGTCGAGTAGCTGGTGTCCAAATAAACCAAACTTCTGGTACATCAGGTGGCGGAATTGACATCTTAATTAGAGGTATTACATCCATGAATCCTGATAGAGATAACCAGCCTTTAATAATTGTTGATGGACTGGCTTTAAACAATGATACCTTTGCTGGCAGTGTTCTACCAAGTGCAGGTTCTAACTCCCCTAGTAGCGCAGAACAGTTTTCATTTACAAACAGGGCTGCAGATATAAACCCTGAAGATGTTGAAAGTTTTAACGTGCTAAAGGGAGCGGCAGCAACAGCATTATACGGTGTTAGAGCTGCAAATGGTGCTATAATTATAACCACAAAAAAAGGAAAAAGTGGGAAGGCCAAAATTAACATTACAGCATCTACTTCATTTAGAAACATAAATAAGACTCCAGACTTACAAACTACATACCGTGAAGGGTTTAGTGGCTTACCAAGAACACTATACACTCCTGAAACAGATAGTGGGTTTACTAGGTTAGGTGGCACATCATTTTATTCTTGGGGGCCTAAATATTCTGATAACTCCGCCACTTTAGATGATGATACAGTTGTTGATTTATCTGGAGATCAATTTTATAGCCCTTATGATTTATTTAGAACTGGAGTTAACACTCAGGTTAATTTCAACATAAGTGGTGCTAGTGATAAATTAGATTATTTCTTTTCTGTAGGTAATAATAGCGAAGAAGGTGTATTACCTAATACTGATTATAATAAAACAACTCTTAGATTTAAAAGTGGATACAAAGTAACAGATGATTTTAATATTAACACATCTATAGCCTACACCAACGCTGGAGGCAATAGAGCTAATGGAGGTGACAAATCTGTGTTTAGCTCATTATCTTATTACTCTGGTACTTTCCCTATAAATGATTACCAAAATACCAATGGTTCTCAAAGAAATTATTCATTTGGGGTAATTGATAACCCTAGATATTTCTTAGAAAAAAGCCCATTAACTGATGATGTAAACAGGTGGGTTGGTAACATAACTTTAAATTGGGCTCCAAAAGATTGGATTAATGTTACTTATGCAGCTCAAGTTGACAACTACTCAGATAAAAGAAATCGATTTATTCCGCCAGATTTAGATACTGGAACGCAAGTTGGTGGATTTATTGTAAATCAAAATATCAATTTTTTAGCATTAGAATCAAACTTACTAGTTGCATTAACAAAAGAATGGTCTGAAGATTTTAAAACAACACTAACCCTTGGAAATCAAGTATCCGATTCAAAACGCGATTATTCGTTTGTAAGAGGTGAAACCTTAAATGTACCTGGTATTAATGATTTAGCAAATACTATAAACACCTTTGGTGGTAATAGTATAACACAATTAAGAAATGTAGGTGTTTTTGGTGAGTTAAAAATGGATTACAAAAACAAACTGTTTTTAACCGTTACTGGTAGAAATGATTGGATTTCTACACTACCTCAACAAAATCGTTCTTTCTTTTACCCATCCGTAAGTTTAGCTTACGATGTAAACGCCTTATTTGATAAAGACAGTGATTTCTTCACCTTTGGTAAATTAAGAGCGTCATGGGCCGAAGTTGGAAAAGGCCCACTTTTTGGGCAAGTTGGTCAATACTTTATTGTTGATGGTAACTTTCCTTTTGGAGGCGCGGGTGGCTATAGAGCAAGTACGCTTCTTGGAGACACTAATATTAAACCTGAAAGGAATCGTTCAATAGAATTTGGTGCAGACTTACGCTTCTTTAATAACAAGGTCCGTTTAGATTATGCTTACTATAAAACAAGAGTTAAAGATCAAATTTTTACTCAAGGTACAGCTTATTCAACAGGTTTATCAGGAATTGTTAGAAACGCTGGTGACTTTGAAACTTTTGGTCATGAACTTTTATTGTCAGCAAATATTATTAAAACCGAAAACTTTACTTGGGAAACTATTTTAAACTGGTCTACCAACGAAGGTAAAGTGTTGTCATTACCAGAAGATATTGAAAGTCTAATTTTCGCCGACGCAGGTTTTGCTGGTGTAACTTCAGAGATTAGGGATGGTGATAAACTAGGTACATTATATGGTTACAAATGGGTTTATGAAAATGGAGAACGCTATATAGGTGATGATGGGTTGCCACGTGTTGACCTTGAAGAAAGAGTAAAGGTTGGAAATGCATTTCCTGATTTTATTGCATCAATAGGTAACAACCTAAGTTATAAAAACCTAAGTTTTAATTTTTTATTAGAATGGAAAGAAGGAGGCGACTTATATGATTCTGGAAGACGTAATGGGCTTAGAAATGGAATTTTAGGAGTTACTGAATTTAGAGATGTCACCACCGTTTTAGATGGTGTTATGGATGATGGTAATGGAGGTTTTGTTACAAACAATCAAGAAGTTTTAATTGATCAAAATTACTACAGAAGTTCTACTCGCTATAATAGAGCATCAGAAATTTTAGTTCAAGATGCCTCTTGGGTTAAATTACGTAACATTGGTCTTTCATACAATTTTCAAGGAAACATATTAGAAACCCTTCATTTAGACAACCTATCGGTTTCTGTAAGTGCTCAAAACATTTTGATTTGGACTCCTTGGGACGGATACGACCCTGAAGGAAATCAATACAGTGCTGGTAGTAATGTATATGGGTTTACAGGTTTAAGTACTCCTATAAGTGAGAGTTATTCATTCGGTGTTAAACTAGGATTTTAAAAAGCATAAAATGATGAAAAAAAATATAATAAAAACTGTATTTATAACATTACTTATTGTCGGGCTAACCGGATGTAGTGAAAGTTATTTTGATGTAAATACACCTTCTGGAACAGCAGAACCAAAGCAATTAAGAATAAGTGATTTATTAGCTCCAGTAATATACCGAACCATGTATGGACAACTATATTCAGGTGAACAAGCTTTTGGTAATTACACACAATACTTTGTAGGACAAGGAGGAACAGCCGTTGGAGAAACAACCGCCAGTGGCCTATGGTCAAGCATTTATTTGTATGCGTTGCCAAATTTAAAAACAATAAAAGAAAAAGCAGATGAAGTTGGAGCCATCCATTACACAGCAGTGGCAGATATTTTAACAGCCATAAATTTAGGGATTGCTGCAGATACATGGGATAATATTCCTTATTCTGAAGCATCTTTTGGTCAGGAAAATCTGTTTCCATCTTTTGATTCACAACAATCTATTTACACAGAAATTTTTTCTTTATTAGATGGAGCCATTTCTGCATTACAAACAACAGATAATTCTGGAATAGTTCCTGGTAGCGAAGATCTAATTTATGGTGGTGATACAAGTAAATGGTTACGTGCAGCTTATACAATAAAAGCAAGGTATCAATTACATTTAGTTAATAAAGGGGAAACTTCTGCTAGTGATGTATTAACAACTATCGCTAATGGTTTTTCTTCAAATGATGATGACTTTCAAATGTTTTTTGATGATAAAAACATTAACCCTTGGTATTCTCAAGAAATACTAGCCAGAAATACAGGGAATTTTCATAATGATATAGCTAGCCAATTTGTGAGTTCTATGAATGGAGACTATTATCCTTTTGAAAGTGGAAGTGTTGAAATTGACCCAAGACTGTCTATTCATGCAGATAACAGCGGTGAAGCAGAATGGAAAGGATTTGTTAGTGGAGGCGGTGGTTTAGCTCCAGATGATACTGATGGAAATGTTCAATTCGTTGAAGGAGGATACTATACAAGCATAGACTCTCCTATTGTATTAATTACTTATGCTGAAGCTTTGTTTATTAAAGCTGAAGCAGCCTTTTTAGCTAATGGAGGAACAACTACAAGCGTTGGTTCTACAACCGAAGCATATACGGCTTACATGGATGGTATTGCTGCTAGCATGGAAATGTTTGGAGCAGACGGCACCGATTATATGGCGGATACAGCTATTGATGTAGGAGAAGGTTCGCTAATGTTACACCATATCATGAAAGAAAAGTACATTCATAACTTCTTAAATCCAGAAACTTTTGTGGATTATAGACGTTATAATTTTTCTGATGAAGTGTTTACCGGTTTAACAATACGTGAAGAAGAAGATTCTGATGGTGACTATGCTGGCGAGTGGTTTACAAGAGCTTCATACCCTTCTACCGAATTAAACAGAAATAGTAGTGTTGTTGAAGCTAATCAGCAAACACCTGTAACTCCTGTTTGGTGGCAACAATAAAATAGAAGTAAAAGTATTTTTAAAAATAACCCCAGAAATTCTGGGGGTTATTTTTTTATTTGATTTCGTTTAAAACATTTTTTAGTTTTTCTAAATCTGCTTTTGTATGATTTGCTGTTATAACAATTCTACTCATCAACCCTTTATAAGTTGGGTATTTAAAATTTGATATTATAATACCCTTATTAAACAAGTAATTATAAATGTCTTCTTTTTCAGAATATACAACCGGATAGCTTTTATTGAATTTAAGTATTGGCTTTACATTTAAATCTTCAAATAAAAAATTTAGATTTTCATTAAGTTTCAGGTGTTGTTCTTTAATTAAATTTTGAGATTGTAAGTATGCCTCTAAGTACCCAGGATTTGCACAAGATGATGAAACAAAAAGTGTTTCGCGTTTCATATATTCAATAAAATCTTTATCTGAAGCAATAATGCCTCCTGATAAACCCAGAGCCTTTCCTAAAGAGGAAACCATTATTTTTCTTACTAAATTTTCATTAGAAATAGCTTTAAAAACACCTTCTCCTTCTTTTCCAGCAATTCCCAAACTATGAGATTCATCTACAAGTAGGGTTATGTTTTTTTGCTTAGAAATTTTTTCTAAAAAACTAAATGATGTAGGTTCTAATTCTAAAGCCAAAACAGCATCCGCTGTTATAACAATATTTTCTTTAACATCATTTAACAGGTTTGAATGTAGCTTTCCTTTAATAAATAAAGGAGAACTATTATTCCCTAAAATAGCAGGATGTGTTTTTGGATAGTGATAAAAGATATTATTAGATTTAGATAAATAATCTAAAACTAATTTTCCAGCCAATGTTCCAGATGAGGCAGTAAGAGATGCTTCTGATCCTATTTGTTTTGCGAAAAAATCTTCAGCTTGTTCAAAAATTGATAACTTAATATTTGAATTTCTTGAGCTCCCATAAAACGAACCCCATTTTTTAATACTTTGTACTAAAATTTCTTGAAACTTTTGATGCGTGGGAAGCCCCAAATAAGCGGTACCTCCAAAATATAAATACTCCTTTCCTTCTACTTGTATTGTTCTATCTGGAAATTGCTCAACAATCATATTTGCGCTATATCAAAGAAACTCCCAATCCGTTTAAATTACTGTATACTATAACACCATTTTTTATGGCTACTCCTTTTGCTATATCTTCTTCTAATAATAAGGCACCGTCCATATCTACATAATCTAAAAGAGGTAGTAAATGAGCTATTGCAGAAATACCAACGGAAGACTCAGTCATGCAACCAACCATAGTTTTCATTCCTAATTCTTTTGCATGATTAAGCATTCTTCTTGCAGGGGTTAAACCGCCACATTTAACCAACTTAACATTAACACCATGAAAATGATTGTGGCACTTAGCAACATCTGCTTCAACCTGACAACTTTCATCTGCTATTACAGGCAATACAGATTTTTTAAATACTTCTTTATGCGCACCCCAATCGTCTGCTTTTAATGGTTGTTCTAAAAATTCAACTCCTAATTTTTTTAATGCGATACTATTCTTAATAGTTTCATCAACCGTCCAACCACAATTAGCATCAATTCTAAAAACAGCATCTGTATGTTTACGCAGCTCTTCAACTATTTTTATATCTTCCTTTGTTCCCAGTTTTATTTTATAAATGGGCCATGGTAATTCTTTCATTTTGGAAACCATTTTCTCAATTGAATCAATTCCAATTGTATAATCGGTTAAAGGATTGGTCGCTATATTATAATTCCAAAGTTCGTATAGTTTTTTACCCTTTTTACGGGCATACAAATCGTTATAAGCTAAATCTAAAGCACACAAAGCAAACATATTATGCTTTAAATGTAGATGCATTGTACCCCAAAATTCCTCTGGAGTACTATTTTGATTAGCTTCAATTTCAGACTTAAAAGAGTTTATAACATCCATCATTTTTGGAACCGTAACTCCGTAATACGGATTAGAAGTTGCTTCTCCAAAACCTGAAAAATTACCATCTCTCAACTCAACAATTAAACTGGGTTGCACACTATAAGATTCTCTTGAAATAGTGAATGTATGCCTTAATTTCAATTCATAAGGTCTTAAAAAAACCTCCATAAAATAGTTTTTTATTATACATGAAAGTTAATAAAATTATACCTTTGATTATAACGAAAACTTAATTTTATGCCTTTAGTTACACCATTATTTCCCGAGCACGATTTGGAAACCAAAGAACTTGCAGAATTCTTTAACGAAACGCTTGGGTTTTGTCCAAATTCTGTTCTAACCATGCAGCGTAGACCTGCAATTAGTAAAGCTTTTATTAATTTAAATAAAGCGGTTATGGCTAATGAAGGCAGAGTAACCTCAGCTTTAAAACGCATGATTGCTTGGGTAAGCAGTAACTTGACTGGTTGTAGATACTGTCAAGCGCATGCTATTCGTGCAGCAGAGCGTTATGGCACAGAACAAGAACAACTTGATAATATTTGGGAATATAGAACGCATCCTGCATTTAGTGAAGCTGAACGTGCTGCTTTAGATTTTAGTTTAGCGGCTTCACAAGTACCAAACGCTGTTGATGATCAAATTAAGAAACGTTTATATGAGCATTGGAACGAAGGTGAAATTGTAGAAATGCTTGGTGTAATTTCTCTTTTTGGGTATTTAAATCGTTGGAATGATAGTATGGGTACTAGTATTGAAACTGGCGCTGTTGAAAGCGGTAACCAATATTTAGGAAAGCATGGTTGGGAGAAAGGGAAGCATGCTTGATAATAATAAAAACAATAAAAAAGCACCTAAAAAAATTCTAGGTGCTTTTTTTAAACCATGAATAATTTATACAATTGTGGCTTCTAATGGTTTAGCTTCAGGAAAGTCTACCGGAATTTGAGTTGTTGAATGTATATAATTAGAAATGGTTTTGTCTCCAACTAAAGAAATAACATCTATCAAGTTCCCTTTATCATAACCAACACTAAAGAAGTTTTCTAATACATTATCGTCTGTTCTCCCTCTTTTTTCTGTTATGTTTTTAGCAAGTTTAGCCAATGCGTCTAATTTATCATTTTCAGTAGAGTAGCCTGCTCTAAACTCTACTATTTGCTCATCTCTAAAACCGTTCATTTTTCCTATTGCTGTATGTGCAGATAAGCAGTATAGACAATCATTAACCTGACTTACTGCAAGATTAACAACTTCTTTTTCTTTTGCAGATAATGATGTTTTAGCTCCAGAAAAGTTTAAATAGTTTTCTAATGCTGTGTCGCTATGCGCATAAGTAGCATAAAGGTTAGGCACAAAACCTAATTTGCTTTTTAAAGCATCAAAAATAGCCTGATTGTTTTCGCTTACTTGTTCTCTTTGTGGCACATTAAATGTTCTCATTTTTTAAATTATTTATTGTTTATTATTGAATGTTTATATGAGTTTTCACTATCGCAATAGAAATCATGATGGTGTTTTTGCTCACAATGTGTTTTAGGGTTTAAAACTTGTTTTAACTCCTGTTTGCCTTTCCTAAAAATTTCAATAAGATTGAAAATAGATGTATGTTGTAGTTTCATCTTTACCTTGATTTAATATTACAATGCAAAGATGCGTTAGAATGAGAACCGAGAAAATGAACAAACTTCCTGTAGGTTTGTCAATTTTTCCCTAAGATGTAGTTTTAAATGAGTTTTGAAATTCAGAAGGTGATATTCCTACATTTTTTTTGAATAATCTACTTAAATGCGAAGCATCATCAAATCCAATATCGTAGGCAATCTCTTTTGTTGACTTTTTTGTGTACATAAGTTGGCGCTTTGCTTCAAGAATGATTCTTTCGTGAATAATACGTAATGGACTTTTATTGAATTTTGAAAACGTGTTAGATAGTGTTTTTGGAGATTTAAATAACTTATCTGCATAAAAAGACACACTGTGCTCTTGCTTAAAATGCGACTCTACCAAAACATTAAAATGACGTAGTAATTCTATTTTAGAATCTTGGTTTCTTAAAGTTTCTGAATTGTTTTTTAGAATGCGCGTTGCTTTTATCATAAAACGAGCCATGAGCATTCTTAACATTTCTGCTTGAATATTGTCTTTAGTTTGTAGTTCGTCTAAAAAGACTTCATGTAAAAAAGAAAATTTTTCTTGTTCATCTTTATCAAGATTTAGAACAGGAATGGAGTCATTTCCAAAAAACAATAATCCAGCACAACCAACTTCTTCATCATGATCTTTAATACAATAAAATTCTCTATTAAATTGATAAACAATGATGTTTTCCCCTTTTAAAAACTTAAAATTCTGTACAGGTGTTAATGCTAAAATACTATGAGATTTTAAAGTAAAAGGAACACCATCTACAACAACTTCAGAATCATATTCTAATGTTCTAATGAATGTAAAAAGCTCAATAGGCTTTTCATTATTAAAATCTTCTAATAAGTTTTCGTCTCCAACTTTTAAAATGGCATTTGTAGCAAATTCTTTAAATTCTTGAAACATGCTAATGTTGTCAATTTTTCCTGCTAAACCTTACAGAAGAATTTAAAAAAATAAAATATTAATGATAAGCAATTCCCTTACTTCTTTCCTCCAACACAAATAACAATCTCTCCTTTTGGCGGTTTGTTTGTGTAGTGTTCCAAAACTTCTTTTGCTGTTCCTCGAATAGTTTCTTCGAATAGTTTAGTCAATTCTCTTGAAACCGAAACTGGTCTATCTTCTCCAAAATACTCACAAAAATGACTCAAGGTTTTTACTAATTTATGCGGGCTTTCATAATATATCATAGTTCTAGTTTCTTCTGCTAAAAGCAAAAAACGTGTTTGCCTTCCTTTTTTTACAGGTAAAAAACCTTCAAAAACAAACTTGTCATTTGGCAATCCAGAGTTTACTAAAGCAGGCACAAAAGCTGTTGCTCCTGGTAAACAATCAACCTCAATGTTATTTTCTATACAGGCTCGAGTTAATAAAAAGCCTGGATCTGAAATAGCAGGTGTTCCCGCATCACTTATTAAAGCTATAGTTGTTCCGCTTTTTATTTTTTGAATAACATTTTCAACCGTTTTATGCTCATTATGCATATGATGAGATTGCATATGTGTAGAAATATCAAAATGTTTTAATAATTTTCCTGAAGTTCGTGTGTCTTCAGCAAGAATTAAATCGACTTCTTTTAAAACTTCAACAGCACGAAACGTGATGTCTTTTAAATTACCTATTGGTGTTGGTACTAGATAGAGTTTACTCATTAATTAAATTTTGCTTCTATAATTTGCAAAAAGCGTTCTTCAAACTCTTCTTTTCCAATCCAATTATTGTAATCTGGTTTCACCATGCTTTCAATAAAACGTATGGCGTCTGGGAAAGATTCTATTGTATTTAATTGAGATAGAACTCTATTATAATCATCACTATTGCCAGCAAACAAATGCTTTATAAAGGCAATTTTATCATTCAAACCTATATTAATACCACCTGTTTTAAGTTTTTCGTTTAAAGATTTTTTCCCATTTGATGCTCCGTTTTGAGTTTTAGAAACGGGCTCAAAAACAGGAGTTTCTTTAAATCCTGCGGTAATTTCATCTAAATCTGCTCTATGTTTTTTTTGAGGTATAGCTTCTTCAAAAATACTGTCGGTCTCATCAGTGGTTTCAGGCATGTGAGATACCATATCTTTAATCTTGTTCATTACCGGTTCCATAATATCATCTTCTTCTACCTCATCTAGATTGATGTATATTTTGTCTTCTACTTCAATAGTATCGCTTATTTTATTATTGAAAGCTTGGTCTAGCATACCAAAAAATGAAGAATCGCTTCCTATTGTTGGAATATCGCCTTCAAAATTCTCGTGAGCAAATTTTAATACAGATAGTTTCTCATATAGTGCAGATACTTCTGCATGCATCTTAACAACATCTTCTTTCCCCTTTAATTTTAGAATTCTATGTGCTATACTAATGAGTTCAGACTCTAACTTCTTCTTCATTATTTATAATTTTTAAATTATTCCTGTGTAGGCTTTTTATTTTTAATAAATTTACGCCACCTTTATACAAAACGAAAAACGACTTCGTTTTAGTGTTAAAATTACGAAATGTTTCTTGAAAATACAGTAAATCATAAAGAACAATTTGGATGGATTGAAGTTATCTGTGGCTCCATGTTTTCTGGAAAAACCGAAGAATTAATCCGTAGGCTTAAACGCGCGCAGTTTGCAAGACAAAAAGTTGAGATTTTTAAACCTGCTATTGATGTGCGTTACGATGAAGAAATGGTTGTATCTCATGATGATAACGAAATTCGATCTACTCCCGTTCCTGCAGCAGCTAACATCCCTATTTTAGCTGATGGCTGCGACGTAGTTGGTATTGATGAAGCGCAATTTTTTGATGATGAAATTGTACGTATCTGTAATGATCTAGCCAACAAAGGTATACGTGTTATTGTTGCTGGATTAGATATGGATTTTAAAGGTAATCCTTTTGGACCTATGCCTAATTTAATGGCAACTGCAGAATATGTTACTAAAGTACACGCCGTTTGTACTAGAACTGGAAATTTAGCACAATATAGCTACCGAAAAGCTAAAAGTGATAATCTAGTACTTTTAGGAGAAGTTGACGAATATGAACCACTAAGTAGAGCTGCATATTACAAAGCGATGATGCGCGATAAAGTAAGAAATATGAAGGTTAATGATGCGCAAGAAATCCCTTCTTCTAAACCTAAAGACTCCAATGCCTAAAGCACAAGAAACTGTGCTTGAAATAGACTTAAAAGCACTGAAGCATAATTTTGAATTCCTTAAATCTAAACTGCAAAAAAACACTAAGTTTTTAGCCGTAGTTAAGGCTTTTGCCTATGGAAGTGATGCTGCTCAAATAGCAAGTTACTTGCAAAACCTTGATGTAGATTATTTTGCAGTTGCCTACGTAAGTGAAGGTATTGAATTAAGACATTCCGGAATTACAAAGCCTATTTTAGTTTTACATCCTCAAGAAATAAATTTTAAAGAAATTATAGACCATTGTTTAGAACCAAGTTTATATAATGCTAAAGTTTTAAATAAATTTATTAAAATCGCTGCCGCGGAAAAACAAACTAATTATCCTGTTCATATAAAATTTAATACAGGATTAAACAGATTGGGTTTTGGGAAAAACGATGTTGATGGTGTTTCGTATAAATTAAAGGAAACTAATGCTGTAAAAGTGAAATCTATTTTCTCTCATTTAGCTGCAAGTGAAGATTTAGATGAAAAAATATTCACACAAAATCAAATTGAAAGCTTTAAAAAAATAGCTGATATTTTTACAAAAGCTATTGGCTATAAACCTATGCTTCATATTTGTAACACATCGGGTATTTTAAATTATCCTGATGCGCATTTTGATATGGTTAGAAGCGGTATTGGGTTATACGGTTTTGGTAATTCTGAAAAGGAAAATAAAAATTTTAAACCTATAGCAACTTTAAAAACCATTATTTCTCAAATACACCATATTGAAAAAGGAGAGTCTATAGGTTATAATAGAGCTTATAAGAGTGATGCTTTTTTAAAAACTGCCACTTTACCTATTGGTCATGCTGATGGTATTGGGCGTCAATATGGTAATGGCAAAGGGTTTGTAACCATAAATGGACAAAAAGCACCAATTATAGGAAATGTATGTATGGATATGATAATGGTAAACATTACAAATATTGACTGTAAAGAAGGTGATGAGGTTATTGTTTTTGGAAAAAACACTACTGCGAATACATTTGCTGCCACTGCAAATACAATCTCTTACGAAATAATTACTGCTATATCACAAAGGGTTAAGAGGCTGATTTTAAAATAATCAAACAGTTTTTTTAACATATTGTGACTTTTTATGTAAATTGTGTCTTAAATAATACTAACTAAAAATTTTAAAATTATGTTAAAAGAGTTTAAGAATTTTATTATGACCGGCAACGTTATTGATTTTGCTGTTGCGGTAATTATGGCAGGAGCTGTAGGGCTTGTTGTTAATGGTTTCGTAAATGACATTATCATGCCAATCGTTGGAAATTTTGCTGGCGGAATGGATTTTGCAAGTATGAAGCATGTATTATCTCCAGCTGTTGTAGGTGCTGATGGAACTGTAACTACTCCAGAAAACGCTATTCGTTATGGAGCTTGGATTAATACAATCATCAATTTATTAATCGTTGGTTTTGTAATGTTCATGATTGTTAAAGCATACAACAAAACTAAAAAACCAGCTGCACCAGAAGCTCCAGCAGGACCTTCTCAAGAAGATTTACTAGCTGAAATTAGAGATTTGTTAAAAAAATAACAAATTGTTAAATAAGTAACCTTGTGTTATTTGTTGTTAAAAAGCCTTCATTTTTAAAAAATGAAGGCTTTTTTTAGATTCTTAAATTAAATTAATACTTAGTTTTGCCTAAAACAAATTCATTAAAAATAAGTAAAATGAAAGTAGCTGTTGTTGGTGCCACTGGTATGGTTGGCGAAGTGATGCTAAAAGTTCTTGAAGAACGTAATTTTCCTGTTACAGAATTAATTCCTGTAGCTTCTGAAAGATCTGTTGGAAAAACATTAACCTACAAAGGAAAAGATTATACGGTTGTTGGCTTAGAAACTGCCGTTTCTATGCGTCCAGATATTGCTTTATTTTCTGCTGGTGGAGGCACTTCATTAGAATGGGCTCCTAAATTTGCTGAGGTTGGCACTACTGTAGTAGATAATTCTTCGGCTTGGAGAATGGATCCTACAAAAAAATTGGTAGTTCCTGAGATAAATGCATCAGAGCTTACTAAAGATGATAAAATTATAGCAAATCCTAATTGTTCTACAATTCAATTAGTAATGGCGTTAAATCCGCTTCACAAAAAATATAAAATGAAGCGTGTTATCGTTTCGACATATCAATCTGTTTCTGGTACGGGTGTAAAAGCTGTAAGACAATTAGAAAATGAAATCGCTGGTGTTGAAGGAGAAATGGCTTACCCATATCCAATAGGAAGAAATGCTTTACCGCATTGTGATGTTTTTGAAGAAAACGGATATACAAAAGAAGAAATGAAACTTGCCAGAGAGCCTCAAAAAATCATGAACGACCGTACATTTTCTGTATCTGCCACCGCTGTTAGAATTCCAACTGCTGGTGGGCATAGTGAATCAGTAAACGTAGAGTTTGAAAACGATTTTAATTTAGCCGATGTTCGTAAATTATTAAGTCAAACTCCTGGTGTTGTTGTTCAGGATAACACAGATACAAATACTTACCCAATGCCTATTTTTGCGCACGATAAAGATGAGGTTTTTGTTGGTAGAATTAGAAGAGACGAAACACAACCCAACACATTAAATATGTGGATAGTTGCCGATAACCTTCGCAAAGGTGCTGCAACTAACACTATCCAAATCGCTGAATATTTAATTGAACATAATTTGGTGTAATACTTTTACTAACTAACTATTAAACTTTAAGCTTCTTCATTAAAATGAAGGGGCTTTTTTGTTTATTTTTGAAAGATTAAAAACACATCAATCATGAAAAAAATAATTATCAGTTTGTTTAGTTTATTTATTTTAATGGCTTGCAAACAAGAAAACCCAAAATCAAACAATATTACCGTGAATTATCCCCAAACAAAAACTGTAGACACTGTAGACACTTATTTTGATGTAGAAGTAAAAGACCCATATCGTTGGCTGGAAGATGATAGAAGTGAAGACACCGAGGCTTGGGTTAAAGCACAAAACAAGGCTACTTTTGGGTATTTAGATAATATTCCTTTTAGAACAGAACTAAAAGAGCGTTTGTCTAGTTTATGGAATTACGAAAAAGTAGGCGCTCCTTTTATTGAAGGCGATTACACTTATTTCTCTAAAAATGATGGTTTGCAAAACCAGAATGTGTATTACAGAAAAAAAGGCGATGGAGAAGCAGAAATATTTCTAGATCCAAATACGTTTTCAAAAGATGGCACCATTTCTTTAGGAGGAATGAGTTTTTCGAAAGATGGAAAAACATTAGCATATTCTATTTCTGAAGGCGGAAGCGATTGGAGAAAAATTTTAATAATGAATGCTGAAACCAAGGAAATTATAGAAGACACCCTTATTGATGTGAAATTCACTCAACTTTCTTGGTACAAAAATGAAGGTTTTTATTATTCTAGTTACGATAAGCCAAAAGGTAGTGAGCTTTCAGCAAAAACCGATCAGCATAAAGTTTATTATCATAAATTAGGAACATCACAAAAAGAAGATGCCTTAATTTTTGGAGGAACACCCAAAGAAAAACATCGGTACATTTATGGTACAGTTACAGAAGATGATAAATATTTAGTAATTACACCTCGTATCTCAACATCAGGAAATAAGCTTTATATAAAAGATCTTTCTATACCAAACAGTCCGTTAATTACAATTTTAGATCATACAGATAGTGATACCAATATTATAGATAATGAAGGAAGCAAATTGTTTCTTGTAACCAATTTAAATGCCCCAAATAAAAAAGTAGTTTCTGTTGATGCTTCAAACCCTACACCAGAAAATTGGGTAGATGTTATTCCGGAAACAAAAGAGGTTTTAACACCTTCAACAGGCGGTGGGTATTTATTTGCTCATTATATGGTTGATGCTATTTCAAAAGTAAAACAATACAATTATGATGGTACTTTTGTCAGAGACATCCAACTTCCTGGTCTAGGAACAGCTAGTGGTTTTGGGTGTAAGAAAGAAGAAAAAACAGATTACTTCTACTTTACTAATTACAATACACCATCTAGTATTTTTCAATTTAATGTAGATTCTGGTAAGTATGAATTATACTGGAAACCATCTATTGAGTTTAATAGTGCCGATTATGAAAGTAATCAAGTATTCTATACATCTAAAGACGGAACAAAAGTCCCTATGATGATTACCCACAAAAAAGGGTTGGAATTAAATGGTAAAAACCCAACTATACTATATGGGTATGGTGGTTTTAATATTAGTTTAACTCCAAGTTTTGGTATTACAAATGCGGTTTGGATGGAACAAGGAGGAATTTTAGCAGTGCCAAATCTTCGTGGAGGTGGCGAATACGGTAAAGCATGGCACGATGCTGGTACAAAAAAGCAAAAACAAAATGTGTTTGACGATTTTATAGCTGCTGGAGAATATTTGATTGAAAATAATTATACTTCATCAGATTATTTAGCAATTAGAGGTGGCTCTAATGGAGGATTATTAGTTGGTGCTGTTATGACACAACGCCCAGATTTAGCAAAAGTAGCTTTACCTGCTGTAGGTGTTTTAGATATGTTACGCTATCATACATTTACTGCTGGTGCAGGTTGGGCATACGATTATGGAACAGCCGAAGACAATAAGGAAATGTTTGAATATCTTAAAGGCTATTCTCCATTACACAACATAAAACCCGATGTACAATACCCAGCAACATTAGTAACTACCGGTGATCATGACGATAGAGTTGTACCTGCACATAGTTTTAAGTTTGCTGCAGAATTACAAAGTAAGCAAGCGGGAAACAATCCAACATTAATTCGTATTGAAACCGATGCGGGTCACGGTGCAGGAACACCTGTAAGCAAAATTATTGAACAATATGCCGATATTTTTGGTTTTACACTGTATAACATGGGCTATGAAGTTCTACCAAGTAAAACTGAAAATTTTAAAGATTAATTATTTTTGTAGCACTGAGTTCAGTCCAAGTGTGAAATAGAAAAAAGAACTAAACCGCTCAATTATTTGGGCGGTTTTTATATTATTTTTGTTTTCGATATGCTAAACGTTAAAAACCTTACTTTTTCTTATGATAAAACTCCTGTTCTAAAAGACATTTCTTTTAAAGCTCAGCAAGGTGAAAATATTGCGATTATAGGAGAAAGTGGATCGGGAAAAAGCACATTACTTAAACTGATATATGGTGAATATGATTTATATAAAGGACAAATCTTCTGGAAAGACACAGAAATTTTAGGCCCAAATTATAATTTAGTTATTGGTTACGAATTCATGAAATACGTTTCACAGGAATTCGATTTAATGCCTTTTATAACCGTTGCCGAAAACATTGCGAAACACTTATCACGTTTTTATCCCGAAGAAAGACAACAACGCACAGAAGAACTTCTAAAAGTGGTCGAGCTTGAAGCCTTTGCCAATGTAAAAGTAAAAACGCTTTCTGGCGGACAAAAACAACGCGTAGCATTAGCCAGAGCATTAGCCAAACAACCTGAAATTATTTTGTTGGATGAACCTTTTAGCCATATTGATAATTTTAAAAAACAGAGTTTAAGACGAAGTGTTTTTAAATACCTTAAAGACAAAAATATTACATGTATTGTTGCTACTCATGATAAAGAAGATGTTTTGGGTTTTGCTGATAAAATGATAGTTTTAAACGAAAACAAAATAGCTGTTAACGATTCTCCTGAAAACCTATACAACAACCCTAAAACGCCATTAATTGCTTCTTTTTTTGGTGAGTTTAACCAGATAAATAATGAGTTTATTTACGCGCATCAACTAAAAGTTGTGGATAATTCCAATTTAAATGCAACGGTTACCAAGTGTTATTTTAAAGGTAATTATTATTTAATTGAAGCAGATTTAAATGGAGGAAAAGTCTTTTTTGAGCACTTAGAATTGCTTAAAAAAAACGCAACAGTTTTTCTTTCTATTGAGAAAAACCCCTTATAAGACCTTTTCTATTTTAAACCTTTGTTCTCTAAAAGCTATTGTTTCATCAACTGTTTTACCTATTAGCAATTGCCCAATGGGTGTATTGGCAGAAATCGCATAAAATATTACATTATCTAATGTAAGTTCACCTGCACTAATTGAAATAAAATAATTTGCTTTTGTAGTATAAACGATACTGCCTAAACCAATAATTTTTGAATTGTTTTCAATATTTATCTTTGATAAGGTCTGTTTAGTTTTTTCAATTTCTGCAAGTTGATTTCCTGCTTTTTCGCGTTCTAACTGTAACATGGCGCGACCTGTTTCATGCTTGTCGCCTGCGCTACTTTTGGTTTCAGAAAGTAATGATTCTTGAATTTCGCTTATTGATTTTTGTATAGTTTGATGTCTATTTTCAATAAACTGAATACATTTGGTATATAATTTTTCTTTTATTTCCATTATACTAAATCCGCTAACTCTTTCCCAACCAAGCTTCCAATAGCAACTCCCATTCCACCTAATCTAACACCACAAAACACATTATTTGAAAGCTCTTTAACTATAACTTTTTTCTGCTTTCCAACACCCATAATACCGCTCCAACGATGTTCAATTTCAAAATCTGTTTTTGGCAAAATAACCTTTCTCAGTAGTTCTTCTAATTTATTTTGAATTAAATGGGTTTGACCAAAATCTGTAGTTTCTTCACCTTTAAAATCCAGGTTTCTTCCACCGCCAAAAAGAATTCTATCATCAATATTTCTAAAATAATAATAGCCTTCATCTAAATGAAACGTGCCTTTTATATCAAGGGTTTTTATAGGTTTGGTAATTAAAACTTGAGCTCTAGCGGGTTTTACCTCAGGTATATTAAGTTGCGATGCAAAACCATTTGTAGCTATAAATAATTTTGATGCTGAAACCTCAAATGTATTGGTTTGTACTTTTACTGAATTATTGTTTTCTACAAAGCCTTCTACCGTAACATTATTTAAAATTTTAACACCTTTTAATTGTGCTTTTTTAAGTAAAGCATCCATCATTTTACCTGTATCAATTTGCCCTTCAAACTGATTAAAAACGTATTGATTTTTTATGTTTTTAAAATGAAAAATATTGTCTTGCAAACTAAACACATCCTTGTTAAAAATAGGTTGAAGCATCTTATTAACGCTTTCTCTTTTTGATAAACAGTTTTCAAAAAGTATATCATCCTTTTTATTAAACAATTCAAAACCACCATAGTTTTTATACTCAATGGTTTTATCGCCTAAGGTTTTTCGCAATAAGTTTAAACCCTCCACTCGCTTTTTCACCAAATCTATAACCTCTTGTTCTGAATGATTATTTAAATCATCTAATATTTCACTAAGGCTTCCAAAACAAGCAAAACCTGCATTTTTTGTGCTTGCTCCTTGTGGTAACATGCCTTTTTCTAGAATTAGTATATTAGCTTTAGGAAAGTGTTCTTTTAAATGTAACGCACAATTTATACCAACTATACCACTACCTATAATGGTAAAATCGATATTTGATAGCCATGATTTTATTTCCCAGTAAGAAAGGTTCATTTTGCTAATTTAATATTTTCTTCTTGAAGAATTATCTTGTGTTAAGTGTAGAAGTAGCATCCTTTTTTTGAGGCACGAAAAAAGATATAACCTTTAAACTTCGCTAAAGACAAACTACTAACCCGAATTTTACTTTTTTAGGTAAAAGTAACACCATAAAAAAACTCCGAAAATAATTTCGGAGTCTTAACTTTTATTCTTCTACTTGTTTTTCCATGACGAAATCTTCCATAAACTTGGTGGTATAATTACCTGCCAAATAATCTGGGTGATCCATTAATTGTCTGTGAAATGGAATGGTAGTTTTAATTCCTTCGATAACAAACTCATCTAAAGCGCGCTTCATTTTATTAATTGCTTCTTCTCTGGTTTGCGCAGTTGTAATCAACTTAGCAATCATAGAATCGTAATTAGGAGGAATTGCGTAACCCGCGTACACATGTGTGTCTAATCGTACTCCATGGCCTCCCGGAGCATGTAATGTCGTTATCATTCCTGGTGATGGTCTAAAACCATTATAAGGATCTTCTGCATTTATACGACATTCTATTGAATGTAACTTTGGTGTATAATTTTTACCAGAAATTGGCACACCTGCAGCCACTAGTATTTGTTCACGTATTAAATCGAAATCTATTACTTGTTCGGTAATAGGGTGTTCTACTTGAATACGAGTATTCATTTCCATAAAATAGAAATTCCTGTGCTTATCTACTAAAAACTCTATGGTTCCAGCACCTTCATATTTTATGTATTCTGCAGCTTTAACTGCAGCTTTCCCCATTTGGTCCCTAAGTTTATCTGTCATAAATGGTGAAGGAACTTCTTCGGTAAGTTTTTGATGGCGACGTTGAATTGAACAATCTCTTTCTGATAAATGACATGCTTTTCCGCGAGAATCACCAACAATTTGGATTTCAATATGTCTTGGTTCTTCAATAAGTTTTTCCATGTACATATCGTCATTTCCAAAGGCCGCTTTACTTTCTTGTCTTGCAGAATCCCAAGCGTCTTTTAAATTCTCTGGCTTCCAAACGGCACGCATACCTTTACCTCCACCACCTGCAGAAGCTTTTAACATTACAGGATAGCCCGTTTCTTTAGCAACCTTTTCACATTCCTTAAAATCACTAATAACACCTTCACTTCCTGGTACACATGGTACGCCAGCAGCTTTCATAGTAGCTTTGGCATTGGCTTTGTCTCCCATTCTATCAATCATCTCTGGTGAAGCTCCAATAAACTTTATACCGTGCTCCTCGCAAATTTTTGAAAACTTAGCGTTTTCAGACAAAAAACCGTATCCTGGGTGAATAGCATCTGCATTTGTAATTTCTGCAGCAGCTATAATATTAGACATTTTTAAATAAGACTCGCTACTTGGTGCTGGTCCTATACAAACCGCTTCATCGGCAAACTTGACATGTAAACTTTCGGCATCAACAGTTGAGTAAACTGCAACTGTTTTAATACCCATTTCTTTACAGGTTCTAATAACACGAAGTGCTATTTCTCCTCTATTGGCAATCAATATTTTTTTGAACATCTTTTTTGAATTAGATAATTAGACATTTGATTATTCGATTATTGGATTATTAGAATAGTAAACGTCTAATAATCGAGAGATCTAATAATCTAAAATTAAGATGGGTCTACTAAAAATAATGGTTGATCAAACTCTACAGGAGAGGCATCATCAACTAATATTTTAACTATTTTTCCTGAAACTTCAGACTCAATTTCGTTGAAAAGCTTCATGGCTTCTATAATACAAAGCACATCGCCTTCGGCAATAGTTTGTCCTACCTCAACAAATAATGGTTTATCTGGTGATGGCTTTCTATAAAATGTACCTATTATTGGAGATTTTATTGTAATATATTTTGAATCTTCTTCTGTTTTAGTTGCTGCTGGTGCTGGTGTTGCTGCTGGAGTTGTAGCTTCTACAGCAGTTGGTGTAGCTGCCACTTGAGGTATCTGTGGTGCAGGAACTTGATGTACAATCGTGGTTTCTGAATCAGACCCAGTTTTAATAGTGATTTTTATATCATCCATCTCCAATTTAACCTCACTTGCTCCTGATTTTGCAACAAACTTGATTAGATTTTGAATTTCTTTTATATCCATAATTTTGCTAAATTAGTTTTTGGTTAGTTTATTGAATTATATGCCCATTTTAAATAAATGGCTCCCCAATTAAATCCGCCACCAAAAGCGGCAAATATTAAATTGTCTCCTTTTTTAAGTTGCGATTCGTAATCATTTAAAAGTAAAGGTAAAGTTGCAGATGTTGTGTTTCCATATTTATGGATATTCATCATAACTTTTTCTTCTTCTAAATCAATTCGTTGTGCTGTAGCATCAATAATTCGCTTATTAGCTTGATGTGCTACTAGCCAATCTACATTATCTTTAGTAAGATTATTACGTTCTAATACTTTAACAGTGGCATCTGCCATATTAAATACTGCATTTTTAAAAACGGTTCTTCCTTCTTGAAAAGCATAGTGCCCACCTGCGGCCAAAGTTTCCGGGGTTAACGGATGTAAAGACCCTCCATAAGTGGCTTGTAAAAATTCTCTTCCTGTTCCGTCGCTTCTTAAATATTCATTTTGAAATCCTAAATTTTCTTCATTAGGTTCAAATAAAACGGCTCCTCCTCCATCTCCAAAAATAATACAAGTAGCTCTATCTTTATAATTAATTAGAGAAGACATTTTATCTGCTCCTATTAATAATACATTTTTATACCTTCCAGATTCTATATAGCTTGATGCAACAGACATTCCATATAAAAAACTTGAACAAGCTGCATCTAAATCAAAAGAAAACGCATTTGTTGCGCCAATTTCTGCTGCTGTGTAAGCAGCTGTTGAAGCAGCTCTCATGTCTGGTGTTGCTGTTGCAACTATAACAAGTTCTATATCTTTAGGGTCAAGTCCTTTTTTATTTATAAGGTCTTGCGCAGCTTTAATAGCTAGGTAAGAGGTTCCTTTTCCTTCGCCTTTAAGAATGCGGCGTTCTTTAATTCCTGTTCTTGAAGTTATCCACTCATCATTTGTATCAACCATAGTTTCAAGAATTTGGTTGGTTAATACATATTCTGGCACATATGCGCCCACAGCTGTAATCGCCGCAGAAATTTTACTCATAACTTTATAGTTAATTCGACCAAAAAATCATTAAAATTGGACAAAAACGATCAAAATTTCACGAAAATTACTGAATTTTGATGTAATATCATGCAAATTATGTGTTTTTGTGATTTAGAAAAAGCTTTTCATAAAAAAAACGCTCATAAATGAGCGTTTTATTATATGCTTGCATAATTTATTTATGCAACGTTTTCTACTTCTGAGTTGTCAATTAAAACTTGACCTCTGTAATAAAGTTTTCCTTCATGCCAATGCGCTCTGTGATATAAATGTGCTTCACCTGTAGTTGGGCATGTAGCAATCTGTGGCGCAGTTGCTTTATAATGAGTTCTTCTCTTATCTCTTCTTGTTTTTGAGATTTTTCTTTTAGGATGTGCCATTTTATATGTTTATTTATCCGTTAATAAATTCTTTAATGTATTCCATCGAGGATCAATTTCCTCTTCTTTTTCTTTATTTTTTTCAAGCCTAGGGCTTAATTCTTCTAGTTTTTTAAGTATGTCTGAATCTAACGTGCCATCTTTAACACCAGGATGAATTCGTTTTGCTGGTACCGCTAGTATAATTAACTCATAAATATACTGCTGAATATTAATTTCATAAGTACCGTGAGGAACAATAAGAATATCTATATTCTCATCATTATACTCTTCTCCAAACTTAACAACCAAATCAAATGTGTCTTTTATTTTTTGATTGTATGGTTCATTTGTTAGGTCACAATTCACATTAACCCATCCAGAAATTTCAAAATGTAATTCTAATAATGTTGTTTTTTTCTCTAATTCAACATTAACATTAATATCTACATCTTTAAAATCTTCATACTCAAAATGTTCAAAGAACGCTTTCTCAACTTTATACTCAAAATGATGCTTCCCTATCTTTAATCCCACAAAAGGAATTGTAAACTCTTTCAATGGCTTCATTTATCACTTCTATTTTGAGCCTGCAAATATATAAATTTTTATTTACTCTTACCCTAGTTGTAAACATTTTTTTGTTTATAACTTTCAACTATAGTGTTTTGACTAAAAATAGCACAAATTCAAGCGTTTAACGCCTTTCTTTTTTGGGCGATTTTTTTAAAGGATTTGATGTAAGAAACTCATAATCGCTTCTGTTTTTAAATATTTTTATTGCACTAAAAACAGCTTCTTTAAAAGAGTTTTCATCTGCTACTCCTTTTCCTGCAATTTCATAAGCTGTTCCGTGGTCTGGTGAAGTTCTTACTTTGTTTAAACCCGCTGTATAATTAACACCTTGACCAAAAGATAGCGTTTTAAAAGGTATTAAACCTTGGTCGTGATAGGATGCAATAATAGCATCAAAATTTTGATAATTATTTGAGCCAAAAAAACTATCGGCTGCATAAGGTCCGAAGACTAATTTTCCAGACTCTTTAATCTTTTGAAGAGCAGGTCTTAAAACATCATCATCTTCACGGCCTATTACACCATTATCTCCCGTATGAGGATTTATACCTAAAACTGCAATTTTAGGTTTTTGAATATTGAAATCTTTTTTTAGAGAATTATAAACGGTATTTACTTTTTTCTCTATTAATTCAGCAGTAATATGATTAGCCACATCTTTAACAGGTACGTGATCTGTTAGTAGACCAACCCTTAATTTATCAGTTACCATAAACATTAAACTATCGCCTTCAAGCTCTTGTGCCAAATAATCTGTATGTCCTGGGAATTTAAATGTTTCAGATTGAATATTTTGTTTGTTTATTGGTGCAGTAACTAATACATCAATTTCATTATTCTTTAAAGCTTGTGTCGCTTTTTGCAAAGACTTAATAGCGTATTCACCTATTTTATTATCCTGTTTACCAAACTCAATTTTTACTGGTTCATTCCAACAATTAAATACATTGAATTTCCCTAAAGCCAATTCGTCAATTTTATTTATTGAGTGAAACTTGATTTCAGAATTGAAATGATTCTTGAGAAAAACCATTGCTTTAGCTGAAGCGAATACTACAGGAGTACAAAACTCTAGCATTCTATCATCCTCAAAGGTCTTTAAGATAATTTCTCCGCCTATACCATTTAAATCACCTATAGATATTCCAACTATTATATTTTCTGCTTCCTTCATTAAAAAATGATAACTTTTGTTCGTAAATTTGATGTTGCAAATTTAACTAAATAAACAGAGAATAATATGTTTACTGGAATTATTGAAGATCTTGGTATTGTAACTGATTTAAAAAAGGAATTTGATAATCTTCATATTTCTATTAAAAGCCACATAACTTCTGAATTAAAAATAGATCAAAGTGTTGCACATAATGGTGTTTGTTTAACCGTAGTTGCTATTAATGATGATGAATATACAGTAACAGCAATTAAAGAAACCTTGGACAAGACCAATCTTAGAACTTTACAAATTAATGAGGAAATAAATCTTGAACGAGCCATGAAACTTGGCGATAGGCTTGATGGACATATTGTACAGGGTCATGTAGACCAAACAGCATCTTGTACAAAAATTGAAGAATTAAATGGAAGTTGGGTATTTACATTTAGTTATGACTCTGCACTTAACAACATGACTATTGAAAAAGGGTCTATAACAATAAATGGTACAAGTTTAACTGTGGTTAATTCGAAAAAAGATTCTTTTAGTGTGGCTATTATTCCGTATACATACGAGCATACAAACTTTCATTCTTTTAAAATGGGCACAATTGTAAATTTAGAATTTGATGTTTTAGGAAAATACGTTGCTAAACTTCTAGAAATGAGAAAATAGTTAAGCCTATCGCTCTTTGGTAATCCATATTTTTCTTACTCCATATAATAGAGCAAAAATAGATCCAAGTAAAATTCCTCCATCAATTGGAAACCCTGGCGGAGGGGGTGGACCTGGTGGTGGTGGTGTTTGACCAACACATACGCAACTTATTAATACAAATAAGATTGAGGCAAATATTCTTTTTCTTTGTATTGTCATGGGGTCACAAATGTATTAAAAAAAGCGAGTTAACAAAATAATTGATCGTTCATTAATGTTAAAATGTCTATAAAGTGTTAAAAATTATCGATGAAATGTACTTTTGTCGTTGTAATACCACTATTTTATTCTTCCAAACTTATTTAGCAAGAGCACATTCGAATAAAAATAATCCCCGATTTCAATTTACTAAACAAATATATATAATTTCGTTTAAAACAAAAATTAAATAAACGTATTAACTTGATATTGATATAAGTAGGTATTAATCACCACCTAACTATTCATTTATCATCTTTTTTTTTGTTGTTTAAATGAAATTCTCCTAGGTAAATGAGCAAAGAATAAATTGAAATGAATTAATAAAAACCTTTCTTTTAAATTAATTTTATAAATGTTGATTAAAAAATTAAATTATGAAAAGAGAGAAAGGAAATTTTGAATTTATTAAAGACCCAGAAGACAATAAAAAAAATTATATATTTCAAAAAGATAAAATAACTAGAAACGTTACCTATTTTGTATCAGCGATTCTAGTTTTATTAATTCTTGCTGTAGTATTTTCAAACTTCTTTTTTAAGTAATAATATTAAATCGTTTTCATACGCAAAGATTTAATCGCTTTCATATCAAAACAATATATACAAAAAAAGCCTTTCATTTCTGAAAGGCTTTACAATTTCTAGAAGTGGTCCCACCTGGTCCACATATAACTTTACTAAATTTTATTCTATTTTACTGTGTTTTAGACTCTTATCCCCTATGAATAGGGGTTTTTACAATTAAACGAAATTAGGTGAAATTAAACGAAAATAAAATTATTCGTCCCCTCATTCGTCCCCTAGAATCTCTTTTTAATTTATATTTGTCTTATGGCAAAGGCAAAATTTATACTCAAAGAACCTAATTCAAAGATAGACACTTTGGTATACTTAATTTATAATTATCAATACAAAAGGTTTAAATACTCAACAGGTGAAACCATAAATCCTAAGTTTTGGAATAAAAATGTCCAAAGAGCAAAAACAACAAAGCAATTTAAAGAACATCCCGAATTTAATTCTAGATTAGATAAAATTGAAAACGGTATTAATAACGCTTTTAGAAAATTATTAAATGATGGTGTTCAACCAAACAATGTTAGACTAAAAGAAGTTTTAGAAAACGAATTATCAGATAATTTATTAAAACCTAATCAAAAAACATTATTTGAATTTATTGAAGATTATATTGAAGAAAGCAAACTCAATAAAACAACGGGTACTATTAAAGTTTACAAAACAACATTTAAATACTTAAAAGAATACTCTAAAAAATACAAACCAATTAACTTTGAAAACATTACTCTTGAATTTTATAATCACTATCTAAATTTTCTAAAGTCAGTTCACAATTTATCAGCTAATACCGTTGGTAAACACATAAAAACAATCAAATCTTTTATGAATGAAGCAACTGAACGAGGTCTTAATAAAAACTTAGAATTTAGAAACAAAAAATTTAAAACTATTCGAGAAGAAGCCGACACTGTTTACTTAAACATTGAAGAATTAGAAAAAATTGAAAAGCTTGATTTAAAAGCTAGTCCAAGATTGGAACGAGTTAGAGATTTATTTTTAATAGGTTGTTATACTGGTTTGAGGTTTTCAGATTTCACACAAATTAACCCTGAAAATATTGTTTCAGATAACACAGTTATTCAAGTTAGAACGAAAAAAACAGGACAAAGAGTTTCCATCCCGTTACACAAAACCGTTAGAACTATTTTAAAAAAATACAAAAACAGATTACCAAAAGCGTACACCAATCAAACTATGAATGATTATCTAAAAGAGGTCGTTAGTCTGGCAGGAATAAAAGAACTTGTAGAAACAACAATTACAAAAGGTGGTAAGATTGAAAAAAAAGTGCTTCCAAAGTACAAGCTTGTTTCAACACATACTGCTAGACGAAGTTTTGCCACGAATTTATATTTAGCAGAAGTTCCTAGTATTTCAATAATGAAAATAACAGGACATAAAACAGAACGCTCTTTTCTACAATATATACGAGTAACACAAAGAGAAAACGCAGATAAATTATTAACCCACCCATTTTTTAACTAATGATTATAACTTACGAAGAATTGCAGTCTGATTTTATGTCAAGGTCAAATGAATTAGCGAATAAAAAGCTTTATATACAGGATGAATTAAAACAAATTAATACTTTTTTAAACCATAAAGACTACGATGTTAAACCAATGGGGCTTATTGGTGAAATAACAAATAATTATCGTCCAAAAAATGAAATAATCAATAAAATATTCTCCGAAGTAGTTTATGGTTGGGAAACATTTTCGAAAGCATATGAAAATTATTATTACGAAGAGAAAGAAGTTGAATTTACACCATTCAAAAAAACTACAGATATTACTCAACCAGAATTAGACAGATTCAACAATCGTTATAAACAATATCACTTACAGGGAATAGAATTTGCAAAATATGCTTTATGGCTCAAAAGACATGAAAACAAAAATGTCTTATCCAAACCGAATACAAGAAAACTAACTAACAAACAAAAATTGTTAGCCTTACATTATTTGGGATTAAGTTTAAGTAAGTATGACAATACCAAAACCGCTAAAATTCTGTCTCAAATCTTAGAAGTGGGAGAGGAAAATATTAGAATTAATCTTTCTTATGTCGAAGGAAAGAACAAAGAAGTTCGAACAATACCAAATCTTTCGAAAATTTCTCAACTGTTTGAAAGTGTAGGAATAACTGATGTTTCCAATATAATTGATAGCGAAATTGAAAATTTAAAATAAACGTTGTGGTTACCACAGTAGTTACACTCCTGTAACTTAACATTTTGTTTGCACCATTATTAATCATTAAATAGAATTAAATAATGGAAAGCATCCAAATTAACAATTTCAAAATTGACGACTTAGAACTATTATTAAAACCTCTTATTCACGAAGCTGTTTATCAGGCAGTCAAAGAACAGCTAATCCCCACAACGAAACCAACACCCAGATTATTTTCTAGAGAAAAGACAGCAGACATTCTTTGTGTTTCATTACCAACTCTTCATGAATGGACTAAAGAGGGCATCATTGATTCTTACCGAATTGGTGGACGTGTTCTTTACAAAGAAGACGATATTCTTAGAGCCTTAAGCAAGACTAATTTTATACCAAAGAAAGGAGGTAAATCATGTTAAAAAAGAAAAATGATTACTCGGTTATTGTCTTCTTAGAAAACGAAACTAAACCCAAAAAATGGGAGTATGTTCATAAGCTAAATGGCTTTTCATTACACCTCTCAAAAAAACACCCTAATTGGCTGTATATGAACGTTTACAACAGAAGAAGCGGTCAATTTATGAAACGCTTTTACAAAGGAAACTTTATTCCCGAACGCATAAGCTAGTTTTCTTTTTTTTAACCTTTAATAAATATTAACCTTTAAATAAAAACCTTTAATAAATAACCTTTAAATGGTTTTAATTAATATACAACGATTCAGATTATGATAGTTAAAAACACATATGGTTCAAGCGTAGCGTTTTCTGTTAAACAATTTGGTAGAATTCCTAAAAATGAATTTACGGGTTCAGCTTTAGACCGCAAAAAGCAAGAACCTAAAAAAGATACAAAAGCAAAAAAAAAGGAAAGTAAAGACAAGGGGCGAACAGAACGTTCCTTGTCTAGGCGTTCGAAACAAAAGATTCGAAAAAAGATTACTTGTTTTGCTAGATGTTATAAAAGACTAAGTTTTGTTACACTCACCTTTTTAAACAAGGTGAGTGACGAACAAGCGGTTAATTTGTTAAGAAAGTTTGTTGATAATGCCAAAAAACGTAGTGATGATTTTCAATATGTTTGGGTAGCAGAACGACAAACCAAAAACGATATTTTTGAGGGCAATGTTCATTTTCATATGATAACTAACAAGTATTGGAAAATTGACAAATGGTGGAATTACTGGATTGATTTACAATTAAAAAACGGTATTGAACCACGAGACAAGGATTATAAACCCTCATCTGCTTTTGATGTCAAACAGTTAAACTCTAATAATATCCGGTCTATTGCTTCTTACGTCACCAAGTATGTAACTAAAAATGATGCAAAGTTTAAATGTCAAGTCTGGAACTGCTCAAAACGTGTTTCAGAACTATACACAGATTTCTACACAACTGAAGAATACACAGACCAATTTATACGTATGGGTGCGATTTTAAAAGAAAAGGAAATAAAAGACCACAACAATAGAACATTTTTAAAGTTAAAAATGATTGACTTAAATAGGAATACCTTACCACTATATAAAAGACTTGATGATAAAAACATAAACGCTTTAAAAAAATAAGAATGAATAATAAAATTATTGAAAACATATTATTTGACGAAAAGATAAATGATGAATTCTATGTTATTAAGGATAAAGAAAAACTAGAAAAAAATTTAATATTTGTAAAAAACACCTTTGATTTAATAGTAATTGAAGAGGGCTATAATTATGGATATGTGCATTTAGAGTATGAAAACAATATTTACTTATCATTTTGCAATGAATATGGTTTTAGACTTGATTTTCTGATATTAAATATAACAACAGAAATAAATAGAGAGGTTATTAAATATTTATCAAATAATGTTGAAGATGAAATACGAAGAACTATGATAAACATTTATGAAAATTCTAATGATTTTTAAATCTCATGTCAAATATTAAAACTGTATTGGGTCATATTATTCTTTTATAAACGTCTTAATTCTGTTTTAAAAAGGTTAACTTAAACAGACAAACGATATTATTATATATAGGCTAGATGAAAAACAAAAAACTTTAAATAAGAAAAAATGTCTAGCCTAAACGTTTTTTAAGCCTTTTAAGCAGATAATGTGAAAAGACAATTACTAAATGATATCTAAAAGTTGAATCTTCTTCGTCGGATAACCCTGGATGATTTCCCTCAGGATGTAATCGTTTCCACAAACCTTCAACAAATGGTTTATTGCACTTATTGGATTCTATCTCGTTTAAACTTTTTTTAAAAAAAGGAGGATTGATTGTATTACTTAAAATTTTTATAGCAACTGAAGCGCTTGTGCAATTACTGCTTGGCAATAGTATATTCACTATTTCAATTAGCAGTGATTCAATAAATGTACGAAATTGTGAATTTGCTCCAGCCCAATTTCCATCAATATGATTATTAACAGCCTGTTCAAAATGTCCTTTTGGTGTTAAAAAATTAAACTCAGTCAATAATGCTATTAATTCGCTATCAATTTTAGTTTCTACTATTTCTTCAGGTAATAGTTTTATTATGTTATTGCCTTTAATAATAAAGCCATCAAGCTTAAGGGAATTTGATAATTTTTTAAAATTATTGCTGAATTTATCCTCAAAAAGGATTTTCCCCTCAGTTGGAAAATCATAAAATTTATTGGTTACTTCCTCCTTATCCCGATAATAGTTATCAATGACATATTGTAATAAATCCATCTGAAAAGAACCTGAAAAAGGACCTTTTAACGTTGAAGATTTTAAATTTGAAAGGAGAATATTAATTCTTTTAGAATTAGAGTTATTTCTTTGGTTTATTGGATATAAATAATATTCTAAGTTAAAAATTAAAAATATTCTTTCAATTTCTTCTTTTGAAAATTTTTCAAGAACATACACTAGTTCAATACAAGTTTTAAGGGATAGCATTATTCTATATTTCAAAGATTTTACAACTAAAATTTAGTTTAATTAGACACTACAATTATAATGTTATTTTAGCTTTTTTACTCTTGTTGTAACTAATTTCTCCCTTTCACCTGAAGGTTAACATGATTTATTCGCCAATTAACAACTAGCTATCAGTCTTTTAAGTAAAAAAATTATACATTTACATTATTTTTAACAAAAATCTTAAAAAGAATGAGTCTTGGAGATTTAGAAACAGAAAAAAGGCTAATAGACAACTTAATTCTAGGTGGTAAAATTGCAGCTGCAATAATAGTAGTTTTTGGAGTTGTATTGCTTCTATGGAAAAAAAAGAATAATGATAAAATAGAAATAGAAAAAAGTATAATTGCTAAAAAAGAAAAAGAAGATGCAGAAAAATTAAAGAACGAGGTCGAGAAGAATACAAGTAAAATGGCTGATATCTATCGAACACTACAACAATTAGGGCAAGAAGATGAATTCAACAAAAGTGTTTTCGAAATGCTTGGTTATACTGAAGCTGTTACTAAGAAAATATTAGAAGAAAATACTTCACGTTCAAAATCAAATTTAAACACAGCCCTATCATATTACATAGCTAATGATACTGAAAAAGCTGTCCCCATTTTTAAAGAATTAATTAAAGAGACTAATCTGTTTGAAATTCGCGCTGTGAGTAATTCATACTTAGGGCGAATAGAGTTTTCAAAAGGAAATTTATCTGAAAAATCATTAAACTATCTACTAGAGGCAGAAAAACTATTTAAGAAATTTAACATAGAAGATGACGACGTCAATAAGGTAAGAGCATCTAATTATTATGATTTAGCTTTCTATTATAAAACACATTCACATTTATTCGAACTTGCGCAAACATATTATTTAAAATCAATTAAAATTTATGAGGATATTAATGAAATATCAGTCATCTATAATGCAAAATTAGGAAGTGCTTATAATGACTTATATATACTCGCAAAGGAAAAATCAGATAGCAAATCAGAAGTTAATCCGATATTTTATCTAAAAAGAGCTATTCATTACAAAAGCGAAATCCTAGGCATGGAAGATAAAAACAATGATAATTTTGTAAATTATATTAACTCTTTAGACATTCTAGCTAATTATTATCGAATGAATGGTGATTATGAAAATTCAATTAAGACCATGGACAATGCTGTTGAGTTATTAGATGAAAAACTAAAAAAAAATCCATTAGATAGAAGAATTAATCTTAGAAAAGCAGAGTTATTAGTCAGATACAGTAATGTATATCAAACAAAATTTGAAATATATGCTCAAAATGAAGATTTAATTAAAGCAGGAGAAAAATTAAATGAAGCAAGATTGTTATTCACAGAATACACAAAAACAAAAGTTACTCTCTATGATGTAGCTCATTTCCGGGATTACTATTATTCGAAAGGCACATATTCAAGAAATTTATTAAACAACAAACAATCAATTGAAGATTTTAACACTTGTCTTGAATACGCAGATACATTATCCTCTCAAGACAATAAAAACATTGATTTCATTGCTTATAAAGCAAATATATTCTATGAACTAGCTGTTACTTATTCTAATATTAAAGATTGCATTCAATCAAAAAAATATGCAAAAAAAGCACATGATATTTATAAAGAAATGATAAAGTCCAGAAAGTTTTATAAAAAATACCTTAAAGCTTGTGAAAAAATTATAAAAAACTGCAGCTAAATTCGCCCCCTCATTCGTCCCCTTAAACAAAAAAAGCCTCGCAAACTCAACGTTTACAAGGCTTTACAATTTCTAGAAGTGGTCCCACCTGGGCTCGAACCAGGGACTTTCTGATTATGAGTCAGATACTCTAACCAACTGAGTTATAGGACCGAAATTGGAGTGCAATATTACTACTTATTTTGCTTGTGAGCAAGAAAAATTATTTCTTTATCTCTTGGCATAATTCTATTAAAACACCATTAGAAGATTTTGGATGTAAAAAAGCGACTAATTTATTATCTGCTCCTTGTTTTGGTGTTTCGTTTAAAACTTTAAAGCCTTCTTTTTTAAGTCGCTTAATTTCAGCTTCAATATCATCAACATCAAAAGCTATGTGATGAATACCTTCTCCCTTTTTCTCTATAAATTTTGCTATTGGGCTATCTTCTTTTGTAGCTTCAAGTAGTTCAATTTTATTTTCACCAACCTTAAAAAAAGATGTATTAACACCCTCGCTTTTTACTTCTTCTATTTTATATTGCGATTTACCAAACAACTTAGAAAACAACTCGTTAGAATCATTTAAGTTTTTTACCGCAATACCAATATGTTCAATTTTATTCATTAAAAATTTATTTTTTTATTTCCTATAAATCGAAAATTAATTTAAAGTATAAGATACAAAATTTACTACTTAAAAGGAAGATAATCTTTAAATATGGTTATTTTTGCAACCTAGACCTTTAACGGTTTATTAAAATTAATGTTTTGGAAGAAAGTCAAAGACAAAAAAAAATAGGTTCGGTTTTACAACATGATTTGGTTGAAGTGCTACAAGGCGCTGCAACTCAAGGCGGTATGCGAGGTGTTTTAATATCAGTTTCTAAAGTTAAAGTTACTGTAGATTTAGGTGTTGCAAAAGTGTATTTAAGCATTTTTCCTAATGATAAAGCCGCAGAACTTCTTGAAGGGATAAAATCTAACACCCCTTTAATTAGACATGAATTGGCTCAACGCACTAAAAACCAATTAAGACGAATGCCTAATTTAGAATTTTTTATTGACGACTCTTTAGAGTATATCGATAAGATTGATAAATCTCTAAAAGGTGGTGAAAACCCAATAAAAGACCCAACTATTCTCGAAAAAAGAAAAAAATCATAATCCAGATTTCATAAAAACTTACAAACAGTGTGCTTTAAATTAAAATTTATCTTTGATTAATATATTTAAAGTATGAATGTTTCACTCTACATAGCTAAACGTTATTTACGATCAAAAAGTAGTAATAATGCTATTAACATTATAACCTATATTGCTTTAATTGGTGTTGTTTTGGGGGCTGCTTCATTGTTTATTGTCCTTTCTGGTTTTGCTGGATTAAAAGATTTTACATTACAATTTTCTAGTGTTGTAGATCCTGATTTAAAAGCTGAAGCCGCTGTTGGAAAATCGTTTATTTTAACTGAAGACAACATCGCAAAATTAGAGAACATAGAAGAGATTGCTTCTTTTTCTAGAATTATTGAAGAACGTGTTGTTATTGCTTCTGATAATAAAAACACGCTGGCAACAATAAAAGGTGTTGATGCGAATTATAAAAATATTGTAAAAACCGATTCTATAATGGAATACGGCGGTTGGTTTGACCAAAAAACAAATCAAATTGTTGTGGGTTGGGGTATTTCAAACAGCTTATCGTTAGGTGTTTTAGATTTTACTAAAGCATTAAATATTTATGTTCCTAAAGCCGGAAAAGGTCAAATTACTTCAGCAAAAACTGCATTTAACTCAGTTAGGGCGATAAATACAGGTATATTCTACATTAATGAAAACCTAAACGATACATATGTTTTTGCCCCCATAGATTTAACAAAAAACCTTGTAAATTATAAGGAAAATCAAGTGTCTTCAATTGAATTTAAACTTAATGAAGGTGTTGATGAAACTGAAGCAAAAACTAAAATTCAAAATATATTAGGTGATAAGGTTATAATAAAAAACAGAATGCAGCTTAATGATGCTTTGTACAAAATGTTAAATACTGAAAATTTAGCGGTTTATTTAATATTTACACTGGTTTTAATCATAGCTTTCTTTAATGTTGTTGGCTCGTTGATTATGATGATATTAGACAAGAAGAGAAGCCTAAATACTTTGTTTAATATGGGAGCCACCTTAAAGGATATTCGAAAGGTTTTCTTTTTACAAGGAAGTTTAATGAGTATTGTTGGTGGTGTAATAGGTTTAATTGTGGCTTTAATAATTGTTGTACTTCAAAAACAATTCAATTTGGTTATGATAACCCAATCGCTTCCTTACCCGGTAACTGTAAAAATTGAAAACTTTTTTATTGTGTTTTTTACAATTTCTATTTTAGGTATTGTCGCATCAAAAATAGCTTCTGTTCGCATATCAAAAGCTATGATGCAAACCCAATAAAAATTCTTTATAAATAAACACTACTATAAAGTAAACTGGTAATCTCCAAACTTTTCTAAAACCTCATCAAAAGCTGAAAAAACATCTTCAGGCTTATCGCTAGTTACCATTTTGGTTCGGTATTCTTTAAAATGTGGAATGCCTTTAAAATAATTGGTGTAGTGTCTTCTAGTTTCAAAAACACCTAGAATTTCCCCTTTCCAGTCTATTGCCATTTGTAAATGTCTGCGAGCAGCTTCTACACGCTCTTGAATAGTTATAGGAGCGAGATGTTGTCCGGTTTCAAAAAAATGTTTTACTTGTTTAAAAAACCATGGGTTTCCAATACTTGCGCGTCCAATCATCGCTCCATCTAATCCATAACTATCCCGCATTTCCATAGCTTTTTCTGGAGAATCTACATCGCCATTTCCAAAAACAGGAATGTGCATTCTCGGATTATTTTTTACTTCGGCAATTGGTTTCCAATCGGCGCTACCTTTATACATTTGTGCACGTGTTCTACCGTGAATAGAAATGGCTTTACAACCTACATCTTGCAACCTCTCTGCAACCTCTACAATCTTTATGGAGTTGTGGTCCCAACCTAAACGCGTTTTCACTGTTATTGGTAAATTGGTTCGTTTTACCATTTCCGCAGTAAGTTGTTCCATTAAGCATATGTCTTTTAGAATACCTGCTCCGGCGCCTTTACTTACTACTTTTTTTACAGGGCAACCAAAATTAATATCTATAATATCTGGTTTTGATGCTGTAACAATATCTATGGTTTGTAACATACTATCTAGATTTGCTCCAAATATCTGTATGCCTACAGGTCGTTCTTTTTCATAGATATCAAGCTTCATAACGCTTTTTGCTGCATTACGAATTAAGCCTTCGCTTGACACAAATTCGGTATACACAACGTCTGCACCTTGTTCTTTACACAATGCACGAAATGGCGGATCGCTAACATCTTCCATTGGTGCTAAAAGCAATGGAAAGTCTGGAAGTTCTATGTTATCTATTTTTACCAAGCAATTATAATTTTCGGCAAAATTAAGGTTTTTTGTAATACTTACTAAATACCCAAGCCCCATAAAGTCCTAAAAACAACTCAGCAAATGCACCAAACTGAAAACCAAAGGTTGGTGAACCATCTAGAAACAAACTCAGTAGCCTACCTATTCCTAATCCCAACATAAAAACTATGTTAGTTACCAATGCTGTTTTTAAAAACTCTTTTTTTAAAATTCCTAAAACCCATAAAGCAGAAAACCCTAGGTACAAACCCATTATGGCTTTAAAAAAATTATGTTCATCAATAGTGTTTAATTGAATATTGAATTGTGAATTAGGATTAAAACCATAAACAAAAGCTACAGGAACTACAATGCAAACAGAGATTATTAAGTGAATTTTATTAATAAAATCTTGTTGATTCTTAATCATTTAAAAGGTTTAAAATTGCACTGGTAACTCAAGTTTTTCTCCACTTCTATCAACCACAACTTTTGTTTTATCTCCTGCGTTAAACGTTGATAAAGCTCTCATATAACTCATCATGTCAGTTACCGTGCTATCACCTAGCTTTACAACAATATCGCCTTTTTCCAAACCTGCTTTTTGTGCTGGTTTATCTTCACTTATACCATCTATACGCATACCTTTTCCATCAAACAAATAATCTGGTATTACTCCTAAACCAACTTTAAAACGAGGAGTTTCTTCACTTTCATTTTTAGTTTTTCTAAATGGTAATTTCCCATTATCATCAAGGTCTGTAATAACTTCAAAAATATAGTTAGAAATGGTTTGCATCCCTTCATAATTCAACTTATCAAAATCATCACTTGGTTTATGATAATCTTCATGCTGACCAGTAAAAAAATGCATTACAGGAATATCTGCATTGTAAAACGATGTGTGATCACTTGGTCCAACACCAGATTCTTTTTGAATTAATTTAAAGTTTTCGTTATGTGCATTTAAAGTCTGTTTTAATATTGGAGACGTACCAACACCATAAACTGCTAAAGTACTATCGGCTTTTAATCGTCCAACCATATCCATATTAATCATATAATTCACTTTCTTGGTTTTAATGGTTGCATTTTTAACAAAATAGTTTGATCCTAATAAACCCATTTCTTCCCCAGAAAAAGCTATGAATAAATAATTGTTTCCCGTATTGACTTCTTTAAGTTTATCTGCTAAATTTAAAAGTACCGCAACACCACTAGCATTATCGTCTGCGCCATTATGAATAGCTTTCTCACCTCTATGCAAAGACCCTTCTGCTCCATAACCTAAATGATCGTAATGAGCGCCAATTACAACAGTGTTTTCAACATTATGGTTTATAAACCCTATAACATTGGTTCCTGTAATTGTACTGTCTCCTGCTTTTACAGTATAATTCACTTTTTGATGCGGGTTTGTTTTGGGTTTAAACGTAAACGTTTGAAAATAATCGTTAGCTCCTTTAGGTTCTAAACCTAAATTTTTAAACCGATTTGCAATATAATCTGCTGCTGCTTTTTCGCCATCGCTCCCTGTTTGTCGACCCTGTAAAGCATCGCTAGATAAATATTCAACATCTTCATTTATGGTTACTTTTTTTGTGGATTCTGATTTACAAGACACTAGAATCACTAAAAAAATGATTGTTAGGAGGTTTTTCATTTTGATAAATCTTAATTTTGCACTAAAATACTCAATATTTAGAATGAATCGTAAATACGTTATTATTGTTTTGGTTTTAATTTCCTCATTTATAAGTTGTAAGAATCAAAACAAAACAGAAGAAAAAAAAGAAGTTCAGACTGAAGTTGTAAAAGACTCTTTAATTTTTCCTGGAGAAAAACATTTTAAATCTATTCGTCAAATCACTTTTGGAGGCGATAATGCTGAAGCCTACTGGAGTTTTGATGATAAACAGCTTGTCTTTCAGTCAAACAATAAAAAATGGAATGTAAGTTGCGACCAAATGTTTTTAATGAATGCTAATGAGGTGTTTACTGATAGTGTTGCTCCTCCAATGGTTTCAACAGGAAAAGGACGCACTACCTGTTCTTATTTTTTACCAGACAATAAACATATTATCTATGCGTCTACGCATTTAGGTGATGAAAAATGTCCGGAAACACCATTACGTAAAAACGGAAAATATATTTGGCCGGTTTACGATACATTCGACATTTTTGTGGCAGATTTAGAAGGCAATATTGTAAAACAATTAACCAACGAAAAAGGTTACGATGCAGAACCAACGGTGTCTCCAAAAGGTGATAAAATTGTATTTACCTCAACAAGAAGTGGCGATTTAGAATTATATACCATGAATCTTGACGGAAGTGATGTAAAGCAAATTACTAACGAATTGGGTTACGATGGCGGTGCTTTCTTTTCGCCAGATGGTACAAAAATTATTTTCCGTTCTTCTCGCCCAAAAACAGAGCAAGAAATTAAAGAATACAAAGACTTACTTGCTGAAGACTTAGTAGAACCAACCGATATGGAACTTTACATTTGTAACGCAGATGGAAGTGATTTAAAACAATTAACCGATTTAGGAAACGCCAATTGGAGTCCGTTTTTTCATCCTTCTGGGAAGAAAATATTATTCTCTTCAAATTTTGAAGCAGAACGCGGATTTCCTTTCAATTTATATCTAATCGACATTGATGGAAAAAATCTGGAACGTGTTACACATAGCGAAACTTTTGATGCGTTTCCTGTGTTTTCAAACGATGGGAAATATTTAGCGTTTTCATCAAATAGAAACAATGGTGGTGGTCGTGACACTAATTTATTTATTGCAGAATGGCAAGATTAAACGCTTTTTAAGTAATAGTAAAATAGCACAATAATTACACTATCTTTGCGAAATCTTTTTAGAGAGATGCCCTTATGAAGAATATTAGAAACTTTTGCATTATTGCACATATAGATCACGGAAAAAGTACTCTTGCAGATCGTTTGCTTGATTTTACGGGTTCGGTAACCGCTAGAGAAAAACAAGACCAACTTTTAGATAGTATGGATTTGGAGCGTGAACGTGGTATAACCATTAAATCACATGCCATTCAAATGGATTATGAATACAATGGTGAAAAATATGTATTGAATTTAATTGACACTCCAGGTCACGTAGATTTTAGCTACGAAGTTTCTAGAAGTATTGCAGCATGTGAAGGCGCTTTACTAATTGTTGATGCGGCACAAAGTATACAGGCACAAACGATTTCTAATTTATATTTAGCTTTAGAAAACGACTTAGAAATTATTCCTGTTTTAAATAAAGTAGATTTACCAAGTGCAAACCCAGAAGAGGTTACAGACGATATTGTAGATTTATTAGGCTGCGACCCAGAAGAAGTTATTCACGCTAGTGGAAAAACAGGTTTTGGAGTAGACAATATTTTAGCTGCTATTATAGAGCGTGTTCCTGCTCCAAAAGGAGACCCAAATGCTCCTTTACAAGCTTTAATTTTTGATTCTGTTTACAACACTTTTAGAGGTATTGAAACCTATTTTAGAGTGTTTAACGGTGAAATTAAAAAAGGGCAGCACATTAAGTTTGTTGCTACAAATAAAGATTATTATGCCGATGAGGTAGGCACTTTAAAACTTACCCAAGTTGCAAAACAAAGTGTAAAAACAGGTGATGTAGGTTATTTAATTACTGGTATTAAAACCGCTAAAGAAGTAAAAGTTGGAGATACCATTACCGATTTTGCAAAACCAACGACTAACATTGTTGAAGGTTTTGAAGATGTAAAACCTATGGTTTTTGCTGGTATTTATCCTGTAGATACAGAGGATTATGAAGAGCTTCGTAATTCTATGGAAAAGCTTCAATTAAACGATGCTTCTTTGGTGTTTCAACCAGAAAGTTCTGCTGCATTAGGTTTTGGTTTCCGTTGTGGGTTCTTAGGGATGCTTCACATGGAAATTATTCAAGAGCGTTTAGAACGTGAGTTTGACATGACTGTTATTACCACAGTTCCTAACGTATCTTACCATGCTTACACAAATAAAAACCCTGATGAGATTATTATTGTAAATAACCCATCAGACTTACCAGATCCTTCAACTTTAAATCGTGTTGAAGAACCTTATATAAAAGCTACCATAATTACGAAAGCCGATTTTATTGGTAACGTAATGTCGCTGTGTATTGAGAAACGTGGTATTATCACAAATCAAACCTACTTAACGACAGAACGTGTTGAGTTGACTTTTGAAATGCCTTTAGCTGAAATTGTTTTTGATTTTTATGATAGATTAAAAACGGTTTCAAAAGGTTATGCGTCTTTTGATTATCATCCAATTGGTATGAAAACATCAAAGTTAGTACGATTAGATATTTTATTAAATGCACAACCTGTTGATGCGCTTTCTGCTTTAATTCATGCAGATAATGCTCAAAGTATTGGTAGAAAAATGTGTGAAAAGTTAAAAGAATTAATTCCGCGTCAACAATTTGATATTCCTATTCAGGCTGCAATTGGAGCTAAAATTATTTCCAGAGAAACCATAAAAGCGCTTCGTAAAGATGTAACCGCTAAATGTTATGGTGGAGATATTTCGCGTAAACGTAAATTACTTGAAAAACAGAAAAAAGGTAAAAAACGTATGCGACAAGTAGGAAATGTTGAAATACCTCAGCAAGCATTTATGGCTGTATTGAAGCTCAACGATTAGCTTATTGCTCTAACCATTTTCTAAAATCTGAAGTTGTAGAAGTACTGGTCATTACTTTTTCTTTAGTTCCTGTAATTTGGATAAGTAAACGATTTTTAAAATGGCTTTCAATATTCTCAATAAAATCGATGCTTATAATTTCGCTTCTGTTTATTTTAAAAAATTTAGCCGGATGTAATTCTTGATGAATCGACCCTAAATTTTGAGAAATAGGGTAACGTTTCCCTTTAACATCTGTTGCAATACAAAAATCGCCAGAGGCTTCTATTTTACTAATCTCTGAAACATTTAGCAATTGAATACCTTTTGCTTTTTTAATTACAAAACGTTTTTTATAATTATTATGTTCTTCTTGTAATGCCAATTTAAGTTCGGTAATGGTTTGTTGGTTTAATGTGTTGTAATTACCTTGTTTAAATAAAGATTGATACTTTTCTATGGCTTTTTCAAAATCTGATTGTGTGTATGGTTTTAAAATATATGCAATACCATTAGTGTTAAATGCTTGAAACAAATATTCATCGTGAGCAGAACAGAAAATAATTGGGGCATCAATTGAAATTTCGTTGTATAAATCGAATGAAATACCGTCTAATAGTTGAATGTCTGACAGAATAAAATTGTAACTGTTTTTTACAAGAAATTCTTTTCCTTCAGAGTTTGAACGTGCCCAATCATGAGGAATATCTTCTTCAAAATAGTCGTTTACAAAAGCAACTAGTTTTTTATACGCTGGTATTTCGTCTTCTAAAATTAAAATTTTCATAGTCATAAATTATGAGATACTGAAACAAGTTCAGCATAACAAAAGCTTATTAACTTTCGTTAATTAATTTAATAATTGGGATTGAAATATTGAATTCTTTATCTGTGTTTATAATTATTACGTCTTTATCTGATAATAATTTATATCGCGACTTTAGGTTTTCTAAACCTGTACCAAATGATTCGTTTTTCGACTTAAGGTTAGATTTTGTGTTTATTACTTTTAGTGTGTTTTCTTCAATAGAAATAATTGATTTTATAGTGTTGCCTTTTTGAGGTTTGTTATGTTTTACAACGTTTTCTAACAGTATTTGTATAGCTCCTGTTGGAATAAACTTATCTTCTATTGATGTTTGAATATCTATCTTGAAATCATAATCATCTTCAAAACGTGTTTTAATTAAAAAGATATAATTTTCGGCTAATTGAATTTCTTCAGATAATTCCATAACCTCTGCGTCTTTAGTTTTTATTAAATAACGGTAGATTAAAGACAGCCTATTTATATACTCTTTAGCTTTTTCTGTATCACTATCAATTAAAGAATCTAAAGTGTTTAAATTATTAAATAAAAAATGTGGATCTATTTGTGAACGCAATAATTTAAGTTCATTCTCTTTTTGTTGTTTTTCAATTTTTAGGTATTCGCTTTGACCTTCATAGAATTTTTTAGTAAGAAAAAGAGCAAAGGGAAAAGCGGTTTGAAAAGTGCCTCTATCTATCATCTTTAGCACAAAATCTAATCCTCTTGGGTAATTTTTCCAGTCGTTATCACCAGACCAAAAACCAACAGTATATTGAAAGGCTGTAATAACAATTAAAATTAACAACCCAAAAACACCAAATAAAAAATATTTTTTTTCTTTGACAAATTTTGGAATTAACCAAAACGTAAACAGAAAAATGATGCTGCATATTGCGATTAATTCGGATGGAAAATCAAGAAGGTATTCTTTCAGCATTGCGCCTCTATCATAATAATCTTTTCCTTGAAGAAAAAAAGACACCATAAAATAAATAGCTAAAACTATAAAGTCTGATTTGTTTAGTTTAGTATTCATTAACTAACGTTTTTTATAAAAGATTATAGCAAACCCAAATGCAGTTATTAAATATCCTATAATTAGCCTAAAAGGTAAAGGAATTACACGAAATATAATTAGTGTTGCTAAAACAATTAGTAAAACTCCCGTCATATTTTGTTTAATATAATTTAAACTTAATATTACTAAACCTATATTTAAAAAACTAGGTCCGTTTGTTATGAAAGTTTTCCAGATTGATGGGAATTTTGAAAGGTGACCTGCAAAATCATTCCTTATTTCTTGTGTTTCCTGACTCCACCAAACAAAATCTAAAACACACATTCCAATAGTACAAACAACACCAATAATTGCTAATGGTGCCCCAATATAACTGAAAATTTTATTTGGAAATGAAACTACTTGTGGCATTATTAAAACCACGCCTATTAACAAAAACCAATGAGCAAAATCAATAGGTCTTTGTGCATAAATAAAATCATTTCCTTTTGCTAAAAGAATTTGTCCAACCAATTCGCAAAGTAACCCAGCTATAAATAGTGTTTTGAAATTCATTTTTTTACTTTAATTAATTATTATCATCAATTCTATTTTCTTCATCTCTAGAGACGTTTTCTCTGTTCTTTTTCTTTCCAAATTTAGAACCAAAGCTATAAGACAATCTTAACTGAATATTTTGTCTGGATTGATTGCTTTCAATTTCTGCATTTAAATTATTATAGTTAATTGTACCCACAAACCCCCTGTTAAGTATTTTATTAAAGCCTAGATTCACTTTTAGCTTCTCGTCTAAAAACTTTTTCCCAAAAGAAAAATCTAACCCTGCAAACCATTTTGCATCAATACCCCCTTCTAAAGCACCAGTACCATAGTTTCCACTAATTTCTGCATTAATTTTCCATGGTAATTCATAACTGGCTTGAGTAAACCACATTAAACTCCATTTTTGTAAATTTAAATTATTGGTTGCAGATTCAAACTTATTATAGTTTACAATAAAGCCAGTATAGCCTTCTACACCTTTTATAAAACTTAGTGGGCCAAATAGCCTGAAATTCCAGTTTTTACTATCTGATAAATTGATAGTTGTTCGCATAATTTCAGCTGTATCATTATTTTGAGATATAAATTGAAACATCGCGTCTTCAGTTTCGCTATATCCAATCGTAAAAAATGGCTGGCCATCATAGGTTAAATTAAATTGATAATTATTGGTAAATGATGGTTTTAAATTTTCGTTTCCAACATCTGATGAAAGCGGATCGTAATATGTGACAAACGAATTTAAGGTATTGTAATTAGGTCGACGAATGCGATAACTATAAGCTATGCTTGCGCTAATGTTTTTATTTATTTCTATACTAACTGAAGCGCTGGGAAATATTTTAGAAATTTTTCGTTCTCTAGTTTCATTATTACTGCTTGATAGTCCTTTTGTGTTGCTGTCTTCAAAACGTAATCCTCCAGAAAAAGACCACTTCCCTTTTGTTAAATTTAATTTAGAATATAACGCAAAAATATTTTCATCTACTAAAAACCGATTACTAGCTTCTGCATCAAAATCAAAACCACCACTATTATTTTCATTAAACGATTGTAAATCATTATCTGTTTCTACTTGCGAATATTTACTACCAAAACTTAGTTTTAAATCATCTGAAAACATTCTGGTGTAGTCTGCTTTATATGTTTTTATTTGATATGTTCCATCTTGCAAATACCTTTGATTTGTATATGGAATAGTGCTTCCCGAAACCGAAGAAATGGTGTTAATATTATCGTTTGAATAATCTACAAAATTAAAATCGGCAGTGAATTTATGAGCTTCTGTTTTAAACTCGTAATACGGATTAACATTAAAAACTACTTGATTGCGGTTAAAACTGTTTTCAGACAGTAAAAAATCGCTTGTTGTTTGGGTTGTAATGTTGTTAGAACTTGTTGAAATTCTATCTGAATCTGCTGCATTTCTTCGCACTCCAATTCCTACAGAGTGATTGTCATTAATATAATAATCAATACTTGCACTTGTTCTAAAACTTTTAGGGTTGTAAGGTTCTATAGTTGCTTGGTCGTAAGTTTCATCGCCAACCGTTCTTTTAATAAACAGATCTTCCCTCCAAGTTGGACTTGAATATCCTGTGCTTATTTGCCAGTTTAATTTGTTTTTATAACTCGCAATTGAAGCACTTGCGCCATATTCAAAACCTTGATCCTCACCAATCCAGCTTGCTACATTTCCGTGCGTTCCTAATTTTACGTTTTTCTTTAAAATTATATTAATGATTGGTCCTGAACCTTCGGCATCAAATTCAGCTCCAGGTTGCTCAACTAACTCCACTTTAGCAATGTTATCTGCTGGCATATCACGAAGCAACGTATCCATATCCATATAATCTGTGGTCTTTCCATTAATTAAAATTCTAATATTCCTTTGTCCTGCATAACTAATTCCGTTATTGGTTACAAGAACTCCAGGAACACGCTTCATGACATCTTGTAAATTAGAATTCGCCATTTCAGATTTTTCTAAATCTACTATCAATTTTTCTGCTGTTTGCCTAATTACTGGTCTGCTGCTTTTAACAACTATTTCATCTAAAGTTTGGCTTTCTTCTTTTAAAGTGAAATTGAATTCTTTATTAGATGTTAATTCAAAAGCTTCGGTCTTTTTAGTTTCAAAACCCAAGGTTGAAACTTCAATGTAATAATTTCCAGTAGCAACATCATTAAAAATATATTTACCTTTTTCGTCTGAAATAGCACCACCAACAACTTCTTTTGAAACATTATTATATAATACCACGTTAGCAAATTCTAATGGTTGATTATTTTCGTCGCTTATAAATCCTATTATACTTTGCGCAAAACTTAGTGTAAAACTTAAGAAGAAAAAGAAAAAATGTAGTGTTTTTAATTTCATAACTGTTTGTTTTGATGATTGATAAAGTAAATGTATATTCATTATTGTTTTAACCGAAACTGTTTCTGGTGAATTGGGATAAAAAAAGGTTGAGTATTGTTTTTTTGGTGATAAGTCTAAAAAACCTCAGCCAAAAAGGAAGTAAATGCTTAGAAAAACATTTATAGTAGTATTTATGAAGAAAGATTGTGTTTTCTTAAACACTTTTAAGGTTTATTTAAAAATCGTTATTGATAATTTCAATTAATCCAGATTACACACTTATTTCTTTAAAAACACATTTACCGCAAAATTGTTAATAATTATTTTGTATGTTTATAACAGAGTAAACATAATTAATAGCAAAACTGTTATAAACACTTAATAACACTTTGTTTTCAACAACATCAAAGTGTTTGTTTTTTAGCTACTTATGTTTTATTTTTTATTAACATTTTTGTAATTTAAAGACCATGTTTTGTGTCTTTTTATAATTAAATGCCGAATAAAAATCGTTTTTGTAATTTTTAAAAATTAATCTTAATTGAGGGTTAACTTGAACGTTAAATTTCTTTTTTTTGATGTTCAGTTTAACAACTTTTTTGATATCCATTCTATATGAAAGCACTTTTTTACACCCGAGAATTTCCGCCTTATGTTTACGGAGGAGCAGGAGTTCATGTTGAATATTTAGCTGATGAGTTAGCTAAATTAATGAAGGTAGAAGTAAGGTGTTTTGGAGATCAAGATGCTAAATCTGGTAATTTAAGTGTAAAAGGTTTCCCTTTTGATAACCCCATTTTTGATACTGCAGATGATAAGTTAAAATCGGTATTTAAAACCTTAAGCACCTGTATACAAATGAATGGCGAACCAGTAGATGCAGATGTAGTGCATTGCCATACTTGGTATGCGCAGTTTGCAGGTATTGTTACCAAACTTTGTTATGGCATTCCATTAGTTATCACTACACATTCTCTTGAACCTTTAAGACCATGGAAACGTGAGCAATTAGGTAGAGGTTATGATGCATCGTCTTGGGTTGAAAAAACAGCGATTGAAATGGCCGATGCCATTATTGCGGTATCTGAAGAAACCAAAATTGATGTATTAAAACATTTTAATGTAGACGAAAATAAAGTTAAGGTAATTTACAATGGAATAAACCTGCAGCAATATGTAGTAACTTCTAAAACCACAACATTAGATGAATATGGTATTGATAAAACAAAACCTTATGTGCTTTTTGTTGGAAGAATTACGCGCCAAAAGGGCATTATTCATCTGGTTAATGCCATAAAATATATAGATCCAGATACCCAAATAGTGTTATGTGCCGGAGCTCCAGACACCAAAGAAATTGGTAAAGAAATGGAAGATGCTGTTGCTGAAGTTAAAAAAACACGCGATAATGTTATTTGGATTGATAAAATGCTTGAAAAAGATCAGGTTATTCAACTATACTCTCATGCCGATGTGTTTTGTTGTCCTTCAATTTACGAGCCTTTTGGTATTATAAACATTGAAGCTATGGCTTGTAACACCGCTGTTGTAGCAAGTGCTGTAGGAGGTATTAAAGAAGTGGTTGTTGATGGAGAAACAGGAATTCTTATTCCTTTAGAACAACAAAAACAAGCCCCTTTTGAGCCTATAGACCCAGATAAATTTTCAAGAGATTTAGCTAATGGTATTAACAAAGTAATTAAAAACAAGGACTTAAAAGATACTATGGCAAAAAATGGCAGAAAACGTGTTGAAGACTATTTTGATTGGGTAGCCATTGCTAAGCAAGTTGAATCACTATACAAATCACTATTATAAATTTAGCGTTAATAAAAAATTAAAGTCATGATAAATAACAAAGTCTTATCAATTATACTAGGTGGTGGTCAAGGATCGAGGTTATACCCTTTAACAAAAGACAGATCTAAACCCGCAGTTCCTATTGCCGGAAAATACAGATTGGTAGATATTCCTATCTCTAATTGTATAAATGCAGATATAAAACGCATGTTTGTTTTAACGCAGTTTAACTCCGCTTCATTAAACCGCCATATAAAGAACACTTATCATTTTAGTTTTTTTAGTAGTGCTTTTGTAGATGTTTTGGCCGCAGAACAAACACCAAACAACAAAACCTGGTTTCAAGGAACCGCAGATGCTGTAAGACAGAGTATGCATCATTTTTTAAGACATGATTTTGATTATGCTTTAATACTGTCTGGTGATCAATTATACCAAATGGATTATGATAAATTGATCGAGGCTCATGAGAAAAGTGGCGCCGAAATTTCTATTGCAACCATACCCGTTAACGCCAAAGACGCAACGTCGTTTGGTATCTTAAAATCAAATGATGAGAGTGTAATCACTTCTTTTATAGAAAAACCAGACGCTAGTTTATTACCCGAATGGACCTCAGAAGTAAGTGATGAGATGAAATCGCAAGGGCGAAACTATTTAGCTTCAATGGGTATTTATGTGTTTAATAGAGATTTGTTAATTGAATTAATGAAAGACCCATCGACTAACGATTTTGGAAAAGAAATTATTCCTCAAAGTATTGAAAAACACAAAACGCTTAGTTATCAGTACGAAGGTTATTGGACAGATATTGGAAACATAGACTCGTTTTTTGAGGCTAACCTTGGTCTTACTGAAGACATTCCAAAGTTTGATTTATATGACAGACAAAAACGTATTTACACCAGAGCGCGTATGTTACCTACAACCAAATTAGCAGGAACTATGTTAGAAAAAGCGGTAATTGCTGAAGGTTGTATTATAAGTGCTGCAAAAATAGAAAAGTCGGTGATTGGTATTCGTTCAAGAATTGGTAAAGAGTCAACCATAATAAACACCTATATGATGGGTTGTGATCATTATGAAACTTTAGAAGAAATTGATAGAAACAAAATTGAAATCCTTTTAGGAATTGGCGAACGCTGCTTTATTAAAAACGCCATTATAGATAAAAACTGCCGAATTGGAGATGATGTTAGAATTAATGGAGGAAACCATCTTGAGGATAAAGAAACTGATATGTATTTTATAAAAGATGGTATTATAGTTATTAAAAAAGGAGCCGTTATTCCAAAAGGGTATGTTATATAAATCTTATTATTTTGATTCGCATATTATAATATAGAAACTCCTATTTTTACTTTTTACTAAACTAAATTAACCTATGCAAAACCAAAAAAGAGTTGTTGTAGATTATGTTTCTCCCCAAATAAACTGTGGAGAATTTTATATAAAGCGTGTTGTAAATGAAATTGTTAATGTAGATGCTCATATTCTAGCAGATGGTCATGATGTGCTTGGGGCTTCGGTTTTGTATAAACATCAAAAAGATAAAAAATGGCGTGAAAACAGAATGCATCTTATTGTTAATAATGAATGGAAAGCGTCTTTTTCTGTTGAAAAACAAGGCTTTTACACATATAAAGTAGAAGCTTGGGTGGATTATGCTTTAAATTGGCAACATGGTATTGAGCGTAAAATTGAAGATAACCAACATGTAAAGTCAGAGCTTTTAGAAGGTGTGGAATATCTTAAAAACATCAAAGTTAAAACCGATAAAAATGATTCGCTTTATCTAGACCATTTAATTAATATTTTTAAAGATGAAACAAATTATAATGAAGCCATCAAAGAAGCAACCAGTGAAAGACTTCATAATATTTTTTTCAATCATCCAGAAAAAATATTAGTTAACTCTTCTAAAGAATTTCAAGTTTATGTAGATAGAAAAAAAGCGCGTTTTAGTACTTGGTATGAATTTTTTCCGCGTTCTGCTTCAGAACAAGAAGGCGTTCACGGCACATTAAAAGACTGTGAACGATTATTACCTAGAGTTTCAAAAATGGGGTTTGATACGCTTTACTTACCTCCTATTCATCCTATTGGCGAAGTAAACCGAAAAGGTAAAAACAACACTACAGAAGCTAAAGAAGGAGACGTAGGGTCTACGTGGGGAATTGGTTCTCAATATGGTGGACATAAAGATATTCACCCAGATTTAGGTACACTTGATGATTTTAAAAACCTAATCAAAAAAGCTAAGGAGCATAATATTGAAATTGCTATGGATTATGCGCTTCAAGCAGCGCCTGATCATCCTTGGGTAAAAGAACACCCAGAATGGTTTAAATGGCGACCAGATGGCACTGTTCAATATGCCGAAAACCCACCTAAAAAATATCAAGATATCCTACCTATTTATTGGGAAAGCAAAGATTTTAAAAACCTTTGGAAAGAGTGCTTGGATATTTTATTGTATTGGATAGATTGTGGTATAATTATTTTTAGAGTAGACAACCCGCACACAAAGCCATTTTATTTCTGGAATTGGATTATTTCTAAGGTTAAAGCAAAACACCCAGATGTTATATTTTTAGCTGAAGCATTTACGGCGCCAAAAGTTATGCAGCAATTAGCAAAACAAGGCTATACCCAATCTTACACTTACTTTACATGGCGTAACACAAAACATGAGCTTACTGAGTATGTTGAAGAGTTAACCAAAAGTGAGCAGCGAGAATATATGCAACCAAACTTCTGGCCTAATACTCCAGATATAAATCCGTTTCATTTACAAGGTGCTAACGAATCTAAACATATACAGCGCTATGTGTTGGCTGCAACTTTAAGTTCGAGTATTGGTTTATACGGACCTGTTTATGAGTATATGTTAAGCGATGCTTTACTTGGAAAAGAAGAATATAATAACTCCGAGAAATTTCAATTTACCCATTACGATTGGTCTATAGAAAATAAGTTGACAACGGTAATATCAAAAGTAAATTATATTCGTCATCAAAACGAAGCGCTTCAGCAAACAAATAATATTAAATTCTGCTATATTGAAAACGATAATTTAATCGCTTTTTATAAGTGGAACGATTCAAAAACCAATGAGTTATTAATCATTATTAGTTTAGATGCGTTTAACTCGCAACAAGGCACAGTTCAACTTCCCTTAAATGAATTAGGTATTCATGCAGGGCATCAAATAGAAGTTCAGGATTTAATCACCAATAGTAAGTACAATTGGGGAAGTGAGTGGAATTTTGTAGAACTACATCCAACACTACCTTTCCATATCTTTAAGATAAAAAAATAATATGTCAAATCAATCGGCTATATCCTCAGTAAGCTCTCCTTTCCAGTTTAATAAAACTTGGGAAGAATTGCTGGATAGTAACGATTTTGTAAAAGTATTTTTATCTGATGTATTGGAAGATTACATCATAAAACAACGTTGGTACGGAGGAAAGGCTAGCAAACTTAAGTATATTGAATTAGCTGAGTTTTTTAGAATTCAACAAAAAGGAGAGGTTTACTATGGGTTGATTTTAGAGGTTAATTTCGTTGAGGCTTTTTATCAGCATTACTTTTTACCAATAGCTTTTGTAACCGATGAAAACTTCGCGCCAAAAAACCGAATTCTTCCTATACAAATTAATGGACAAAAAGGGTTTATTATTGATGCTATAAACCTTGAGGCATTTAGAAAATTAGTTTTTGAACGTATTGCAACCGCAGAACCTATAGACACCACAAAGGTTCAATACCATAAAAGTCATTTGTTTAATGATGTGGTTTATGAATCTTCCAGATTTATGGGCTTGGAACAAAGCAACACATCGTTAATTTATAACGACAGATATGTTTTAAAGTTTTTTAGAAGAATTTTTGCAGACAAAAACCCAGATTATGAAATGAGTCGGTTTTTATCAGAGAAAAAAGGATTTAAAAATACACCTTCATACCTTGGCAGTATCAATCTGGTAGATTCTGATAATGTAAACATTACCATTGGTTTAATGCAGGAAATGATTACAAACCAAGGTGACGCCTGGGATTACATGTTAAAAGAGTTGCACAATGTATTTTGCAATTTAGAACATAAAAATATAAAAGTTGAAAATCTACCTAATACAGAATTGTATCAACGTTTAACCATTAGCGATGTGCCACCACAAATTATAGACTGGGTAGGTTTAAAATTATTTTTACAAGTCCAAACCTTAGCAAAACGTACCGCAGAAATGCATATTGCATTAGGTTCGGAGTTTGAAGAAACCGCTTTTACTCCAGAACATTATAATGGCGATTACACCGTTTGGTTAAAAAACAAAATGTTGTATCAATTTCAAAACAGGTTAAATACAATTGAAAATAATATTCATAAACTCGAAGGGTTAGCTTTAGAATTGGCTAATGAATTTTTAGATAATAAAAATGCCATTAGAAAACGCTTTGTAAATTTTGACTGGACTAAACTTAAAGGTGAGCGCATAAGAATTCATGGCGATTATCATTTAGGGCAAGTTTTAGTAAAAGACGACGATTTCTACATTCTGGATTTTGAAGGTGAGCCAGAAAGCACTATACGAGATAGAAAAGTAAAGCAACCGCCACTAAAAGATGTTGCGGGTTTGTTTAGGTCGTTTCATTATGCTATTTACGCTACTATTTTTAATAATCAGGATGCTTATCCTTTTAATCAGGAAAACTTATTTAAAGCCGGAGAAATACTCTATCGTTACATAACAGGATTGTTTTTAGGAACCTATGTTACCGAAACACAAAACGCAAATTTAAATTTAGGTTATAACCAAGAACGTATTTTTATTTTAAAATACTGTTTATTAGAAAAAGCAGTTTACGAGTTGGGTTACGAGCTTAATTCTCGTCCGCAATGGGCAGTCATTCCTTTAAAAGGAATATCTAATATTATAAACCACTAAACCAATATGGCACAAGTAAAAGTTCACAGTTTATTTACAGAATTCGATATCAATCTTTTTAAATCTGGAAAGCATTATAGACTGTATGAAAAATTAGGTTCTCACTTAGTAACTGTAGATGGAATTGATGGTGTTTATTTTGCTGTTTGGGCGCCTACAGCAAAACAAGTTTCTGTAATTGGTGATTTTAATTATTGGATGGAAGGCGAACACCAGCTAAATGTTCGATGGGATTCTAGTGGTATTTGGGAAGGTTTTATTCCACTTATTGGTAAAGGCTCTAAATACAAATACAAAATTCAAAGCAATAATAACGATATAAAAACGGAAAAAGCAGACCCATATGCAAGACGTTTTGAGCACAATCCAAATACAGCCTCTATTGTTTGGGACGACGATTACAAGTGGAAAGACAGCAACTGGATGAAAACCCGGAAAAAGCATAATGCTTTAGACGCTCCATATTCTGTTTACGAAGTGCATTTAGGGTCTTGGAAGAAAAATGTAGAGGAAGATAGGTTTATGTCGTATTATGAATTGGCAGACGACTTAGTGAACTATGTAAAAGAGATGAATTTTACACATGTAGAACTTATGCCAATTATGGAATATCCTTATGATCCTTCTTGGGGTTATCAAATAACAGGATATTTTGCACCAACATCACGTTTTGGTTACCCTGAAGAGTTTAAATATTTAGTAGATAAACTACATCAAAATGATATAGGAATTATTTTAGATTGGGTACCATCACATTTCCCAGAAGATGCTCACGGTTTAGGCTTTTTTGATGGTTCGCATTTATACGAACACCCAGATAAACGCAAAGGCTATCATCAAGATTGGAAAAGTTTAATTTTTAATTATGAACGTAATGAAGTGCGTTCCTTTTTAATAAGTAATGCTATTTTTTGGCTCGATCAATACCACGCCGATGGTTTACGTGTAGACGCTGTGGCTTCTATGCTGTTTTTAGATTATTCTCGTGAAGATGGCGAATGGGAACCAAACATTTACGGTGGCAGAGAAAATCTGGCTGTTATTAGTTTTTTAAAAGAATTAAATGAAGAAGTTTACTCGTCATTTCCAGATGTACAAACTATTGCCGAAGAGTCAACCGCTTTTCCTATGGTTTCTAAACCTACATTTGTTGGCGGATTAGGATTTGGTATGAAATGGATGATGGGATGGATGCACGATACGCTTGAATACTTTAAAAAAGATCCTGTTTATAGAAAATACCATCAAAACGATATTACTTTTAGTTTAGCTTATGCTTTTACCGAGAATTTTATGCTGCCTTTATCTCATGACGAAGTGGTGTATGGTAAAAACTCTATTTTAGGCAGAATGCCTGGTGACGAGTGGCAACGTTTTGCTAATCTTCGTTTGTTATACGGTTATATGTTTACACATCCTGGAACAAAACTATTGTTTATGGGTAGTGAGTTTGGGCAATACAATGAATGGAATTTTCAAGAAAGCCTAGATTGGAATTTACTAGAATTTGAACCTCATAAAAACGCTCAAAACTATTATAAAGCATTAAATAAGTTCTACAAAACAACACCTGCTTTATATGAAAAAGCCTTTACTGGAGAAGGTTTTGAATGGATAAGTTACGACGACCATGAAAACTGTGTAATTTCATACCTTAGAAAAGGTTATGATTCAAAAAATAATGTAGCTGTTATTTGTAATTTAACGCCAACTGTTAGAGAAAACTATCGTATAGGTGTGCCTGTTAAGGGTAAACTAAAAGAAGTTTTTAATAGCGATTCTAAAGAATTTGGTGGTAGTGGTGTTTCTAACAAAAGACAAATCACTATCAAAAAAACACCTTGGAATGGTAAAGATTTTTCAGCTGAAATCACATTACCTCCATTGGCTGTTACTGTTTTCGAATTTAAACCATAAAAGTTATCGTTTTTTACTAAATTTTAAAAGTTTTTTAATCCTTTTGAAGCGCAAAAAACTGTTGATTAGTAGCTTGTTAAGCTTTTAGTAATTAATTAACTCATAAATTACGTTTTATATAATTTTTTGTTCTTTTTTTTAATAAAAAGAAACGCGAGAGCTTTATTAAATTTAGTACTTTCGTCAATTAATATTGACTCTTAGTTTATGATATTAAATACTGAATTAGAATATAAAGGAAACTTGTTTCCTTCAAAAATAGTAAAGTACGAAAAGAACTTAAACGTACTTTCATTTACTTCCGAGAATGGGGTTGTATTACAAGTTACCGTTCGTAGAGACAGCATACTTCGCTTTAGATATACAACAACTGGCATTTTTGAAAACGATTTTTCATATGCCATCACAAAATATGCTAGTAGAGGTTATAATCACCTTGAAGTTTCTGAAGATGATAATAAATACACAATTACTACCGCAAAACTAATTTGTAAAATAGCAAAAACGGATTTACGTATATCTATTTTAGATGCTAAAGACAATACGCTTATTTGTGAAGACGAACTTGGTTTTCACTGGGAAGAAAGCTACGAGCATGGTGGCGATGTGGTAAAAATGTCTAAAACATCTCAACCAGGAGAAAGTTATTATGGTTTAGGTGATAAGCCTGTAGATAATAATTTGAAGGGCAAGCGTTTTGAAAATTGGGTAACCGATTCTTATGCTTATGGTAGAAATACCGACCCAATTTACAAAACCATTCCTTTTTATACGGCGCTTCATAATAAAAAATCTTACGGAATCTTTTTTGATAATACATTCCGATCGTTTTTCGATTTTTGTCACGAACGAAGAAATATAACTAGTTTTTGGGCTCACGGTGGTGAGATGAATTACTATTTTATTTATGGACCAGAAATGTCTGAAGTGGTTGCAAACTACACCGATTTAACTGGAAAACCGCATCAATTACCTCCACTTTGGGCATTAGGATACCACCAATGTAAATGGAGTTATTATCCAGAATCAAACGTAAAAGACATTACATCTAAGTTTAGAGAATTACAAATTCCTTGTGATGCTATTTATTTAGATATCGATTACATGGAAGGTTTTAGATGCTTTACATGGAATAAAGAGTATTTCCCAGACCCAAAACGCATGGTTAAGGAATTAGCCGACGATGGGTTTAAAACCATTGTAATTATAGACCCTGGAATTAAAATAGACATGGATTATTCTGTGTTTAAAGAAGGCTTGGAAAAAGATTACTTCTGTAAACGTGCAGACGGTCCTTATATGAAAGGTAAAGTATGGCCAGGGGAATGTTATTTCCCAGATTTCACAAATCCAGAGGTAAGAGAATGGTGGTCTGATTTGTTTAAAGAACTTATTGAAGATATAGGTGTAAAAGGCGTTTGGAATGACATGAACGAACCTGCGGTAATGGATGTTCCTGGAAAAACGTTCCCAGACGATGTAAGACACAATTACGAAGGTAATTACTGTAGCCACAGAAAAGCGCATAATGTTTACGGTATGCAAATGGCTCGTGCTACCTATCAAGGGTTGAAAAAATTCTCATACCCAAAAAGACCTTTCGTAATTACAAGAGCTGCTTATTCTGGCACACAACGTTACACATCTAGCTGGACTGGAGATAATGTAGCCACTTGGGATCACTTAAACATAGCCAACCTGCAAGCGCAACGTATGAGTATGTCTGGATTCTCTTTTATAGGATCTGATATTGGTGGATTTGCAGAACAACCAAACGGCGAATTATACGCACGTTGGATTCAGTTGGGTATTTTCCATCCGTTTTGTAGAACACACTCTTCTGGAGACCACGGCGATCAAGAACCTTGGGCTTTTGGGGACACCATTACCGATGTAGTAAGAAAGTTTATTGAATTAAGATATCAATTACTACCTTATTTATACACCGCATTCTGGAGATATGCCGAAGAAGGTATTCCTATTTTAAAATCGTTAGTATTATACGACCAGGCAGACCCGCAAACGCATTACAGAAATGATGAGTTTGTTTTTGGTGAAAAAATATTAGCGTGTCCGGTTACAGGGCCAAATCAAAAAGGAAGACGCATGTACTTCCCTGTTGGAAAATGGTATAACTTCTGGACCGATGAAGTTGTAAAAGGCGGGCAAGAACTTTGGGTTGATGCCGATTTAGATAGTATGCCAGTTTTTGTTAAAGAAGGTGCTATTATTCCTAAATACCCTATCCAGCAGTATGTAGGCGAAAAAACTATAGACGAATTAATACTTGATGTATACTATAAATTAGGTAAAGAAAAATCTATGGTTTATGAAGATGCTACCGATGGTTATGATTATATAAAAGGGCGCTATAGCTTAAGAGATTTTAGTTTACTTGGTAAAAAAGATGAGTTGATTATTCAGCAACATAAAACCGGTAAATTTATTACTACGTATAAAACATTTAAATTGAGTTTACACGGGTTGCCTTTTAAAATATCTAAAGTTCAAGTGGATAACGTAGAAATTTCTTTTAAAGATTTAAAACTTAACGGAGATAATACTTTAACGCTTAAAAAAGAGTTTACAGAACTTCATATTATGGCTTAAAAATTAACTAACCATTCTATATAAAAAGTCTTCATTTAAATTATTAAATGAGGGCTTTTGTTTTTAATAATCTTTCTGTGTTTATTGACTTTGTAAAAAATTTCAGCTAACTTCGTTTAACATAGAATATAAAACATTCAAACGATTTCATATTCAGTCGTTGTATGCCATTTGACAAAAAACAAACTTTATGACATTAATCAAGTGCAATAAATGTTTAAGTGAGTTTAAACCTGACTCTGACCAATTGAATTTCATTAATTCATCAAAAGAAAAAGGAATGTCATTTATAATGTTAAAATGTCAAAATTGCGAATTGACATTCCCTTACAATCCTATTTCTATTGAATTTGAAAAACAAACTCAAGAATTGCCAATAAGAACACCGATACCTGGTTCTCATGGATTTATTTCATTGGTAAATAATGACAATGAAAATTTTTATGGATGTGGAGAAACTGGAACAATTTGGAAACGCCAAAAAAATTTATTTAGAGATATAGAACAAATTATAAAAAAATATCCGCATCGAGAGTTATGCTATTTAAAAACTAAAGACGGTTGGATTGCTAATCCTAATGAACCAAATGACATGGACAAATTAATTGAACAAGAAACTTTTGAGCGACTGACAAAATTTGAAATGGATTAATAAAAACGGCATACAACAATGTATAAAAATAATGCTTAAGTTTATTCCTAAATCAAAAGGTTAGTGCGTATTTGGTCACTCTGATTTTCCTGCGGAAAATCCTCGGACACAAAACCGCACTATTCTTATACGTAACCGTTAAACGAAACACTACTCCTCTTTTGAAGCTTTAGTTTCAGCTGTTGGTACTTTTTCAACATCAAAAGGTTTTCCTAAATATACCAATTGATAACCTTTTTTAATGTTTTCAAAATCTAAATTATAAGACGATATTATATGTAGTTCGCCTTCATCATCCTTTACAAAAAGCGGTATGATATCTTCATCAGCATTCGAGATTTTTATCAGTTTATTGTAATGCGCTTTGTCTTCTAAATCTATTTCCTGTATAGATGGATGTTTTCTAGTAAGTTCCATTAAAGAATTAAAATCGTCTTTATGTGAAAACAAGCCTTCTTTTGGAGTGTCTGTACCTTCCATAATTTCTTGTGAGGTAACCAATCTAAACGAACCATTTTCTCCAAACTGTTTACTAAACTTATTAATTGCATAAGTGTTTATATCTGGACTTCCGGTTAATGCCATTAAATATCCTACATCACTAAGTTCTATGTTATCTAAAAGCGTGTCAGAATATATGTTAGTTGTTAAGGCCTCTAAACCTAATTCTTTTGCTTTTTTAATATTAGTTTCGTTACTATCAATTAGCACAACATGCCTGCCGTTTGTTTCTAAATAATGCCCTAGTAATCTAGAAACTTTTGACGCCCCAACAATTAAAATACCTCCAGATTTCTTAAGAAAAACACCTACTAATTTCGCAAATAAACGAGCTGTGGTTGCGTTTAATAAAACGGTTCCAAGCACAATCATAAACACCAGCGGCGTGATGTATTTAGCATCTGGCACACCTTTATCGGCAAGCGTTAATCCAAAAAGCGATGCGATACCTGCTGCAACAATACCTCGAGGTCCTACCCAACTAATAAATAGTTTTTCGTTTAATTTTAATTTAGAGCCATGAGTGCTTAAAAAAACACCAATAGGTCTAATAATAAAAACTACTAATGCAAATAATGTAACTGCTTTCCAATTGAATACTAACAACAATTCTTCCATGTTAATATTTGCCGCAAGCAAAATGAATAAAATGGATATGAGTAAAACGCTTAAAGATTCCTTAAAATAAAGTAGTTCTTTTAAATATGATGAGTTAGAGTTTCCTAAAACCATACCCATTACAACAACCGCAAGTAATCCAGACTCGTGTGCAAAAACATCAGACAACACAAAAACACCTAATACCGCCGCCAAAGCAAATACATTTAGTAAATAATGAGGCACCAATTTTTTGTTAATAATAAAGTTAAGCGCGTGTGCAAAGGTGAACCCGAAGGTAAATCCAAATAATACAATTTTACCAAATTCTATTAGGGCTGTTTTAGTAAACTCGCCTCCTGCACCTACACTTATAAACTCAAAAACAAGTACTGCCACTAATGCGCCTATAGGATCTATTAAAATACCCTCCCATTTTAAAACTGCCGAAATATCCTTTTTTAGTGGGATATTCCTTAAAATTGGTGTAATTACAGTGGGGCCTGTTACTATAATAAGTGCAGAAAACAAATACGATATTTCCCAACTTAAATTAAACACAAAATGTGCTGCAATGGCGGCTCCAAAAAACGTAACAAGAGAACCCAATGTAATAAGCTTGGTAATAATGGGGCCAACATTTTTTATTTCATTAATTCTTAGGGTCAATCCACCCTCAAAAAGAATAATACTAATAGAAAGTGACACAAAATAAAACAGACTTTTCCCTGGAAACAAACCTTCTTTACCATTCCAGATGGGTTCAATCCATTTGGTTCCATCTTCACTTAAAAATTCTGCTGCAATGGGTCCAACCAACAAACCAATTAATATTAAAGGTAAAATAGCTGGAATTTTAAATTTCCATGCTACCCACTGTGCTAATATTCCTAAAATGATAATGCCTCCTAATTCTAACATATTATCTAAATTCTTTATATAAAATCACTAAAATAAGTAAAACAGATGATTTGATGTTTTTAAAAATACTATCTTTCACTTTTTTAGTGAAAAACAACACATTTGTCTTTAAAACCATTTAAAAGTATTGGAATTGGAGTGGCTTTTTCCCCAAACTTAAAAGCTAACCTATTTGAAGCGGCAAGATTAGCTGTTTTCTTTGATTGTAAGTTGTTTTTAATTCATGTTGGCGAAGCTTCAGGAGACAAAGTAAATGTGCTGAGTACTATTCTCAAAAGCTTTGAAGAAAATAACTTGGATTATGAAGTGGTTTTTAAACCGGGAGACCCTGTAGATGTTATTTTATCAACTTCCGAAGAAAAAAAAATAGACTTATTAATTCTTGGAGCGCTACAGCGTGAGCAATTTTTGAAGTATTATGTAGGTTCTATTGCCAGAAAAATTACGCGTAAAGTAAAATGTTCTATTTTATTATTAATTAAACCTTCTGTTGAGCGCGAACCATGTCAACACATTGTTGTAAACGGATTAAAAGACCCAAGAACAGAACAAACCATAACTGCCGCTTTTTACGTTGCAAATAAGCTTAAAGCAAATAAAATAACTATTGTTGAAGAGATTAATAAGGAGCAGGCTGCCATAAAGATTTATGATGATAAATCACTTAGAAGATCTACCATCATGAAAGAGCGTATTCAACTAAGGGAAAACAGTAGGGTAAAGGAAATTATTAGTCATATTCCTGAAGAATATACAAAAGACAAAACTATAAAACTACAAGCCATTTTTGGAAAAAAAGGGTACTCAATTGGGCACTATGCTCAAATAACAAGGGCAGATTTATTGGTGATGAATGCACCGTCTAAAATGACTTTTTGGGATCGATTGTTTCCACATGATATTGAGCATATTTTAACTGAATTACCAACCGATGTGTTAATTCTACAATGAGTCCTAAAAAAAATAATATTAAAGGTTTTTTTAAAGCGCTTCCCAAAAATATATTTTCTGGTTTTGTAGTTAGCCTTATTGCATTACCATTGGGTTTAGGGCTTGCTATGGCTAGTGATGCACCTCCAATTTCTGGAGTTATAGCCGCTGTAGTTGGTGGTATTATAGTCTCCATTTTAGGTGGTAGCCATGTCACCATTTCTGGTCCAGGTAATGGGTTAGTTGGCGTGCTTTTAGTTGCTATTACAACGCTTGGTTTAGAAAGTGCTTATGTTGCTGTTATGTGTTCTGGAGTTTTGCTTTTACTATTAGGCTTTTTTAGAATGGGTACGCTTGCAGATTTTTTTCCATCTTCTGCCATTCAAGGTATGCTGGCTGCAATTGGACTCATTATTCTGGGAAAACAATTTCATATTATGCTTGCGCACAAAATAAAAAGAGAGGAAACTATTGACTATCTTTTAGAAATACCTACAACCTTATACGATGCTTTTCATTATGGTAGCGACGGGCTAATTTATGCCGCATTAGCTGGTGTAATAAGTTTAGGTATTATGGCATTTTATTCAAAAATAAGAAACAAATACTTACAGCTTATTCCTGCTCCAATGTGGATTGTTCTTTTATCTATTGGCTTTAGCTATTACTTTGAAATGGGATTACACGAACCCAACCCTATTGCAAAAGAATATATGATTTCTGGTATTCCTTCAATAAATGATATTATAGCAGATTTAAAACTACCTAATTTTAATGGCGTATGGAGTCTTTCGTTTTGGGGAAGTGTTTTAGCTTTAACACTTATTTCAAGTATAGAATCGCTTTTAAGTATTAAAGCCGTAGATAAATTAGACCCTGAAAAAAGACGCTCTAATGTTAATAGAGATCTTAAGGCTTTAGGTTTAGCAACTGTAGGTAGTGGGCTTTTAGGCGGATTAAATGTAGTAACCGTTATTGCTAGAAGTTCTGTAAATGTAAATAATGGTGCCAGTAACCGGTCTTCCAACTTTTTTCATGCGGCATTTTTAGTTTTATTTATTGTTGTTTTTAGCACACAATTAACTAGAATACCGCTTCCTGCTTTAATGGCTATTTTGGTTTATACAGGTTATAAATTGGCGTCGCCTAATATTGTTAGAAAAATATTCTCTATTGGTAAAGAGCAACTTATCATATTTTTTGTTACGCTAGTTGTTACCTTAAAAATTGGCTTAATAACAGGAATTTTAGCTGGTGTTTTAGCCACTTTTGTCATTCATATTATCATAAACAAAAGTGCTGGATTGTTTTTAAGAAATGTTTTAAAACCTAATGTTTTAATGTTTAAAGAGCAAGATGGTAAGAATAATTATTATGTGAGTGTGAAGCATTTTTGTAGCTTCTTAAATTACTTTAGATTAAAACAACACCTAGATGAGGTTCCAGAAAACGAAGATGTAATTGTAGATTTTTCGATGTGTAAATTTGTTGATGATACTGTTTTAGAAAACATTAGTAACTATCAAGAATTATTTGCAAAACGCGGTGGCCATTTTGATGTTATTGGTTTAGATATGCACGACACAGATTCTGAACACCCTTTTGCATCACGACGTTTACTTCCTGTTCCAAAAATTATAAAAAACAGCCTTACAAGACGTCAAACTACCATGGAGAGTTTGTCTGAAGATTATAGTTTGAATTACAGTTCTAAAAAGCAAAAAAACATATCTTTTTTAAACAGCTTTGAGTTTTTTTACACAAAACATATCAATCATATTTATAACGAATTATCTCAAAAAGACAATGGCATAAAGTTGTTTGACATCGAGTTTTCAGAAGGAGAATTTATTACGAAAGAAGTCGTTCGTTCTACCATGCTTCACATAGATTTAAACTTTGCTATTCCAGAATTTACACTAGATAGAGAAGGTTTTTTAGAAAAAGTTTCGGCACTTGCCGGATATAAAGATATTCCTATTGAAGACCACGACGATTTCTCCAAACGTTTTTATCTTACAGGTGATAATGAGATTGGAATTGCTGAATTTTTTAACGACGATGTTACTAAATTCTTCGAAAGCAACCCTTACTATCATGTGGAGTCTAATGGCAATGCTTTATTGATTTTTGGAAAAGAACGATTAGCCAGTACAAAGGAAATAAAAACCTTGTTAGATTACGGAAAAAGATTAAAAGAAGTTATTTCATAATATATTCATAACATTTTTAAGGATTTGCAAGTTATTTCGTAATTTTACATCCCTATGAACTTATACCCAATTAATGCCGGAAACTTTAAATTAGATGGTGGCGCCATGTTTGGCGTAGTGCCAAAATCTATATGGCATCGAACCAATCCTGCAGACGCCAATAATATGATCGACCTTACTGCACGTTGTTTACTAATTGAAGATGGTAACCGCCTGATTTTAATAGACAACGGCATGGGCAACAAACAATCGGTTAAATTTTTTGGTTACTATTACCCTTGGGGTGATTTTAATTTAGACAATTCGCTAAAAGCACACGGTTTTCATCGAGATGATGTTACCGATGTTTTTTTAACGCATTTGCATTTCGATCATTGTGGAGGAAGCATTCAATGGAATAAAGACAAAACCGGTTATGAATCTGCTTTTAAAAACGCTCATTTTTGGAGTAATAAAAACCATTGGCAGTGGGCAACTCAACCTAACAGACGCGAAAAAGCATCATTTTTAAAAGAAAATATTCTTCCAATGGAAGAAAGCGGTCAATTAAAATTTACATCGCTTCCAGAACATGATATTTTAAAAAACTCTGAATTGGGTTTTGATATTTTTTTTGCAGACGGTCATACCGAAAAACAAATGATTCCGCTTATAAATTATAAAGGTAAAACCATAGCTTTTATGGCAGATTTATTACCTACTGTTGGGCATTTACCTATTCCGTATGTTATGGGTTACGACACCAGACCTTTATTAACTTTAGACGAAAAAGAAAAGTTTCTGGATATAGCTGCAGACAATAATTTCTATTTATTTTTAGAGCACGATGCTCATAACGAAATTATTACCGTTAAAAAAACCGAAAAAGGAGTAAGATTAAACAACACATACACAACACAAGACATATTTAATTAAATTAAAAACGACTAATTCGAATAAAAAATGAAAACATTTAAATCATTATTATTATCAGCTTTTTTAGCTGCATTTATTTTTGGCTGCGGTGGTACTGCAGACATTTTATCAACTCCAGTAGAGAATATAGATACCTCGCCTTTAAAAGTTTCAGAGTTAACTGAAGCCGAAAAACACAATTGGGGACATTTAGATTTAATTAAAGACACCATTCCTGGAATGAGTGTTGATAAAGCTTACACAGACATTATTAAAAACAAAAAAGGTAAAAAAGTTATTGTTGCAGTTATTGATTCTGGTATTGATATAGACCACGAAGATTTAGATGACGTTATCTGGACTAATAAAGGTGAAATTCCTAACAACGGAAAAGATGATGACAAAAATGGTTATGTTGATGATGTACACGGGTGGAACTTTTTAGGTAAAGGTTATGATGAACAATTAGAATTTGTTAGAATTCTAGCTAGCGGAGATACAAGTCACCCAGATTATGCAAGAGCTCAAGCAGAATACGAAACAGAATATCAAAAATGGTTGGGTAGAAAAACTCAATATGAGCAAATCTATCAGCAAATAACAAATGCTGACGATGCTTTAGCAAAACATATAGGTAAAAAAGATTACACCAAAGAAGATGTTGCTGCTATTAAAACCGAAGACCAAGAATTAAACCAAGCTAAACAAATAGCTCAATATATGTTTAGTAACGGTATGGATTCTATGGCAGATGCAAAAAAAGAAATTAACGACGGTTTAGTAAGCATTAACGAGCGTTTAAATTTTAACCTAAACAAAGAGTTTAAAGGGCGTGTAAATGGTGACGATCCAGAAGATATGTCTTCTAAATATTATGGTGATGGTAATGTAAAACCTGTTAAGAAAAGTGAAAGCCACGGTACACATGTTGCAGGTATTATTGCTGCAGAGCGTAACAATGGTAAAGGTGCAAATGGCGTTGCGAATAATGTTGAAATCATGAGTATCAGAGCGGTTCCAAACGGTGATGAATATGATAAAGATGTGGCTTTAGCTATTCGTTATGCTGTTGATAATGGCGCATCTATTATTAATGGAAGTTTTGGTAAAAGTTTTTCTCCTCATAGTGATTGGGTTCGTGATGCTATTGCTTACGCAGGAAAAAATGATGTTGTTTTTGTACATGCTGCAGGAAATGATAGTAAAGATGTAGATACTGAGCCTAACTTCCCAGACGATAATATTAATGGTCAGGAAGTTTCTGATACCTATATTAGAGTTGGAGCTTTAGCGCCAAAATATGGTTCTAATATGATTGCTGGTTTTTCAAACTACGGAAAAAAGAACGTTGATGTTTTTGCTCCTGGAGCAAGCGTATATTCTACAACTCCAGAAAACGAGTACGATACTAAAGGTGGTACTTCTATGGCGGCTCCAGCTGTTGCAGGAGTTGCAGCTTTAATCCGTTCGTATTATCCTAAATTATCAGCTGCTCAGGTAAAACAAGTTATCATGGATTCTGGGTTGGCTTTAAAACCAAAAGTAATTGTTGGTGGCGACACTAATGACGTTAGACCTTTTGCAGATTTAACAAAATCTTCAAAAATAGTCAATGCTTATAATGCATTAATTATGGCATCTAAAGTAGCTGCTGGTCAGTAATATTTCATCAAAAAATATGGGTGTTTTATAAACAACATATCCATTGTCAGGTTGAGCCTGTCGAAACCTTTTTTGTTCTAGTAAAAAGAGAAAACATTTCGACAAGCTCAATGTGACATAACAGTTTTAAACACCCTTTTAAATATCTTTTAATCTATGAATCGGTTTATTGTTTTTCTTTTTTGTTTAACACTATTTTGGTCTTGTAACAGTCAAAAAAATGCAGTTGTTCCAAAAACTCCAACTGTAGTAACTCCTAAAGCGCCTCTTACTACATCAAATTCGTGCTATTGGCAGCAACATGTAGATTATAACATGGATATTGATATGGATGTAAACTCCTATCAATACAAAGGAAAACAAACTTTGGTTTACACCAACAATTCACCCGATGTTTTAAATAGAGTCTATTATCACTTGTATTTTAATGCTTTTCAACCGGGTAGCGAAATGGATGTGCGTTCTCGTACCATTCCAGATCCAGACTCAAGAGTAGGTGATAGAATAAGTAAATTAACACCTAGCGAAATTGGTTATATAAAAGTAAATGCTTTAACCCAAAATGGGGCGGCTTTAAAACACGAAACCGTTGGAACCGTTTTAGAGGTTGATTTAGCTAAACCTATTCAACCAGGAGAAAGCGTCACCTTTAAAATGGATTTCGATGCGCAAGTTCCGTTACAAATTCGTCGTTCTGGAAGAAACAATAAAGAAGGGGTTGCTTTATCAATGACGCAATGGTACCCAAAATTAGCTGAATACGATTTTGAAGGTTGGCATGCCGATCCATATATAGGTCGTGAATTTCATGGAGTTTGGGGCGATTTTGATGTAAAACTAACTATCGATAAAAACTACGTTGTTGGTGGTACAGGCTATTTGCAAAATGAGCCAGAAATAAAAGGAAATAAAAAAACGCTTCATTTTAAAGCGCCTAACGTACACGATTTTACATGGGCTGCAGATCCTGATTATATTCATGACACAAAACAAGTTCCTAATGGGCCACTTCTAAACTTTTACTACAAAAAAACATTAGATAGTGATAAGCTTGAAAACTGGAAAAAAATGCAACCAAAAACGGTTGAACTTATGCAATATTTTAGTGAGCACATTGGTACATATCCTTACGATCAATACTCTGTTATTCAAGGTGGAGATGGCGGTATGGAATATGCCATGTGTACTTTAATAACAGGCAACCGCAGTTTTGGAAGCTTGGTAGGTGTTACAGCTCACGAAATGGCGCACACATGGTTTCAGTTTTTATTAGCATCAAACGAAGCTAAACACGAGTGGATGGACGAAGGCTTTACAAGCTACATAAGTGATTTAGCCATGAATGAGGTTATGAAAGCGGGCATTGACAATCCAACAGCCAATGCGTATAAAGGTTATATTTACTTAGCTAAATCTGGAAAAGAGCAACCTTTAACTACACATGCAGACAGGTATGCCTATAACCAAGCTTATGGAATTTCGGCATACAGTAAGGGTGAAGTATTTATGGCGCAATTAGGTTATGTTATAGGTGAAGACAACCTTAAACAAACCATTAAAAAATATTACACAGACTTTGCTTTTAAGCACCCAAAACCTTTAGATATTATTCGAACTGCCGAAAAAATTTCTGGTTTAGAACTAGATTGGTACTTAATAGATTTTGCACAAACCACAAATACTATTGATTATGCTGTAAAATCTGTTGAAGACAAAACAGTAACCTTAGAGCGTATAGGTTTAATGCCAATGCCAATAGATTTAGAAGTTACATATACCGATGGTTCTACAGAAAGTTTTTATATCCCGTTGCAAATGATGCGTGGTGAAAAACCAACCTCAGCAACTATTATAAAAGATTGGGCGTGGGCATACCCAACTTACACTTTTGAAACCACAAAAGCTATACAAAGTGTGCAAATAGACCCTAAGGAAATGATGGCAGATATTGATAAAGAAAACAATAAAAAGTAAAGTTTTTTTATAAAACACATATAATTTAAAAAGCCTTTTTGTAAAAACAAAGAGGCTTTTTTTATGGCTAAATAATGCTTGATTTTGTAAAAATTTTCAGCTATATTCGTTTAGTAGTTGAATTTAAACAACTTGTACTGAGCGTAATCGAAGTATTAAAACGATTTCATATCAATTCGTTGGCAACAATTTAAATGATTAAATACGACCTAAAACGATCAAAAAAACAAAATATCCCAGATTTTATTATTGTTGGATATGACTATAAAACAGTTAAAAAAGCTGAATTAAAAAAACATCTGGATGCAGGTTGGAAAATAGTCCGAAGGAAGTATTTTTTAATTACATACGTTTCAGACTGGTGGAAACGGCTTTCAGATGGAAACAAAATTGCTGTGTTTGCAGGTATAATCGTACCAATTGTAATTGCCCTCTTGTTCAAAGACTCTGTTAATTTAACCGTATCTCCAAAATCTGATTCTAATTCGAAAAAAGAAACTTTTCTTGAAAGCACAGATTTAAAATCAGAATTGGGTTTATTGGGCTTTAACATAATTAGAGACTTTGAAAAAAATAAAGTGCAATTCACCGCAGACACGTTAGAGTTAAATGATTATTCTACTGATGGAGGTGAATTAATCATATATCGTAATAGCAAAGCGGAATATATCGTTTTAGACTTTTGGCTATATGGAGAAACCTGTCGCTTAAAATATTCTTATTGGGCAGACAAAAATCTAAATTTCAAAATAATAAAGAAGTTAGATTTTATCTATGACAAACCATACTACGAAATTGATTTTAAAATAGATTCGACAATTTATTACCTAGATTATTCAGACACTATATGTAAACTATATGATATTAATAAAAATGAAATCCTAATAAAGAAATTAGTTGATAGCACAAAGGTAGAGTTGGAATCATTTTTCGAGGATGTTGCTAAAGGAATTGAAATAGTCAAATAAAAAAAAGTTGCCAACAATAGTTGGCAATAATGTGAATAAACTCAAGAACAATCATTGAATGAAAGTACTTTTAGATACTAATATAATTATTCACAGAGAAGCGAACAGAATAGTTGAACACGATATTGGACAATTATTTAATTGGATTGATAAATTGCATTACGAAAAATACATTCATCCAATCACAATCTCTGAAATTGATTCCTATCAAAATAAACAAGTTGTTAAGACTTTTTCAATAAAATTAGATAGTTATAATAGAATTAAGCATCAACTTCCTTTTTCTAAAATTGTACAAAGTGTAAGTGTAGGGTTTGATGTTAACGATAATGATATTAATGACACTCATCTGTTAAATGAAATTTATGAAGGCAGAATAGATTTATTAATTACTCAAGACAAAAAAATACATACAAAAGCTTCTAAACTTGGGATTTCAGACAAAGTATTTAAAATTCAATCATTTCTTGAAAAAGTCACTTCTGAAAACCCAGATTTAGTTCAATACAATGTCCTTGCTGTAAAAAAGGCTGACTTTGCAGAAGTTGACATTAATGACAATTTTTTTGATAGTTTCCGAGAAGACTATGATGAATTTGATGATTGGTTTAAATCAAAATTTGACAAGGTTTGTTATATATGTTATAGCGACAATAACTTAACAGCTTTTCTTTATATAAAAGTTGAAGAAAAAACGGAAAATTACTCTGAAATAAAACCAATATTTGACAAGAAAAAAAGACTGAAAATTGGAACCTTAAAAGTAATTAGTAATGGATATAAAATAGGGGAAAGATTCTTAAAAATTGTCTTTGATAATGCTATTCAATATAAAGTTGATGAAATATATGTTACGGTATTTAATAAAAGACCTGAACAAGGTCAATTAATCGATATGCTTAAAGGTTGGGGGTTTACAGAACACGGAATAAAATCCACGAAAAATGGAGATGAAATCGTTTTAACAAGACCTTTTGGAAAATCACAACCTATTGAAATCAACAAACCAAAACTTTCTTTTCCATTCTTTTCGAGAGATACAAGAAAGTACATCATCAAGATAGAACCACAATATCATACGGAATTATTTCCTGATAGCATTAATACTCGAGAAGACGAAACAAAATACACAGAAAACGAACCACATCGCAATAGAATTGGCAAGGTATACATCTCACATTCTCAAGATAGACACCTTCAACCTGGAGATATTATTATCGTTTACAGAATGGGAGACACTAAGCCAAAAAAATATTCCAGCACAGTAACTTCAATTTGCATTGTAGAGGAAGTTATAAACGGGTTTGCATCCTTTGAAGATTTTTACAAAGCTTGTTACAGAAGAACAATGATTAAAAAGGCAGATTTAGAAAAAGACTGGTGGAATAAATATCCCAAATACAGACCATTCGTTATTAAATTCCTTTATGCTCACTCTTTTCCAACACCAAAGCCAACGCTAAATGATTTGAACAGGATTGGCGTAATTCCTGACATTATGAATATGCCACGTGGATTTATAGAATTAAATAACAATCAGTTTAATAAATTAGTTAATTTTGCTTACAACCGAAGATAATATATGAAAGTCGTTTTATCAATTAAACCAGAATTTGCCTTTAAGATTTTTGATGGCTCTAAAAAGTTTGAATTTAGAAAAGCCATATTTAAAAACAATAATGTTAAATCTATCATAGTTTATGCTTCATCGCCTGTACAAAAAGTAATTGGCGAATTTGAAATCGGTAAAATCTTCAATAATGACCTCGAAACTCTTTGGAACTTGACAAAAGATCATTCGGGAATTACAGAAGATTTTTTTTATGAATATTTCTCGGAGAGAGAAAAAGGGTTCGCTATTCAAGTTAAGAATATGAAAAAATATAAAGAACCTAAATGCTTAAAAACGGATTTTAATTTACATCCACCACAATCTTTTGCATACGTGAAATAAAACACTATTGCCAACATCGTGTATAATTAATTGCGGGTGAATTTCTTCCAGAAATTCACTTACTTAATTTAATACCAAGGTTCTTTTTTATAAACAAATGTTTTAGCAACCCGCTCTCGGTTATTAAGCCTTAAATGTGTGCTTATAATTTGTCTGTTCCTGTAGCCTAACAAGTGAAAAAACGACTTCGCATAAAACTTAGCAACTCTTAAGTCTACCTGTAAAACACCTTCTTTTTTGTTAAACCAAGAAATACCTGGTAGTAAAACCAATAAATTATCTATTCTAACGCGCCTTAAAATAGCCGATAATTTTAAAATGAATGGGTTTATGGGTTTTATTATAAAAAATCCTTCCTCGCCTTTTTGTTGGTATAAAGGCATAAAAATACTGCCTTTGTAAGGTGCTTTTATTTCTGTTTTATTGCTAATTGCTAGTTTGGTTCCTTTTTTAATTTTTTCAAAACTTTTAAATCCATTTATCATATTAAAAGTTTCGTTTTGTTCAATTTTGTGTAAATACACAACCTCAAAAACACTAGAATTATTATTGGCTTCTGTTTTTAATTGCTCATAAAAATTAGAGAAATTAATTACCGCTTCTTCTTCTAAAACTCCAGAATATACCAGTGCTAAATATATAAACGCTATACTATTTGTTATAGCCGATGTATCATCATGTTGCCCAGACTCAAAACCTAAAGACACATACCCTAATTGATTTATATAACTTAACAAAGGCCCATTTAAATACTCTTCTATACCTAACACAATAGGCACAGGAAATTGTTTGGAGAATTTTCGGTTTATTAAAGCATCGTTAATTGTTATAAAAGGTAGTGTTTTGCTAGATGTAGTATGTAAATCGATAAAATAAAAAGGCGGTGTATTGTTTTTTAAAATATCATTTAAAATATCGAATAGCTCAATTAGTTCAGTTTCATCAGCATTTAAGGTGCTTTTATTTTTTATAACTTTAATATACTCTTTTGTCCAAAGCCTATTTAAATCGCTATCTATATACCTTTGGTGTTTTTTAAGCGCATTTAAGTTACCCGAAATACCATAAATTGTTCCGTTTACAAATGCAGGATTAATACCCTCTAAAGCATCTTTTAATGCAAAAACCCCAGAAGTTTCATTACCGTGAATACCACCAAAAAACACTACAGTGGCTCCTGCTGTAGGACCTTTAATTTTGCCAAGTATTCGGTTTATTTTTATTTTATTTTTTAGCGCTTTGCTATATACATCTATCATGCATCAAAATCGTTTAACGTAATTAAACCTATTAACTTATTATCTTTAACAACCGGAAGGCAGCCTATAGCATTTTTGGTCATTTTTTCTTTTGCTTCTTCAATAGGTGTATATTGATCGGTAGTAATAATATCGGTTTTCATTATTTTACTTATGCTTTCGTTTTGAAGTTTTGGGTTGTCTATATAGGTTTTAACATCTGTCCATGTTAATAACCCTACCAATTTTCTGCCTGTAGTTATAACTGGCATGTGGTGAATATTCTTCCACTTCATAATATTTAAAACCAATTCTACACTGTCTTTTTTATCTACCGAAAGAATATCTGAACTCATAATATGCTTTACAACACGTTTGTTTTCAAAAGGAGAGCCGTCTGTATGATGAAGCATTTGCCAAGTGGAAACCGGATAACCTTTTTCCTGTTTTTCATATAAATAAGCCGTTAGCAATTGCATGGCTTCAAATCGTTTATGGTTTTTAAGTAATGTTCTATAATTTCTTATCATCCACTCTGAACCATTAAAACCTTGGACTCTATTTTTAATAATTTTTAAATAATATTCTGCGTCTTTTGGAGATACGCCAACACTATACAAGCCTTTGTATGCCATAGGCAACAGCTCATTTAAAATTAAATTATAGCTGGAAATGTATTGCCCATTCCAATAAAACTGAGCAGCTATTCCATAACGTGCAGCATTAAAAAAGTTGTTTTTTACATCTTTAAAATCCCATTGTTTATGAATGTTATTATATTTTTTGGGTTTCCCTAACATAACACCTACCCAAAACATCATGTTTGCAATTTCATCGGTTGTAGTTGGACCAGAAGGTATATATCGGTTTTCAATTCTTAAGTTTGGTTTTCCATCGTTTTGACCATAGCACACTCTGTTCCATGGGTAAACCGTACCATTATGCAATTGTAATGCCCTTAGTTTTGGAATTTCATTATTGTTAACCATGTCCACACTGTTTTTAATAAAACCTGTGGTTAAAAAACTTCGGAATCTTGAAATATTATCTTTAAATATATCTGAAATGGATCCTGTATGCCAACTGTTACCAAAACTTACTCTAGATTGTTTTTCATTTAATATGAATGAATTTGCTCTTGTATCTATACTTTGTGTGAAAAGTGCAATACGGGTTTCGCTCCAAAGTTCTTTTCCAAATAAAATAGGTGAATTAGTGCAAGCACTTAATATTGGACCTGAGATGGCTTGCGCCCAATTATAATTATCTACAAAGTTTTTGGGCGGTAATTGTAAATGCATTTGAAAACTGGTATTGCAACCTTCTAGCATTACCGAATCGTGAAGTAAATTAAGTTCGTCAACGCCTTTAATATGAATATCGAAATGTTGGCTTCTATATTGTTTTATGGCTTCGTTTAAAACAGAATAACGCTCTACGTTGGTCATGTTTTCTTCGGTAGCATTACTCACAGATAGTGATGGTAAAATGCCTGTTAAAACAATTTTAATATCTTTTTTTGACGCTGCCTTTTTAGCCTTGTTTAATAACGTATCTAGTTGCTTGTGTAATTTTAAGAAGCAATCTTTACCAAGCTCAAAAGTGTCTAAATTAAGCTCAAGGTTATAATTACCTATTTCGGTTGTAAAATGTTTGTCGTTAATATCCTTTAACAATTCTAAGGATCTACTTTCTGGAAGGAATCGCTTATTTACCAAACAAAATTCTTGTTCTGCTCCTATTCTAAGAGGCGTTTCTTCAATTAGCCCTTTTTCAATCATTAAATCAAGAGCTTTTATATCGTTAATTAGGTGGTGAATGTAGTTTGCCCTATCTTTTTTAGTCTTTAGTTTTGTAACATTTAAATCTCCCATGGTTGTATAATTTAAAATGTTTTTAAAGGGTTAAATTACTACACACTTTCTATTTTAAATATGATTTTTATCATGCACGGTTTAAAGCCTATTGTATTAATTGTTATTGCTACTTTTGTATCCATAAAATAATGTATGTCTGCAACGTATCCGAAAAAAGAAAAGCTTAAAAGCAAAAAACTTATTGATCAATTATTTACAGAGGGTCAATCGGTTTCTGCATTTCCGTTGAGGTTGGTTTATTTACCAACTACTTTTGATGATGATGTTATTGCAAAAACAGGGGTTTCGGTAAGTAAGCGGAATTTTAAAACCGCTGTAGACAGGAATAGAATAAAACGTTTATTAAGAGAAGTTTACAGGTTAAATAAAGCTGTATATTTTAACAATTTATCAACACCACACGCGTTTATGATTTTGTACATTGGCAAAGAAAAACCTGCGTTCTCTCAAATTGAAAACAGAATGAAAGTGTTGTTTGAGAAGTTTTCAAGCAAAACCTCTGAAGTATAAAAATCGTTTTTATGAAGCTACTATCTTATTTTTTAATACTCGCATTACCATTAATGTGCTCCAAAGGGCCATCAAAATCTGTTGAATATACTGAAGCAGACATGGAAATGGAATCCGTTTTTAAAGAAGGTTCTTCAATAAACGGTATAGTTTCCATTCCTGAAGAAGCTTCTGTTCAAAAAATAATAAAAGAGTCTTATTTACATTTTGAAACCAAAGATTTAGACAAAACTTATCTTCAAATTAAAAAAGTAATAACCGAAAACAAAGGTTTTATACAAGATGATAATTCTAATAAATCATACAACACCATTACCAGGCGTCTCGTTATTAGAATTCCTACTACAAATTTTCAAAAGGCGATAGATTCCATTAGTAAAAATGTGGCTTATTTTGATACCAAACGGATCTCTGCCAAAGATGTAACCGAAGAGTTTATTGATTTAGAAGCGCGTTTAAAAGCAAAACAAACACTTGAAAAACGCTATTTAGAGCTACTTTCTAAAGCAAAAAATGTAAAGGAAATTCTTGATATTGAGCGTGAATTATCAAATATTAGAGAAGAAATTGAAGCCAAACAAGGCAGATTAAAATATCTACAAAACAAAGTGTCTTTAAGCACACTGGAAATTGAGTTTTATAAACTTACATCAGAGGCTCCAATAACCACTTCGTACGGTACAAAAATGTGGAATGCTATTAAATCTGGATTTAATGGAATATCCTTATTCTTTTTAGGTTTACTGCATATTTGGCCTTTTATAATTATACTTGGTATTGCTGGGTTTTTTATTAGAAAATGGATTAAAAAAAGTAAAAAATGATAAATAAATTAAAAAAGAAAATAGTGGTTCCTGTGTTAGCAGGCGCTATTTTTTTAACTACTACGGCTTTTCAAAACGACTTTTTTGAAATCGCTAAACAAATAGAAATTTTCACCACATTATTCAAAGAACTTAACATGAATTATGTAGATGAAACGAACCCGGGCGATTTAATGGATACCGCGATTAAAAGCATGTTGTCTGATTTAGATCCGTATACCAATTTTATGAACGAGCAAGATGTTGAAGCTGCTAGAATTAATAATACAGGAGACTACACAGGTATTGGCGCCAAAGTAAAAACCTTAAAAGACAAACTAGTAATTATCGAGCCTTATAAAGATTATCCAGCAGATAAAGCAGGTTTAAAAGCTGGAGATGAAATTATAAAAGTTGGAAACATATTAGTTGAAAGCTATAAAGAAAATGCTGGCGATTTATTAAAAGGCGCTTCAGATAGCTCGGTAGAAGTTACCTATAAACGCCAAGGGAAAACCCAAACAGCAACCATAAAAAGAGCCGAAGTAGAAATTAAAGCTGTTCCTCATTTTTCTATGGTTAATGATAAAACAGGTTATATTGTACTAAGTAGTTTTAGTAATCGAGCTCATACAGAGACCAATTATGCGCTTCGCGATTTAAAGGCTCAAGGCGCAGAGCGTATCATTTTAGACTTAAGAGGAAACCCTGGAGGCTTAGTTAACGAGGCTATTAAAATTGTTAATCTTTTTGTGCCAAAAGGCCAATTGGTTGTAACCACAAAATCTAAAGTAAAAAAATATAATAAAACGTATTTCACGCAAAACAATCCTATAGATACCGAAATTCCTTTAGTGGTTTTAATAGACGGAAAAAGCGCTTCTGCAAGTGAAATTGTTTCTGGGTCTTTACAAGACTTAGACCGTGCAGTAATTGTGGGCTCAAGAAGTTTTGGTAAAGGTTTAGTACAACGCCCAAAACTACTCACTTATGGAACACAAGTAAAAATTACCATTTCTAGATATTACACACCTTCGGGTAGATGTATCCAGTCTTTAGATTATTGGAATAGAAACGAAAAAGGTGAAGCAGTTCGTGTAAAACAAGAAAATTATAACGAGTTTAAAACAAAAAATGGCCGTAAAGTTTTTGATGGTGGTGGCGTGTTTCCAGATATTCCAATTGGATCTTATAAAACCTCTCCTATTACAACTGCAATTGTAAATAATGATCTTGTTTTTAACTATGCAACCAATTATCATTATAGTCATAATATAAGTGATATTAATAATTTTAAACTAGGCGATTCTGATTTTAAAGATTTTAAAAACTATTTAAAAACTAATAACTTTTCGTTTGAAACAGATACTGAAAAAGCCTTAAAAAAAGCTTTTGAAATTGCTGAAAAAGAAGAATTAAATGACAACATTAAAACAGATTACAACACATTAATATCTAATTTAAATACTTCAAAAACAACGGTTATTGATGAAAATAAAGACTTTTTGTTAGAATTATTAACAGAAGATATCGTTAAGCAATATGTGTACAGAGAAGGCTTGTATGAATATTATAAAGTACACGATTCTGATATAAAAAAGGCAACAGAAATACTTAGCAATACTTCTGAATATTCTGGTTATTTAAAGTAGATTATAGCAACAAATCCGCTGTTCATGGTCTTCTGGCATGGTTTTCGATTAAAAATAGTATATTTAACAACTATTCTGTTATCCTACTATGAATAAACTATTGTTGACAATATTAATAACACTTAGTAGTGTTTTTTCCTTCTCTCAAGAAAAATTAACACATGAGGTTTATTTTGAAACAGATAAATATGATGTTCCTGGTACCGAAGAAAACCGTTTGTTACTTTTCATTTCAACACTAACGGATGTTGATATAGAATCCATCTCTATTTTTGGCTTTTGTGACGATATTGGTGCAGATACATACAATTTAAAGCTATCTCAACAACGTGCTAATGCTATAAAAACAATTTTTTCTAATAATGAAATAAGCGAATCTTTAATCTCTAATGTTGATGGTAAAGGAGAAATTCTTTTAAAAATTGTAGAAGAAAAAAATCTTTTAAAGATTAGAGGTTTAAACCGAAAAGTTGAAATAATAGTAAAGCCAAAAGCTCCAAAACCTAAAGTTGAAGAAACCGTTGCTAAAACAGAACCTGTTGTTGTAAAAGAAAAAGGTGTTGTAGACTTAATTAAAGAGAGCTCTAAAGGAGATAAAATTATATTTAAAAACATCTTATTTAAAACAGGTTATGCCTCTGTTACACCAGCTTCTAAAAAAATATTAAATGATATTGCTGAAGCGCTTGTAGAGCGAGAAGATATTTATTTTACTATTCAAGGGCATGTATGTTGTACACAGTTTACTAGAGATGCTATAGATAGAAAAACCAAACAACGTAACTTATCTGAAGCTAGAGCGAAATATGTTTACGACTATTTTGTAAAAAAAGGCGTTAGCAAAAAACGTATGCGTCATTTAGGTATGCGCCGTAAATTTCCGCTTGGTGGCGATCCTAAGTTTGATAGACGTGTTGAAATTGTAATTACTTATGTTGACAATGCTAACTAAAAGCTTATGGTCAATAAAACATCTTTAATTGTTGTTTCTTTCTTTTTAATAGGCCTTAATAGCACAGCACAAACATTTGTTCCCGACGATAATTTTGAACAAACTTTAATAGATTTAGGTTACGATTCTGGTCCTTTAGACGATTTAGTAACTACTACAAATATTAACAGTGTTACAGATTTAGATGTGTCTGGAAAAAATATTTCAGACTTAACAGGTATTGAAGATTTTACAAGTTTATCTATTCTTAATTGCTCTGATAATCAATTATCTGGTTTAAATATTTCTCAAAATACTGGTTTAACTGAGTTGTATGTATTTAATAATCAGATTACCAATATAGATGTTACTTTACTGAATGATTTAAAGATTTTTTGGTGTTACAACAACTTGTTATCTATCCTCGATATTTCTCAAAATACAGACTTAATTTCTTTAGTTTGTAACAATAATAATCTTAGTGATTTAAATACTTCAAACAATACAAGTTTAAATGTTTTAGTATGTAGTCAAAACCAAATAACTGCTCTAGATGTTTCAAATAATACAACCTTAAGCAGATTTGAATGTGGCAATAATTTACTTACTAATTTAGATGTAAGCACTAATACCAATTTGTCTTATTTGTCTTGTGAACAAAATGATTTATCTAGTTTAAACCTAAACACAAATACACGTTTAAGCGTATTGCTGTGTTTTGAAAACATGATTGGAGATTTAGATCTTTCTCAAAATTCTAGTTTAACAGATCTTAATTGTAGAGATAATCTGTTATGTAGTTTAAATGTTAATAACGGAAATAATAACAATATTTCCTTAATGAATTTTGATTTAAATGCTGATTTAAATTGTGTTGTAGTAGATAACGCTAATGGAAATCACAGCACTTGGGAGCCTGTTTCTTTTTCAAATTATGTTAATTCACAAAATGAATGTAGTACTACCGTTCCTATAGATAATTTAGATGATTTTGTTGGTATAAATTATACTTTGCCTGTTCTTAATAATGGAAATTATTACACCGAATCTAGTGGAAATGGAACACTTTTAAATGCTGGAACACTTATAACAACATCTCAAACCATTTATATTTACAATGAAACCACCTGTGATAGTAACGAAACCAGTTTTAATATATTTATAAATACAGACGATTACTTTATTCCTAAATATTTTACACCAAACAGCGACGGAAGCCACGATTTATGGAAAGTTATAGATAATGCTAATGCCATAAATAATATTACTATTTATAACAAATACGGAAAGCTTTTAAAGTTTTTACTTCCTAGTTCTCCTGGTTGGGACGGTACTTTTAACGGAAAACAATTAGAGAGTAATGACTATTGGTATGTTATTATTTTAAATACTGGAGAAGTTTTAAAAGGTCATTTTGCTTTGAAAAGATAATGTCAGATTAAGCGCAGTCGAAACCTTAATCTTTAACCATAGCTATATGCGGAATATCATCTTCCAGATACTCTTCTCCCTTTTCTTTAAATCCTAAATCTTTATAAAACTTTTTAAGATAACACTGTGCAGATATTTTTATTAAAGTTTCATTATAATGGTCTTTAATGGCTTTAATAGAAGCTTCCATAATATCGAAACCATACTTAAATTGTCTTTCCTTTTTAGCAACTACTACTCTACCAATACTAGCTTCATTAAAATAATCTCCTGGTTTAAAAACTCGTGTATAAGCAATAAGTTTATTGTTTTTAAAACCTAAAACATGTAATGCTTTTTGGTCTTTTCCATCAATATCTTGATACACACAATCCTGCTCTACAACAAACACTTCGCTACGTAATTGTAATAAATCGTAAAGCTCTTGTTTAGTTAGTTCTGAAAAGGTTTTTACTTTAATTTTCAATTGATATTAATTAACTCTTTTTATTTCTATTTTACTACTATCAGATTCAGAAAGGCTAACTACAAAAGTGCATCTTCCTGAAGAAACAAGAGATTCTTTGTTATAATAATAAGGTTTATAATAAAAATATCCTGAATTGGTTTGAATACTAATTTCTATTTCATCATAAACAGTTAAAAATTGATTACTATACCCATAAGAATCTGGTTCAATAATTTGAAAAACAACTTTCCCATTATTAGTAGTTACCTCAGTTCTTTCAAACACATATGGTGTGTTATTTTCAATAAAAACTGTTAGTTTAGATTCAACTTCATAATTATCATCTCCATAAATTATATTGTCTATTAAATCTTCACAAGAAAAAATAAAACACAAAAGGAAAGTAAAAATAATCGTTTAATTAGTTTTTGATTAGTTTCTACTTATCATCAAAAATAATACCAACTAATCTTGAACAATTACATCTTTAGCATCATCTTTTCCAAATTCTGGCTGAATATTTACGTGGTTAATATCGTATTTATCAAATAGATAATCTTCTATCTTGTGTAAAATAACATCAAATTGTGATAACATAATATCTTCATTAAAATCTATATGCGCTTCTAAATGAATTTCTTCTTCATTTAATTGCCAAACATGTACGTGATGTACATTTTTTATACTTTCAAAAGCATTAATTTCTGCTACAATTTTTTTAATAGGAATGCTGTCTGGAGTAAACAGCATAAGTACTTTAGTTGAGTTTATAAGTAAATCGAAACCCATCCAAATTAAGTAAATAGCAATAATAAATGTGAGTACACTATCTACCCAATAAACTTGATAATATTTCATTAACAAACCACCTATAAGTACTGCTACACTTGCCATCATATCTGTTAATAAGTGTAAGTAAGCACTTTTCATATTCATATTAGCTTCAGAATCTTTCTTTAATAAAAGAACACTTAAACCATTAGCAATAATTCCTAAAAGAGATAACCAAATAACTAAGTTAGATTCAATTTCTTCTGGATTTTGAAATCTTTTAATAGCTTCAATAATTAATAAAACAGCAACAATAATTAATGTAGAGGCATTTATAAAAGCTGCTAAAATTTCGGCGCGTTTATACCCAAATGTTCTATGGAAAGAAGCTTGTTTTTTTGCTAATTTATTGGCTGTATAACTTACAACAAGAGATATAACATCACTAAAATTATGTAAAGCATCACTTAAAAGTGCTAAACTTCCTGAAATTACACCTCCTATTACTTGAGATGCTGTAATAAGAATATTTAATAAAATAGATATAAAAAGATTACGTCCTTTTAAATCTGGATGTGAATGAGAGTGATTATGAGAATGGTTATGCCCCATTTAACAAGACAATGGAATTTTATCTATTCTATTTTGGTGTCTTCCGCCTTCGAATTCTGTATTTAAAAATACATCAACCATTTCTAAAACTTGTTCTTTAGCTGTATAACGGGCAGGAATACTTAAAATATTAGCATTATTATGTTCTCTAGCTAAAGCTGTTATTTCTTTATTCCAACATAAAGCAGAGCGTACTTTTTGATGTTTATTAGCCGTCATGTTTGCACCATTTCCGCTACCACAAACTATAATACCAAAATCTGCTTTTTTATTTTCAACATCTTCAGCTACAGGATGAATAAAATCTGCGTAATCTACACTATTACTACTATCTGTTCCGTAATTTTTAACTGTAAACCCTTTACTTTCTAAGTGTTCTTTAATAGCGAATTTATATTCGGTACCAGCGTGATCGTTTCCTATTGAAATATTCATTTTTAATATATTAATCTATACTTATACAAAGGTAGTAATTATAAACATTGTGTATTAGTTTATTCATTACTTGTTAATAAGTGTTTATTATTTTTTAAAAGAAAAATATTGTAAATCCATTTATTTTTCCAATCAAAAAGAGCTTTCTATTCTCCAAAAATTTAACTCACTTTTTTTAGCTAAATTATAAGTTTGAAAATAGATACATATGAACACTAAATTTTTAAAAGTTATAAGAAAAAGTGGTTAATTTTAGTTGTTAACAACTGTGTATATAAAATTAAAAAACATTAGATATGAAGCTATTAAAATAAATTCTATTGTTAATTAACTATTAATAGAATGTAAAATAAATGTAATCAAAATAAAACTTAAAAAAGTTATACCGCTATTAACACACTATAATAACCACCATTTATTTTTTTAAATTTTAAAAAGAAAATTATTATATAATATATAATGTTTATAACTTCAATTTAACATTAACGAAATACTATTAAATATTAATATTGTAGCTTTGTAAAAAATAAATAGCAACTCTTCTCCTAAAATAAGGCTATTTAATAACAGAATTTCCAGTATCTTAGGAAATAGAAAATGATTACAAAATAAATGAGTAAAAAGAAAAAAGGAAAGTCCAGAAAAAAGGGAATTTCTAACCTAACAAATACAATCTTAAGTATATTAAAAAAAGAGAGAAACAAAACTTTTAACTACAAACAAATTGCTGCTAAACTAGGCGTAAATGATGCTAGTAGTAGAAATCAAATAATAAAAAAATTACGCGATTTACAAGGAAAACAGGAAATTGAAGAAGTAGAACGTGGTAAATTTAAAGCTGTTGTTAATACAGAGTATCACATAGGAAAACTAGATTTAGCTGCAAAAGGTAATGGTTATATTATATGTGATGATTTTGATGATGATGTGTTTGTAGCATCAAACAATATAAACAAAGCTTTAAATGGTGATGAAGTAGAATTTTATGTTTATAAACGTCGTCACAGAGGTAAATTAGAAGGTGAAATTACTAATATTATTAAGCGAGATAAAAGCGAATATGTTGGTGTTATTCAAATTCATGAGAAAAAGAATTTTGCCTTTGTAATAGCAGATAGTAATAAAATGTACAAAGATATTTTTGTACCTATTAATAAAACTTTTAATGCAGAAGATGGAGATAAGGTTTTAGTAAAACTAGAAGATTGGCCAGAAAATGCCGATTCTCCTTACGGAAAAGTAATTCAAGTTCTTGGTAAACCAGGAGACCATAATACAGAGATTCATTCTATTTTAGCAGAATATGGTTTGCCTTATGAATTTCCGCATGACGTTGAAGAATTTGCAAATAAATTAGATACTTCAATTACTCCAGAAGAAATTGCAAAACGTAGAGATATGCGTAAAGATTTAACCTTTACCATAGACCCAAAAGATGCTAAAGATTTTGATGATGCTTTATCCTTTAAAGTGTTAGAAAACGGACTTTATGAAATAGGAATTCATATAGCAGATGTATCTCATTATCTTAAAGAAGGTACTGTTTTAGATGATGAAGCTTACGAGAGAGCAACCTCTGTTTATTTAGTAGATAGAGTGGTGCCAATGCTTCCAGAAGTTTTATCAAATAATGCGTGTTCTTTACGCCCGCATGAAGAAAAATATACATTTTCTGCAGTGTTTCAAATGAATGATAAATGTGAAATTAAAAACGAATGGTTTGGTAGGACTGTAACTTATAGTGATGCACGTTTTGCTTATGAAGAAGCTCAAGCTATTATAGAATCTAAAACTAACGAAATTCCTGCAGTAGTTTCACTATCAGAAAAAACATATAAAGCAGACCAAGCTATTGCTGATGCTATATTAAAAATGGATGATCTTGCTAAAATTATGCGAAGAAAACGTATGAGCTCTGGTGCTATTTCATTTGATAAAGTAGAAGTAAAATTCAATTTAGATGAGCATGCAAATCCTGTTGGTGTGTTTTTTAAAACCAGTAAAGATGCTAATAAATTAATTGAAGAATTCATGTTATTAGCTAATAGAAAAGTTTCAGAATTTGTGGGTAAAAAAGACCCTAAAAAAACGTTTGTATATCGTGTTCATGATGAACCAGATGATAGTAAACTTGCTAATTTACAAGGTATTGTATCTAAATTTGGTTATAAATTAAATTTTAAAGACCGAAAAACAACATCAGCTTCACTTAATAATTTACTTAAAGAAGTTAATGGAAAAAAAGAACAAAACTTGGTTGATACTTTAGCTATTAGAAGTATGAGTAAAGCAGAATATACTACACATAATATTGGACATTACGGTTTAGCTTTCGATTATTATAGTCATTTTACATCTCCAATTAGACGTTATCCAGATGTTATGGCACATCGTTTATTACAACTGTATTTAGATGGTGGAAAATCTGCAAATGAAGAAGCTTACGAAGAGAAATGCAACCATTCCAGCAACATGGAAAATCTAGCGACAAAAGCAGAAAGAGATTCTATAAAATACATGCAGATTAAATTTATGCAAGACCATAAAGATGAAGAATTTGTAGGTGTAATTTCTGGGGTAACAGATTGGGGAATTTATGTAGAAATCATTTCAAATAAATGCGAAGGAATGGTGAGTGTACGTGATATGAAAGACGATCATTATGCTTTCGATCAAGATCAATATGCTATGGTGGGTAGAAATTCTAAAACTATATATCAACTTGGTGATGAAGTTGTTGTAAAAGTTAAAAACACCGATTTAGTTAAAAAACATCTTGATTTTAACTTAATAGGAAAACATGAAGCTTAATAAAAAATAGCTTTTTTAGTTGTAACATCTTTATATAAACTTATACTAACAGTAAATTTTTAAATATGATTTTAACAACAACAAATTCTATAGAAGGTCATACAATTCAAGATTATTTAGGTATTGTTACAGGTGTATCTAGTAATATGAAAACCTCTTTTTCTTTTAAAACAGAGAAAAATAATACCCTGTATGAAGAATTTATTAATAAAGTTAAAGAAGAAGCTTTTCAAAGCTTAAAAGCTAATGCTACAAAATTAAATGCAAATGCTGTTGTAGGTATAAAATTAGATATAGAAACTTCTTCTGGTTCTTATTTTTTTGTTTCTATTACAGGAACCGCAGTAAAAGTTGTTTAATGTTTTCTTAAATTTTCAAGCAATGGAATAATTCTTGATAACTTTACGTTTAATAGTTAATAAACCAAACAAACACATGAAAACATTAGCAAAACTTATTGTTCTTTTAATAACTACTACGTTATTCGCTCAAGACCCAATAGAAAAAACAATTGGAGAATTTAGTGAACTAAAAGTTTATGATTTAATTGAAGTTGAATTAGTAAAATCGAAAGAAAATAAAGTTATTATAACTGGAGAAAATACTAAAGATGTTATTGTAAATAACAAAAACGGAAAACTCAAAATAAAAATGAGTTTAGAAGAACTTTTTGATGGTAATAAAACAAAAGTGATACTTCATTATACTTCATTAGATATCATTGATGTTAACGAAGGCTCTAAAGTACACTCAAAAGATAAAATAAAACAATTCGAAATAGATTTAAAAGCACAAGAAGGTGCTTCTATATATATTCCTATTAACGTTACGTATACTAATATTAAAGCGGTTACAGGCGGAATTATAGAAACTACAGGTAAATCTAAAAGTCAAGATATATCGTTATTAACTGGTGGAATTTATAAAGGGAGTGAGTTAAAAACCGAAAAAACCGAAGTAACTATTAAAGCAGCTGGTGAAGCATATGTTAATGCTTCAAAATTAGTAGATATAAAAATTAGAGCAGGAGGCGATGTATTTATTTATGGAGATCCAGAAACAGTAAACGAAAGTAGAGTTTTTGGTGGTCGAGTAAAACGTATGGATTAATAAATATTTTAATTAAAAATATATTGAAGCCTGTAATTTATTACAGGCTTTTCTATTTATATAAGTATAAAAGCAGTAAAATATTTCTTTACTTTGTGTAAATCTTCTCTTTTTTATGTTTGATGATATTATAAGAGCAATTCCTTTTGGTATTATTTTGGCCTTTACAATAGGTCCGGTTTTTTTTGTTCTTCTTGAAACAAGTGCTACAAAAGGGTTTAAAAGCGCCCTTATATTTGATGGAGGTGTTATACTAGCAGATATTCTTTTTATTATAGTTGCTTTTTTTAGTACTAACAAATTACTGGAAAAAATTAAAGATGACCCTAGTTTTTTAATCTTTGGAGGCGTTCTTTTAATTGCTTACGGAATCATTTCATTTATAAAAACATCAAAATCATTTCGAGATATTGTTAGAGAATACCATAAAATTGAAATAAGAAAAGGCTACGGAAAATTATTTTTAAAAGGTTTCTTACTTAATTTTATAAATATTGGTGTTTTAATAGGTTGGGTAGCTTTTATAGTTTTAGCTAATTCTTTAACCAGTTCTAGTAATGGAGTTATTGTATTTTTAAGTACTATTTTGGTTGTTTATTTATTAGTAGACCTAGTTAAAATAGCTGTTGCAAAGAAATTAAAAAATAAATTAACACCCCGACTTATTTTTAAAACCAAAAAGATTGTAGCTTTAGTAATATTAGGTTTTGGTGTTTTACTTTTTGTACAAGGTTTTTTCCCAGAAGAAAAAGAACTTATAAAGGAAAAATTAGAGCAAATTAATCCTATAAACAAAAAGCTTCCAGAATAACTGAAAGCTTTTTTTGAGGCGTCAAGCGGATTCGAACCGCTGTAGAAGGTTTTGCAGACCTCTGCCTAGCCACTCGGCCATGACGCCATAATTGGACTGCAAATGTAAAAAAAAATAAGAGTTTTTTATACTTAAAACTACTTTTTACGCTTATCAGTCATTTTTATTGTTACTCGCGCAACATCGCCACCTATAGGAGGGTTTAGTTTACTTACCCAAACGGTCGCTTTTTTTACTAATTTATCTTCGTTAAAAATCCGGTCTAATATACGTCTTGCAACAGTTTCTAAAAGGTGAGAAGCTATATCCATTTCTTCCTTAATAACTCGGTTTAAAAACACATAATCAACAGTATCACTTAAACTATCTGTTTTTGCAGAGTTTTGTAAATCTGCCTTAACTTCTAAATCTACGCGATAATCACTTCCAATTTTAGTTTCTTCTTTTAAGCAACCATGATAAGCAAATACGCGTATGTTTTCAACTTTTATAATTCCCATTAGCTTGTAAATAAATCAAAAATATTACTTATTGCGCTTGTTTTAGCTTTATAAAACTCTGTATAAGTACAATTAGAACAAGTTACAGAAGTAAACTTTTTGTTTTGTACATCAAAAATTTTTGATAATGTTCCTCCTGTTGCTCTCATTTCACTTAGTTCATATTCTAAATTACCACATTTTGGACATTTATAGTTTGCGTTTTTCATTTTAAATTGGATTTAGTTAAAAGGTTTAAAACTATAAGTAATCAATAATTAAAATTTGTTACGCTTCTTAAACATATTGGGCTAAAATAACTTGAATTTATGTAATTTTGAAGCTTATTTAGTTGAAATAAAATTCAAACATGTCTGAAGAAAGAAAATCACTCAATTTTATTGAGCAAATTATAGAAGAGGATTTAGCTAATGGGATGTCTAAAAACGATTTACGTTTTCGTTTTCCGCCAGAACCCAATGGATATCTTCATATTGGTCATACTAAAGCTATAGGTATTAGTTTTGGACTTGGTGAATATTACAACGCACCAGTTAACTTAAGGTTTGATGATACTAACCCTGTAAAAGAAGAGCAGGAATATGTTGATGCTATAAAAGAAGACGTGGCTTGGTTAGGTTACAAATGGGCTAACGAATTATATTCTTCAGATTATTTTCAGCAATTATACGATTGGGCTATTTTATTAATCAAAGAAGGAAAAGCGTATGTAGATTCTCAGTCTAGTGAAGCTATGGCTGAACAAAAAGGAACTCCCACACAACCGGGTGTAGATGGTCCTTATCGTAATCGATCCATAGAAGAAAATTTAGACCTATTCGAACGTATGAAAAATGGCGAGTTTGAAGAAGGAGAACACATTTTGCGAGCTAAAATAGACATGCAACATCCTAATATGTTAATGCGTGACCCTATAATGTATCGTATTCTTAAAAAACACCACCATAGAACAGGTAACGATTGGTGTATATATCCAATGTACGACTGGACACATGGAGAAAGTGACTATATAGAACAAATATCACATAGTTTATGTTCTCTTGAATTTAAGCCTCATAGAGAGCTTTACGATTGGTTTAAGGAGCAAGTGTATGATTATAGCAAAAACACCTATCCAATGCTTCCTAAGCAACGTGAGTTTGCACGATTAAACCTTAGTTATACTATTATGAGCAAGCGAAAGTTGCTTAAACTGGTAGAAGATGGTATTGTAAAAGGATGGGATGATCCTAGAATGCCTACTATTTCAGGTTTACGTCGTCGAGGTTATACGCCAAATTCAATCAGGCAATTTATAGAAAAAGTGGGTGTTGCTAAACGTGAAAATGTTATTGATGTAGCGCTTTTAGAGTTCTGTGTTCGTGAAGATTTAAACAAAATCGCACCACGTGTTATGGCTGTTTTAAATCCGTTAAAAGTAGTTATTACAAATTATCCTGAAGGAAAAGAAGAGTGGCTTGAAGCGGAAAACAACCCTGAAGATGAAAGCGCTGGTTTTAGAAAAGTACCTTTTTCAAGAGAATTATATATTGAAAAAGAAGACTTTAAGGAAGAAGCAAGCAACAAGTTTTTTAGATTGAAATTAGGTGGCGAAGTCAGATTAAAAAATGCTTATATTATTAAAGCTGAAAGTGTTGTAAAAGATGCAGCAGGAAATATTAAAGAAGTACATTGTACGTATTCTGAAGATACCTCAAAAAAAGTAAAAGGCACATTACATTGGGTTTCTATTAAACATGCAGTAAAAGCTGAAGTTAGAGAATATGATAGATTATTTATGGACGAAGCTCCAGATAGTTATCAAGATAAAGACTTTATGGAATTTATTAACCCAAACTCATTAAAAATTATTGATGCTTTTGTAGAGCCTAGTTTAAAAGAAGCTAAAATAGGTGATAGGTTTCAATTTCAGAGATTAGGTTATTTTAATGTTGATAATGATTCTAAACCAGAAGCTTTAGTATTTAATAAAACGGTTGGTTTACGAGATAGTTGGGCAAAACAAAAACCTAAACCACAACAACAAAATCAACAAAATCACAGTAAACCACAACAAACAAGAAAAGCCATAAATGTTATTCAACAATTAGGTAAAAAGTATACTAATTATCCAGAAGAAAAGCAGGTTAAGGTTAAAGCTGAAATTTTGGAATTAGCTAAAGAGGTTACTTATGAAGAATTAGAACCAATGTTTAATACCGCAGCAAAAAAAGTAGGCACTCGTATTGCTGCTATGTTGATTTTAAAAGTTAAATTACAAGAAGGGTTAGAGAAAAATGAAGCAATTTCTGAATTTATAGACAAGGCTATAAATGATAAAAATGAGTTGTTAGTTGCTGAAGCTCTAAGTATTTAAAAGTTAGTTAGTGTTAAAAATAAAGAAGTAAATATAATTTTAGCTATATTTAACTACTAACTATAAACTAATTAAATTATGGATTTTTTAAACCCTATTGCAATGATTGTTGCCGCTGTTTCGGCATTAGTTGTTGGATTTATTTGGTACAACCCAAAAGTTTTTGGAAATGCTTGGATGAAAGCTGCAGGTATGACCGAAGAACAAATTAAAGGAGGAAACATGGCTAAAATATTTGGTTTAGCATTACTCTTTGCTTTTTTATTATCTACTGCACTTCCTGGAATAGTAATCCATCAAATGGGTGTTTTTAGCCTTGTAGGAGGAGACCCATCAACTGCATTACCTTCCTATGATGCATTAATGGCTGATTATGGAGATGCCTTTAGAACCTATAAACATGGTGCACTACATGGTGTTTTAGCAGGAATTTTTATAGCATTGCCAATTCTTGGAACAAATGCTTTGTTTGAAAGAAAAAGTGCAAAGTATATTTTCATTAACGCGGGTTATTGGATTGTTACACTTGGTGTAATGGGTGCTATAATTTGCGGATGGAAATAACCTTTTTTGTAAAGTTTTAATAAATACAAAGACTGAGAAGTGTATTTTCAGTCTTTTTCTTTTGTATTGATACACTATAAAATTTATAACACATATAAAAATCTTCCAGAAAACTGGAATGATCTGGTGCAACATGATGTGTTTCTACAATCACAATATTTACAAGCTTTAGAAGACGCTTCTCCAGAGAATATTCAGTTGTTTTATGTAGGTGTTTTTAAGAATAAGGTTTTAACTGGTGTTGCCATTATACAACGGGTACAACTTTATTTAAAAGACATGTTTAGAGACACTAAGGTTTCTTGTGTAAAAACATACTTTCAAGACTTAGTATCAAAAGTATTAAAAGGAAATATTTTAGTAGTTGGAAACCTTACACACACAGGACAACACGGATTGTTTTTTTTAAAAGACGAACTAACACAAACTCAATTTTTTGAAGCCATTTTTTCCGCGTTAAGCGATATAAAAGAAACGATTAAAACAAATCAAAATAAAAAAATTAGAGCTGTTTCTTTAAAAGATTTTTTTGTAAATGATTCTATACACAATAACAAAAGTGTTTTTGATTCAGCAAAATTAAACAAGGTTTTTGTGCAACCGAATATGATACTTGATATTAAACCAGAATGGTCAAATATTCAAGATTATACAACGAGTTTAACTAAGAAATATAGAGATCGCTACAAGCGTGCAAGAAAAAAACTTAATTCTATAAAACCTGTTGAATTAAGTCTTGAAGACATTGAAAAACATAACGAAGAGTTACACGAACTTTATATGAATGTATCTAACAATGCTAAGTTTAACACCTTTTTATTGCCTAAAAATCATTTTTATAGCTTAAAGCAGCTCTTGGGAGAAAACTTTAAAGTTTTTGGCTATTACTTAAAAGACTCTCTAGTTGGTTTTTATACCTTAATTTTAAATAACAAAGCTGTAGAAACTTATTTTTTAGGATACGATTGCGAGCACCAATACCCAAACCAATTGTATTTAAACATGCTTTATGATATGTTAGAATTTGGTATTAAAAATAAGTTTAAAACTATTGTTTATGCCAGAACAGCTATGGAAATTAAGAGTTCGGTTGGGGCAGAGGCAAAACCTATGGTTGTATATTTAAAACATACTAATAGTTTCTTAAATGCTATTTTTAAGCAAATATTTAAACTTATGAATCCGTCACAGAATTGGGAAGAACGACATCCTTTTAAAACATAAAAAAACCCTGAAAGTACTTCAGGGTTTTTAATTTATCAATATTTTAATAAGCTATTCACTTTTTTTGTTTTTAGCTTGTTTCATAGCCTCACCAATTTGATTACTAGCTGCAAAACTAGCTACCATGTCGTTAAGCATATTGCTTCCAGCCTGTGGCGCATTTGGTAATAAAATTAGGTTACTATTAGTTTCTTCTCCTAAAGATTGTAAGGTATCATAATGTTGTGTTACAACAATTAAAGCAGAGGCTTCCTGACTGTTTATTCCAACTCGGTTTAATACTTCAACAGACTCTTCTAAACCTCTAGCAATTTCACGACGTTGGTCTGCAATACCTTGTCCTTGTAAGCGCTTGCTTTCAGCTTCAGCTTTGGCTTTTTCAACAATTAAAATACGTGCAGCATCACCTTCAAATTGAGCTGCAATTTTTTCACGCTCAGAAGCATTAATACGGTTCATGGCTTCTTTTACTTGTGCATCAGGGTCTATATCGGTTACTAATGTTTTAATAATATCAAATCCGTAGTCAAGCATAGCATCATTCAACTCAGCTTTTACAGCAATGGCGATATCGTCTTTTCTAACAAAAACATCATCTAATTTCATTTTAGGTACTTCGGCACGAACCACATCAAACACGTAAGAAGTAATTTGATCATGCGGATAATCTAATTTATAAAAAGCATCATATACTTTTTGGCTCAAAACACGATATTGAACTGACACTTTTAAACGTACAAATACATCATCCAGAGTTTTGGTTTCTATAATAACATCTAATTGTTGAATTTTTAAACTCAATTTGCCAGCAATCCTATCAACTAAAGGTATTTTAAACCTTAAACCAGATTGTCTTATGGCATGAAATTTACCAAAACGCTCAATAATAGCAGCGGTTTGTTGTTTAACAATAAAGAAGGAAGAGATTAAAACAATTAATCCTAAAAAAATAATAACGGGAAAAAAGAAGTTACTCATGATGATTATTTTAAATAAAGTTTAGAAAATTTAAGATACAAAAATTATACTATATTTGGTCGCTTATAACCTTAACTTATGAAATATAATAGACTTTTCTTATTAGTAGCTCTAATGCTATGTTTTGTTACAAAAAGTTTTTCGCAAAAAGGTAGATACTCTATTACAAATGGGTTTGGTATAGGCGGAGGCGTTACTAAATTTGATATTGTAACAGATAATTTTACAACCAAACAAGGCGATGGTTTTTTAGGTGGATTATCGGCTACTGTTGATATTCCTCATAAATGGTATAACATAAGTTTTGGGATGCAGCTATCTGAAAATAATATTGAAATTTCAGGAAGACCAAATATAGTTAGCACACAAGAGGAGTTTATTGAATACAAAATGTTTGCTGCCCAAATTGCTTTTTTAGTACATGCAAAAGTGATACCTGATTATTTTACAATAGATTTAGGTCCTATGCTACAATACAATGGAACGTTAGAATTTAAAGATAAAACCCAAGAAAGTTACTTTATAAATAACTACACAAATTTAACAGCAACAGATATTACCAATATTTCTCAATTTAATTTTAATGGTGTTATTGGCGCTTCTTTAGGTGTTAAAAACTTTAAACTGAAAGCACAATACATTTATGGGTTTACTAATATTTTAAAGAAATTGGAGAACCAAAGTTTAAACACCATTGGTGGAAACGCCCGTTTTAAAGGAAACCAAAGTATGTTGGTTTTTGGGGCGATAGTTTTATTTTAAAAACTATCTATAGCCAATTCTATTCTTCTAACGGTTGCATCTCGTCCTATCATAAACATAATTTGAAATAAATCGGGACCTTTTAAGTCGCCAACCAGCGCTAATCTAAGTGGTTGCATAACTTTTCCAAAACCAATACCTTTATTTGTAATCCATTCCTTAACTACTGCTTGAAGATGTTCTGCAGAATCAGATTCTGTATTATTTATGATTGATGCTAATTCTTTCATAATATCATCGGTATCTTCTTTCCAAGCCTTTTTTGCTGCTTTTTCAGCATAACCTTTTGGATTCGTAAAGAAGAAACTACTCAATTCCCAGAAATCGCTAACAAAGGTTGCACGTTCTTTAATTAACCCAACAACCATTGACACATAATTAATGTCGATATCTTTAAGTTCTGGTTGAGATGCTTGAAACTTTTCTGCAAGTTCATCATTGTTATGCTCTTGCATATAATGATGATTAAACCATTTAATTTTATCTGGATCAAAACGAGCACCTGCTTTATGCACACGTTCTAATTCAAAAGCATTTATTAGTTCGTTTAAACTGAATATTTCTTGCTCTGTTCCAGGATTCCAACCTAAAAAGGCTAGAAAGTTTACCATAGCTTCTGGGAAATATCCATCTTCTTTATATCCTCTTGAAATCTCACCTTCAGGTGATTTCCATTGTAAAGGAAATACAGGAAAGCCTAATTTATCACCATCACGCTTGCTTAATTTTCCTTTTCCTGTTGGTTTTAAAATAAGCGGTAAATGCGCAAATTCTGGATCTTCCCAACCAAATGCTTTATATAATTGATAGTGTAACGCTAGAGAAGGCAACCACTCTTCACCACGAATAACATGCGAGATTTCCATTAAATGATCATCAACAATATTTGCTAAATGATAGGTTGGCATACCATCGCTTTTAAATAATACTTTATCATCTAAAATGTTCGTGTCTATTTTAATATCACCTCGAATAATATCTTTAAGGTGCAATGTTTCATCCTGTGGACTTTTAAAACGAATCACATAATCGTCACCGTTTGTTATACGTTTTTCAACCTCTTCTTTAGAAAGTACTAAAGAGTTAACCAAACGCCCTTTTTCTCTGTTGTGCCAATTATAAATAAAGGTTTTTCCTTTTGCTTCGTGATCTTTTCTGTGAAAATCTAAATCTTCAGTAGTATCAAAAGCATAATAAGCATCACCCGAAGCAATTAATTTATCGGCATATTGCTTGTATAAATGTTTGCGTTCGCTTTGTCTGTAAGGACCAAATTTTTCATTCTTATTTGGGCCTTCATCAAATGGAATTCCGCACCAATTAAGTGCGTCGATTATATATTGTTCTGCGCCTTCAACATATCTGTTTTGATCGGTATCTTCTATTCTTAGAACAAAAGTCCCGTTATGCTTTTTAGCAAATAAATAATTGAATAATGCCGTACGAACTCCACCTATGTGTAAAGGTCCTGTTGGGCTTGGTGCAAAACGCACGCGAACGTTTTTTAACATGTTTTGTGTATTAAGACTGCAAAGATAAATATAAACCTAGAAGACAGAAACCAGAAGCGTTAACTTTTTGCTAGATTCATTTCCTTTGGAATGCGTTTATTCATAATTTTAAACCAAAGGGGAGGAATAAGAGACAAAACCATTGATGTTGGGTAACCAAATGGCATTTGCGGACTTTCGTCATGACAGTCTAAAAGTTGATACTTTTTTGAAGTTTTGTAATGATGATCGCTGTGTCGGGTTAATTCATATAAAACTATTCTACCTATAACATGGTTAGAATTCCAGGAATGAATTTCTTTTACGCGTTCGTATCTGCCAGATTTAGTTTTTAAACGTAATAAACCATAATGCTCTATATAGTTTACTGTTTCTAGAAGTATAAATCCAGAAATTGCTGAAAACAAAGCAAAAATAAAGCCTGTGGTTCCAAAGAAAAATGTAATAATAGCCAAATAGAAAAGCTGTAAAAAAGCATACCAAAGCATATCATTTTTTAATGAGGTTGCACTTAAATTGTTGTTTATTAATAGCTTTTTTTGAATTTTCCATGCACTTACATATTGTCTAAAAACCGATGTAAACCAGAACGAATATACGCTTTGGTTATATCTTGCCGTTGCAGGATCTTCTTTAGTTGCCGCGTGTAAATGATGCCCGTAATTGTGTTCAATATAAAAATGCATATACAACGCAGGAAGTAATAATGCTTTCCCTAAAAAGCGCTCATTTGTAGTTTGTCGGTGTCCCAATTCGTGTGCTACGTTTATTCCGTTTACACCCAAAACAATACCTATAGAAAGAATGAGTCCTATAAACTCATAAGTTTCTAAAGCTGTTGTTGAAATAGTGAATAAGCCAAAAATGAGCAAGCCATAAACAATAGGTAAATTAAGATAGAGTAACCAATCGAAGATCTTTTTAGTTTTTAAAGATTCCGATTCGTTTTCGGAAACATTTGTATTATCTATTGGAAACATTAACTCTAAAACAGGAATAACAACAAAGGCATAAAAAGGCGTTATATAAGATAAATACCCTCTGTATTGTAAGCTAATAAAAGCGGCTAAAGGAATAGTAAAAGCGGCTAAATATTTTAAATCTTTCATTATGAAACCTGTTTTATTTCGACCAACAACATATTAACGAAGTTTTAGTAAAGTTAGTAAATTGAAGTATAAAATAAAATTGTAGATTAGTGAGTTAAAACAATTAAAGTTGAGCAATTTTAAAAACATACAAAATAAACTAGAAGCATTTATTAGACGATATTATACTAATGAATTGCTTAAAGGCGCTATTTTGTTTTTTGCTATTGGGTTGTTGTATTTTCTGTTCACCCTTTTTGTAGAGCATGTTTTATGGCTAAACACAACAGCCAGAAGCATTTTGTTTTGGCTGTTTATTGCTGTAGAGTTGGCGCTACTTGTAAAGTTTGTGTTTATTCCATTAGCTAGATTATTCAAACTTCAAAAAGGAATTAATTACGAAGATGCTTCAAAAATAATAGGACAGCATTTTCCTGAGGTTAATGATAAGTTGTTAAATGTGCTTCAACTTAACAAAACCACTTCTATGTCTGAATTATTGCTGGCGAGTATCGAGCAAAAATCATTAGAACTTAACCCTGTCCCTTTTAAATTGGCAATCAATTTTAAAAAGAATGTTGGTTATTTAAAATACGCAGCAATACCTGTTTTAATTCTTATTCTTACTTTTTTTACTGGAAACTTTAATTGGTTTAGCGATAGTTATGAGCGCGTAATACATTACAAAACAGCTTACGAACCACCAGCTCCTTTTGAGTTTTTTGTTGTGAACGACAACATGAATGCTATTGAGAATAAAGATTTTAAACTTATTGTAAAAACAGCAGGGGAAGTAACTCCAGAAAGTGCGCAAATAGTATATAATAATGAAACGTATTATTTGCAACAAAAAGACATTGGTGAGTTTGAGTATGTGTTTTCTAAACCTAAAGAAGCGATTACCTTCAGGTTAAACGCTAATGATGTAACATCAAAACCTTACACTATTAATGTTGTTGAAACACCATCTATTTTAGGGTTTCAAATGGTTTTAGACTATCCTAATTATACAAAAAAGAGAGATGAAGTTTTAAAAAGTACAGGAAACGCTTTGGTTCCAGAAGGCACACTGGTTAAATGGCAACTTACAACCAAAGCGACAGATCAGGTTCAATTATATTCCAAAGACACTATAAATTTTAATGCTGACAAGTCTGGTGTTTTTGAAGCTTCTAAGCGTCTTTACAACAATTACAATTATACATTAAGTACAAGTAATAAAAACTTAAATAATTATGAGAATTTAGCTTTTGCGATAGATGTTGTAAAAGATGAATATCCTGAAATTAATCTTAGAGTTGAAAAAGATAGTCTGGATTTGCAAACGCTATATTTTTACGGACAAATAAGTGATGATTATGGTTTTAATAAACTTCAATTAGTGTATTATCCTTCTGATAATGAAAGCGATAAGAAGCATGAACCCATACCAATTTCAAATTCTAACGTATCAGAATTCATTAGTGCCTTTCCAAATAATTTAAATATTAAACCTGGAGTTTCTTACGATTTATATTTTCAAGTATTTGATAATGATTTGGTTAATAAGTATAAAAGCGCAAAAAGCAATGTAATTACTTATAGAAAACGTACACAACAAGAAGAAGAACAAAAGCAACTTCAAGTACAAAGTGAAACAATTAAAGATTTAAATAAATCTTTAGAACGGTTTAATGAACAAGAAAAACAATTAGAGGAATTAACTAAAACTCAAAAAGAGAAATCAGATTTAAATTTTAATGATCAAAAGAAGTTGGAATCATTTTTTAAACGTCAGAAGCAACAAGACGACATGATGAAAAACTTCAACAAAAAGCTAAAAGATAATTTAGAAGAGTTTCAAAAAGATAATTTAAAGGAAGACACATTTAAAGAAGATTTAAAAGAGCGTCTAAAACAAAACGAAGAAAAACTTCAGCAAGATGAAAAGTTATTAGAAGAGCTAAAAAAAGTTCAAGAAAAAATTAGCAAGGAACAGTTAATAGATAAGTTAGAAGAACTGGCTAAACAAAACAAAAACAAAAAACGCAGTTTAGAACAGTTGCTAGAATTAACAAAACGTTTTTATGTTGAAAACAAATTAAATAAATTGAATAATGATTTGATGAAACTAGCTATTGATCAAGAAAGGCTTTCTAACAAAATAGAAGAAGAAAACACGAAAGAGAAACAAGATAGTTTAAACAAACAGTTTGAAAATTTTAAAAAAGATATTGAAGAATTAGAAAAAGAGAGCAAGGCTTTAAAGAAACCAATTGATATACCTAGAGATAGATTAGATGAAAAAGAAGTTGAAAACGAACAAAAAAATGCTTCGGAAGAATTAGGGAAAAAGGAAAAAGATCAACCTTCAGATAAAGAAAAAAACGATCCTAATGAAAACCAAAAGAGTAATGAGAATTTAAAAAACGCTCAAAAAAGCCAAAAGAAAGCTGCTCAAAAAATGAAACAAATGAGCCAACAAATGCAAAGTTCTATGCAAGCAGGAGGAGGTGAACAAATGGAAGAAGATGTAGAAATGTTACGTCAAATTTTAGACAACCTTGTTTTGTTTTCTTTTGATCAAGAAGCGTTAATGAATCAGTTTAAAGCTATAGAAGTTAACCACAATAAGTTTGCATCTTATTTAAAAAAGCAAAATAATTTACGCGAACATTTTGAACATGTAGACGATAGCTTGTTTGCATTGTCTTTACGTCAACCAAAATTATCTGAACAAGTTAATAAAGAAATAACCGAGGTGTATTATAACATAGACAAAGCTTTAAGTCTATTGGCAGAAAACCAATTATATCAAGGTATCTCTAACCAACAATTTACAATCACAGCAGCAAATAATCTAGCCAACTTTTTAAGTGATGTTTTAGATAACATGCAAGAAAGTATGAGTATGTCTGCTGGCAAAGGAGGAGAAGGCGATATGCAGCTTCCAGATATTATTATGAGTCAGGATGAGCTTAATAAAATGATGGAAGAAGGTATGAAGAAAGGAGAACAGGGAAAACCTCAAAAAGGAGAAGGAAAACAAGAGGGAGAAGGTGAAAAAGAAGGAGAAAAAGGGAAAGATGGAAATAAAGGTAAGGAAGGACAACAACAAGGTAAAGAAGGAAATAAAAGCGGAGGTGAAGGTGAAGGCACTAACGAAGATGTTAATGGTTTGCTTTACGAGATTTATCAACAACAGCAACAATTACGACAAGCGTTGCAAGATAAATTAGCCAAAGAAGGAAGGAGTGGTAATGGAGATGCTCTCGTTAGAAGAATGGAAGAGATAGAATTAGATTTATTGAATAAAGGTTTCACAAATCAAACACTTAAAAAAATGATGCAATTAAAGCATCAATTATTAAAATTAGAAAACGCTACTTTCCAACAAGGAGAAGATAATAAACGTGAATCTGAAACTAACAACAATAATTTCAATAACAATACTAATAATCAAATTCCAATAGCTAAACAATATTTTAAAACCACTGAAATATTAAATAGACAAGCTTTACCTTTGCAGCAAGTTTACAAAAAGAAAGTGCAAACGTATTTTAAAAAGGACAATGATTAATTTCAACTACGAAACAGAATTTTCTTTAGATTCAGAAGAACAATTATCTAATTGGATTATCGATACAATTTCGTCAGAATCTCATAAGCTTGAAGAAATCAATTATATTTTTTGTGATGACAAATATTTACATAAATTAAATGTAGAGTTTTTAAATCATGACACATTAACGGATATAATTAGTTTTGATTACTCCGTGGGAAAAATTATACAAGGCGATATTTTTATTTCTGTTGAACGTGTTGCAGAAAATGCCAAAGATTTTGGGGTTTCTTTTGAAGAAGAATTACACAGAGTTATCATTCATGGTGTTTTACATTATTGTGGATATAAAGATAAATCTGAGGAAGATGCTCAAGTGATGCGAAGCAAAGAAAACCACTACCTAAAACAGTTAGTTTAGAATTCAAGAATTCAGCGTATATTTGCAAACTTAAAAATTGCTGATTGTTCCACGTGGAACACTTAATAAGAAAAGAAAATTATGTTTAACGAAGTTTATGATGTTATAGTAGTTGGAGGTGGGCACGCTGGTAGCGAAGCTGCTGCTGCTGCTGCAAATATGGGAAGCAAAACTTTGCTTGTTACCATGAACTTACAAAACATTGCGCAAATGTCTTGCAATCCTGCCATGGGAGGAATTGCTAAAGGACAAATTGTACGAGAGATTGATGCGCTTGGTGGTTATAGTGGAATTGTTTCTGATACTTCTGCTATTCAGTTTAAAATGCTGAATAAGTCTAAAGGACCTGCAATGTGGAGCCCGAGGGTTCAGAGTGATAGAATGCGTTTTGCAGAAGACTGGAGATTGCTTTTAGAAGGAACGCCTAATCTTGATTTTTATCAAGAAATGGTTTCTGGTTTATTGATAGAAAAGGATAAAGTTGTTGGGGTCAAAACTTCTTTAGGAGTTGAAATAAAAGCTAAGTCTGTTGTGCTTACAAACGGAACTTTTTTAAATGGTTTAATTCATATTGGTGACAAGAATTTTGGTGGAGGTAGAGCTGGTGAAAAAGCAGCAACTGGAATTACAGAACAGCTAGTTGATTTAGGTTTTGATTCTGGAAGAATGAAAACAGGAACACCGCCAAGAGTAGATGGAAGAAGTTTAGATTATTCTAAAATGATTGAGCAGCCTGGAGATGATAATCCTGAAAAGTTTTCTTATTTGGATATAACTAAACCGTTAGAAAAACAACGCTCTTGTCACATGACTTATACAAGCGAATTAGTTCATGATTTGTTGCGAGAAGGGTTTGATAGATCGCCAATGTTTAATGGTAGAATTAAAAGTATTGGGCCTCGTTATTGTCCTTCCATAGAAGATAAGATTAATCGTTTTGCAGATAAAGATAGACATCAATTATTTATTGAACCTGAAGGATGGAATACTGTTGAGGTTTATGTAAATGGGTTCTCAACATCGCTTCCAGAAGATATTCAATTTAAAGCGTTACGTTCTGTGGCTGGTTTTGAAAACGTTAAGTTTTTTAGACCTGGTTATGCTATAGAATATGATTATTTCCCACCAACACAATTAAAGCACACTTTAGAAACTAAGTTGGTTGCTGGGTTGTATTTTGCTGGTCAAATAAATGGTACAACCGGATATGAAGAAGCAGCGTCTCAAGGATTAATGGCTGGAATAAATGCTAGTTTAAAAGTTAAAGAAAAGGATCCTTTTACTTTAAAAAGAGACGAAGCTTATATTGGTGTTTTGGTTGATGATTTAATTACAAAAGGCACAGAAGAGCCTTATCGTATGTTTACTTCCAGAGCAGAATATAGAACATTATTACGACAAGATAATGCTGATTTAAGATTAACACCAAAAGGTTATGAGCTCGGTTTAGCTTCCGAAAAGAGATTAAAAAGAATGGAGGAGAAGCACGAAGCTGCAGAAAAGTTTGTTAATTTTTTTGCTGAGACAAGTGTAAAACCAGAAGAAATTAATCCGATTTTAGAAGACAAAAATTCATCAAAAGTAAATCAATCTGGTAAGCTGTTTAAAATATTTGCGCGTCCAAATATTGAGATGGATGATGTTAGAAAAGTTAAATCTGTTGAAGATTATATTCAAGAAAATAATCTCGACAATGAAGTTATTGAGCAAGCTGAAATACAAGTAAAATATTCTGGATATATAGCTAAGGAAAAAAATAATGCTGATAAATTAAGCAGATTAGAGTATGTGAAAATCCCTGAAAATTTTGACTACTCACAAATTAAATCTATGAGTTTTGAAGCACGTGAAAAGCTGAAAAAAGTTCAGCCAACTACAGTGTCTCAAGCATCAAGAATTAGTGGTGTTTCTCCTAACGATATTTCTGTGTTATTAGTTTATATGGGAAGATAGTTTTAGAACGTTCCACGTGGAACATAATAATTTTTGATAAAACATTTGTGAATTTGTGGTTAAAGAAAACTCTAAAAAACGCTATTTAAAAGTCAAAGACTATTCGGTATCTGGAGAGGAATTTGAATTAATTCAGAACTCAGGTTATGGTTTTCTAGAAACACACCCACAACCATCTTCAGATAAATTATCTAATTATTATAAAAGTGAAGATTATATTTCACACACAGATTCCAAACGAAATCTATTCGAAAAAGCATATCACTTTGTTAGAAGTATTGCTTTAAAAAAGAAGTTGAATTTAATCAATTCCTTTTCTCAGGAAAGTAAAAATTTATTAGATGTTGGATGCGGAACAGGAGATTTTTTACAAGCTGCTCAAAATAATAAGTGGAATGTTTTTGGAATAGAACCAAACTATCAGGCTAGAAATATTGCTAATAATAAAACAAACAATTCCGTTTTTGAAACAGAGCAACTTTTAAAGTTTAAAGAACACAGTTTTGATGTTATTACACTTTGGCACGTTTTGGAGCATTTACCAAATTTAGAAGATCATATAGCAATATTTAAAAAACTATTAAAACCAAATGGCTCTTTAATTATAGCTGTACCTAATTACAAAAGTTACGACGCAAAATATTATAAAGCGTTTTGGGCTGCTTTTGATGTTCCAAGACATCTTTGGCATTTTAGTAAAGCTTCTTTATCAAAATTAGTTTTAAAAGAATCAATGGAAGTTAAAAAAATCAAACCTATGTGGTTTGATGCTTTTTATGTAAGCTTACTTTCTGAAAAATATAAAAGAGGAAAAATGAATTTTATTAAAGGCTTTTGTGTTGGATTGGTATCTAATTTAAAATCAATAACCACAAAAGAGACTTCTTCTCTAATTTATATTGTTAAGAACAAGTAAAATTTATTTTAAAAACCATTTCTTAAGCTTTTTAAGCTAAATAATCGAAATACCAATCAAAAATATTTAAACGGCTTAAATCGCTTTAAAACCATTTGTTTTTAATAAATAATAATTATTTAAAACAGATACACCAATAAGGTTTCTTTATATGTTAAATTCAAAATAATTTCGTTTAGAAATAACACTTACTTTGTTACATTTGTTCGGATTTTAAAAACTACTTCAAACCAATAAATAAAAACTAATGAAAAATATAATTTATGTTGCCTTAGTCATGTTAGTGTTGTCTTCTTGTCAAAAAGAGAAAAAAATTGGATTTATAGATAACGGAACAGTAATTAACGACTATCAAGAAAAAATAGATTTAGAAGCAAAGTTTCAAGTAAAACAAGAGGCTTTTAGAAAAAGAGCAGATAGTATTAGTCTAGCATTTCAACAAGAGGTTCAAAGCACACAAACTCTTGCTCAAAAATCTTCTCAAAGAAAAGCTCAAGAATTAATGGGAGGCTTACAACAAAAGCAACAATTATTACAGCAGCAAATGCAAGTTGAGCAGCAACAATTAACACAAGGGTTTCAAGCAGATATAGACTCTGTAATTGTTAAAGTGAAGGATTTTGTGAAAGGTTATGGTAAAACAAATGGTTACACATATATTTTAGGAACTAGTGATGCAGCAGCTTCTGTATTATATGGGACAGATGAAAATGACTTAACACAAACCATTTTAGATGCGTTAAATGCAGATTATAAAAAGGAATAAAACGAATTATAGTATATTTAAATAAGCTGGCTTTATGCTGGCTTTTTTTTATTGAAATTCAATTTAAATAAATATTATTTTTACAATAGAAATAGTATATGGAAACCAAAAACCTTCAACGAGTTGCCCTAAGTACATACTTTTTTTTATCTGGCTTGTGCTTTTCTTCATGGGCATCAAGAATACCGACAATTAAAGGGTTTTTTCAGTTAAATGACGCACAATTAGGTTCTATTTTATTAGTTATGCCAGTTAGTGCATTGGTTGGAACTATTGCTTCGGGTTGGTTGGTGTCTAAGTTTGACAGTAGAGATCCGTTATTAGTATCTTTTTTGTTTTTTGCATTGTCTTTAATAGGTGTTTCTTATGCTAAAACTACATTTATACTTATTCTCTTGTTGAGTGTTTTTTCAATATGTATGCGTATACTTAATATTGCTATGAATGCACAGTCTATAGCGCTTCAAGGCAAATTTAGAAAGAAAATAGTTGGATCTTTTCATGGTATTTGGAGTTTGGGTGGTGTTATAGGTGTATTGTTTTCTACGGTTATGGTTAAAAATGGAATTTCAATGGCAACTCACCTCACCATTATTGCATTAATAACTGTTATAGGGTGTTTAATTGCTTATAAATATTCATTAACAAACGACAGGTCTTCTAAAGGGAATAAGTTAATTTTTGGTAAACCAGACCCTTTTATTTTGTACTTAGGTTTGATTATATTTTTTGCTGCTATTTGCGAAGGCGGAATGTATGATTGGAGCGGTATTTATTTTAAAGAAATTGTAAAAGAAGAGGTGTTTACTTATGGCTATTTATTGTTTATGACATGTATGGCAACATCTAGGTTTTTCTTAGATAGATTATTAGATAAATTAGGGATGCCAGTTATGTATGTTTTTAGCGGATTATTAATTTCTGTTGGTATATTATCGGCAATTCTATTCCCTCAGTTCTGGACAGCTATAATTGGGTTTTGTCTAGTAGGCATAGGAGTTTCGGCTATTTTCCCTATGACGTATATTTTGGCTGGTAAGTCTAAAAAATATTCTCCTGGGATGGCAATTTCAATAGTAGGAACTTACTCAATTGTTGGAATGTTTATAGGCCCACCATTAATAGGGTATTTATCACATACTTTTGGCTTACAAAAAGCCTTTTTAATATTTATGTTTTGTGGGTTGATGTTTATTCCAATCTCCCAATTATTTTTTAAAAAATCGGAAATTAAAAGCTTAGATTAAACTCTTGAACCAAAGAACGAAAAAGCTTTTGGTAATACTCTTATTTCAATATCTCCAGAACCAATAAGTTCTCCATCTGCTTGAATTAAAGGCGCGTTGGTTTGATTAACTTCAATATTAAGTGAAGTTGTTTTTAGCGTTTGTACTTTTTTAATAGTGTCGATTTTTCCGTTAAATAAATTCACCAAATTCTTTATAACATTCCACGAATTGAAATTTTTTGCAATACTTACATCAAGTAAACCATCAAAGGGGTTTGGCTTGCTTGTAAGTTGCATGCCACCTCCAGAATATTTACAAATACCAACTGAAAGCATTAGTATATTCTCTGAGATTTCTTTAGAATTAACATTAATCTTACATCCGAAATTTTTAAAAAAGAAAATTCCAGTTAGAGCCCCATACAAATAAGATAAAGCTCCAATATTTTTTAACTTTTCAACTTTACTAACAACATAGCCATCAAAACCAACGCCCGCAGCATTATTAAAAAACACGGAAGGCTTATTAGAGTTTTTAAAGTCAATTTCACCTAAATCTTGATGCATTATGTAGCCACTTTTAATGATATTTAAAGCGTCTTTAATGTTTTTGGGAATCTTATGTGTTTTAATCCAATCGTTACCTGTACCAATGGGTATTACACCAACATTAACAGAGTTTGAAGGTAAAATGTTTTGAGTCATAATACCATTTACAATATTATGTAATGTGCCATCGCCACCAACACTAATAATATTTGTAATGTCTTTTTTTATAGCTTCTTGAACGAGCTTAGAACTATGTTTTTCATATTCGGTAAAAGCGAAATCAAAATTGAATTTATGTTGCTTCAATAAGCGTTCTATTTTTATCCACTTTTTTTTAGCAGAACCGTTTCCAGAAGTTGGATTGACTATTACAAACCATTTTTTTGAAGAAGCTTTCACTAAGCTGGTTTTTTGTGAAGTAAGCGCGTTAATTTGATAGATAAATCTGTTAAAATAATTTTAGAATTTCCGTTGCGTTCAATGTGGTAAATGGCATCTTGTAATTCATTACTAATTTCAAGAATATTATTTCCGTGTACATAAGGCGCAAAGTTTTCAAGTTTAAACTTTTCAGTTTTAGGTTCTAAAAAAACTAAATCTGTAGCATTATAATTTAATAGTAAAGCTTGACGGAAAAAGTCTAAACAAAAATTTAAAAATTGTTTTTGAGTTTCACGACCTGTTTTAGCAATGTCTTCACTCCAGGAAATTAAATCATGTATTGCCGCTTTATTTCCTTTGGCTTTAAAGGCGCTTCTAATCCAGAAAATAAACCAAGTTTCAAATTGTAAATCTTCAGAATCATGATAAACTAAATCGCAAGCTTTATTATAGTTTCCGTTAGCCTGATGCGCAATTTTGGTTGCTACATTTACATCTATATTGTATTCTTTAATTAAGGCATCAATTATAACATCTTCAGCTAAAGGAGGAAAATGTAAAATCTGGCAACGCGATTTTATAGTATTAATTATTTGTTCTTCGTCTTCTGTAATTAAAATGAAAACCGTTTTATTTGGTGGTTCTTCAATAAGTTTTAAAAGCTTATTTGCACAAGCGGTATTCATTTTTTCGGCTATCCAAATCAACATCACTTTATAACCTCCTTCGTAAGATTTTAAAGTAAGCGACTTTACAATATCTTGTGCTTCATCAACACCAATTTGCCCTTGTTTATTATCAACACCAAGTAGTTTATACCAGTCAAACAAATTTCCGTAAGGCTGTTCTTTTAATAATTGGCGCCACTCTTCTAAATAATGACTTGAAATAGGGTGACTTTTAGCTTTATCGCTAGTGGTTACAGGAAAAGCAAAATGTAAATCTGGATGCGAAAAGTTTTTAAACTTTAGGTTGCAGGCTTCATTTCCGTTGTTATTTTCACCTCCAGAATTAGAACATAAAATGTATTGAGCATAAGCCAAAGCCATTGGCAATGTTCCGCTTCCTTCCTTACCTACAAATAATTGGGCGTGAGGAATCCTTCCATTATCAACACTTTGTGTTAAATGGTTTTTAATGTGATTTTGGCCTAAAACATCTTCGAAAAGCATGTGACAAACCTACATATTTTTTTTGGTTTTGTTAAAAGGTAAAATCATATAGAAAAAAACATAAATTATATAAAGAAAATATAGTTTTTAAAAATTCTTTTATGGCTATATCGTTTTCGTTAAGAAAACGAGTTTTAAATGGGTTTTTAATTAGTTACATTTGTGTTTCTAATAGTAAAACTATAATAATGAAGACTCTAAATGATTTTAATTTCGAAAATAAAAAAGCATTAATTCGTGTTGATTTTAATGTTCCTTTAAATGAAAAATTTGAAGTAACAGATGTTACAAGAATCATATCTGCAAAACCAACAATCATTAAAATTTTAGAAGATGGAGGAAGCTGTATTTTAATGTCTCATTTGGGTCGACCAAAAGGAGTTCAGGATGAGTTTTCGTTAAGACATATAGCAGATAAAGTTGAAGATGTTTTAGGTGTTGAAGTCATTTTTGTTGATGAATGTGTTGGAGAAAAAGCAGAAGCTGCTGCAGCTAATTTAGAGCCAGGACAAATTTTATTATTAGAAAACTTACGTTTTCATAAAGAAGAAACTGCTGGAGATGTTGATTTTGCAAAACAACTTTCAAAATTAGGAGACATTTATGTAAATGATGCTTTTGGTACAGCGCATAGAGCACATGCTTCAACAACTATTGTTGCTCAATTTTTTGAAGGCAAAAAGTGCTTTGGAAACTTATTAGCTCAAGAAATAGAGAGTATTAAAAAAGTAATGGAAACTGGAGAAAAACCAGTGTTGGCTATTCTTGGAGGCGCAAAAGTATCATCAAAAATTACTATTATAGAAAACATTTTAGATAAAGTAGACCATTTGATTATTGGAGGAGGAATGGCGTTTACTTTTGTTAAAGCTCAAGGCGGAAAAATTGGAAATTCTATTTGTGAGGATGATAAAATGGAATTGGCTTTAGATATTTTAAAACAAGCTAAAGCCAAAAACGTACAAGTACATATTCCTGTTGATACAGTAGCTGCCGATGCATTTAGTAACGATGCAAATACTCAAATAGTTGATATAAATGCAATTCCTGATGGTTGGGAAGGTGTAGATGCTGGACCAAAATCTAGAGCACAATTTCACGATGTTGTAATGCAAAGCAAAACTATTTTATGGAATGGACCGTTAGGTGTTTTTGAAATGGAAAGTTTTGCAAAGGGAACTATAGAATTAGGAAACTCTATTGCTGAGGCGACTAAAAACGGGGCGTTTTCATTAGTTGGTGGAGGCGATTCTGTTGCAGCTGTAAAACAATTTGGTTTTGAAGACCAAGTAAGTTATGTAAGTACTGGTGGTGGCGCTATGTTAGAAAGTTTAGAAGGGAAAACACTTCCAGGAATTGCTGCTATTTTAGAATAATAGCAAATTAAGTTTTCAAATTAGCTGAAAAAATACGATTTTAGCCATAACATCGTTCAATAACCAAATGAATTGATTTTATGGCTTTTCGGTTTTCTATAATTATATTTTTTCTAAATATAGTCTTGTGTTTTTCGCAAACTCAAGACTCTGTGGCGTTACAAAACACAACAATTAAAGACTCTTTAATTGATGGAATAACTCACACCATAAAATCTATTAAAGCAGAAACAGATAGTACTTCAATTAAAAAATTAGAAGATAACGAGTTTGCAGCCCAATTAGATGAGAAATGGTTTGAAGAACTTTATAGTAACAGTTTATTTGATACAATTTATAAATCGGTTACCGAATTATCCTTCGAAGAAATTGACTATCCAGAATTACATACCGATACACTTAAAGCCAGATTAAAAGAACTAGATGCTCGCACACCTTTTAATGTAGAGTATAATCCGTCGTTAGAAAGTGTTATAAAATCATATTTAAAGCATAGACGAAAATCTATTCAAAAATTAATCACGTTAAGCGCTTTTTATTTCCCAATGTTTGAACGAGAGTTAGATCTTTACGATATTCCTCTAGAAGTAAAATATTTGGCTATTGTTGAGTCTGCTTTAAAACCTAGAGCAAAATCAAGAGTTGGAGCAACAGGTTTGTGGCAATTCATGTTTAGTACAGGAAAAATGTATGGATTAGATGTAAGTAGTTATGTTGATGAACGTAGCGATCCTATAAAATCTACAGAAGCGGCAGCAAAATATTTAGCAAGATTATATAAGATTTTTGGAGACTGGGATTTGGCATTAGCAGCATATAATTCTGGCCCAGGAAATGTTACAAAAGCCATTAGGCGTTCTGGAGGATATAAAAACTACTGGAATATCAGGCATAATTTGCCACGAGAAACAGCGGGTTATCTACCAGCTTTTTTAGCAAATATGTATATTTTTGAGTATGCAGAAGAACATGGTTTTAAAAAAATTAAACCAGAAACAGCTTATTTCGAAACCGATACAGTTAGAGTTAAGCGAATGATAACCCTAGATCAAGTTTCAGAGCTTACAGGAACCCCAATTGAAGAACTTCAGTTTTTAAATCCATCATACAAATTAGATATTATTCCTTTCATAAAAGACGAAAACTATACACTACGTTTACCAATTGGTGTTATAGGTAATTTTGTAAATAACGAAGAGAAAATCTATGCGTTTGCTAAAGAAGAGTTTGATAAAAGAGAAAAACCGTTGCCTCAGTTTTTCAATGCAAATGATAAAGTGCGTTATCGAGTAAAATCTGGAGATTATTTAGGTAAAATCTCAAGACTTTATGGTGTTAGAGTTAGTGATATAAAGAAATGGAACGGGTTACGAAGCAATAACTTAAGTATTGGGCAGCGTCTTACTATTTATCCGCGAAAACCACATGTTTCAAGCTCTAGTTCTACAACAGCAACAGTTAAAACAAAACCTATTACCGGAAGTGTTATAACTTATGTTGTTAAGTCTGGAGATTCGTTGTGGAGCATTTCTCAAAAATTTCCTGGAGTTTCTATTCAAAATATTAAAGATTGGAACGGTATTAGTGGTAGTAAATTAAAACCAGGAATGAAACTTAAAATAGCGAAAAGCTAAATTCCTTTAAAACCAAAAAAATATTATGCGATATCTTCTTTTTTCAATGTTATCATTGTTTCTTTTAATGTCTTGTGGCGATAAAAAAAACACAAAAGAAAAGTTTATTCAAGACTCTTCTGGAGCTATTAATAATGTATCTGTTGTTACAGAAAACGACTTATGGGATGGACGTGTTGGAGAGGCTATAAGAGCAGTACTTGCAAAACCAATTTATGGCTTACCGCAAGATGAACCAACATTTACAATTAGTCAAATTCCTCCAGCAGTTTTTTCAGGGTTTGTTACAAAAAACAGAACCGTTCTAAGAATTGATACGAGTAATGAAGCGGGAATTAAAATTTTAGAAGATGTTTATGCAAAACCTCAAAAAGTTATTGTGGTTTCTGGTAAAACAAAGGAGGATATTATTAATGTGATTACCGAAAACGAATCTAAAATAATTGAAACTTTTAGAAAAGAAGAAATGAAGGAAAGGATGCGCCAAATGGCTAAATCACCTCATAGTTTTAGTTCTATTGAAAGTAAGCTAGGTTTAACAATCAAATTTGCATCTATTTTTGACTTAGCAAAAGAAGACGGAAACTTCTTTTGGTTTAGAAAAGATATTACTACTGGACACTCGCATTTAATGCTATATGAATTACCTTATGATGCTATTAAAAGAAATGATAGCGTAGCAGTACAATTAATTAAAATTAGAGATTCTATAGGACAAAAGTATTTTAAAGGGAGATTAGACGAAAACCTAGATAAGGATGGAAATAAAATTACTTCTTACATGGTTACAGAAGATGCATATACACCATTTCTTCAAGAAACCATAGTCGATAATAAACCTGCTTTTGAAAGTAAGGGTATTTGGGAATTAACCAATGATTTTATGGGTGGCCCATTTGTAACCTACGCAATTGAAGATAAAATTAACAAACGTTGGGTAATTATTGAAGGGTTTTTGTTTGCACCTTCAGTTGAAAAACGTAATTATTTGCTTGAACTGGAAGCAATAATTAAATCAGTTAAAATAGATTAAAAACGAATATTTATGCATAAAAAAAGACCAACATATTGTTGGTCTTTTTTATTTAAATAAACTTTAATTTATTCTTTTTTGTCGCCTTCTTTATCTTCTTCTTTGCTAGCGTCTTTAAATTCTTTAATACCACTACCAAGTCCGCGCATTAATTCAGGTATTTTTTTACCTCCAAAAAGCAATAAAACAACCACAACAATTAATGCTATTTGCCAAGGTCCGATTGCTAAGGGTAACATATATAAGCTCATAATATCAATTTTAAAAAAACAAAGTTAATAATTAAAGTTTAATAATATCGTTTTATACAAAGTTTAGTTGATTATAAAACAGATATACTTTAATTTAAAGAACATCACTTTTTAATAAATTCTATTTATTTTTGTTTAACATGAAAGAGAAAAAAAAGAAACCAAAAAAGATTAAACGAAAACTACTCGATAAGTACCGGTTAGTTATATTGAATGAAAACACATTTGAAGAACGCTTATCGTTTAAATTAACACGTTTAAATGTTTTTGTGTTATCATCTTTATTGGCAATTTTTTTAATTACTCTAACATATTTATTAATTGCTTTTACGCCGCTTAGAGAGTATATTCCAGGATATTCATCAACAGCGCTAAAAAAACAAGCTACAGAACTAAGTTATAAAACAGACTCTCTACAGCATGTTATATTCATGAATGACAGGTATTATGAGTCTATAAAGAAAGTACTAAAAGGCGATGTAAGTGTTGAAGAATTTAATAAAGATTCAATTATTGAAGCTGTTAAATTAGAAGCAAGCGAGGTAGATTTAAATCCAAATTTACAAGATTCACTTTTACGCGAAAAAGTAGACAAAGAAGATAAATATAATTTATTTGAATCGGCTACATCGGCATCAAACTTTGTGTTGTTTCCACCAGTAAATGGCACTATTAGTTCAGAATATAACGCTAAAGAAAAACATTATGCGGTTGATATTGTGGTGGCAAAAGACACTCCGGTAAAAGCGACTGCAGATGGAATTGTTATTTTTGCTGAATGGACAGCTGGCACAGGTTACGTAATTATTATTGAACATAGTTACGGATTGATTTCTGTTTACAAACACAATACAGCTTTAACAAAAGAACAAGGCGATTTGGTTAAAGCAGGAGAAGTTATTGCAACTGCTGGAAATGCAGGTGAATTGTCTACAGGACCACATTTACATTTTGAACTTTGGAATGACGGTTACCCAATAAACCCTACAAACTTTATAGATTTCAAATAAATGATTTCATTAAAATCAACTATTGCAAAATCTTTTGCAAAACGTATTTATAAAAAAACTAGAAAATGGGCCGAAAGACCTATTGAAACTCAAAATAAAGTATTTGAAGAGTTAATATCTCAAGCTACAAGCACTCAGTTTGGTAAAGACCATGATTTTATAAGTATAAATAATCATGAAGACTTTGTTAAGCGCGTTCCAGTAAGAGATTATGAAGCTCTTAAACCTTATGTAGAAAGGGTGGTTGCTGGAGAAGAAAACATACTATGGGAAGGCAAACCCATTTATTTTGCTAAAACATCAGGGACAACATCAGGTTCAAAATACATTCCTATAACTAAGGAAAGCATGCCAAGTCATGTTGAGGCTGCGCGTAATGCTATTTTAATGTACATCTACGAGACAGGAAACAGCAAGTTTGTTGATGGTAAAATGATTTTTTTACAAGGAAGCCCAATTCTAACAGAGCAAAACGGGATTCAATTAGGAAGGCTCTCGGGTATTGTGGCTCATTACGTCCCTAAATATCTTCAAAAAAACAGAATGCCATCTTGGGAAACCAATTGTATTGAAGATTGGGAAACCAAAGTTGATGCTATTGTTGAAGAAACCTTACCAGAAAACATGACGGTTATTTCTGGAATACCATCGTGGGTGCAAATGTATTTTGAAAAACTTCAGCAAAAAACAGGTGAAAAAATTGGTGATATTTTTAAAAATTTCAACCTTTTTATTTTTGGAGGCGTTAATTACCAACCTTATAGAGCAAAATTCGAAAACTTAATTGGCAGAAAAGTAGATAGTATAGAACTGTATCCTGCTAGCGAAGGATTTTTTGCATATCAGGACACACAGAATGAAAGAGGGATGTTGCTTCAGCTAAACTCAGGTATTTTTTATGAGTTTATTAAAGCCGATGAGTTTTTTAATAAAAACCCCAAAAGAATTACAATAAAAGACGTTGAAATTGGTGTAAATTATGTTATGATTATTTCAACCAATGCGGGTTTATGGGCTTATAATATTGGTGATACCGTTGAGTTTACTTCAACAAAACCATATCGTGTAATTGTTTCAGGTAGAATAAAACACTTTATTTCTGCCTTTGGCGAGCATGTAATAGGTAAAGAAGTAGAGCAGGCAATTCAAGAAGCTACAGTAAATACAAACATTAGAGTTTCAGAGTTTACGGTAGCGCCGCAAATTAACCCAAAAGAAGGGTTACCTTATCATGAATGGTTTATAGAATTTGAAAACGAGCCAGATAATCTTTCCGTTTTCGCAAAAAAAATAGATGAATCTCTTCAAAAACAAAACAGCTATTATTTTGATTTAATTAAAGGCAGCGTACTTCAACCACTCAAAATTACTAAAGTAAAAAAAGAAGGCTTTCAAGATTACATGAAATCTGTTGGAAAATTAGGCGGTCAAAACAAGCTTCCAAGACTGTCAAACGATAGAAAAATTGTAGACAGTTTTACACAACATAATTAAGTTAAATAGTACTATATTTGTACCCGATTAAATTAAACTATGGGTAGTAAAAAGCATCATGAAAGAACAAGAGCTCAAGAGAGCTCAAATGCTATTGAGCGGATGTATATTACAATGCGTCATTTGTTCAATCGAGGGTTTTATAAGCCAATGGGGGTTTCTGGCGAAACTTTACGTCAATCGTTATTGCTTTTAAGACCAGAAATATATGGTTCGATTGGAGAAGAAAAAGCAGAATTAGAAGGTTTGCTTTATGTTGTTGATAGACTTCCTGCAGGAATTGAAGAATGTAGTTTTATAAACTTAACAAGTGACGAAGGTTATTCTAATTCGCATTTCAAGCCAATTATTCCAGAAAAAAGACGAAGAAATTGTTATCGAATAGATGACGAACAAATGAATATTGAGATAACTAGAGGTCGTTCAGAAATCTATGATATTTTAACACACCTTACATTTCTTTTTGTTGAATCTCATAAAATAAGTAATCGTGTAATTATTAACGAAGAAGGTCATACTACACGAGATTGGATAAAACTTGAAAAAGCTGTTTTATCAAAAAAGAAATTGACTCAAGAAGAACGAGAAGTAGCTATAACACATACGGCTAATATTTTAGGTAGAACTTTTAATGAACTAACAAGTGTTTACAAAGATTTTGCAACAAAACTACAACCGGAAAGATTACTACATATTGTTTATTGGTTGGGTAAGTTGGCTATTGAAGAACAAATAAATAATAACAAAAGAACAGTTACTTTTAGTCCGGTTCTAAGAGAACGTATAGGACACCACATTCATGGTGAGATTTGGGCAGATACCATAAAAGAAACACTTTATAAAAATGATTTACTAGAAAGGCCTATTCATATAATAAGTGCTAATATGCATAGTGTTATGAATACGCTTTTTGCTCCTAATGCCTTAAAAGCAAATGCAGCGAAGAAAGATATTTTTGAGGTTTATGAGCTGCTAAGTAAAAAAGAAAATGAATCTTTACGCAATAAAGTAACTAAAGAAGCGTTGCAAAAAGGCATGATTTATATCGATGACACCTCAGGTGCTAATATCGATATTCAGATTTTTGACACCTCTAAAGTTGATGTTTCAAAAACAGATATTAAAATCAACGAAACGCTTTTAGAGCAAAAAAAGCCGGTTATAATAGTTATGGATTATGCCTTTGGAGAACAAGCATACGAAACTATTGATGAGCTTTTGAAGCCATACAAAGTAAAAGGAAAGAAAACTCATTTAAATGTGGAGTCTGTGTCTATTATGGGTAAAGCGGGTATTTTAGAAGGTGGTAAAGGTGACATTATGATTCCATCTGCTCATATTTTTGAAGGAACAGCTGATAATTACCCTTTTGAAAATGAGCTTAAAAAAGAAGACTTAGACGGACAAGGTGTAGATATATACGAAGGGTCGATGATTACCGTTTTAGGTACCTCATTACAAAATAAGGACATTTTAAAGTTCTTCTATAATTCTACATGGCAAGTAATAGGTTTAGAAATGGAAGGAGCTCATTACCAAAAAGCAATACAAGCGGCGTCTAAAGTTAGAGGAAGTATTCGCAGTGATGTAAAAGTAAGATATGCTTATTATGCCAGTGACAACCCTTTAGAAACAGGAGCAACTTTAGCTTCAGGAGGATTAGGAACATCTGGTGTTAGACCAACATATTTAATAACAAGAACAATATTAGAACAAATATTTAATCAATAAATTAAAATTATGAGTAAAGATTTGCCACAACCACAGCAATCTGAAGAAGTAGATTTAGGACAGTTATTTAAGTTAATTGGTAATGCTTTTGATCGCTTATTTAAATTTATAGGCAGTGTTTTATTTAATCTGTTTTTGGTATTTGTTAGGTTTGTGTTTTTTATAAAAGAACATTTTATAAAATTTGTAATTGCAGGTATTATAGGAATTGCGTTAGGGTTTATTTTAGAGAAGACTTCTGAGCCAGTATATAAATCGTATGTTACATTAAAACAAAACTATAATACTGGAGAAACGCTATATAATTCAATTGTTTATTATAATGATTTGGTTTCTCAAAAAGACATAGTAACTCTTACAAAAATTTTGGACGTATCTGAGGATGAAGCCTCTTCAATAATAGATTTTGAAATAAAATCTATTATAAGCGAAAACAATAAAATCAAAAATTTTGATGCTTATAAAAAAAATCTAGATTCAGCTTTTGCCTCAAAAATAGAGTATAAAGATTATTTAAAAAATGATAATGATTATAATCATGATTTACAACAAATAACGATCAAATCTAAAACAAGAAATAGTTTTAAGCATCTGTTTGAGAAAGTAGTAGAGAACATTAATACAAATGATTATTTTACAAATGAACAACAAAAAGATTTAAACGAGTTTAATAGACGAGAACTTGCATTAAAGGAAGCGTTATCTAAATCTGATTCGTTACAAAGCACCTATAAAAGAGTTTTAGAAAAAACTCTAAATGATAAAGTGGGTTCTCAAACAAGTGTTACCATTGAAAACGGTGAAGAAAGAAACAAAACCAAAGAATACGATTTATATCTAAATGATTTAGAACTAAGAAGAGAGTTGGTAGAAATAGAAAGGCAAAAAGAAGATAAATCAAAAATTATTGAAATTGTTTCAAGTAAACAAGAAAGTGGATCCGTTGACGACAAAAAAGAAGTTTTTGGACAGTTAATTAGCCCGAAGTTATATTATGCAGCTCTATTAATGTTTTTAACTTTTATAGTATTATTGTCATTAAACACTATTAAATTTTTAGAAAAGTATAAAAGTAAAATATAGTTTTATGTCTATTTTAATAACAGGAGGCGCAGGTTTTATCGGTTCTAATTACATTCCTTATTTTTTTAAAAAAAACAATAATTTTAATATCATAAATTTAGACAAACTCACTTATGCAGGTGAACTTTCTAATTTAGATGAAGTAAAAAACTATACTAATTATAAGTTCATAAAAGGAGATATTTGTGATAGAAATTTGCTTGAGGAACTCTTTAAAAAATATAAATTTAATGCAGTTATTCATTTTGCAGCCGAATCACATGTAGATAATTCTATTGAAAAACCTGATGAGTTTATAAACACCAATGTTTTTGGCACATTTAATTTAATTGATGTTGCAAAAAACCATTGGATGAATAGTCCTCACGAAGTAAAAAAAGGATGTGAGAACAATAGATTTCATCATATTTCTACAGATGAGGTTTATGGTACATTAGGAAAAACAGGTTTGTTTACTGAAAAAACACCATATGCCCCTAATAGTCCTTACAGCGCATCTAAAGCGTCTTCAGATTTTATCGTTAGAAGTTATTTTCATACTTATGGTATGAATGTAGTTACTACAAACTGTTCTAATAATTATGGTCCAAAACAACATAATGAAAAATTAATACCGACAATTATTAGAAAAGCGCTTAAAGGAGAAAATATTCCTATATATGGAGATGGACAAAACATAAGAGACTGGTTATATGTGTTAGACCATTGCAAAGGGATAGACTTGGTTTTTCAAAAAGGAAAAGCAGGAGAAACTTATAATATAGGAGGAAAAAACGAACGCAATAATTTATATATTGCTAATACTATTTGTGAAATTTTAGATGATATTAAGCCTAAAAACAAATCATATAAAGAACAAATAACTTTTATTAAAGACAGAGCGGGTCATGATTTTCGTTATGCAATAGATGCTAGTAAAATAGAAAATGAATTAGGTTGGAAAGCTGATGAGAATTTCGAGACAGGAATAGTGAAAACTATAAATTGGTATATAAAAAAATATTTAAGATAAATGAAAGGGATTGTTCTTGCAGGGGGATCTGGTACCAGATTACATCCGCTTACTAAAGTGGTAAGTAAACAACTAATGCCTGTTTACGATAAGCCAATGATATATTATCCTTTAACCACTTTAATGTCTGCTGGAATAAATGAAATATTAATTATTTCCACCTCAAAAGACACACCAAAGTTTAGAGAGTTATTGGGAGATGGCAGCGATTATGGTTGTGTTTTTAAATACGCTGTTCAAGAATATCCAAATGGCTTAGCAGAAGCTTTTATTATTGGTGAAGAGTTTATAGGTAAGGATAAAGTAGCACTAATTTTAGGGGACAATATATTCTACGGTTCTGGTTTAGAGAAAACTTTAAAAGCAATAAATAATCCTGAAGGAGGGGTTATTTTTGCATATCATGTCCAAGATCCACAACGTTATGGGGTTGTAGATTTTGACGAGGACAATAAAGCCTTATCAATTGAAGAAAAGCCATTAAAACCAAAATCTAATTTTGCGGTTCCAGGAATTTATTTCTACGATAATAATGTTGTAGAAATAGCAAAAAACATACAACCAAGTCCAAGAGGAGAATTGGAAATCACAGATGTTAACAAAATGTATTTAAATCAAGGAAATCTTCATGTTCAGATACTCGATAAAGGAACGGCTTGGTTAGATACCGGAACGTTTAACTCATTAATGCAAGCATCACAATTTGTTCAGGTTATTGAAGAAAGACAAGGTCTTAAAATTGGTTGTATTGAGGAAATAGCATATAAAATGGGTTATATAAACAAAGCTCAATTAAATAAATTAGCAGAACCATTACTTAAAAGTGGTTATGGTAAATATTTACAGCAATTAAAGTAAAACATGATTGTTAAAGAAACTTTTTTGAAAGGGTGTTTTGTAATAACACCAAAGGTATTTGCTGATGAAAGAGGTTATTTTTTCGAATCCTTTAATAAGAATAAATTTGAACAATTAACAGGAACTTCAGTTAACTTTATTCAAGACAACCAATCGAAATCTTCGAGAGGTGTTTTACGTGGTCTTCATTTTCAAAAGGGAGAATTTGCGCAAGCTAAACTGGTAAGGGTTATTAAAGGAAAAGTTTTAGATGTGTGTGTAGATATCAGAAAAAAATCTCCTACTTACGGGAAGCATTTTTCAATTATTTTAGATGGCGTTGAAAACAAACAGTTATTTGTTCCAAGAGGGTTTGCCCATGGTTTCTTAGTTTTAGAAGACAACACCATTTTTAGTTATAAATGTGACAATATATATAATAAAGAATCAGAAGGAGGAATTATCTACAATGATGATTCTTTGAGTATTGATTGGGGTTTTCCAAAAGAAGAATTAATTCTTTCAGAAAAAGATATAAAACTACCAAAATTTAATAAACTAAAGTGAGCATTAAAGTTTTAGTAACAGGATCAAGAGGTCAACTAGGAAAAACAATTGAAGAGTTATACTTAAAAAACAAATTAGGGCTAGACTTTACTTTTGTTACAAAAACAGAATTAGATATCACAAATCACAAATCAGTTAAATCCTTTTTTAGTCAAAAAAAGTTTGATTATTGTATAAATTGTGCCGCTTATACGAATGTTGAACAAGCTGAAAAAACACCAGAAATAGCATTTAAAATAAATGCAGAAGGAGTAAAGTATTTAGCAGAATCTTGTAAAGCAAGTAATGTGGTTTTAATACATATTTCAACAGATTATGTGTTTGATGGAGAAAAACAAGAACCTTACTTAGAGACCGACTTAACAAATCCGATAAATAAATACGGAGAATCAAAATTACTAGGAGAAGAGTATATTAAAAATATTCTAAAAAAATATTTTATAATTAGAACATCGTGGCTTTATAGCAAAAAGCATGGAAAAAATTTTTACAAATCGATTCTAAAAAAAGCAAAAACAGAAAAGGAACTTTTTGTGACTAATGAACAAACAGGGTGTCCTACAGAAACAGATAGTTTAGCAAAATTTATTATTGATTTAATTATTATTGATTTTAGAAATTATGGTGTCAAGCATTTTTCAGATGGGATAGTAATGACATGGTATGATTTTGCTAAACATATTTTGTCAGAGAATAATTTAATTAATAAAACAACTCTTGTTAAAGCTAACAAATATGTTACTTTTGCAAGCAGACCAAAATATACAGTTTTAAAAACGAATTTAAATAATGTTTGAGGTTCAATTAAAAAACGGAAAGGTTTTTTCATGTGATTCAGAAACAAATATTCTTGCGGCTTCCGAACAAGCAGGTTTGATTTTAGAGCACAGCTGTTTAAATGCTAGATGCAGGAGTTGTAAGGTGAAAGTTTTAGAAGGAGAAGTAGTTAATGAACAAGAAGAATTCGTTCTTTCAAAGGACGAGATTAAAGACGGATTTGTGCTTTCATGCAATGCAAAACCTATTTCAAATATTAAATTGGATATTGAAGATTTAGGAGATGTCAATTTTCATAAATCAACTGTTTTACCAGCTAAAATTGATGTAATTGAAACTATTGGAGCAGATATTCTAAGATTAATCCTTAGATTGCCACCCTCAAGCAAATTTAAATTCTTACCAGGGCAGTATGTGAATATTATAAAAGGAGATATAAAAAGAAGCTACTCCATTGCTAATATCCCAAGGAAAGACAAGAAAATAGAATTTTATATCAGAAAACATAATAGAGGATTAATGAGCGACTATTTTTTCTCCAAAGCGAAAATTAATGATTTATTAAGACTAGAAGGGCCTTTGGGCACATTTTTCTATAGAAAGAATGATTCAATCAAAGACATTATATTTCTTGCTACAGGGACTGGTATTGCACCTGTAAAAGCAATATTAGAAGAATTTAATGAAGATCCCGAATACCTTAATGATAAAAATATTTGGCTATTTTGGGGAGGGAGATATCAAAAAGACATTTTTTTTAATCCAGAATTTAATTTAAAAAATTTCATATTTACGCCAGTATTGTCAAGAGAAAACGAAGATTGGCAAGGTGAGAAAGGATATGTACAAGATATATTGTTAAGACAAGAGATAGATTTTGAAAATGCAGTAGTTTATGCTTGTGGTTCAAACAATATGATTTTGTCGGCAAAGATATTATTAATTAAAAATAACTTAAAAGAGAACAATTTTTATTCTGATGCTTTTGTCAGTTCAAATTAAAAAAAAAAGAAGAATGAAAGCAGTGATATTAGCAGGAGGATTAGGAACCCGATTAAGTGAAGAAACGGTTACAAAACCTAAACCCATGGTTGAAATAGGAGGAAAACCAATCCTCTGGCACATTATGAAAACGTATTCCCTATATGGAATTAATGATTTTGTTATCTGTTGTGGATACAAAGGCTATATAATAAAGGAATATTTCGCCAATTATTTTATGCATCAGTCTGACATAACTTTTAAAATGAAAGATAATGAGATGATTGTTCATGAAAAACGGGCAGAGCCATGGACGGTTACGTTAGTAGATACTGGAGATAATTCAATGACAGGAGGACGATTAAAAAGAGTTCTATCATATTTAAAGGACGAAAAAGCTTTTTGTTTTACCTATGGTGATGGTGTTGCAGATATTAATATTCAAAATCTTATAGACTTTCATTTTTCGCATGGTAAAGAAGCTACGTTAACAGCAACTTATCCTCCAGGAAGATTTGGTGCTTTGAATATTGAGGGTAATCAAATTTTAAAATTTGAAGAAAAACCAAAAGGAGACGGCGCGCTTATCAATGGAGGATATTTTGTTCTTTCTCCGAAGGTGATAGATAGAATAGAGGGTGATACTACCATTTGGGAGCAAGAGCCTTTAAAAGGTCTAGCTAAGGATAATCAATTGATGGCATTTAAACATGAAGGGTTTTGGCAACCTATGGATACGTTAAGAGATAAAATTTATCTGGAGAAATTATTAGAATCTGAAAAAGCGCCATGGAGGTTATGGGACAAATAAAAGGAACGGTTAATCCTTCTTTCTGGAAGGGAAAAAAAGTTTATGTAACGGGACACACAGGGTTTAAAGGAAGTTGGTTGTCTCTATGGTTGCAATCTATGGGAGCTATTGTGAAGGGATATTCATTAGAACCTGCTACTGACCCTGCACTTTTTTTAGAAGCAAATGTGGCAGACAATATGGAATCAGAAATAGGTGATATACGGAATCTGGATAATTTAAAAAAAAGCATGAAGTCTTTCAGTCCAGATGTTTTAATTCATATGGCCGCACAACCGCTCGTCAGACTATCATATTCAAATCCAATAGAAACTTATACTACTAATGTTATAGGAACAGTAAATGTTTTAGAAGCTGCAAGATATTGCACGAACTTAAAAGCAATTATTTCGGTTACAACTGACAAATGTTACGAAAACAAAGAATGGGTATGGGGCTATAGAGAAAATGAACCTATGGGAGGACATGATCCTTATAGTAGTAGTAAAGGCTGTGCAGAACTGGTAACTTCTGCGTACAGACAATCTTTTTTTCATACAGACGAAATGGCTTCTATAGCCTCAGCAAGAGCAGGAAATGTTATTGGAGGAGGTGATTGGGCAGATGACCGATTAATACCTGATATTTTAAGAGCCTTTCAGAATTCTAAACCAGTTATGGTTAGAAATCCATTATCAACTAGACCATGGCAACATGTTTTAGAACCACTTTCAGCATATCTTGTTTTGGCTGAGAATCTATATGTATATGGAGATGATTATGCAGAGGCATGGAATTTTGGACCAAATGACGACGATTGTAAGCCTGTAAATTGGATTTTAGACAAAATGGTTTCTAATTGGGGAAATGATGCAAGATGGGAGCTAGACGAGAGTAATAACCCACATGAGGCAGGATATTTAAAGTTAGATTGTTCTAAAGCGGCTTCAGAATTAAAGTTGACACCTAAATGGAACTTAGAGTATACACTTAATTTAATTGTAAATTGGCACCAAGGATGGCGTTCTGGAGAAAACGCAAAAGATTTATGCCTAAAAGAAATAAAAAGTTATAGCAAAGAATAAGTTTATGGATAGTAAAGAGATTTTAGAAAATATAAGACAAGAAATAGCTGTATTAGTAACAAAATACACAGATGAAGCATATAAACCTAAAGCTTTTTTGCCAGGAGAATCCGTTATACCACCTTCAGGAAAGGTTCTTGGTAATGAGGAAATTCAAAACATGGTGGATGCCTCGTTAGATGGATGGCTCACAACAGGAAGATTTAATACAGCTTTTGAAAAAAAATTAGCAGAATTCTTAGGTGTTAAATATTGTCTTTCTGTTAATTCTGGCTCATCAGCCAATTTAGTAGCTTTTAGCACACTCACCTCTTCAAAACTAGGTGATCGAGCTATTAAAAAAGGAGACGAAGTAATTGGTGTAGCAGCAGGCTTTCCTACAACAGTAAATCCTATTGTTCAATTTGGTGCAATACCTGTTTTTGTAGATGTTGATATTAAGACTCACAATATCAATGCTGATTTAATAGAAGCCGCAATTACACCTAAAACAAAGGCTATTATGTTAGCACATACATTAGGTAATCCTTTTAATTTAGGAAAGGTTAAAGAACTTTGTGATAAGCACAATTTATGGCTTGTAGAAGACTGTTGTGATGCTTTAGGAGCAACTTATAAAGGTCAACTTGTTGGAACCTTTGGAGACATTGCTACCTTAAGTTTTTATCCGGCACACCATATCACCATGGGAGAAGGAGGAGCTGTTTTTACAAATAGTGCAGAATTAAAAGGAATTGCAGAATCTTTTAGAGACTGGGGAAGAGATTGCTACTGTGCCCCTGGTTGTGATAATACATGTGGTTGTCGTTTTGAACAAAAACATGGGGATTTGCCTTTTGGGTACGACCATAAATATGTGTATTCACATTTAGGTTATAATTTAAAAATCACAGATATGCAAGCCGCATGTGGTTTGGCTCAAATTGATAAGGCGACTGAATTTATAAATAAGCGAAGAGAAAATTTTAGGTTATTAAAAGATAGATTAAGTAGTCTAACAGATTATTTAGAACTTCCTGAGGCAACACCGGATAGTAATCCATCATGGTTTGGGTTCCCTTTAACTATAAAAGAAAAGTCTGAAATAAATAGAGTCGATTTATTGAGGTTTTTAGACCAGAACAAGATAGGATCTAGATTATTGTTTGCGGGTAACCTTACGAAGCAACCATATTTTAAAGATTTAGAATATCGTATTGTTGGAGATTTAATCAATACCGATATTACCATGAATAACACCTTTTGGATAGGTATTTATCCAGGATTAGGAAAAGAACATTTTGAGTTTGTTGGTGAAAAACTAGAAGAATTTTTTGGGTTGAATTTCTAATATGAAAACTATATTAATAACAGGAATCAATGGTTTTTTAGGAAGTCATTTAGCAAGTATTCTTAAAATCCAATACAAAATAATTGGGCTAGAATTCTCATTAAATAATTTAAACAGGATTTATGGAGAAGATTATTTAGTTTATTGCTCTAACGATAAGGACAAAGTTTTTGAGGAGAACAAAATTTTTGGTATTATTCATACTGCAACAGTATATAAAAGAGAGAATACGCCTTTACGAGAAGTATTAAATACTAATGTTGTTTTACCTATAGATCTTTACGAATTAGCAATCAAGAATAATGTGGAAGTGTTTTTAAATACAGATAGTTTTTTTAATAATCCAAAATATAATTACTCTTTTTTACCAGAATACACATTGTCAAAAAAACATGTAATTGACTGGCTAAAACTAATTCAAGCCAAGACTTGCAAGATTATAAATATGAAAATATATCATATGTATGGACCTAATGATGCTATTAGCAAATTTGTTCCTAAAATGATAAAATTTATGACTGATAATGTGCCTTATATTGATACAACTTATGGAGAACAAACAAGAGATTTTATCTATATTGAGGATGTTGTATCCGCTTATTCTTTAGTTTTAGATTTGTTCGATAAGGAGGATCATAACTTTTGTGAGTATGAGGTAGGTACTGGAATGCCACTATCTGTTAAAGGCTTTCTTTTAAAAATTAAGTCGATTACAAATTCAAATACAGATCTAAGGTTTGGGGAACTTGAATATAGAGATAATGAAATTATGAGTTCAAGGGCTGATATATCAAAGTTAAAATCTTTAGGATGGCAACCTAAGTTTTCGACAGAGCAGGGATTAATTAAATTAATTAATGATACTAAGTGAAATTATCTATTTTAATACCCACATATAATAGATCTAAATTTTTATTAAAAAATTTAGAAAGTTTAAAAAGTTTCATATTTAAACTTAAAAAGTTTCATGAAATTGAAATAATTGTATCAAATAACTGTTCTACTGATAATACAGATCAAATTATAACTTCTTATTTAGATAATTATCCCGATTTAAAATTGAGATATTTTTCCCAAAATAAAAATATTGGATTACAAAAAAACGCGCTTTTTGTTTTAAACGAGGCTCAAGGAGAATATATAATGTATTTGGGAGATGATGATTTTTTAGAATTTTCTTATTTAAAAGGCGTAGTTGAATATATTCAAACAAACACTAATGTACATTGTATAATACCAAGCTTTGTCGCAATTAACACTTCAGGAGAGAGTTTAGAAGGCGGCAGAGATTTTAACTTTGCGAACAAATTAACAAAAGGTGGATTTTATAATTGTTTCATAAATTCGTGGAGAGGTCATCAGTTAAGTGGCTTGGTTTTAAAACGTGAAGGTCTTTATGATTCATATATTACTCATAAAGTAAATAACATTTATTTATTCATTTATTTTGTTGCTTATAGTTGTTTACATGGTAATACTTATCATTTCACAAAGTTCCCAGTAAAAGTTACTCAACCAGGACAAGAAAATAAGGATTGGGGCTATGGTAAAGATGGGTTGTTAAATGAAGTTTTTGATAATTATAAAAAGTTAAATGTAAACCTATTACAAAAAGGTCTGCTGCAATTATATTTTTATACAAAGCAATCATGGAGATTAGAATATTATGAAAATTTAGGGCCTAAGGGATTTTTTAATGCTTTTTATTGTATTTGGTTTTCTAAAAATTCTACTTTCTTTTTTAGATTATTTTTCCCATTTGTAGGATTACTTGTTTATTTCTATCGAAAAATGAAGAATATTTTAAACTAAATTAATTTGATCAATAATGAAATAAAAAAGGGATTTATAATCACCTTTATCTCAAAATATTCAAATGTTTTTTTTGAATTAGGAATAGGAGCTGTTTTAGCAAGGTTACTTACACCAAATGAGTTTGGTATTGTAGCGGTTATTTTAGTTTTTACTTCTTTTTTTAATTTGTTGAGTGATATTGGAATTGGCACTGCTATTATTCAAAATAAAAAACTTGAAAAAAAGCATGTTCAGTCTATTTTCAATTATACTATTTTAATAGGGCTTATAACAAGTATCATATTCTCATTTATATCGTACCCTATTGCAAATTTTTATAATAATGATGATTATATAAAAATTGGTAAGTATTTATCGATAGCAATATTCTTTTTTACCCTAGAAATTGTACCGCAAGCTATAATTAGAAAAGAGAAGAAATTTTTAAAAGTAGAAGGAACTATTGTATTTGCAAATGTTATTACAGGAATTATAGCAATTTATCAGGCATATCATGGTTACGGATATTTTAGTTTAATTAATAGAGCAATATTTAAGTCAATAATGCTATTTTGCATAAATTTTTATAATTCCAAACTAAAAATTTCTACAAGCTTTAATTTTCAAGGAATGAAGATGATTATGGTTTACTCATCATTTCAATTTGCATTTAATTTTATCAATTTTTTTTCTAGAAATTTGGATAATATTCTTATTGGAAAGTATTTAGGGGCTGCCAGTTTAGGGTTTTATGATAGGGCTTATAGGCTTATGTTGTACCCTGTTCAAAACCTCACTAATGTAATAACACCAGTACTTCACCCCATTTTATCTGAATATCAAAATGAACCTGAAGTTATTTATAACAGTTATAAAAATATTTTAGAAATACTGGCCTTTATAGGAATGCCTTTATCTGTTTTTCTATATTTCTCAGCAGATGAGATAATTTATTTAATGTATGGAAGTCAATGGAAAGAGAGTGTTCCAATATTTAAAATACTGGCTTTAACAGTATGGATTCAAATGACACTTTCAAGTACTGGAGCAGTATTTCAAGCTCTAGGGAAGACAAATTTGCTGTTTTATTCAGGTTTTATATCGTCTGTATTTATGGTAACTGCAATTTTAGTTGGAGTCTTAGTGTTTAAAGATTTAGAATTTATTGCTTATGGACTTTTAATAGCTTTTTTGTTAAACTTTCTCCAAGGTTTCTTTTTTTTATTCAAAATGGGCTTTAAAAAAAATGCATTGCACTTTTTGAAATTTTTTAAAATAGGTTTTGTTAGTGCAGTAGTTCTGTTTTTATTTTTTTATTTTTTAGTAAAAATTGATTTTACCGCTATAATAATGCTAATTTATAAAGGATTTTTATTATTCTTATCTCTTGTTATTGGCGCCTTTATTATGAAAAAAAAGTATATTCTTTTTGTTTGCGATAAAATAAAGGATAAGTACTTTTGAGCGTTTTAATTATTATCTCAAAACAATAAAAATATTGAACTCAAATTTTGAAATATCAATCGTTATACCCTGTTTTAACGCCGCGGGCACAATAATTAAAACGATTAATTCGCTCATGGCTCAAACTTATAAAAAGTTTGAGTGTATAATAATTGATGATCATTCTGTTGATTCGACAATGACCATTGTTAATGAATTTATTAGCAATGATTACCGTTTTTCCATAATGTTAAGGAATACAAAAAACAAAGGGGGTAGTGTTTGTAGAAATCAAGGTTTGAAAGCATCAACAGGTAAATACATAATGTTTTTAGATGCAGATGATTTTGTTAGTCCAAATTGTTTGGAAGATAGAATTAATAATATGAAAGAAAACCCCGCTTTGGACTTTGGAGTTTTTAATACCGCCATTATTGGAAAAAGAACTATGCTGTTAACAAGATATAGTAAAGACCCATTACGCGATTTTTTAATTGGCTGTTATCCATGGCAAACTATGAGCCCTTTATGGAAGAGAAGTTTTTTACTTAAAATTAATGGGTTTAATGAAATATTTCCTAGGCTTCAAGATGTAGAAATTCATACTAGAGCTCTTTTATTTAATGGTGTAGTTTACAAGTATTTCCCTTTATCAAAAACGGATTCGTTTTACAATTTCAGTAGATCTAAAGAAGTAAATATTGATAAAATAAAAAAACAGATTACAGGATACATACTTTATTTAGAGCAAACATTGATGATGATAAAAGATGAAAAGTATAAGAAATATTTGAAAAGAACTTATTATTTACTGATAAGCATATTAGATGAAATCCCTTCAGATTCTAATTTACAGTTAAGGATAATTAAAATAGAAAAAAATCTTGAACTTTCCAATATAGAAAAAATAAAAATAGACCTTTTTAAAAGTCTAAATAAACATAAGATTTTTAATAAACATATAATTTTTGAACTCTTGTTTTTTAATTTCAATAGGATTTTAAATTACTTGAGTAAGATACTGAGTAGTAATAATTATAATAAATTATTATGGAGAGATTAAATTTAAGTACTTTCAAATGGGCTCAGAAAAATATTTTCATATTATTACTTTTGATACCTATTTCTATTAAAATTAAAGTTTCTTCATCTGTAATGCTGTTACCACAAGATTTGTTGTTGCCAGTCTTTATTGTAGTATATTTCGTTTTTAAGAATAAGTTTACCGCTAAATTTTCAAGAATTACTTTACCATATATATGCTTATTGCTGGGGATTTTTATTATGATTTTTTCAACACTTTTATCTTTTTTTTATGTTGTTGACTCCGTAGGGCTTTTGAAGCTATTTAAATATTCAATTTATTTGATTTCCCTGTTGGCTATTGCTGATTATTATAAGGTTGATTTTTTAAATAAGATAAACAATATTACAATACTTTTAATATTAGCTACATTGATATTTTTTATTTATAATAGAAGCTTACATCATAATTTAAGTTGGAGTCAATTTATCAAAATCGCAACTTATTCTGCCTATAATATGCCAACAGGTTTCACAAATAGATACTTAGATTTGTCAAATTTTAATGTAGGAGTTATTTCTAATAACCATGGTATTTATGGGAGTTATTTAGTTTTAATTTCAATTCTTAATCTATCAAATATTATTAATAAAGGATTAGGAATTGCTAAATCAAAGATTGTTTTGACACTTTGTTTTATAAATATTATGCTTTTAACTTCTAGAGAAACCTTTTTATTAATAATAATTGTTTTCTTAATGTTTTTTTTGAGGAAATTGTTATTTAAAAAATTTAATATTAATAATCTTATTTACTTTGGTAGTATTATTGTTTTCTGTATTTTAATTGGAGGTTGGTTAATTTATTATTATGAAATAGAATTATCAATTATAAATAAAATCTCTAACTCTATTAAAGGTTTTAAAGAGCATGGAGGTGATGGGAGTATTAATGTTCGTTTTAATACATGGAAAATTATAATATCTATGCTTGTTTTGAACCCTCTATCTTTTTTTATAGGTTTTGGTTACAACCCCTCAAGGTTTTCTGAGCAGATAGATAGTTACGCTTATGTTACAGGGGGAAAATATGTTACTGTCCCAGAAAATCTATTTTTAATGTTTACTAGTTACGGTGGTATATTTTCATTAATGTTTTTGTTGCTTTTTTTCTTAGGATTATATCTTCAGTTTAGAAAGTTTAGAAACTTGAAAGTAGGGTCATTTCTTTCTTCGTTTGTTATAGGATTATTTTTTACAAACTTTACTGGCGGTTCAATTATAGCCGAGTTATTAATGACGCAATTAGGTTTGGTTTATTTCTATTGTTCTAATGCAAATAAATTTAATAATGATTAATATTTTGTATATCACGAGTAGAGCAGATATTGGAGGAGGCCCCATTCATTTAGATTTATTGATTAATAATATTAATTTACAGTATTTTAAAGTTTTTTTGGTGTGTCCAAAACAAGGTGAATTATATGATGAATGGAAAAATAATAAGAAGATTGAATCAATAATTGAGATTCCATTTAGGAAATTTTCTGTAAAATCATTTTTTAATATTTGTGCATTTTTAAAGAAAAAGGATATTACAGTTATTCATTCTCATGGTAAAGGGGCTGGTTTATATTCTAGGTTACTAAAGAGCATTTTTAGAAAATATTTAGTAGTACATACCTTTCACGGAGTTGGTAGTGTTTTAAAAGCAAAAAGTTTTAAAAGTAAATTAAGAAATATATATATAGAAAGAATTTTGAAACATTTTACAAACCTTTATGTCGCCGTATCAAATGGAGAGAAAGAACTTGCTGTAAAATATTTTAAATTAAAAAACAAATTCAAAATCATTGTAATCTACAATGGAGTTATAACTCCTCATATTTCAAATAATAAAAAAAAGAAAGGAATACAAATTGTGTCAATAGTTAGGTTTTCTCCGGAGAAGAATATGGAATTTGCATTTCAAGTTGCTAAGAATTTAAAGTGTTTTGATTTTCTTTGGATAGGTGATGGAGAAGAAAAAGGCATTTTAGAAAGAAAAGCAATTGTTGAAGATGTAAGTAATATTGAGTTTTTTGGGTTTAATAGAAATCCCTTTAATCAAATACACCGTGAAAAACCAATCTTTCTTTCTACTTCTAGAGGGGAAGGCCTCCCTCTTACTCTTTTAGAAGCTGAGTCCTTAGGAATACCAATTGTAGCAACTAATGTGATTGGTAATAATGAGGTGGTTGTTGAAGGTTTTAACGGTTACCTTTTTGAGGAAGGAAACCTAGAACAAGTTAAAGAATTATTAAAAAAACTTGTTCATCAAGATGATATTTACCAGAGAATGTCTAAAAATACCATAGTTGATTTTGAAAATAGATTTAATCTTTATAAAATGGTAAGTTCTACAGAAAACATTTATAAGGAAGTAGTTTTAGACAAAAAAGATTTTCATTGAATATGATTAAATTTTTTAAGCCATATCTTAATTCAAGTTTCATTAATATACTATTAATGAATTTAACTATATTCATTGGTTTGTTTTCAATTAAACTGATACCATATTTCTTGATATTATGTTCATTGTTTTGGATTGTGTTTGAAAGAGATTTTAGTTACTTTAAGGAGAAGAAAAAAATATTTTACCCTTATCTTCTTTACGTATTAACTTTTTTTGCAGGGTTTTTATTCACAGAAGATAAAGCTAATGCGCTTAAACAATTGGAAAGGCTTATACCGTTTGTAATTATTCCAGTTATTATGGTTTTTAATAATTGGGATAGTCTCAAAATTCGTTTTTATGGGAATGTGTTTGTGATTGGAGTTGTTATTATTTCAATATGGTCTCTGATTTTATTATTGAATTTTAGTGTAAATGAAAAAGTGTTTTTATTGACGATGAACAAAAATTATTTGCAATGGAAGTTTCCTCATTTAATTGGTTTTCACCCGACCTATTTTGGCTTGTTTATTGTGACCGCAACTATAATTTTATCAGAAAATATCTTATCAGCAATCAATAAAAAGAAATTTGTTCTAAGTGTACTAGCAATATTTTATTTGACAACTTATCTAGTGTATTTAAGCGCAAGAAATGCCTTAATATGTCAATTTTTAGTTTTAATTGCAATAGTTTTTTCACATTTAAAAAATGTTCGTATAAATAATAAAACAAGAACAACTTATTTTTTTTTATTGTTACTTTTTTTATTTCTATTTATTTTTATGTTTCAATCGGGATTTTTATTAAGTAAATTTAGTAGGGTTTTTAATGATGATAGATTTTTTCTCTGGCCTTATGCCCTCGACAAAATAAAAGCAAATCACTTCATATTAGGCGAGGGATTGGGTGGGGGAGCTGTTTACTTTTCTGAAATAATACACAATATTAATGATACGAGAATCAATTACAAAGGAGTAGATTTACACAATCAATATTTGAAGGATTATATCGATTTAGGAGTAATGGGATTGTTAAGCTTATTTGTTTTAATATTTTCACCACTTTATAAAAATTTTAATATATATTATTTCCTCTTTGTTCTTGTTTTTGCTATTGCTATATCAACAGAGTCTATGTTAAGTATAATTAAAGGTATTATTTTTTTTAATTTTATATCTATATTCTTTACTATGAAAACTTTTAAAGACAAAGCAATTAAAATTTAATCGTATATGAAAAAAGCATTAATTCATGATTGGTATTATGTAAATGGAGGAGCTGAGAAGGTGATTCAATCGTTTAATAATATTTGGCCAGATTTTGATCATTATGCATTAATTGATTATTTAGAAGATAAAGACAGAGAGGTAATATTTACAGGAAATAATAAAAAGACAAACACCTCTTTCATTCAAAAGTTGCCAACCTCAAAATCTAATCATAGAAAATTTTTACAATTATTTCCAAATGCGATTGAACAATTTAATCTAAATGAATACGACTTGGTCTTAAGCTCATCAGCTTCAATTGCAAAGGGCGTTTTAACCAATCAAAATCAACTTCATATATGCTATTGTCACTCTCCAATGCGATACGCTTGGGATTTATATCATCAATACTTAAAGGAATCTAATTTAACAGGCATAAAGGGTATTTATGCAAAATATGTTTTGCATAAAATGAGAATTTGGGATATTATCTCATCAAATAGAGTAGATTACTTTATTGCAAATTCAAAATACGTAGCTAAGAGAATAAAGAAAATTTATAATAGAGATAGTATTGTTATATATCCTCCTGTGGATGTTAATAATTTTAGATTGGTTGAGAAAAAAGACGACTATTATTTTACGGGGTCAAGAATGGTTTCATACAAAAAAATGGAATTAATTGTAAGAGCTTTTAATAAGATACCAAACAAAAAATTAATAGTTTCTGGAGATGGACCTGAGTTTAATAAAATAAAAAAAATAGCTAATCAAAATATTGAGTTATTGGGTTTTATTAAAAGTAATGAATTAAGTCAATATTTAGAAAAAGCAAAGGCCTTTGTTTTTGCTGCAGAAGAAGATTTTGGTATTGTTCCAGTGGAAGCTCAGGCATGTGGCACTCCGGTAATTGCGTTTGGAAAAGGAGGTGTTTTAGAAACAATTATAAAAAACAAAACGGGCATTTTTTTCTATAAGCAAGAAGAAGAAAGTATAATTAATGCGGTTAATGAATTTGAAACACGAACTTTTGATTATAAAGAGATAAGAGAAAATGCAATAAGATTTTCAAAAGAAAGGTTTGAAAGTGAAATAAAAGAATTTATTTTAAGCAAATATAAAAGCTTTAAAGAAAGCAAAGAAAATCTTATATAATATATTTGTTTTGTACGTTTGTAACCTTAAAATATACTAATGAAAATAAAAACTATCTGCTGCATAGGAGCAGGCTACGTAGGAGGACCAACCATGGCGGTTGTTGCGCAAAAATGTCCAAACATAAAAGTTACCATTGTTGATATTAATGCATCAAGAATAGCCGCGTGGAACGATAACGATTTAAATAAATTACCAGTATTCGAACCGGGTTTAGATGTGGTTGTTAAAGAAGCCAGAGGAAGAAATTTGTTTTTCTCTACAGATATTGATAAGGCTATAGACGAGGCTGATATGATTTTTATATCGGTTAATACGCCCACTAAAACCTATGGAAAAGGAAAAGGAATGGCGGCTGATTTAAAATACATCGAGTTATGTGCACGTCAAATAGCCAGAGTTGCAAAACAAGATAAAATAGTTGTTGAAAAATCAACTCTACCAGTAAGAACAGCATCAGCTATAAAAAACATTTTAGAAAACACAGGCAATGGTGTTCGGTTTCAAATACTATCAAATCCTGAATTTTTGGCTGAAGGAACTGCAGTAGAAGACTTATTGAAACCAGATAGAGTTTTAATTGGAGGTGATAATAGTGAAGAAGGACAAAAAGCTATTAACGCATTAGTTGACGTATATGCTAATTGGGTTCCTAATGAACGCATATTAACAACTAATGTTTGGTCATCAGAGCTGTCTAAACTTACTGCTAATGCTTTTTTGGCGCAACGTGTATCCTCAATCAATGCAATGTCTGTTATTTGTGAAAAAACAGGAGCAGATATAAACGAAGTTTCTAAAGCCATTGGAATGGATAGTAGAATAGGATCAAAATTCCTTAAGGCTTCCGTAGGATTTGGTGGTTCTTGTTTTCAAAAAGACATTTTAAATTTGGTTTATATTGCTAAAACTTATGGTTTAAATGAAGTGGCAGATTATTGGGAACAAGTTATTCTCATAAATGATTATCAAAAGAATAGATTTTCAGATAACATTGTAAGCACATTATATAATACTGTTTCAGGAAAGAAAATAGCATTTTTTGGTTGGGCGTTTAAAAAAAATACTAACGATACACGTGAATCTGCAGCAATAAAAGTAGCTGATAATTTATTAAATGAACAAGCAGAGATTGATGTTTATGACCCTAAAGTTAATACAGAACGTATTTATGCAGATTTAGACTATTTAAACACGCGTAGTTCAGAACAAAATCGAAAGCTATTAAAAGGGCAATCTAGTCCTTATGAAGCTGCTAAAGATTCGCATGCAATTGCAGTATTAACTGAATGGGATGAGTTTAAAACTTACGATTGGCAAAAAATATACGATAATATGCATAAGCCGGCCTTTGTTTTTGATGGAAGAGGGATTTTAGATATTAAATTACTAGAAAAAATAGGTTTTCTATGTTACAAAATAGGTAGTGGAGCGAAAGTTTAGTATAAAAAAGTAAAATGAAAAAAATTCTTATAACTGGTGCAGCGGGTTTTTTAGGTTCGCATTTATGTGATAGATTTATAAAAGAGGGTTATCATGTTATTGGAATGGATAATTTCATTACTGGCGATAAAAAAAACCTTGAACATTTAATAGAAAATCCAGACTTTGAATTTATAGAGCATGATGTAACTGAGTTTATTAAAATTGAAGGTGCGTTAGACTATATTCTACATTTTGCATCCCCAGCAAGTCCTATAGACTATTTAAAAATACCAATACAGACATTAAAGGTTGGCTCATTAGGCACACACAATCTATTAGGTTTGGCAAAAGCTAAAAGCGCACGAATTTTAATTGCATCTACTTCAGAAGTATATGGAGACCCATTAGTACATCCACAAACTGAAGATTATTACGGTAACGTAAATACAATTGGACCCCGAGGTGTTTATGATGAAGCAAAACGCTTTCAAGAGTCTATAACCATGGCATATCATAGGTTTCATAGTGTTGAAACAAGGATTGTTCGTATTTTTAACACTTATGGACCAAGAATGAGACTGAATGATGGCAGAGTAATTCCAGCATTTATGGGGCAAGCACTTCGTGGGGAGGATTTAACCGTTTTTGGTGATGGCTCTCAAACACGTTCATTTTGTTATGTAGACGATCAAGTGGAAGGAATTTACAGATTGTTGTTAAGTGATTATCCTTATCCAGTGAACATAGGAAATCCACATGAGATTTCAATTAGTGATTTTGCTGAAGAGGTTATAAAATTAACTGGTACTACCCAAAAAATAATTTACAAAGACCTTCCTGTTAATGATCCTTTACAAAGACAACCAGATATTAGTCTTGCTAAAAAGCTACTAGGATGGGAACCGAAAGTAGATAGAGTTGAAGGAATGAAAATAACATTTGATTATTTTAAAAATTTATCTAAAGAAGAGTTATTCAAAAGTGACCATAAAGATTTTAAAGATCATATAAAAAAATAAAGTGAATTATAAACAGGGTAGATATTCAAATTTAATTAAACCTTTATTTGGGCTTATAGATTTAGTCATAATAAATACGACTGTTTTTTTCTTTAACATAAATCTTAAAAATGCATATATATTTAACCTGTATATTTCTTTAGTGTGGATTTTTATTTCGGTTAGAAACTATTTTTATGAAGTAGAGAGACATACAAAAATCATTAAAATTATTACGCTTTTATTTAGACAAATAATCCTTTTTGCTTTAGCACTTTATGCCTTCATAGGAGTTTTTAAGCAACCTAATATTAGTAGATTAGCATTAGGAAATTATTTACTGACCATATTCGCATTAATTTTTATTTTTAAATTCTTCAATCTTTATTTATTGAAAAAATACAGATCGGTTTTAAGTCGTAATACAAGAAATGTTATTGTAATTGGTAAAAACGAAAAAACTAGACAATTAATAAAGATTTTTAATACGAGATTAGATTTTGGTTATAAATTTAAAGCACAGTTTAATACTGATTCTGAAAGTTTTTCTTTAAATAACTGTTTTAATTATATCATTGAAAATAATATTGATGAAATTTATTTTTCAGTTGCAGAATTGTCAAATAAGCAAATTAATAGATTAATTGATTTTGCTGATAATAACTTAAGAGAGTTAAAGTTTATACCTGATAATAAGGATATTTATGCTAAAAAACTCAAATATGAGTATTATGATTATATCCCAATTTTATCATTAAGAGCAATACCTTTACAAGAATCTGTAAATAAGTTTATTAAAAGATTTTTTGACATCATATTCTCTTCTTTTATTATTGTATTTGTGCTTTCATGGTTAACACCAATTTTAGCTATATTAATAAAACTTGAGTCTAAAGGACCTGTGTTTTTTAAACAGTCTAGGAATGGTTTTAACTACGAGGAATTTGATTGCTATAAATTTAGATCAATGACCCCAAATAAATCAGCTCATTCAGCTCAAGCGACTAAAGGAGATATGCGTATTACCAAAATGGGTAAATTTATTCGAAAAACAAGTATTGATGAGTTACCACAATTCTTTAATGTTCTTTTTGGGGATATGTCAGTAGTTGGCCCACGCCCTCATATGGTTACTCATACAAATTTATATGCTCAAAAAGTAGATAAATTTATGGTCCGCCATTTTGTAAAACCTGGTATTACAGGTTTAGCTCAAATAAGTGGTTTTAGAGGCGAAATAGAAACAGATAAAGATATTATTAATCGAGTTAAATATGATATCTTCTATATTGAAAACTGGTCATTATTATTAGATTTAAAAATTATGATTCAAACCTTTTTAAACGCTTTAAAGGGAGAGGAAAAAGCATATTAAATTTTATCAATTAATAATTTTAATTGGGAATTAAAATTGAAGTTTTCGAAAGCTGTTTGTTGTATTTCTTTTCTAATATTTGAATTGACTTCAGATGGATTAATTTGAGATAAAACCTTATTTAAGTCATTATAATTGCCAGATTGAGCCACCCAACCCAAGTTGAATTTTTCTATTAATTTTTCTCCTTCACCACCACCAAAATACACCATAGGAATCCCTAAACGGGCATATTCAAAGATTTTTGATGGAACAGAACCGTAAATTCTATTTAATAGAGGAATAATGGTTAAATCGTAATTTAAAAGCTTTTTGTGTAATTCTTGTCTTGTGACCTCACCATGGTAAACAATATCGTGTTTTGGATTGTTAGAAATCAGGTTTTCAATTTTTTGCTGTTCAGAGCCTGCTCCATAAATATGAAATTGAATATAGGTATAATTTAATTCTTGACATAATTTATAAATACCTTGAGCAATACCTAATAACCCCGCGTAAACCATTTTTAACTTTCCCGTTTGTATTGGTTTTTCTGAAATTTCAGGAGCATCAAAATCTGGATAATTTCGATATAAGAAAATTTCTTTTTTTGAAAATAATGACCTAACATGGCTTAGTATTTCTTCACTTTGTCCTAAAACTAAATCGGCATGTTTGTAATTAAACAGTTCAATCTTTTCTAATAGAGAATAACTAAAATTTTTTTTTAAAGCACCAAGTTCTAAACCTGCAATAGGCCATAAATCACTTACATTTAAAATGAGTTTTCTTTTTTTTGAACGTAAAAAAATCATAGATATAAAAGCCACGAGTAAAGGTGGTGATTGTACAATAACTGTTTTAGGAATTTTATTCCAAAGAAAAAACCATATTAAACTAAAACTGTACGATAGCATTGCAATAAGACGCAATAGTTTATTTTTTGAATTGTTTGCGTAAATCCATAATCTGTAAATCGAAATACTATTTTCTAAACTATAAACTTTAAATCGACCTTTATAATCTTTAAACACTTTACCTCTAGGATAGTTTGGTAAAGGTGTAATTACTGAAACCTTAAAATTATGTTTTTGCAAACCTTCAGCTAAATGAAAAATACGATTTGAAGCTGCTCCAGTTTCAGGTGGAAAATAATTAGTAATGATGAGAATATCCTTCATTTATAATTTAAAAATATGTGATAAATGATGAACAATCCTTTCTGCTGCTTGTCCGTCCCATAACTTTGGGATACTTCCCTGTTTCCATGTGCCAGAAAGTAATATTTTAAAAGCATTTTCAATTTTCCCAGAATCATTACCAACTAAAATATTGGTTCCAATATCACAAGTCTCAGGGCGTTCGGTGCTATCACGCAAAGTAATACATGGCACATTCATAACAGTAGTTTCTTCAGTAATTCCACCTGAATCGGTGATAACTGCTAAAGCATTTTTAACCAAATAATTAAATTCTAAATACCCTAAAGGATTGACATAATGTAGGTTTTTAAAATTTAAATTTAATTCATTTAAAAGTTTTTGAGTTCTAGGGTGTACGGGAAAAATGATAGGGAAATCTTTACCAAGTTTTACAATTTGAGTAATTAATGCTTTCAGTTGTTTTTCTTCATCTACATTACTTGGTCTATGAAGCGTCATTACCAAATACTTTTTATTTGCTAACTTTAATTGATCCCAAAGATTAGGTTTTTTTAAACGATTTTCATTTTTAAGTAAGGTGTCAATCATGACATTACCCACAAAAAAGATATTTGATTTAGAAACACCTAGTTGTTCTAAATTTTGGTTGGCATAGGTTGAGGTGGTAAAAAAATAATCGGTTAAACTATCGGTTACAATTCTGTTAATTTCTTCTGGCATGCGCATATCTCCAGAGCGTATTCCTGCTTCAACATGTGTTACTTTTATATGGGCTTTTTTTGCGACAATTGTACATGCCATTGTTGAGGTTACATCACCAACAACCATAACCAAATCGCATGGGTTTTCATTTAATTCTTTTTCAAAACCAATCATTATTGCTGCGGTTTGTTCAGCTTGTGAGCCACTTTTTACTTCTAAATTTATATCTGGCAAGGGTATATTTAGTTCTTCAAAAAAAGTTCCGCTTAAGTTTTTATCATAATGCTGCCCCGTGTGTACCAATCTGTAATTGATATTAAAACCTTCTTTTTTTTTGTTTTGAATGGCTTCAATAATGGGTGCAATTTTCATAAAGTTTGGTCTCGCACCAGCAACAATAGTAATATTCATGTATTTTAATTTAAGTAGGATGAAAACTGTTTCAATTTACCACTTTTTGAACGAATTAATTTGTCTTGTCTTTTAAAGAGAATGGTTAGTCCTTTTTCAAGATAGTTTTCCATTTCTGCGGTAATCATTTTTATTTTTTCTTCTGATAGTTCTTTTGTGCTCACATAAATAATTTTGAAAGTATCAAGTTTTAATTGCTCAATAACAAACTCTTTAACATAACCATCATTTTCAATAATACTTTTAGTAATATAATAAAAGGTTAAACCTGCTGCTGTTTTACCACTAGGTAACACAGCGATATCATTAGTTCTACCAATTAGTTTTTCGAGAATAGGCTTTTTAAAAGTACTATTTATTGAAAGTATTCCAATATCTCCAATATCGTAACGTATAAATGGTTGAGATTTATTGTAAAGTGAAGTTATAACTAATCGTCCCTCTTCACCGTATGGCAACACATTGTTATCATTATCAAGAATTTCAACAAATAAGGTTTCACTATTTACTTGCCATTCTCCATTGGGATTTTGAAAAGCTATTAAATCTAGTTCAGACGCACCATATTCGTTAACTACAGGAACACCAAATTGTGTTTCCATAAGTTTTTTGTCATCTTCAAAAAGCATTTCAGAAGTAACTATACAAACTCTTAAAGACGGACAAGCAGATTTTAGTATAATATTTTTGCGTTGTAAATACTTAGCAAATTGAACTATTGGGCTTGTATAGCCATTTACATATTCTAGTTGTTTAGTTTTAAAAACATTTAGCCAATTTTCAAAAGCTAAATCACTTAAATCAAAAACATTAAATCGAGTTCTATTACTAATAAAGTCTTTTAGTTTTTCTTTGTAATAACCTTTTTTGTCTAATGGGATACCATAAAATCGAGCTTGTATAGATTGGTTAAAATCTATGTTAAACCACCCAAACCTATCCCTTATAACCGCCCAAGTTAAAGCATGACAAAATTTGTCTTTAGAGAAAATAAAAGGCGTTCCAGACGCTCCAGAAGTTTTATCTATGTAAACATCTTTTTTTGATAGATCATTAGATAGAAGAGACTCTAAAGGCTGTTGTAAATTCTGTTTAGTCATAACAGGAATGCTATTCCAATCTAATGGATTAACATTTTTTGCGAAGTTTTTATAGAAATTATTGTGTTTTAGGTGATAAGTAACAATCTCTTGCTTTCTAGTTTCAACGTAAGTATCAAAATCAGAAGTGTTTTTATTCTGAATATCTTGCAATAATTGTTCTGCTTTTCTAATAGGAAAGCCGCTTAATTTTAATGAAAGGTCGAATAATTTCAAACTAATAGAATAATGATGTAAAGTAAATAAAAAATATTCGTGTAATAGAAGCATTAGTTTTATTTTTGCGCAAACAACAAACCACTATGAACATTTTAATCTTAGGATCTGGAGGAAGAGAACACACTTTTGCGTGGAAAATAGCTCAAAGCCCAAAATGTAATCAATTATTTGTAGCTCCTGGTAATTCTGGAACAGCAGAAATTGCTACTAATGTAAATATTAGCGAAACCAATTTTGAAGCTATTAAAGAATTAGTGTTAAAAGAAGACATTAAAATGGTTGTTGTAGGTCCTGAGGCTCCGTTAGTAAAAGGTGTACACGACTTTTTTTTAAATGATGATGCCATTAAACATGTATCGGTTATCGGCCCACAAAAAGTAGCAGCAGAATTAGAAGGTAGTAAAGAATTTGCGAAAGAATTTTTATATCGTCATAATATTCCAACTGCAGCTTATGAGAGTTTTACAAAAAAAACAGTTGAAAAGGGGTATACATTTTTAGAAACGCTAAAACCGCCATATGTTTTAAAAGCAGATGGATTAGCAGCTGGAAAAGGTGTTGTTATTTTAAATGATTTAAATGAAGCTAAAGCTGAATTAAAAAGCATGCTTGTTGACGCTAAATTTGGAGAGGCAAGCACGAAAGTTGTTATTGAAGAATTTTTAGACGGTATAGAGTTAAGTTGCTTTGTACTTACTGATGGTGAAAATTACAAAATTTTACCAACCGCAAAAGATTATAAGAGAATTGGTGAAGGAGACACAGGTTTAAATACAGGTGGAATGGGTGCTGTTTCTCCAGTACCGTTTGCAACTCCAGAGTTTTTAAATAAAATAGAACAACGTATTGTAAAACCAACAATAAGTGGTTTTAAAAAGGACAATTTACCTTATGTTGGCTTTGTGTTTATTGGACTTATAAAAGTAGATAACGACGATCCTAAGGTAATTGAGTACAATGTACGTATGGGTGATCCAGAAACAGAAGTTGTTTTACCAAGATTAAAAAATGATTTTGTAGAAATTCTTCAGGCAATGTCTAACGGGACTTTAGATGAAATTAGTATTGAAATTGATGAGCGTGCTGCAACAACTATAATGTTAGTGTCAGGTGGTTACCCAGAAGCTTACGAAAAAGGAAAAGAAATAACAGGAGTAGAAGCTATTGAAGATTCTATAGCGTTTCATGCCGGGGCTCAAATTAAAGATGGTAAAATTGTAACTTCTGGCGGAAGAGTTATGGCCATAACCTCTTACGGGAACAACTATCAAGAAGCCATAAAAAAATCTTATCAAAATATAGAAAAACTACATTTTGATAAGATGAATTATCGTAAAGATATTGGGTTTGACTTATAGAAACGAATGAGAAGAAATACTTTTATCTTCTTCATTGTTTTTATCAAAAATTCTTAGTTGTCCCATCCAATAAATCATGGCAACAAATCCTACAATTATAAAAATCCAAGAAATAGTATTGGCAGCAAACCAGTTTTCTAACTCTAAAGCTCTCAATGCGTCAAAAGGAGCGAAAAGAACATCAACAAATAGATCTTGTATAGCGTAAAAGAAATCTTTCATAAGGTGTTTTTATTGTTTTCTAACCATTTATAGTTAGTATATTTACAGAGCAAAAATACAAAAACAGTTAATGATAACAAGCATTTTTAAAAAATCTAAGCCAATAAATTTTATCATTATTTTTTTTATTACGCTTTTGGCTTTTTTAATAGCTAAAACAAAGTTGATAAATGAAACTTTTACTTTGGCTTTTATAGTGAAGCAAATTTCCTTGCTTTTTATAGTTTATGCATCAATTTTACTTTTAAATTTTATAGCAAGTAAGAATAGTTTAACTAAGAAAAACGACTATGAAATTTTATTATTTAGCTTGTTTTTATTACTAATAACACAAACAACAAGTCATTCAAATATTCTAATATCTAATTTTTTTGTGCTTATTGGCCTTAGGCGTATAATGAGTTTACGCTCTCAAAAAGATACAAAGAAGAAACTTTTCGACGCTGGTTTTTGGATAGCTATTGCTTCTCTGTTTTATTTTTGGTCTATTTTGTTTTTTGCACTAATATTAATCTCCTTTATTTTATATACAGACAACAATTTCAGACATTGGATTATACCTTTTTTAGGAGTTCTAACAGTTTATTTTATTTTAGTTACAGTATCTTTTGCTTTGCATGACGATTTTTTCAAGTTATTTAGCGAGACTCCTCAAGTTAGTTATGATTTTAGTAATTATAATTCTGTAAAGTACCTAGTGGCCATTACACTTCTATTGTCTTTTGGAATATGGTCTTCTATTTTTTATTTACAAAACATAAAAAAGAAAAAAAAGGCATTAAGAGCCTCTTTTAAAATCATAATAATAGCAGCTTTAATAGGCTTTTTAATTGTTATTATATCTGCTCAAAAAACAGGTAGTGAATTTCTCTTTTTGTTTGCACCATTAGCCATAATAATCTCAAATTATGTTGAAATTATAGATGAGAAATGGTTTAAAGAAGTTTTTTTATCGGTGCTAGTTATTGCTCCTTTTGTACTTTTATTGTTGTAGTTTTTCTCCAAAGGCTAAGTCACCAGCATCTCCTAACCCAGGAATAATATATCCTTTGTCATTTAGAGTTTTATCAACAGCAGCAATCCATAGATGAACATTATCGTCAAAATGTTTATCTACAAAGTTAACACCTTCTTGAGCGCCAATAACACTAATTAAATGTACCTCTTTAGGAGTGCCAAAAGGCTTTAATGCTTCAAAAGTAGCAACCATAGATTGCCCTGTTGCCAACATAGGATCTGCTAAAACAAGCGTTTTGTTTTCTAAATCTGGACACGCTAAATATTCAACTATAATTTCAAAACTTTCGGGGTCATGTTTATGGTGTCTGTATGCCGAAATAAAAGCATTTTCAGCAGTGTCAAAATAATTTAACAGCCCATTATGTAATGGTACGCCTGCTCGTAAAATAGAACACAAAACAATGTCGTTTTTAGGTAAATTTATAGAACAATTTCCTAAAGGAGTTTCAATATTTTCAGTGTTAAAGTTTAAAACCTTACTCATTTCATAACCCAAAATCTCACCTATGCGTTCTATGTTTCTTCTAAAGCGCATATTGTCTTTTTGTATTTTTTTATCTCTTATTTCTGAAATAAATGTATTTAAAATTGAATTTTGCTGAGAAATGTTATGAATGTGCATGTTTTGTAGTGTCTTTTCATAGGCAAAGTTAACTAAATATGGAGTATATTTGTACTCTTAAAATTTAATACAACATGTTTACAAGCAAAGCCAATAAAATATTTCAAGAGGTAATTACAAAATACCACATTATTAACACTGTAGATCAACCATTTGAAAACGCCTATGCGGAAAGTGATTTATTAGAACATTTATTATACAGAAAATGTTGGATTGATACCGTACAATGGCATTATGAAGATATTATTCGAGACCCACAAATAGACCCTGTTGCAGCTTTAACATTAAAGCGTCAAATAGATGCATCTAACCAAGACAGAACCGATATGGTGGAGTATATTGATAGTTATTTTCTTGAAAAATATAAGAATGTAACAGCAAAAGAAAATGCCACTATCAATACAGAAAGTCCAGCATGGGGAGTAGATAGGTTATCTATTTTGGCATTAAAGATATATCATATGAATGAGGAAGCAACTCGTAAAGATGCATCAGACTTACATAGAGCTGCTTGCCAAAAAAAGCTAGACGTCTTATTAGAACAACGTGTAGATTTATCTACAGCTATTGATACACTTTTAAGTGATATTGAAAAAGGTGACAAATACATGAAGGTTTACAAGCAAATGAAAATGTATAATGATGATGAGTTGAATCCTGTGTTGCGTTCTCAAAAATAAAAAGGAATAAATCCAAAGTTATTAGTGCTACTAGTCTGAACTTGTTGAAGACTTTTTCAACTGAAACTTAATGTCAAATACAACCAAACACATACTCGTTATACGCTTATCGGCAATGGGTGATGTGGCTATGACGGTTCCAGTTTTAAACGCATTTTCTAAACAGTATCCTGAAATTAAAATTACGGTTTTAACACGTCCTTTTTTCACGCCTTTTTTTAGAGGTTTACAAAACGTAAGTGTTTTTTCTATAGACGTAAAAGGAAAGCATAAAGGTGTTTTTGGACTCTATAAATTGGCACGTGAATTAAATGAAAATAATCAATTTTTTGCCGTTGCAGATTTACATAATGTTTTAAGAAGTAAAATTTTAAAACAATTTATAAAATGCAAGCGTTTTGTATCAATAGACAAAGGCAGAAAAGAAAAACGGTTATTAACTTCGGGTAAAATATTTGAACCATTAAAAACTACGCATCAACGTTATGCTGATGTGTTTGGTACTTTGGGTTTCCCTATTGATTTATCAACACCTCAATTTCCAAATAAAGCTATTTTAAATGAAACTATTAAAAAGCTTATAGGGAACCACTCAAAAAAGCTAGTTGGTATTGCGCCTTTTGCTGCCCATGAAGGGAAAATGTATCCTTTAGATGCAATGAAAGTTGTTATTGAAAAACTCTCAAAAGATCACAAAGTGATTTTGTTTGGAGGTGGAAAAAATGAAATTGAAGTATTGAATAATTTTGAAAACAGCTTTAAAGATACGGTTAATGTTGCAGGGAAATTATCGCTTGACGAAGAACTAGATTTGATTTCTAACTTGGATGTGATGCTTTCTATGGATTCTGGAAATGCACATGTTGCTGCAATGTTGGGTGTAAAAGTGGTTACTATTTGGGGTGTTACACATCCGTTTGCTGGTTTTACACCTTTTAATCAACCTGATGCTTATTGCTTGTTACCAAACAGAAAAGAATTTCCATTAATTCCAACATCGGTTTATGGAAATAAATATCCAGAAAACTATAAAAAAGCGGCAGGAAGTATTGAACCTGAAATTGTTGTAGAGAAAATAAAATCTATTATTTAAACATTAGCTTTTACTTCTCAGTCATTTCGAGCACAGCGAGAAATCTCACAACTAGCTAGCATCATATAAATTTTAAAGATTTTTACGAAAAAATTAATGAGATGTCTCACTTTGTTCGACATGACAAAGTGAGATAAATTAATCAGATACAACGTTCACAGGAATTTTAAACATCATCATAATCAACAACAATAGTTGAGGTTGTTGGATGTGCTTGACAGGTTAAAATTAAGCCTTCGGCAACTTCACTTTCTGTTAAAATATTATTTTGTCTCATAGTAGCTTCGCCTTCTTTTATTCGTGCTAAACAACTACTACAAATTCCGCCTTGGCAAGAATATGGTGCGTCTAAATCTTCGTCTAAAGCAGCTTCAAGAATGGTTTGTTTTTGAGACATTTCAAAAGTTGCAGTTTCGTCGTCAACTGTAATGGTAATTTTTGTTTTTCCAGCTGGTACATGGCTTTCTTCCATTTCAATAGCTTCAGCAGCTTTTGATGCTTTAAAAAGCTCGAAATGAATTCTGTTTTCATCAATATCATGCTCAGTCAAAACATCTTTTACAGTATGAATCATAGCTTCTGGCCCGCAAAGGTAAAAAGCATCAACCTCAATATGTTTGTGTTTGTTTTTCATGACATAATTAACCGTACTTTTTTCAATTCTACCAAAAATAGAGTCATCTTCATCTTGTTGACTAAATACAAACTGAATAGAAAAACGGTCTTTATATTGATGTTGAAGTTCTAAAAGCTCATTTAAAAACATGGTGTCTGCGGTTGTTTTATTACCGTAAACCAAAATTACTTGACTGTGTACTTCTTCTTCTAAAGCACATTTTATAATGCTTAAAATTGGTGTAATACCGCTTCCTGCAGCAAAAGCAGCAATGTTTTTAGTTTTTTTGTCGTTAGGTTCAAAAATAAAACGCCCGTTTGGTGAAGCTACCTCTAAAGTGTCACCAACTTTTAAGATATTATTTGCGTAAGCAGAAAACGTTCCATCTTCAACTTCTTTAATGGCTACTTTTAACTCACCACTTTTAGGTGAAACGCATAACGAATAATCGCGTCGCACTTCTTCGCCATTAATTAAAGCTTTCAAAGTAATGTATTGACCAGCTTTAAAAGCATAGGTGTCTTTTAGATTTTCTGGAACATCAAAAGAAATACTAATAGATTTATCGGTTAACTTTTGAATGTCTTTAATTGCAAGTTTATGAAATGATGACATGAATAATTATTTTTAACAAAAATAGTGAAGTTGAATTTCAAATTTTAACTTTGTTTGTAACAATTCACCTAAAAAGTTTACCAACATATTAAGTTTCATTAAAAAACATAAATACTAACCATTAAAAATTAAGATTATGAGAAAAGTTTTACTAGCATGTTTATTCGCTTTAGTTACTGTAGTACAAGTTAATGCGCAAGAAAACACTGAGTTTAAAAACGAAACAGTTGAGTTTTTAAAGCTTACAGGAGCCGGAGCAGCCTTTGAAAATGCTATTGACCAAATTGGAACCATGGTTTCAGCTGAAAATAAAGAGGCTTATATTAAAGAAGCTAATGGAACTTTAGTTGGACTTTACGATAAAATGGCAGACTTATACATGGCAGAGTTTACTCAAGATGAAATAAAAGAATTGGTAGCTTTCTATAATACTAATTTAGGAAAAAAATTAGCAGAAAAACAGCTTGGATTAACACAAAAAGCGATGATGTTCGGTCAGAGTTGGGGTATGGAAGTTCAAGCTATTGCCCAAAAATATAACTAAAAAAAGCTATGATAAAGCATTTTTTAAATTTAGAATGGAAGTCTTTTTTTAGGTCTGCTAGTTTTGGAAAAAGCTTAGGGATTAAAATATTTATGGGTCTTTTTGCCCTGTATTTCATGGGTATGTTTTTATTCATAGGATTTTTTATGGATAAAATTTTAAAGAAGGTATACCCGGATTTAGACCCCTTAGTAGCTTTTAGCGGATTGATATTCTTTTGGATTTTAGGCGACTTAGTTATTCGGTTTTTCTTCCAAAAATTACCAGTAATGAGTGTAAAGCCATTATTAACCTTACCAATTAAAAGAGGTAAAATTGTAAATTATGTTTTAGGGAAATCAGCGTTATCTTTTTTTAATTTCCTGCCGTTATTTGCAGTTGTTCCTTTTAGTATTAAACTTATATATAGCGGTTATGATGCAACAACAGTTTTAGTTTGGTTGTTAACAATAATACTTTTAACGCTAATCAATAACTTTCTTAATTTTATTATTGAAAGCTTATCGGCAGAAACCGAATTATCTTTTTTGCCAATTATTCTTTTTGTTGGTGCACTTTATGGGTTAAATTATTTTGAAATCATAAATATTTCTGGAGCGCTTTCTAAAGGAATTACAGCAATTTATGAAACGCCTATATTTATTCTAATACCTGTTTTAATATTAATAGGTCTTTACATTTATAACTTTAAGATTTTAAGACAGAAATTATTTTTAGATAGTGGCTTAAAAACAGAAGTAAAAGAGGTAAATGCATCTAATCTAGAGTGGACCAAAAACTTTGGAGATATAGCACCATTTATGCAATTAGATTTAAAGTTGATTTGGCGTAACAAACGAACCAAGTCTGCAGTTTGGATTATGGCTATAGGATTACTTTACGGATTGTTTTTTTATCCGCAACCCACGTATCAAAATCAAGAATGGTTTTTTGTTTTTATTGGTGTTTTCTCAACAGGTATTTTTTTAATTAATTTTGGTCAATTTATTCCAGCTTGGGATAGCGGTTATTACAAATTACTTATGAGCCAGAATATTAAATACGAACAGTATTTAAAATCTAAATTCACTTTAATGGCTGTAAGTGTAGTTATATTATTCGTGTTAGGTATTCCTTATGTCTTTTTTGGTTGGAAAATTTTACTGGCACATTTTGCCTGTGCCATTTATAATATTGGCGTAAACACCCATGTAATTTTATATGGAGGTTCGTTTAACAGAAAAAAAATAGACTTATCACAAAAAGCAGCATTTAATTACCAAGGCACGGGCGCAGTACAGTGGCTTATAGGGATTCCTTTGTTGATTCTTCCAATGGGATTATTTGCTTTGTTTTATTTTTTAATTGGGTTTGAAATAGCCTGTTTAATAATATCAATTATTGGAGTAGTAGGTATTGTGCTTCATCAAAAATTAATGAAAGCTATTACAGTAAAATACTTAGAATCAAAATATAAAATCATTGATGCTTTCGATCAAAACAACTAACAAATACAATCATGATTACAACATATAATTTATCAAAAAAATACGGTGGCAACCAAGTTTTAAATATAGAGTCTTTAGATATTCCTAAAGGTCAAAGTTTTGGTTTAGTTGGAAATAATGGAGCTGGAAAAACCACCTATTTCAGTTTACTTTTAGATTTAATTCAACCAACAACAGGCCACATAAAAAGCAACAATATACAGGTAAATGAAAGTGAAGACTGGAAACCTTTTACATCTGCATTTATTGACGAGAGCTTTTTAATAGGTTATCTAACTGCCGAAGAATATTTTTATTTCATAGGCGAGTTACGTGGGCAAAATAAAGCCGATGTAGATAAACTAGTTTCTCAGTTTGAAGACTTTTTTCACGGCGAAATATTAGGGCAAAAAAAATATTTACGTGATTTAAGTAAAGGAAATCAAAAGAAGGCTGGTATTGTGGCTGCTCTTATTGGAAATCCTGAGATTATTATTTTAGATGAACCTTTTGCTAATTTAGATCCAACAACACAAATCCGCCTTAAAGGCATCATCAAAGATTTAGGCGAAAAGCAAGGCGTTACCGTTTTAATTTCTAGTCATGATTTAATGCATGTTACCGATGTTTGCGAACGTATTGTGGTGTTAGAAAAAGGAGAAGTTGTAAAAGATTTAAAAACTAGTGAAGCTACATTAAAAGAGTTAGAAGCGCATTTCTCAAATTAGTATTTCATGCCACATATTATAGGTTAATTGAAAAAGATGCTTATTTTTACCACTATATATAATAATAGCAAGAGATTGTAGTTATTGTTTATACTAAAAAATCAGCATTGAAAACATCTTTTAAGCCCATACTAGTTATTTTGTTTTCTACTTTTTTGGTGGCAAGCTGCTCCAGAAAAAAAGACAAGTTTATCAATCGAAATTTTCATGCGATTACTGCAGAATTTAATACGCTATACAATGGCTATAATGCTTTAGAAGAAGGTAGAAATAACCTTAACGAAGCTTATTTTGATAACTACTGGGAAGTTTTACCTATAGAGCGCATGCAAGTTTTTGAAGACATTGTTCTACCAGGGCAATCTAAAAACGAAAGTTTTGCTAGAGCAGAAGAAAAAGCAGCTAAAGCCATTCAAAAACACAGCATGAATATTAGTGGGAAAGAAAAAAACCCACAAATAGACGAGGCCTATTTATTATTAGGAAAAGCCAGATATTTCGATCAGCGTTTTATACCTGCACTTGAAGCCTTTAACTATATACTTTATAAATATCCAGCAAGCGATAAAATTAATCAAGCTAAAGTATGGCGTGAAAAGGCTAATATTCGATTAGATAATGATGAGCTAGCTATAAAAAACCTTAAACGTTTATTAAAGCAAGAAGAGATTGAAGGTCAAGATTTAGCCGATGCTACATCCATTTTAGCTCAAGCCTATTTAAATATAAAAGTAATAGATACTGCTATTACGCTATTAGAAACTGCATCAAATGCAACAAAAAGTAATGATGAGCGTGGGCGTTATAGATTTATTCAAGGGCAGTTGTACAATGAATTAGGTTATAAAGACAGTGCTAATATTGCTTTTGATAAGGTAATTGAACTCAACAGAAAAACTCCTAGAATTTATTTGATTACCGCACACCTTGAAAAAATTAAAAATTTCGATTACGAAAACGGTAATAAACTTGAGGCTAGAGAATTACTTGCAGAGCTTGAAGAAAATAGAGAAAATCGCCCCTTTTTAGATAAAATTTATCATCAAATAGGTACATTTCATTTAAAAAGTAATTCAGATTCTTTGGCTATTGCCTATTACAACAAGTCTTTACGAACAAACTCTCTAGATAAATTATTAAAAGCTAAGAATTATGAAATTCTTGGAGACATGAATTTTGATGCTTCTGTATATGCAGATGCAGGTAAATATTACGATAGCACTATGGGAAATCTTGTGCTTAACTCAAAACCCTATCGTGTTATTAAAAGAAAGCGAGACAACTTAGAAGATGTTATTTATTACGAAGCTGTAGCGAAGGCAAACGATAGTGTTTTAACATTGGTAAATTTATCAGAAGCAGAGCGCTTAGCTTATTTTGATTCATTTATTGAAGAGTTAAAAATTAAAGCTGAAGAAGAAAAAGAAAAAGCAGAAACTGCAAAATCCAATACTGGGTTAGTAACTGCAAATAATACTATAGGAAATCAAACACAAAGAGCTGGTTTACCTGGACAAGCAGCAATGTTTTATTTTTATAATCCCACAACAGTGGCTTATGGTAAAAATGAATTTGTAAAAACTTGGGGAGACAGAGCTTTAGAAGACAACTGGAGATTGTCTAGTAAAGGAATTTCAGGAGGAATTGATAATGGCGATATTACAGCAGATGATTTGATAGCTTCAGCTTCAGAAGAAGAGAAATTCGACCCACAGTTTTATATCTCTAAAATTCCTTCAACAGAAAAAGAAATTGATAGTATTTCTAAGGAACGAAATTATGTTTATTATCAATTGGGGTTAATTTATAAAGAGAAGTTTAAAGAATACGAACTTGCGAAAAGTAAATTTGAAAACCTGCTAAATAGCAATCCAGAAGAACGATTAGTGTTACCTTCAAAATACAATCTATTCAAAATATATGAACTGTTAGGCGAAAGCGATGAGGCCACAATTGCTAAAAACGATATTATTTCATCGTATCCTGAGTCCAGATATGCGACCATTTTAAAGAACCCAGAATTGGTTTCAGATAAGGATGAAAATAGTCCGGAGAGTTTATACGAAGCGTTATATCTTCAGCATGAAAATCAAGAATATGTAGAAGTTATTTCTAAAAGCGAAGATTATATTAACACTTTTGACGGCGAACCGATTGTACCTAAACTAGAATTATTAAAAGCAACTGCTACAGGAAGGTTATATGGTTATGAAGCCTACAGTAAGGATATAAATTACCTTGCTATAACTTATGCTAATACTCCAGAAGGTAAACAAGCTCAAAACATAGAGTCTAATATTTTACCTAAACTAGCTAGTAAAGATTTTGTTGCAGAAAGTGATAGTATTTCTAGAAATTACAAAGTGATTTTTAAATTTGAAAGTAGTAAACAAGAGGAAATTTCAAATTTTAAAAAGACATTAGATGAGGTTTTAGAAAATGTTCGGTATTACGATTTAACATCATCTATAGATGTTTATAACCCTGAAACAACTTTTGTAATTGTTCACGGATTAAAAACAAGTACAGTTGCAAAAACTTTTGATCAATTACTAACAAAAGAAGACAAGAAAAAAATAAACGTCCCATATTTTGTAGTTACATCTACAAACTATCAAATCATTCAAATTCATAAAAATTTGGATGCTTATATGAATAAAGATAATAATTAAAAACCTTAACACATTATGTTCTCTGATAGTAAAAAAGACAAACAAATGGCAGAAAGCACATCAAGTCAAAATATAATTGCACAAGACACGAAATTAGTTGGCGATTTTAATAGTAAAGGCGATTTTAGAATTGACGGAACCATAGAAGGCAACATTAAAACCTCTGGGAAAGTAGTAGTAGGTAAAGCAGGTTTAATAAAAGGCACGTTGCAAGGAACAGATGCTTATTTTGAAGGTAAATTTTCAGGTAAACTAGCTTTGTCGGGCACTTTAACTTTAAAGGCATCAGCACATATAGAAGGTGAAGTTTCTGTGGCTAAATTAGCGGTAGAACCTGGAGCTAATTTTAATGTAACTTGCATGATGAAAGGTGCTGTAAAAGACATAAATAATGGCGGACACCAACGAAAATCGGAAACCGAAAAAACAGCTTAAAAACGTAGCAATTCTCTCAGGAATTGGCATTCAAATGGGTATAACTATCTACTTGTTTGTATTGTTGGGTAAATGGTTAGACTCGAATTATAATGACGGTGATAAACTATACGTTATAATAATGACACTTCTTGGTGTAGCTATTTCGCTTTATGCTGTTCTTAAACAAGTCAATAGAATTAAATATTAATGAGCAACCCTTTTTTAAGTTTTTCAATAAAAGCTATTTTAGTTTTAGCTATTGTTTTTGGTATTCATCTGGCCATATTAAACATTTTAAACTTACCGATGTTTGAAAACAGGATAGTGTTATCCTATGTAGTAAATCTTATTTTAATCATAGTTATTTTTGGAGCACTTTATTTGCTTAAAGAAAAGTATAAGAGTCAATTAGGGTTTTTGTTTTTAGCAGGCAGTTTTTTAAAGTTTGCTATTTTTTTTATTTTGTTTTACCCTTTTTATAAGATTGATAATGTTATAACTAAGTTAGAGTTTGCAGCATTTTTCGTGCCTTACGTTGTTGGATTAATATTAGAATCTGTAAGCCTTAGCAAATGGCTTAATAAACTTGATTAAGCCTATTAATTATTCTTATAAAAAGGATAGTAGAAATAAAAAGCAAAATTGTTTTTGTTTTTGAGATAAAAACATACCTTTGCACCGATTTTTAAGCCACTATTATTTAAAGTGATATGCGAAGAAAAATATCTTTAAAACCAATAACATTATTTCTACTTTTAATAACCTTTGCTTCTTATGGAAAAGAGCAAGAGGGTCACGGTGAAGAAAAAACCGGTAAAACCACAAAGGAAGAAGTAAAAGAATATATTCAACACCACTTAAAAGATTCTTACGATTTTAATTTGTTTTCATACACAACAGATGAAGGCGAATCTAAACATGTTGGATTCCCGTTGCCTGTAATTTTATGGGATAATGGTTTAAAAGTGTTTTCTTCATCTAAATTTCATCACGGTGAAACTGTTGCAGAAGTTGGTGGTGATTACTACAAATTACATCACTCAAAAATTTACAAGGTTGATGGGCCAAATGGAGAGATTATTGAGGATGAGGACCATCACGCTACAAATGAAAAGCCTTTAGATTTTTCAATCACAAAGAATGTTTCTTTAATTTTCTTGGTTTTCGGAATTATGTTTTTCATGTTTAGCAGAATGGCTAAAGCTTATAAAAATAATAACGGTATGCCAAAAGGTACGGGTCGTTTCTTAGAGCCTATTGTGCTTTATGTGCGTGATGAAATTGCAATACCTAATATTGGAGAGAAGCATTACAAAAGATACATGAGTTATTTATTAACAGTGTTTTTCTTTGTATGGATAATAAACCTATTTGGTTTAACGCCAATAGGAATGAACTTAACAAACAATATAGCGGTAACACTGTGTTTGGCGCTTATAACATATTTTATCACAACGTTTTCAGGAAATAAAAACTATTGGAAGCATATTTTTTGGATGCCAGGTGTGCCAGTTCCAATGAAAATAATATTAGCACCAATAGAGTTATTAGGAACAATTATTAAACCATTCGCTTTAATGATTCGTTTGTATGCTAATATTACAGCAGGACACGTTGTTTTAATGAGTATAATAGGGATGATATTTTTATTCCAAAATTGGTTGGGTAGTTCATTGTCGCTATTATTAGCATTTGTTTTAGCTATTTTAGAGTTGCTAGTTGCAGCTTTACAAGCATATATTTTCACAGTGCTTTCAGCATTATACTTTGGTATGGCCGTTGAAGAGCATCATGATGAAGCACATTAATAAATTGAATGTTTAATTAATTATATATATTTTATGGAAATTCCAGCTATCGTAGGTGCAGGTTTAGTAGTAATTGGAGCAGGTATTGGTATTGGTAGAATCGGTGGTTCTGCTATGGAAGCAATCGCTCGTCAACCTGAAGCTACAGGAAAAATTCAAACAGCTATGCTTATTGCAGCGGCTTTAATTGAAGGTATTGGTTTCGCAGCATTATTTGCTGTAAACTAAAACAAACTAAGAAACAGCTATAACGGTTGGTTATAGCTGTTCTTTTAAATTAAACATTAGGTTTTTAGAAATATAAATTATTATGGGAAAATTATTTGAAGACTTTTCATTAGGATTGTTTTTTTGGCAAGCTGTATTATTTATAGCATTAATTCTTTTATTAAAGAAATTTGCTTGGAAACCAATTTTAGATTCTGTTAACGATAGAGAAGAAGGTATTAAAAATGCATTAGATTCTGCTGAAAAAGCAAAATTAGAAATGGAAAACCTTCAGGCAGATAATCAAAAGTTACTAAAAGAAGCTAGAGCTGAGCGTGAAGCGATGTTAAAAGAAGCACGCGACATGAAAAATAAGATGATTGAAGATGCAAAAGGGGAAGCTCAAGAGCAAGCAAATAAAATGATTCAGCAAGCACAAGCTGCTATTGAAAGCGAAAAGAAAGCTGCTATGGCAGAACTTAAAAGTCATGTAGCAGGATTATCTATAGATATTGCAGAAAAAGTGGTTCGCGAAGAATTATCTAACAAAGACAAACAATTAAAATTGGTTGAAACTATGTTAGGTGAAAAATCATTAAACTAATATAGAATGTCAGGAGCAAGAGCAGCAATACGTTACGCAAAAGCAGTATTAAGTTTAGCATCAGATCTAAAATCAGCAGATGCTGTGAATAATGATATGAAGTTAATTGCTAATACTATTGCAGAAAGTAAAGATTTAAGCGAGATGCTTCAAAGCCCTGTAGTATCTTCTTCAGTAAAGAAATCAGTTTTATCAGAGGTTTTCAAAAAATCGAATAAAACGACATTAGGCTTAATCGATATTTTAAATAATAATAACAGAATAAACATTTTAAGTGATGTTGCTGTAAAATATAATCAGTTATTCGATCAATCAAAAGGTATTGAGCTTGCAACTGTAACAACAGCAATAGCATTAACTCCAGAATTAGAGAAAAAAGCTTTGGCTAAAGCTAAAGAGCTTACTGGAAAAAATGTTGAAATAGAAAATATTATAGATGAAAGCATTTTAGGTGGTTTCATTTTACGAGTTGGAGACGTGCAATACAACGCAAGTGTTGCAAATCAACTTAACAAACTAAAAAGAGAATTTACATTAAACTAAGGTATTTATATCTAAATAAATAATAAGATGGCAGAAGTAAAACCAGCTGAAATATCAGCAATCTTAAAACAACAACTTTCAGGTTTTGAAGCGGGAGCTTCATTAGATGAGGTAGGAACTGTATTAACTGTAGGTGATGGTATTGTACGTGCTTATGGATTAGCTAACGCTCAATATGGTGAGTTAGTAGAATTCGATGGCGGACTAGAAGGTATTGTACTTAACCTTGAAGAAGATAATGTTGGTATTGTATTATTAGGAGCTTCAGTAGGAGTTAGAGAAGGCTCAACAGTAAAACGTACTGGTCGTATCGCTTCTATAAATGTTGGTGAAGGTATTGTTGGTCGTGTTGTAGATACTTTAGGTAATCCAATAGACGGTAAAGGTCCTATTTCTGGAGAAACTTACGAAATGCCTCTAGAGCGTAAAGCTCCTGGAGTTATTTTCCGTGAGCCTGTAACAGAACCGTTACAAACAGGTATTAAGTCTATTGATGCAATGATTCCTGTTGGTCGTGGTCAACGTGAGTTGGTTATTGGCGACCGTCAAACAGGTAAAACAGCAGTTTGTATTGATACCATCTTAAATCAAAAAGAATTTTACGATGCAGGTGAGCCTGTATATTGTATATATGTTGCCGTTGGTCAAAAAGCATCAACAGTAGCTTTAATTGCTAAAACATTAGAAGAAAAAGGCGCTTTGGCTTATACTACTATTGTTGCGGCTAATGCATCAGATCCTGCACCAATGCAAGTTTATGCTCCTTTCGCAGGTGCTGCAATTGGTGAGTATTTTAGAGATACAGGTCGTCCAGCTTTAATTATCTATGACGATTTATCTAAACAAGCTGTTGCTTACCGTGAGGTGTCGTTATTATTACGTCGTCCACCAGGACGTGAGGCGTATCCAGGTGACGTTTTCTATCTTCACTCTAGATTATTAGAGCGTTCTGCAAAAGTTATCAATGATGATGAGATCGCGAAAGATATGAATGACCTTCCAGATTCATTAAAACCTTTAGTAAAAGGTGGTGGTTCGTTAACAGCACTTCCAATTATTGAAACTCAAGCAGGTGACGTGTCGGCATATATTCCAACAAACGTAATTTCTATTACAGACGGGCAGATATTCTTAGATGGAGATTTATTTAACTCAGGTGTACGTCCAGCAATCAATGTAGGTATTTCAGTATCTCGTGTTGGTGGTAACGCACAGATTAAATCTATGAAAAAAGTAGCAGGTACATTAAAATTAGATCAAGCTCAGTTCCGTGAATTAGAAGCATTTGCTAAGTTCGGTTCAGATCTAGATGCGGTTACTTTAAATGTAATTGAAAAAGGAAAACGTAATGTTGAAATTTTAAAGCAGGCGCAAAACGATCCATTTAAAGTTGAAGATCAAATTGCTATTATTTATGCAGGATCTAAAAACTTGTTAAGAGACGTTCCTGTTGAAAAAGTAAAAGAATTTGAAAGAGATTATTTAGAGTTCTTAAAAGCAAAACACGCAGGTGTATTAAGTACTTTAAAAGCAGGTAAATTAACTGATGAAGTTACAGATACATTAACAGCTGTAGCAAAAGATTTATCAGGAAAGTATAGAAACTAATTCTGAATTAAGAATTCAGGATTAAGAATTATGAGTTATCAAAAAAGTGGCAACGCTATAGTAGACAAAAGTTTTTATTTTGCTTGTGATATTGTTACTTATGCTGAAGAACTCAAAGAAAAACGTTATTTTGAAATAGCAAATCAATTGCTGAAATCGGGCACTAGTATAGGTGCAAATGTGAGAGAATCACAAAGGGGTGTCAGCACAAAAGATTTTAAAAATAAATTAGGAATTGCTCTTAAAGAAGCTGACGAAACATCCTTTTGGTTGGAACGTTATAGAAGAAACTAATATTTTTGAAGTTCCTTTAAAATTAAGAGAAGATTGTGAAGTTTTGATAAAGCTTTTAGTTTCAATTATCAAAAATTCATAATTCATAATTCATAATTCATAATTTGAACTATGGCAAACTTAAAAGAAATACGTAACAGAATATCATCAGTATCTTCAACGATGCAGATTACCAGTGCCATGAAAATGGTATCTGCTGCTAAGTTAAAGAAAGCTCAAGATGCTATTACAGCTATGAGACCTTATGCAGATAAGTTAACAGAGCTTTTACAAAGTTTAAGTGCTACTTTAGATGCTGACTCTGGAAGTAAATTTTCTGCGCAACGCGAAGTAAAAAAAGTTTTAATTGTTGCGATTACATCTAATAGAGGTTTAGCAGGAGCTTTTAATTCGAATATCATTAAAGAAGTTAACAGATTGACTTCTGAAACTTATGCTAATCAAGAAGTATCTTATTTGGCGGTTGGTAAAAAGGCAAATGATGCATTTAAAAAAACCAATAGAGTTGTAGCTAATAAAAGTGATGTTTATGATGATTTAACCTTTGATAATGTTGCTGAAATAGCTGAGTTATTAATGGATAAATTTGTAGCGGAAGAGTTTGATAAAATTGAAATTGTTTACAATAAATTTAAAAACGCAGCAACTCAAATAGTTCTAACGGAGCAGTTTTTACCAATAGTTCCTGTTGAAGGTGCTGCAAATGTAAACGCAGATTATATTTTTGAGCCATCTAAAGTTGAAATCGTTGAGCAATTAATTCCTAAGTCTTTAAAAACACAATTATATAAAGGCATTAGAGATTCTTTTGCAAGCGAACACGGTGCACGTATGACAGCAATGCATAAAGCAACTGATAACGCAACAGAACTTAGAGATCAGCTTAAATTAACATATAATAAAGCGCGTCAAGCAGCCATTACTAATGAAATATTAGAAATTGTTGGTGGTGCTGAAGCCTTGAATAATTAGAAAGTTAATAGAAAAGTTATAAAATTAAGCCTTACTTTTTAGTAAGGCTTTTTTATTGGCATCAATTTTGAAATTGTATATTTATAATATTCAAATTGTTATCATGAATTTACAAAAACGAATTTCAATTTTATTTTTAATGTTTATTTTAACAATGAGTTTTTCTCAATGTGTAAGCACTATGAAATTACAAGACAAAGCACCTTTAGAATTTGGAGATGCGCATTATCAAAATTGGGTAGCAGGTGTTAAAGGTGGTGGAGCAGGATTCAATTTATTTATTCCAATAAAGGCAAATATTAATAAAGTAGTTTTAGACAGTGTCTACTTTAAAAATAAAAAAACAAAACTAGAGTATGTAAATGACTCGCTTTTAGTTGGACGTTTTAAGACTGAAATGAATCAAAAAGAAGACATTATTATGAGTAATGAGCCATATGCAGAATATGGTAATAAAGCGCCTCAACTACCTGAAAAGATACCTTTTGAATTAAAAGAGGATGAATGTGTGATAAGCTATAAAGAAGGTGAAAACACAAAATATTACAAGTTATCTAATGTTTTTAAGAAGCAATCAGAATTTTATCCAAGAGCACAGCCTAACAAGCCATAACTATTCTTTGTTTTACGTTAGCTAAAAACGTATTTTTAGCAGAACAAAAACTCCATGCCTTGGGCGGACTCAAAATTTTATTTAAGCAAACTTTTATCTATGGCTTAGCAACGGTATTACCAAGAATGCTGAGCTTTTTATTAGTGCCGCTTTATACCACAAAAGGTGTTCTATCTTCAGTATCTGAATATGGAAAAGTGTCTGTTATTTTTTCGTATTTCGTACTATTTAATGTTGTTTTGGCATATGGTATGGAAACTGCTTTTTTTAGGTTTTTTAATAAAGAAGATGATAAACAAAGTGTTACAGGCACATCGGCAATTTCATTAATTGTTTCTTCAATTGCATTTTTCGTATTAGCGTTAATATTTCAAAATCAAGTAGCGAGTTATATTGATATTGATGTAAAATATATCAATTTAGTTATTTGGATATTGCTACTAGATGCCTTGGTTATTATTCCTTTTGCGTGGTTAAGAGCCACACAAAAACCAATGCGTTACGCTGTAATTAAAATACTCAATGTAGTTATCAATTTGGGGTTAAATCTCTTTTTCTTATTAGCGTTAAAAGACTTAGCTACAAGCAGCACTTTTTTTGAAAGTCTTTATAAACCAAATTTTGAAATCAGTTATATTTTCATAGCAAACCTTATAGCAAGTGCGGTGACTTTAGTTTTAATGTTTCCGTTTTACACAAAAATCAAATATGTATTTGACTCTGCATTATGGAAAACAATGCTTCGTTATGCTTTGCCAGTGCTAATTGCGGGTATAGCGTTTTCAATAAACGAAACATTTGATAGAATTTTACTAAAGGAATTATTGCCTCCTAATATAGCAGAAACTGATATTGGTATGTATTCAGCTTGTTATAAAATAGCGTTGTTTATGACACTGTTTGCGACTGCTTATAGATTGGGCATAGAACCTTTCTTTTTCAGTCATGCTAAAAGTGAAAATCCTCAAAAAAATTATGCAAAAATATTAGAATTTTTTGTGGCTTTCGGTTCTGTTATTTTACTTACAGTAGTCGTTTTTGCAGATATATTAAAATTAGTAATTGTAAGAGATGAAGCTTATTGGGAAGCTATGTGGGTGGTGCCTATAATACTGTTAGCAAATTTTTGTTTAGGTATTTATCACAACCTTTCTGTATGGTATAAAATTACAGATAGAACTAAATTTGGAGCATATATCTCAATTATTGGCGCGATTGTAACTTTGGCTATTAACATCTTCTTTATAAAAGAATACAGTTATAAAGCTTCAGCAATAGCAACTTTATGTGCATATTCAATTATGATGTTTTTATCATATTATTTCGGAAAAAAATATTACCCAATTCCCTATAATCTTAAAAAAATAGCATTGTATTTAATACTTTCAATTGTTTTTTCTGTTATATCATTTTATCAATTTAGAGGAAATTATATCATTGGAATAACGATGTTAATTGTATTTTTGGGAATCATTTATTTTTCAGAAAAGAACGAAATAAAACAATTGTTAAAACGATAACATGCAAATTAAAATAGTAAATAAATCCAATCACCCTTTACCTCATTACGAAACTATAGCATCTGCTGGTATGGACTTACGAGCTAAGATCAATGAATCTATAATTTTAAAACCTTTAGAAAGAACTATTGTAAAAACAGGTTTGTTTATAGAATTGCCAATAGGTTTTGAAGCTCAAGTTCGCCCAAGAAGCGGATTAGCTGCTAAAAAAGGAATTACGGTTTTAAATGCTCCCGGAACTGTTGATGCCGATTATAGAGGAGAAATAGGTGTGATTCTTGTAAATCTTTCAAATGAAGATTTCACAATTGAAAATGGCGAACGTATAGCTCAATTAGTAATTGCAAAACATGAACGCGCCGAGTGGAATGCGGTGGAAACATTATCTGAAACATCACGTGGTGAAGGCGGATTTGGGAGTACTGGAGTAAAATAAAAAATAAATTTAAATGAAAATAATAGTACCAATGGCAGGACGTGGTTCACGTCTACGCCCGCATAGTTTAACTGTACCAAAACCATTAATTCCTGTTGCAGGTCAACCAATTGTTCATAGACTTGTAAAAGATATAGCTAAAGTATTAAAGCAGCCAATCGAAGAAATTGCATTTGTTTTAGGAGATCCTGCATGGTTTGGTGACGATGTGGTATCTAGTTTAGAAGACTTAGCTAAAGGTTTAGGTGCTAAAGCATCGATTTATCGTCAAGATAAACCTCTTGGTACTGGACATGCTATTATGTGTGCAGAACCATCATTATCGGGTCCTGCTGTAATTGCTTATGCAGATACTTTAATTCGTGCAGAGTTTGATTTAGACCCAGAAGCAGATAGTGTTATTTGGACAAAGCAAGTAGAAAACCCTGAGGCTTATGGAGTTGTTAAACTTAATGAAAAACAGGAAATTATTGAACTGGTTGAAAAACCAGAAACTTTTGTTAGTGACCAAGCTGTAATTGGGATTTATTACTTTAAAGATGTTGCAGTTTTAAAGGAAAAACTACAAGAAATTCTTGATGAAAACGTTATGAATGGTGGCGAATATCAAATTAACGATGGTATAAAACGTATGATGGCAGATGGTAAAGTTTTTAAAACAGGAACTGTTGACGAATGGATGGACTGCGGGAACAAAGCTATAACCATAGAAACTAACCAGCGTATGCTTGGGTTTTTAAAAGCAGATGCAGAAGAACAATTAGTAGCTGCATCGGCAAAATTAGAGAATTCAAAAATTATTGAACCTTGTTTTATTGGTGAAAATGTGGTGCTTAAAAATACAACCATAGGACCTTTCGTTTCAGTTGGTAATAGTTGTGTTATTGAAAATTCAAACGTTAAAAATAGTTTAATTCAAACGCATACCACTATAAAAAATGCTAATTTAGATAATGCCATGATAGGTAATCATGTTAAATACAATGGCGATTTTACAAGCATAAGCATTGGAGATTATTCTGTTTTAGAATAACATTCCTGCGAAAGCAGAAATCTCATTAATTTAAGTTTGGAATACCATTTGAAATAATAAGTCATAAAGAGCTTGTCGAAGCAGATAGGTAAAATGAAAAAACAAATCTACATTCTTTTCCTTTTCTTCGGAATATTAATTCCGCTGACTAACTATGCGCAAGTAGATTTTAATGTGAAACCTAATGACGATTTAGGTGATAATGAGGATGAGTTTCAAGAACTTTTTTATGAAGCTTTAAAACAAAAAGGTATTGAAAATTATGACAGATCTATTGAAGCTCTTTTAAAATGCCTTGATATAAATAATGATGTACCTGTCTTATATTTTGAATTAGGTAAAAATTATAATAAGCTTAAAAATTTTGGTGCTGCTGAAGATGCGCTAAAAAAAGCAGTAAGTAAAGAGCCCGATAACGAATGGTTTTTAGATGAATTATATGGTTTCTATGTATCGCAAAACGAACATGATAAAGCTATAAAAACAATTAAACAGCTTGTTAAATATCATCCAGATTATAAAGAAGATTTAGCTTCGCTTTATGTTAGAGTTGAAAAATACGATGATGCTTTAGAAATTTTAGATGAACTAGATAATGAATTTGGTGTTTCGATATCTCGTGATATTCTTCGAAATAGAATTTATAAAGTTACCGGTCGTAAAAAAGATCAAATTAAAAATTTAGAAGAACGAGTTGAGAATAATCCAGATAAAGAGTCGAATTATTTAGCATTAATTTTCCGCTACAGCGAAAACAACGAAAAAGAAAAAGCTTTTGAAACTGCAAAAGAACTTCTTAAAATAAACCCTAATTCGCAATTGGTACATTTGGCATTATATAAGTTTTATTTAGATGATAATGATGCTGAAAAGGCTATTGAGTCTATGAAAATTGTGGTTAAAAGCACAGAAATAAAACCCGAAGCAAAGCTTAAAGTGTTAACTGATTTCGTTCAGTTTGTTAGTGAAAACCCACAATACGAAACAGATTTGGTAGAAGCTACAGCTATGGTTAGCGACACTAACAATAGCAAAACACTTATTGAATTAGGGCAATATCATTTAGCAAAAAATAACAAAGCAAAAGCATTAGAATATTTTGAAACGGCTTTACAATTAGAGCCTAATAATTTTAATGTATTAAGAAATGTTATGCTATTGTATTTAGATTTGCAGAAGTATGATGATGCCGAAAAAATGAGTAGCGAAGCGGTTGAAAACTATCCAGCACAACCATTATTTTATTTAATACATGGTGTAGCATTAAATGCAATAAACCAGCCTAAAAAGGCTATTGAGTCTTTAGAAATTGGATTAGATTATATTATAGACGATACTAAAATGGAAGCCGATTTCTATAACCAATTAAGTAAAGCCTACACGCAATTAAACAATACTGTTAAAGCAAAAGCGTTTACAGATAAAGCAAAACAACTAGAAAATTCTAATTAATGAATAAACGTTCCCTTATCATTTTAACCTTATTTATGGTTTTTGCATTTGGTTGTAAATCTGCAAAAACAATTAGCAACGGAGAAGCCAATTATAAGTTGTCTACTAAGCAATTAATAAAAGAAAACACAAAACAAAATCCTAATTTTAATACGCTTCAGTCAAGGCTTAAAATAACACTTATCCAAAATGGAAAAACACAAGCACACACCGTAAATTTTAGAGCAAAAAAGGATGAGTTTTTGTGGATAAATGCTACGTTTTCGGTTATAAGAGCTTTGGTTACACCAGAAAGAGTTAGTTTTTATAATAAGTTAGACAACACCTATTTTGATGGCGATTACAAATATTTAAGTAATTTATTAGGAACAGAATTAGATTTTCAAAAGGTTCAAAATTTATTACTTGGAGAGGCCATTTTTAATTTAAAAAATGGCGATTATAAAACTTCTGTTAATGAAGGTTCTTACGTTCTTCAACCAAAAAATCAACGCGAATTATTTGAAATATTCTTCTTGTTAGACCCAACTCATTTTAAAGTAAAATCACAACAAATTAGTCAGCCAAAAGAGTTTAGACATTTACAGATTGATTATGTTTCGCATCAAGAAGTTGAAAAACAGATTTTACCCGAAAATATTAAGGTAATAGCTGTAGAGGCTAATGAAGAAATTATTCTAAATTTAGAATTAAAAAATGTATCCTTAAACGAAGATTTAAGATTTCCGTTTAAAATACCTTCTGGTTTTAAAGAGATAAAGCTTTAATGATAATTAAACTACGTACATATAAAGCATTATTGTTGCTATGTTTTTTGTTATGTGGCACATTAAGTTTTTCTCAGAATAATAAGCAAAAAGAGCTTGAAACACGCCGTCAGGAATTACGAAGAGAAATTCAAAAAATTAATGAGTTGCGTGCAGAAAATAAGTCTAAAGAAAAATCGCAACTATCACTTATTGAAGATTTTAACTATAAAATAAGTGTACTGTCTAATTTAATTAAAGTCACTAACCAGCAAGCTAATTTATTAACTCGAGAAATTAATTCAAACCAAAATAAAATCACCAATCTAAGAGATGAGTTAACGGCGTTAAAAGAAGATTATGCTACCATGATTGTTAAGTCTTATAAAAGCAAAAACCAACAGAGTAGAATTATGTTTTTGCTGTCTTCTAACAATTTTAAACAGGCTTATAAAAGGTTGCAGTATATAAAGCAATACTCAGACCATCAAAAGAAGCAAGGTGAAACTATAAAGGCAAAAACCCTAGAGTTACAGGAAATAAATAAGAATTTATTAAAGCAACAAGAAAACAAGAAAAAGCTAATTACAGAAAATAGAGTGGTACAAAAATCATTAGAATCAGAGCGTAAAGAGCACGAGACTCTAATGAAATCTATAAGAAAAAATTTATCAATGTATGCTTCTCAAATAAAACAAAAACAGCGAGAAGCCGATAGAATTGATAGAGAAATAGATAAGATTATTAAAGCAGCTATTGCGGCATCGAATAAAAAACCTGGAGTTACTAAAACTACAAATTCAACAAATTTTGCATTAACTCCAGAAGAAAAGGTTTTAGCATCTAATTTTATATCTAACAAAGGCAAACTGCCTTGGCCAGTAGAAAAAGGTTATGTTAAGTTAGGTTATGGCACACAACGTCACCCTATTGATAAATCATTAACTATAAAAAGTAATGGCGTTCGTATTGCTACAGAAAAAGACGCTAAAGTAATGGCTATTTTTGATGGTGAAGTAAGTGAAGTTCTTAAAATGAGAAACGTAAACCCTATAGTGATGATTCGTCATGGAAATTATTTAACGGTTTACAGAAACTTATCTCATGTTTACGTTAAAAAAGGAGATAAAGTAAAAACAAAACAAGTAATAGGAGAAGTGTTTACTAACCCTTCAAATGGAGAAACGATTTTAAGATTCACCTTATCTAAAGGAACAAGCACCGAGAATCCAGCAAACTGGATTTATAAAATGTGATGTAAAGCATCATCCTGAACTTGGTTCAGGATCTCATAAATTTTAAAAAGATTGTAACGAAAAGCCCATCCTTTAGGTAACGCTCAAATAATAAAGTTATTAATCAAACAAAGCTTTAAGCTCTGAAGCTTCATTCGGTTTTATTTTACCCGCTAATAGTAAACTTAATTGTTTTCGGCGTAAAGCAGCAGCAAAACGTTCTTTCTCTAAATCGGTTTCAGGCATAACTTCAGGAACTGCAATTGGTCTACCGGTTGCATCAACAGCCACAAACGTATAAATAGCTTCATTTGCTTTAGTTTTTTTACCAGACTCTCGGTCTTCTATCCAAACATCAATAAACACCTCCATAGACGTCTTAAAAGCACGAGAAACCTTAGCTTCTACAGTAACAACACTACCAAGAGGAACTGCATGATTAAAGGCTACATGATTTACAGAAGCCGTTACAACAATACGTCGGCTATGGCGCCTTGCTGAAATACTTGCTGCACGATCCATACGTGCTAGCAATTCGCCACCAAATAAATTATTTAAAGGATTGGTTTCACCAGGTAAGACCATATCGGTCAATATCGTTCTTGATTCTTCGGGAGTTTTTGCTTGCATTATGAGTTTTTATATAATGCCGCAAAGGTACATATTAAAGTAGTGAATTTTAAAAACTAATCTAGTTTTTTAACTAGTAACCAAGCGTCTTTATTATGTGTTTTTCTTATTTCACGAATAGCTTTTAAGGCTTCTGCTCCTGTTTCGTAACTACCATAAACCACTTGATGTAATCCGTATTTATTCACCCCAATTTTTCTAGGGCTAAACCCATCTGCTTTAAGTTGCTTAATTTTTTTATCGCAGTTTTCCTCAATTCTAAAAGCACCGGCAACTATATGGTAATTTCCTGTTTGCTTAGTAACATTTAAGGTAATTGCAGGAAGCGGATTTAAACTAAAAGTAGCTTGTTGTATTTTAGAATCTAATTGTTTAGTAGCTTCTTCTTGAGCTAATTGGTTGTGAGTTTCAATTTGGTTTACATAAAACTTTGAAGCTCCCAATCCACCTAATGTTAAAGCTATAAAAGCGATAGCAGCATATTTTAAATATGGTCTGGTTTTACGCTTTTCTGTAGTTACAGCAATAGGAATTACTTTTTCAATAGTTTCTACTTCTTCTTTATAAACCTCACGAGTTACTAATGGTGACACAAATTGCGTTAATCCAAAAGAATCGGTTAAGTAGTTTAGGTGATAAGAAGGCTCAAACAAAATTTTACCTTCGCTATTAAATACTATTTCACCTATGTTTTTAAATGTAAGTGTTTCACCTTGTGTTAAATAAGATTTTAAAATTTTAACACGTTTTGCTATTTTTTTATTAGCAATTTCAAAAGGAATTTTCTCAATATCAGCAATATAATGTGCTAATAAGCCATCATTTTTTTGTATTTGCTCATTAAAAGACACCACTTTTTTTGGTGCATAAAATGTGTTTGTATTATCATCAATGGTTGCAGACACTCGTTGTGTTAAAAAAGCCCCAAAATTTGGTATAGTAACACATTCGTATCTGTAAAGTAAATCGCTTATGTAGGTTTCTAATTGCATAAAAACAAAGTTAAAATTTTTTACTTTCCAATAAAAATTTGCCTTGACTATTTATTAACATTCGAAAAATGTGTTTATTGCAGTTTCAAAATCAAACACTTAACATGACAGAAAACGATTTGCTTTATACTCTTGCGCTACAACATGTGCCTAATATTGGAGACATTATAGCAAAACGTTTAATAAATCACTGTGGTTCTGCCGAGGCTGTTTTAAAAGAAAAAAAGCAGAATTTGCTTAAAATTGATGGTATTGGAAGTGTTATTTTAAAGGAGTTGTTTGGAAATAATCATTTAAATGAAGCCGAAAAAGAAATTGAATTTATAAAATCGAATAACATTAAGGTTACTTATTTTAAAGAAGAAGAAGAATATCCTGAAAAATTAAAACATTGTATAGATGGCCCTCTTTTACTCTTCCAATCTGGCAACATAAATTTAAAAGAACAGCATATAATTAGTATTGTTGGAGCCCGAAAAATAACAACTAACGGTATCGCTTTTTGCGAATCGTTAATTGAAGCTTTGGTGCCATTCAACCCAATAATAGTTTCTGGGTTTGCTTACGGAACAGATATTACAGCACACAAGGCAGCATTAAAACACAATTTACAAACTATAGGTTGTTTGGCTCATGGATTGAATACTATTTACCCCAAAGTTCACAAAAAGTACATGGCTGATGTAGAAAAAAACGGCGGGTTTTTTACAGATTTCTGGAGTACGGACAATTTTGATAGAAATAATTTTTTAAAGCGTAACAGAATAATTGCAGGATTAAGTGAAGCGACCATTGTAATAGAATCTGCCGAAAAAGGTGGAAGTTTAGTTACTGCAGATATTGCTAATTCTTATAACAGAGATGTGTTTGCTGTTCCTGGACGAACTACAGACAGTCAAAGCGTGGGGTGTAATAATTTAATCAAACACCAGAAAGCACATATGCTTACAACACCTTTAGATGTGCCCTATATTTTAAATTGGCAGTTAGAAGATAATAAAAAACCCGTTGTACAAAAACAATTGTTTGTGGAGTTAGACGCCACAGAAAAAGAGATTTATAATTACTTAAAAGAAAACGAAAAACAACAATTAGATGTTATTGCTATTAATTGCAATCTACCTATTTTTAAAGTGTCTAGCACGTTACTTAATATGGAATTAAAAGGCGTTGTTAGACCGTTACCAGGTAAGTTGTTTGAGGTTATTTAAATTCCTTAGAAGGTATTTGTTAATACCCAACCTTTTCTCTAACTCTATTTAAAACTTCATTAGCTACCAAAGAAGCCTTTTTAGCACCTACAGCTAGAGCAGCATCAACTTCATTAAGGTTATTCATATAGTAATTATAACGCTCACGTTGTGTGGCAAAGGTTTCAACTATCAATTCAAATAAAGCTTGTTTTGCATGTCCATAACCATACCCGCCATTTTCATAATTTGCTTTCATTTCAGCTATTTGAGTATCACTGGCTAGTAAACTATAAATTGCAAAACAGTTACAAGTGCTCCAATCTTTAGGTTCTTCAAGTGGTGTGCTATCCGTTTGAATACCCATAATTTGCTTGCGTAGTTTTTTGTCATCTAAAAATATGTTGATGATGTTATTTCTACTTTTACTCATTTTTTCACCATCGGTTCCAGGAATAAGCATGGTGTTTTTTTGCACTTCTGCCTTAGGTAAAACAAAAATTTCTCCAACTTTTGCGTGAAAACGAGAGGCTACATCGCGTGTCATTTCTATATGCTGTTCTTGGTCTTTTCCAACAGGAATAATTTCTGCATCGTACAATAAAATATCGGCAGCCATTAGCATTGGGTAAGTAAATAAACCAGAGTTTACATCTTCTAATCTATCTGCTTTATCTTTAAAACTGTGTGCTAAGGTTAAGCGTTGGTATGGAAAAAAACAGCTTAAATACCAAGACAACTCGGTTACTTGTGGCACATCACTTTGTCTGTAAAACACTGTTTTTTCAATATCTAAGCCAAAAGCTAACCAAGTTGCAGCTGTAGAATAGGTATTATTACGCAAAGTTTTTGCATCTTTAATTTGAGTTAATGTGTGCAGATTTGCAATAAATAAATAGGAATCATTTTCTGGATTTTCCGCCATTTTTATAGCTGGAATAATTGCGCCTAAAATATTTCCTAAATGTGGTGTTCCTGTACTTTGTATGCCTGTAAGTATTCTTGCCATAATTTTATTCCCACGAAAGTGGGAATCTCATTAAAGTTAATCTTAAATTTTCTTCTTCGAGCAAAGGTAATTTTTTTAATAGAATTGCTCAATACAATTGTGTATTTTTGGCTGCGATGAAGATTTTTAAATATATTTTCTGGGTATTGTACCGCATTTGGTTCTATGTTCTTGTGGCTTTACCAATTATAGTTTTATTTCCAGTGCTTTTATTATCTATTTCAAAGGAATCGTGGTATCCATATTTTTTTAGGCTTGCACGCTTTTGGGCAAAATTTATTTTAATAGGAATGGGTTTTGCTTATCGTATTGAACGCCAACAAGCTCCAGAAAAAGGTAAAAGTTATATGTTTATAGCCAACCATACTTCTATGGCAGATATTATGCTGATGTTGGTATCGGTTAAAAACCCTTTTGTTTTTGTTGGTAAGAAGGAATTGGCTAAAATTCCACTTTTTGGGTTTTTCTACAAGCGTACTTGTATTTTGGTAGATAGAAGTTCTCCAAAAAGCAGGCAAGCGGTTTTTTTAAGAGCGCAACGTAGATTAAAATCTGGATTGAGTATTTGTATCTTCCCAGAAGGTGGTGTTCCTGAAGAACAAATAGTGTTAGACGAGTTTAAAGATGGTGCATTTAGGTTAGCTATTAATCATCAAATTCCCATCGTTCCCATAACATTTGCCGATAATAAAAAGCGTTTTTCATATACTTTTTTTAGTGGAGGCCCTGGAAGAATGCGCGTAAAAATCCATGAATTTTTATCAACTAAAGGCTTAAAGATTGAAGACACTAAAGCTTTAAAAGAAAAGTCGAGAGAAATTATCTTAAACCAATTGCAGGCCTTTAACTCTTAGAAATTTTATAAGATCCCGCTTTAAAGACGGGATTAGTTCAACTTACAATTTTGAAAGTCTATCAAAATAGAGTTTCACTAATAAAAAACTGCCCGAGGGGTCGAGCAGTTTTTTTCGATATGCATTTTTGAGCTTAATTAAAAACACATATCCAGATCTAACCAAAAACCTAGAACTTTATAGCAAATCCGGTATAAACACCAATAATAAATGGTGTAAAATTACCTGAAGTATTTTTAAAAGTATTGAGTTGATATTTAAACATAGGCTCTAAATTCAAATCTATTTTTTTAGACATTTTATAGTTAAAACCTAATCCAAAATTAGCACTGTAACTTACTTTATTTATATTGCTAGCTTCACCTAAAAAGGTTCTGTTACCATTCTCTGTTTCAGAATATATTTCATTATCATTTAAAAAGAACGAACTAAAACCACCAATAACATTAACCCCTAATTTTTTATCAGAAAGCTTATATTGAATTTCTAAAGGAACCTCAATGTATCCTAAAGATTGATTAATAGATGTATTTGTTGTTTTTAAAGATTCGGGTAATCTGGCAGCACTTAAACTTTCAAAACTGGTAACTGGAGCAACATCTGATGATAGAGCGTTACTACCACCATTATTACTTGGGCTAACATTTTGTAATGCTCTACTGCTAGAACTAAGGCCTACGGATTGAAACACAACTACATCGTTTGTGTTGTACCCCAAATTAACTTTGTTTATACCAGAACGAACAGTTAACTTGTTGTTTATAGCATAACTGGCAGAAAGTCCATAACTCATATTAAGCTCTCCAGATTTAGCGTTGTTATTAAACTGTGGATCGATTGAAGAGCCATTACCCAAGGTGTTAAAATAAACAGGCGCAGCATTTGGGGCAATACTCCACCTGTTGTTGGCTTCCTCTTCTTCAATAATTTCTTTGTTTTTTTCTAAAACCTCTTCTATAGTAAGATCTTCTTTATTTGTGTTGTTTTCGGCTAAAGCGTCTTTTTCTTCATCTTTTGTTTTAGCTATAGCTGTATTGTTTTTTGATGAATCTTGAATAAGTTCTTTTACTTTTTCTTTGTTAATTAGTACGTCTTCATTTTTTTCTTCGTTAGATGATATAGCAACCGCATTTTTTTGTGCTTTATTTTGATTATTATAATCAACACTTTTTTCTTCTTTTGAAAGATTTGCAATAGCGTTATTATTTACAGAAGGCACTAATTTATTATTAGGGTCTAAAGGCTTGTTTTTATCCTGATTTAATTTACTTTCATTTTTGTTTTTTGAAGCAGAACGTTCAACAAGAGAAGATTCATTTGAAGGCGCTATTTTATTTAAAGGAACTTCATTAAAATTAGAATCATCAGATGGATTTTTTGTTTTCTCTTTAGATGAATCTGTGTTGTCGGTAACCACATTTTCTTTTTCAGATACAGTTTCTAAACCTTCAATTGTGTTTTTATTCTTCGTGTTTACTTCATTAGTAGAAGATTCTTCGGTTTCAACAACCTGATTTGTTTGAATGTCTTCAGGTGAATTAAAATAAACACCACCAATAGTTAAAAGTAACAGCAATAGAGCAGCTATACCTGCGTATTGCCACCAAATAGGAATAACAACACGTCGTTTTTTCTTTTTCTTGTTAAGCTTTGCTTCTATATTTTCCCAAACAGCATCGGTAGGAGTGGCTTCAAAGTCTTTTAAGCCTTCCTGAAATAATCTGTCTATATGTTTCTTATCACTCATTATAATGATTGTGAATGTTGTATTGTTTTGTAATCTTCAATTGTCTGTTTCAAAATTTGTCTAGCACGTGCTAAATTAGATTTTGAAGTCCCTACATTTATATTAAGCATACTTGCGATTTCTTTATGTGAATAGCCATCTAAAACATAGAGGTTAAAAACCAACCTGTATCTATCTGGTAATTCTTGAATGATTTTTAAAAGATAATCGATGGAAACTGCGTTATCATCAACTTCTAATTCAACATCTTCAATTATGCTTTCATTTATTATGTCAAAAACTTTTTCGTTTCGGTAACGCTGTAACGCTGTGTTTATGGTAATGCGTTTTAACCATCCCTCAAAAGAGCCTTTATTTTTATACTGTTCAATTTTTTTAAAAATTGTTAAAAATGCGTCTTGCAAATTATCTTCTGCTTCGGCATAGTTGCGCGAATACTTCAAGCAAATAGCAAATAGTTTACTCGAAAAGAGTTTGTATAATTCGCCTTGTGCTTTAGTATCATCAATTTTACAATTTTCTATGAGTTGATTTAAACTCAAATTAAAAACATGTATTAATTAATACTTAAACTTTAATCTATAACGGGTACTTCAATAGTTAAATATTGCGATTCCCCATCGGTGTCTTCACCCTGCCAAAATTTAAAAATATACGATCCATTACTGGTTACTATAAAATTAAATGTGGCTTCTACTAAGTCATCTTCAAGAGTTTCACAGTTTGTATTATCAAAAACATAGGTTACAGGTGCTACTGTGCGCTCGTTGTTCTCTTTATAGTAATAAAACTCTTTAAAAGCATGGCATGTTGTAGGTCTGAAATAATGAATTGTTATTGGGTACGTTTCTCCTAATTCAAACTCATCGGGTATGTCTACACTTTCAACAGGTAAAACTTCGAAGCTGTAATTTGTTGAATCATCATCAATACTACACGAAGTAGCCATAATAAGTATCAAACACATTACAATTAATCTTTTCATAGCAAATAAATTTAGGGTTTATATACATGTTTGCACCTAATAGATGCATAACTAAAGAAAAGGTTGCGTATAAAATTAAAAAATCCCGAATTAACGGGATTTTCAATTATTTTTCTGACACTGCTTTTCTAACCTTGGCTTCAAGCTCGTCCATGAGTTCTGGATTGTCTTTTATTAATGCTTTAACGGCATCTCGACCTTGCCCTAGTTTGGTTTCGTCGTAGCTAAACCATGAGCCACTCTTTTTAACAATTTCATGCTCTACAGCTAAATCTAAGATTTCACCAACTTTACTAACGCCTTCACCGTACATAATATCAAATTCGGCAGTCTTAAATGGAGGAGCTACTTTATTTTTAACCACTTTAACACGGGTTTTGTTTCCAGCCACAGTACCATCAGTTTCTTTAATTTGAGTAGAACGTCTAATATCTAATCTAACAGATGCGTAAAACTTTAAAGCATTTCCACCGGTTGTAGTTTCTGGGTTACCAAACATAACACCAATTTTTTCACGCAATTGGTTAATAAATATAACGGTACAATTGGTTTTACTAATAGATGCCGTAAGTTTTCTTAAAGCTTGAGACATTAAACGGGCATGTAAACCCATTTTAGAATCACCCATTTCGCCTTCAATTTCACTTTTTGGAGTTAAAGCGGCTACAGAATCTATAACCACAATATCAATTGCGCCAGAGCGAATTAAATTATCAGCGATTTCTAAAGCTTGTTCACCATTATCAGGTTGCGAGATGATTAAATTATCAATATCTATACCTAATTTTTCAGCATAAAATCTATCAAAAGCATGTTCTGCATCAATAAATGCTGCAATACCGCCAGCTTTTTGAGCTTCAGCAATAGCATGCAGAGTTAATGTGGTTTTACCAGAAGATTCCGGACCATAAATTTCTATAACTCTACCGCGCGGATATCCACCAACACCTAAAGCAATATCTAACCCTAAAGAACCAGAAGGTATAGCCTCTACATCTACAATAGCAGAGTCACTCATTTTCATTACTGTTCCTTTTCCGTAGGCTTTATCTAGTTTGTCTAATGTAAGTTTTAATGCTTTTAATTTTGCTTCTTTTTCGTTGCTCATTTCTATTTGCTTTTCTAAAAAATTGTATGCTAAAATACTACATCTTTTGTCACAATACAATTTTATAACGCAACCTTTTCACACATTTTGCATCTTACAAATAAAGTGGAAAAACTTTGCTATGAAATTTTCCAAAAAAAGGTTTGAAAATAAGACTAACTCAAACTAATTTATAAAAGCACTTTAGTAAACATAAAGTGCTTTTTTTATGCAATACATTGCCTCATTGCTTTAAAATTGTACTTTTGCACTTTAATAATAGTCTTTAACCTTAAAAAATTAGTATAGCATGCAACTGTACAATAAATTAAGCGCAAAAGAAAGAGCAGAACTAATCGATAAAGCAGGAAAAAATCGATTAACACTTTCTTTTTATAAATATGCCAAAATTGGCAATCCTCAAATTTTTAGAGATCACTTATTCATTACTTGGAACGAATTAAATGTTTTAGGTAGGATTTATGTCGCTCACGAGGGAATTAATGGACAATTATCACTTCCAGCTGATCGTTTTAATGAATTTAAAAAACATTTAGATTCTATAGATTTCCTTAAAGGAATTAGGCTAAATATTGCTGTAGAGCAAGACAATAAATCTTTCTTAAAGCTAAAAGTTAAAGTGCGTCATAAAATTGTTGCCGATGGCTTAAATGACGATACTTTTGATGTTAGAAACAAAGGTGTTCATGTCAATGCAAAGAAATTCAATGAACTTATTGAAGATGACAAAACAGTTTTGGTAGATATGCGTAACCATTACGAAAGTGAAATAGGGCATTTTAAAAATGCTGTAACACCAGATGTTGATACATTTAGAGAATCTTTAGATATTATTGAAGATGATTTAAAAAATCACAAAGAAGATAAAAACTTGGTGATGTATTGTACTGGAGGTATACGTTGCGAAAAAGCCAGTGCCTATTTTAAACATAAAGGCTTCAAAAATGTGTATCAGTTAGAAGGTGGAATTATTGAATACACACGTCAGGTTAACGAAAAGAACCTTGAAAATAAGTTTTTAGGAAAGAATTTTGTTTTTGATGAAAGAAGAGCTGAAAAAATTAGCGACGATGTTATAGCTAATTGTCACCAATGCGGCAATCCTTTTGATGTGCATACCAATTGTGCTAACGAAGCTTGCCATTTACTCTTCATTCAGTGTGATGATTGCAAAGAGGAAATGAATAACTGTTGTTCTACAGCGTGTAAAGAAATACATGCATTGCCTTACGAAGAGCAAAAAGCACTTCGCAAGGGGCAAGGAAATAGTAACGATATTTTTAAAAAAGGTCGTGCAGATCATTTACCTTACAAAAAGGATTTGAGAAACATTTTTGATGTTTTAAAGAAAAAGTAGCACTTATTCTTATGCAGAAAATTGAATTAATGGCGCCAGCAGGGAATTTTGAGTCTTTGCAGGCTGCTTTAGATAACGGTGCTGACTCTATTTATTTTGGTGTAGAGCAACTTAACATGCGTGCACGTGCATCGATCAATTTCACCTTAGACGATTTATCGGAAATAGTAAAACGCTGTAACTCCAAAAATGTAAGAACGTATTTAACGTTAAACACTATTATTTACGACCACGATTTATCAATAGTAAAAACATTGATAAATAAAGCAAAAGAAGCAAATATCACAGCTGTTATAGCTATGGATCAGGCAGTAATAGCTATGGCGAGAGAAGTGGGAATGGAAGTGCATATTTCAACTCAAATCAATATTACTAATATTGAAACGGTTAAGTTTTATGCCTTGTTTGCAGATACCATGGTGCTTAGTCGAGAATTAAGCTTGCGTCAGGTTAAAAAAATAACTGAGCAAATAGAAAAAGAACAAATAAAAGGACCTTCAGGAAAACTAATTGAAATAGAAATATTTGGACACGGAGCTCTTTGTATGGCGGTTTCTGGAAAATGCTATATGAGTTTACATTCTCATAACTCATCTGCAAATAGAGGAGCATGCAAACAAAATTGCAGAAAGAAGTATACAGTTATAGATCAAGAAACTGGTTTTGAAATGGAGCTGGATAACGAGTACATAATGTCTCCAAAAGACTTATGTACTATTGATTTTTTAGATGAAATCGTAAATGCCGGAATTAAAGTTTTAAAAATTGAAGGTAGAGGAAGAGCGCCAGAATATGTAGCAAAAGTTATAAAATGTTATCGAGAAGCTATAGACAGTATTCAAGATGGTATATACAATAAAGAAGAAGTAATCTCATGGATGGAAACTTTAGAAACTGTTTACAATAGAGGGTTTTGGAGCGGCTACTATCTGGGGCAAAAACTAGGAGAATGGAGTAAAGGTTCTGGCTCTCATGCCACACAAAAGAAAGTTTATATTGGTAAAGGCAATCATTTTTTTCCAAAAGCAAATATTGGTGAATTTAAAATTGAGGCTTACAATATAAATGTAGGAGATGCCATTTTAATAACAGGACCAACCACTGGAGCAAAAGAGTTATTAGTTGAAGAAATGATGGTGAATGATAAAAAATTAAATGAAGGAAAAAAAGGCGACCTAGTAACCATCAAATTACCTTTTAGAATAAGGCAATCAGACAAACTCTATAAAATTGTAGAAAATAAAGTTGAAGCTTAATGGTGGTTATTACATTACAACGAAACAAGTGTATAGGCTGTAATTATTGTGTAGAAATGGCACCAAAACAATTTCAAATGTCTAAAAAAGACGGAAAATCAGTTTTGCTCAATTCAACTAATAAAAAAGGCTTTTTTACATTAAAATCTAACCAGTACAATATTTTAGAAGCTTCCGAAAACGCATCAAAAGCATGTCCGGTTAAAATAATTAGTGTAAAATTAGTTTAGTTTTAATGGTATATTTTCAATTTTATTGATAATTCAACATCTATTTTAAAGTAAGCATAATAATCTTATCTTTACCATTTAAATAATTTAAGAACCTCCTTTCGTTAAAGCTCTGGTTTTAATCGAAATCAATATATATAATTTATGGCTTGTGCAAGTTGCTCAACTAAAGATGGTCAACCAAAAGGCTGCAAAAATAATGGTACATGTGGAACAGATAGTTGTAATAAACTAACTGTTTTTGATTGGTTATCAAACATGTCACTTCCCAACGGAGAGAAACCCTTTAATTGGGTTGAGGTGCGTTATAAAAACGGCAGAAAAGAATATTATCACAATACGGAAAACTTAACACTAAGCATTGGCGATATTGTGGCAACACAAGCAAAAGCAGGTCATGATATAGGTATGGTTACCCTTACCGGGGAATTGGTGCGTGTGCAAATGAAGCGTAAAAATATCCCAGAAAATATTGAAGAAGCCTTAAAAATTTACCGAAAAGCAAGTCAGAAAGATATTGATATCTGGCAAACAGCGCGTGATAGAGAAGAACCTATGAAGGTTAAAGCGCGTCAATTTGCAATAGATTTGAAACTTCAAATGAAAATTTCAGATATCGAATTTCAAGGTGATGCTAGTAAAGCAACGTTTTATTACACTGCTGAAGAACGCGTAGATTTTAGAGAATTGATTAAAGTCTTTGCACGCGAGTTTAGAACCCGTATAGAAATGAAGCAAGTTGGGTTTCGTCAAGAAGCAGCAAGACTTGGTGGTATTGGTTCTTGTGGGCGTGAATTATGTTGTTCAACCTGGTTAACAGATTTTCGTTCGGTAAGTACATCGGCAGCACGTTATCAGCAATTATCATTAAACCCTCAAAAACTTGCAGGGCAATGCGGAAAACTAAAATGTTGTTTAAATTATGAGTTAGACACTTATCTAGATGCATTAAAAGATTTCCCTAAAACAGAAATAAAACTTCAAACAGAAAAAGGTACTGCAGTTTGTCAAAAAACGGATATTTTTAAAGGACACATGTGGTATGCGTATGAAGGCGAATGGATGAATTGGCACAAAATAACTACCCAACAAGCCAATGAAATTATAGAGCTAAACAAAAAAAACAAAAAGGTTGCTAGCCTTGAAGAATACGCATCAGATCTTACAGAAGATACTAAAACAGAGTTTGAAAACGTTGTAGGTCAAGATAGTTTAACACGTTTTGATAGTCCAAAACGTTCAAACAAACGTAAAAATAATAGAAGCCGAAACAAACGTAAGAATAACAATAAAAGAAAACCTCAAAAAACTAACAATGGTGCGAAGTAATATTAAGTTATTTCTTTTTATCTTTTCTTTTATAGGCTTAGTATCTTGTGATTCTAATCGTGTTTTCGATACCTATAAATCGGTTCCAAACAAATGGCATAAAGACTCTGTCATAACTTTTAAAGTAAATCCACCAGATTCTACTAATGCCTATAATTTATTTGTTAACTTAAGAAATACAAACGCTTATAAATACAATAATTTGTTTTTAATCGTAGAAATGGTTTTCCCACATGGAAAAACAGTTAAAGACACATTAGAGTATAGAATGGCAGAACCTAGCGGAAAGCTTTTAGGTACAGGTTATACAGATGTTAAGGAAAACAAGTTGTGGTATAAAGAACAGGTTGTTTTTGATGAAGCCGGAGAATACACAGTTAACATTCAACATGCTATGAGAGAAAATGGTAAGGTTAATGGTGTTGTAGAACTTGAAGGTGTAACAGATATTGGTTTTAGAATAGAAAATATTAATAAATAAATTGTCACATTAAGCATAGTCTAAGTGTTTTATAAATAGTACATGGCAACAAAAAAACAAGCAAAAACAGTTCAAGATTTTTCAAAATACATTCGTTGGTTTTGGATGATTTTTTTAGGTGGGATGTTAGCATTCTTGTTGGTGTTTTTATTAGCATCTTGGGGAGCATTGGGTGAAATGCCTGACCACACACAATTAGAAAACCCAAAAACCAATTTAGCAACAGAAATTATATCTTCTGATGGAAAAACCTTAGGAAAATTTTATTTTAAAGATAATAGAACACCTGTTAGTTATGATGATTTATCACCTTTTTTAGTAAATGCTTTAATTGCAACTGAAGACGCCCGTTTTCATAAGCACTCTGGTATTGATGCTCGTGGAACACTAAGAGCTTTTTTCTTTTTAGGAAGTCGTGGTGGAGCAAGTACCATTTCACAACAATTATCAAGGCAATTATTTGTTGGTGTTGCTTCTCCAAATACACTTAGTAGATTAACTCAAAAAATAAAAGAATGGGTCATAGCAATCCGTTTAGAACGCCAGTATACTAAAGAAGAAATTATAGCACAATACTTCAACATCTATGATTTTGGCAATAATGCCGATGGTATCCGTAGTGCTTCAAGTATTTATTTTGATAAAGAACCAAAAGATTTAAGTTTAAAAGAATCTGCAATGTTAGTGGGGATGTTTAAAAACTCTTCATTATATAACCCTAGAAGAAACCCAGTAGGTGTAAAAAACAGGCGAGATGTTGTTTTAGCTCAAATGTATAAATATGATTTTATAAATGAAACCGTTAAAGATTCACTTCAAAAAACAGAGTTAGATTTAAATTATACACCACAATCTCATCGTGATGGTATTGCAACTTATTTTAGAGGATATTTAGATGGTTTTATGAAAGAGTGGATTAAGAACAATCCTAAACCAGACGGAACTAAATGGAATTTGTATAACGATGGATTAAAAATCTACACCACCATAGATTCCCGTATGCAAAAATATGCTGAAGATGCTGTACAACAACACATGCCAAGGTTGCAAGCAGAGTTTTTTCATCAAAATACACCACAAAGGAATCCAACTGCACCTTTTTTAGAATTAGATCAAACAGAAATAAGGGATTTGTTAAACCGTTCGATGAAACAATCAGAACGATGGAGACATATGAAATATGATTTAAAGAAATCTGATAAAGAAATTGAAGAATCGTTTCATAAACCAGTACAAATGTCGGTTTTTGCATGGAAAGAAGGAAAAGCATCAGAGATAGACACTATTATGAAACCTATAGATTCTATGCGATATTATAAATCGTTTTTAAGAACGGGAATGATGTCAATGGACCCGCATACTGGACATGTAAAAGCGTGGGTTGGTGGTATGAACTATAGACATTTTCAATACGATATGGTTAAGCAAGGGAAACGTCAAATAGGTTCAACTTTTAAGCCTTTTGTTTATACAGCGGCTATAGATCAATTACATTATTCACCCTGTGATGAGTTTCCAGATGTTCCATTTTGTATTGAGGCGAATAAATTTGGAAACCCCGAAGAATGGTGTCCTAAAAATTCAGGTGGAAATTATGGAGGTAAAAGAACGTTAAAGAATGCTTTAGCCAACTCTGTAAATACCGTTACTGCTCAATTAATAGATAAAGTAGGGCCTCAAACGGTTGTAGATTTAGCTACAAAATTAGGCGTGGAGTCAGAAATGCTTCCAGTGCCATCTATTGCGTTAGGAACACCAGATATTAGTGTTTACGAAATGGTTGGGGCTTATGCTACATTTGCTAACCAAGGTGTATATACGAAACCAGTAATGGTAACAAATATCGAAGACAAAAACGGAACCATTCTATATCAATTTAAACCAGAAACACGTGATGTTTTAAGTGATGAAACTGCTTATGTAGCTGTAAAGCTTATGGAAGGTGTAACTCAAATAGGCTCAGGAGCTAGATTAAAACACACTTGGGCTGTAAATGTTCCGGAATACAAAGAGGTTATTACAGGTTATCCTTATGGACTTACAAACCCAATTGCAGGTAAAACAGGAACCACACAAAACCAAAGTGATGGATGGTTTATGGGCATGGTGCCAAATTTAGTTACAGGAGTTTGGGTTGGTGGTGAAGACAGAGCGGTGCATTTTAAAACTATTACTTACGGTCAAGGTGCAGCTATGGCATTACCAATTTGGGGATTATACATGAAAAGTTGTTATGAAGATGAAGAGTTAAATGTATCTAAAGAAGATTTCATCGAACCAAAAAACCTATCTATTAATATTGATTGTTCTAAAGCATCAGAGGCGGTTACAGATGATGAATCGGAGGATGATACTCCAGAAGATTTAGATTTCTCATAAAAAAATTTTTAAATCTTTTTTGCTAGCTCTACAAAAAACTCAACAGATTCTGGGTTTTTCATAGAATCAACATTTATAGATTTTTCAAAAGGCATTTTTAATAAAATCTTTTTAACAGGAGCTTCCATTTTTTTTCCGCTAATGGTGTATGGAATGTCTGGAACTTCTATAATTTCATCTGGAACATGTCTTGGAGAATATTCGGTTTTTAACTGAGTGTTTATTTGGGTTTTAATAGCATCGGTCAATTCTATTGACGGTTTCATTTTAACAAACAATGGCATGTAATGTCTACCGCCATCAAGCTCTAAATTCACAATTAAAGAATCTTCAATAGACTTAATTTTATTGATACTTCTATATATTTCTGCAGTACCAATCCTAATTCCATGTCGGTTTAAAGTAGCATCCGATCTTCCATAAATAATAATGCCGTTGGTTTTAGAGTTTATTTTTATAAAATCGCCATGTCTCCATTTTCCTGGAAAATGTTCAAAATAACTTGACTTATAGCGTTTGTTGTTTTCGTCGTTCCAAAAATAAATAGGCATTGAGGGCATAGGTTTATCTATAACCATTTCACCTAATTCGTCTTGAACAGAATTTTCGTTATCATCATAGGCATATAAGGAAACGCCTAAGGCCCTACATTGTATTTCGCCAGAATGAACCCCATAAAAAGGTGTGCCGCCAACAAAAGCAGTACAAACATCGGTACCACCTGCCATAGAGCATAACCATACATCTGTTTTTATACTATTATAAACATATTCAAAAGCTTCAAAAGGTAAAGGAGCTCCAGTTGAGCTTATTGAGCGAACGGTATTTAAGTTAAAGTGCTTTTTAGGTTCTATTTTGTTTTTCATACTGGCTACCAAAAACGGAGCGCTTGTTCCAAAATGATTGATTTTCATGTCATCTGATAAGTCCCAGAGCTTATTAAAATCAGTGTAAGTTGGGCTACCATCATAAAGTACAATAGTTGCTCCCATCAATAGAGCAGATTGTAAAAAATTCCACATCATCCAACCTGTAGTAGTATACCAAAAATAACGTTCGCCTTGGTGGACATCGTTATGGAAAGCCATATATTTTAAATGTTCCAGTAAAATACCTCCATGAGAATGTACTATGGCTTTTGGAAGCCCTGTTGTACCCGACGAATACAATACCCAAATAGGATGGTTAAAATCTACAGGTTCGAAAACCAATTCTTTTGCTTTTGTATTTAAAACTATATTGATGTTAATATATTCTTTGGGAAAAGCCGATGTGTTATTTTTTTTCAAATAAGGCAAGACAATAACTTTTTCTAAAGTTGGAAGTGCTTTAGCAATATTAATGGCAACCGTTGTTTTATCGTAGGGTTTACCATTATAAGAATAGCCATCTACAGTAATAAAGACTTTTGGTTTAATTTGTTCAAATCGGTCTATAACACTTTCGGTTCCAAAATCTGGTGATGTGCTAGACCAAATGGCTCCAATAGAATTTACTGCTAGAAAAGATATAGTTGCTTCAGGTACATTGGGTAAAAATGCAACAACTCTATCGCCTTTAGTAACACCAATAGACTTTAAATATGTTGCCATGGATGCCACTTTCTCTTTTAATGCATTCCATGATAATTCTGAATATTCCCCTTGTTCATTATTAAAAATAATAGCAGGTTCGTTGTTGAGGTTATGTCTAAATATATGTTCTGCATAGTTTAGTTTTGCACCATTAAACCATTTAAAATCTGGCATTGTGGTCATATTTAAAACAGAATCATAATCATTATGGGAGATGATATTAAAATACTTCCAAATGCTTTCCCAAAAATCTGTTATGTTATTAACCGACCATTTCCATATATCCTCATAAGTGTTAAAATGAAGATTATGGTTTTGGGCTAACCAATTTTTATAATGAAATAAATGGCTATGCTCTTTGAAAGATTTTGAGCCTTCCCATAATTTGTTGTCAGACATTTTTAAAAAATTTAGGAGGTTTAAAGATAGACATTCTCTAAATAAAATGTAGAGGTATTGTTAGCCGAAATTTTTGTTTTAAGTTTAATTCAACCCATTTTCTATGATAGAAAAAGCATTAAAATGTTAAAATTATTTACACTTTGTCGAATTTTTATGTTTTTAAACCGATAAATTAAAAAAAGTTAGCATCTTAGTACTCCTCAAAGAAACCAAATTTAATAATAGATTTCCCCCAAATCTAAACCTAAATTTTAAACTTATGAATATTGCAACAAATCTACCTGAACAACCTACTAATGATGAAAGCAAATTCAAAGAAACTGTAAAAGAGAACTTACGATTTTTAAAGAGTTTGTTTTACCTAACAAAAAAAATATTCATGCTATAACCCTTTGGGAATAGCATGGATTAACTTTTTTGTGTAATCTTTTTTAGGACTGTTATAGATAACATCAGCGTCGTCTAATTCTTCTATTTTACCTTTATTCATTACGAGTAATTGGTCAGACATGTATTTAACAACTGCCAAATCGTGTGAAATGAAAATATAGGTAAAGCCAAAATCTGTTTTTAACTCGTTAAGAAGATTTAAAACTTGTGCTTGAACGGATATGTCTAGTGCAGAAACCGATTCGTCACAAACTATTAATTTAGGTTGTAATGCAATGGTTCTGGCAATGCCAATACGTTGCCTTTGTCCGCCAGAAAATTCATGAGGATATCTGTTAAAATAATCTTCAGATAACCCTACACGATTTAAAATATGTATTACTTTTTCCTTTCTTTCCTTATCGGAATTATAAAGATTATGAACTTGCATGGGTTCCATAATTGCTTTACCAACAGAAATTCTTGGGTTTAATGAAGAATAAGGATCCTGAAAAATAATTTGAATATCTTTTCTAAGTGTTCTAGTTTCAGTTTTAGATAATTTGGTAATATCGATACCGTTATATAATATTTTTCCCGCTGTAGCTTTGTCTAATTGCAGAATAGCATTTCCAAGTGTAGATTTACCACAGCCAGATTCACCCACAAGACCTAAAGTTTCTCCTTCATATAATTTAAAACTTACATCATTAACAGCTTTAAACGTTTGTGGTTTAGTAAAAAAACCTGTTTTTGAAAAATATTCTTTTTCAATATTTATAACTTCTAATAAAGGCTTTTTTGCATATAGTTTCTCGTGATTTTCTTCACGCTGTTTAGGTGTAATAATTTCATTTGAGATGGAATCATTTAAAAAATCTTGTATAGTTGGTAAGGTTTTTAACCTAGTATTTAACGAAGGGCGTGAGTTAATTAAAGCTTTTGTGTAATTGTGCACAGGATTTTTAAATATTGAAGTTACTGTGCCTTGTTCAACAATATCACCTTTATACATAACAAGAACCCTATCTGCTATTTCAGAAATTAAAGCCAAATCGTGAGTAATAAAAATAATACTCATTTTAGTTTCGGCTTGTAATTCTTTAAGTAAGCTTATAATATCTTTTTGAACCGTTACGTCTAAGGCTGTTGTTGGTTCATCTGCAATTAAAATATCTGGTTTACAGGCAATAGCCATAGCAATCATGACGCGTTGTTTTTGACCCCCAGAAATTTCATGAGGATAGGCGTTAAAAACACGATTTGCATCAGGTAGTTTTACTTTTTCAAAAAGTAATAACGATTCTTCTTTTGTTTCTCGCTTTGATAATTTTGTATGTTGTAATAAAATTTCCTGTACTTGTTTTCCACAAGTCATAGATGGATTTAAAGAACTCATAGGTTCTTGAAAAATCATAGCTATTTTATTTCCTCTTATATTTTGAAATGCTTTTGAAGAAAGTTGGGTTAAATCATGATCGTTAAAAATAATTGAGCCTTGATTTATTTTTGAGACTCTTCTAGGGAGCAATCCTAAAACAGCTAAAGACGATACCGATTTACCAGAACCAGATTCGCCAACAAGTCCTAAAATTTCGTTTTTGTATAAGTTGTATGATATGTTATGAATTACTTCATTCTCACCAAATGAAATAGATAAATTTTCGATTTTTAAGATTGAAGACATGCTTTTTTGTGTATCTGTATCAAAGGTATAGAATTTAAAAATATTAAAAATTTCACAACAATACAATTGTAGTATAATTCTTCAAAATTAGTGTTGGAAAACCTCAGAAATTACAGAATAGTCAGTATTTCGTCGAAAATATTAAAAATTTTATTTGCAATTAACTTTTTTATTAATATTTTCACAAAATCAGTTTGTTTTATAAATTTTTCGTGAACTTTCAAAAGAAGTAATTTGCCTACTACAAAAACACAAAATCTATTACAAATTAGATACTAAATTAGTTCTAACCATTAACAATCTTAAAATGAGAAAAAAAATTACACTCTTATTAGTGTTTGCTCTATTTTCTGTAGCAGCAATTGCTCAACAACCAAAAGAAGACAAGCTATTAGTGTTTGACAAAAAAACAACCCATAAATTGTCAGATGCAAAACAATTAATTAAAGAAAATCTTAAACTTTCACCAGATGATGATATTAAAGAGATTAAGACTGAAAGAGATAAACTAGGGTTTACTCATGTAAAATACCAACAATATTTTAAAGGTATAAAAGTTGAATTTGCTAAATATTCTGTTCACTCTAAAAATGGAAAAATTAAATCTATGAGTGGTGAATTATATAACATAAAAGATGTAAAAGCACCTACTTTAAGTAAAGCAATGGGTTTGCAAAAAGCCAAAGCTCATATAGGAGCTAAAAGTTACTTATGGGAAGATGAAGCGGCATCTAAAGAATTAGGATATTCTAAACCAGAAGGCGAATTGGTATTATTACCAATGATGGATGCTCAAGGTGAAAACAGCAGATCAGATCAAAAAATTAGATTAGCATATAAATATGAAATTTTTACAATCTCACCTCTTGGAGGGGCAGATGTATATGTAGATGCTCATACCGGAAAAATTCTTTTTTACAATGCTAGAGTAAAGCATTTTGATAATTTTGGACATGACGGTAGAACTCTTGGAAACAATGAGTATACGTCAAGTTTTATATCTGCATTAAAAGAAGAAAAAACAAACACAAATATTTTTGTTTCTGGAAATGCAGACACACGTTATAGCGGTTCTCAAACTATAGAAACAACACAATCTGGAAGTAACTACACACTTAATGATGCTTCAAGAAAAGTATATACCAGAGATGCAAATAATTTAGCACCAGTTGGAAATTCATTACCATATATAACAAACTATTCTGAGTTTACTGATAATGATAACAATTGGTCATCATTAGAATATGATAATGCTAACAAAGACAATGCTGCATTAGATGCACACTGGGGAGCCATGAAAACGTACGATTATTGGGATCAAGTTCACAATAGAAATAGTTATGATAATAGTGGAGCTCAATTAAGAAGTTATGTACATGTTGATAATGATTATGATAATGCATTTTGGTTTTTAAATGTTATGTCTTATGGTGATGGAAGTTCTAATGGAAATGAAGGAAATGGCTTTTTTGATGCTTTAACAAGTTTAGATGTTGCAGCACATGAAATAGGACATGCAGTTACAGAGTTTACCGCCAACCTTGCATACCAAAGAGAGTCTGGTGGAATGAACGAAGCTTTCTCTGATATTTGGGGAGCAGCTATCGAGCATTTTGCTAAAGGAAATGGTAACGATGCTGCACCAGATGCTTCTATTTGGTTAATTGGAGATGAAATTGACAGACGTAGCGGATCTGCTGCTCTTCGTTCTATGAGCGATCCTAAATCTTTAGGGCAGCCAGATACTTATGGAGGAACTTATTGGATTAACCCAAATTGTGGAACACCAACAAGTAGTAATGATTATTGTGGAGTTCATACAAATTCAGGAGTATTAAATCACTGGTTCTATTTATTAACTGCTGGTGGTTCAGGTACAAATGATGTAAGTGATTCATACAATGTTACAGGTATAGGAATGGCTAAAGCAGCAGACATATCTTATCGTTTATTAAATATATATCTTTCAGCTAACTCTACTTATGCAAATGCAAGATCATTTGCTATTCAAGCAGCAATAGATTTATATGGTTCTGGTTCGCAAGAAGTAATTTCTACTACAAATGCATTTTATGCTGTTGGGGTTGGAGCAGAATATGTTCAAACATGTGCTTTAGCGGCACCGTCTAATTTAGCAAGTTCAAATATTAATGATAACGGATTCACTTTAACATGGAATGCTGTTTCAGGAGCAGCTTCATATACCGTTACAGTTAATGGTGTATCAACAAATGTTTCAGGAACTACGTATACAGCTACTGGTTTAAACCCTGGAACAGCCTATACATCTTCTGTAGCAGCAAATTGTTCTGCCGGTGGAAGTGGAACATCATCTACAACATCTGTAACAACTACAGGAACGGCACCTTTAGTATATTGTGATTCTAATGGAAATAGTGTAGCTGATGAATATATTGGAAGAGTTCAATTAGGTAGTATTGATAATACAACTGGAGGAACTTCAGGCGGTTATGCAGATTACACATCAATTTCTACGAACTTAACTAAAGGAGATTCTGCAACAATTACAATTACTCCAACATGGACAGGAACACTTTATAATGAAGGTTATTCTGTTTGGATTGATTATAACAAAGATGGAGATTTCACTGATTCAGGTGAACAAGTTTGGACAGCAGCAGCTTCTCAAACTAATCCAATAAGTGGTTCGTTTACTGTGCCAACATCTGCTATAAATGGAGCAACAAGAATGCGTGTTTCTATGAAATATAATGGTATTCCAACAGCTTGTGAAGCGTTTTCTTATGGTGAAGTTGAAGATTATACGGTTAACTTAATTACTGGGACTCCAGATACAACAGCGCCAGTTATCACTTTAAATGGAGCGTCAACTATAAACTTAGAAGTTGGTGATGCTTATAATGAATTAGGTGCTACCGCATCAGATAATATTGATGGAGACTTAACATCTAGTATTGTAATTACAGGAACTGTTGATACAAATGTTGCTGGAACATATACTAGAAATTATAATGTAAGTGATGCCGCAGGAAATGCAGCAACTCAAGTTACAAGAACAGTTATTGTTACTCAACCAGCAGATACAACAGCGCCAGTTATCACTTTAAATGGAGCGTCAACTATAAACTTAGAAGTTGGTGATGCTTATAATGAATTAGGTGCTACCGCATCAGATAATATTGATGGAGACTTAACATCTAGTATTGTAATTACAGGAACTGTTGATACAAATGTTGCTGGAACATATACTAGAAATTATAATGTAAGTGATACTGCAGGAAATGCAGCAACTCAAGTTACAAGAACAGTAATTGTAACAGAACCTTCAACTGGTTCTGGATGTACAGGAGGAATAGCTTCTTTCCCTTACAGTGAAGGGTTTGAAAATACTCTTGGAGCATGGACACAAGGTACAGGAGATGACTTTAACTGGGCAACTAGAAGTGGAGGAACACCTTCAAGTAACACAGGACCATCAAGTGCAAATGCTGGAAGCTATTATATTTATATGGAGTCTTCTTCACCTAATTATTCAAATAAAACAGCGATTTTAAATTCTCCTTGTTTTGATTTAAGTGCAGAAACACAAGCTACATTCGAATTTAACTATCATATGTATGGAGCATCTACTATGGGAAGTTTAGCATTGGAAGTAAGTGTAGATGATGGTAGTTCTTGGACAAGTGTTTGGAGTAGATCAGGTAATCAAGGGAATTCTTGGTTAACAGCAACTGTAGATTTATCGGCTTATGTTGGAGCATCTGTTCAATTAAGATTTAATGGTGAAACCGGTACTACATGGCAAGGTGATATGGCTGTAGATGCAGTTAGTTTATCAACTGGTGGAGGAACGGGTTCTACATGTTCTAATGTAAACCTTTCAATTACTTTTGATAATTACCCAGAAGAAACCGCTTGGAGTATTGTAAATGCATCAGGAACAACTGTGGCATCTGGAGGAACTTATGGTTCTCAAGCAGATGGTTCTACAATAAATATTTCTGTAGGATGTTTAGAAGATGGATGTTACGATTTCATAATTACTGATGCTTATGGTGATGGAATTTGCTGTTCATATGGTAATGGATCTTATACCTTAACCAATTCTGATAGCGGTGCAACATTAGCTTCAGGAGGATCTTTTACAAGTTCTCAAACTACAAACTTCTGTTTAGGAGGATCTAGTTTTAATGGATTTGCAGCATCTACACCTGTTAATGAAGATAATCTAGATCAGCATTTTAAAGTGTATCCAAACCCTGTTAAGCAAATGCTTAATATCGATTTAATTGGATTTGAAGCTCAAACTTTTGAAATTAAAAATATGATTGGGCAAACAGTTTTAAAAGGACGTTATAAAACGAATATTGATATCTCTAAGTTTGAGACTGGTGTTTACATCTTACAGTTAAACATAGGTGAGAAAACTAAAATTAAAAGATTTATTAAAGAATAACACTAACCAATTCTTATTTAAAAAGTCCAGACATTAATGTCTGGACTTTTTTATTTATTGAAGTTTAAATATGAATAATTTCATCATCGTTTAAAATATCATCACCTCGTAATCGTAAAAATATTTGAGCCACAGCAATGGTATCTTTTTCGCAATAGGTTATAATTCTATCTATTTCATTTTCTTCATAGTAAACACGATATACTTCGCTACCATCAATATCGTCCTTAGGAGAAGGAATACCTAATACGTTGGTTAATAATTTTAAAGAGGTATAGGTTTTGTAATCACCAAATTTCCAAAGTTCTAAAGTATCAAGATGAGGTACTTCCCAAGGTTTTTTACCGAAAAGATTCAATTTGTAAGGCAATTCAATATTATTGATAATCATACGTCTGGCTATATAAGGAAAGTCGAATTCCTTTCCGTTATGCGCACAAAGCAAATGTTTAGTTTGACTATAATGAGAAATAAGAAGATTTTTAAAGTCTTTTAAAATTTTAATTTCATCACCGTAAAACGATGTGACTCTAAACTTTCTAAGATCTCCTTGAAAAGTAAGATAACCAACCGAAATACAAACTATTTTACCAAATTCTGCCCAAATACCAGCACGTTCATAAAATTCTTCGGCAGTAAAATCATCTTTACGTTGGTATTGCGATTTATGTTCCCATAATGCTTGTTTAGTTTCATCTAAATCAGAAAAATGTTGTACTTCTGGAACGGTTTCAATATCCAGAAACAATATGTTTTCAAGGTTTAGTTTACTAATCATTATTCAGCATTTTGTAGGCTTCTTTAATATAAGTATCAATATCTGCCGTAAAAGAACCAACTTCGTTATTTGTACCTTTTGAATGACCTAATCTTACAATAATAATGTTATCATTTGGTTCAACAATTACATATTGTCCTAAGTGACCACGCATCATAAAAAAATGTTTATCACCAATATCTTTCATCCACCAACCATATCCATATTCTGGACTTTTAGGAAAACGAGGTGTAATGGATTTGGCAACAAAAGTGGAATCTAAAATTTGTTTTCCGTTCCATTTTCCATGGTCTTTAAATAGTTTTCCATAACGTGCAAAATCTTTGGCATTACTAGCAATACAGCAATAGGCTTTTACCAAATCGTGTGCTTCGCTATCGACCTGCCATAGTGTTGAGTTTTCACAACCTAAAGGTTTCCAGAACGTTTCGGTTAAGTAATCATATAGTTTTTTACCAGTAGCTTTTTCTATAACCAAAGCGAGCATTTGTGTATCACCACTCGAGTATTTAAAAGCTTGCCCGGGCTCGTCTACAACTTTTAAACCTAACATTACTTTTTCTAAATCATCATCAAAATAGGCACGTGTTACAATTGAAAAAGGTGAATAATATTTTTCATCCCATGAAGTTCCAGATGCCATACTAGATAAATCTCCAACAGTCATTTTAGCAGCTAAACCTTCATTAAATGATGGTAAAAAATCGCTAACAGGTTGATCTAAACTTTTAATATAACCTTGTTCAATGGCTTTTCCCATAAGGCCTGAGACATAACTTTTTGCCATGGAAAAAGAATTAGTTTGTGAATCTTCATTAAATCCACCGTAGTAGTTTTCAAACCATATGCTATCATTCTTTATAATAACATATGCTATGGTGCCGTTAGACTCATTAATTTCATTAAGACCTTCGGTTTCTTTTACAGTATTGTAATCTTTATGATTTGGCCATGGTAAAGAAGATCCGTTTTCTATTACTTTATTGTCAAACTTCTTATAATCCTCTAAATAGGCTGTGGTATAACCTTGTAAATAAATTGTTCTAACAGCTTTGATTAAATAATCTGTGTCTGTTATGTAAAGTATGATTATTAATAAACCAAATAGAATAACAACCCATTTAAGGAGTTTTTTAAGAAATCTCATTTTTTAAAAATTTAGTTGAAATAAATATAGTAATTTAAATGAAGATTTATTTATTTCTTTTTTGTTTACGTTTTTCTTTGTAGAAATTTTTGTCTGCGATGTAAACAGTTTTGCTTAGTTGGGCAATTATAACGCCTTCGTTATTTACAATATTTGGTGTTTTAACTAAGTTAAACTCCCCATTTTTAGAAACCTGTTCTTTTATATCTTCAATTTCATTTTTAGTAAAAATAAATTCGGTGTAAACGGTTTCTTTTGCAGGTCGTTTGTACTTTATTGTAGCATCCTTATCCCAAACCACATAATCGTCACCTAATATTTTTATAAGCTGAATCATATAAATTGGATCTGTAGCAGAAAATAAACTACCTCCAAAAATTGAACCTACAAAATTTCTGTTTTTTATACTTAGCGGAATTTTTATTTTAACATATAATAGATCGTCTGAAACTTCAATCACCTTTCCAGTTGATCGACGGTACATAGGCGACCAATTAAAGCCGTATTTATAAATTTGAGCATCAGTAAAAACTTTTGTAGCTATTTTGGTAAGTGTTCTATACATATTAAAAAAGCGATTGTTGCTTAAAAGGGCTTTCGTGTTCTAAAAGCCATTTTTTTCTGTGTAATCCGCCTGCATAACCTGTTAAACTACCATCGCTACCAATAACACGGTGACAAGGAATAATAATCCAAAGCGGATTTTTACCGTTAGCATTTGCCACAGCACGTATAGCTTTTACATCGCCCAATTGTTTTGAAAGCTCTAAATAAGATGTTGTTTTTCCGTAAGGAATTGTAAGGAGCTCATTCCATACTTTTTTCTGAAAGTCTGTTCCTTGAGGATTTATTTTAAGGTCGAATTGTTTGCGAGAGCCATCAAAATATTCATTTAATTGAATAACGCAATCTTCTAATTCTACAGGAATAATGTCGGTTATTTTTTCTTCTGAATTAAGAATAGTTACAGAATTAACACCATCAATATCACCAATTATTTTAGTGAAACCTAATGGAGACTTAATAATGCAAGTTTCCATTTTATTCAGGTGTTTTATCATCAAAAATGCCTAGTTTTTTGGCACGTGATTCCCAACTTTTTCTAGCTAAATGTTGAAGGTCTGAAACATTATCGCTTTCATCCATAATTTCCATACCAAGTAAGGTTTCAATAACATCTTCCATAGTTACCAAACCGCTTACAGAACCATATTCATCTACCACTAAAGCCATATGGTTTCGACTTTCAACAAGTTGTTCAAAAAGGCTTGGAATAGGGAGGTTTCTCTCAACAATAATAATGTTTCTTTTTAATTCAGATAGTTTTTTTGAGCCATTATCAAGTGCCATTTCCTTAAATATTTCATCTTTAAGCACTAGCCCTTTAATATTATCAGGATTGTCTGAATAAATAGGAATTCTTGAAAAACGTAAGTTTAAATTTCTTTTAAAAAAATCTTCAACTGTTGTGTTTTGGTCTTCCGTTTGCATTACCGTTCGCGGTGTCATAACATCCTTTGCAAACACTTCTTTAAAGGTTAATAGATTCTTTATTATTTTACTTTCGTTTTCTTGAAAAACACCTTCTTCATGAGCCATATCGGTCATTACCATAAAACTTTCTCTACTTAAAACACTACCATGGCCTTTGCCCCCAATAAGTTTTGTTGTTAATTGTAATAACCACAAAATACCAGACCATTTTAAAGGAAAAATTAAAACAGTTAATGCTTTTGAAGTGAAATTAGCTAGTTTTTTCCAGTACGTTGCGCCAATAGTTTTTGGTATAATTTCAGAAGCTACTAAAATTAAAAATGTCATAATTGCCGAAACAATACCAACAGTGTTAATACCCCAAAGCTCTATTTTATATGGTAATTTTTCTGCTTCAATACCTACCATCATCGCTCCTAAAGTGTGAGCAATAGTATTTAGTGTAAGTATAGCTATTAAAGGTTTGTCTACATCTTTTTTTAGAGTTTCTAAAGTTGATGCATAGTCTTTTCCTTCCTGTTTTTTTACATTTATAAACGTTGGTGTAACGCTTAATAAAACAGCCTCAAGGATTGAACATAAAAAAGAAAAGAAAATAGAAATGGTTGCCCAAAAAATTAATGCGCTCATTAAATAATGATTTTGTTGATTGCTAATTTACGAAAACACGATATAAAATGAATGATGTAACAGTATATCTTTGTAAAGGCTTTTTTAAATAGAATTTTAATAACTATTTATAAATGGAAAAAGTTAACGTTTTAAAGTGAAATGTTCTAAAAATTCACGTTCTATATCATTATCATCTTTAAAAATAACTCTAAACCAATAATCCGATTGAGGTAATGGTTTGCCATTAAATGTTCCGTCCCAGCCTTTATTATTTGGGTTTAATTGTTTTAATATTTTTCCATACCTATCAAAAATGAAAATTTGAGGGTCTATTAATTCTTCTATACCTATGATTTGCCAATAATCATTAAATCCATCATCATTAGGAGTAAAATACCTTATGTAACCAATAATTGTTTTTTCCACATTGACGATTCCGCAACCTTTAGTGTCTATAATTTGAAACGTATGATATCCTGGGTTTAAGTTCATAAGAACATTAGATTGTTGAGTGGCACCATTATCTACAGAAAAAATATAATCTCCATAGCCACTAGCTTCAATTTCTACAGTATGGTTGTCCGAAAAAGGTAAAGATGTAATGGTTAAATCTAAAAATTGTGGGGGACCAGATGGAGAAACTATAGCTTGCATGGTGTAATGACATCCAGTTTCTTTAATAGTGGCTTTTGCAGAGTAATTTCCAGAGCTATTTACAATTAAAGTACTTGAAGTTTCACCAGATATAACGTTGCCTTCAAAAAACCATTCAAAATCATGTGTAGAATCAGATAAACCTGTATTTAGAATAGGCAAATCATATTCATAGTTTACACTATCATCATTGTTAACACATAATATACCATCTTCTAGGTTAAAATCTGGAGGAAGGTTTATAGTTATTGTGAATGGAGAATAAGAATTACAACCAGAATCTCTGTGCGTTTTTTTTACATAAAGCATATATGATGATTCTCCAGTTGTTGTATAATTTGAAGCTGCTAAATTAATACTGTTTTTAGCATCTTCTTCAGTTTGATGATATGTTATTTCATATCTAGAACTTGAGTCTGTACCAAGAACCAAATAATCTAAAAGCGCTAAATTAATTGTAGTTACATAGTCAAAGTCTTCATCACAATAAAATTGTTCTTGTATTTGATTAAAATCTGGATTTGAAGGTCCAATTATTTCAATAACCTCACTGCTTTCTGTTATACATTCATATTGCTCGAAAACAAAATCGGTATAAATACCTGCTACTAAATTATTGAATATAATATCACCATTTATGTTTGCGCTCATATCATATGGACCATCAAGGTCACCATTATGAGTAAATTGCACAGAATAATTGGTTAAAGGTGTTAACCCAGAGAAAGTTAAACCTCCTTCTGGAGTTATACAATTTGAGTAATCTCTTTTACTTATTGTGTAGTTTGGGTGTTCTGGATCCATTAATTCAAAATCTGTAGCAATTGTTGTGCTACAACCAGAAAAACTCAAAGATATATTAGAATATAAACCAGCATCTAAGTTTGTTATTTCAATAATACCATCATCGTCAGCAACAAAGTCTTGTTCTGGAATAAAAACACCGTCGTCTACATAACTAATAGTGTAAGTAACTCCTTCAGTTAAACCAGAAAAAATAAGTTTACCATCTTTTCCATTACAAACACTAGGGTTTTCCTGTATAGCATTTACAATAAAAGGCACGAAGGTTTCATCAACTTTTTCAAGAATGTAGTAATATGTAAATCTTACGGATTCATTAGCTGGAATATCTCCAAAATTAAAAGCAATTGAAATTGCTTCATCAACAAATGACCTTGTGGCACCTTCTGTGTTGATAAATTCAAAATCACCATTCCATATTTGACTTGCAGACCTGTTGTTAAAACCCCCAAAAGTAGCTCTGGCTTTTTCGCTATTGGCATAAAAGCTTACATCAGAACCATCCATATCTTCAGGAATCGAAAGAGGTCTTTGTGAAGCTGTAACAAGACAAGTTTGGTCTGTAAGAGAACTTGCTTGAGAAATAAGCTCCATATCAGTTTCATAAAAACCACTAAGTGTTACATTATTGTCTGGATCTACATTGTGCATAAAGTAGATATTTTCTTTAGTTACATCTGAAAGATTTTTTATAAATGTTGTCATTTGTATAAAAAGCCCATCTTGAGTGATGCTGTAATATCTCTTAATGTTTAGCCCTTCTACATTGCCTTCCCAAGATATTTGAGCAATATCTTCAAAACAATCAGATGAAATAATATTAACACCAGTAACTTTTCCTGGGATTTCTGAGAAGAAAATGCCATTATTGTTATTATAATTCACACCATTTATTTCAATGCAAAATCCCTCTTCTGGGTCACCAGGTGTAAAGAAATCACCATCATAATCAACCCAACCATCATTTAATGGGTTTGCAATAAAACCAAAAAGATTATTATCAATTTCTCTGTTATCGTGAAAAGAAGGAGGTTTGTTTAATGTTTGAGCCCCATAAACGCCTTTTGAATTAATACCTATTTCAACCAGATTTCCTTTTGCCCAACCCTCTCCATCAATTTTGTAAGCTTCTAGTTGTGCATAACCTCTATTAAAACTTAATAGTACTAAAAATAGAATAAGTAAAACTTTTAGGGTTTTAAACATATGATTGTAGCCTTACAGTTACAATTATACATTTAAAAATTTGATTTTATATTAAAAAAAAATAATAATAGACAACAAGCAAATAATCACTATAAAAATCAATATTTTAAAGTGTTTTTGCTTGTTCAAATTTGTTATTAATGAAGAGCTTAATGCTTATTTAGAAGCTTAATGGTATCCTTAGCAAAATAAGATGCGATTATATCAGCCCCTGCACGTTTAATAGCTGTAATTTGTTCCATCATAACAGCGTCGTGGTCTAACCATCCTTTTTCAGCAGCTGCTTTTAGCATAGCATATTCTCCAGAAACTTGATACACGGCAACAGGAACATCAACTTCGTTTTTAATTTCTCGAACAATATCTAAATAACATAAACCTGGTTTTACCATAACAATATCTGCGCCTTCATCAATATCCATTTCTGTTTCTCGAATGGCTTCAAAACGATTAGCAGGATCCATTTGATATGTTTTTTTGTCTTTTGGAATATCTACCAAATCTACAGGGGCAGAATCTAAAGCATCACGAAATGGCCCATAAAAGGCAGAAGCGTATTTTGCTGAATAGCTCATAATTCCAGTATTAATGAAACCTTCATCTTCTAAGGCTTCTCTAATGGTTAAAATGCGTCCGTCCATCATATCGCTCGGCGCAACAAAATTGGCACCAGCCTGTGCATGCGAAATACTCATTTCTGCTAAAACTTCGGCGGTTTCATCGTTTAAAATCATGCCGTTCTCAATAATACCATCATGACCGTACGCTGAATACGGATCTAAAGCAACATCGGTCATCACCAACATATCCGGACAAACATTTTTAACTGTTTTTATGGCGCGTTGCATGAGCCCTTTAGGGTTTAAAGCTTCAGTGCCTTTATTATCTTTTAAGTTATCTGGTACTTTTACGAAAAGCAAAACCGATTTTAAACCCAGATTCCAAAGCTCTTTAACCTCGTTTTCAAGTAAATCTAAACTATAACGATAATAGTTAGGCATTGAGGCAATTTCTTCTTTTATGCCTTTGCCTTCAACTACAAAAAGAGGCACTAAAAAGTCATTAGGTGATATTATGGTTTCGCGAACCAAAGAGCGAATGGCTTCGTTGGTTCTAAGTCTTCTATTTCTTCTTAGTGGAAACATAGTTTTTATTTTGATAGGTTTCGACTGCGCTCAACCTGACATTTAGATTCAATTTAAACCCAATCTATAGGGTTTTTTAATACTTCAATTAATTTTTCTTCTTCACTTCCTTTTTCTGGATGATGATTGTAAACCCATTGTACATGTGGTGGCAAACTCATTAAGATACTTTCTATACGTCCGTTAGTTTTTAGCCCGAAAAGTGTGCCTTTATCATGAACCAGATTGAATTCTACATAACGACCACGACGAATTTCTTGCCAATTACGTTGTGCTTCAGAATAAGATAAACTTTTTCGTTTTTCAACAATTGGCATGTAAGCTTCAAGGAAACTATTACCAACTTCGGTTACAAAGTTATACCAATTTTCCATAGTCATGGTTTCAGAAGCTTTGCAATAATCAAAAAATAAACCGCCAACACCTCTACCTTCGTTTCTGTGTGCGTTATAAAAGTACTCGTCGCAACGTTTCTTATAATTTGTATAAAACTCTGGGTTGTGATTATCGCAAACTGTTTTGCAGGTTTGATGAAAGTGTTTTGCGTCTTCTTCAAACAAGTAGTAGGGTGTTAAATCTTGTCCGCCACCAAACCAACTATCAACAATTTTACCATTTGCATCATACATTTCAAAATAGCGCCAATTAGCATGAACAGTTGGAACCATTGGGTTTTTTGGGTGTAAAACTAAACTTAAACCACATGCAAAAAAATCAACATCGCCAACCTTAAAATAGGCTTGCATAGATTTAGGAAGTTTGCCATGAACACCAGAAATATTTACGCCGCCTTTTTCAAAAACATTACCATTTTCAATAACGCGTGTGCGTCCGCCACCGCCTTCTGGTCGTTTCCAGATATCTTCTTGAAATTTAGCTTTTCCATCAATAGATTCTAATTTAGAAGTGATGGTGTCTTGCAATTCATGTATGTAGTTGAAAAATTTATCTTTCATTTATGTTATTCAATTTCTTTATACAATTCATATAACTCCATATCTAAAGGTTTTTCACCAGGTGGTGTAAATCCTTTTTTAAGGGTTTTAATCCATGTAAAATTACAGTTTTCAGCAACTTTAATACTCGCCATATTGCTTTTATGAACAATAATTTGAAGTGTTTCTAAATTCAAATCTTTAAAAGCATATTCCGATAGAAGTTCTACTACATTGGTTGTTATGCCTTTACCTTCAAATTCATAGTGTATACAATAAGCAAACTCGCCTTGTTTTTTTGTCCAATCGAGTGCTTTTAAATACACTAAACCAACAAGTTGATTAGTTGCCTTTTCTTTTATTGTGAATAAAAATTCTTCCTTTAAATTAAACTCTTTTACTTTTTTATCAGTAAAAATTTTAGATAAATCTGGAGTTAAGTTTTCCTTTAATGTTAAAGGGAAAAAACGTTTAAAACGGTCTTCATTTGCAATCATTAAATTACAAATATTCCAAGCGTCTTGTGTTTGGATGGGTTCAATATTGAAAGAATCAAAACTAAGCATGATTCGGTAAGTTATTTTTTAGCTGTAATGCATCTACAGTTTTAAGCGTAGCAGCAGTAACCGAAAGCGGTAAAACTAATATAAATCCAACAACAGGAATTAATAACATGAGCATAAAAACAATACCATTACCTATTGCCAAACCTCTGTGTTTTTGAACAAATTTAACACTTTCGCGATATTTAAAATGGCGTTCTAAGGTATAATCCATATTACCAAAACCGGCATAATAAGCTTGAACTAAAAACAATAAAATAGTTGAAAAAATATTAACTATAGGTATGAATTTCAAAAGTAAAATAGGAATGGTTAACAGTAATTCCATGAGTAAATTCCTGCCGTTTATTTTAATACCACGCCACAACTGTTGCATGAAAGTCGTGTTTCTATGATTATGAGCAAGACTACCCGTTAAATGAGCTTCAATTTTTTCTGAAACCGGACTCATAAATGGCGCAGATAATGCCATTATAATATGTTTAAAAAGAATTAGACCAATAACAATAATTATTAAACCTGCTATAATTCTAAATGTGGTTTTAATCCATTCATATTGATTCCAACTAGGGAAAACACTTGTAAGATAGTCTACAATATTATCAGATAACCCATAAGCAGAACCAAAAATAGCAATTGCCGTTAAAAAACTAATCAACATAGGAATTACAAAGAATTTCCAGAGTTTAAGTTTAGAGATTAAACTAAAAGCTCCAAAATAAGCTTTAATTCCTAATGATATGTTTTTAAGCATCTTTCTTATTTAAATAATCGGATTTTAATAAACCAAAATACATAACATCTTCTAGTTTGTCTTGAAAACCTTTATATTCTTCACGTAATATTCCTTCTTGTTTAAAGCCATTATTAGTTGCTACTTTTTGGCTTCCAATATTATCTGGAGCAATCCGAAGAAATACTTTATTCATTTGTAAGATATCAAAACAATATGTTACAACTTCTGAAGTAAATTTAGATATAAGACCATTGCCAGCGTAATTTTTGGAAATAAAATATCCTATTTCACACTTTTTTATATTGATATCAATGTTTTTGACATTAACCAAGCCAATTAAACTATCTAGTTGAAAGTCTTTTATAAAAAAAGAAAAACTTCTGCTTTCGTTTTCTTCCAAAATCCATTCTTCAAATAGTTTTTTTGCACCTTGTTTTGTTTCACATCGTTTTACAGTTCCAGCAAAACCTTTTTCAATATATGCCTTGTTTGAATAAATTAAATTTAGAAACGCTTCGAATGAAACCTCATTAATACGTTCTAATTTAAAATTTATACCACTCACTTTTTAACTATTATATTCTTTTACGGCATCTATAAACGCCTTGGCATGATCTAATGGGATATTAGGCAAAATACCATGACCTAAATTTACAATGTATTTGTCTTTTCCAAACTCATTAATCATTTGGTGAACCATTTTCTTTATTTCCGAAGGAGGAGATAGTAAACGAGACGGATCAAAATTACCTTGTAGCGTGATGTTGCCACCTGTTAAATAACGTGCGTTTCTTGGAGAACACGTCCAATCAATACCTAGAGCTGATGCATTAGACTTTGCCATGTCGCCTAATGCAAACCAGCAACCTTTTCCAAATGCAATTACAGGAGCATTATCTTTAAGGGCTTCAATAATTTGATTGATATATTGCCATGAAAACTCCTGATAATCGGTTGGAGATAACATGCCTCCCCAAGAATCAAAAACCTGTACTGCGTTAACACCTGCTTTTACTTTTTCCTTTAAATAAGCAATAGTTGTGTCGGTTATTTTTTGAAGTAATTGATGTGCAGCAACGGGATTTGTAAAGCATAACTCTTTGGCTTTATCGAAAGTTTTACTACCTTGTCCTTGTACGCAATAGCATAAAATAGTCCATGGCGAACCTGCAAAACCGATAAGAGGAATCTCATCATTCAGCAATTCTTTAGTAGCTTTTATAGCTTGATATACATAGTCTAGTTCAACGGTAACGTCTGGAACGATAACATTATCTACATCTTTTTGAGTACGTACAGGATTTGGTAAATAAGGTCCAAAGTTAGGTTTCATTTGCACCTCAATATTCATAGCTTGCGGAATAACTAAAATATCGCTAAACAAAATTGCAGCATCCATACCATATCTTCTGATAGGTTGAACAGTAATTTCACTTGCTAGTTCTGGCGTGCGGCATCTTGTGAAAAAATCGTATTTCTCGCGAATAGCCATAAATTCTGGTAAATAACGTCCTGCTTGACGCATCATCCATACTGGTGGGCGATTTACGGTTTCTCCTTTTAATGCTCTTAAAAATAAATCGTTCTTTATCATATTTCTTAGTTGTCATTACGAAGTAAACTTGTTTACTGTGGCAATTTATTAATTAGGAAGAGATTACCAAGTGATTTCATTTCTCATAATGACGTTAAATTTACACATAATGTTCATTAACCAATTCAATAACACTCTCTACAGTTGGTACTTTTGAAACCCTAACATCGTCAAAATGTTTTCTTGCTTCTTTTGCTGTGGTTTCTCCAATACAAAAAGCGATAACCTCTGCTTTGTTTTTCTTTACAAAACTTTCAACAGTAGATGGGCTATAAAACATTACAGATTCTACAGTATTATCAACTTTTAACCCATCATATTTGGTTTGATAAGCTTCAACCTCATTGACTTTTATATTGTTTTCTGTTAAAATAGTTGGTAATGCATCTAATCTAATATCACTACAGAAATAGGTTACTTCTGCACCATCCATATATTCAACTAAATATTCAGCAAGCTTTTTAGCGTTTTTTTCGGTGTGTTTTACTTTACCAATCTTCTGTTCAATTAAACGTTTAGTTCGGCGACCAACACAGTAAATATTTTTAAACTGTAACTCTGTAGCTGAATAGTTAGTTGTTAATGATTCAACAGCATTTTTACTAGTTATAATTACATTTTCAATTTCATTTTTTAAGAAACGTGGGTGAATTCTATTCAAACTTATTTTGATAAAATCGCTGCTTTCTGCTACTACTTTTTCATGGAAAAGTAAACGTTGGTCTTCAGTAAACGATTTTGTAGAATATACATTTGTTTTTCTGTTAGAATTTTTAATGTTATCCATTAAACGTTTCCCACCACGTTCAATAATAAAATCGGCACAAAACTGAGCCATATCGTTATGTTCTCCTAGTTTTTTAACTCTAGTAACATCAATTCTTTTTGTGCCATCAGGACTTAACAATACACCTTTAAAGTTGATTTCTTCATCTTTAATATAGGCTAAAGCTCCAATTGGGGCAGTGCAACCACCTTCTAATTTGTTTAAGAATTCACGCTCTATAGTGGTGCAAATTTCAGTCTCTTCGTGGTTTAATTCAGTACAAGTGGTTCTTATAAAGTCATCGTCTTCTAATGCTGTAATCATTATGGCTCCTTGAGCAGGTGCAGGAATCATCCAATCTAGGTTCACTGCGTTTTCTGGTCTTAAACCAATTCTTCCAATTCCAGCGGCTGCAAAAATAGCACCGTTCCAATGGTCATTATCTTTAAGTTTTTGTAAACGAGAATTCACATTACCTCTTAAATCTACAATGGTATGTGTTGGGAATCTGTTTAGCCATTGTGCACGTCTGCGTAAACTACCTGTTGCTATAACAGCTTCTTTAGCGCCCAAAAACTCTTCATTGTTTTTAAAAACCAACGTATCATTAACATTACCACGTTTTAAAACAGCGGCTTGTACAATACCTTTTGGTAAAACGGTTGGAACATCTTTTAGTGAATGAACCGCAATATCAATTTCATGATTTAGCAATGCAATGTCTAAAGTTCTGGTAAAAATACCAGTAATTCCTAGTTCATAAAGTGGTTTATCTAAAACCAAATCGCCAGTGGATTTTACTGGTACGAGTTCGGTTTTATGACCTAAATTTTCAAGCTGTTGTTTAACTATGTTGGCTTGCCATAGTGCTAATTCACTATCGCGAGTGCCAATTCTTATGGTTTTAGACATTTTTTTTTGAAGGTTCTAACTGGAACACTTTTTTAATAAGTTCTAAACTTTCGTCTGTAGAAACATCATCATCTTTTAAATGATGTGCAAAATGATTTGTTATTTTCTGAATGATGTTGTTGCTAATTATTTCGGCTTGCGATTCGTTAAAATCAGATAGTTTTTTGCGTTGTGTATCTAATTCAGCTGCAGCAAAATCATTTAGTTTATGCTTTAAAGCTTTAATAGTTGGAGCAAACTTTCTGGTTTCTAGCCAATTATTAAACTCTTTTTTTACATCTTCAATAATAGCTTCAGCTAATGGAATGTGTTTTTTACGAGCTTCTAAAGTTTCATCAGTAATTTTAGATAAATGATCTAAATGAACAAGTTTAACATTACTGAGTTCTTCAACGTTTTCATTTACGTTTTTAGGAATAGATAAATCTAAAATTAAAAGCGGTTTTTGAGTTTGAATAATGTGTTTATCTATTGTTGGGCGTTGTGCACCAGTAGCAACAATTAAAATATTAGAGTTATTGATTTCTTCTTGTAGGTTAGCATAATCTTTAACCAATAAATTGAATTTTCCAGCAACTTGTTCTGCCTTATCTTTGGTTCTGTTTATTAAGGTAATATGCTCGTTTTGTGTGTGTTTTACTAAGTTTTCACAAGTGTTTCTACCTATTTTTCCTGTGCCGAAAAGTAAGATGTTTTTATCAGAAACATTTTCAATATTGTTTAAGATATATTGAACAGACGCAAATGAAACAGAAGTTGCTCCAGATGAAATTTCTGTTTCTGTTTTAATACGTTTACTAGCTTGAATAACGGCGTTAACTAAGCGTTCTGTAAAATGATTTAGTAAATGGTGTTTTTTTGATAAGCGTGCACTGATTTTTAACTGACTTATAATTTCAAAGTCTCCAAGAATTTGACTATCTAAACCAGAACCAACACGAAACATGTGCGCTATAGCGTCTTTATTTTTATATATGTAAGCAACTTCTTGAAATTCTTCAACTGTGCCACGCGTATTTTCGCAAAGTAATTGAATAAGCTGAAAAGGATGTTGCGCAAAACCGTAGATTTCGGTTCGGTTACAAGTAGAAGTAACTATCAAGCTTTCAATATCATTTTCTTTGGCTTGATTTAACAACCTTAGCTTAGAATCTTCGTCTAAACTAAAGTGCCCACGAATGTCTGCATCGGCTTTTTTGTAACTTAAACCAATGGCATAAAAGTAATTACTTCTTGAAATATTGTACTTCTGCATGCTAATACCTGAAAATGTGAGGCAAAAATATGCGGATGGGCATTAAAAAAATAACGCTCAAAGAACTTTTTGTGTCGCTTGTGGTTTTTTATCGTTGTTTTTTCTAATTCAATGATAAATGTTATACTTTTGCAATAAAACAGGCAGATTTTTATTGTTTAATTTAGAACCAATCTAAATAAAAAGACTATGAATCAGGAATTGAGTGCCAAAAAAAATGTCGCCAAAAGTTCTTTTGATGAAACAAAAGTTGATGATGGTGTTTTTGTGCTTACGCATAAAAATGAAACCAACGAAGTTCAAGCTCTTGAAAAAGAAATAGATAATGATTACATTCAATTTCATTTTTGCGTAAAAGGTTCCAGTCAATTTGTTTTTAACGAAGGCCGGTACAAATTAAATATTCTTGAAGAAAATTCATTATTACTTTATAATCCACAACGAAACCTTCCTATAGATCTTCAAATAAATCCGCATACGTGGATGGTTTCTATATTAATTTCAATTAAAAATTTTCATGGATTATTTTCCCAAGAGGCAGATTATATCACCTTTTTAAGTGAAGATAATAAGGATAAAAAATATTATAAAGACGGTGTTATTTCGCCATCTATGGCTATTGTATTAAATCAATTAATTAATTTTAATTTAAATTCTTCTATAAAATCGCTTTATTTTAAAGGAAAAGCTTACGAGCTTTTAAGTTTGTATTTTAATAGAAGTGAAGATGCTAATGTAGAACAATGTCCGTTTTTGGTAGACGAAGCCAATGTAATAAAGATTAGAAAAGCCAAAGATATTATTATTACTCGTATGGCAGAACCACCAAGTTTACAAGAATTAGCAGATGAAATTGGACTGAGTTTAAAAAAGCTTAAAGAAGGGTTTAAACAAATTTACGGCGATTCTGTTTTTAGTTTCTTGTTTGATTACAAAATGGAAGTGGCTAGAAAATTATTAGAAGCAGGCGATGATAATGTAAATGAGGTAGGACTAAAAGTTGGTTATAGTACATCAAGCCATTTTATTGCTGCGTTTAAAAAGAAATATGGAACTACACCCAAAAAGTATGTAATGTCATTGAGTTAAGTTTATAGTGATGAAATATTTAACACCAGAAATAGCAGCATTATCTAAAAACATGAACACAAAATCTTTAGTGCGTTCAAATATTTCTTGTGGCATTTTTCAAGATTGTGATTATAATGAAGAACGTCCAAAATTATACTATCAAGAAAATTTTGAAAAAGAGAAAAATTAAAGTATGAAAACAATTTTAATTATTCTAACCATGTGTATTACTGGATTGTCTCAAGCCTCAGAAAAAGTTCTTGTGTTTTCTAAAACAAAAGAATATCGTCATGAATCTATAGAAGCAGGTGTTAAGGCTATTGTTAAACTTGGAAAAGAAAATAATTTTGAAGTTACACACACCGAAGATTCAAAAATGTTTTCATTAGAGAATTTAAAGTCATACAATTTGGTTGTTTTTTTAAGCACTTCTGGTAATGTCTTGAATAGAAAGCAGCAAAAAGCTTTTAAAAATTACATTAATAATGGAGGGAATTTTGTTGGAGTACATTCAGCCACAGCCACAGAATATAATTGGGAATGGTATAACGAATTAATTGGTGCTTATTTTCTAGATCATCCAGAAATGAGTCATGCAACAATAAACATATCAGAAAAAACACATCCTTCGACACAACATTTACCTAAAGTATGGAACAGGTACGACGAATGGTATAATTTTGAATCTGTAAAAGATGATATTAATATAGTATTAACATTAGATGAGTCTAGTTACAAAGGAGGGAAACATGGTGATTTTCACCCTATAGCTTGGTGTAAAGAGTTCAATAATTCGCGCATGTTTTATACGGGACTAGGACATACAGAAGCATCTTATAAAGAACCAGAATTTACACAACATTTGCTTGGTGGAATTTTATACTGTTTAAAAAAATATTAAAAAGCTATTTTATTGAATTTTGCCACCAAAAATTGCATTTGGTTTTAAGTATTAAAAATTCATTTTTACAACTCATAGTATATTAAACTTTTCATATTATTCTCTATTTCTTCACACGTAAATAAAATCTTAATAAAATAACATTAAGTGTATTTCATCGATTTTATTTGTATTTCAACTGTTTTTTTAAAAATAATAATTATGTTTGAATTGTTATTAACCAATAAATCAGATAAATAGAAATCTTATTACTAAAAGAATTTGAACCAAAATCCTCGCTAAAAAGTAAGCCTGATATAACGTTTTTGTTATAAAAGGTGAATCAGTTTAATTAAAAGCAACCTAAAAACTGATTTAAAAACCCTCAAAATAAAATAGCTAACCATATAAGTTTAAAAGTAATTTTTAACTTATATAAATACCCTAATCATGAATAAAATAATATTAAAAACCTTAGTAGTTTTTTGTTTAATTACATCTTGTAAAACAAAAGAAGTATCAGAATTCGCAGCAGATGAGTGTGAGTTATTTAAAATTGGTAATTATGTATTTTACAACCCAAGAATATACGAACGTCCGGTAATATTCGAAAAAGGTAGTCATGCTTTACTCCACAAAGAATATGTGCCTGTTTGGTATGCTGGTTATTGTGCAGAAAATTTACCTTCTTACTTTAAAACTGCAGATGAGTTTATTAAACATGTATACTCAAAAAAAATAGAAAAGAAGAGTTTGCCTTACTACAGTAAATTCTATAATATCAATAAAGAAAATAGTAAAGGACTAAGGTCTATGTATCATGATGATTACCACTTATTATTTAGAGGGACTGTTAGTGTGAAAAATTTATCCTCAGGAAATGAATACCTTCTTGTAGCTGGTAAAAGCTATATATCTAATGAGTCTGATTATGATAAGAATACAGATTTTTATGAAAATGATGTAAAATCTATGTTTGCCTTTTTATTAGAAGATGGAGTTTATAAATCTGTAGATATAGATTATGTTACTGGAAATTTTACTAAAGTACAACATGATAGAGTATATGATATTCTAAATACAAAAACCCTAGTAAATTCTCTTTGTGTAGAAAATGTAAACACAATTAAAAAACCAAACTTTAATAGTTCAGAATTACCAAGGTGGGTTTATAATAAAACAGAATTAGATGAAGATTAGATTTTGTTAAATAAATTCTTTATTTAACAAAGCCATTTTTTTAATTAAAGACAAGGATGCTTAAAAAATATTTTTAAGCATCCTTTTGTGTTTATAAAAACTATAAAACCATATTAAAATAAATGCTTTTCTTTATTCTATATACTAAACCATTAAAATTTGTATTGTATTTTTGCAATTATAAAAAAGCAGTATGAAAAAAGGAATATTATTAGTTAATCTAGGGTCGCCAGATAGTCCAACACCAAAAGACGTTAAAAAATATTTGGGTGAATTTTTAATGGACGAACGTGTTATAGATATACCTTATATAGCAAGAACAGCTTTAGTTAAAGGTATTATTTTAAAAACGCGCCCAAAGCAATCTGCAGCAGCTTATAAAAAAATCTGGTGGGACGAAGGTTCACCACTTATTGTACTTTCAGAAAGACTTCAAAATAAAGTACAAAAACAGGTAGATGTTCCTATTGCATTAGCTATGCGCTATGGAAGTATGACTATTAAAAAAGGACTTCAAGAACTTGTAGATAAAGGTGTAGATGAGGTTTTGTTGTTTCCATTATATCCTCAGTTCGCTATGGCAACGACCGAAACTATTACGGTTTTAGCAGAAGAATTACGACAAGAACATTTTCCTAATTTAAAAATTGAATCTGTTCCGGCATTTTATAACAAACCAGATTATATAGAAGTGCTTTCAAACTCTATAAAAAAGCATTTAGAAGGTAAAAATTATGAGCATTTATTGTTCTCTTACCATGGGGTTCCAGAACGTCATATAAAAAAGAGCGATGTTACAAAATCGCACTGTAAACCAAGTGATAAAGTAGAATGTCTTTGTTGTAAAACTCCAAGTAAAGCGCATGAGTATTGCTATAAACACCAATGTAAAGAAGTAACGCGTTTAGTTGCTGAAGCATTGAATTTAGAAGAAAACACATTTTCTACATCATTTCAATCGCGTTTAGGTTTCGACCCATGGTTACAACCTTATACCGACAGAACCATTGAACGTTTAGGAAAACAGGGTATTAAAAATATGGCTATTGTTACACCAGCTTTTGTAAGCGATTGTTTAGAGACTTTAGAAGAAATTGCCATGGAAGGTCAAGAAATTTTTCATGAAATGGGCGGTAAAGATTTCACAACAGTACCATGCTTAAATGATGATGACGAATGGGTTGCATTGCTCGCAAAGTGGATAAACCAATGGTCTAAAGCTTCAGTTGAAACCGTTTAATAATGGAATACTACAATTACATAAAATCATTTCATCTTATTTTTGTAATCACCTGGTTTGCTGGTTTGTTTTATATTCCGCGTTTGTTTGTTTACCAAATAGAAGCGTTTCATAAACCATCGCCAGATAAAGAAATTTTAGGAAAACAGTTAAAACTTATGGCAAAACGCTTGTGGTTTATCATTACATGGCCATCAGCAATTTTGTCAACTATATTTGCCGTTTGGTTACTTATTTTACAGCCTTTTTGGTTACAACAACCATGGATGCATGTAAAACTTGTATTTGTAGTATTGCTTATAATTTATCATTTAAAAACGCATCAATATTACAAGCAATTGCAAAACGATGTGGTAAAAAAATCGTCTAGCTTTATGCGTATCTGGAATGAAGGTGCTACGTTTATTCTATTTGCAGTTGTGTTTTTAGTCATTTTAAAAAACGCTATAAATTGGGTTTGGGGTATTGTAGGTATTTTGGTTTTAGGCGTCCTTATCATGTTAGGATTTAAGATTTACAAAAATATTAGAGAAAAAAAACCAGACGCATAAATTTGGGCGTTACCACAAGTGGTCGGGCTTTCCATTATATCTTTTTTTCGAAACTCAAAAAAGGATGTCATTTCAATCCCTAACGCACTAATCAGCAAACTAATGGTTTTTTAAATTAGCCTTAGGGTGTTTGGTTTGATTATTGCTATATTTAAAGCATTAATATTTTAAATGAACTTAAGAAAGTTATCTCTTCGTACCCGTATTTTTTTAGCCATGATATTTCTGGTATTGTTGGCATCTATACTTATTTCGTCAGTAGCCATATATCAATACAAAGAACAAAGTGAAGATTACCATAAAGGACGTTTAGAACGTAAAGAAGATAACATTCACACGCATATAAGACGTGTTTTAAATGGTAGGCAAAATACCTGGGAAGTAAAAACCGAAAATATTCCGTTAATTTTTAAAGAAGAGATTTATAATATTGCCGATATACACAAACTTCAAATTAACTTATACGATTTAGAAGGCAATTTATTAATCTCATCAAAAGCAGGGTTGCAAAATTTTTCAGCCGAAAAATGTTTAAGCGCAGAAGTTTTAAACGCCATTACAAACACGGCAGTTCACAGATATGTAGATAAACACAAGGAAAACGGTGAAACATTTCAATCGTCGTATACAATTATTAAAGATCAAAAATCTAAAGATATTGCAGTATTAAACCTGCCATATTTAGAAAGTGACGATTTCTTATCTATGGAGCTTAATGAGTTTTTAAAACGTATAGGTTTTGCATTCATGTTTGTATTATTAATGGCTATAGCCATAGCATTTTTACTATCTAAATACATTACCAAAACATTGAAAACTATAAGTGATAAAATTAATGCCACACGACTAGAAAAGCGTAATGAGAAAATTGATGTTAATGCTACTAGCGAAGAGATTTCTACATTAGTAAACTCATACAATAGCATGATTGATGAGCTAGAAGAAAGTGCTGTACAATTAGCAAGAAGTGAGCGTGAGCAAGCTTGGAGAGAAATGGCAAAACAAGTGGCTCACGAAATTAAAAACCCGCTAACTCCCATGCGTTTAACGGTTCAAAACTTTCAACGTAAGTTTAATCCAAATGATGAAAACATCACTTCAAAACTAGATGAATACAGTAAAACACTTATTCAGCAAATAGATACGATGAGTTCTATAGCATCGGCGTTTTCAAACTTTGCTAAAATGCCTGCACAACAAAATGAAACACTTAATGTTGTGAAAATTGTAAAGTTAGCTTTAGATATTTTTAATGAGGATTATATTGTTTTTAAAGCTCAAAAAGAAGAAATAATTGCAAAATTTGACAGAACTCAACTCATACGTGTGGTTACTAATCTGGTTAAAAATGGAATTCAGTCCATTCCAGATACTCGAACACCTAAAATAGTTATTAATGTTGGTGAAAACGGAAAAAATGTTGTTATAACTATAACCGATAATGGTGCAGGAATTTCTCAAGAAAATCTAGGAAAAATATTTGAGCCTAAATTTACTACCAAAAGTAGTGGTATGGGCTTAGGTTTAGCAATGGTAAAAAATATAGTAGAAACCCATAAAGGAAGTATTACATTTGTTTCAGAAAAAGATAAAGGCACAACATTTAAAGTCATTTTCCCTAAAGAATAAAAGCACTTTTGTTGTAACAAAATCTATTAAAAACTAATAATCATGACTTACAATAATATATTAGCCGATGAAAATAACGGCATTACTACAATTACAATTAATCGCCCAAGTAAACTAAATGCCTTAAATAAAGAAACTATAGAAGAGCTTCACAATGCTTTTGATGCAGCCAATACAAGTAAAACGACTAAAGTTATTATAGTAACAGGAAGTGGCGAAAAAGCTTTTGTTGCTGGAGCAGATATTAGTGAATTTGCAAATTTCTCTGTAGAAGAAGGCGCTAAATTAGCAGCAAAAGGACAAGAAATACTTTTTAATTTTGTAGAAAATTTATCTACGCCTGTTATTGCAGCAGTAAATGGTTTTGCACTTGGTGGCGGATTAGAATTAGCTATGGCGTGCCATTTTAGAGTAGCTAGCGATAATGCAAAACTAGGTCTTCCAGAAGTGTCTTTAGGTGTTATTCCTGGGTATGGTGGTACGCAACGTCTACCACAGCTAATAGGCAAAGGTCGCGCTATGGAACTTATTATGACTGCAGGAATGATTGATGCTAATCAAGCTTTAAATTACGGTTTGGTAAATCATGTTACTGCACAAGATGAGTTAATACCTTTATGCGAAAAAATAGCAATTAAAATTTCTCGTAATTCTACTGTAGCTATTGGGTCTGCTATAAAAGCAATTAATGCAAATTATAAAACGAGTGTTAATGGTTACGATGTAGAAATTAATGAATTCGGGAACTGTTTTGGTACAGAAGATTTTAAAGAAGGTACTACAGCATTTTTACAAAAACGAAAGGCAGATTTTCCTGGGAATTAAGAAATCAAGCTTTGATTAAATTTTAGAATTTCGTTTAACGTTTATGTATAAGGAAAGTTGCGTGTTTGTGTGCGAGGATTTTCCGAAGGAAAATCAGAAGCTAGCAAACGAGCAACTAACTTTGGTTTAGCTAAAATTAGCAATTTTTTTTATACGGTGTTAGCTAACGTTTTTTTATTAATTTACAATCTGTTTCTGTTTTAATATGATAGCTTGAGTTGTGTCTAATTTTAATTGTTCTATCTAATATCATTAAGCTATCATTCAGAAATTTAATTTTCCATAGCGTTTCATCTCTGTCATAATAACTATTTAAATTAAGTGAAATAAATTCACCTAAATTACTTATTTCAATTTTAGAACTAGTTTTGTTATAATAAAAATTTGAATAAATTGAGTCTTTGGTTATTTCATAACTTGGAGGAAATTTAAAATCTTTTTCGTTAAGATAAAGAGGTGGCGGAGGTGGTGGAATATTTATAGGATCCTTTTTTAAATATTGTTCCTCAACCCAAGTACCAAATATTAATTTTTTATCCCATTTAGGATTTTTTTTCTCAAGCCTTATTTCATAATCTTTTTCCGAAATTAAAAGACCTTCATATGTATTAATGTCAATTTGTTTAATTGGCATTAATCTTCTATCGAATACTAAAAAGTCATTATTTTCAAAAGAAGCAATTCTCCAAGGTAAGTCGATGTCATTATATTCATATAGGTTATACGTAGAATCTTTGAATTCAATTGTCAAAGTATCTTTGTCCGTTTTAGACGTAAGGAGAAATGTGTTTCCTCTTAACTCTTTCGATAAGTCAATCCGTGGAATGTTTTTTTGACAGCTAACAAGTGTCAAAATCAAAAGTAAAATTGTTATCGATTTGTTCATTTTAAATGTTAGCTAATGCGATGATATGACGTCATTCTATAATGACTTATATCAATCGTTAAACGAAGTTAGCCGAAATTTTTTACAAAGTCAAGTTTTTAAAACAACGTGTTTTTTACTAATCCTCTATACTTAAAATAAATCCACGGTTGTGAATGTTTTCTATTTTAATAGATGGGTCGTGCTTTAAATATTTCCGTAAATGAGTAATAAAAACATTTAAACTCTTTTTATTAAAATAGTCGTTTTCGCCCCACAAGGTTGTTAAAATATCTTTGTGAGTACATAAGTTGTTTTTATGATTTACTAAGTATGACAACAGTTGAGTTTCTCGGTTTGTTAAAGCCGTTTTTTTATCTTTATAAATGAGCTCTTGTTTTTGTGTATTAAACACATAGTTGCCTAAGTTATAAGTGTCATTATTATCTGTTTTAGATGTTGAATAATCTAATCTTGATAAAAGCGTTTTAATTCTAACCACCAACTCTTCTTCATCAATAGGCTTCTTTAAGTAATCTACTGCGCCTGCAGAAAACCCTTTTAACACATCAATTTTTAAAGATCGGGCAGTTAAAAATATAAAAGGTAAGTTAGGATACAGATTTTTAATTTTTTCAGCCAAATCAAAACCAATAGTATCGGGCAGCATAATATCTAAAATGGCTAAATTATAAGTGTTTAATTCTAATAATTTTAAACAATTGGCGCCATTTTTAGCCCAAGACACTTCAAAATCGTTCATTTTTAAGTACTCAGAGAGTAGATAACCTAAAGTTGGGTCGTCTTCAACAAGAATGATATTATGCTTATTATTTTTCATGAATTAATGGTATAAAAATAGTGACAATTGTGCCAACACCAACATGACTTTCTATTTTTACTTTTCCTTTATGCTTTTTTACAACTTCTTTTACATAGCTTAAACCAAGTCCGTAGCCTTTTACCTTGTGCACATCGCCGTTCGAAACTCTGTAATATTTTTTAAAAATTAAATTCAGGTCTTTTTTGTTAATACCCGCACCATTATCTGAAATGCTTATTGATAATTGATTTTTAACTTTTGATGCAGTCAATTTTATAATTGGATTTTCAGAGTATTTTCTAGCGTTATCCAGAATGTTATTTATGGCATTCTCTAAATGGCTAATCTCTGCTTTTATTAAGAAAGAATCCTCATTAAGCACATAAGAAAATTTAACATCATCAAGTTTTGAAAGCGCTTCAAAATCTTCGCAAATTTTAATTAAATAAGGTTTAAAATCTACTTTTTTTAATTCAAATATTTTAGTTTGAAATTCTAATTTTCCTAATTCTAGAACCTTATCAATATGTTTATTTAGTCGTTCGGTTTGTTGCCTTATAATTTGTAAAAAAGGTTTTTTGTTTTCGTCTAAATCTTTTCCTAACATTTTAGATGCTAGATTTATTGAAAACACGGGCGTTTTAAGCTCATGTGTAAGGTTATTTATAAACGAATTTGTTGTTGTAATGACTTGTTTTTGCCAGTAAATAGATTTTAAAAACCATATAAAAATGACAATAATAATAAGCATAAACAACAAACTAGGAATGGTTAAACCGTTTAACTGAGATAAAAGATAAGGGTTTATGTCTTTAAATTGTAATTCTAAAACGGTGTCTTTTTTTGATAATTCTGGTAAATAACCGTCTAATTGAATAGGAAATGTAACCAGATTTTCATCAGATTTAAATTGATTGGGAGATTTAAGAGAAAAACTACTGTCTCTTGCAATTAATGTATATGAAAAATCAGTGTCAATTCCATTTAAGGCAAGCCTGTCTCTTATAAAGTCTTTAAGAAAATATTTTGAAGCATCTTGTATACTATCTATACTTAGCTTAAAATAGGTGTCATCATCTGTTATAGCTTGTCCAACTAAAAATGTTAGTTGGGTTTCATCGGCTAAATCACGCTTTATGTTTTTGCTAGCAAGATCTATATTCTTTTTAAACTGAACAGTAGCTAAAGAAACCCCAATTTTAAGGTATTTATACTGAATATAAAATAAGCCAAGTATGGCAATTATAAAAATGGCGATATAAACAGATCTTCTTTTCATTTAAATATTATACTATAATACTAAAAAAACTCCTTTTAAACTTACATTAATACTTTATTAATTCATTTAATCTTTTATTAATCTTTTTAACTTATTGTTGAACCAAAACCAAAGCAATAGGAGTTACTTTAGCAGTATAAATTTTTATTAATCTAAAAAAAAGTAATAAACTAATTAAAACATGAAGCCTTGATAGGTAGCAAGGTGTTATTTATTTTTCTTATTGAGTAAAAAAATGCCAAATGATTGAAATTTGGCATTTTTTTGTTGATAACCCTTTTTTATTTTAACATTTCCCAATCAAAATTATAAGTAATTTTAAAGAGCTACTCAAACAGCATAACCTTTAATTTTACTGTAATGAACCCAAAATCTACCATAAAAGGACGTGGAGCACAACTTAATGTGCATAATCGTTTCTTTCAATTAAGTCATGAAATGCGTGATGACTTTTTAGAATTTTGCCATAAAGAAGGGGAACAACCCGATAAAAACAAAACGCTATACCTACCTGTTTTTCCTAAAACAATAGTTAACAAAGTAAAAAGTCCAGATGTTGGTATGGCGTATTCTATGAATGCTTATCAAGGTTGCGAACACGGTTGTATTTATTGTTATGCCAGAAACACCCACGAATATTGGGGTTATAGTGCAGGTTTAGATTTTGAACGACGTATTCTAGTAAAAAAAGATGCTTCAATATTATTAGAAAATTTACTAAAAAAGAAAAATTGGAAAGCTTACCCTATTGTTATGTCTGGTAATACAGATTGTTATCAACCAGCAGAAAAACAATTTAAAATCACAAGACAATGTTTGGAGATGTTTTTAAAATATAAACATCCTGTTTCAATTATCACAAAAAACGCTTTGATTCTAAGGGATTTAGAGATTTTGAAAGCTTTAGCAAAAGATAACCTTATTAGTGTAAATGTGTCTGTGACTTCATTATCTGAAAAGACAAGACAGGTTTTAGAACCAAGAACTGCAACCATAAAAAAACGTTTAGAAACAGTTAAAGTGTTAAGTGATAGCGGAATACCAGTAAATGTGATGTTAGCACCCATAATCCCGTCAATAAATAGTCATGAAATTTTGCCATTAGCAAAGGCGGCTTCAGAAAACGGGGCATTATCTATTGCACATACAATTATTAGACTTAATGGCGCTATTGGTGAAATTTTTACAGATTGGATTAAAAAAACAATGCCCGATAGAGCAGATAAAGTATTGCACCAAATAGAAAGTTGCCATGGAGGTACCCTAAACGATTCTAGATATAAAACAAGAATGCGAGGAGAAGGTAAAATAGCAGAACAAATAAATAATCTTGTACGATTAGCAAGACTTAAGTATTTTAAGGATAAAGCTATGCCAAAGTTAAATTGCAATTTACATGAGCAGTTTAAATATGGGCAAATAAAACTTTTTTAAATAAAAAAAGCGGGTAAATATTTACCCGCTTTTGATAATAAAATTAATTTTTAAATTTCTCTAGATGTTTTTTGTAAAAGTTCTACCTTCTGATTGAAGTACAATTCTATAATTGCCTTTTTCTGAACCGGTTAACTTGTAAATTTTCTGAATATTTTTAGTGTTTTCAATTTCTTCAGAATGCATAAGCTCAGTATTACTAGAGTTTATAAAGTAAATATCTACTTTTAAAGGCTCTTTGTTTAAAGCAAGTTTAGTTACATAAACTAAATTGTCTTTAATTCTAATGTAAGGTTTGTAAATTAATTTTTCTTCTTCTTTGTTAAATACAACATTACCAGACAATACAGTAAAAGGAATGGTGTTAATTTCTAAATCTTTATCTAATTCAAAGATATATTCACCATTAGGAAGCGATGTTAAATCAAATCCTTTAGTATAAACCCCGGTTTTCTGTATTAGTTCTTTATATAAAATCACACCGTTATCATCAATAATTGATAATAGGTTTCCTTCCTTTACATTTAAAGAAATTAGAGTTCTTTTTGCGTCATTTTTAACTGTGAAAAATGAAATTTCATTTGCGAAACTTAACAAGGTAGCAAACATTGTTACCATTAAGATTCCTTTTTTGGAGTGTTTAATTACGTTTCTCATGATTTGGTTTTTTTAACGTTCAACACCACAAATGTATGTTGGTTTTTAAATTTGTAAAACATTGATATTGATGAATTTGTATGCTATTTTATCTGTTATTCTTATATTATGTTTATGTTAAATTAAAATAGAATAGATACATGTTAAATGAGTATAAATTGTATAAAAAATTAAAAATGATTTTTTTGGAAGGAAACAAATAAGTTAATGTGGTTTCAAAAAAAAAGTGAGCCACCACAGCTCACTTTTACCAACTAAACTAAATAAGACATTAAACTAATTATTAATGAATTTTGTCACTCTTGAGAGTATATTTTAATCAGTTAACTTAACAAACCTAAAATACGACTACCACAATTGTATTATGGGTTATTTTAGTTAAGCTAAACATGATTTAGATTTAATAATGTTTAACACTACAAAGATATGCCTGTGATGTAGTTTAGAAAACATCAATTTTGACTTATTTATATGCTATTTTAACCGTTAAATAAATGTTAACAAGATGTTAAGACAAAATAACATATAATTATGATAAAAAAGCACATGTAGTAAACACTATATGTAGTAAATTTGTACTAAAATTACCCAATATGATTATTAAGAAGCCTACATTAGAAAAAGTTAGTCCAAGTTTTGGAAGCTCAATACTTATAAAAGAGCATGCAGATAGGGTGGATAAGAATAATGCTTTTTGGCATTTTCATCCAGAATTAGAACTGGTTTACGTTAATAAAGGTCAAGGTAAAACGCACATTGGCAATCATTTATCATACTTTAATAACAGTCAGCTTATATTAATAGGAGCCAACTTACCTCATAATGGATTTGCAGATAGATTAACTGCAAACGGCACCGAAACTATTATACAGTTTAAAGCAGATTTTTTAGGAGAAGATTTTATAAAAATTCCTGAAATGGTAAATGTCTCGGCTTTATTTGATCGTGCTAAGAAAGGAATTAAATTTGGGATTGAAACCAAACAAAAAATAGGACCCAAAATAGTAAAGCTAACAGAAAAAAAAGGGCTGAAACGTGTTTTTAAGTTTTTAGAAATATTAGACTATTTAGGAAATACAAATGATTACACATTATTAAATGCTGATGGTGTTGCGCTAGAAACTAATCCGCAAGACAGCGATAAAATTAGTGTTATATATAAGTATGTCAATACTAACTTTCAGCAGCATATAACTCTAGATGAAATTGCTAATAAAGTAAGCATGACGGTACCTGCATTTTGTAGATATTTTAAGAAAACTACAGGAAAAACATTTACACAATTAGTAAACGAATATCGTGTAGTGCATGCAACTAAGCTTTTAAATGAAAGCAAAATGAGTATTGCTGATATTTGTTTTGAATGCGGATTTAATAATTTCTCACATTTTAACAAGCAGTTTAACGAAATTACTGGTAAAAGTGCTTCAAATTATAGAAAGGAAATTAAGCATATTATTCAATAACTTAGAGTTTGCCATTCCATTCATTATAAAATTGTTTTAGATACAATTCCATAAAAGCATGTCTTTCTGAAGCAATTTTTTCCCCGGTTTTGGTATTCATTCTATCTTTTAAAAGGAGTAATTTTTCATAAAAATGATTAATGGTTGGCGCAGTTGAGCTTTTGTACTCTGCTTTACTCATGTTTAGGTTTGGTTTAATTTCTGGGTTGTAAAGTTGCCTGTTTTTAAAGCCACCATAATTAAAGCAGCGAGCAATACCTATGGCACCAATAGCATCTAACCTATCTGCATCCTGTATAACATTTAATTCTGGCGAGGTAAATTTTTGAGCTTCATTTCCGCCTTTAAAGGATATGTTTTCAATGATATTAACTACATGTTCAATTACTGATGAATCTACATTCAATTTAAATAAAAATTCACGAGCTATTTTGGGCCCAATGGTTTCATCACCATTATGAAATTTACTATCGGCTATATCGTGAAGTAAAGCACCAAGTGAAACAACAAATAAATCTACACCCTCATTTTTAGAGATGAGCAAAGCATTATTATATACTCTTAACGTATGAAACCAGTCATGACCACCTTCTGCACCAATTAAGGTTTCTTTTACAAATTCTTTAGTTTTGTTGATTGTTTCTTCGGAAGTAAGCATAGGTTAAAAATAAAAATTCCTTTCGTGAATGAAAGGAATTGATTTATATATTTCGTGAAATAGTAATATTATTTTAAAATAGCAGGCTCAACCCATTTAAACTGAAACGAATTTTCAGGTATTTTAATACGTTCAGATAATCTATACATTCTAGTAGGAAGTTTCATTAAATAATCTCTAGCTTTTTCAGCTTCATCAGTTAAGTTGGTAATTTTATCAATTTCCCAACGTTTAATAAGTTTGTCTAAAATATCCACGTAATCAGTAGAAGTGTAAACACCTATGCGTTGAGCAGTATTTGAAAACTCTTCAAAAGCCGTACTAATTTTATTTCCAGACTCTCTTAAAAAGTGAGCTGGCATTGCAATTTTGAGTTTCATCATATCGTAAAAAGCCATCATCATTTGGCTAGGGTCTACTTTAAAAATACGTTCAACAAACTCAGAATATGCGTGGTGGTGTCTCATCTCATCTCCAGAAATAATCTGGCACATTTTTCCTAATTGTTTATTGCCATTTTTCTTGGCTATTTTTGCGACTCTATTATGTGAAATATAAGTTGCTAGCTCTTGAAAGCTGGTGTATACAAAGTTTTTATAGGGGTCTCTATCTGTACCAATATCAAATCCATCTGCGATTAGATATTGAGTGGTTTTTTCAATTTCGCGCATATTTACACGTCCAGAAAGATAAAGGTATTTGTTAAGTACATCGCCGTGTCTGTTTTCTTCACCCGTCCAATGGCGTACCCATTTAGCCCAAGGATTTTCTCGGTCTTTTTGTTTTACGCCTTCAATATCCATAAGCCAAGATTCGTAAGTAGGTAATGCTTCTTCAGTAATCATATCACCTACTAAAACCACCCAAAAATCATAAGGTAATTCTTTTGAAAGCTCGCGTATTTCTTTTACTTCTTCAAAAAAACTGTCACTTTCAGAGTTTGGTAAAAAATCTGTAGGTTGCCATATTTTTTCTATTGGGATAAGGTATTTTTTTATTAGAGATTCGACGTCTTTTTCCAAAAACTTCATCACTTCCAATCGCACATTTTTTAACGACATAAATAAGTTTTAAAGGTGTATATGTTCTTTTATAGTGGTTTCAATACTATGTATTAAATTTTCTTTATTGGTAAAGGTAGATAATTTTATAGGTTTATGTACTGTAAATTTAACATGAGCACCTAAACCCATAGGGAATTTACCGTAACGTAATGTTTTCCATGAATTATTTATAGTTATAGGAAGTATTGTTGCAGACGGAATATTTTCGAATAAAGTTAATAACCCTTTCTTTTGAAATGCTTTGGGTACTCCTGTTTTACTTCGTGTACCTTCTGGAAAAATAACAGCGGCACGCTTAGTTGTTTCAATATAATTAGAAAAGTCTTCAATAGCTTTTACCGCTTCTTTAGGTTTTTTTCGGTCTATTAATACCGAACCTCCGTGGCGTAAATTATAGGAGACACTTGGTATGCCTTTTCCTAATTCTTTTTTACTAATAAATTTCACATGATGTTTACGCAAATACCAAATAAGCGGAGGGATATCATACATGCTTTGGTGATTAGCAACTATAATTAAAGGTTGGTTTTTGTCAATATTGTAAGGGTTAGAAAACGAAAATCGTGTACCTAAAACATTTAAGCAACGCATAATAAAAAACTGTAACCAATCTACACTTATTTTATGGGCTTTGTACCCTAAAACATTAAAACAAAACCATTGAATGGGATGGAAAATAACGAGTGTTAATCCGAAACAGATAAAGTATAAAATAGTTAAGGGGTAAGCTAATACTTTTTGCATGCTCCAAAAATAACTAAAAAACCACGATTTAATCGTGGTTTTTTATTACTGTTTATTTTAAAAAATCAATCTTAACAATGCTCATTATAAGCATCAACTAAATTTTCAGCAATTAATTCTGCTGGGCGACCTTCAATATGATGACGTTCTAACATATGAACCAATTCACCATCCTTAAACAAAGCCATACTAGGAGAGCTTGGAGGAAATGGAATCATATAACCACGAGCAGTATCAACCGCTTCTTTATCTACACCTGCAAAAACGGTAACAATATGGTCTGGTTTTTTAGCATTTTGTAAACTCATTCTAGCACCTGGTCGTGCATTAGCTGCAGCACAACCACAAACCGAATTTACAACTACTAAAGTAGTTCCTTCTTTTGCTAAAGCTTTATCAACTGCTTCAGCTGTATGCAATTCTTCAAAACCTACACTCGTTAAATCTTCACGCATTGGTTTTACTAATTCTGCTGGATACATATCTTAAAATTTAATAATTAACAATTTTTATGATTGCAAAGATACCAATTGTGTAACAAAAAAGGTATTCAATCAACTAACAAATATTATATTTGGTCATAATTAAAATCTATAACTTACATGAGTTTTTCAAAATGGATAGGAGGCGCTATAGGATGGTCGTTTGGAGGTCCCATAGGCGCCATAATTGGATTAGCAATTGGTAGTATGGTTGATGCCATGACAAATGGAAATGACAGACCTTTTTTAGGAGAAGGCAATACACAACAACGAAGAACTACTCACAGTACTAGACCGCAACAACGCCCACAGACACAATCTGGAGATTTTGAGGTAAGTCTTCTTGTTCTCGCATCTATAGTTATAAAGGCAGATGGCAAACAAGACCAAAGCGAACTGGATTTTGTGCGCCAGCAGTTTGTAAATATGTACGGTAAAGAACGCGCAAATCATGCGTTTAGGCTTTTTAAAAACATTAGTAAACAAAAGAATATTTCTACCAGACAGGTATGTTTACAGATTAGACAAATGATGGATCATCCATCGCGTTTACAACTTATGCATTTTCTATTTGGTATTGCAAAAGCAGATGGTACGGTAACAAATGATGAAGAGCGCCAAATATATACCATTGCAGGCTATTTAGGTATTAGTTCTCGCGATTACGAGAGTATTAAAGCTATGTTTTATAACAGTAGCGATAATGCATATAAAGTTTTAGAGATAGATAAAAGTGCTACTGATGATGACATTAAAAAAGCCTACCGTAAAATGGCCAAAAAATACCATCCAGATAGAGTAATTCATTTAGGAAAAGAACACCAAAAAGGCGCTGAAGAAAAGTTTAGACAAGTGCAAGCAGCTTATGAGCAGTTACAAAAGGAACGTGGGTTTTAATGATAAAATGGTAAAATCATGAAAAATATTTTTGACTTAAAAGAAACCAATGCATTAATTGAGAGGATCAACAAATTAGATGCATATGCTAAACCACTTTGGGGAAAAATGAGCGTTGATCAAATGTTTGCGCATTGTAACGTGACTTATGAAATGATTTACGATAGCAAACATCCAAAGCCCAATGCATTTAAAAAGTTTATGTTAAAAGTAGTTGTAAAACCTTATGTTGTAAGCGAAAAACCATATAAAAAGAATAGCAGAACAGCACCAGAGTTTGTTGTTGCAGATTCAAAAAATTTTGTTGAAGAAAAAGCAAGATTGATAGATTTTTTAATAAAAACTCAAAATTTAGGAGCATCTTATTTTGATAACAAACCGTCTCATTCTTTTGGAAGCTTAACAGCTAAGGAATGGAATAATTTATTTTATAAGCATTTAGACCATCATTTGAGGCAGTTTGGAGTTTGATGCTCAGTGAGTTTGGGAATTTTAATTATTCAAAATCTTTTTGATAACTTCAATATTTGGTTTAAAAAAATCAAATATGGATTTTGATAATTCCTTATCTAATATTTTAAGATTATCATTTATAATAAACTAATCTTTAAACTTCACAGTAGATTTATCTTTACTTACCGTCAACTCAACAGTTCTTCCCAAAATCATAGCTCTATTATCTTTTTCATGACCAGCAGGCATATTAAAAGCTATTGGGAAATTGTAATCTTGTAAAGCGTCTAAAATAAGTTGCTCAACAGAGGTTCCCCAAAGCGTAGTGTTTTTACGTAGTTTACTCATATCGCCTACAATTACACCTTTACAATTATCAAAATAACCGGCACGTTTTAAACTTTGTAACATACGGTCTATATGATATTTGTATTCCCCAATTTCTTCAATAAAAAGTATTTTTTCAGATACATCAATACTGGTTTTAGAGCCTAACATAGTGTGTAACATGGTTAAATTACCACCAACTAATTTTCCAGTTGCGTTACCTGTTTTGTTATATTTAGATCCTTCTAAAGTATAGTTTAAAGATTTTCCAAAAATAGCATCTTTAAAAGTTGAAACGGTTTCTTTAATAGTTGCCATGTCATCTTGTAAACTCGTACACATCATGGCGTGTATGCTTTCAATACCTTCATTGTGCATTTGATTATGAAGCGCTGTAATATCAGAATATCCAATGAGCCATTTTGGGTTTTGTTTAAACTTAGAATAATCTAATTTGTCTAAAATTCTAACAGTTCCGTAGCCACCTCGTGCACACCAAATGGCACTAATTTGTGGGTTGTCTAAAGCTTTTTGAAAATCTTCGCAACGTTCATCATCACTTCCAGCAAAATGATTCTCTTTATTAAAAACATGATTGCCAATAACAACTTCTAAACCCCAACTTTTTAGTAAAACCTTGGCTTGCTCAATTTCTTTGTCTCTGTTTTTTAAAATTCCAGATGGAGCGACAATAGCAACCGTATCGCCCGCTTTTAAATATGGTGGCTGTTTTAAAATCATGTTTAGTTTTTCAGTTACTTCATTTTGTGCTGAAGCGGGATTTATTCCAAAGAAAAAAACAGCACAAATTAAGCTTAATGTTAGAAGGTTTTTTGACATAATGTAAATTTACATTTTTTTTCTAAATCGATAGGTAAATGATTACTTTTGTGACATTATAAAACTTAACGTCATTACGAGAAACTCATCGACGTGGTAATCTTTTAAAATTTATTCGATTACCACAATTTTTTTAAAATTTTCGAAATGACAATTCAATTAGAATATTACAATGAGCACACCAAAACGATATACAATTACTACGGCACTTCCTTATACTAATGGCCCCATTCATATTGGTCATTTAGCAGGAGTTTATGTGCCAGCTGATATTTATGCGCGTTATTTACGATTAACAGGAAATGATGTTGCGCTTATTGGTGGTAGTGATGAGCATGGTGTTCCAATTACTATAAAGGCTAAAAAAGAGGGCGTGTCTCCACAAGATATTGTGGATAAATACCACGCTATAATTAAAAAATCGTTTGAAGATTTTGGAATCTCTTTTGATAATTATTCGCGTACATCGGCTAAAATTCATCATGAAACTGCATCAGAATTCTTTAAAACCTTGTATGATAAAGGCGAATTTATTGAAGAAACCACAGAACAATTGTATGACGAAGAAGCAAATCAGTTTTTAGCAGACAGGTTTGTTACTGGAACCTGCCCTAAATGTGGTAATGAAGAAGCCTATGGTGACCAATGTGAAAACTGTGGAACTAGTTTAAATGCGACCGATTTAATTAACCCAAAATCGGCATTAACAGGTAATGTACCTACTTTAAAAGAAACCAAACACTGGTTTTTGCCTTTAGATAAACACGAAGCCTTTTTAAAAGAATGGATTTTAAAGGGACACAAAAAAGATTGGAAACCTAATGTTTATGGGCAAGTAAAATCTTGGATAGATGATGGTTTACGCCCACGTGCTGTAACCCGAGATTTAGATTGGGGAATACCAGTGCCTGTTGAAGGAGGTGAAGGCAAAGTACTTTACGTATGGTTTGATGCGCCTATTGGTTATATTTCGTCAACTATAGAATGGGCAAAACGCGTTGGTAAAGATTGGGAACCTTACTGGAAAGATAAAGACACCAAATTAGTTCATTTTATTGGTAAGGATAATATTGTATTTCATTGCATCATTTTTCCATCTATGTTAAAAGCAGAAGGCTCATATATTTTACCAGATAACGTGCCTGCTAATGAGTTTTTAAATTTAGAAGGCAATAAGCTATCAACCTCAAAAAACTGGGCTGTATGGTTGCCAGAATATTTAGAAGAGTTTCCAAATCAACAAGATGTATTGCGTTATGTACTAACTGCAAATGCTCCAGAAACTAAGGATAACGATTTTACGTGGAAAGATTTTCAGGCTAGAAATAATAATGAGTTGGTGGCTATTTTTGGAAACTTCATTAATCGTGTGGTAGTTTTAACCAATAAGTATTATGAAGGTGTTGTTCCCGAATCTGCGGAATTTTTAAAGGTAGATGAAGAGACCTTAGCAGCAGTAAAAGCCTATCCAGATGTCATTGCAAGTTCAATAGAGCGTTACCGTTTTAGAGAAGCAGGACAAGAATTAATGAATTTAGCCCGATTAGGAAATAAATATTTGGCAGATGCAGAGCCTTGGAAAATGGTGAAAGTAGATGAAGCACGTACAAAAACGATTATGTATGTAGCGCTTCAAATTGCAAGTGCTCTAGCAACATTAAGCGAACCGTTTTTACCGTTTACTTCAACCAAGTTAAAAGGAATTCTTAGTGTTGGTTCGAGTGATTCGACGCAGGAGAATTGTATCGAGAACACATGGAACGATATCAGCACAAAAGAAGTTTTATTACCGGCAGGACATCAAATAGGGAAAGCTGAGTTGTTGTTCTCTAAAATTGAAGATGAAACTATTCAAAAACAACTTGATAAACTAGAAGCTAGCAAAAAGGCAAATGAGGCTGCAAATAAAGTTGTAGAGCCACAAAAAGAGACCATCACTTTTGAAGATTTCACAAAGTTAGACATAAGAGTAGGAACCATTTTAGAGGCTGAAAAAATGCCTAAAACTAAAAAACTATTGGTTTTAAAAGTTGATACTGGTATTGATACTAGAACCATAGTTTCTGGAATTGCAGAAAGCTTTACACCAGAAGAGGTAGTTGGTAAAAAAGTAACAGTTTTAGTTAATTTGGCACCAAGAAAATTACGCGGTGTAGAAAGCCAGGGTATGATTTTAATGACCGAAACTCCAGGGGGTAAGTTAGTGTTTGTAAATCCAGATGACGAAAAAGTGAATAACGGGTTACAAGTGAGTTAAGAATGTATATTTAATCTTAATAAAAATTTTTAAAAAGTATCACATATTGTATACTCTTCTTATTAAAGAGTTTGTGTAATTCATTAACTTTACATTAAAACCTAAAGATATGTTATCAAAAACAATAGAAGACGCATTAAATAATCAAATTAGAATAGAAGCAGAATCTTCTCAAATATACTTAGCTATGGCTTGTTGGGCTGAGGTTAAGGGTTTAGAAGGTGTGTCAAATTTTATGTATGCACAATCTGATGAAGAGCGTGAACACATGCTAAAACTTGTAAAGTTTGTAAACGAACGAGGAGGGCATGCTAAAATTTCAGAATTAGCTGCGCCAAATGTTACTTTCAAGTCGTTTAAAGAAATGTTTGAAAAATTATTTGACCATGAAGTTTATGTTTCACAAAGTATAAATGAATTGGTTCATATTAGTCTAGAAGAAAGAGATTATGCAACGCATAACTTTTTACAATGGTATGTGGCAGAACAAATAGAAGAAGAGGCTGTTGCGCGTACAATTTTAGATAAAATTAATATGATTGGTGATGATAAAGGAGGTCTTTATTTATTTGATAGAGATATCGAAAATTTAACAGTTACTACAGCCGCAATGGATGCACCAGAATAATTTAACAATTAATCTTATTTAGATTTAATAAAAATAAGTATTTTTGCTACTTAAACTCTTATAAGAATTTCTCTTGGGGAAAAAGAAGCGAAAAAAAGCAGTAAAAAAATTACATAAAGCAGGAATAATAACTTCTTGTAATGTAAAAAGTAGCTGTTGTAAAAAGTATAAGAAAAGCGAAAAAAAGCGTTGTAAAAAATGCCCATGCTTTGATTTGCTTAAAAAAGTAGCTTAGTTTTTTAAAATCTTTTCTATAAATATATAAACCTGTTTAATTTTTTAAATCAAACAGGTTTTTTCAATTAAAAAGGATGATAAATTATATAATTTCCAAAACAAAACTCCCAGAAATATCTGTAAAAAACACAATTCAACTATTTAATGAAGATTGTACTATTCCATTCATATCACGTTATCGAAAAGAGCACACAGGAAATCTAGATGAAGTGCAAATTGGTGATATTGCAAAGTATAAAGAACAATTTGAAGCGTTACAGAAACGCAAAATAACTATTCTAAAAGCCTTAGAAGAACAAAACGTTTTAACTTTAGAATTAAAACAAAAAATAGAGTCTACTCAAGATTTAACAACCCTTGAAGATTTATACTTGCCTTTTAAAAAGAGTAGAAAAACCAAGGCCGAAAAAGCAAGACAAAATGGACTGGAACCATTGTCTAAAATCATTATGTCGCAAAATGCAAATGATATTGAATCCATTGCATTTAAATACGTAAAAGGCGATGTAAATTCAGTTGAAGAAGCATTAGATGGTGCACGACATATTATTGCAGAGTGGATTAACGAGCGTAGTGATATTAGAAACAACATACGCCATCAATTAGAGCGTCATGCTATGATTTCCACGAAAGTGATAAAAATAAAAGCTGAAGATGAAAACGCACAAAAATTTAGAGACTATTTTGATTGGGAAGAAAATTTAAGTAGAATTCCATCTCACCGTTTATTAGCTATTTTAAGAGCAGAAAAAGAAGGGTTTATAAGAGTGAAAATTGAAATTGATGATGAACGTGCTCTTGATAGAATAGAAAGTAAAACTATTCGCTCTAATAACGAATGCGCTAAACAAATAGAAGTAGCTATTAAAGACGCGTATAAACGCTTATTATTACCATCATTAAGCAATGAAGCGCTTCAAATAGCCAAAGACAAAGCAGATGAATCTGCCATAACTGTTTTTGCAAAAAACTTAAAGCAATTATTATTAGGATCTCCCTTAGGTGAAAAACGGGTTTTAGCAATCGATCCGGGTTTTAGAACGGGTTGTAAGGTAGTTTGTTTAGATGCACAAGGCACGTTATTACATAACGAAACTATTTATCCTCATCCTCCAAAAAGCGATAGTATTGGCGCTATGAAAAAGATAGCGTCATTAAGTGAAGCTTATAAAATTGAAGCTATTGCCATAGGAAACGGAACAGCATCTCGTGAAACTGAAGCTATCGTTAAGAAAGTGCATTTTAAAAATGACATGCAAGTGTTTGTAGTAAGTGAAGCTGGAGCGAGTATTTATTCGGCATCTAAAATAGCTAGAGAAGAATTTCCGAATTACGATGTTACGGTTCGTGGTTCTGTTTCTATTGGAAGACGGTTACAAGACCCTTTAGCAGAATTGGTTAAAATTGATGCTAAATCTATTGGTGTAGGTCAATATCAACATGATGTAGACCAAAATAAGCTTCAAAAACAATTAGATGTTGTGGTAGAGAATTGTGTAAACGCAGTTGGTGTAAACATTAATACAGCAAGTATTCCTTTGTTAAGTTATGTGTCTGGAATTGGGCCAAAGTTAGCAGAGAATATTTTTAATTATAGAAATGAAAAAGGCGTTTTTTTATCTAGAAAAGATATTAAAAAAGTGCCGCGTTTAGGCGAGAAAGCTTTTGAGCAAGGTGCAGCTTTTTTAAGAATAAAGGAAGCTAAAAACCCATTAGATGATTCAGCTGTACACCCAGAGAGTTATGCTATTGTGGCAAAAATGGCTAAAGATTTAGGGAAGTCTGTTCAGGATTTAATAGGAAACGTAGATCTTCTTAAAAAAATAGATTTAAAAAAATATTGCTCAAATTTAGTGGGGTTACCAACACTTCAAGATATTATTAAAGAACTTGAAAAACCTGGTTTAGATATTCGAGAAAAAGCTAAAGTGTTCACTTTTAATCAAAATATAAAAACCATTAATGATTTGCAAGAAGGACAACTACTACCGGGTATTGTAAATAATATTACCAATTTTGGCTGTTTTGTAGATGTGGGTATTAAAGAAAGTGGACTAATTCACGTATTAAATTTATCAGATAGCTTTGTTAAGGATGTTAACGAACATGTGAGTTTACATCAACAAATAATTGTAAAAGTTTTAGAGGTTGATGTTCCGCGAAAGCGTATTCAACTAAAATTACATAAATAAAAAAAGCAAACCATTTTGGTTTGCTTTTTTTTTTTATCTAAACAAATAGAATTTATTTATTCATATTTTTTATTTGGTCTACAAAAGTATCTAAATCTACACCGTTATTTACCAGTGTTAATGCCTTATCTACTATATATTTTACGTTTACAGCATGAAAACCTAAACCAACTCCAATTTTATTTAAAAGCTTGTGTTCTGGATCACCTTTAATTTGGTCAACATGTACCATTCTTACCAAATCATATAAACGCTCTAAACGTAAATCATACTCAATTGGCGGATTAATAGGATGCTTCTTATAATCCTTTAAAATTGATTTATAATCAGCCTCACTAATGTTTAAATTATTAGCTAATCTATCTAAAAAGGCTTTTTCATCATCAGTAATAATTCCGTCATCCATAGCTACACGAACAATAGATGCAAAATGACCTTCATTACGTTTTTTAAACCCACTATCAAATAAATCTGAAAAAGACATATATTATTGTTTTAAAGTGGTGCAAACGTACATATTTTTTTCGTTTTTATTATAAAAACCAAATCGAAATTTTAATTTTTTAGACCAATTTAAAAGTAGAAAGCGGTCTGACATTTTGGTATGGCTTTTGAAAAGAATTTATTAACTAATTATTAGGTAGCAAAATATAAAATTCTGACAAAATCATAATTCTATGTTAAATTCAGCAATTTATTGTTATTTTTACCCATTAAATAACCTTAAAGACTATGGCGAAAAAGAATACTCCAGAAGCATCACAAGAAATTCCTGCTAGCTTAGAAGCAAATTCAAAAATAGACGCAATTAAGCAACTTATTTTTGGAGAAAACATTCAAGCTTACGATAGCGAATTTGAAACTCTAAAAGAAGATATTAGAAAGAAGAAGGAAGCCTTAGAATCATTAATTGATGAAGTAAGAGAAGAATTGCTTAAAAATATTGATAATTTAGGGACAGACATTAATATTAGAATTACCGAATTAGAAAGTTCCATAGAAGATAAAATGGATAATCTTGACGATAGGAAACTAGACCGAAAAGTTCTTGGTGATTTATTAATGAAATTAGGCGAAAAAATAAGCCAATAACAACCCAGTTCTTCTATATAAATTATTGATGAATCAAGAAGATAAATTAAATATTCTTAAAGACATCTTGCTTACAGATGAGAGAGAGTATACCTTATCGATTCAAAAAAAAATTAAAATATTAGAGGACACAATTAATAAACAAAAGCAATTATCTACTAAAGTAAATCCAATAATAAATGAAAAGTTGGATGAATTTGTAAAAGAAATACCTAGTACTTTAGGTCCAACAATTACAGAAGCATTAAAAACAGAAATTAAAAATTCTCAAGACGCAGTTGTTGAAGCATTATTTCCTATAATTGGGAAAATGATAAAGAAATATGTACAGCAGGAAATGCGTATTCTTTCAGAAAAAATTAATGAGCAGACAAATAAATTTACTTTTGAAAGTTTAAAACGCAGATTTTTTTCTAAAAAAACAGGAGTTAGTCAAGGGGATTTACTTATACAGGATCAAATAAAACCTAAAGTTGAACAACTAATGGTAATAGAAAAAGGTTCTGGTTTAGTTGTTTCAGAGTATTCTAAAACACAAGGTATAGATCAAGATATGGTTGCTGGTATGTTAACTGCTATTAAGAGTTTTGCTGAAGACGCTTTTAGTAAAGAAAATCAGGATTTACAGTATATTGAGTATGAAACTTACCATATTCATTTACAAAATTTTTCATCATATTACATTGCAGTTGTTATCTCTGGTGCATATAATGTAATATTTAAGAGTAAACTTGAAGATAAATTATTAGATTTCGCCAAAAATTATATTAATAAAGAAGACTTGCAAGATCAAGACTCTTTTTCTAAAAAATTAAAATCTTATTTTAAGAATGAAGATTTCTAAAAAAATCGTTTTACTAGGGCACTTTGGGGTTGGAAAATCCTCGCTCATTAGACGTTTTGTTGAAAATACATTTTCCGAAAACTACAGAGTTACCATTGGGGTACATATATTCAAAAAAGAAGTTCATATTCCATCAGGTGAAGATGTGTCTTTAGTAATTTGGGATTTAGAGGGGAATGACGATATTAATCAAACCAGACCTTCATACCTTATTGGTACCAGTGGTTTTATATATGTGTTTGATCTTTCCAGACCAGTTACTTACAGTACATTAAATCCAGATATAAATTATATTAAAAATAATTTCCCTAAAACACCTTTAAAGGTTGTAGGAAACAAAGCAGATTTAGTAACAAAAGACTTTGTTAAGCAGAACAGCGATGTTTTTAAACCTTTTGTCGATTATTATACAAGTGCTAAAACAGGTAGTAAAGTTGAAGATCTTTTTACTAGATTAGCTACAGAGTTAATTGAATAAGTAAAAAAGAAGTTGTTAGAATCATACAAAAAAAAATATGGGAAAGTTAATATCCAATACATTAAGTTGGATTTTGATGGCAGTATTTTAGATTCTGATGACGTGCTGTTTGCTAACCTTGTTGGTAAAAATATTGCTGAAATTCATCCGTTTTTTGAAAACTTATTAAGCCTTATTCAAGATTCAAAAGATGAAGAATTCCATTTCTCTTGTATTCATTTAGATTTTGATGAAAAAAGTATCACTTCAGACATTAAATTAAAAACGTTTGATGACGGAAAGTTTCCTGTAATTGCTATTCATGATTTAACATCGCATTATACATATTATCAAAGAAAAGCTCAAATAAGAAACGAAACGGTAATTAACTCTCAAATTCTAGAGTTACAAAATATTTATCTTAAGGAAAAAGAAGCTTTTAAAAATACGTTTATCTCTAATTTTAACGATAAACTTAGAGATCCCATAACAGGAATTTTAACGTTTACAGATATATTAGGTGAATCTGAATTAAATTCAGACCAAAGAGAATATGTAGATATTATAAAGTCTTCGTCTAATAGCCTAAAAAAAATGATTAATGATATTTTAGATTTTTCTAAAATTGAAACAGGTACTGTAGATCTTAATCTTAAACCATTTAATTTAATACAGTTATTAGATAATATTAAATCTTCTTTTAAGATAAAGGCTAAACAAAAAGGCTTACAACTTTTAAGTAATTTCGATTCTAAATTACCAGAGGTTGTAGAAGGCGATTCTATTGCATTAAGGCAAATGCTTACAAACTTATTAGATAATGCAATAAAATTTACAGATGAAGGACATATTACTTTTAATGTGTCATTAAATCAAATAAGAGCTAAAAAAGCAAGCCTTCATTTTGAAATTTCAGATACAGGAATAGGTATAGATAAAGAACATTTAGATAATATATTTAATAGTTTTACCCAGTTGTCAAGCGATAAAGAAATATCGGGCTCAGGACTTGGTTTACCTATTGTAAAATATTTGTTAGGATTATCTAATAGTCAAATTAAAGTGGAATCTGAAGTTGGAAAAGGATCCATGTTTTCAACTAATGTAAATTTTAGAGTATCAAGTTCATCAATGCTTGAAAAAAGTGTTTCTAAAACCAAACAATTAACCAAATCAGATAAAAAATACAGTATTTTATTAGTTGATGATTCTGAAATCACACAACTATCAGTATTAAAAATTTTAGCAGCAAAAGGTGACTTTTTCCTAGATATTGTTGCTAATGGAGAAGATGTTGTTGGAAAAATTCAAGATCAAGAATTCGATTTAATCCTTATGGACATCATTCTAAATAACTTAAAAGGAGACGAAATTACTAGAGAAATTAGAAAACTCCCTTTAAGAAAATTTAAAAAGATTCCTATAATAGCAATAACGGTTAAAGTAACAAAAGACGATATAAAACGGTACAAAAAGGCAGGAATGAATGACGTTATAAAAAAACCGTTTAATGAAGATACATTAATGGCTAAAATTAACGAATATATAAAGCAAGTTTAATGAGCTATTATAATTATAAATGTGATACGCATGACCAATTTATATTAGTAAATGAGGATGGCTTTATTTTGGAAACAGATTCAAGTCTTTTATCAAATACCATAGGTAAATCGGTAAGCAGTATACATCCTTTTTTTGAGTCTTTGAGTGCTTTGCAACAAAAAGCTGATGAAACGTATGAGTTTAGTGCAGTTCATATAAATTTAGATGACTTAGATTATATTTTTGATATAACGTTTAGAACATTTAAGGATGACACTAATAGACTTATCATACTTAATAACTTTACTAAGTTATATGATGAATATTACGCATTGTCTCAAAATAAAAATGAGTCTGTAATTAGTAAAGAAGTTATTGATTTAAAAAACGACCTTTTAATAAAAAAGGAAAAATATAAAAATCGATTTTTAACAAACTTTAGTCACACTTTAAAAACACCTATTCATAACCTTCAAGGGTTTTCAAATTTATTAGAACAAACAGATTTAGATTTGGTTCAACGTAATCAATTAAAAGTTATTCAATCTACTTCTGATGATTTGTATGCCATGATTAATGATATTTTAGATATCTCTAAAATTGAAACAGGATATTTTTCTGTACAGAAAAATAGTTTTAATATTCATGAAGTTTTAAAAAACCTTGCTTCTAAATATCAAACAAAATCTGCTGAAAGACTACTAGAATTTAATAGTAACATAGACAAAGGCCTTCCAAAATTTGTTATTGGCGATAAATTTAGGTTGCTACAAATTTTAGATAATATCTTAGATAATGCTTTAAATTTTACATTTCAAGGAAGTATTGATTTTAATGTATCTGGAAAAAAGAACAAGAATAATATTGATATCACATTTAGCGTAAAAGATACAGGAATAGGAATTAGTGAAGATAAACAAGAAGCAATTTTTAAAAGCTTTTATAAAATAAATGAAGATAAAGATATAAAAAGACCAGGTTTAGGTTTAGCTATGACTAAACATTTACTAGATGTAATGAATGGAAGTATAGCTATAAAAAGCAATGAAAATGAAGGGAGTATTTTTGAAGTTAATTTAAATTTCAAAATAGCTGAAGATCAAATAGAGCCAGAATTAAAACTTATACCTCTTGAAAATAAAAAAGCTAATGCTAAATATAGAATTCTAGTTGCAGAAGCACTTGAAACCGATCAATATACCATAAAAGAAATTTTTAATAACACCACAGACTACCAAATGGATCTTGTAGAAAGTGGGGATGATGTTATTAAACAACTACAAAAAGAGAATTATGATTTGGTTGTGCTTAATATAAAAATACCAACGATGGATGGCTTTGATACAACACGTTTTATTAGGCACTCCGAAGTTTATAATTTTAACCGTATTCCAATAATAGGAGTAGGTGGATCATTTTCTCATGAAGAAAAAGAATACTGTTTAGAAAAAGAGATGAATGATTATATAGGTAAACCCTATAATGTTGATGAGCTAATGAAAAAAATGAAGCGGTTAATAAATAAGTCAAGTAAGAATTAAAAAACATACTTTTATATTTAAATTAAGCTTCAGTTCTGCTAACAACTTAAATCTAAGTTTTATATTTGCACTCGTAAAAACAAAAAATTAGGTGAGTAAAACTACACTCTCAAAAACCTATGTACAGGCTTTGCAAACACAAAATCTGCGAAAATCTATTGCCCAAACTCAAAGTAAAACCCATTTAAAAGGCCTTGTAGGTTCTTCATTTTCATTTGTTATATCTAGTGTTTTTAAAGAAGCTAATAAACCTTTTTTAATTGTTTTTAATGATAAAGAAGAGGCTGCCTTTTACCTAAACGATTTAGAACAATTATGTGGAGATAAAGATGTATTGTTTTATCCAGGTAGTTACCGCAGGCCTTATCAAATAGAAGAAACCGATAATGCTAATGTGTTATTACGTGCCGAGGTTTTAAACCGTATAAATTCGCAAAAAAAACCAGCAATAATTGTTACCTATCCAGATGCACTTTTTGAGCAAGTTGTAACCAGAAAAGAGCTAGAGCGTAACACATTAAAAGTCGCTGTAAACGATAATTTGTCTATAGATTTTGTAAACGAAGTTTTGTTTGAATACCAATTTAAACGTGTAGATTTTGTTACCGAACCCGGTGAGTTTTCTGTGCGTGGAGGTATTGTAGACGTGTTTTCATTTTCTCATGACGAACCTTATAGAATTGAGTTTTTTGGTGATGAGGTTGATAGTATAAGAACTTTTGATGTTGAAACTCAACTGTCAATCGAGCAGATTAAAAAAATCAATATCATTCCTAATGTTGCTAATAAATTATTACAAGAAAGCAGGCAGAGTTTCTTAAAATATATCGCTCAAAAAACAGTAGTTTGTATAAAAAATGCTGAATTACTATTTTCTAGAATAGACGATTTTTACAGTAAAGCAGAAGAGGCTTTTAAAACCCTTTCTTCTGATATAAAACATGCGCAACCTAATGAGTTGTTTTGCAATTCAGCATTATTAAAAAAACAATTACTAGATTTTTCAATTATTGAGTTTGGTGCTTCTGCTGTTATGTTTAATGCAATAGAAACATCTAACAACCAACTCATAGAATATAACACCACACCACAACCTTCATTTAATAAGCAATTTAATTTGCTGATAGAAGATTTAAACGCAAATCACGATAAAGGGTATACCAATTATATTGCTTGTGTAAGTGAGCAGCAAGCTAAACGTTTTCATGATATTTTTGATGATTCGCATTTAGAAGTAAAACCATATAACACCGTTATACAATCACTACATCAGGGGTTTATAGACCACGATTCTAAAATAGTTTGTTATACCGATCATCAAATCTTTGAACGTTATCATAAATTTCATCTTAAAAATGGTTATGCTAAAAAGCAAGCTATAACTTTAAAAGAGCTTACTAATTTAGATATTGGCGATTATGTTACACATATCGATCATGGAATTGGGCGTTTTGGTGGACTTCAAAAAATAGATGTTGAAGGTAAAAAGCAAGAAGCTATAAAATTGATTTATGGGGAGCGCGATGTATTGTATTTAAGCATACATTCGCTTCATAAAATCACTAAGTTTAATGGAAAAGATGGGAAACCACCAAAAATTTATAAACTTGGTAGTAAAGCTTGGAAAACCTTAAAACAAAAAACAAAAGCACGTGTAAAACATGTAGCATTTAACCTGATTAAACTTTACGCTAAACGAAAAACCGAAAAAGGGTTTCAATACAATCCAGATAGCTATTTGCAACATGAATTGGAAGCTTCTTTTATTTATGAAGATACACCTGACCAAAGTACTGCAACGGCAGATATTAAAGCAGATATGGAAAGCGAACGTCCTATGGACAGATTGGTTTGTGGTGATGTAGGTTTTGGTAAAACCGAAGTAGCTATACGTGCAGCTTTTAAAGCTGTTGATAATGGTAAACAAGTTGCGGTTTTAGTACCAACAACAATTTTAGCGTATCAACACTCTAGAACATTTAAGGAACGACTTAAAGAGTTTCCTGTAACAGTTGATTATTTAAACAGATTTAGAACAGCCAAAGAAAAACGTGAAACTCTAGAAGCTCTAGAACAAGGAAAAGTAGATATTATTATTGGTACTCATCAATTAGTAAACAAAAATGTAAAGTTTAAAGATTTAGGACTTTTGATTGTTGATGAAGAACAAAAATTTGGGGTAGCTGTAAAAGAAAAACTTAAGACACTCAAGGATAATGTAGATGTATTAACCTTAACAGCAACACCAATACCTCGAACACTTCAGTTTAGTTTAATGGCAGCGCGAGATTTATCGGTTATAACAACACCACCGCCAAATAGATATCCTATTGAGAGTCATGTTATTCGTTTTAATGAAGAAACCATCCGTGACGCTGTGAGTTACGAAATTGAACGTGGAGGGCAAATTTTCTTCATTCATAATCGTATAGAAAATATTAAAGAAGTTGCAGGCATGATTCAACGTTTGGTTCCAGATGCGAAAGTTGGTGTTGGTCATGGGCAAATGGAAGGCAAGAAACTAGAACAATTAATGTTGGCATTCATGGATGGCGCTTTTGATGTTTTAGTGAGCACAACCATTGTAGAAAGTGGGTTAGATGTATCTAATGCAAATACTATTTTTATAAACAATGCCAATAATTTTGGATTAAGCGATCTACATCAAATGCGTGGTCGAGTAGGAAGAAGTAATAAAAAAGCTTTCTGTTATTTTATAACTCCGGAATATTCTGCAATGACAGATGATGCACGAAAACGTATCACAGCTTTAGAGCAGTTTACAGAATTGGGTAGCGGTTTCAATATTGCTATGAAAGATTTAGAAATTCGTGGAGCTGGCGATTTATTGGGTGGCGAACAAAGTGGTTTTATAAATGAAATTGGGTTTGATACCTATCAAAAAATATTAAATGAAGCTATAGAAGAACTCAAAGAGAATGAGTTTAAAGATCTATATGATGAAGATGAAGCGGATAAAGTTTATGTAAAAGATGTTACTATAGACTCTGATTTTGAGCTACTTTTCCCAGATAGTTATGTGAATAATATTGCAGAACGTTTAAATTTATACACACAGCTAAATAATTTAAAAACAGAAGCAGAATTAAATACTTTTGAGAAAGAGTTAATTGATCGTTTTGGAGAATTACCTAAACAAGTGACCGATTTATTAAATAGTGTCCAAATAAAGTGGTTAGCCACTAAAATAGGCTTCGAAAAAATTATTATGAAACAAGGTAAGTTAATAGGGTATTTTATTAACGATCAGCAAAGTCGTTTTTATCAAAGTTCAAATTTCACAAAAGTATTACAGTTTGTTCAATCACATCCTAATGCTTGTAAAATGAAAGAAAAACAAACCCGAAATGGTTTGCGCTTAATGCTTACCTTTAACAATATAAAATCTGTAAAACAAGCATTAAATGCTTTACAACCTATTGTGGCTTAATTATTGTTTTAAAAAATAAAAGAACATTATATAAATACATGAAACGTTTACTTTTTTTATCACTTTTATTACCGAGTATTCTTTTTGCTCAACATACTATAAAAGGCGTTTTCTCTCCACCTGATGATTATAATGTTGCATTATTATATAAAGTTACACCTACAGTATCAAAATACATTGCTAATACAGTAATAAAGGAAGATGGTAGTTTTGAGATTAAGTTAGACACTACTGCTACAAAAGGAATGTATAGATTGGTTTATGCTATACCACAAGAAGATTATAATTTTGATATTATTTACAACGGAAAAGAGGATATTGAACTGACTTTTAACTCTGAAACAGGTGTGAAATTCACAAAATCTGTTGAAAACAAACTGCTTTCGTCATACACCAATAGTATGTCTATGGTTACGCAAAGTATAGGTAACTATTTTAGAAAACAAAGTAAGGACACAACTGCATTAAAGGCAATTTTTAAAACTCAAAAAGAAACGCAATTAAGTTTTGAAAAAGCTGCTAAGGAAACTATAGCGCTTCAATTTATTAAAGCAAACAAACCTTATATTCCATCAAAAATTGAAGATGTGAATGTGTACTCTCATAATTTAAAAAAGCATTATTTTGATTATGTAGATTTCAAGAATAAAACACTTCAAAGCTCTAGTTTTTTACAGGAAAAAGTACTGAATTATGTGTTTGGTATGGTTTCTAATCCAGAAGATGAAATAGCTAACTACAAAAAAAATATTGATGTTGTATGTAGTAAAATGAAAGAAGCTCCAAAAGAAATAAAACGCATTTTGTTAGTTGATACATGGCAACAGATGGCAGATTTAGGTTTAGAACCTGTGGCTAATCACATAGCAGAAACGTATTTAATGGATATTGCAGTAGCTTTAAACGATCAAGAGCTTTTACATACATTAATGTTGTACAAAGATTTATCTTTAGGAAATCAAGCTCCAGATTTTGATTTAGAAATAAAAGAAAAAGGAAAATTAATTACCAAAAAGTTAAGTAAGCTTGATGTTGCGGAAAACTACATTATTGTGTTTTGGAGTAGTACGTGTTCGCATTGTTTAGATGAAGTACCACAATTACAAACATACATTCAATCCAAAGAAAAAGGATTGATTAAAGTGGTTGCGGTTGGTTTAGAAGACGAACCTTATAGATGGAAAGATTTAACTTATAGTTTTCCTGAATTTATTCACGTTTACGGAGAAGGTAAGTGGGATAACGAAATTGGTGATGCTTATGGAGTAACATCAACACCAACTTATTTTATTTTAGATAAAGACAAAAAAATTATTGAGAAGCCTGAAGATTTTGAAACTTTAAAAGCGTTTTTTGGAGACGAAGAATAGATGCATTAAAAGTGATAAAAGGCATTTTCTAAATGTTCAATATTAAAGGCGTTGTTTTCTTTTACTATCGCTATAATATCAAACCGTACTTCTACATCTAAGCCATTTACAGTAACATATTCATCAACAGCTTTAACTAATCGTTTAATTTGTTTAGGCTTTACAAAATCTTGCGGATTTCCAAAATCGGTAGTTGAACGCGTTTTTACTTCTATAATGGCAAGTGTATCTTCTTTTTGAGCAATTATGTCAACTTCAGCTTTATCAAAACGGTAGTTGCGTTCAATAATGTCATAACCATTCTTCAATAGAAAATTTACTGCTAATTGCTCGCCTTTTTTACCAAGTTCGTTGTGTTGTGCCATTAATTATAAGTTATATCGGCTCAAAAACTAATACTAATTTATTAAAATCGGCTGCACTGTTTATTACGGTTCTGTAATCTTCGTAGTTTTCGGTTTCTATAATGTTTTCTCTATAATGTTCGTCTGCAGTTATAACCAATTCATTATTGTTTTTAACTTCGTAATAGGAATGGAAAATTAACTGTTCTTCTCCATCCTTAATAAAAAAGTTCTTTATATTAATGTCTTCCAAATTGGCAATTCTATAACCATCAGGTATTTTAATGTTTATAGTTCTATAGTAACTTCTAGTGAATTCATTTTCAACAGGTAAAGCTCTTTCTTTTTCTTGATAAAGTTGTATTTGTTCTCCAATTAAGTCACCAACTTTAAATAGGTATTTTTTACCTGCTTTTTCTGTTAATGCTTCTGTATTGAAATCAATTAAAAAAGTAATAGGTTTTACACCGAATAATTCTGGGTTGTCGTTTATTAATTCTTTACTGGTTATATCAACATCTTCATTTATATTTTTTGCAAATCCTTCAATTAAATCATCTCTGTCTTTATCTTTTATAAGATGTATATATGGTTGAAAATACATGGCATAATACCCACCCATAGAGCGATTTAATTTAACTTTAGAACTAGATAGGTTATCTTTTTCAAAATCAACATCTATAACCATTTTATCAACCGTTTTATCAGCTTTAATAGGTTCTATATATTTTATTTTGCCTAAACCAGAAACAAAATCACCAACCTTAACTTCTTTAATAAACAAACCGTAGTTGTTGGTTAAATATGCTGGTGGATATCCGTATCTTGAGTTCAATTCATGTGGAGACAAATACTTTTTTGTTTTATTAAAATAGATTAAAAAATCTGTTAAAAAATTATTAGCCTCAAAGTCTTTATCAAATTTTAAGTATTGTCTATCGCTAGTTAACACAACTTCATGCTTGATATTTAAGCTTTTGAATAAAGAGAGGTAAAGCTTTAAAATACCTGTTTCGTTTGCTATTTTTTTATCTAAAACTTCGTCTAAATCTTTAAAGTTTTCACTTCCATCTTCTGTAACATATACATTGGATTTAATGTGAAATTCCAGTTTTCTAATAAGGGCTTCTTCTTCTAGTTTTTTTCCGCCAGTAGCTTCTTTAATGAATTTTTTTAAAAGATTTTGGGTCTTACTATTTAATTCCTCGTAATAGTAAGAGTAGATGTTTTGAGCAACCTGACTATAAGATGATATATCTTTAGAATTGTCTGCTGTATTTCTGTCTAGCTTGTAAACAATAGATTTTTTTGAGGCATTATAAGCTGAGTATTCTTCTTTAAGTAAAGGGTCTATCTTATCAATTTTCAAAAACCAATGTAGCTTATTTTTAGAAAGTGTATCCCTTTTTATTTCAGGAGTATCATTGTAAGTTTTAAATTCAAAAACCAAATTACTGGGTGAGTATAAATCAAATTCCACATTGTTTTTTTTGAAATCTGATTGAAGCGTTATTTTATTTCCCTTATATCTTGGATATCTTCTTACTACGTAATAATATTCTATAAAGCTTCCTTTTTCAATACCCTCAAAAGCAAAAAATTTATAATTCTGGCCTGTTTCTTCATCTTGAGCTGTGAGTATTTTACTATTATCTAATTCAATAATGTCTCCATTATTTTTTATTACCCTTGCTTTGTTAACTTTTAATTCTGATGTTGAATTATATGGTAGATATACTTTGTTGTAGCTTTCAATTTTTTCATCAGAGTTTAACCATAATACACGATGTTCTAAAAAATATTCTACAAGACCATCTTCTTGAAAATAAAACTCTGTTAATACTTTGTCTTTTAGGGCAATAATAGGTTCTTCATTATTTTCATCTATTGAATATGAAGGGGTTTCATCCCAGGAATAGTTAGTATAGACTGGCAATTCTTTTTGCGAGAACAATAACTGGCTGAAAACAAGTAATATAATAATTGGTTTGTTTTTTAACATGATTGATAGATTATATTTTTTTTAATACTATTACCTCTTTAAAGGCTTTTTCTGTTTCTTTTATTAATGAATTTACTTCTTTTTGTTGTTCAGGATTTAAAGTGATAAAATTCAAACTATAAGAATGGTTATAAACTACCCTATTCTCTTTAACATCATAAGTTATATTAGTTGTAATATATTCATTTGACATGTTAATATTTTCTGGGACATAATCTATACTAAAACCATGAGGAATATTAAGAGTTGTTGTATAGCTAAAGTAGTTTGTGTGTTCGTATTCAATATCATTTTTTCTATCATCTTCAGTTTTATATGCCGATAAATCTTTTATAAAATTTAAATTAATATATATTTCATCACCTAATTTTTTGGTATACCCATTAATAGTAAAATTGTAATCTACAATTAGGTTTTTCTCATAGTTGTATTTATTGGTTTCTGAAAAAGATTTTATCAAAAATTTATTATTCCCTTTCTGTAGGCGAGAATTATAAAAAGCTTTTAATTTTTCATCGGTTGTTTCGTTTTCTAAATAATTAAATGTATCTATTTTATTGTATCCGGCAATTTCAATTTTTGCTTTTCCTATAACATCTTCACCCACAATTTCAATTGTAGAGGTATCTATAACTGCATTTTTTATTGCGGGTACTATGGGAACTTGCTTTATACTAAAATTAGATTCTCCGTTAGCTATTAAGGCTTCTTTTCCTTGTATAAAAGAAGAAGGGAGGTCTATTGGCACATATCTTCCTGTTGCATCTAAAAAGTAAGTATTGTCATTCTTATCTGTATAGGATAAAATCATGTGATTGTCTACAATAGGGGTGGGCATTTCGTTATAGTTGTAAGGAATGCTTCGTGTGCCAATCCAAGTTAAATCTCCTTTTATTCCAGCTATTTTTAACATTTGATATAGGATACTAGAATTATCTTTGCAATCGCCATATTTTTTTTGAAACACATCATTTGCTTGTCTAGGAATAAAACCCCCTAGAGCATATTCAAAAGCAATATATTTTATGTTTTTTTGAGTCCAATAATAAATGGCTTTTACTTTTTCAAAATCGTTTGGTTTTCCATTGGTTAACTCTTGAACTAATTTAACCAGATCTTTATCAGTTTCTCCTGTATTAATGTCTTTAACTAATGAATAATACCAATCGTATAAATCTGAAACATTTTTTGCTAAACTTGTATCGCCATTGTCTGATTTGTAAGAGGTTATAATTGGTACTATATGTGGAAGTATTTTTTTGTAAGTAGGAGAATTTGGTTCATATTCATATTCATCAATATTCTTTAATTCCCAACTATAAATATTAGTATTTCTTTTTTCTGTTTTTTTAAAATTGATACCTAATGTATCCGTATTGTACTCTTTAAAAGTAATATCGATGTCTTTATCTGCAACTATAGTAACTTTGTTATTTACAATTGGTGAAAAATCTCCAAAATAGAACGGACTTAAAAAACGAGGGTTTTTTACGTTTTCAGAATATTTTAAAATAGATTTTGATCCTTTTTTTAAATTTGGAAATATAAAATTCAATGATTTTGTATCATCGTAAAAAGATCTGTCAAGCTCATCCTTTTCTTTAAAATCTGTAACTTCAATTTCTTTGTATTCGCCATTAGAATAAGAAAATGATGAAGCCTCAACATCATTTAATTCAAAAAAAGAGGAAAAATTCAAGGCTTTTTTAGAGTTATAATTAGCACTTTCATCTAGATATATATCTTCCTCTAAAAACTCTTGAGTAATATCAATTTTACCAGACTTAAGCTTTATGGTAATCTTCGTGTCTTGCTTAATTCTAACTGTTTTGGCATTCGGGTATAATTTTTTATAAAAATTATATTCTTCAGATTCTTGTGCATAATTGTTTAGGAAAACTAAACAGAAAATGACTAGAAATAAAATTTTACTCGAATTAGTAAGTTTCAAATTTGTAAATCTCTCCATTAAAATAAAATTCCTTTTTAATTAATTTCCCAACTTTGTTATAATAATTTGCTTCTCCGGTTATTTCTCCATTTTTATAAGTTCGTTCTTCTTTCATTTTTCCATTTTCATAATATATTTTGGTAAACCCATCTAAAATCCCCATTGTATAATTTTTTTCACTTTCAATATTTCCGTTAGCATAATATTCAATATCGGTACCATTATATTCTCCGTCTACAAAGAACATTTCGTTTTGTAGTTGGCCAGAGTAATAGTATTCATTATATATATTTACCAAATCCCCATTTTTATATTCTAATTCTCTGGAAACATTTCCATTATCAAAATAACTAATAATTTTTGCAGTTTCATTTTTTATAGGAATCATTGGTAATTCTTGAGAGTTTTTGTCTAAATAACTATAGCCAATTAGTGTTCCGTTATTATAAAACCTGATAAGCTGAAGTTTTCCCGAATTATCATAAAATATTCTTTTCCCATGCAAGAGGTCGTTTGAGTAACTAGTACTTCTTGCCATTTTGCCATTTTTATGATAGGTAATCCAAGTTCCCGAAGCTTTACCATAATCATAAAACATTTTGGCTTGAATTGAGCTGTCTTCGTAATAATCAATACTCTCACCATTTAAATTGCCATTTAAATAGGTCCTTATACTTTCAATTGCCCCATTTTCATAGTACCAGGTCCATTTTCCATTTTGATTATTGTTAATATAATTTCCCTCAAGAGATTTGTTCCCATAAAAATCATACCATTGGTACAAACCATGTTTAACTCCGTTTATATATTCTAGTTTAGTGTTTGTTTTTTTGTTTTTATATAAGTACTCAACGATGAAATTATTTTCTTTTGGGGCAAAATTAATTTCTTCTAAAACATCTCCTTCATTGTCATAATAGGTTTCAGATTTTAATTCGCCATATTCATATTTATAAACACGTTCAATTTTTCCTTCAACAGTGTAAAACTCTTGAATACCGTGTAATTTATCTTTGTGATAAAAATTTATAATTTCTAAAGTACCATCAATATAATGAGAACGCCATTCGCCATGTGCCAATCCATTTTTATGCCACCCATGCCTTTTAAGTTGCCCGTTTTTATAAAAATCTTGATAATAACCCGATAAAGTATCATTTACATAATGGCTTAATGACTCTGTTTTTCCATTGTTATGGTATGTGAAAAATTTTCCATTAATTTTGTCTTCAGAATAAGTACCATTACTAGTTAAAACACCATTTTTTGAATAAAACTCCCAAGTACCTTCTTTACCTCCCTTAATATCATAAAGCCCTTTTGATAGTATATTACCATTTGGGTGATACCCTGTAAACTGAAACTCGCCACCTTTTTTTCTGCCTTGGCTTAAAATTTCACCTTTTTTATCATAATACTTATATTCTATTACTTCGCCTCTTCTATAGAGGTAGTCATAATAAGGTTTGCCATCTGTATCAAAGTACTTATACTCACCATCTATAGAGCCTTCATCATAAGTAAATGATGATTGTAAAGTCCCATCACGGTAATAAGATTTCCATGGGCCATTGTAAAAATTGTTTAAACTTTGTCCTTCTTCAAATATATTTCCATTAGAATAATAACTTTTGTAAGGGCCATTAAGCTCCCCATTTAGGTAGTTAATTTCAGAAGAAATCTGTTTGTTGTAAAAATACTTTTTCTCTACACCTTGTCTTTCCCCATTATTAAAGGGCATTTCAGCATAAATAGCACCGTTTGTATAGTATTCAAAAGCAATACTATCAATTAAACTGTTTTTATAAGGAATATGAAATTCAAGAAAATCTTCTCCAACAGGGAAGTATGATTGATATAACCCATCCAACTCATTTTCTTTAAAATATTTTTTTTGAATAAGTGCTCCCATGTTATTGTAATACCTGTATTGCCCATTCAACTTACCATCTGTATAATTGGCGACAACATGAGGTTTGCCATTTTCATGAAATTGATGATTTTCTCCATTTAAAACACCATTTTCATAAAACGCGGTTTCTTTTACCTTACCGTTTTGATGTAGCCATACCCATTTACTGGTTCTTTCTCCTGAATTATCATAACTACCAGAGGACATTAATTGACCATTTTCATTATAAAAATTCCACTTGCCTATGCTTACATCATTATTCATTTTTCCAACGGCTTGTGCATAACCGTTGTAATAATTATAAACAACATCTTGTTTTTTTCCATCAAAAAGAATATTGTTATGCATTAAAATATCATACCATTTATCATAGAAAAGGTCAACGAAATCCGAAATTTCTTTTTCTTTTTGTTTAATGATTTTAGCATATTTTTCATTTTGAATTGAATAGGAAAGTGTGTACGTAAAACTATCAAACAGATTATTTTCATTAATCCATTTAAAAAAAGGAACATATTTTTTATCCCAAAACCCCCTATTTCCCTCGAAATATTCAAGTTGAGTGAGTAGAGCATGGTTTTGATTAGTTAATGCGATATTAATTTTGTTCCCAGTTTCATAATTTTTATTTAAGGCAATTTTGTTGCTTATTACCAAATCAATATCTTCGAAAGATTCGTCGTCTTTCGATATTTGCATATCTGAATTTGCTTTGTTACTATTTTTGTCGGCTACTAAATTATTAAGTGATTTTAAAGTGTTGAAAGCTCCATTCTCATCATAAGATAAAAGCAAATACATATTGTAACACATAAGAGCTTGTGTAATTAGTTCTTGTTTGTAACATAAATTCCCTAATTGAAGATGTGGTTTTGCATAAGTAGGTTTTAGTAAAATCGCTTGTTGATAGGCAGAAATTGATTCATTGATTCTATCAAGGTTTTCCAAAGCAACAGCTTTATTGTACCATAATAGATAATAATTTGGATATGTTTTAAGGCCTTCATTATAAATTTGAAGCGCCTCTTCATATTTTTCTAAATATGATAACGCTAAACCTTTATTAATATAGAAGGATAAGTTGGAGTCAAAATTGTTAATACTCAAGCCTTCATTGGTAACATCAATAGCTTCTTGGTATTTTTCGGAGTTTATTAAGTAATATGATTTTGAGATTAAAACACTAGCATAAGTAGAGTCGTTTGTATTTATTTTGTTAAGAAGCTCTATTGTTTTATCATTATCTTTAGCTCTAATTGCTTCTGATGCTTGTTTTGAAATATCATCATAATCTATAAAAGGGATTTTTTCTTGTGCTAGGGATAAAAATGAGGTAAATAAATAAAGGGCTAAAAATAGTTGTTTTTTCATGTAAGTATTTTAAAAAAAGAAATGTGTGAAAAAATTACATTTTTTTATTGACTTATTGAAAAAAAAAAGGATTTTCTTGTTAAACTGCTTATTTCTATTGAAGAATGGAATAATTTCCAAAGTTACCCCCTAAACAAAAAGAAATCATCCTTCATGTCTTCAATTTGAGCATCTTCATTTGTAATAATATAATCAATAGCTTGGGTAGTGAATTCATCGCCTTTTTCAGTTAAGGAAACAATATTTTTATCAAACTGGATCATGTTATTTTTTAAAGCTAAGTCTAAAACGGTTTTACTACGTATTTTTTGCCAGTTAATATGTTCGTTAAGGTGGTTTACATGGCGTTCACTTTCCTCAGTATGATTTTTTAAATGCAATAAAAAGGTTAGCAATAATACTTCTGTACGTTGTTGTTTTTCTCTATATAAAACCGCTATAACACCTTTACTTGGAGCAAATAAATAAACGGCTAAAAATAGTAACCCTAACATAGTTGTAATAGAACCAGATATTGAAGCATCTAACCAATGTGCTAACCAATACCCAGAAATAGCACTAAAAATTCCAAAACATATAGAATAGATAAGCATGCGCTTTAAATCTGTAGTGAGTAAGTAAGCAGTTGCTGCAGGAGCAATCATTAATGCAACTACTAGAATGGCACCAACAGCATCAAATGCTCCAACTGTTGTTACAGATGAAACGGTCATTAATCCGTAATGAATTAAAGCAGGTGAAAACCCTAGTGAAGCTGCTAAACCTGCATCAAAAGTGCTTATTTTTAATTCCTTAAAAAAAGCAAATAATAGCCCGATAGTTATCAATAAGATTAAACCAATAATCCATAATGATTTTGGACCAACATCAACACCAGAAATGATTAATCTGTCAAAAGGAGCAAAAGCTAATTCACCTAATAAAACAGCATCAACATCTAAATGTACATCGTTTGCATTTTTTGCAATTAAAATCACGCCAATACTAAACAGCGTAGGGAATACCAAACCTATAGCAGTATCTTCCTTTACTAATCCTGTTTTTTGAATATATTCCACTAAGACAACCGTTAATATTCCGGTTAATGCTGCTAAAAATATGAGTAATGGCGAGTTTAAATCTTGAGTAATAAAAAAACCAATAACAATACCTGGTAAGATTGAATGACTAATTGCATCGCTAATCATGGCCATTTTACGTAACACTAAAAATACACCAGGAATTGCACAAGCAATTGCAACAATACTCGCAATAATTTGTATTTCTATTTGAGCGCTACTCATCGTTTTTGTTTTGTTGATTATACAAATTAGAGGCTGTTTTATAGCCTTCTTCAGTTAAGCTCCAATTATTGCCATCAAGCGTTACGTAATGTCTGTCTACTAATTTTTGAAGTGTATTTTTGGTGTATCCTTGAAAATTATTTAAGATTTTTATAGTGTGAGGATGCGAAATATTATCATGAGTTTGAGCAATATTAAACATAAAGGCTAAGGTTTTATGCAATTGCAAATCCCTTCGGTTTTTAATAAATCTGATTTGCTTAAATAATAATCCTCGACTTGGTGAAAACACAAAAGAAAACAATACAAAAATGCCTGCAATAATTACAATTACAGGACCGGTAGATAAATTATTTTGGCTTGCACTAATTGCGGTTCCAAAAACTCCAGAAAAGGCACCAAAAATAGCCGCTAGAAATACCATAACACCTAGGCTGTTTGTCCATTGGCGTGCAGCAGCAGCTGGAGCTAATAACATGGCACTCATTAATACCACGCCAACAGTTTGTAATCCTAAAACAATGGCTAAAACAATAAAAGACGTAATTAATATATCAATAAAAGTTGTGTTAAAACCTAGTGTTTTTGTGTAATCTGCATCAAAAAGGAGAATTTTAAATTCTTTCCAGAAAAGTAATAGTACAAATAGACAAATACCAGTAATTAGTGCCATTAACCAAACATCACTTTCTACTAAAGTAGCTGCTTGCCCAAATAAATACTTGTCTAAACCTGCTTGATTAGCATTAGGTTGTTTTTGAATAAAAGTCAGTAATAACATTCCAAACCCAAAAAATAAGGATAGTATCAACCCTAAAGCGGTATCTGATTTTAAATGCGTTTTTTTAATGATTCCTCGAATCCAGAATGTGCCTATAAGTCCGCTAACCAAAGCGCCTAAAAGCAATATATTACTGTTTTTAGTGCCTGTAATTAAAAAGGCAATGGCAATACCAGGTAATGCTGCATGAGAAATCGCATCACCTAAAAGGCTTTGTTTTCTTAAAACCGCAAAACTACCTAACATACCAGTTATTGCACCAAGAATTGCTGTTCCTAGAGTGATAGTTCTAAGAGTATAATCAGAAAAAACTAAAGAAAAATATTCACTTATAGTCATTATTCCTGGATGCTTACTTTATAATTAATACCATAGGTTTTAGTTAAATTATCATCATTAAAAATGTCTTTAACAGGTCCTGTTGCTATTTTTTTTACGTTTAAAAACGTAACCCAATCAAAATATTCTGGAACGGTTTGTAAATCATGATGTACTACAATAACTGTTTTACCTGCTTTACGGAGTTCTTTTAAAATGTTAATAATGGCAATTTCGGTTGTGGCATCAACACCTTGGAAAGGCTCATCCATAAAATAAATTGATGCGTTTTGCACTAATGCACGTGCTAAAAATATACGTTGTTGTTGTCCTCCAGAAAGCTGACTTATTTGCCTGTTTTTAAAAGGCAACATGCCCACTTTTTCTAAAGCTTCTAAAGCTTCTTTTTTTTCTTTTTGCCCAGGACGTTTTATCCAGCCTAAACTACCGTAAGTCCCCATCATAACAACATCTAAAGCAGTGGTTGGGAAATCCCAATCTACACTTCCTTTTTGAGGTACATAAGCAACTAGTGAGCGTTGTTTTTCGTATGATTTACCATAAATACTAACACTTCCAGCAATAGGTTTTAAAATGCCTAAAATAGATTTTATAAGCGTAGATTTACCTGCGCCATTAGGTCCAACAATAGCCATAAGTACACCTTCAGGAATTTCTAAATCTATATCCCAAAGCACAGGTTTGTAGTTGTATGCAACTGTTAAATCATCTACTTGTACTGCAATTTTTTTGTCCATTATTTTAATGCATTTACAATCGTATTCACATTATATTCAAACATTCCAATGTAAGTTCCTTCAATAGTTCCAGCATTTCCTAGTGCATCAGAATATAAAGTTCCACCAATAACTACATCGTGATCTTTAGATTTTACAGCAGCTTGTAAAGCTTCAATAGTTCGTTTTGGCACAGAGCTTTCTACAAAAATAGATTTAACTTTTTTCTCGATAATAAAAGCAGCCAGTTTTTGAACATCTTGAACACCAGCTTCTGTTGCTGTTGACAATCCTTGTAAGCCAACTACCTCAAAATCAAAGGATTTTCCAAAATAATTGAAGGCATCATGAGCCGTAACTAAAATACGTTTTTCCTTTGGAAGCGTTTCAATGGTTTTTGAAATTTCATCTTTTAACAATACTAGTTGCTTGTAGTAATTTTGCCAATTTTCTTCGAATACTTGAGCGTGTTCTGGAATAGCTTCTTGTAATTTTTTGTTGACAAATGATCCAGCTTCAATCCAGTAATCTATGTTGAACCATATATGTGGATCGTAATTTGAAGCAAAATATTCTGAACCAATCAAAGTACTTTTATCAATAGCATCAGAAATAGCAATGGTTTTTTTGTTTTTCATTTTTTCAAAAACTTCAACCAATTTACCTTCTAAATGTAAACCATTATAAAAAATAATATCAGCATTTGATAGTTTTGAAACATCACCTTCACTTGCTTTGTAAAGATGTGGGTCTACACCACTGCCCATTAAACCTTTTAGATTTATATGTTCGCCACCAATGTTTTTAACCAAATCAGTTATCATGGATGTTGTTGTAACAACGTTTAATTTTCCGTTAGCTTTTTTCTCGTTTTTACAACTTATACTCAAAGTAAAGAGCGATATAATTAAAAACAGTTTTTTCATTCTTCTTTTCTATTTGTTATTTTGAATTCTGTAGCTAAAACCTAATCCAAGTAATAAATCTTGACCTTCTGTAATGCTAGTGCCAAAATAAGTATCTAATTGCAGGTTGTTATTAACTAAATATGTAAATCCTGCATCCCAATAGTGGTTTGCTTTACTGTCTTCAGGTAAATCGCCATATAATTCAGCATACATACCAAATTTATCTGTAAAACTATAACCATATGCCAAAGTATAAATCGCAGTAGCTTCAGGAGAATCGTCACCCCATTGTGCACCTATGTTATAACCTAAACTAGATTTTTTACTTAAAGTATGTGATAAAGACAATCTAAAATCAATACCCGTATATTCTGGTCTATAATCTGCTGAAGCACTAAACACTGGAAAAACATGACCGATAAGAGCTATTTCTGGAAAGGAACCATTTTCTTCGGCAATATCAATTTTCATTCCTAAAAGTAAGGGTGAAAAGCCACTTGCTACGTTATCCAATTTGTTTCCATTTATTTTGGTAACGCCTTCAGTAAAATCCCAACCAAGCCGTAATTCTAAATTATCAAGAATACCGTAACGAATTAACATGGTGTTGTATGTGTAACTCTCAGATTTTATGTTGTTAGCTTCAAAGGTTTCATATAAACCGCCTGTTTCGAATTGCAAAACACCCTTACCGACGGTTGATGACGCTTCTGTAGCATCGGGTCTGTCTGTAACCAAGGGTTCTGAAAGCTTGGTGCTTTCTTGGGAAAAAAGGTTAAAAGAAAGGGCGAATAGAAAAATGAAGTAAATAAATTTAGTTGTTCTCATTAACATAGATAATAGATGTAAAATCTTCGTTTAGTAAAATTGTACTGTTGTTTATTAAAATTTGAGTCATATTATTTTTGCTGAATTGTTTAGTAACGCTAAGCGAATTGCCGTATTTTAATCCGTTTTGGGCACAAAAGTCAAAAAACTCTTTATCGTCGCTCATTAAACGCGAAATGATATACGTTTTACCTTCTTGGGTATTTGATAATGATATTGAATTATCTTCAGTAGTAATTTCTCCATCAGCGTTTGGAATTGGATCACCATGCGGATCGAATTTAGGGTTTCCTAAATACTCACTAAGTTTTTCGGCTAGCAAATCAGAAGTTTGATGTTCTAATAATTCAGCCTCACGATGAATATCGTGTAAAGACATATCAAACATTTTAAACAAAAAGGCTTCCCATAGGCGGTGTTTTCTAATAACATTCAAGGCCATTTTTGTACCTTCTTCAGTTAGTTGTAAAGCCTTGTATTTTTCATAATGCAATAAGTTTTTTTCAGACAACTTTTTAGCCATATCTGTTGCTGCAGCATTAGAAATACCAAGTTTTTTTGCAATGTTGCCAGGTTTGGTATTATTGTTATCGTGTTTGTCATTTTTGTAAATGGCTTTTACAAAATTTTCAATAGCTACAGACATTTATAATCGCTTTAAATATTTTTTAAGTACGCTTAAATATTTTGTAAATATAACTAAAAAATATTTTTTATGAAGATTTTTGCTGCTAAATATTTAAAACACAGCACTTGTGTGGTATAAAAATTGATGCTTAAATGAAAACCATATCATGAAACCATTACTACTTCTACTCTTGCTTTCATTCTTTTTTTCATGTATTCCTTTAAGAATAGCACCTAATATAGAATCAGATAAGGTAATGGTTGCTAAAAAGTTCAAAAGAAAACTTCCAAAACAGCATGCTTTTATTTTTGAAGATCCAAAAGATGCCAATGAATTTTATAATTACGTAAATACTAAATATGAATTAAATCATCAAGATGTAGAATGGAATGTACCTTTTAAAATTAAAGGTGAAACTTTTTATTTTACGTTTTATGAAGTGGAAATTCCAAACAAAACTTTAAACATTCTTCCAATTTTTATAGATACGGCATTAACTAATAAAGACTGGGAACCCATTTTTGAAGGGAATTATGTTACAAGAAAAGGTAATTGGTATTTGGCTATTACAGTTTCAGATTATGGATTTAAAGATTGTTTAAAACCAGATTATATTAAAAGAAGTGATATTTTAAAATATCTTAGAACACTTAGGCTAGAGTATTTAAATTCAAGTAATTATTTAGAGGCATTATTAAAAAAATAAAAGTTACTTTGGCATGGTTTAAGATATGTTAATATATAAATAGAATAATGAAACATAAAATTTTAATAGTTACCCTTTTGTTTTTTAGCATAGGTTTTGCACAAGATTCTACGCTTGTGAAAGCAGAAACCCCAAAAATTGTATCAAAACTACAATTGGGTAAATCCTTAAATTTTAATGATGTAGAAATTAAATTCGTTGAAGTGCTTCAAGATTCACGTTGCCCTAAAGGAGCTACTTGTATTTGGGCTGGTGAAGCGGTAGTTTTGGTTGAAGTTTTTAAAAATGGGAAATTTTTAGAAAAAAAGAAACTGACATTTAATGCTAGGAGTTATATGAAAAAGGAATTATTAACCTTGTTTTCTTCAGAGAAATTAAACATTAATGGTTTTAATATTTCCCCTCATCCGGTTGCTGGCGAAAAAATTGCACCTCAAGATTATAATTTGCAATTAGAAATTAATAATTAGTGACAACCACAATCATCTGTTCCGCAAGCCTTTTTTGAAACCTTTTTTTTCCAGAAGAATTTTTTAACCAAAAAGCTGATAGCTAAAACTATTGCAGAAAAAACAAGTATGTTTTGAATAATAGTGTTCATAATTGTTAAGTCGGTTTTAATTCATTTTCATTTCAAAAATTGAAAAGCAATTAAAGCTACAATATAGGCAAAACCGCTCATAATCACTAATTGTAAAGTGGGCCATTTCCAACTATTAGTCTCACGTTTTACAATAGCTAGGGTACTCATACACTGCATAGCAAAGGCGTAAAAAAGTAATAACGAAATACCAGAAGCAAACGTAAATAGTGGGCCACCTAAAATTGGGTTTACCTCACCTGCCATTCGGTTTTTTATGGTTTCCTCTTCATCACTACCAACGCTATAAATAGTTGCTAATGTGCCAACAAATACTTCGCGAGCAGCAAAAGAACTAACTATAGCAATGCCAATTTTCCAATCGTAACCTAAAGGCCTAATTAAGGGTTCTATAGCTCTACCAGTTATTCCAATAAAGGAATGCTCTAACTTGTGTGAGGCTATTTTTTGTTGTAAGTCTTCTGGGGTTAAATTATCAGAAGCAAATTCAGTTTTAACTATGTTCTCTGCATTATTAAAGTTTTCTCCTGGACCATATGACGCTAAAAACCATAAAACAATAGATATAGCTAAAATGATCTTACCAGCTCCAAAAACAAACGATTTTGTTTTTTCAATAACAGTTAGAACTACATTTTTAAAAAGCGGTAGTTTATAATTAGGCATTTCTATAACAAAAAATGTTTTGCTTTTTATTTTTAATATTTTGTTAAGGATGTAAGCCGAAACAATTGCTGCTCCAAATCCTAAAAGATATAAGAGCATTAAAGTAAGTGCCTGATAGCCTAAACCAAAAAAGCGTCCTTCAGGAATTACTAAAGCTATTATTATTAAATACACAGGAAGTCTAGCAGAACAGGTTGTAAAAGGCGTTACCAAAATGGTTATTAAGCGTTCTTTCCAGCTTTCTATATTTCGGGTAGCCATAATTGCAGGAATAGCACAAGCGGTACCAGAAATTAACGGAACAACACTTTTACCACTTAAACCAAAGCGACGCATAATTCTATCCATTAAAAAAACAACGCGACTCATATAACCACTTTCTTCAAGTACAGAAATAAATAGAAATAAAAAGGCTATTTGCGGAATAAAAATAACAATACCACCAAGTCCAGGAATAATACCTTCGGCTAATAAATTAGTAAATGCCCCAGCAGGTAATTGATTTTTTGTCCATTCGCTTAATGAAGCAAAAGCACTATCAATAAAATCCATTGGCACGCTAGACCAATCGTAAATAGCTTGGAATATGGTTAATAAAATGAGAAAGAAAATAAGGTAACCCCAAACTTTGTGTGTTAAAATTCTATCTAATCTGGTGCGTAAATCTTTAGCTTGAGAAGCATCAATGGTTTGCCCTTTTTTAAGAACATTATTGATGAATTGATAGCGTTTTATAGTTTCCTTTTGCTGTAAACGTTTTAAGTCTGCTTTACTTTTGGTCTTAAAATTAGCAACATCATCAATTTCTTTTCTGTTAGTTTTTCCAAAGTTTACATCCTGGGTAATCACTAGCCATAGTTTGTATAACAACTGATTAGGGAATGCTTTTCTTAAATTGTCAAAGTAATCTTTATCAATTTCCGAAGCATTTAAACAAGGCGTAATAGGTAACTCTTTATAATTAGCTATTAGGGTTTTTAAATTTTCAATCCCAAGATTTTTACGCGTGCTTATTAAAGCTATTTTTGTTTGAAGATGTTCTTCTAAATAATCAATATCTAATGAAATACCTTTATAATTCATTCTGTCAGCCATATTAATGACTAATAGTGTAGGTATTTCTAAATCTTTAATTTGAGTAAAAAGTAAAAGATTGCGTTTAAGGTTTTCAACATCACTAATGACAACAGCTATATCCGGAAAATCTTTGTCATTTTTGTTTAACAGAAGTTCGATAACTACATTTTCATCAAGCGATGAAGCATTTAAACTATAAGTTCCTGGTAAATCAATAATATGCGCCTTAACACCACGTGGAAGTTTACAAATACCTTCTTTTTTTTCAACAGTAATACCAGGGTAATTACCAACTTTTTGGTTTAAACCTGTTAAAGCATTAAAAACTGAAGTTTTACCTGTATTTGGGTTACCAATTAAAGCAACATTTATCTGTTTGCTCATATTATTTTTTCAATTAAAATATGAATAGCAGTTTCTTTTCTAATGGCTAAATGTGTTCCATTAATGTTTAAATACATAGGGTCTTCAAAAGGAGCTAACTGAACAAGTTCTACAGAATTACCTGGTAAACACCCCATTTCAAGGAGTTTTAAGGGAATGTGAATAGATGAAACATCAGTAATAATGCCTTTTTCGCCACGTTTAAGATGTGCTAAAGTATCTTGCAAGCTTATTTAGATTGATTTTAAAGAAGCAAAAATAGTGTAAAATTTTAGCCTAAAAAAATAGTTGCCAAAAAACTATTTAGTGTATTCTTTCTTTAAAATTTTAATATCATCAAGTAGTCTGCTTATGTCTTCGGGGTTGGTACCATCGTAAAACCCTCGAATTTGCCTTTTTTTATCAATAAGCATAAAGTTTTCGGTATGTACCATATCAAAAGGTCCGCCATCACCATTATCTTTTACAGCCAAATAACTTTTTCTGGCCAACTCATAAATTTGTTTTTTATCGCCAGTTACTAAGTTCCATTTAGCATCATTTACCCCTTTTTTTATGGCATAGCGTTTTAGTTGTGCAACACTATCAATTTTAGGAGTTACAGAATGAGAAAGCAGCATCACCTCATTATCATTTAAAATTTCTTTTTGAATGTCTACCATATGATCTGTCATAATCGGGCAAATGGTTTGGCAAGTAGTAAAAAAGAAATCGGCGACATAAATTTTGTCTTTATAATCGTTTTGGGTAATGGTTTTTCCGTTTTGATTAGTAAGACTAAAATTGGCTATTTTATGATATTTTTTTTGATATTGAATGGTGCTATCTACAAGTTCTGTATTAACCATTGTGGGTTGGTAAATAGGTAATGGCTGGTAAACATTTAGTGTATTGTAAATTAAGAAGATGATAATTATAGATATAACTCCAAAAACAATAGCAAACTTTTTATAGTCTTTAAAAAACGTTAACATTAAGTATAGAATTTATGCAAAAATACAAGGAAATTTAGTTTTGTAGAATTAATACAGAACCTAAATTAATGTTAAAACCAACGTCATTATTTAATAAGCTTTTTAAAGTTGGTTTAAAAGCTTACTTTTGTGCGTCAAAAAAATTGTAGATGTCAGTATTTTTTATAAAAGCGGCTCAATTATTATTGAGTCTTTCCATATTAGTAGTTTTACATGAGCTAGGACATTTTATTCCAGCTAAAATATTTAAAACCAGAGTAGAAAAATTTTACCTGTTTTTTGATGTAAAGTTTTCATTATTCAAAAAGAAAATAGGCGAAACCGTTTATGGTATTGGTTGGTTGCCTTTGGGTGGCTACGTTAAAATTGCAGGTATGATTGACGAAAGTATGGATACCGAGCAAATGGCACAAGAGCCACAACCTTGGGAATTTCGTTCTAAACCCGCGTGGCAACGTTTAATTATTATGCTTGGTGGTGTTTTTATGAACTTTGTTTTAGCCATCCTTTTATTTGTTATTATGCTATTTGTTTGGGGAACCAATTACATAACAAAAGATGACGTTAAATATGGTTATGGCGTAAGTAAAACATTAGAGAACTATGGTTTTCAACAAGGCGATAAAATTATTTCTATAAATGGAGAAGCTATTGAAGATCTTACCATAGATATTAATAAATATTTAATGTTTAGAGATGTTGAAAATGTAAAAGTTGAGCATCCTAATGGTAGTGTTGAAAATATTAATCTTCCAGAAGATATAGGAACTAAACTTTTTGAAGCTGGAGATTTACCAGCTCTAGAACCACGTTCTCCTTTTCAAATTGATTCTATTGCGCCTGATTTTCCTGCAGCTAAAGCAGGTTTACAGGTTAATGATAAAATTATTGCAGTAAACGGGAAGCCAGTAGAATATTTTTCAGATTTCACTTATGGTATAAAAAACAGTGAACAAAACAATATTGATTTACTTGTTGAACGTGGGAATGAAAAAATTAATTTAAATATTACTCCAACTGAAGATAAAAAGATAGGTATTGTAACTACCAAAACAGATAAAGACTATCTTAAATTTAATGAAAGAAAATATTCTTTTTCAGAAAGTATAACTAGTGGAGTAGATCAAGCTTATTGGGAAATTAAAGATTATTTAGCACAGTTTAAATACATTTTTACCAAAAAAGGAGCAACTCAAATTGGTGGTTTTGCAGCAATTGGTAACATGTTTCCTCCAACTTGGAATTGGCAGGCATTTTGGTATTTAACAGCATTTTTATCTATAATGCTAGGTGTTTTAAATTTATTACCAATACCAGCTTTAGATGGCGGTCATGTTATGTTTTTACTTTACGAAATGATTTCTGGTAGAAAGCCAGGAGACAAGTTTATGGAGTATGCACAAATGGTTGGTTTCTTCATTTTAATTGCATTAGTTTTATTTGCAAACGGGAATGACATTTATAAAGCTATTTTTGGATAAATTTTTTAAAATTTATGTTTGCAATAAATAAAAATATATATATATTTGCGCTCGCTTAAGCGAAAAACATTTTCCTTCTTAGCTCAGTTGGTTAGAGCATCTGACTGTTAATCAGAGGGTCCTTGGTTCGAGCCCAAGAGAAGGAGCAAAAAAAGTCTAACAGAAATGTTAGACTTTTTTGTTTTTTAGACTTTGGTTATGTGTTTAAAGGAGTTTATTTAATTAGAATTTTATATTCATTAAAAACAGTCATGCTAAAGGTTTAACCACTTTTTAAACTCAGCAGCTTTGTTCTTACTAATTATAATATCAACTTCAGAATTTGGATTAATTAGTATTTTTAGTTGGTTGTTGCCATAACGAACAATTTTGTCAATGGCAGAAATAGCAATAATAAACTGGCGATTTGCTCTAAAAAAATAGGTGTTATCTAAGTTTGCAAATAATTCATCTAAGCTAGAGTTTGATGTAGACCGCTTACCATCAAAACAAACTACATAAGTTATGGTACTTTCTGTGTAGATATAGGCAATATCTTCTGTAGAAACAGATAAGAGCTCATGTCTTATATAAGTTAGAATTCTCTTTTTAGTCATATTATCAGAATCATCATCTGCATCATCCAAGGGTCTATCAATCACTTTTTGTTGATAGGTATCAACAGCGCTATTTAATTTAGAAAGATTTATAATTTCATCTGAAAGCTTTTCATTTTTAATCTCTAATTTTTTCTCATATCTGCTTCCAATTAATCTTACTATCAATACAGAAGACAGAATAAAAAGAAAACCCATTACTAAAAGAATGTTCTGAAAGTTGCTTCTAAGGTTCTTAATTTGCTCAGTTACTTTTTGTGTATTGGCGTGAGCAGCCACTATCCAATCGGAGTTTTTAACGGGGTAAATATATATGACTTCTGAGTTTAATGATTGATTACTAATATTAAGTGAATCACCAACCTCGTTATGGTCTTGGAGTAAATTGTAAAAATCTTTAGACGTTAAATCATCTGAAACTGACGATACAAAAGATTTTTTAGAGCTTATATTTTGTCCTATCTGTTTAATATCTGGGTGACACACCACTTTACCAGACCAATCAAATATGCTCACAAAACCAGCATCTAAGTTTGAGTTTTCAATACTTTGCTGTGTGTTGTCAATGGTTTTTTCTTTTGTAACTCCGTTTTCTAATTGACTTCCTACCAACAGCGCAATTTGCTTTGCTTCACGTTTACTAAATTCTAATTGAGTTTCCAGAACCTTGTCTGCAGCCGCATTAACAAAATAGTTAATAGCTACACTAGAGATAACTAAGAAAATGATTGAAAGCGATAAAAAGGTTAGTAAATAAAGTTTGTCTTTACGCATAAGGGTCTTTAATATGTACAAATATAAATAATTTAACTAGCTAATAATTAGTTAGTAATAGTTGCATCATTTATGTTAAATCTTTCATTAGTATAAATCCATTATTATTTATTGACTAGATGTAATTCGCTATTAACATACAGATTGATTTTAATTTCATTAACAGTGCTTATTTCATAGCCAAAATTTCCCCTTTTAAGATTAAAAATTCCTTCTTATCAAGTTTTGTAGCTCGTAAACGCCTTAAAAACAATTGATTTGTGTTGTGGATGATTTGCAATTACATCTATTAAACACAATTACTAAAAACATTAAAAGGATCTAAAATGAAAACAAACAAACTAATTTTTTTAACCCTAACATCACTTTTGATTTTAAGTTGTAGTAACGATAGTGAAAGTGATCTAATAAATGTTCCTGATGATTCAAATGGTAATGGATCTCAAACTACAGTTAATTATACTGATGATATTTCACCAATTATGCAATCTAGCTGTGTAGGTTGCCATGGTGCTCCTCCAACAAATGGCGCGCCATTTTCCTTAGTTACTTTTAGTCAAGTGAGCCAAAGAGCCAATTCTATTTTGAGTGCCATGAGCAAGCAAAGTGGAACACCTGGAGCGATGCCAACTTCTGGTAGATTACCTCAAGCTACCATAGATTTAGTACAGCAATGGATAAATGATGGGAAACCAGAAAATTAAAAATAAAACAGTAATTATGAAGATAAAAAATATTACAACACTATGTTTAATTGTTGCAGTAATTACAACAATAAGTTCGGTTAAAGCACAAACAAAGTATATTGACAAAAAAGGGAAGATCACATTTGAAGCTTCAGAAGAACTTTTTGAGCCAGTAAAAGCCACTAACGAATCTGTAACAGTGATTTTAAATATAGAAACTAACGAAATTGCTTCACTTGCCCTTATGAAAAGTTTCAGGTTTAAAAACTCTTTAATGGAAGAGCATTTTAATGAAAACTATATCGAATCAGAAACCTATCCGAAAGCAATTTTTAAAGGTAAATTATTGGATTTCAAATTTTCAGACTTAACGGAAAATGACATAGAAGTCACCGTTGATGGGAAAATAGAACTGCGTGGAAAAGAAAAACAAATTCGTACAACTTTGAAGACTAAGAAATCCGATGATTCAATAATCATTCAGGGGTCATTTATAGTGACTCCTGATGATTTTGATATAGAAATTCCAGGCATTGTAAAAAACAAAATAGCCAAAGAAATTATGGTGTACCTAGATTTTAAACTCAGTCAAAAATGAAAAGAAAGCAAGTCATAATTATAACACTGGGGCTTTTTGCCATAATTATAGCTGGTTTGGTTTACAATTACACATTTAATAGTAAACATAGAGACATTGCTAACGAAGCGGCAACCCTAAGTTTATCTGCTAACGAACTGTACGCTTATTTTAAAGATAACGAACAACTAGCCACATCAAAATATCTGGATAAGGTATTAGAAACTAAAGGAAAAATAACATCTATAGATGATAAAGAATTAGTATTAAGTGATCAAATACAGGTAAGTTTTATTACTGAAGTTTTACCGAAAATGCCACTTGGTTCTAAGTTAACAATCAAAGGAAGATGTGTGGGTTATGACGAGCTTTTAGAAGTAGTAAAAATAGATCAAGCAACAATAATTAATAAAGAAAACTAAAAATGAAATATATATATATAATATTTTTTTTAACGCCAATATTACTCTTCTCTCAAGACGATTTATTGTCTGAAATAGATAGCGAAACCGAAGAAGATTTTAAAAGTGCTGCCTTTAAAGGGCTTAAAATTGTGAATTTTGAATCTACCAAAATGGTGTCCAAGCAAGAACTTTACTTTGTGGTTTCTCACAGGTTTGGATCTGTAGAAACTGGACTTAAAGATTTCTTTGGTTTAGACCAAGCAGTAACAAGACTTAATCTTATTTATGGTATTTCAGATGGTATAAACATAGGTGTTTCTAGAAGTTCGTTTAGAAAAATTTACGAATCTTCTCTTAAAATAAGGTTGTTACGCGAGAAAAAAGGAAGCTTTCCTTTTACTGTAGTTAGTTCAAGTAATATTTTAATCAATACATCTTTAGATAAGGAAATTTTACCAGGTTTAGAGTTTAAAAACAGATTGGGTTATACAACTCAGTTATTAATATCAAAGAAGTTCAATACTAACTTTTCGTTACAGTTGATGCCTACTTTCTTTCATGATAACTATGTTGATGTTGACGAACAGGATAATTCCCAATATGTTATTGGTTTTGGAGGCAGACATAAACTAAGTAAAAGATGGTCTATAAATTTTGATTACGGATTGCATTTAAATAGAGCAGAAACGTCACCGTTTAATAACCCACTTTCTATAGGTTTCGATTTAGAAACTGGAGGACATGTATTTCAGCTTCATTTCACTAATGCTCAACCCATGAATACCAATGGGTTTTTAGGACAAGGCACAGGTGATTGGGGTGATGGCGATATTTTCTTTGGGTTTAATTTATCAAGAGTTTTTTAAAAATGTTTACAGAAAAAATGAAAGCAACCATAGCTAAAATAGAAGTACAGCAGAGTTTTTGTAACAATTGCTCGGTTTGTATTAAAAAAGAATTGCAAGGAATAGATGATGTTAATAATGTTCGATTGTATCCAAAAGAATCATTAATAACCTTCAACTTTATAAAAGCAAACAAACTTTCAGAAGCATTGAATGTTTTATCAGGCATTGGATACCCTGAAAAGGGTGAACAAATTTTCAATGCTCAATTTTCTAAATCGGTTTGTAAATGCTAATTAAAAGTAATCTAACAAGCAGATTTACGAAGTTAATTTTCAATAAAAAATATTCCTTTTTAAAGTCAAAAATTCCTCTTAACCAAGATTTATAATACTTAATGTACAAATTACAGTGTCATTTGTACCAACATTAATTCTAAACCATAAAAATTTAATCATGAAAAATTTATTTATTTTACTTTTTGCAAGCTTATTTGTACTAAATTGTAGTTCAGACGATGATAATTACAATGAACCAAATCAGGAAGAACCAACCCCTGAAGAACCCGTAGTTGAAAATTCAGTAAGGCTTCGTAATGATGCTACATTTGGAAGCGTGCTTACAAATTCCGATGGATTTACACTTTACTTTTTTGCCCCAGATGCCAAAGGCGATGCTAATTGCTTAGGTGGATGTGCTGATAACTGGCCAGCGTTTTTTGATGCAGATTTATCTCTTGATGCAGGTTTACAGGCGTCAGATTTTGGCACTATTACCAGAAGCGATGGTGAAAGCCAAAATACGTATAAAGGTTGGCCATTATACACGTTTATAAACGATACTCAAGCAAACCAAATTAATGGTGACGGAGCTGGAGGTGTTTGGTTTGTAGGTAAGCCAGATTACTCCATTATGTTGGTGCGCGCACAATTGGTTGGAAGAGATGTAAATGGTAATGAAACCAATTTAAACAGTGCTTTCGAACCTGGAGATGAAGATACGTTTTATATTACAGACGATCGTGGTAATACGCTTTACAGTTTTGTTAACGATAATAATGGCATTAACAATTTTACGGCTTCAGACTTTTCAAACAATAGCGTATGGCCTATTTTTCATACAGATATACAAAATGTACCAAGTGCTTTAAACAAAGAAGGTTTTGGTGTTATAGATGTATTTGGAGAATCTCAACTTACATATAAAGGATGGCCATTATATTATTTTGGTGGCGATGACAATAGAGGCGATAACTTTGGAGTTGGTTTCCCATCTGCTGGGGTTTGGCCAACAGTAAATTCTAACACTGAGGTTGCTCCTGAAAAAGAAGAAGAAGCACCAGTAGTAGAGAAAACGTTTGAAGTTGCAAATGTTGGAGCAACTGCATACACATTTGATTTTACAGATGTTCAAAACACAGAATTAGAATTAACCAGAGGTAAAACATATGAGTTTAATGTAAATACACCTGGGCATCCATTTTTTATAAATGCTGTTAACAGTACGGGTACAGACAATGCATTTAATGACGGTGTAACCAATAATGGAGCATCAAACGGAACAATTGTATTTACGGTGCCAGAAACTGCTCCAGACATTTTATTTTACAATTGCGAATTTCATGGTTCTATGAATGGCAGAATTAGAATTGTAGACGAAGATGCTACTAGAGCTTTTCAAGTTGGTAACAATGGTGCAACGTCTTATACATTTAGTGGTAATGGATTTAGTGATGTAGAAAATACCAACTTTACTTTTAAAAGAGGTGCAACCTATACTTTTAGTGTTTCTACACCAGGACATCCATTTTTAATAAATTCTGTTCAGGGAACAGGAACAGGTAATGCCTTTGACGATGGTGTTACAAATAATGGAGCTTCTGATGGAACAATAACTTTTCAAGTGCCGGAAAGTGCACCAGATACATTATTTTATAATTGCGAATTTCATGGCTCTATGACAGGAACCATATCTATAATCGATTAGGGATTTTAGTTTTGATTTGTTGGTTGTTATTCCCCAAGGGACTTAAACACCTTGGGGATTAATTTTCTGTTGAAACAACAATGAAAAAAATAGTCACTAAATTTGTGTTAGCATGAAATCACTTTTTAAAATAAAAAACAAGCAATTTATTGTTTATAAATCTCTGTTATTAGCAATAAGTGCAATTTTTGTATTAAGTTTAAAAGGTTGTTATGATAATTCAGATCAAATAGTAAATGAGTCATTACCTAGTAAATATTTTAAAGTAGACGAGCTTATAAAAAAAGAGTTTAACACTAACAAAACAAACTTTATAGAACATGTTATTTTAGTGGAAGGCATAGTTAAGGATATTAATTATTTAAACAATCGTTATACAATTATTTTAAGAGGTAAAGCAAATGTTAACACATTAGTAATTTGTGATATGCAAGAAAACCAGAAAGAGCTTCTTAAAAGACAAGAACTGGGTAAAACAATAAGAGTTAAAGGCATTTTAAAAGGTTCACTAAAAGATATTATACTTTTAAACTGCATAATAATCAATTAAAAAACCAATGAAAAAACCCTTTTTGGTACTGTTGTTAATTATTAATTTTGGTTTTTTTCAAAAATCAAGTCAAGTAATTAGCAGACAAGGAAAAGTTTCTTTTTTTTCATATACATCTGTAGAAAACATAAAGGCAGAAAACAATCAAGCACTTAGTATTATAGATCTTAATAATGGAAATATTGCTGTAAGTATGCTTATGAATACTTTTGTTTTTGAGAAAGCTTTAATGAAAGAGCATTTTAATGAAAGTTATATTGAATCTGATATTTACCCCAAAGCTACTTTTGAAGGGCAAATTTTAGATTTTAATCCAGATGATGAAGGCGAGCAAACCAGAATAATTAAAGGCACTTTTTTTATGCATGGCGTTACTAAAGAACTGGAGATAAAGACTAAAATTGAAAACAATGATGGTAAGTATAGCTTATCAGGTACATTCGAAACTTTGGTTGAGCATTATAACATAAATATACCACCTTTATTAGCAGGTAATATTGCAAAAAGCATTGAGGTAAACTTTAAATTTGAATATCAGCCTTATGAAAATTAAAAAAGCACTATTTACAGGTCTTTTACTTTTAGGAAGTATTCATTTTTCAGTATCACAAGATTTATTGGATATATTAGAAAATGAACAAAAAGATACAACAGGATACATAACACCTTCATTTAAAATGACCAGAATTGCTTTTGGGCATTCTACAGAAGTGAGAAGTAAAAATATTTTAGAAGTTTTTACTTCCACACGCTTTTGGGATTTACCAAGAGAACGATCACAAAGTTTTGGAGCCGATAAAATGAGCACTAGAATTGCTTTAGAATATGGGATATCAAACCGTTTGTCTTTTGCTGTTGGAGGAACTACTTTTGATGGGCTTTTTGATAGCTATCTTAAATACAAATTACTAACTCAAAAAAAGGGAGCAAAGTCTGCACCTTTTAATATAACACTTTTTCAAGGTGCCAGTTATAATAGTAGTTCGATATCATCATATTATGCGGTTGAGAACGATTTTTCTAATAGATTATCATTTACATCACAAATACTAATCTCTAGAAAATTTTCATCTGATTTTTCATTTCAAATTGCACCAACTTTTATTCATAAAGGACTTATGTTGTCTGATGAAGATAAACCCAACTTTTTTGCCATGGGTTTTGGTGCGCGTTACAAATTAGGACCGCATCTCTCAATTGTATCAGAGTACTATAAAACGTTTAATCCTATAAAGTCTGCAGATACTTATGGGCCTTTTGCATTAGGTGTGAATTGGGAAGTGGGCGATGTTTTACTACAATTTATGCTTACAAATGCAAGAGATATGGTTGAGGATACTTTTATAACACAAACGCGTAACAACTTTAACTTTAGAAACCCTAATCTAAATTTTGGTTTTAATGCAACCTATGTAATTCATTTTAAAAATTCATTAAAGAAGAAATAAAGTTAATTCATTTATATTTTTCAAACCAATTAAGGAATAAAAAAAGTCCAACAGGAATGTTGGACTTTTTGTTTTTTTAGTTTGAAATTATACTATTTTATTATTTTCTTAGCCAATAGCATAACGCCAAATTTGCTGGCTATTTTAAAACCAGATTGAACCCAGTTAAGTGGTTTTAAATCTTGTTTATATTCCTCTTTAATACTTTTCATTTCTTCCCAAGCAATTTCACGCTCTAAATCGAGAATTTTTAATTCACGTTCTATAGTCTCTAAATCATTGTAAGTTTTCATAATTAATTAAAAAAGGTTTTAGATAATTTTTTAATAACAAGCTTGTTTAAATGTTTTCTAAGTAGAAAAGCTATTAAAGAAAAAACTAAAAATATAAAACCAACCCACAAAAAACCAGTAGTATAATTACCTGTGCTTTCTCCAATTAAAATAGCTAAGGCTATTGCTAAAAAAATAAGACCTAATAGAATTAAACCTCCAATAGCAAAAACTTTAAAAATTAAAGTAACAGATATAGATAACTGTTGAAAGATTTTAAGCTTATAATAGTCGTAAGAGGTTTTTAAATATTTTTCGCCTACTTCTTTAGCTTTAGAGTTTGTTTCGTTTACAGAATCAATTAAACTCATTTTTAAGATGTTTTTTGTAGCCTTTTATTTTTCTCTTTTAAATCTTTCAATTTTTTTTCAAGAGATGAAATAACATCTTCTGCTTTATAACTTGCATTAGATATTAAAGATTCAACTTCTTCGTCTAAATTTTGTTTTTTTACTGAAGCTGATGAAACAACTTTATCTTTTAATTCCGTGGCGGTTTCAGATAATTTTTGTTTGGCTAATAATGCTTCGTCTGTTAATTTTTGTCTGGTATTGCTTCCTTTGTCTGGCGCAAATAAAACACCTAGAGCTGCTCCTATGGCACCACCTGCTAAAAGACCTAGTATAGTATTTCCGTTATTACTCATAATATTTTTGTTTTTTAGTTAAACTTATTTCTTACATTTCAAAATTCGTTAAACTGTACTAAATTATTTAGCGTAAAACATATGAATATTAACTTATTTGCTAGTGTTAACAGAGATTTAACAAGATTTACATAGTCTCAATATAATTCTTAGCAGCTTCAACAACCTTTTTAGAATTTCCTATAAAAATATTGTCATCAATTAGAATAACAGGGCGACTTAAAAAGGTGTAATGCTCTAAAATGTAATGTTTGTAATCACGTTCACTTAAGTCTTGATTTTTTAAATCCATTTCCTTGTAAAGTTTAGAGCGTTTGCTAAAAAGTGCTTCGTAACTTCCTGCAAGTTCTTTCATTTCTTCAAGCTGCTTTACGGTTATTTCTTCAGTTTTTATGTCTTGTAAAATAAAATCTGAAGATAAATTCAGTTCCTTTAAAATTCTTAAACAGGTATTACATGTTTTTAAATAATATACTTTTTTCATTCTATGGATGGTTTCTAAAAAACAAATTAAAACTATATTTATCAAAAAAATAAATAATATGGATTTTACATTTCAGGTTTTAAATAATACACGAGAAATTTTTAATAAAATTATTGATAATAATTCTCTTGAAGATTTAAATAAGATACCAAACGGATTTAATAATAATATTATTTGGAATATTGGTCATATTGTGGTTTCAGAGCAATTATTAGCCTATAGATTATCTGGTTTAGACTCGATGCTTTCTGATGAAATGATCAATAAATATAGAAAAGACACAAAACCTGAAGGTAACGTTTTTCAAGGTGAAGTTAACCAGATAAAAGCTTTGTTGTTTTCAACAATAGAAAAAACAAAAGAAGATTATAATAACGGTCTGTTTGAAACTTATAATGAATATACCGTTTCTACAACAGGAAATACATTAACTAATATTGATGAAGCACTACAGTTTGTTGTTGTACACGAAGGGCTTCATTATGGTTATGTTTTGGCACTTTTAAAGGCTATTAAAAACTAAATAGGGTTTGGCTTCATCAAATGGTATTGCAAACTCTATAATGCCATCAGAATAAGGTGCAATTTCATAAATGTTATAAAGTAAAATAAGACCATCGTCGCTGTAAGCTATATTTGCTGGTAATTCAAATGTTTCGGTGTCGATAACCAAATCCTTTTCTTTTATAGCCTCATCAAAATAAGTTTTAGCAAGGTTTTTAAAAGGCTTCAAATTGTTAATTAGTTTATCATTATCAATTAATTCACCTGTTTCTATTTCAAAATTTAAAAATGAAATATTTAGCGTTCCATGAGCACCACCTGTATTACTGTATGAAGTTATAGCGATACTCATTATTTTTGGTGATTGAAACATGATTTCTCCATCAATTTGTGCTTCCCATTGTTGTAAGTTTTCCGGAAATTCAGTTTTAAAATTATTGTATTCCTGATTAAATAACGCGATGCTTTCTTCAATAGATTTTGATGTAACACGGTTTGGGTCACCTATATGTAAAGCTGTTATAACAGCTTTTTGAATTTCTGAATTTATTTTTCCCACAATAGCTTTATTTCCAATGGCTTCAGGAATGTTTACTTCTACAATTTTGTTGTTTTCTGTAGTTAAATTAATGTCTAAAAATGTAGTTTTCACTTCCTTTTTACAAGCTGTAAAAAAGAAAATCGTAGATATAAGTAAGAGTTGTTTTTTGTAAGGCATGATTGAATATTTAACCAACATTAAAGGTAATTATTGCATTTGAATACACCGAATTATAACTTACATTTGTACAAATATTTTTTTATGAAATTCAATACTAAAGTTATTCACGGTGGTCAAGAACATGATAAGGCTTACGGGGCAGTTATGCCACCTATTTATCAAACATCAACCTATGCGCAAACCACACCTGGTGGGCATAAAGGTTATGAATATTCAAGAACACATAATCCTACGCGAAATGCTTTAGAAAAAGCTTTTGCTAGTATTGAAAATGGGAAATATGGTCTAGCTTTTGGTTCTGGACTGGCAGCAATAGATGCTGTTATGAAACTTTTAAAACCAGGTGATGAAGTTATTTCTACTAACGATTTGTATGGAGGGTCTTTTAGGCTGTTTACCAAAATATTTCAAGATTTTGGTATAAAATTTCATTTCATTGGTATGCAAGATGCTTCTAAAATAGAAACATATATAAACCCAAACACAAAACTTATTTGGGTTGAAACACCAACCAATCCAATGATGAATATTATTGATATTGAAGCAGCTTCTCAAATTGCGAAAAAACATAATATTTTATTAGCGGTTGATAATACGTTTGCTACGCCTTATTTACAGAAACCTTTAGATTTAGGTGCAGATATTGTTATGCACTCTGCAACAAAATATCTTGGTGGACATAGCGATGTGGTTATGGGCGCATTAGTTGTAAAAGATAAAGATTTAGCAGATAGATTGTACTTCATTCAAAATGCAAGCGGAGGTATTTGTGGACCACAAGATAGTTTTTTAGTATTAAGAGGTATAAAGACATTACATGTTAGAATGCAACGTCATTGCGAAAACGGAAAAGCTGTTGCTGAATTTTTAGCTAATCATCCTAAAGTTGAGAAAGTATATTGGCCAGGGTTTGAAAATCACCCAAATCATACTATTGCTAAAAGTCAAATGAAAGATTTTGGAGGTATGATATCATTCACAACAAAAGGAAATAACTACGAAGAAGCCATTAAAGTTGTTGAAAATTTAAAGGTTTTCACTTTAGCAGAGTCTTTAGGAGGTGTAGAATCTTTATGTGGTCATCCAGCAAGTATGACACATGCAAGTATACCAAAAGAGGAACGCGAAAAAACAGGTGTTGTAGATTCTTTAATCAGACTAAGTGTAGGAATCGAGGATATAGATGATTTAATTACTGACTTAAAGCAGGCTTTAGGTTAATCTAAATAATATATATAACCAATATTAACCCATACTAACCAATCATTATTTTGATTAAAGTTCAATTGATGATTGAAGCCATCTACCCAATCACTAAAATAATATTGCCATCTTATATCCAGCATTAAATCAGAAAGTTTGTCGAGTTTGTATCGAACACCAACACTAGAAACTACTGACCAATGAGAAAAGGGACTAACATCAATTGGGTATGGTCTTTCTTCTCCAGCAGGAACAGTAGGTAAAAACACTGGATCTCTGTACCAGAAAGAATAGATATTATCTTCATTGTAAATATTGCCATCGCCATAAGTAGTGCTTGCCTCAGGAGTAGAAAATGTGTAGCGAACTCCTAAACTGGCAAATGGAGCTAATTTGTAACCAAAGGCTTGAAATGAACGAATGCTTTTTGGGAAGAACTCAATTTGAGTGCCTATATCAAGGTTTGTGGCAACACCACTATGTGCTCTAAGTCTGTCAGCATCTGGAGTTATATTATCCGGTCCAACCCATTCACCAAGGTGATTTAATTTAGTTTTATTCCATGAAATTTCATTTCTTAACTTAAAATGGTCATTAAAATAAGTGTCTGTAGTATAGCAATTACAATCTGCTCTATATGAGAAGTTTATGTAGTGAACAACGCCAATACCGATTCCAGAGTTTCCAAAATTAGTTTTTCCTTCATTTCGGCTACCAAAATCAGATCTAAATTGAACAGGACCAGCTATAACCCCTAATTCATGAGAGAAGCCTAATTGAGCGTTTGTTGTCTGTACAACAACAAACAGGCAAATATAAGAAACTAACTGTTTCAAGTTAAGCATAATAAGGTTCGTTTTCTTGAGGCATTATTAAAGACAAATATATAAAAACTCACTAAAGAAACAAACATTAATAAAATTACTATAATTAGCTTGAAAATACTTGTTGCGAATTTTTAAAAAAAATGTCTTTATTTTTAAAGATAACGTATATTTGTGCCTTTAAATTACGTATTTGTTAAATTATATTGTAATATAGGTATATATGAAAAGTAATATTGAAGCATTTTTAGACCTTGTAAAAGAAAGAAATGGTCATGAACCAGAGTTTTTACAAGCCGTGGAAGAGGTTGCGGAAACTGTAATTCCTTACATTGTTAAACATGATATTTATTATGGTAAAAACATTCTTTTAAGAATGGTTGAGCCTGAGCGATTAATTTCGTTTAGAGTATGTTGGGTAGATGATAAAGGAGAAATACAAGTTAATAGAGGGTATAGGGTTCAAATGAATTCTGCAATTGGCCCGTACAAAGGAGGTTTACGCTTTCATCCTACTGTAAATGCTAGTGTTTTAAAATTTTTAGCATTCGAACAAGTTTTTAAAAATTCTCTAACAACTTTACCAATGGGAGGTGGTAAAGGAGGTAGTGATTTTGACCCCAAAGGTAAAAGTGATAATGAAATTATGAGATTTTGTCATGCTTTTATGAGTGAATTATTTAGATATATTGGTCCAAATACAGATATTCCCGCAGGAGATATAGGGGTTGGTACAAGAGAAATAGGATTCTTGTTTGGCAAGTATAAAAAATTAAGAAATGAATTTACAGGTGTTTTAACAGGAAAGGGAATGTCTTGGGGAGGATCTTTAATAAGACCTGAAGCTACTGGATATGGTACTGTATATTTTGCAGAAAAAATGCTTGAAACAAAAGATGACACTATCAAAGGAAAGAATGTTGTGATTTCTGGCTCAGGAAATGTGGCACAATATGCTGCAGAAAAAGTATTGCAATTGGGAGGTAAGGTTTTAACACTTTCTGATTCTGCAGGATACATCTATGATTCAGAAGGTATAGATGAGAAGAAACTAGCATTTGTAATGGAGCTTAAAAATGTAAAACGAGGTAGAATAAGTGAGTATGTAGATGAATATTCAAATGCAGAATATCACAAAGGAAAAACACCTTGGGAAGTTAAATGTGATGTAGCTTTACCGTGTGCAACACAAAATGAACTTCATGAAGAAGATGCTAATGCATTGCTTAAAAATGGTTGTATTTGTGTGAGTGAAGGTGCTAACATGCCATCAACTAAAGAAGCAATAGCAGCTTTCCATAAAGCTAAAATACTATTTGCTCCAGGAAAAGCTTCAAATGCTGGAGGTGTAGCTACATCTGGCTTAGAAATGACACAAAATTCTCTAAGATATAAATGGACAAGAGAAGAAGTAGATAATAAGCTTAAAGATATTATGTCAGACATCCACAAATCATGTTTAGAATATGGTACAGATGAAGATGGGTACGTAGACTATGTAAGAGGTGCAAATATTGCTGGGTTTGTAAAAGTAGCAGATGCTATGTTAGCTCAAGGTATTGTATAGAAGTAAACGACTAACTGTTAATTGTAAAAAAGCTTTCCTCTAGAGGGAAGCTTTTTTGTTTTAAAATATATTATTTTAAAGTAAAACTCGTTAGTTATAAATATATTTGAATATTCAAAATCAGGATATGTATAAAAGACTAATTATACTTATAATTTACTTGTTTTCAGCTTATAGTTTTTCTCAAGATTATTCCGCTCTTTGGGAAGGTCATTTTTCATACAACCAGATAAAAGATATTGCTCAAGGAAATGGTAAAATCTATGCAGCAGCAGACAATGCTGTGTTTAGTTTAGATGTGCAAACAAACGAAATGGAAGAACTTAGCACCATTAATGGGTTGTCCGGAGAAACTATTACAACTATTTATTACAGCGAAGTATATGAATTATTGATTATTGGATACGAAAACGGATTAATTGAAATAGCTTTTGATAATGATGATGAAGTTTTAACTATAGTAGATGTTATTGATAAAGTAACAATACCACCCACAGATAAAAAAATCAACCACTTTAATACTTACCAAAATGTAGTTTATATTTCAACAAACTACGGGGTTTCGGTTTTTGATTTAGAACGACTTGAATTTGGAGACACCTATTTTATAGGTAATGGAGGAACTCAAATTCCGGTAAACCAAACCACTATTTTTAATGATTTTATTTATGCTGCTTGCTCTGGAGGTAATGGTATAAAAAAAGCAGAAATTTCAAATCCTAATTTAATTGATTTTCAGAATTGGCAACAAATTACTTCAGGAAACTTTACAGCTATTGAAACACATGAAAGCAAACTCTATACAATAAGAACAAATAGAAGAATTTATGAAATTGTTGATGATGTTTTAAGCGAGAGGTTTTTTTATTCAGATACACCTTTAGATTTGAGAACTGAGGATGAAAGCTTAATTGTTACTACTCAGAATAATGTTTTTATTTATGATATTGATTTTGATTTAGTTTCGCAAATAGATATAGATCCATTATTCGATACACAATATTCCTCTGCTACAATAGATTCAAATACTATTTATATTGGTACAAATGATTTTGGGATATTAAAGACAGAAATTACTAATCCAGCTATTTTTCAAGAAATTCACCCAGAAGGTCCGTTATTAAATATTCCTTTTTCTATAGAAACAGAACCTAATGGATTATGGGTTACTTTTGGGGAATACGATTTATTTTATAACCCATACCCATTAAACAGTCGAGGTTTTAGCCATTTAAAAGATAATACTTGGATTAATAATAGATATAGTGAAGTATTTGAAGCCAAATGTTTAAATGAAATTGCTATAAATCCTTTTAATACAAATCAAGTTTTTATAAGTTCATTTTTTAGCGGTTTGCTAGAAGTAAATGAAGATGTTCCAACAGTTTTATATAATCAAACAAATAGTGGTTTGGAGTCTTTAGTTTTACCAGGCAACCCTAATTATGTAGATTTAAGAGTAGGTACTTCAGCATTTGATAATAATGGTTTGTTATGGACTCTTACCAGTAGAATAGAAGAACCTTTAAAATCATTTAATCCAGATAATAATCAATGGCAATCTTTTAGTTTTACCGATGTTATTGCTGATGGTTTTGCTGGAAACCCAGGATTTGCTGATATTACTATTGGCTCAGATAACACAAAGTGGGTTGCAAGTTATGAGTTTGGTCTTATAGGTTATAAAGAAAATGGAAGTAATTATCTTATTAAAAGTTTATACCGTGAAGAAGAAAATATGCCTGTGCAGGTTACTACTGCTTTAGCACTAGATAATCGCAACCAATTATGGATAGGTACATTTAGAGGATTACGAGTTTTGTATAATACGTCCAATTTTTTTACTGATGAAAATGTTCGTGTTGAAGAAATAATTATTGAAGAAGATGGTGTCGCTAAAGAATTATTATTTCAGCAATATATTTCAGATATTGAGGTAGATGGTTCAAATAATAAGTGGATTGGAACCGATGATTCTGGGGTGTTTTACTTTTCATCGGATGGACAAAACACCATTTTTCATTTTACTAAAGACAATTCACCTTTACCATCAAATAGTATTAGAGATATAGCTCTAGACACAAATAATGGAACAGTATATATCGCCACTAGCAAAGGGTTGGTGTCTTTTAATTCAGGTGGTTCTAGTCCTTTTGAAGATTTAGAAAATGTTTATGCATATCCAAACCCAGTAAGACCTAATTTTAACATTGTAGATGAAAAAGTAAAAATTAAAGACATCTCAGAAAATGTAAATATTAAAATCACCGATATTGAAGGCAATTTAGTTGCCGAAGCTCAATCTAGAACCAATCAAAGATACAATGGATATAATTTAGAAATTGATGGAGGTACAGCCTATTGGAATGGTAAAAATTTAGCTAATAATGTTGTAGCTTCAGGTGTTTATCTAATCATGTTGTCAGATTTAGATACTTTCGAAACTAAAGTTTTAAAATTAATGGTGGTAAGATAATGCTAGTTAACACAAATGCCATTGTTCTCTCTAAATTAAAATACAAAGACAACGACCTAATAGTTAAATGTTATACCCAAGAACTGGGAGTTTTAAGCTTTCTTCTAAGAGGTGTATTAAAGAGTAAAAGAGGGCATTCGAAAACAGCATATTTTCAGTTATTATCTCAATTACAATTAGTTGTTCATTATAAGGAAAATAGATCTTTACAAAGCATTAGGGAAACCAAGTTAAATAATATTTATACCAGTTTACATTCCAATGTTTTAAAAGGTTCTATTGTTATGTTTTTATCTGAAGTGTTATCAACTACTTTAAAAGAGGAAGAACCAAATGAAGCACTTTACAGTTATATAGAAAACACATTGTTGTGGTTAGATTCTCAATCAGAATATTCTAACTTTCATTTATTGTTTTTATTAAAGTTAACTAAATATTTAGGATTTTATCCAGATACAACAGAGATAGACTATCCTTTTTTTAATTTAAACGAAGGAAAATTTGAGTTAAAACCAACCAATAAATATACCATAAGAGGAGAAAATTTAATACTCTTAAAAACCTTATTAGGCACAACATTTGATGCATTAAATAATGTAAAAATAAATGCAAAGCAACGACAGTCGTTTTTAAGTATGATTTTGCTTTATTTTGAACTACATTTGGGAGATTTTAGAACCCCTAAATCGCTGCAAATATTTAATCAAGTTTTTAGTTAAAACATGAAGGCTTTTTACCTTATTTTCTTTTTTTTAATAGCGCACACATGTTTGCATGCTCAAAATGTAAAAGTCTTAAATTCAGTAACTAAAGAGCCTATTTTTGGAGTGGCTATTTATAATGCAGATAAATCTAAAAGTGTAATTACAAATTTTAGAGGAGAAGCTGAATTAGATGAGTTTTCAAATACAGAAACAATCTATTTTAAGCATTTATCTCACGTTCTAAGAAAAATCACGAAACTTCAACTGGGTAACTCAAATAGGATATACTTAGTTTCAAATACACACGGTTTAGAAGAAATAGTTATTTCTGCATCAAAGTTTGAACAAAACAGAAAAGATATTCCTCAAAAGATAGTAAGTATTAAAGCCAAAGACGTGCAATTTACTAATCCGCAAACCAGTGCAGATTTACTTGAAAACACAGGACAGGTTTATATTCAAAAAAGTCAATTAGGAGGCGGAAGCCCTATGATAAGGGGTTTTTCTACTAATAGATTATTAATTACAGTAGATGGTGTACGAATGAATAACGCTATTTTTAGAGGCGGGAACTTACAAAATGTTATTTCTATTGATCCTTTTTCTATTCAAAATACCGAGGTTACTTTAGGTTCAGGTTCTGTAATTTATGGTAGTGATGCTATTGGCGGTGTAATGAGCTTTTACACCCAAAAACCTAAATTATCGCTTTCAGATTCATTGTTGTTAAATGCCAATATTATTACACGATATGCAACAGCAAGCGATGAAAAAACAGGGCATTTCGATTTTAATTTGGGTTATAAGAAATGGGCATTTGTAACCAATGCCAGCTATTCAGATTTTGGTGATTTAAGAATGGGCAGTCATGGTCCAGATGAATATTTAAGACCAGAGTTTGTTCTTACTACCAATACAGGTGATGAAATTATTCAAAACAGTAACCCTTTAGTTCAAAAATACTCGGGTTATAATCAAGTAAACCTGATGCAAAAAGTGCATTATAAACCATACGAAGATTTAAGTTTCGATTTGGGTTTATTTTACACCACAACCTCAGATTATTCCAGATACGACCGATTAATACGCTATAGAAATAATGTTTTACGTTCGGCAGAATGGAACTATGGGCCACAAAAATGGTTTATGTCTAATCTGCAATTAACCAAGTTAAGCAGTCGCTCTAATTTATATAATAAAATTAAAGCTACAGTAGCATATCAAAATTTTCAAGAAAGCAGGATGGATAGAGATTATCAATCTTCTATTAGAAACATTCGCGAAGAAGCGGTAAATGCGTATTCCTTTAATTTAGATTTAGAAAAAACACTAAGCTCTAAAACACAATTTTTTTACGGTCTTGAATATATTTACAATAAAATAAAGTCTAGCGGAGAAGAAGAAAATATATCTACAAATGCCATAAAACAAACGGTTTCTAGATATCCAAATGGGGCAAGTTGGGAATCTGCGGCAATTTATAGCAGTATTAAATACAAGCCAAATTCTAAATTTGTATTTCAATCTGGGTTACGTTTTAATCATGTAGTTTCTAAAGCAGATTTCACTGAAAACAACACCTATTTAAACTTACCTTTTGCTAGCTCAACAAACAAAGCAGGTGCATTAACAGGAACAGCAGGTATTAGTTGGTCGCCAAATAAAACATTACAATGGAAATTAAACGCATCATCAGCATTTAGAGCGCCAAATATTGATGACATAGGAAAGGTTTTTGATTCTGAACCCGGGTCTGTTGTTGTACCAAATGAAACTTTAAGACCAGAATACGCTTATGGAGGCGAATTAGGTTTGAAAATGAACTTTAACGATAAGATTATTTTAGATTTAAACACGTATTACACGTATTTAGATAATGCTTTGGTGCGACGGGATTATAATTTAAATGGTGAAACAGAAATTATTTACGATGGTGAGTTAAGTAACGTGCAAGCTATTCAAAATGCATCAAAAGCGTGGATTTATGGTTTTGAGGTTGGTGCAAGAGTTAATTTTACTGATAAATTAAAACTAACCTCACAGTACAATATAATTGGCGGAACAGAAGAAGAAGGCCATATAGAAGTACCTGTAAGGCATGTGGCACCTAATTTTGGAAACACACATTTGGTTTGGACAAATAAAAATTTTCAAATTGATGTGTTTGGTAATTATAACGGTGGTTTATCTTATTATCAGTTGGCACCTTCTGAAACCGAAAAAGACTATATCTACGCACTAGATAGTAACGGCAACCCTTACAGCCCATCGTGGTATACACTAAGTGTTAGAACACAATACCAAATAACAAATAGTACAACCCTAACAGCTAGTTTAGAAAATATTACAGACCAACGCTACAAAACCTATTCTTCTGGAATTGCTGCATCTGGTAGAAACTTCATTTTGTCTTTAAAATATAGCCTATAATATTAAAACCGCCATTACTGGTTTAGTAAGTGACGGTTTTTGGAAATAAACATTTGGTTGATTTTAATCTACTTTTTTATTGCTTTTTTAGTAATAGTCGTTCCGTTTGATAGTTTAACTTTAGCAATGTAAATGGTACTGCTTAAGTTAGAAAGTTTATAAGTTTCAGAAGTATTATTGCCTTTAAAATCATATAGCTGTCTTCCTAAAAGATCGAAAATTGAAACAGATTTAATACTTAAATTGTTAGATGTTGTAAACTGCACATTATCATCATCTAATTCTACAATTTTTAATGCTTTAGAGTTTAAAGCGACCTCATCTGTAGATAAAGAAGCGGCACTAAATACAACCTCAAAACGGTCTTTAAATTCACCTGTTTCTGATGTAAAAGTATAATCTGAAGCCGATAATTCGTGCACTGTATTTAAAAGATTATCTTTTAAAAACACAGGATTGCTGTTTAAAAAGTCACCTTCAAATTGCGCTAAAGATAGTGTGTATAAGGTAGCAACATTAATATTTGTGTTAAACCCTAGTTTAATAATTTCGTCTGTGTTTAAACTACTAGCAGCTTTACCTTGAATAGCGAATTTTTTAACCGAACTATCCATAGTAGAGTATAATGCAGCAGCATAATCTTGAGTTAAAAGTTTAGGTGCATCATATAAAAAGCCATCATCATCATTGGTAGCACCATCAACATAAGCCACAAGTATTTGGTTAAACACACCATTATCTGAAGTTAAATTAACCCAGAGTCTATTTGCGGTTGATGTCTTTTTTGTATTTGAACTTTTAAAGAATTGACTGTTGCTTGTGCCATCTGCCATACGCATAGCATTGGTAAAAGTTACACTACCACTTGTAGTTGGTAAACTAGCTATAAAAAACCCTTGTGCTGAAGGTATATATTGAGTTGGTATAATAGTGCTTGCTCCAGCAGTACCACCAGACCCAAATGTATAAATGGCATAATCGTTTAAACTAAAATTTTCTTCTTGATTACCAGGATTTGAATTATCTGGCGGAGTAGCTTGAGACCAAAGATAAGCTGCTCCACTAACTTCAGTTGCATTTGCAAGATAGAATGCATCAAAATCTAAGGCTCCTGGATAAGGATTACCAATAAAATTCCAGCTACCAGCTATATTAGCTGCATTATATGATATGCCTGTTGGAACATCACCTGTATTAAAAGAACCCTCAAAGGAAGCGGTTCCAGAACCTCCGGGAATGTGGAAACGAGATTCTGTAGCTGCATAACCAACACCGGGAGCTAAAACATCACCGCTTGATACTATTTGCCAATCGTCGCCATTATCATCAATATCGTTACCATCGGCATCAAGATAGTTAGCTGCAATGAATCTAAATCGTCTATCACCAGGAGCAAAAGGGAAAGCGTCACCTACAACTTCTCCAACAACAGGAGAACTCCAATAGGTGTAATAATACCATTGTGCTTTTGCAGGTGTTTGTTTATTAACTCTTGCAACACCTCCAGCATTAACGGTAAAGGTTCCTAAGTCATCATTTTGTACAAAATTACCTTGAGTTTCAACAATTAAATCACCATCTACATTTACATCATATTCAACTTCAATAAATGAGTTGTTACCTACAGTTAAAGTAGATCCAGCGTTTACAGTTAAACTACAAGCACTAAAATTACCATTTATAGCAGAGTTGTAATCTGCGTCAATAATAACCTCGGTTGTTATATCTGGTGTGCCACTCCAAGTTCCATTCCAGGTTACAGTTCCTCCAGCACAAGTTACTGCTGAAACGACCCCATTAATTATAATACCTTTATTAGTTGCTGTATTTTCTTCAATATCAAAAGTTCCACCAGCAGCACCAGCACTAAAGGCATAAAGTCTAAATGTAATAGTACCTGTTATTCCTGTTATTGAAGATAAATCTATACCATTATTATCTTCAGCGGGGTCAGAGACGGAAGCGTCTGTAAATATAGATGTAAAACCAGAGCCTGTATCAACTCGAATATCAACCATTTGAGGCCCAGTAGGGCTTCTGTCGTAAGTAATATCCATTGTTGACAAATCTATTTGGTATCCAGAATTAGGAGTGAGAGTCCACTCTAAATAATCATTTGAATCAAGAGTTGTGGATGTAGTCCAGTTATTAGAATTATAAGTTCCTCCAGCATTTAGACCTATTCCAGGACCTCTACATATTCCCGTTGTAATAATATTAGCATCAGAAGCGATGGTGCCACTACAGCCTGTGTTTTGAAGAGAGCTAAAAGATGCAATTTCTTGCCCATACCCAAAATTCACAGCACAAAAAAGTGCAATAAAAAAAGTAAGGGATTTTGTGAGGGTAGTTTTTTTCATAGCTGTTAAGTTTAAAACTTAAGATTTGGTTTTTATAAATTTTTCTTCTTAATGTTAATTTATCTATTGTTACTTTTGGCTACATCTATGCAAACCAAAAAAACATATACACTACAAGAAGCTACCAAAAAACTGGAGCATTTTTGTGCGTATCAAGAACGTTGCCATCAAGAGGTTAGACAAAAGCTAGTGGGTATGAATATGATTCCAGAAGCTATAGATGTAATTATAGTACACCTATTAGAGCATAACTTTCTTAATGAAGAACGTTTTGCCAAAACATTTGTAAGCGGTAAGTTTAAAATCAAGCATTGGGGGCGCCATCGATTAACTTATGAACTTAAGAAAAAAGACATATCCAAAGTTAATATAAATCAGGCACTTACAGAAATTGAAGATGGGGAGTATATCGAGGTTTTCAATGATTTAGCCGAAAAAAAAGCCAATTCTATTAGAGAAAACAACAAATTTAAGAAAAGAAAAAAGTTTATTGATTACTTTTTGTATCGTGGTTGGGAGTCGCATTTAGTATACGAAAAAGCCAACGAATTGATTAAATAATCACAAAAAACAGGCTGTTTAAAAAGTATTTTGAACTGATTTGTCTTGTTGAGCTTGTCGAAACAGATATTAATTTTCCGATAAAACGAAATATTTCGACTAGCTCAATATGACTTCGAATTCACTTTTTAAACAGCCTGTTTAATATGCTATTATTGTGAGTTTTTACAAGTTAAAAGTAGCTCCAAAATTAACCGTAAACTGGTTGTGTAATTTTTCAGCAGGAGTTGGATTATCGTTATATTCTGCAAAAGGTGTGTTTAACTCGGTGTAAATACCAAAACCATCAGTAAAAAAGTAACGCATACCTAAATGCCCACCAAAGTTTTTAAGCCCAACGCTTAAACCAGGGTAAATATCGAAGTTTTCATCAATGTTAACTACGTTTCCTAAGTTAGCATTAAAACGTGCTTTAATATCAAAACGATCTCCAAAATCGGCATCTAAAACTTCATCAACACCTAAAGCGTAGGTAGAAGTAAGCCCTAAAGAAATGTTTTCGCCAACACCAAAATCGTAGCTTACATTTAATCCTGTAGCATTATCTTGAAAATTAGCACCTACTTGAAATTTGTTATCGCCTTTACCTTTAAACGCTTGTGCATTAACAAATGAAACACTTAGTATTGTTACTAGTAAAATTAATTTTTTCATGTTTTTATTTAAAAATTTTAGTGCGCAAATATATTATAATTTTTAAACAAAGAAGTTTTATTTACTTACATTTTTGTGAGTTCGCACTATGGCCTGTTCGTTTTTCCAGTCAATCCATTTTTGGCCTTTTATGCGTCGCATAACATTATCTAAAGAGCGCATAATAAATACGTTATAAACTGCCTTTCCTAAGTTTTTTGGGTTTCTGGCAATGGCACGTAAACTCATAGAAAAACCTGGGGTAACATAGCGCATATAGTGCCAGTAACCTTCTGGCATATATAAAACTTCGCCATGATTAAGTTCTGTTTTAAACCCTTTGGCTTTTTTTAGCATGGGCCATTTTTTAAAATCTGGGTTGTTAAAATCTATATCTTCTCTAGTAATTAAAGAGTGCGGAATTTTATATAAGTAGTCGTTTTGTTTTTGGTCGAACAAAATAATCTGCTTTTGTCCTTCAAAATGAAAATGAAAAATATTAGCTAAATCTATGTCGTAATGCATAAAAGTATACGAGTCGCGACCACCAAAAAATAACATAGGAATACCTTTCATAAGTCGTAATCCAAAATCTGGAAAGGTAAAATCTTTTTGTAGCTGAGGTATTTCTTTTAAAGCATTCCACAAAAAAATACGGTATTTGGTAGGCTCGCGTTTTAGCAAATCTACATAGTCTGCTAATTTCATTTTAGCATGTGGCTCGTTAAAACCGTCTTTGTAATCTACGGGTCTGTCGTCGTATAATGGAATGGTAATATTGCCACCAACAGTTTTCATATACTCCAAATTCCACTTGCTATATGCAGGCCAATCTTCAATAAAACGCTCAATAACCACAGGTTTTTGTGGTTTAAAATAGTGTTTTAAAAAATCCGCTTTAGTAATAGTTTTTACCCGCGGAATGTCTTGTAAGTTTAATGACAAGGCTAAAGAATTTAGTGGCCCAAAGTTAAGAAAACGTTGTGAAATTGAAAATATTATATTTTGGGCGTTACCACAAGGGTCGGGCTATACTTTACAAGTCCTCGTTCGTGCCTCACTGCGGGCTTTTCATTACTATCCCTAACGCAAGGAGTAGCTATAAAAAAAGCCAGATTTTTACATCTAGCCTTTTTTTAAATATTGTGTTTTTATAAAAACTATTTAAAATTATAGCGTAAGCCAAACAATACATTACTTGGAGGCATAGGTACAAAGCCAGCTTCAATATAATCAGCATTAAAAATGTTGTTAGCTGTAAGTGTAAATTCTAGTTGTTTTAGGTTTACGGCTAACGATGCATCCCAAACATTGTAACTGTCGCCTGTAGTACGTTCGGCATGTTTATAAATAATGTTTTGGCTTACATTTTTAAATAATTGTGTGCTTAATCTCGTTGTAAAATGGTGTTTTAAGGTGTTTAACGAATAGCGAGATAAATCTTTGTTTTGATCTAAAATATCATCGTCTAAAAAGTTATAACCAACAGCAAGAGTTTGCTTGTAATTGTTTAAGTTAAAATGATAAGCGATATTAGTCTCAATACCTTTGGTATTTACTTCAGCAATATTTGTAGCAGCGTAAATATCGGTATCAGTATCAGGACGAATAAAATCTATTAAGTTTTTAGAGTTTCGGTTGTAAGCCGCTACCGATCCTGTAAACCTTTCAGAGAAATATTTTAAACCAATTTCTTGCGATAAAGCTTCTTCAACTTCTAAATCTGCGTTTCCAACGGTGCTTGAATCGTTATAATACAAATCTGTATAAGTTGGTATGCGATAGGTATAACCTATGTTTCCGTAGACTTTTAAATCATCGGTTAGTTTTAAACCAACATCTAAACCAGGAAAAGCATAAAATTCAAAATCTGAAAAATAAGTAACAGCCACACCTGGAGTAATATCTAATGTTTCATTTAAAAGCTTAAAACGGTGCTCTAGGAAAAGAGTAGTCATTAACCTATTGTGGTTGCCTAAATTGTTACTTTTTATGTAAACTTTTGCTAAATCTACACCAAAACCAGTAACACCAAGGTTAGATTGTAACGAAGCATTTACTTCGGCACCAATTTTATTACTAATATGTAAGTTTCTGTAAACCGTTGGGTCATTTCGTAAATACACATACATGTCTTGATTACGTTTCCAATATACGCGTGGTTTAACCGTAAGTTTTTCAGAATTAAACGTAGTAGCAAATGCTAAAACACTATTTTGAGTTTCCTCATATTGTTCGGTAGCACTCGCTCTGGCATAAAAACCGTTAGCACCAAATTTACGTTCTTGAAATGTAGAAATCATTTCAATGGCTTGTCTACTTTTGTTAAAAACACTTTTAATAAAGTAGTTGCTGTTATCGTAATCGGTGTTATGACGGTATCCTGCTGAAGTCATTTTATCAACATGTACAATGTGCGATGAGTTTTCTAAATTGGCGCCAACCGTTACACCTGCATTTAGTTGTCCAAACGAACCGGTTTCTAACTTTGCAGAAATGCTATTTTTTAGTTCTTTTTTTGTAACAATATTTATAGCACCGGTAAAAGCATTTTGCCCATAAACTCTTGCCGCAGGACCTTTTATAATTTCTATACGCTCAATTACTTCAATAGGTAAGGCAGCATTCATGGAGTGGTGCCCAGTTTGTGCATCGTCCATTTTTATACCATCAATAAGAAGTAAAGTTTGATCAAAACCACCGCCGCGAATGAATAAATCGGCTTGACTTCCAGCAGTTCCACGACGTCTAATATCTACACCAGCAACTTGCTGTAATAAGTCAGCAAGATTTGTTGCAGCACTTTTTTTAATGTCTTCAGAAGAAATAATATCTATGGTTCTTGAGTTTTCTTTAAAAGGTAAATCTATTCTGGTTGAAGTAATAATAACTTCTCTTAAAGTATCTGTTTTTACAGGTTCTACTTGTGCAGTTATTTGTGTAGTATAAAATAAAATGGTAATTATAAAAGTAAGTTTAATTCTCATAAATAGTAATTTTAAAAACGACGCAAAAGTCGTAACTTTCCGGACGATTAAACTAGTCCAGTTTTAAAATGTTAGATAGTCCGGTTAATAATCTTTTTAAACAATTAATTGATTTTGATAAATCTATATCGAAACCCATCTACATACAGGCTTCACAACAAATTATAAATGCTATACAACGTGGGTATTTAAACAAAGGTACAATTCTACCGGGAACCCGTGTGTTAAGTCAATTATTAAAAATTCACAGAAATACAGCAGTGGCTATCTACGACGAATTAGCCTCACAAGGTTGGGTAGAAATAATACCAAACAAAGGGACATTTGTTTTAGAGCCAGAGCTAAAAACTGCAAAAATTAAGGCAACAGTACAAAAAATAAATCAGGCGTACAAATACTCAAAAACAACAGGCTTTCCTTTTCAAAAATCATTTCATTTAGCATCAACAGTTCAGTTAACAAATGCTAAGTATACTATTAATGATGGAAAACCCGACTTGCGTTTGCACCCAGTACATCAGTTTTCAAGATGGTACAGCGCTGCTATGAAAAGAAAGGCTTTAATAAAAAAATGGAACAGACCAAACGAGCTATCCTATTCTGTATTTCAAACACAACTTTGCAATTATTTAAATGTAACTAGAGGGTTTCATATAAAACCAAACAACTTAATAAGTACACGTAGTACAGAAATGAGTTTATATATTGTATCTCAATTACTTATAAATCAAAACGATGTTGTATTAGTGGGGCATTTAAGTAATTATGCTTCTAATATGATTTTTCAACAAGCGGGCGCAACTATTAGAACAATTCCTGTAGACAACGATGGTTTGAATGTGGAATACATAAAAAAACATTTTTTAAAGCGAAGTATTAGGTGTGTTTACGTGTGTGCTCATAGAGATTATCCAACAACTAGAACACTAAGTGCAGAACGTCGCTTAGAGTTGTTAAAACTTGCTAAAGAATATGGGTTTGCCATTATTGAAGATGATTATGATTACGATTTTCAGTTTGAAGGCTCATCAATGTTGCCTATGGCAAGTGCCGATGCAAATGGTATGGTTATTTATTTAGGAAAACTGGGGCAATCATTATTTCCTAGTTTTCAAACAGGATTTGTAGTTGCACCAGAAAATTTAATTTCTGAAGCTAAGAATTATTTACAGTTATTAGATGAACAAGGCGATTTAATACAAGAGCAAATGCTGTCGGAATTAATTCACGAAGGCGAAATTTATCGTCTCATGAAAAAAAACATTGTAATATATAAACAAAGGCATGATAGTTTATGTAAACATTTAGAAACGTATTTTGGGCATAATATAGTATGGGAAGCGCCTTCTGGTGGGTTAGCGATTTGGATGCAATTTCAACCTAAAATATCCTTAGTAAAATTAGCTGCAGAGGCTGAAAAAAAAGATTTATTTCTACCAAAAACCATTCTTTATCAAGATAAAAACACCTGTGCCATCCGTTTTGGTTTTGGGCATTTAAATGAAGAAGAAATAGAAGTGGTTATAAAAAAGCTAAGACAAGCTTATGATTTGGTATTAAACTCATAATTACAATTTTCACATTTAAATTTGTCTTTAGCGTAAAACGGAAGCGTGCCAGAAATAAAACCGAAAAGAAATGCTATAAAAGACTTAAAATCTGTTATTGTTGAGAATAAATTCACTTTTTCACTTTTACATTTTGGGCATTGTATGGGGTTTCCCTCATCATCTACTGAAAAATTTTGAATAGAATCTAAAATATGTTGAGCTTTTAAAGCATCATGAGATAACACTTTTAATTTAACTCCACCAATAGCATTACTAACAAGCGGATCTGTATCAATAGTAAGGTTGTCCGATAGAAAAACTTGAATACCTTCTGCTTCTAAGCGGCCTTTAATAATTTGTGCTTCAGTTGAATATTGAAATCTTGCTACGGTTTTAAAAGTATCGCTCATAATCACAAAAATAGAAATAACTTTTGAAGATTAGTTTTGTATTTTTGAAATGCTATAAAAAACACTTCATTATGAAAATGCCTTTTTTTATCATCTTTTTTACTATCTCAAGTTTTTGTTTTGCGCAAAACAACCATATTGTTAAAACCGAAGACGGAAGACGTGTATTACTAAAAGCTGATTTCACATGGGAATATATTGATGCTGAATCCACCACTATAAAGGAAGTTACAAAACCAACAGAAAGCGACAATTGCAATTTAGCAGAGGATTTTAAAGAACCTACGTTAGATAAAAAAATACAAAATCAACTTAAAAAGGGTAGAGCTACTATTACACACATAAAAAAGAGAGTTGCTAAAGATTATAATTGCTCTGTAGACGATGTTATTTTGCTGTCTGCTTCAGAGAAAAAATCTAATGGTGTTTATAACTTTTGTGCCAATGGTAAAGCGGTTAAGTATAAGCGTGTTGGGAATAATATTATAAAAAGTAGGAAGCTTTTTTAACATTCAAAATCACTTTTAAATTTATTTTTTCTAGGTCTTTCATGTATCTTTACTGTCATGTATGCCCTAGTAGATTGTAATAACTTTTATGCTTCTTGCGAACGCGTTTTTAACCCTAATTTGCAGAACAAACCCATTGCTATTTTAAGTAATAATGATGGGTGTGTGATATCGCGAAGTGATGAAGCTAAAGCTCTCGGGTTACCTATGGGTGCACCTATTTTTAAATGGGAAGGGTTTTGTAAAGCCAATAATATTAAGGTGTTTTCTTCAAACTACCCACTATATGGAGATATGAGTAGTCGCGTAATGAAAATTTTAGAACAATTTACACCAGATGTTGAGGTTTACAGTATTGATGAAGCTTTTGTTCAATTTAAAGGTTTTGAAAATTATAATTTTAATGATTATGGAAACCTAATGCGTCAACGCATACTAAAATGGACAGGTATTCCCACTTGTGTAGGTCTTGCGCCAACAAAAGCATTGAGCAAAGTAGCCAATAAGATAGCTCGAAAATTTCCAAATGAAACCAAAGGTGTTTATGTGATTGACACTGAGGAAAAACGGATAAAAGCTTTAAAATGGACTAAAATCGAAGATGTTTGGGGTATTGGTAGGCGTTTACAAAAACGATTAAATACTAAAGGATGTAAAACAGCATTCGATTTTACACAACTCTCTGATGATTGGGTACGTAAAACGTTTTCAATTACCGAGTGGAAACTTAAAAAGGACTTGGAAGGCAACTCTAAAATATTGCTAGACGAACCAAAAAATAAACGCGCTATAGCTACAACACGAAGTTTTGAGTATACCTATTCTGATATTGATAACATAAAAGAACGTATCTCTACTTTCGCAACAAGTTGTGCAGAAAAACTCCGTAAACAAGGCTCTTGTTGCCATATGATTTATGTAATGCTAAGTAGCGATAGGCATAAAAAAGATTTAGAACAACACAGAGCGAGTAAAATAATAAGCTTACCATATCCAACAGATTCGTCTTTAATTATAAGTAATGAAGCTGTAAAAGGAATTATTACTATTTTTAAAAGTGGTATAAAATATAAACGTGCAGGTGTAATTATTACAGGTTTAGTACCTAATAATAATTATCAATTAGATATATTTGAACATGAAGACCCAAAGCACAAATCGCTTATGTCTGCTATTGATGGGTTGAATAAAAAATATAAAGATTACAAGATAAAGTTAGGTAATCAAGATTTAAAACGTACCTGGAAAATGAGACAAGAACGATTATCACCAAGGTATACCACAAATATTAACGAAATAATAAAAGTAAAATGCTAATAGGAAACACTAGAAATTTAACCTTTTACACACCAGAGTTTATAGAAAATTCTGGAGCGCTTTTTTTCGATACAGGAATTTCGGCAGGATTTCCTTCACCTGCAGATGATTTTAAACAAGAACGACTGTCGTTAGATGATATGTTGGTTAATAATAAATTAGCAACATTTTATGCACGTGTAAGCGGACAAAGTATGATTGGAGCAGGACTAGATGATAATGATTTATTGGTAATAGATAGAAGTTTAGAGCCAGCGCACAATAAAATTGCAGTATGTTTTTTAGATGGTGAGTTTACGGTAAAACGGTTGCGAGTTGAAAAAGATGGGATATGGTTGCAACCAGAAAATTCAAAATATAAACCTATAAAAATTACAGAAGACAATGACTTTGTAATTTGGGGCATTGTTACCAATGTAATTAAAAAGTTATAACCTTTTCATGAATAGTGTGGTTTATAAAAAAGCTTCTACTAACGAAGAGTTACACCAAATTATTAAACTTCAACACGCTAATATTTCAGCATCAATTTCAGAAGAAGAAAAGCAAAAAGAAGGCTTTGTAACAGTACAGCATAGTCTTACTTTACTTAAAGCAATGAATGATAAGTGCCCTCACATTATTGCGAAAAGTGAAAATAAAGTAGTGGGTTATGCTTTATCTATGGTTAAGAGTTTTAAAGACGAGATAGAAGTTTTAAAACCTATGTTTATTAATATAGAAAAAAATGTACCAGATACTTTAAAATACATAGTTATGGGGCAAATATGTATTGATAAAGCATTTAGAAAAAGAGGTGTCTTTAGAGGGTTATATAGTAAAATGAATGAGGAAATGAAGAAAGATTATGACGCTATTATAACAGAGGTTGATGAAACCAATTTAAGATCATTACATGCACATTATGCAATTGGATTTAAAATCTTATATTCATATCGTTCTAAAAAACAAGATTGGAAAATTTTAAAGTGGGATATCTAATAATTAACTAATAACTATGGCTGAAAATACATTACAATCATCACAACCAAAAAACAATACAGTTATTCCCATTATAATTATTGCGGGATTGTTTTTTATTTTCGGATTTGTAACTTGGATTAATGGAGCATTAATTCCGTTTATGAAAACCATTAATGAATTAACAGATGCGCAATCGTACTTGGTCGCATCTGCATCTTATATTTCTTTTGTGGTTATGGCTCTTCCAGCGTCATATATTATAAATAAAATTGGTTTTAGAAAAAGCATGTCTTTAGGTTTAATAGTTATGGCACTAGGAGCTTTAGTTTTTATACCAGCAGCCGAAGCAAGAACCTATTGGGTTTTTTTAACAGGTATTTTTATTCAAGGAGCGGGTATGACACTTTTACAAACAGCATCAAACCCATATATAACTATTTTAGGACCTATAGAAAGTGCTGCTAAACGTATAGCTATTATGGGAATAGCAAATAAAGTAGCCGGTGCTTTAGGGTCAGTTATTTTTGGAGCCTTATTATTATCTGGAATTGATAAAATAAAAGAACAGTTTGAAGTTGTAGACGATGCTGAAAAAGGACGCTTACTAGATACTATGGCAGATAGTGTTGTTATGCCATATGTTGTTATGGCTATTGTGCTATTCATTTTAGGATTTCTAATACGAAAAGCACCTTTACCACATGTTGAAGAAGCACCTATTGAAGAATCAAAAACAGGTGAAACTGCAAAAACTAGTATTTTTCAATTCCCTCATTTATGGTTAGGCGTTTTAGCATTGTTTTTATACGTTGGAGTTGAGGTTATAGCAGGAGATACTATTATATCCTACGGAATTGCTTTAGATATTCCTGTTGAACAAGCTAAGTTTTTTACCTTATTTACTTTAATGGCTATGGTGGCTACTTATGCTTTAGGTGTATTTTTAATTCCAAAATATATAAGTCAAGCCTTTGCTTTAAAAGCAAGTGCTGTTTTAGGAATTCTTTTATCGTTTTGTATTCTTTTCACAGAAGGGTTCATATCAGTGCTGTTTGTTGCTGCATTGGGAATAGCAAATGCTCTGGTTTGGCCAGCAATTTGGCCTTTAGCTTTAAATGGCTTAGGTAAATTTACTAAAACAGCTTCAGCACTTCTTATAATGGCTATAGCAGGTGGAGCCATAATACCGCCATTGTACGGGGCTTTGGTAGATAATAGAAAAGAACAATTAATAATTGAAGGGGTTAATGAAGTTAGTGCGATGTCTGAAGCTGCTTCTTTTGGATATTGGATTTTATTACCATGCTACCTTATTATTTTATACTATGCTTTCTTCGGGCATAAAATTGGTGTAAAAAATTAGCTGAAATATTTTATAAGTAATGACAAAAAGAATAGAATCTGTTGATATTTTAAGAGGTTTTACCATTGCAGCTATGATTTTGGTAAACACTCCCGGAGATTGGAGTAATGTTTATTCGCCTTTACTTCATGCAAAATGGCATGGATTAACACCAACCGATTTAGTATTCCCTTTCTTTTTATTTATTGTAGGAATCTCTATTTATTTCGCATATAAAAGCAAATCCAATAGTTTATTAACCTATAAAAAAATAGTTATTAGAAGCTTAAAACTTATAGGTTTGGGCTTATTTCTCAATTTGTTTTTGCCTTATGTACCTTTTGTGTCAGATTTTGAAACATTAAGGCTTCCAGGTGTGCTCCAGAGAATAGGTGTTGTTTTTTTAATTTCATCAATATTATATCTTAATTGTAATTGGAAAAGTTTACTTGGTATTTCTATTATTATTTTGGTAGCATATTGGCTATTTCTTGGTTTTATGCCTTTTCCAAACTTAAATGGAATACCCCCTTCTTTTGATAGGGCATCTAATAATTGGGCAAACTATATAGATTTAAATCTTTTAGGGAAGCATATGTGGCAACCAGATTATGACCCAGAAGGTATTATTAGTACACTACCTGCAATTGTTACTTGTTTAATTGGCATTTTAATAGGTAAGCTTTTAGATGGGCTTAAACAAATTAAACAATTGTTTATAGTAGCATTTGGTTTGTTGATTTCCGGCTATATTTTCAGTATTTATTTCCCAATTAACAAAGCTATTTGGAGTAGCAGTTTTGTGTTAGTAACAAGTGGTTGGGGAACTTTGCTCTTGGCTATTATTTACTATCTAATAGACATTAAGAAATATAATTTTGGAAATATATTCAAGTATGTTGGGATGAATGCTATAACTATATATTTTCTGTCTAGCTTTATATCTAAATTCATGTATTTAACAAAAGTTGGAGAAGATAGTAATATTCATTCCTGGCTTTATGAAACCATCTATATACATGGTTTTTTAAGTTTTAAATTGTCATCCCTTTTGTATGCACTTACTGTTGTATTATGTTATTTAGGGCTTGGTTATTATATGTATTTAAAAAGAATATTTATAAAAGTTTAATTAATCTACTTTAGATAAATGAAAAAAAAATGCGAAGCAACTGCTTCGCATTTTTTATATTTTATTTAAAATGAAATTTAATCGGCTAAAACAATAACCTTATTATCTTTCATTTCTATAGTTCCAGAATTTATCTTTAATAAAGTTGTATTCTTGTCTCCTTTAGTAAATTTATCCTGAACTTCTTCATCTAATTCGATGTTGCCTGAAATCTTCACAACACCTTCTTTTAATAAAGATATGATAGGAGCGTGATTATTTAACATTTCAAATTCACCATTTACACCAGGTACAGAAATACTAGTTACTTCTCCACTAAATAATGTTGCTTCTGGTGATACAATTTCTAGATACATAGTTAAACTTGTTTAACTACCCTGAATTTATTTCAAGGTCTTTTTAATTTTTATTCAAGATTCAATTTAAAAGATGCTGAAATAAATTCAGCATTAGCTTCGGCTATGCCTCAGCTAACATTTTGTCTCCAGCTTCAATAGCTTCTTCAATAGTTCCTTTAAGGTTAAAAGCTGCTTCTGGTAAGTGATCTAATTCACCATCCATAATCATGTTAAAACCTTTAATAGTTTCTTTAATATCTACTAATACACCAGGAATTCCAGTAAATTGTTCTGCTACGTGGAATGGTTGAGATAAGAAACGTTGAACACGACGTGCACGTCCTACAGCTAATTTATCTTCTTCAGATAATTCCTCCATACCTAGAATAGCAATAATATCTTGTAACTCTTTATAACGTTGTAATAACTCTTTTACTCTTTGAGCACAGTTATAATGATCTGCACCTAAAATATCAGCAGTTAAAATTCTTGAAGTAGAATCTAATGGATCTACCGCAGGATAAATACCTAACTCAGCAATTTTACGAGATAATACAGTTGTTGCATCTAAGTGAGCAAAGGTTGTAGCAGGAGCAGGGTCAGTTAAATCATCCGCAGGTACGTAAACCGCTTGTACAGATGTAATAGATCCTTTTTTAGTTGATGTAATACGTTCTTGCATCGCACCCATCTCTGTTGCTAATGTTGGTTGGTAACCTACCGCAGAAGGCATACGACCAAGTAATGCAGATACCTCAGAACCAGCTTGTGTAAAACGGAAGATGTTATCTACGAAGAAAAGTACATCTTTTCCTTGCCCATCTCCAGCTCCATCACGGAAATACTCAGCAATAGTTAAACCAGATAATGCTACACGAGCACGTGCTCCAGGAGGCTCATTCATTTGTCCGAATACGAAAGTTGCTTTAGATTCTTTCATTTTAGATTTATCAACTTTAGATAAATCCCATCCGCCGTCTTCCATAGAGTGCATAAAATCATCTCCGTAACGAATAATTCCAGATTCTAACATCTCTCTTAAAAGGTCATTTCCTTCACGAGTTCTTTCACCTACACCAGCAAATACTGATAAACCACCGTGACCTTTTGCAATATTATTAATCAACTCCTGAATTAATACTGTTTTACCTACACCAGCACCACCAAATAAACCAATTTTACCACCTTTTGCATAAGGCTCAATTAAGTCGATTACTTTAATACCTGTAAATAAAACTTCAGTAGACGTTGATAAATCTTCAAATTTAGGTGCTTGACGGTGAATTGGTAATCCAGATTCTCCAGCTTTAGGTAAATCTCCAAGACCATCAATAGCATCTCCAATTACATTAAATAAACGTCCGTAAACATCATCACCAATCGGCATTTGAATAGGAGCACCAGTAGCAGTAACTTCAGTTCCTCTACTTAAACCATCAGACGAATCCATAGCAATAGTACGTACAGTATCTTCACCAATGTGAGATTGTACTTCTAATACTAATAAAGAACCATCAGGTCTTTTAATTTCTAATGAATCATAAATTTTTGGAAGCTCTGAACCAGCAGCGAATTCAACATCGATAACCGGACCTACTATTTGTGCAACTTTACCTGTAACTTTAGACATTACTTATATGTTTAATATTATGCGATTTAATTGTATGAAAACACTTTTAGTTTTCGCGTGCAAAGATATATTTTTTAATTTAAAATGAAAGTTGTTTTTTAAGCTTTTTTCCAATAAAAAAACGCCCTCTTGATGAAGGCGTTTTGAAATAATGTTTTAATATAAATTTATTGTAATGAAGGCGAGTAATTAGTTGGATAATTACCAATGTTAACTAAATTCCCTGAAGCTTCAAAGTTTGAACCGTATGCAGCATCAATGGCTTTCATAAATTCGTTAGCTATTAAGGCATAACCTCTTGCTGTTGGATGAACACCATCTAATGAAAACGCTCCACCAGTTACTAAACTTGAAGTTAATGTGTAATCTCCATCTGTAAATCCTCCTGCATCTAATTGTTGCATTAACATATTAGCATCAACAAAAGCTAATCCTGCTGAAGATGCTGCAGCTTGAATGGTTGCGTTAAAAGCATCTGTAGCTGTTTTAATTTCTTCTTGTTCTTCTGGAGTTAAAACCCATTTATCTGCTAAAGGAACAGCAACTCCGTTTACTGTTAAAGGATTTCCAGGTACAGCTTCTGTTCCAATAAAGTTAGATGAAGGTAAAACTAGCAAATCATTTGCTGTAGCTTGACGAATTTTAGGAAGACCTGCAAATGCTGGGTTAATAGCACCTAAATCTGTTAAACTCTCATCTTCAATAACAACAGCATTACCTTCACCAGCAGAAAAGGTAATCATTCTTAAATCTGCCTCTTCTTGAGTAAATAAACCTGTTCCTGCTAAAGCTCCTAAAGCTGCTTGAATACCGCCATTATAAGCAGCATATGCTTGATTCACAGCTCCAGCTGTGGCTTCATCTAAAGGAATTGGATTATGAGGTACTGTAGTAAAATGTGGAATTGTTGTTACGTAAGGAATGTTCGCAACGATACCTTGAGCACCACCACTTGTAAGCGTAGCGATTAAAGCACCATAAGTTTGATCGAAACCAACTCCTGGAGGGCCATCTGAAGGTGTTATTGAGCTTGTAGTAGCATCTCCACCAGATAAAGCATAACCTAGTACATCGTTATTACCTATCCATAGAGAAAAGAATGTTGGCGATTGCGCCATAGCATCACCTAAAACTGTAGCATCAGGAGCAGAAGCCATTCTTACAAAATAAGGGTTTGCTGTTGGTACAGGAAGAGCTAAATTTGCTGGGTTTCCATAACCATCATACAACAGGTGAAAACTTGCGGCTCCTGGGATTCCCATATTATTATGACTTCCTACATTAGCAAATGTTTCTGTTGACGAGGCTGCAGGTAAAACAGCAGGTCCAGAACCATTAAAATAAAGTCTTGGTCCAAATCTTGCATTAACTGCACCTCCAAAAAGTAATCCGCCTACATTATCACTCATCAATGGTTGAGAAAAATCTCCTCCGCCTGCCAAGGCAAATTTTTGTGCTAAAATGTTTGGTAAAGAATTTTCTTGAGCTGCAATAAATAAAGCATTATCTGTGAAACCAGAAGTTAACGAGTTTCCTAAAGAAACATAAGTTGAGAAATCTGCTGAACCTGAATTTAATTCTGGTAATACTTCAACTTCAACTAGAGCGTTGTTGTCTTCCAAAACATCTTCAATTTCATTACAAGATGTAAACCCTATTAAGATTGCAATTAATGCAACGTATTTTATATCTATAATATTCTTTTTCATTTTTTATAAGTTATTTATTGTCCATGATACATAATACATTGACCCGATATTACCAGTACCGAAAGCCGTAAAGTACTCATCTCCTAAAAGGTTAGTAGCACCTGCTTTAAAAGTAGACTTAAAGCTTGGGACTCTTAAATTTATTTGAGCATCTACTACGTGATATTCTGGAACTACACCATTACCAAATGTTGCTTCCCAGTAATAATCATCACTGAATCTATAAGACACATTAAAACCAAAGTTTTCAAATAAATCTGTATTTCCAAATGAAGCTTTGAATTTATGCTCAGGTGTATTAAAGTTTGTTGTAAAATCTGGGTATTTAACTTGGTCAAAGTCTAATTTTGCATACGTATAACTTCCGCTTAAATCAAAATCACCAAAAACTTTAGTTGATAAACCTATTGAAGCTCCATAAGATTTAACATCTGCAGGAGAGTTTGTATACGTACTGTAAGCTTGATAATCGCCATTTGAAATAGCGGCTACAGATAATCCATTATCACCAACAGTTCCGTAATAAGGAGATATTACAACTTCTTGAGAAATGAAATCTTTATACTTGTTAAAGTAAGCGCTAAAATCTACGATTAAGCTTTCAAATTTACCTCTATAACCAACTTCTGCCGAAGATACTTGCTCTGGCTTAATTAACTCTGGGTTAGAAACTTCTAAAACAGCTGGGTTTCCAGTAGCTGCTAAAGCCTGAACAGAACTTGCTGTATAAGAGTTTTCATAAGCTACTCTACCTGTTTGAGCAATAGTTGCTGGTTGTCCAAAACCTACTTGCCCGTTTGTACTAACATCGTAATCTCTTGTCCATCTATCTAAATTGTCTGGAGCAGAACCTACTAAAATAGCTCTACCTGCATCTAAACCAATAAATAAATCTTGTGTAGTAGGGTTTCTAAATCCTGTTTGAACAGAAGCTCTAATATTATGATCTCTGTTAACAGTTAAACCTGCAGATAATCTTGGTGAAAAGAACCCATCAAAAAATTCAGATTTATCATAACGAACAGATCCTGTTAGTTTTAAATCTAAAGCATCACTTAACTCTATGTTTTTTTGAATTTGAGTGTAAACACCGTATTCAGAATAATCAATAGGACCATCAAAATCTGTATAAATAGTACCTGAAGAGTTTAAGCTGTATTGTCTGTATGATCCACCAACTTGAATATCTGCAAAATCAATTAAATGACTAAAGTTATAGTTAGCATCAGAATGATAATATTTTGAAGCATCTTGGAATTTAGATCCCGTTGCTAAATTAGGATCATTAATACTTCTATTAAAAGCAGCTATGTATTCAGGAGAACCTGGTAAGTAACGACCAGATTCTGCTTGAGCTCTTGCAGCAGCATGAGCTTGAGCTTCAGTGGCGCCTCCAAGTGTAGCTTGAACAAAAGTTCCTGCATATTCGCCAAACCAAGTATTATCATCTTTCCAAGCTCTATTGATATTGATTCCAGTAAATACCATATCATAAGAATCACCAGCTTTATCAGCAACAACATATCCTCTTAAAAAGAAATTATCATTTTTAAATTCTAATTTGTGTTGTTGTTGTGTAAAATTATCAATGTAGTATCGGTTAGTTCCTTGGTAAATGGTAGAACCTGTACCTACTTTTCCAACATATTGAATTTCAAAATCATTTTCCCAAGGTCTAAAGTATAAACCCCAGTCTGCTTTTATACTTTCAGCATTGTAGTCTGTTAAATCATTTTCATTATAACCTGTTCTACTAACAACTACTGAAGGAACTAAAGCACTAGCTCCAGCAGGTAAGATACCTAAACCTTCTAGTGTTACAGCTACACCGTTTATGTTTGTTGCTACTTCATCACCATAAACGTTTATTCCATCATAATTTAAATCTGCTCTGGTACCACCAATAGTTGTCTTATCAACTTCACTAGTTGCAGCCCAGTCTGTTCCTCTTAGGTAACCAAAATTTATTTTAGCAGCAAATTTATCACTAAACTTATATGCAGCACGTACACTTATATCTGTATATTCGTTATCACCAGCAGCTTCTTGTGATGTAATACCTTTTTTAATTGATGTGCTGATACCTTGATGATCAAAAGGACTTTTACTTCTCATAAACAAAATACCATTAAACGCGTTGGCACCATATAATGCAGAAGATGCACCTGGTAATAATTCAACACTTAAAACATCTGTTTCGGTCATACCAACTAAATTCCCTATTGGAAAGTTAAGAGCTGGTGTAGAATTATCCATACCATCTACAAGTTGCATAAAACGGTTGTTCGCAAATGTTGCAAATCCTCTGGTGTTTACAGATTTAAAAGTTAAACTATTTGTGTTTACATCTACACCTTTAAGGTTTTCTAAACCGTCATAGAAATCTGCTGAAGCTGTATTTTTTATCTCTTTAAGACCTAAACGCTCAACAGTTACAGGCGATTCAAAAATACGTTCTGGTGTTCTGGATGCAGAAATAACAACTTCGTCTAATGAAGTTCCTTCATTTAAAACAAAATTAATTTTTTGATTATTTGTTGTTACCTCTTCTGTAACAGTTTCAAATCCTACGCTACTTGCTTGGACTGAAAATGGAGGATTTTGACTGTAAGTAAGTGTAAAATTACCATCAAAATCGGTTACAGTACCGGTTGAAGTTCCTACAATAATAATGTTTGCTCCTGGAATAGGTTGATTGTTATCATCAACAACAGAACCGGAAATTGTTGTTTGTGAGTAGGATAGTCCACAAAAAAGCAACAATAAAAATGGGAGAATTGTTTTCATGTATTCGAATTAGTTTAATTTTAGTTTAGCAATATATGTATATATTATATTACTAGCGAATAAAAATATAAAAAAAGTATGCGCGCATAGTAATTTTTAACAAAAAACACCTAAAAAAATTGCTATATCTTTAAAAATCACAGGCTAAAAATAAGAATTGGCATGATTTGTTGTAAATCATACCAATTTAAAAGTCTTTGTTTTTAGATAAAAAATCTATTCTACTGTAACTGATTTTGCTAAATTACGTGGTTGATCTACATTTTTATCTAAAAGAACGGCTATATGATAAGATAATAATTGTAAAGGGATAGTCGTTAATAATGGAGTTAAAGACTCTAATGTTTCTGGAACTTCAATAACATGATCTGCTAATTCTTTTACTTGTTTATCACCTTCTGTGACAATGCCTATAATTTTACCCTTTCTAGATTTTATTTCCTGTATATTACTAACTACTTTTTCGTAATGCCCTTTTTTAGTTGCAATTACAACAATAGGCATGTTTTCATCAATTAATGCAATTGGACCATGTTTCATTTCTGCTGCAGGATATCCTTCAGCATGTATATAAGATATTTCTTTTAGTTTTAAAGCACCCTCTAAAGCGACTGGAAAATTATAACCTCTACCTAAATAAAGACAGTTTTTAGCATCTTTATAAATATCTGCTATCATTTTTATATGAGCATCAGATTTTAAAGCTTTTTCTACTTTACCAGGAATCATTTCTAATTCTAATAAATGGTGACGGAAATCAGAACTACTAATAGTACCTTTAGCACGAGCCATTCTTAACGCCATTAAAGTTAAAACAGTAATTTGAGTAGTAAATGCTTTAGTTGATGCAACACCTATTTCTGGGCCAGCATGTGTATAAGCTCCGGCATGTGTTTCTCTAGCTATTGACGAACCAACAACATTACAAACGCCAAACACAAAAGCACCTTTAGATTTAGCTAATTTAATAGCAGCAAGCGTATCAGCAGTTTCACCAGATTGAGAAATTGCAATTAACACATCATTTTCGTTAATTACAGGGTTTCTATACCTGAATTCTGAAGCATATTCTACTTCTACAGGTATTCTAGCTAAATCTTCAAAAATATACTCAGCTACTAAGCCCGCATGCCATGATGTACCACAAGCAACAATAATAATACGATTAGCATTAAGGAATTTTTTCATATTATCCTCAACACCAGCCATTTTTATGATGGCTTCGTTTCTTAATAGTCGTCCTCTATAAGTGTCTTTTATAGCTTTTGGTTGTTCATGAATTTCTTTTAGCATAAAATGCTCGTAACCACCTTTTTCTATTTGTTCTAGATTTAATTGTAATTCTTGCACATAAGTATCTACTAAAGAATCATCTTTAATCTTTCTTATTTTTATGCCTTTGTGGAAACGTATAATTGCCATTTCTTCATCCTCTAGATAAACAGCATTTTTAGTGTATTCTAAAAAAGGAGATGCGTCACTGGCAATGAAAAACTCATCTTCATTCTCACCAATACCAATAGCTAATGGACTTCCTAAACGAGCAACAACAACTTCTTCGGGTTTGTTTTTATCAAAAACGGCAATGGCGTAAGCTCCAATAACTTGATTTAATGCTATTTGAACAGCCTTACCAAGTTTTACATTTTCTTTTTTCTTTACGTCTTCAATTAGGTTGATAAGAACTTCAGTATCTGTATCGGATTGAAAAGTGTAACCTCTAGAAATAAGCTCCTGTTTAAGTGATTCATAATTTTCTATAATACCATTATGAATAATCACTAACTCTCCTGAATTTGAAAGGTGTGGGTGTGAATTTATATCATTAGGTACACCATGGGTTGCCCAACGTGTATGACCTATTCCTACACTGCCATGTTTTGTGATTTCATTGTCAGAACGACTTTCTAAATCTGCTACTTTGCCTTTTGTTTTAGAAACTTTTAAATCGGTACCATCAAACAATGCGATGCCAGCGCTATCGTATCCTCTGTATTCAAGTCTTTTTAGACCTTCGATTATAATTGGGTAAGCTTCTCTTGGTCCTATATATCCTACAATTCCACACATAACTTATAATATTGATTTTAGGGTTTTTAACTTAAGGCAAATATGTAAAATAAATAACAATGAAAGATAATTATTATATGAATACCTATTTTATACGATGAAAGTCATTTTTTTCAAAAAAGCATATAGTATTAAAACTCAAATTAGTTAAGTTTTAAGTGTTACTTTGGCTCTGTATAAAACACTTTTAATTTTAATCTTTTTTCTTCAGGAGCATTTTCATTACTACCATGTAAAATAGTGCCTCTGAGAGATATTAATGCTGATGTTGGAATAGCAATAACATCATCATCACTTTCTAAAATTTCAGCACTACTAAAAATAAAAGTGTCTGGGTTATAGTCTGCATTTACATTTGTTGAAAGTACAAGGCCAATTTTTGTATTAGTTGAGTCTCTAAGCAAGATGTTATTTAAATGCTGTGTTAGGCGTATTTTATACTTTCCTGAAATAGTGTCTCTTTGACCTAAACTTATAAATTTAGAATTAAACGGACTTTGATTATTTCTAGTCTGATCCGCTAAATAATCAACAGTTGGTATGCTATTTTTAACATCGTAGGCATAAATACGATCATACTTATGGAAATCTTCATTATTAGAGCCTATATTAATGGTTTCATCTTCATAAACCTCTAAATGGGCTTCATTTATAAGCCTTTTTAGTAAATAATTGCCAGTTGTATTATCAATTATATAATCTCCGTTTTCATCAGTTTGTCTGTACTCATCAATAAAATCTTCAAGGGCATCCGCAATTTCATTGTTGTTAGAATCCTCGTTTCCAAATAAATCAATAACAGCCATGGAACCTGAGGTTCCTTTTAAATAAAGTTTTTCATCACCTAAAGTTTTGTCTCCATTTTGTAATGATACTTGATTGTAATCATTAATAAATGTATTTAATCTATTACCAGTGAAATTTAAAACATATGTAGATTCTACTCTTTCACCATCTTCTACTGTGGAATCTTTTGAATAATGAATAGTAATATTGGCATTTGAAGAAGCTAAGTTTAGTAAAATCATATTACCATCGCTACCAAGAGCTTCTGCTTTAAAGTAAATACCCCTAAAATAGTTTTTAAAGTTATTGGCGTTGCTTAAAACAGGGTCATCTTGTTTACTTATAATAGTGCTCGTCCAGTATAATTTATCTTCATTGCTATCTAAAACCACTGTATATGCAGGTTCAGATAAAGTAGTTACTTCATCTTCTCCTGTTCCTGTAGTGGTTTCAGTTGGAGCTTCACTTGGAATAAAAACAGGCTCTTCATGAATTGTAGTTACAATATGATCATCAAAATTCACAACACCTGTACCGGTTAAAACCGAGTTTGTAGTGTTATTTGCATTTGAATAAAAATTTTGTGTACTGTTAGTAGTAGAATTAGGATCGAAATCTCTTAAAAAATAATTGTTTTGATAAATAGAAAGTTTAATTCCTTCTGAAGGGTTTCCATATAAAGAATCTAATTTATATACTGGGTTGCCTTCGTCATCTACGTCTGTTTGAGTACTAAAATAAGGGATGCTAATTACAACTCTATCAATCTCAGCGTTTGTGCCAAAATCAGGATTAAAAGTTGTTGGTGTTACTTGGGCAACAATACTAGCTATGGTTTGTCCATAAGCTGGATCGTTATAAACACCAAGTAAGTTGGCTGGTAATCCGTTTACTTGTAAAGAATCTAGTTTTTTATTGTATGCAGTAGCAGGATAAACTGTGCTATTAGTTTCAAAATTTGCATTGTCTTTTCCAAGAACATCACTTTCTATAACATTAAAATCTTTATCGCATGCAATAAAAGATAAAACAGAAAATATTAAAACAACAGTGACTTTAAGGGCTTTAATGGTCTTTTTCATGTATGTGATTAATGAATGTATGTTTAGCCTAAAACGGTATTATTGAAAAATGTTGTATAAGCTTCACCAAATTCATCTTTACTTTTATATTCTAAAATAGGTTTTTTTGAGGCTTTTAAATAGGCTTCTAGATCTTCAGGAATGTTTTCAGACCCAACAATTAACGCATCAGAATAATCAATAGCAACTTTCATTAAGTTATTATAAGACGGTTCATTAAGCAATTTAACAGCATCTTCATTTATGTTGTCAAATTTAATCTTATTAATCATGTCTTTATTTAAAGTATTGTTAAAACTTTGATTATATATTGAAGTAACAATTTTACTTTCATTAAACAAAGGTTCGTCTTTATAATATTCTTTTAAATAAACAGGTAATAATGAAGCTAACCACCCATGAACATGAATAATATCTGGAGACCAATTTAATTTCTTGACGGTTTCAATAACACCTTTTGCAAAGAAAATAGCGCGTTCATCGTTATCAGAAAACAGGTTACCATCTTCATCAGTTAAAGTTGCTTTTCTTTTAAAATATTCATCGTTATCAATAAAATAAACCTGAATTCGCTCTTTTGGGATAGATGCTACTTTAATAATAAGTGGCATATCTAAATCATTAATCACTAAATTAATACCAGATAATCTTATGACTTCATGTAACTGATGTCTTCTTTCGTTTATATTTCCATAACGTGGCATAAAAATTCTTATTTGTCCACCTTGTTGATTCACCATTCTTGGTGCTTCAAAAGACATAGACGAAATTTCGGTTTCTGGTAAATAAGGTACTACTTCAGATGATACATACAATATCCTCTTATCTTTCATATGTTTGTTTTTGTTGACTTTTAATGATGTCTAAATCATTAGCAATTATTGATTTTTTTAAAGAGAAAATTTGAAAAATTTTGTCTTATTCAGACTTCACTTTTTTTAAAATTCAAAATAAAAAACACGCAAAAGTACAAAATTTTATGCAATTTGACTGTAAAATCTTAAGTTTGCACCCGTTAATTTTTTATTAAAACGTGGAAGTTTACTCAGAAAAACAACAAATTATAAAGGCAGTTGATGCTTTAAGAGACAAAAAGCTAACTTTAGGTTTGGTTCCTACCATGGGCGCATTGCACCAAGGACATTTACAATTAGTTAAAAAAGCTTTGGCAAATAATAGCAAAGTAATTGTAAGCATCTTTGTAAATCCAACCCAGTTTGATAATACAGAAGATTTGCAAAAATACCCAAGAACATTAGAAAATGATGTTGCTTTATTGAGTACTTTAAGCCAAACAGATATCTTAGTTTATGCACCTACGGTTGACGATATTTATAAAGGTAAAACAGTTTCCGAGGAGTTTGATTTTGATGGTTTAGAGTTTGAAATGGAAGGTAAGTTTCGTCATGGACATTTTGATGGAGTAGGTACCATTGTAAAACGGTTTTTTGAAATTGTTAAACCAGATAACGCTTACTTTGGCGAGAAAGATTTCCAACAGTTAGCTATCATTAAAAAATTAGTTGAAAAGTATCATATTCCAGTAAACATTGTGGGGTGTAAAATACATAGAGAAGCTAATGGTTTAGCTATGAGCTCTCGTAATACTCGACTAAAAGCTGAGTACAAAAAAGCTGCACCATACATATATAAAACTTTAACAGAAGCAAAAAAGCATTTTGGCACAAAAAGTGCTAATAAAGTTTCGGAATGGGTTGAAAAACAGTTTTCTAAACATGATTTATTGGAGTTGGAATATTTCATTATTGCAGATACTAAAACCTTAAAACCGGTTAAAAGAAAATCAAATAATAAAACTTACAGAGCGTTTATAGCAGTATATGCTGATGATATTAGACTTATTGATAATATCGCTCTAAATTAATTATCTTTGCCCCATGCAAATACAAGTAGTAAAATCAAAAATTCATAGAGTTAAATGCACCGGTGCAGAACTCAATTACATAGGTAGTATAACCATTGATGAAGATTTAATGGATGCAGCTAACATTATTCAAGGTGAAAAAGTTCAAATTGTAAATAACGATAATGGTGAACGTTTAGAAACCTATTGTATTCCAGGACCTCGAAAAAGTGGCGAAATTACTCTTAATGGTGCAGCTGCCAGAAAAGTTTCGGTGGGAGATACCTTAATTTTAATTACTTATGCTTTTATGGATATTGAAAAGGCCAAAGTATTTAAACCTTCTTTAGTATTTCCAGACGAAGCCACAAACTTGTTAAAATAAAAACTTTTGAACCCAAAAATATCAAGATTATTAAAAATTTCACTCCCATTATTACTGGGAGTTTTTTTGGTCTGGTATTCACTGTCTCAAATTTCTATAGAAGAGTTAATTAAGTACTTTAAAAAAGCAGATTATACCTGGGTTTTATTAGGTGTGTTTTTAGGACTTTTAAGTCATCTATCTCGTGCTTATCGTTGGCGTTTTCAACTAGAACCCATGGGTTATAAAATTAAATTGGGTAACAGTATTATGGCAGTTTTTGCTACTTATTTAATTAATTATACTATTCCCAGAGCAGGAGAAGTGGCTAGAGCATCTATACTTACAAATTATGAAGGTGTGCCTTTTGAAAAAGGTTTTGGTACTATAGTCGCAGAACGTATTGCAGATATGCTTGTTATGTTGGGTATTATAATAATCACCCTTTTTTTAGAATTTGACTTTATTTATAGTTTTTTAATTGAAAAATTTGATCCTTATAAAATCATAATTGCTTTAATCTTACTCATTGTTTTAGGGCTTATTTTTATAAGATTTGTAAATAAGGGCAAATCCAAAATAGCTTTAAAAATTAAAGGGTTTGTAAACGGACTTATTGAGGGAGCTTTGAGTATTTTTAAAATGAAGAAAAAGTGGGCGTTCATTTTTCATACCCTTTTTATTTGGGGTATGTATGTGCTCATGTTTTATGTAACTTCTTTTTCTCTTGAACAAACCACGGGTATCCCTTTTGCAGCTATATTAATAGGTTTTATAGCAGCCAGTTTTAGTATAGCGGCTACAAACGGTGGCATTGGTTCTTATCCAGAAGCTATAGTATTAGCGTTCCTATTATTCAATATTCCAGAAGATCCTAGTCGTGCTTTTGGATGGATTATGTGGACGTCTCAAACCCTAATGGTTATTGTTTTTGGTGGTTTATCACTCATTTACTTGCCTATTTTCAACAGAAAAAAATAAAATAGACAACGTTTAAAACTTCTGTAAAGCTTACAAAAACTTTGCTTTTAATCTCTAGGTTAATTTATTACCTTGCCAATATCAAATCTCAAATCATTTTAAAATGAAAAAAACAATTGTTTTCTTTTTACTTCTTTGTTTCGCATTTAATAGTGAAGCACAGGTTAAATATGAATCTATTCAATCTTCAAAATTAGGAGAAGAGCGTCAGTTAAAAATACAATTACCAAGAGGTTATAATTCTAATGAAGATAAAACATATCCATTATTTGTAGTGCTTGATGGGGATTATATGTTTGAAGCCGTAGCTGGAAATGTAGATTATTTTTCCTATTGGGAAGATATGCCAGAGGCTATTGTAGTAGGTGTTAATCAGCTAGATAAAAGGTATGATGATTGTATGTATTCCGGTCAAAATTCGTTGCCTATTGAAACAGGTGCAGCTTTTTTTGAGTTTATTGGTTTAGAGTTAATTCCTTACATAGAAAAAAGCTTTAGAGTAGGTAATTTTAGAGTAGCGGTAGGACATGGCGAAACCGCTAATTTTATAAATTATTACCTATTAAAACCGAACCCTTTATTTCAAGGATATATTTCTGTTAGTCCAGAGTTAGCTCCAAATATGTTGGATTATCTTCCAGAAATTTTAGGTAAAATTGAATCTAAAACCTTTTATTATTTAGCAAATACTAATAATGACTCACCATCAACAAAACAGATGATAGAAGCTTTAAATAAAGATATGTCTGCTATAGATAATGATAATTTATTTTACGATTTTGATGCTTTTGAAGGACCATCACATTATTCTGTTCCTACGCATGCTATACCAAGTGCTATAGAAGGTATGTTTAAAGTGTTTCAGCCTATTTCTAGAAAAGAATACAAAAAGGTTATTTTGGAATTAGAAATATCTCCTGTGGTTTATTTAGAAGAAAAGTATCAAACCATTTATGATTTGTTTGGTATTGAAAAACAAATTTTGATTAACGATTTTAAAGCTATTTCTGCAGCTATAGAAAAAAATGAGTTTTATGAGTATTATGAAGATTTAGGTAAAATAGCGAGAAAAGAGTATCCTGAAACCCTTCTTGGAGGTTACTATTTAGGTCGTTTTTACGAAGAAACGGGAGAGCCTAAAAAAGCAATGCGTACTTATCAATCTGCTTATACTTTAAAAGAAATTGCTGGTATTACTAAGGATGATGTGCTTCAAAGAGCCGATTCTATAAAAGAAGATTTCGGGTATTAATGGCAAAAGTAAAAACGACGTTTTTCTGCCAGAATTGTGGTACACAATACGCTAAATGGCAAGGGCAATGTAATGCCTGTAAAGAATGGAATACTATTGTTGAAGAGGTTATTCAAAAACCTGAAAAAAGTGATTGGAAAACATCGAATTCAACAATTAAAAGGGTATCTGTACCATTACGAATTAATGAAATAGATGCTTCAAAAGAAGCCCGATTAGATACCTTTGATGCTGAATTTAATCGCGTTCTAGGTGGCGGAATTGTTCCAGGTTCATTAACACTTTTAGGCGGGGAACCAGGAATTGGAAAAAGTACTTTACTCCTTCAGGTTTCCTTAAAATTACCATATAAAACCTTATATGTTTCAGGTGAGGAAAGCCAGAAACAAATAAAAATGCGTGCAGAACGCATTAATCCAGAAAACAATAACTGTTATATTCTTACAGAAACTAAAACGCAAAATATCTTTAAGCAAATAGAGGCTTTAGAACCCGATATTGTAATTATAGACTCTATTCAAACCTTGCATAGTGATTATATTGAATCGTCTTCAGGAAGCATTTCGCAAATAAAAGAATGCACTACAGAGCTTATAAAATTTGCTAAGGAAACCGCTACACCTGTTGTTTTAATTGGTCATATTACTAAAGATGGTAATATAGCTGGTCCAAAAATTTTAGAGCATATGGTAGATACAGTTCTGCAATTTGAAGGTGACCGCAATCATGTTTTTAGAATTTTAAGAGCTCATAAAAATAGATTTGGATCTACAAACGAATTAGGAATTTATGAAATGCAAGGTTCTGGTTTACGAGAAGTTTCAAACCCATCAGAAATTTTAATATCTAAAAAAGACGAAGAATTATCTGGTAACGCTATTGCTGCTACTTTAGAAGGTATGCGTCCATTAATGATAGAAGTTCAGGCTTTGGTAAGTACAGCTGTATATGGTACTCCGCAACGTAGCGCCACGGGTTTTAATGCAAAACGCTTAAATATGTTGCTTGCAGTTTTAGAAAAACGCGCTGGTTTTAGATTAGGAGCAAAAGATGTGTTTTTAAATATTACCGGTGGTATTACCGTTGATGATCCTGCAATAGATTTAGCTGTAGTGGCTTCAATATTATCATCAAATGAAGATGTTGCCTTACCAAAAGATGTATGTTTTGCTGCAGAAGTTGGTTTATCTGGAGAAATTCGTCCAGTACAACGCGTAGAACAACGTATACTAGAAGCTGAAAAACTTGGCTTTTCAACAATATTTGTATCCAAATACAATAAAATTTCACTTAAAAATACAGTAATTAAAGTTCAACTTATTTCAAAAATTGAAGATTTAGTTGATGCATTAATTTAATTATATATTCACCTAAAGGACGAAGTTTATACTTTAAGTATTATAAAATTAATAGGTTGTAATTGTAAAATAAGAGCTTTTTCTTATATAAATAGTCACGTAATTCTTCTGTTTTTTAGTATTTCATTTCTTTTAAGGTTAGTTTATTAATTTTTTTTGAATTCATAGAAAACTAATTGTCTATTTATCAAGTAAATACATTAAATTTTGGTGCTTCACTATGTGCTTGATAATTAATTACTTAGCTCGTTTTTGCGATAAATCATAGCTTCCTTTATAGTTTTATAGACCATTAAACTAAATAGTAAAGCAAACTTCTAAAAAATGCATTTTATCGCATAAAAATGCATTTTATCCGATTTTTATTTTGTTTTATCGATTTTTTGAGCTAATATTGGAGCTGTTTTAAACAAATAATAATTAAAGAAAAGTAAATTATTTAATTTAAATCAGAAATGTAATTTATCTGTTTTTTTAAGTGCTTTATTTTTTTTGTGAGTATTTGGTGGCTTTTTTTAATGACTTTGTCGAAAAAAAACAGCTCTTATTAATAATAAGTTATAATATTGTACACATTTGATTTCAAAGAACATACAATGCCTTTGTAATTAATAATCAAACTTCCCTCAAAGTTTTTATTAATCCATTTTACAAAAATTTAAGTTATTTACTTAAAAGCGTTAAAAGTCAAACACATAAATAAATTTATATGTGACTTTTTAGTTTTTAATGTGTCTAAATTTTGAAGTTAACCTACATAATTTTGTAAATGGTAAAAAAATTACTCTCACCTAGTAAAATAATAGTATTATTTATTTTGCTAATTTCATTTGTAAATACTGGTTATTCGCAAACAGAAATTGCGAAGCAACGATTCCATAATGGTAATCCATCTTATCAAGTAACAGTTGCTGATAAAGATGGAGTTTGGGCACCACCAAGTCAAACCATTACCACTCATGCAGGTACAGACAACTGGGATTATACAGTAACAACATCAGAAGGTATAATAAGAATTGTGAATGATGATATTACTGATCCTGCCTCAGACGATTATAGTTTAGAACTTAAGAATTATTGGGATGATGCTCCATCTGTAGAATTTGCAGATATAGATATTTCTAATTATGTTAACGTAAACTTTTCAATAGCTTTTCAATCTTTAGGTCATCCAGATCAAAATGAAAATCTGTATTTAGATTACTCTTATTTTGATGGAGGAACTTGGGTAGATAATACAGTTGTTTTGATTGAAGGTTTAAATGCTATTGACTTAGGTTTTATGAAAATAGAACCAGATATTAGGTTATTCAATGTTTCTCTACCAGATCCTAATCCTTATGTGGTATCTGTACCAGATTCAGCTACGGCATTTAGAGCAACCATTAGGTCAGAATTTTTAAATGGAGCCAATGGTAACGACAATTACTATATTGATGATGTAATATTAAGCGGAGATGCTACAACAACTGCACCTGTTGCAAATTGTCAAGGTGATTTTGCAATAGAGCTAGATGCTTTTGGTAATACATCTATAACTGTTGCAGATATAGATAATGGTTCAAGTGTTACAGTGGGTACTATGTCTTTATCAATAGATAAGTCAGAATTCACATGTGATGATTTAGGGCCAAATGTAATAACATTAACCGTAAGCGATGGAATACAAGAAAGAACATGTACTACTATTGTAACAGTTAATAACTATTCTGGACCAATGATTGCTCCACCGGTTAATGATGTAACAGCATTTTGTTCTTATAGTGCTCCTACACCACAAGATTTATCTTATCAATGTAGAATTATAACACCTACAACAACAGATCAAACAACATTTACAACATCTGGGAATTATTCAATTTCTTGGGTGTATTACGATTCTGTTACAGGAAATAGTGTTACTGAAGTTCAAAATATTAACTTAACTTCTTTATCTGCGCCCACAAATATTACAGTTAGTAATATTGGAGCGAGTACAGCAACTATAAGTTGGGATGAATTGTTTGGTGCAGAATCTTACGAAATAAGATATAAAAAATCTTCTGTAACAAACTGGGAAACAGTTTCTTCTGAAACTAATGAAGTAGTGCTTGTTGGTCTACAACAAGTAACACAGTACGATTTTCAAGTAACAGGTATTTGTGATGGTAATACGTCGTATTCACCTGTAGATAATTTTACAACAGTATTAAATGATTATTGCGACCCAACTAATTTTGATACACATCCAGATAGATACATTAGTAGAATTCGCTTTGGAACATTAACTCAAAATATTGATAACTCGTCAGGGTTTAATAATGGATATGGAGATTATACTAGTGAAATAGCCGATTTATACAAAGACAATAACTATACTTTACAAATAAACGTTCAAAAAAGAAATAATGATTGGATGGGTTATAGAGTATGGATAGATTTTAATGGTGATGGCGATTTTGAAGATGCAGGTGAAGAAGTTTGGGATAACAATGGAAATAATTCCAACCAATTCTATTTTAATCCTTCAATTTACATACCAACTTATGCAGTTAATGGTTTTACCAAAATGCGAGTTGCCATGAGAAGAGGTGGTGCTCCAGGTGATCCTTGTAATGCTGCTGGCGATGGAAATGATTATGGTGAAATCGAAGATTATTTATTAAACCTACAAATTGAACCAAATTCTCCACAAGAAATAGATGTAACAGGTAATGGTAACCTTATTTTAGATGATGCAGGTGTTGCTGAGTTATCTCAAGCAAACAATACCGATTATGATTCGTTTGATATTTACGAAGGTCAATTAATAAAAACTTATGTTATAACAAACAATGGTGAGAATCCTCTTGTATTAACAGGATCTCCTTTTGTTCAACTAGCAGCAGGAAGTGACCCTGATTTTACAATATTAGCACAACCATCAACAGGTACTTTACAAATAGGAGAATCTGTTACTTTTACAATAGCTTTTGATCCTTCTTCAATAGCAACTCCTATAAAACAAGCTACAGTAATCATCAATAATAATGATGATGATTCAGATATAGATCCTTCAGATTCTGAGCATATATTTACATTCTTAATTCAAGGAGAAGCAGTTAAAACCTTCCCAGATACAGATGGCGATGGTGTACCAGATAATATAGATGGAGATGATGATAATGATGGATTGTTAGATTCTACCGAAGATTCTACATGTAAAGTATACTCTTATTCAACTCAGGTAGAAACTGTATTTTTAAATGAAACTTTTGGTGCAGGATACGATAGAATAACGGTTGCTGAAGCCAGTGACGGTTCTTCAACCACATATTGTTATGAAGATGGTACTGGTGCATGTGGTGGTTCTAATAACCTTAACGACGGATCTTATACAATATATTATCAAGCTTCAAATGGAGATGGTATTAACCAAACTCCAAATGGCGATGTGTCATCTTGGGCAGATAGCGATTGGTATGTTGGTCTAGACCATACACCAGATAGTATTGATGGAGTAGAACCAGGTAGAATGTTATTAGTTAATGCCGATTATGACCCAGGAATTTTTTATGAAGCAACTATTAAAGGTGTAGCAACAGGAGTTGAAATCGTTTATGGGTTTTCTGTAATTAATCTAATGAGAACAGATCATCCAAATATTGTTAATAAAAAGAAACCACAAGTAGCAATTGCAGTTTACGATCCTAATGGAACTCTTATTGCATTAGAAACCTCAGGATTAATAGAACCTACAGACCATACCAACCCTAATGGCGATTGGGTAACCGTAGAGACCACCTTTACAACCACATCTTCTCAGTTTACCATTCAATTGATTAATGATCAAGATGGTGGGGATGGTAACGATTTAGCGATCGACGATATTTATGTTAAACAGATATTATGTGATCAAGATGGTGATGGTGTAGCAGATTCCATAGATTTAGATAATGATAATGATGGTATTCCCAATGTTGTAGAATTAGGTTTAGCTGATGGCGACAAAGATGCAACCTTATTTGGCGATGGTTGGGTAGATGCCAACGGTAATGGCGTTCATGATTCCTATGAGGGTGGAGTACCTATGATAGATACCGATGGCGATGGCATTCCGGATTATATAGATGCCGATTCAGACAATGACGGGATATTTGATGCCGTTGAGTATGATGGTTATGGCGATATAGATGTCGATGGTGATGGTTTGGGCGATGGCTCAGACGCAAACAGTCTTGTGTATGATGATGAAGCCGATGGTGATGGCTTATTAGGAATCATAGATGGTAATGATTTAGATGTAGATGATTTAGATCACGGAAGTGCAGGTTATGTAACACCAGTAGATACCGATGGCGATGGCATCCCAGATTATTTAGAGATTGATTCTAACAATGATGGTGTTTATGATATTGAGGAGACTATTTATGCAGGTTACGATGTAGATGGCGATGGTATCATAGATGGCTCAACAGATATCGATCAAGATGGTATATTAGATAGTTTTGATACAAACACGAGCGCTTTTGGATCCCCAAGAGATTTAGATGACAAGTATACTCTATATTTCGATGGTCGAAATGATTATATATCAGAGAACGTACCAGTAATAGCAGGTTGGACAAGCAGCACATTAATGGCTTGGGTAAAGATAGCACCAGGCGCTTCAGGACAACGACGCATAGTAGGACAAGACAATTTTTATTTAACGGTAAACAATGATGGAACAGCAAGTGCTGTATCAGGCGGAACAACATTAAGTTCAACCACTACATTACCGGAAAATGTATGGGTTCATGTAGCGGCTTCGTATAACAATGCCGATGGTAACTTTGTATTATATGTTAATGGTGCAGAAGAAGCTATCGCTTCAGCAGGAAGTTTAGGATCTGGTACTACAGATTTAACTATAGGAAGAAGACCAGGGGTATCAGGAGAAGAGAATGTATTAACCAGCGAATATTTTGAAGGTGAGATAGATGAAGTTCGCGTATTTGATGCGGGACTATCAGAAGAAGAGATTCAAAAGATGGTGTATCAGGAATTAGATGAAACAGGCAGTTTTGTAAGCGGAAAAATAATTCCGTCAGATATATCAGCTTTAGCAGGATCAAGTTTACAGCGCTATTACAAGATGGATCGTTTTGCAGCAGATATTACAACTGAGCAAAAAGGTGTTTCAAGTGGTGCAAAACTATACAACATTAAAGATATTTATTACCAAACCGCTCCCTTGCCATATGTAACCACAGCGGACGGTAGTTGGACTACAGAGGGCACCTGGTTACATGGCGATGTATGGGATATAGAAGATACCGCGAGCAATAAAGATTGGATCGTCGTAAAGGTATCCCATGATATCACAGCAAGTCATGATATCAAGACTGCGGGGTTACTGATAGATTCAGGACGACGCTTAACCGTACAAGGCGATCATTTAGTAGAGAACAGCTGGTACTTTGAGTTAGATGGGACCTTAGACTTAATGGATGATTCTCAGCTGGTGCAGACTGTTACCAGTGATTTAGTAACATCAGCAGATGGAAAAGTATTAAGAAGACAAGAAGGCACCTCAAGTGCGTATTGGTATAACTATTGGTCCTCACCAGTAGGGGTACAAGCAGCCACAAGCTTATCAGATAACAACGGAACAACAAACAATGTAAACAACACCGACTTTAGTTTAAATATGCTAAAAGATGGTACAGGCACTGATATTATATTCACATCAGGATATACGGCAAACGGTAGTAACTTAAGTACCTATTGGTTGTATACCTATATTAATGGATTGACCTATTGGGATTGGGAGCAAATAAACACATCAATAGGGTTGAATCCAGGAGTTGGATACACCCAAAAAGGCACAGGCGCAGGCGGACCAGACCAACAGTATATATTTGAAGGTAAGCCAAATAATGGAACGATACTGATAGATGTCACCGATGTCGGTGGAGCAGGATCCGTTACTGGCGCTTCGAAGACAGAGTACCTTTTAGGAAACCCTTATGCCTCAGCACTGGATATCCATAAGTTTATAGATGACAATATAGGCGTTATAGATGGAACCATACAACTGTGGCAACAATGGAGCGGAAGTTCACATAACTTAAACGAATACAATGGTGGTTATGCACAAGTAAACAAATTAGGGTCTACCCGTGCCTATCAATTTGTAGGATATTATGGAGCACATAATGGGTCGCAAGACGGTACGATAGTACCCTCAAGATACTTACCAGTAGGGCAAGGTTTTATTACAGAGATCGTTGCAGATGGTCAAGTAGAGTTCAATAATAGCCAACGTGTATTTATAAAAGAAGCCGATGCTGATGGGAGTTATAATAATGGTTCGACATTTTCAAAGTCAGGAAACAGTAAATCCTCAAAAGGAGAGGCTTCAAAAGCAATAGAAGAAGAGGACAGTATGCAAAAGATCCGTTTGGAGTTCAGTTCTATATCTGGACCAGAAACGAGAAGAGAGTTGTTATTAGGCTTTAGTGATTATACCACAGATGCTTTTGATTATGGTTACGATGCCAGATGTACAGAATCAAATAACAACGATTTAAACTTAAGTTTAGAAGGTGGTAACTATAACATGCAAGCGTATAGTGCGATTACCTCAGATAAGGTTGTGCCATTAAACTTTAAATCATCAGGCAATAATAGTTTTGAGATCAAGATTACAGAATTAGAAGATGTAGATGAGCATCAAGAGATTTACTTAAGAGATAACTTAACAGGTATGTATTTTGATTTAACCCAAGATACAGGCTATAGCTTCACTTCAGAACAAGGGAAGTTTAATGAAAGGTTTGAGGTTGTATTCCAAAACGAATCACAGAGTTTAAGTACCGAGGAGGTATTGGCAGGAGATAACTTCATGTATTATCAAAACCCAAGCAAGACGTTTTATGCAAAGCAGTTAACCACGGAGGTTAAGAACTTAATGCTAATAAACATGCGAGGGCAAAGCGTATTAGAGTTAGATAATGTATCGAGAACAAGTTTAGAGAGTGGAATACGATTTGATAACATAGCTACCGGCACCTATGTGGTTTGTTTAAAGACTGAAACTAACCAAGTCTTAACTAAAAAGATTGTTATTAATTAAACCAAAAAGAATACAATACAAATCCCTTTAGAATATCTTCTAAATGATAAAGTAAAAGCCAAAACATTTGTTTTGGCTTTTTTTGGGTAGAATTATAAAACATTTCCAACTTGTAGATAATCTTTTCTGTTAAAAAAAGCAAAGTATTTCATCAGTTTTTTTATGTATTTCATGTTTTTAAAATTGTATTTAGCCGTAATTTTGATGCATTTAATCAAAAAAAATCATTTTATACTTGACCTATAGCACATTAAGTTTTATTATTGTGATATTATTGGTAGTAAATATCCTATAATATTTCCCTCAAAGTTTTTATTAATCCATTTTACTAAAATTAAAGTTAGTACGAATATGAGAATGTAATGTTCTCAATTTGTAATTAATCTATTAATAAGTGACTTTTTTGCTTTTAATGTGTCTAAAAGTTAATAAGTTAACTTGCAAAATTTGTAAATGGAAAAAAAACTACTCTCAAAAAATAAAATAATTTTACTGCTTATTTTATTAATTTCATTTGTGAATAACAGTTTTTCTCAAGTTGAAATTGCTTCACAACGTTTTCATAATGGTAATTCGGGATATCAATATACCGTAGCAGATAAAGATGGAGTTTGGGCACCACCAAGTCAAACAATCACAACACATGTAGGCACAGATAATTGGGATTATACAGCAACAACTTCAAATGGTATAATCAGAGTTGTAAATACAGATATTACTGATCCTGCCTCAGATTTATATTGTTTACAAATAAAAAACTATTGGAATGATAATCCAACAGTACAATTCGCAGATATAGATATTACTAATTATGTTAATGTAACATTTTCAATAGCATATCAATCGCTAGGAGATCCAGATGTCGATGAAGATTTAATTTTAGATTACTCTTATTTTGATGGTGGGTCTTGGGTTAATACAACAGTAACGTTAATTGAAGGTTCTAATGCCAATATGTTTGGTGTGCCTTTAGATACAAGAATGTTTAACGTTTCTTTTCCAGATCCTAATCCACATGTTGTAACTATTCCTGATACTGCAACAGCATTTAGAGCTACCATTAGTTCAAGTTTTGTTAATGGTAGTGATGGTACCGACAATTACTACATAGATGATGTTATATTAAGTGGAGATGCTACAACAACTGCACCAGTTGCAAATTGTCAAGGTGATTTTTCAATAGAATTAGATGCTTTTGGTAATGCTTCTATTACTACTGCTGATATAGATAATGGTTCTACAGTTTATATAGGAACAATGAGTTTGAGCATAGACAAATCCGATTTTACATGTGCAGATTTAGGATCAAATGTAATAACTCTAACAGTAGATGATGGTACGCAAACAGCAACTTGTACAACAACGGTAACCGTAAATGGATATACTGGAGCAATGCAAACTCCAACAATTCCAGACACAACAACATTTTGTTCATACACTGCTACACCACCAGCAGATATTTCATATCAGTGTAATATAGTTTCACCAACAACGAGTGATACTACAACATTTACAATACCTGGTAATTATTCAATTACTTGGACGTATTATGATGCTGTTAGTGGCTCTTCAGGAACCTCTGTTCAAAATATTACTTTAGATAATTTATCTGTACCTACAGGAATTACAGTTACAAATATAGGTCCAGATTCAGCAACCATATCATGGGATGAGCAACTAGGTGTAGAGTCTTATGAGATTCAATATAAGAAAAACAATTTAATAAACTGGGATGTTGTTACTTCAACAACTAATACAATAGATTTAACTTTATTAGATCAATTAACTTTATATGATGTAAGAGTAGCTGCAGTTTGTAGTGGTTCATCATCAGCTTTTACTACTATTGAAAATTTTACAACAACAGGGCACGATTACTGTGTGCCAGACGTTACAAATTTCAATACAAATAACTACATAAGACGTGTGCGTTTTGGAACTTTAACACCAAGTATTGATAATACAAGCACATATTCTAATGGTTACGATAATTACACAGCAACAGATATTGCTGATTTATATAAAAATGAGACTTATACTATTACTATTGATAGATATAGTTCTCAATCATGGCAAGAAATGGGTTATGCGGTATGGATAGATTTTAATGGAGACGGAGATTTTGAAGACGCAGGTGAAGATGTATGGCGTTATACAGATGCAAATAATACAACAAATGCAAATCAAGTAACAGGTGATATTACTATACCAACTTATGCAGTAAATGGAGAAACTGTGATGAGAGTTGCTACAAGAAGATATTGGTATCCAGACAACCCATGTGATGGTAATTTTGATGGACAACGTGGTGAAGTAGAAGATTATACTTTGAATTTACAAATACGCCCAGATGCACCTCAAGAAATTGATGTTACAGGTAATGGTAACCTTATTGTAGATGATGCAGGTGTAGGACAGTTGTCTATAGAAAATAATACTGATTTTGGTAATTATGATGTATACGAAGTACCTTATACAAAAACCTATAGAATTACAAATAATGGAGCAGATCCTTTAACACTAACTGGGTCTCCTTTGGTTCAATTTATAAGTAATACAGGAGATTTCACGCTTACACAACCAGCTATATCTGTTTTAGCAATAGGTGAATCTACAACTTTTACAGTGACTTTCGATCCAACTACGGTTGGTACAAAAAGTGCTACAATTAGAATTTTAAATGACGATGTAGATGCTACAGATTCTGAAGATGATTATACATTTTATATTCAAGGAGAAGCAGTTAAAACCTTCCCAGATACGGATGGAGATGGTGTGCCAGATAATATAGATGGTGATGATGATAATGATGGTCTGTTAGATTCTACTGAAGACTCTGCTTGTAAAGTATACTCTTATGCAACTCAGGTTGAAACCGTATTTTTAAATGAAACTTTTGGTTCTGGATATGACAGAATTAACGTAGGTGAAGCTAGCGCAGGATCTACTACTACGTATTGTTATGAAGATGGAACAGGGTCATGTAATGGTTCTAATAACCTAAATGATGGGTCTTATACAATTTATTATAGAGCTGGTAATGGAGATGGAACAAATCAAACTCCAAATGGAGAAGTAGCATCTTGGGCTGATCAATCTTGGTATACAGGTTTTGATCATACAGATGATGCAATAGATGGAGCAGAGCCAGGTAGAATGTTATTGATTAATGCCGATTACGACCCAGGAATTTTTTATGAAGCAACTATTAATGGGGTAACACCAGGAGTTGAAGTTGTTTATGGATTTTCTGTTATTAATTTGGATAGAACTGATACACCGTGTATAGACGGTTGTCCTGGAGGTGCTAGTTGGGATGATAATCCAAGAAACAGACCAGAAGTATTAATTGCAGTTTATGATCCTAATGGAAACGCTTTAATACCAACAACAACCTCAGGATTGGTAGCCCCAACAGACCCATCTAACCCTAATGGTGATTGGGTAACCGTAGAAACTACTTTTACAACCACGTCTTCTCAGTTTACCATCCAATTAATTAATAGTCAAGATGGTGGAGCTGGTAATGATTTAGCAATCGACGATATTTATGTTAAGCAGATATTATGTGATCAAGATGGCGACGGTGTAGCAGATTCCATAGATTTAGATAATGACAACGATGGTATCCCTAATGTTGTAGAATTAGGTTTAGCTGATGGTGATAAAGATGCGACCTTATTTGGCGATGGTTGGGTAGATGCTAACGGCAATGGCGTTCATGATTCTTACGAGGGTGGAGTACCGATGATAGATACCGATGGTGATGGCATTCCAGATTATGTAGATGCCGATTCAGATAACGATGGGATATTTGATGCCGTTGAGTATGATGGTTATGGAGATGTCGATGTCGATGGAGATGGCTTAGGAGATGGCTCAGATGCTAGCAACTTAATATTTGATGATGAAGCCGATGGCGATGGCTTATTAGGCATCATAGATGGTAATGATTTAGATGCAGATGATTTAGATCATGGAAGCGCAGGCTATGCAACACCATTGGATTCAGACAGTGATGGTATACCAGATTATTTAGAAGTTGATTCAAATAATGATGGTGTTTATGATATTGAGGAGACTATTTATGCAGGTTACGATGTAGATGGCGATGGTATCATAGATGGCTCAACAGATATCGATCAAGATGGTATATTAGATAGTTTTGATACAAACACGAGCGCTTTTGGATCCCCAAGAGATTTAGATGACAAGTATACTCTATATTTCGATGGTCGAAATGATTATATATCAGAGAACGTACCAGTAATAGCAGGTTGGACAAGCAGCACATTAATGGCTTGGGTAAAGATAGTACCAGGCGCTTCAGGACAACGACGCATAGTAGGACAAGACAATTTTTATTTAACGGTAAACAATGATGGAACAGCAAGTGCTGTATCAGGCGGAACAACATTAAGTTCAACCACTACATTACCGGAAAATGTATGGGTTCATGTAGCGGCTTCGTATAACAATGCCGATGGTAACTTTGTATTATATGTTAATGGTGCAGAAGAAGCTATCGCTTCAGCAGGAAGTTTAGGATCTGGTACTACAGATTTAACTATAGGAAGAAGACCAGGGGTATCAGGAGAAGAGAATGTATTAACCAGCGAATATTTTGAAGGTGAGATAGATGAAGTTCGCGTATTTGATGCGGGACTATCAGAAGAAGAGATTCAAAAGATGGTGTATCAGGAATTAGATGAAACAGGCAGTTTTGTAAGCGGAAAAATAATTCCGTCAGATATATCAGCTTTAGCAGGATCAAGTTTACAGCGCTATTACAAGATGGATCGTTTTGCAGCAGATATTACAACTGAGCAAAAAGGTGTTTCAAGTGGTGCAAAACTATACAACATTAAAGATATTTATTACCAAACCGCTCCCTTGCCATATGTAACCACAGCGGACGGTAGTTGGACTACAGAGGGCACCTGGTTACATGGCGATGTATGGGATATAGAAGATACCGCGAGCAATAAAGATTGGATCGTCGTAAAGGTATCCCATGATATCACAGCAAGTCATGATATCAAGACTGCGGGGTTACTGATAGATTCAGGACGACGCTTAACCGTACAAGGCGATCATTTAGTAGAGAACAGCTGGTACTTTGAGTTAGATGGGACCTTAGACTTAATGGATGATTCTCAGCTGGTGCAGACTGTTACCAGTGATTTAGTAACATCAGCAGATGGAAAAGTATTAAGAAGACAAGAAGGCACCTCAAGTGCGTATTGGTATAACTATTGGTCCTCACCAGTAGGGGTACAAGCAGCCACAAGCTTATCAGATAACAACGGAACAACAAACAATGTAAACAACACCGACTTTAGTTTAAATATGCTAAAAGATGGTACAGGCACTGATATTATATTCACATCAGGATATACGGCAAACGGTAGTAACTTAAGTACCTATTGGTTGTATACCTATATTAATGGATTGACCTATTGGGATTGGGAGCAAATAAACACATCAATAGGGTTGAATCCAGGAGTTGGATACACCCAAAAAGGCACAGGCGCAGGCGGACCAGACCAACAGTATATATTTGAAGGTAAGCCAAATAATGGAACGATACTGATAGATGTCACCGATGTCGGTGGAGCAGGATCCGTTACTGGCGCTTCGAAGACAGAGTACCTTTTAGGAAACCCTTATGCCTCAGCACTGGATATCCATAAGTTTATAGATGACAATATAGGCGTTATAGATGGAACCATACAACTGTGGCAACAATGGAGCGGAAGTTCACATAACTTAAACGAATACAATGGTGGTTATGCACAAGTAAACAAATTAGGGTCTACCCGTGCCTATCAATTTGTAGGATATTATGGAGCACATAATGGGTCGCAAGACGGTACGATAGTACCCTCAAGATACTTACCAGTAGGGCAAGGTTTTATTACAGAGATCGTTGCAGATGGTCAAGTAGAGTTCAATAATAGCCAACGTGTATTTATAAAAGAAGCCGATGCTGATGGGAGTTATAATAATGGTTCGACATTTTCAAAGTCAGGAAACAGTAAATCCTCAAAAGGAGAGGCTTCAAAAGCAATAGAAGAAGAGGACAGTATGCAAAAGATCCGTTTGGAGTTCAGTTCTATATCTGGACCAGAAACGAGAAGAGAGTTGTTATTAGGCTTTAGTGATTATACCACAGATGCTTTTGATTATGGTTACGATGCCAGATGTACAGAATCAAATAACAACGATTTAAACTTAAGTTTAGAAGGTGGTAACTATAACATGCAAGCGTATAGTGCGATTACCTCAGATAAGGTTGTGCCATTAAACTTTAAATCATCAGGCAATAATAGTTTTGAGATCAAGATTACAGAATTAGAAGATGTAGATGAGCATCAAGAGATTTACTTAAGAGATAACTTAACAGGTATGTATTTTGATTTAACCCAAGATACAGGCTATAGCTTCACTTCAGAACAAGGGAAGTTTAATGAAAGGTTTGAGGTTGTATTCCAAAACGAATCACAGAGTTTAAGTACCGAGGAGGTATTGGCAGGAGATAACTTCATGTATTATCAAAACCCAAGCAAGACGTTTTATGCAAAGCAGTTAACCACGGAGGTTAAGAACTTAATGCTAATAAACATGCGAGGGCAAAGCGTATTAGAGTTAGATAATGTATCGAGAACAAGTTTAGAGAGTGGAATACGATTTGATAACATAGCTACCGGCACCTATGTGGTTTGTTTAAAGACTGAAACTAACCAAGTCTTAACTAAAAAGATTGTTATTAATTAAACCAAAAAGAATACAATACAAATCCCTTTAGAATATTTTCTAAATGATAAAGTAAAAGCCAAAACATTTGTTTTTGGCTTTTCTTATTTATTTCTCAAAACTTTTCAATGTCTATTATTAAAAATCTTTAATAAATTAATTCTAATTATTCGGTTTTTCAATTAAAAATCTTACACGACTAGTTGAAACGTAAAAAATATCGACAAAATACATTTTTTAAAGTTTAATAGTTAATAAATGCTCTTTTTGAAACTTTTTTCTTATAAAAAATATTAGTTTTATGTGAGTCCTTCTAACTATCTAACCCCAAAATTTTAAGATATGAGAATGAAATGTCCAAAAACCTACCGCTTAATCTTCAGTATAATTTTGTTACAATGTTTGTTGTTATTTAACCTAAATGCACAAGTAAAAAATAATTTAGGAACAATAAATGATTATAAAAGTCAGAGCAATAGAGAATTATATCTTCAAAAAACCACATCAAAAACATCATCTAAAACTTTGGTAAGGCGAACATCTGGATCGGGATTTCAAATAATTAGACTCGAGTTTAATGGCTTAGAAGGCTCGCTGGCTAGACGTGAATTATTATTAGGTTTTAGTGAGTTCACAACAGATGGTTATGATTATGGGTACGATGCACAAGTTGTTCAGACTTATGAAAACGATCTTAATTTAGATTTAGAAGGAATGAATATGAGTATTCAAGCGTATGGACCTTTAGTGCCAGAAAAAGAGTTGAAACTGAAGCATTATTCTTCAGGTAAGAATATATTTTCGATACAAATAACAGAACTTGAGAATATTGATGAATCACAATCTATTTATTTAAGAGATAATATTACAGGAGATTATTTTGATTTATCAACAGGTGAAGCTTATGAATTTACATCAGAGCAAGGTAGTTTTGATGATCGTTTTGAATTGGCTTTTCAATCAGAATCACAATCAGAATCAAAAAGCTTAAGTATTAATGATTCTCAATACGATATGAAACATATATATTACCAAACAAAAACCAATATGTTTTATGCAAAAAAATTAAGCGGAATAATCAAAAAAATGATATTGGTAAATATGCAAGGACAAAAGATATTAGAATATAATAACCTATCTCAAGATAGCTTAGAGGAAGGTATTTCTCTTCAAAGTTTAGCTACAGATACTTATGCTGTATTACTTCAAACCGATACAAATTCAATTTTAACAAAGAAAATAGTAGTTAATTAATTTTAAAATAATTCCAAAAAAAATAAAAAAGCCAAAACATATGTTTTGGCTTTTTTATACTATCAAATGATATTATAAATTAATTTATAATATCTCCATTCGCTTTAAACTCTATATCCTTATTTTTCCCTTTTTGTTTGAATTCTACATCATAAAAAATACCTTTTGAATGGTGGTCGACTTTTTCAATTTCAGCAATTTTTCCATCAAATTCATTATCAATTCTTTCTCTAATTGCTTTTGGTAAATCCTTTTTTTTAATACTAGTTTCAGTTTCAATCCACATACCATTTGGATTAAAATCAGCTCTATATTTTACGCCATCAATTTTAAAATGAGATTCAAAATTACCATGAGCGTCTTTATGCCAATCGGGATCATTTTCTCCTGGATATTTTAATTGAAATGTTTTTTTAACTGCTTCTGGTACTTGACTGTTAGCATTTTGGTTACAGCTAAAAGCTATAGATAATAAAAGTATAGTAAAAAGTTTATATGTGTTTTTCATTGTAAAAAATATAATTTATAAGTTAACAATACAAATATCTTAGTATTATGTAGATTAACTTAACTTAAATACAAAAATTGTTAACGCGTTTAAATTATTACTCTTTTATGTTAAAAGCGCCTCTGTTTTAGCAAAATTCATTAAATTCGCGAACTTAAAAGATTTACCAGTAAATGAGTGCTAAATTTCCTGAATATAAAGGACTTGACTTACCTAAAGTTGGAGAAGAAATTCTTAACTATTGGGAAGAAAACAACATATTTGAAAAAAGTGTAACCACACGTGAAAACAATAAACCCTTTGTGTTTTTTGAAGGACCTCCTTCTGCAAACGGACTTCCGGGTGTACATCACGTTTTAGCACGTGCTATTAAAGATATTTTTCCACGTTACAAAACCATGAAAGGTTACCAAGTTAAGCGTAAAGCTGGTTGGGATACCCATGGTTTGCCTATTGAATTGGGTGTTGAAAAAGAATTAGGAATCACTAAAGAAGATATTGGTAAAACCATTTCGGTTGAAGATTATAACGCAGCCTGCCGTAAAGCAGTTATGCGTTACACAGATGTTTGGAATGACCTTACTCAAAAAATGGGATATTGGGTAGATATGGACGATCCGTATATAACCTACGAACCCAAATATATGGAAAGTGTTTGGTGGTTGCTAAAACAGATTTACAATAAAAGTTTGTTATATAAAGGGTATACCATTCAACCGTATTCTCCAAAAGCAGGAACAGGTTTAAGTTCGCATGAGTTGAACCAACCTGGAACTTACCAAGATGTAACAGACACAACTGTTGTGGCTCAGTTTAAAGCTATTGAAAATTCGCTTCCAAATTTTTTACAAAACAAAGGTGATATTTACTTTTTAGCATGGACAACTACCCCTTGGACACTACCAAGTAATACCGCATTAACTGTTGGGCCTAAAATAGAATACGTTTTAGTTGAAACTTATAATCAATATACATTCCAACCAATGAATGTGATATTAGCTAAAAAATTAGTTAACTATCAATTCTCAGGGAAGTTTAATCGAGTTGAAGAGAAATCAGAATTACTAGCATATAAATCTGGTGATAAAAAAATTCCTTTCTACGTTGTTAAAGAATTTGTTGGTAAAGATTTAGTAGGAATAAAGTATGAACAATTATTGCCATACGCTTTACCAAATGATAATCCTGAAAATGCATTTAGAGTCATTTCTGGAGATTTTGTAACCACTGAAGATGGTACAGGAATTGTACATACAGCGCCAACTTTTGGAGCAGATGATGCCTTAGTGGCAAAACAAGCTACACCAGAAGTACCACCAATGTTGGTAAAAGACGAAAATGGAAACTTGGTGCCACTAGTAGATTTACAAGGTAAATTCAGACCAGAAATGGGAGAATATGCTGGTAAATATGTGAAGAACGAATATTATAATGATGGTGAAGCACCTGAGCGCTCTGTAGATGTTGAACTTGCCATAAAATTAAAAGAAGAAAACAAAGCCTTTAAGGTTGAAAAATACAAACACAGTTATCCTAACTGTTGGAGAACCGATAAGCCAATTCTTTACTATCCTTTAGATTCTTGGTTCATAAAAGTAACTGATGTTAAAGATAGAATGTTTGAGCTTAACGAAACCATTAACTGGAAGCCTAAAGCAACAGGAACTGGTCGTTTTGGAAACTGGTTAGCTAATGCCAACGATTGGAATTTATCTCGATCGCGTTATTGGGGAATTCCATTACCAATTTGGAGAACCGAGGATGGTAAAGAAGAAATCTGTATTGGTTCTGTTGAAGAGTTGAAAAATGAAATGGCTAAAGCAGTTTCAGTAGGTGTTCTATCTAAAGATATTTTTGACGATTTTGAAGTTGGAAATAATACTGAAGAAAACTATGCAAAAATCGATTTACATAAAAATATTGTAGATGAGATTGTATTAGTATCGCCATCTGGTCAAAAAATGTTCCGCGAAAGCGATTTAATTGATGTTTGGTTCGATTCGGGTTCTATGCCTTATGCACAATGGCATTATCCTTTTGAGAATAAAGAAAAAATTGATGAAAATAAATCATTCCCAGCTGATTTTATTGCAGAAGGTGTAGACCAAACAAGAGGTTGGTTTTATACACTTCATGCTATAGGCACTATAGTGTTTGATTCTGTTGCTTATAAAAATGTTGTGTCTAATGGATTGGTATTAGACAAAAACGGACAAAAAATGTCTAAGCGCTTAGGTAATGCTGTAGATCCGTTTGAAACTTTGGGTAATTATGGTGCTGATGCAACGCGTTGGTATATGATTAGCAATGCAAACCCATGGGACAATTTAAAGTTCGATTTAGAAGGTATAGAAGAGGTTAAACGTAAATTTTTCGGTACACTTTATAATACCTATTCATTCTTTCAATTATATGCAAATCTAGATAATTTTAACTACAGTGAAGCTGATATTCCTGTAAGTGAAAGACCAGAAATAGATAGATGGATATTATCAGAATTACATACTTTAATTCAAAAAGTAGACGATTTTTATTCAGATTATGAGCCAACAAAAGCGGCTCGTGCTATTTCAGATTTCACACAAGATTATTTAAGTAACTGGTTTGTGCGTTTAAGTAGAAGACGTTTCTGGAAAGGCGATTATCAGCAAGATAAAATTTCGGCTTATCAAACACTTTATACGTGTATGGTAACTATAGCTAAGTTGGGTGCACCAATAGCTCCTTTCTTTATGGATAAATTGTATTTAGATTTAAATTCGGTTACCAAAAAAGAAACTTTTGAGAGTGTTCATCTAGCAGATTTCCCCGTTTTTGATAAAACTTATGTTGATAAAAGTTTAGAGCGAAAAATGGAAAGCGCGCAAACAATATCATCATTAGTATTATCGTTAAGAGCTAAAGAAAAGATTAAAGTGCGTCAACCGCTTCAAAAAATAATAATTCCTGTTGATAGTAAACAACAGCGAGAAGAGATTTTAGCGGTATCAGATTTAATAAAGCATGAAGTAAATGTTAAAGAAGTAGAGCTTTTAGATGATGCATCAGAAGTTTTGGTAAAACAAATAAAACCAAACTTTAAAGCGCTCGGGCCTCGTTTCGGAAAGGATATGAAAGCCATTGCAGGTAAAGTAATTAACTTTTCTGCAGAAGATATTAACAAAATAGAGCAAAATGGTAGTATTGAGGTTGAAATTAATGGAAAAAATATTACTTTAGAACGCGATGATGTAGAAATTACATCGCAAGATATTGAGGGATGGCTTGTTGCAAATGAAGGTGCATTAACGGTAGCTTTAGATGTAACCATTTCAGATGATTTACGAAAAGAAGGAATTGCAAGAGAGTTAATTAACCGTATTCAAAATTTACGTAAAGATTCTGGTTTTGAAGTGACAGATAGAATAGATGTTACCCTTCAAAAAGATGAGCATATTGTAAATGCAGTTGATGCAAATATGACTTATATTAAATCAGAAACATTAACCAACCAACTTGAAATTATTGATAAATTAGACAATGGTATAGAAATTGCTTTTGATGATGTAAATACCAAATTGTTTATTCAAAAACATTAAAATTATGAGCTTAAATACTAACGTAAGATATTCGGATAAAGATTTAGCAGAGTTTAAAGAGCTAATCCAAGAAAAAATAAATAAAGCACAACACGATTTAGAACTTATTAAAAGTGCCTATATGAACGATCATAATAACGGTACTGATGACACTTCTCCTACTTTTAAGGCTTTTGATGAAGGTAGTGAAGTTATGAGTAAAGAATCTAACTCTGCTCTAGCAATTCGTCAGGAAAAATTTATCCGCGATTTAAAAAATGCATTAATTAGAATTGAAAACAAAACTTACGGTGTTTGTCGTGTAACTGGAAAACTTATCAATAAAGAGCGTTTAAAGTTAGTACCTCATGCAACATTAAGTATTGAAGCTAAAAACATGCAGTAATTTTTATTGAATATATATTTGAAACGTCTCAAAATTTGAGACGTTTTTTATTTAAGCTTTTTATGTCACCTTTAGCGCAGTCGGAAGGTTTTAAGAAAAATTTATGTCATTAAAAAAATCTATAATCCTTATTGTTCTTATTTTACTAATAGACCAGATTAGTAAAATATATATTAAAACTAATTTTAAACTTCATGAAAGCATCGATGTTTTTAACTGGTTTAAAATATACTTTATTGAGAATGATGGTATGGCTTGGGGAACAAAAATTAGTGATTTTGCATCGTTTATCTCAGATAGATCAGCTAAAGTAGCATTAACTTTATTTAGAGTTGTGGCTATTTTTGGTATTGGTTACTGGTTGTATGATGTAACAAAAAAGCAAAGTTCTAAAATATTGATATTAGCTATAACTTTAATATTTGCTGGTGCTTTAGGTAATATTATCGATTCTGTTTTTTACGGTGTTATATTTAACGATAGTTATAACCAAGTTGCTACGTTTTTACCAGAAACAGGAGGTTATGATGGTTTACTACACGGTAAAGTTGTAGACATGCTCTACTTTCCTTTATTTGAAGTAGATTTACCCGAGTGGTTTCCTTTTTATGGAGGTAAACGGTTTAATTTTTTTGAACCTGTTTTTAATATTGCAGATATGGCTATAAGCACTGGTTTTATAATGCTTATTGTTTTTAATAAGAAGGCGTTTTCTAAAAATTAGTACAACTAGGAAGTAAGTGTTTTCTACTTTTAAAGGTATTCGTTATCTTTATTTTTTTAAACAAACATATTAAAACCCTCATTTAATGAAAAGCAAATTCCTGCTTCCAATCGTTTTCTTTATATTCATTTCAATTTTTGTTAACGCTCAAAATACTTTCGATATTGTTTTTCCACAACAAGACAGAAATCAAAAATGCCAACAGTGTTTCCAAATATTTAGCCAAAAACCCAAAGAAGTCAAGTTTTCAATCAAAAGAGAACGTGATAATCTCTACTTTCAAATAAACGACAAAAATTGGTTTAATCTATTGTTTAAAAATGCTGGTGATGGACTTGCAGTTGATGTAGTTTCAAAAGACAGGTATAAGTGCGAATATGAAAATGTAGAACCTGTTCAAATAAAAGGCATATTGTTAAAACCCAATTATGCCCAAAAACTAAAAAGCGGGTTAAAACCTTACGAAGACAATTTGTACAGAGTGCATGTTGGTAGAGTGCCAGAAGCTTTAATGAATGATGAGTTGGAGTATAACATTCTCTTTTTGAGCAATAAAAACCTATGTAATTATTATGTAATTTACAATTTGGAGTCTTATCCGTGGGATTTATTGGATATGGGTATGTATTTAGATTCGCTTACTTATGATTCTAAAAAAATACAACCAACAGGAAAAGAAGGTTACATTCTTAAAAATAAAACCTTGAAATTTAAAATTCCTTTTCAGAAAAATAAATCGGAATATTCGCAAGAAGACATCAAGCCAATTTACGATTCGTTGCGTTTAACCGATTTTAATATAAAAACCATTAATATTAAAGCATATTCGTCGGTTGAGGGAAGTTTAGAGCGCAATATCGAGTTACAAGAACAGCGTGCAAACAGTATAGCAAAAGCGTTACAAAGCTTTCAAAAACCAACTATTAAAACCAATATTTCCTCTTCTGAAAATTGGGTGGAATATTTAAACGATATCAAAGGAACCAAACATGAAAATCTTGGAGATTTGAGTAAAAATCAAATTAAAGGAAAATTGGTTGGCAGTCTTTCCAATGAACTGGAGCCTATTTTAATGAAACACAGAAAGGCGCTACTGGAACTAGAGTTGGAGAAAAAAGACAAGTATAAAGACATGTCTGCAAACGAGTTGTTGGGCAAGTTCAATACTGCAATTAATAACGAAAACCTAGATGAAGCCAGAGAAATACAAAACTCAATATTCGAAAAACTTAAAAGCAAAGAAGTGTCTCCAGATTTTTTAAAAAAAATGGCAATTCCCAAACAGTCCAAATTCGCAAAGATTTTCAATAAAAATTCAGCTTACAGGTATATGCTGGATGTGCGGCAGGCATTAATTGTTTATAACGAGTTATTAGAACTGGAAAAATTGGTACCAAAAGATGGTGAAGTAAAATACAATATTACGGCTGTTAAAATAAAACTATGGCGTTTTAATGCTATTGAGATTGATGAAACCAAGCTAAAAAACCAAATAAACGCTTTAAAGAATTACGGTATTGATAGTTCGCTTATTTCAAGAATGATGGTGAATTTTCACATTATTACTGCAGAAAATTTTATGCGTAAAAGAGATTATGCTAATAAAGATAAATCGGTTTCATTCATTAACAGTAACTATAAAAAGTTTCCGTTATCTGATTACGATTATTTAAGTCTAGCACAATTTTTCAGCTATTACGCCAATACAGATATGGCGGTAAATTTATTGGAAAACAAAGCAAAAAGTATTGATATTGATGAAGATTTATTGTTTTACTATTTAAACTTAACTTTGATAAATAAAGAATTAACTAAAGACCCTAATTACAGAATAATCATGCTGAATGCTTTTAACATGAATAAAGAGCGTTATTGTAAATTATTCAATGCCGTTGAGAAAGGTGGAGTTACATTCCAATTACTGGAAGATGACTATTTGCGCAACACTTACTGTGAGAATTGTAATAATTAAAAGGTGTAAATCAGATTTGGTGTTACACAAAAATCTAGCTTAACATCGTTTTCAAAAACATCAGTGATTTCAGTTTCAACTTCAAAAAAAGACAAACCTATTTTTATAGTTTCGGGTTCACATTTTGCTAAAAAGCGGTCGTAAAACCCTTTGCCGTAACCTACTCGATTTCCCATTTTATCAAATGCTAAAAGCGGAATAAAGACGACGTCAACCTTATTGTTAGAAATCCCAATTCCATCAATAGGCTCAGGTATATCATAACTATTTTTTTTAATCACAGTATTATCTGTTAATAGAAAATGTATCATTTCACCAGTTTTAAAATCACTTTTAGAAATTAATACGTTTTTATCTTTACCCGATAAAATATTCAGAATATAATCGGTATTAACTTCTTTTTTTTCTTCAATAGAAAGAAATAAATGGTAAAAAGAATATTCCCAAATAGAGAGTTTTAAAAGTTGATTAGCAATCGCTAAACTAAGCTCATCAATTTGGTTCTCAGACAAATCATTACGAAGTACTTTGTATTTTTTTCGCAATTCAGATTTAGTCATAATTTAACGCTTAAGTTTTGTAGTTATATGAAATAAAGCGTCTCCTTGATATACAATTGGAGATTCATTTATGTTAATAATGTAGCCAGTATTTGAAGCTCTAACAAAATAATTAAATTTACCGTAAGGATCGGTAATGTTACCTATGATATCTTCTTTTTTTACATGTAAACCTATAGCGGTTGAAGCTTTAAACATACCAGAATATTTAGCACGTTGCCATTTGCTATCGTTAATAAAAATGCATTCTTTTTTAGGTTTAGACGATTTAAAAACAGTCTTTAACATACCTAAATGTTTTAAAACACGTTTGGAACCGTTTACTCCAGAATTTGTTACAACATCGTCTATATGAAAAGATTTTCCGCCTTCAAAAAGTAAAAGTGGTTTTCCTAATTTATAACATGTGGTTCTGAATGATTTTGACAAGTTTTTAGAATATAAAACAAAAGGCGCTCCAAAGGCTTTTGCTAAATCGTTAAGTTCTTTGTTATCTTTTGAAAATCTTAGTTGTGGAGCATTAAACCTACCTGAGCCACCCGTATGAAAATCGATAATTAAATCGGCGTGCGGAACCACTTCGTTTACAAGTTTGTGTGCAACTCTTCCAGCTAAAGAGCCTCCAGGGCTTCCAGGAAAAACACGATTTAAATCTCGTCCATCAGGGAATTCACGTTTTAGATTAATAAACCCGAAAATATTGATAACAGGCATGCAGATTATGGTTCCAATTTTTGGTTTGTTAATGCCTTTTGCTATAAGTTGTCGTATAATTTCAACACCGTTAACTTCATCTCCATGAATGCCAGCAGTAAACAAAACGGTTGGACCAGGTTTTTTTGATCGCTCAATAATTACAGGAACATTAACCGCTGATGAAGTGTGTAAATTAGCAACATCAAAATTTACTTCTTTACTTTCTCCAGGTTTTATTTGCTCACCTAAAATGGTTAATATATCACTTTTTATGTCTTGCATTTATGTTCTATTACGTTCAATAAAAGTAATAATACTTTTAGCTATATTTCTACCAGTTGCACCTTCAATTCCTTCTAATCCTGGTGTTGAATTCACTTCTAAAAGTAATGGTCCTCTTTCAGATTGTAACATATCTACACCACAAACGGGTAGTTTTAATGCACGAGCAGCATTCATAGCCACTTTTAATTCGTCGTGATTAAGTTTTACAATTTCTGCTGAACCACCTCTGTGTAAATTAGATCGAAATTCGCCTTCTTTTCCTTGTCTTTTCATGGCGCCAACAACATGTCCATCTACCACTAAAGCACGTAAATCGGCTCCTTTGGCTTCGGCAATATATTCTTGTACTAAAGCACGAGCTTGCAAGCCGTTAAAAGCTTCTAAAACCGATTCTGCTGCATTTTTTGTTTCAGCTAAAACCACACCCAAACCTTGAGTGCCTTCTAAAAGCTTGATGATTACAGGAGCACCACCTACGTGAGATAATACCTTTTCAACATCACGGGAGTAGTTAGTAAATACCGTTTTAGGCATGCCAATTCCAGCTTTTGAAAGTCTTTGAAAACTACGTAATTTATCCCTGGAGCGTATAATCGCATCAGAGGTAACGGTTGTAAAAACGCCCATCATTTCAAACTGTCGTACCACAGCGCACCCAAAAAAAGTAACTGATGTTCCAATTCTAGGTATAATAGCATCTACATAATCTAAATAACGATCTTTGTAATAAATAGTTGGTTTTTGTTTTTCAATAATAATATCACACTTTAAAGGATCTATAACCTCAATTTTATGACCTCTTTTTTCACCTTCTTCAACCATGCGATCGGTAGAGTATAACTGAGGATTTCTAGATAGAATAACTATGTTCATTGTATGTTTTATTATAAGAGACGTTTTCTAAATCTACATCTACTATAAATTTTTGTTTTAAAAACTGCCTGCCAATTAAAACAGGAAATTTCATATCGTCTCTAGTGCTTAAAGTTAAGTTAATCTTATATGTTTTTCCAAAAAATATAACTTCAGATTTAATTTTATAGCGGTTTTCCTTAAATCCGTTGCTACTTTTTACATTAGTACGCGAAAAATTATTAAATATAATTTCTGTTTTGCCAAAGTTTTGATGTTCGTCACTATTAAAAATACATCGTAAACTGTTGTTCTCTTCTATAATTTCAGAGCAGTGGATAGCAGAGGTGTAAGCACCTGTATCTATTTTTACATCTATATTAAATAATCCTAGTTTTGGGAAGTCAATTTTATCAACTCTACCAACTATTTTTTTACTCATTACCTGTTTTAAAAAGTGGCGCAATGTAGTAAAATAGTTAATAGAAAAAACATTTAATTTAAAAGATTAATCAATAAGAAATTTAGCAATAAATTTCCCGTTTTCATGGGAATGATAATTTCAAAAGAAACCACAACACAAAGTATTGAGGATGTATTTTTTTAATTAAAATAATTACCTTTACATTAATGGATACCCCTAATTTAGAGATACAATTAAAAACCTTACCAAACCAACCCGGAGTTTATCAATACTACGATAAAGAAGGTGCTATTATTTACGTTGGAAAAGCAAAAAATTTAAAAAAAAGGGTAAGCTCTTATTTTACCAAAAACCACGACAATGGTAAAACACGCGTGCTTGTAAAAAAAATAGCAGATATAAAGCATATAGTTGTAGATACTGAAACCGATGCGCTTTTACTGGAAAATAACTTAATTAAAAAATATCAACCACGTTACAACGTCATGTTGAAAGACGACAAATCTTATCCATGGATTTGTATTAAAAAAGAACGTTTCCCTAGAGTGTTTTCTACAAGACGTGTTTTTAAAGATGGTAGCGAATATTTTGGTCCATATACAAGTGTAAAAACCGTTCATACTTTATTAGATTTAATAAGAGGTTTATACAGTTTACGAACCTGTAATTACGATTTAGCTCAAGACAAAATAGAGGCTGGAAAATATAAAGTGTGTTTAGAATATCACTTAGGCAACTGTAAAGGTGCATGCGAAGGTTTAGAAACTGAAGAAGAGTATAATGAGAACCTAAAATCTATTAAGGAAATTCTAAAAGGGAACTTTAAAGATTCACTCAATCAATTTAAAAATCAAATGCATGATTATGCAAAAAACATGCATTTTGAAGAGGCTCAAAAAATTAAAGAGAAGATTGAAATTTTAGAAAACTATCAAGCAAAATCTACTATAGTAAATCCCAAAATAAGTAATGTTGATGTGTTTTCTATTATAAGTGATGAAAGTTATGGTTACATTAATTTTTTACAATTATCGTACGGTTCTATCATCCGTTCGCATACCTTAGAGATAAAAAAGAAATTGGATGAAACCGATAAAGAGTTACTGGAATTAGCTATTACAGAAATCAGGCAGCGATTTAACTCAAATTCAAAAGAAATTTATGTGCCTTTTAAAGTTGATTTAGGAGAAAATGTAAAAGTAACAGTGCCAAAACTGGGCGACAAAAAACATATTTTAGATTTATCCCTTAGAAATGCAAAGTATTTTAGAATGGAGCGTTTTAAACAAATTAAAATTGTTGATCCAGATAGGCATGTAAAGCGAATTATGGCGCAAATGAAAGCCGATTTACGTCTTTCGGAAGAGCCGCGACATATTGAGTGTTTCGATAATTCCAACATTCAAGGCACACATCCTGTAGCAGCTTGTGTGGTTTTTAAAAATGGTAAACCAAGCAAAAAAGATTATCGCCATTTTAATATAAAAACGGTTGAAGGTCCAGATGATTTTGCTTCTATGGAAGAAGTCGTATATCGACGCTACAAACGTTTGGTTGAAGAAGAACAACCCTTACCACAACTCATTATTATTGATGGAGGAAAAGGACAATTATCCTCAGCATTAAAAAGTTTAGATGCGCTTAATTTAAGAGGAAAAATAGCCATTATAGGAATTGCTAAACGTTTAGAAGAATTATTCTATCCAAATGATCAAATTCCCTTATATTTAGATAAGAAAAGTGAGACGCTTAAAATTATACAGCAATTACGTAACGAAGCACACCGTTTTGGTATAGAGCATCATAGGAATAAACGTAGTAAAAGTGCATTAAATACAGAGTTAGAAACTATAAATGGTGTTGGCGAGAAAACAGTAGTTGAGTTGTTAAAACATTTTAAATCGGCTAAACGAGTTGCCAATGCGAAGTTAGATGAACTGGAAGAAGTAGTTGGTGCTTCAAGAGCGGAAAAAGTTTATAATTATTATCATGGGAAGTAAAATGATAATTCAAGTGATTTTTTTCATTTCGACAACAGGAGAAATCACATAATTTAATATGAATAAATAATGAGATGTCTCAATCGTGCCTCATTTCGACATGACGAACACTTATAGTTAAAAAAACTTAATTTGAAACTAAAACCAATTATATTAACCCTATGCTTACTCGTTTCTCTTTCTGCGAAAGCGCAAAATGACTCGCTTGTAAAAAAAGAGCCTAAAGTTGGTTTGGTATTAAGTGGCGGTGGCGCAAAAGGTTTAGCGCATATAGGTGTTTTAAAAGTTATGGATAGTTTAGGCGTAAAAGTAGATTACGTTGCAGGAACGAGCATGGGTGCTATAATTGGGGCGCTGTATGCTTCTGGGTATTCAGGCAAACAATTGGATTCCATTTTTCAAGAGGTAGATTTTGATATTATCATAACCGACGATTTGCCCAGAGCTTCCACAGCTTTTGATGAGCGTGCTAACATGGAAAAATATGCTGTAAAACTTCCTTTTGATGGTTTTAAAATCAAGTTGCCATCGGCACTTTCCAGAGGGCATAACACTTACAGTTTACTATTAAAATTAACACTGCATGTAAACGAGATTCAAAATTTTAACGAGTTACCCATTCCGTTTTTCTGTATAGCGACAAATATTGAAACCGGGAAACCTGTTATTTTAGATAAAGGCAATTTAACGCAATCTATTATGGCAAGTGGTGCGTTGCCATCGTTATTTCAGCCGGTAATTATAAACGACGATGTTTTAATTGATGGTGGTGTGGTAAATAATTATCCGGTAGACGAGTTACGAGCCAAGGGTATGGATATCATTATAGGTGTTGATGTACAAGACGCATTAGCAACGCGAGAGGAATTAACATCGGCGCCAGATGTTTTACTTCAAATTAATAACTTCCGCACTATTAACGATATGAAAACAAAAGTTAAAAAAACGGATGTTTACATAAAACCAAATATTAAACCATTTAGCGTGGTTTCTTTTGATGAAGGCACCAAAATTATTGAAGCTGGCGAGTTTGCTGCTTTGTCTAAACTTAATATTTTTAGAGAATTAGTGTCTGAACAAGATTACAAAAAGCCAAATTTAAGACCTAAACATCAAGATAGTTTAGTTATAAATAATATAGAATTTAAAGGAAACGAAAAGTATACAAGAGCTTATATTTTAGGAAAACTTAAGTTAAAAAGTGAAGAAAAAATCAGCTACACAGATTTTATAAAAGGAATTAACAACTTATCGGCTACAAACAACTTTACCGCTTTTGAGTACGAACTAAAAAACACCAAAAACAAAGAAGGTTACGATTTTAAAGCTAATTTAAAAGAATCTCAAGTCAATACATTTTTAAAATTAGGAATCCATTATGACGATTTATACAAAAGTGCGGCTCTTGTGAACCTTACAAAAAAACAATTGTTGTTTAGTAATGACGTGACTTCTTTGGATATTATTCTGGGAGATAACGTAAGATATAATTTTGAATATTTAATAGACAAAGGGTTTTATTGGAGTGTAGGATTGCGGTCTAGGTATAATCAATTTAACAAAAATATTAGTGCTCAGTTATTGTTAGACGATAATCAAATAAGTGCTACAGGATTAAATAAAATTGATGTAAAATTAGCTGATCAAACCAATCAGTTTTATTTACAAACCTTATTTAGACGTGATTTTGCAGTTAGTATTGGTGCAGAACATAAACGGTTGGAAATACATTCTGAAACAATATCTGGAAATAATCAAGATGATGACTTTTTGTTTGAAAACACAGATTATATAAGCCTTTTTGGAAGCATAAGATTAGATACTTATGATGATAAATATTTTCCTAGTAAAGGTGTTTATTTTAATGGAGATATACATACCTATGTATATGCTTCTAGTTTTGTGGAGGATTTTAAGAATTTTTCAATTGTAAAAGCAGATTTAGGCTATGCTTTTAGTCTTACGGATAAATTATCAGTTAACCTGCAAACACAAGGAGGTTTTAAATTAGGAGATAATACAACCAGAACTTTAGATTTTGCTTTGGGCGGTTATGGTAATAATCTCATTAATAATTTTATTCCTTTTATTGGATACGATTTTATTTCGCTTACTGGTAATAGTTTTGTTAAAGCAGCTTTTGTTGCAGATTTTGAGGTTTTTAAAAACAATCATATTACTACAGAGGCTAATTGGGCAAACATTAAAGATAATCTTTTTGATTCTGGAGAATGGTTTACACTACCAGATTACAGAGGCTATGCATTAGGTTATGGAATTGATACGTTTTTAGGTCCTGTTCAAGTTAAATTCAGTTATTCTCCAGAGCAAAAAGAAAGTACTTGGTTTTTTAATATTGGATTTTGGTTTTAATTTATACCTCGCAGTAATTATAAAAATTACGATATTTGTAACACTATGATTCTTTTCTGGGAAGATTTATTACTGCATCTACATTTTCTTATCAAGAGAAATCCTGAATAAGCAGGCATTTTTTGTATCTTTAGATACATTGATTTTTAATTTTTTATCACCCTATACTTTTTAAAGTTAAAGGGATAACTTTAAATTCAACAAAAATGCCATTTTACCATAAATTAGGAAGTATTCCACCAAAACGCCACACACAGTTTAGAAAACCAGATGGCACACTTTATTCAGAACAATTATTTGGCACAATTGGTTTCGATGGTATGTCAACAAACTCATATCACGAGCAAAGACCAACGCAAGTAAAAGCAATAAAAAAACAATATAGTGTTGCACCTAAAATTGCAAAAGCAAATAATATAAAATCGTATCGTTTTAGAGGGTTTCAAGTCAAACCAGAAAACGATTATTTAGAAAGTAGAAAAACAGTACTTATAAATAGTGATTGTGCCATTCAATTGTCAGCACCAACACAATCAACCAAAGACTACTTTTATAAAAATACAGATGCCGACGAGTTAATATTCATTCATAAAGGCACAGGGAAATTGCGCACCATGTTAGGTAATCTCGACTTTAAATACGGAGATTATTTATTGGTGCCAAGAGGGATTATTTATAAAATAGATTTCGATACAAAAGATAATCGATTATTTATTGTAGAATCTCGCAGACCAATTTACACTCCAAAACGCTACAGAAACTGGTTTGGGCAGTTATTGGAACATTCACCTTTTTGCGAACGCGATATTCGCCGACCAGAAGAACTAGAAACCCATAACGAATCTGGCGATTTTCTTATAAAAGTAAAAAAACAAGACGAAATTATAGAAATGGTTTACGCTTCGCATCCTTTTGATGTTGTAGGTTATGATGGTTATAACTATCCATATGCATTTTCAATTCACGATTTCGAACCCATTACAGGGCGCATTCATCAACCGCCACCAGTACATCAAACATTTGAAACAGATGCTTTTGTAGTGTGTAGTTTCGTTCCGCGTCTTTACGATTACCATCCACAAAGTATTCCTGCACCATATAATCACAGTAATATAGATAGCGATGAGGTGTTGTACTATGTTGATGGCGATTTTATGAGTAGGAATGATATCGATGCAGGACACATATCGTTGCATCCAGCGGGAATTCCTCATGGTCCGCATCCAGGAGCAACAGAACGCAGTATTGGGCAAACAAAAACCGATGAGTTAGCAGTAATGGTCGATACATTTAAACCATTAATGGTTACAGAAGAAGCAATGAAAATCGCCGATGAAGATTATCATAAATCTTGGTTAGAACATTAAAATAATTAGAAGCTATTTCCTGCTTTCGGCAGTCGCTTTTTTTTATGTTGTCATTCCGCACTACGATGCGGAATCCATAAAAAAGAGCTCCAACAAACTGCCTCAATCAGGGCTAAAACATAAACACAATGAGTAAAGAAATAAAATCAGTAAACTACGGTTTAGAAAAAATATTTGAAGGCGCGCAAGATTTCTTGCCACTTATGGGAACAGACTATGTAGAATTTTATGTAGGTAATGCAAAACAGGCAGCACATTTTTATAAAACAGCATTTGGTTTTCAGTCTTTAGCATATAAAGGTTTAGAAACTGGATCAAAAGATTCAGCAAGCTATGTTTTGGTACAAGATAAAATCCGTTTAGTACTTACTACTCCGTTAAACAGTAAGTCTCCAATAAATGAACATATCGTAAAACATGGCGATGGTGTAAAAGTAGTAGCACTTTGGGTAGAAGATGCAAAAAGCGCATTTGAAGAAACTACCAAAAGAGGCGCAAAACCATATATGGAGCCAACAATAGAGAAAGACGAATTTGGAGAAACTGTACGTTCAGGAATCTATACTTATGGAGAAACAGTGCATATGTTTGTGGAACGTAAAAATTATAAAGGTGCTTTTCTACCTGGATTTATGGAGTGGAAATCAGATTACAATCCAGAACCAACAGGTTTAAAATATATAGACCATATGGTTGGTAATGTAGGCTGGGGAGAAATGAATACTTGGGTTAAGTGGTATGAAGATGTTATGGGGTTTGAAAATTTCCTGTCGTTTGACGACACTCAAATTCATACAGAATATTCAGCTTTAATGAGTAAGGTGATGAGTAATGGAAACGGACGTGTAAAATTCCCAATAAACGAACCAGCCGAAGGTAAAAAACGCTCTCAAATAGAAGAATATTTAGATTTTTATGAAGGCTCGGGCGTGCAGCATATTGCAGTAGCAACAGATGATATTATTAAAACAGTAAGCGCACTAAGGTCTAGAGGCGTGGAGTTTTTATCACATCCGCCAGAAGCTTATTATGAGGCAGTTCCTGGTAGATTAGAAGAATATAGTCATGAATTAAGAGAAAATATTGAAACCTTAAAAACACTCGGTATTATGATTGATGCTGATGAAGAAGGTTATTTACTTCAAATTTTCACAAAACCAGTTGAAGATAGACCTACATTATTCTTTGAAATCATTCAACGTATGGGAGCACGTGGCTTTGGAGCTGGAAACTTTAAAGCCTTATTTGAGTCCATAGAAAGAGAACAACAAAAACGGGGCACGTTATAATTAATCTGAAATTTTAACTAAAAACTCTATCATATAATGATGGAGTTTTTTTGTTTTATGTAACAAATTAATGTTAAGAACTTCTAATAGTTTCAAGCTGTCTAAAGAATTTTTATATTTTTGGAACAGTAATTGTAATTTTTAGGTTATAACAATAAAAAAGCGTAACAAGAGTTACAATACAATTACCCAAATAAAGATGAAAAAATTACTACTTATAATATATACAATAGCAATTATGCCAATAGCAAATTCGCAACAAGAATCAGCCTTTGGAAGTGGCGAATGGTTTAAATTTAAAATGAGTTATAGTAATTGGCTAAAAGCTGGTAATGCTACACTTACTGTAAAAGATTCTAAATTAGGAGATAAAGATGTGTATCATGTAGTTGGAAAAGGGTGGACTACCGGAATGATAAAATGGTTTTTTAAAGTAAAGGATAGATATGAAAGCTATTTTGATAAAGAAACCATCACACCTTACAAATTCATAAGAAATATTGATGAAGGTGGTCATACTAAAGATATAGAAATAGATTTTGATCATAAAAATCAAAAAGCCCATGTTAACGACAAAAAACATAATATCAAAAAAATAATTGCTACAAAGCCTAACATTCAAGACATGGTATCTACTTACTACTATTTACGTAATAATATAGATGTAAGCAAGTTGAAAATTGGTGATGAAATTAAAACAGATATGTTTTTTGATGAAGAAAACTATGGGTTTAAATTAAAATATTTAGGAGAAGAAACCATTGAAACAGATTTTGGCACTATAGAAGCTTTAAAATTCAGACCATATGTAATGGCAGGTCGTGTTTTTAAAGAAGAAGAAAGTTTAACCCTGTGGGTGTCAAAAGACAAAAATAAAGTACCTTTACGCATCAAAGCAGATTTGGCTGTAGGATCGCTTAGAGCAGACTTAGAAGCTTTTAAGGGTTTAAAACATCCGTTTAAAATAGTTGTTAATAATTAAGAAATTTTGAACTCCAAAATAACCAACCAGCTCAAAGAAAAATACGAAGCCATAGACCAAGATGTCGATGCACATTTAGAAGGGTTATTACATAGTAAACCAATAAACTATTGGGATTATATTCAAACAGACGCTTTATTGAATCTTCAAGTGCAACGTACTGTTTTTCCAGATGAGAAGGTGTTTATAATGTATCATCAAATTTCGGAACTTCTGTTCAAAATGATTCTTAGTGAAATTGAACAAGTAGCTAAAAGCGATAATTTATCTGCTGAAATATTCACAGATAAAATAATGCGTGTTAGTCGTTATTTTGATGTGCTTACCTCCTCTTTCAGCATAATGAAAGACGGTATGGATATAGATCAATATAATAAATTTAGAACTACTCTAACTCCTGCTAGTGGTTTTCAAAGTGCCCAATACCGAAAAATAGAATTTGCATCAACAGAACTTATCAATTTAATAGATAAAAGATTTAGAGATACAATCGATAGAAATTCATCTTACGAACATGCTTTCGAACATTTGTATTGGCAAGCCGCAGGTAAAGATTATAAAACTGGTAAAAAAACCTATACATTAACAGCTTTTGAAGAGCGTTATAAAGAGGAATTTATTAGATTTACAAAGTTTTATCAGTTTAACAATTTGTACTCTAAATTTAAGTCGCTTCCTAAGGAAGCCAGAGAAAACAAAGAACTAATTGATGCCATGCGACATTATGATTACACAGTTAATATTAAATGGGTCATGGCGCATTACAATACAGCAAACCATTATTTAAATATAGGAGGTAAAACTGCTGAAGCAACAGGAGGAAGTGAATGGGTAAAATACATGCACCCAAAATATCAAAAAAGAATATTTTTTCCAGATTTATGGACAGAAAAAGAGAAACAAGAGTGGGGAACAAATATAGTATAGTACTATTAGGTATAGTATTATTGTGTTTTATAGGATGTAAAAAAGAAGAACAAAAACCTGTATTAGAAGAGGAATTAGCAATTATAGAAGAACCAGAAGAGGTCTTAGAATTTGGTTTTAATTTAAATGATTTTATTGTAAAGAGAGACACCATTAAAAAAGGAGATAGTTTTGGTGAAATTTTAGAACGCAATAAAGTAGGTTACCCAGCAATATTTCAAATAGCAGAAAAAGCCAAAGACACTTTTGATATCAGACGTCTTCAAGTAGGCAAACCATACACTCTTTTATGCTCTAAAGACTCATTAGAAATGCCTAAATGTTTTATCTATCAACCTAGTTTAGAGGAATATGTGGTGATAAATTTTAATGATTCTATTCATGCTTACACAAGCAGAAAGCCCATTAAATATGTTGAAAAAACAGCAACAGGAGTTATAACTAATAATATTTCTGAAACCTTAGAAGAGCAAGGTTTAAGCCCTAGATTAGCGTATAAAATGGCTGATGAAATTTATGCTTGGACTATAGATTTTAGACGCCTCCAAAAAGGCGACCGTTTCAAAGTTATTTATACAGATAAATATATAGACGATACTATTTATACAGGTGTTCATAATATTAAAGCGGCTTATTTTGAACACAATAAAGAGCCTTTTTATGCTTTTGAGTTTGAAACTGATTCTGTAAAAGGAATCGTAGATTATTTTAATGAAGAAGCTAAAAATTTACGTCGCGCCTTTTTAAAAGCACCAGTAAAGTTTAGTAGAATATCATCTAGGTATAATTTAAAGAGAAGAATTGCAGTTTACGGTTACAGAGTTAGACCACACAGAGGTACAGACTTTGCAGCTCCCATAGGCACACCAATTATGGCAACAGCAAACGGAACGGTTACAGAGTCTAAAAGACGAGGTGGTAATGGTAATTATGTAAAAATAAGACATAACGCAACATATACAACGCAGTATTTACACATGAGTAGAAGAAAAGCTAAAGTTGGTGAGTTTGTAAAACAAGGCGATATTATAGGTTGGGTTGGTATGACAGGTAATACAGGTGGACCACATGTATGCTATCGTTTCTGGAAAAACGGAAAAGAAGTTGATCCTTTTAAACAAAAATTACCAGAGGCAAAACCAATTTCAGACTCATTAAAAGTTGAATATTTAGACTTTATAAAACCTATAAAGTATAAGTTAGATAATATTTTCTTTAAACCAGAAATTAAAGAGGACCAACCAGAACAAACAATAATAACGCAAGCAAATTCATAACATGTCATTACCTACTATAAACCCTACAACAACAAATTCCTGGAAAAAATTACAAAAGCATTTTGAAGAAGTAAAAGATGTTCACATGAGAAATTTGTTTGCTCAAGACGCAGATAGAGCAAATAAATTATCTGTTAAATGGGACGATTTTTATGTAGATTTTTCAAAAAATAGAATTACTAGCGACACTATAAAGTATTTACTGGAACTAGCAGATGAGGTTAAGTTAAAAGATGCGATTAAAAGTCAGTTTTCAGGTGATATCATTAACCAAACAGAATCAAGAGCTGTTTTACATACCGCGTTGCGTGCACCAAAAAATGCAGACTTTAAAGTTGAAGGTGTTAATGTAATGCCCGAAATTTATGAAGTGAAACAAAAAATTGAAAGCTTCACTAATGATGTTGTAAACGGTCACAGAAAAGGATACACTGGAGAAACATTTACCGATATTGTAAATATTGGAATTGGTGGTTCAGACCTTGGTCCTGCTATGGTAGTAGACTCACTTCAGTATTACAAAAATCATTTAACTACACACTTTGTAAGTAATGTAGATGGAGATCATGTAAATGAAGTTATTAAAAAATTAAATCCAGAAACCACATTATTTGTTATAGTTTCAAAAACATTTACAACTCAAGAAACACTATCGAACGCAAATACAATTAAAGATTGGTTTTTAAAATCAGCAAAGAAAGAAACAATAGCAACACATTTTGTGGCGGTTTCAACCAATATAAAAAATGTAAAAGCTTTTGGAATAGATGAAAATAATATTTTCCCAATGTGGGATTGGGTTGGTGGTCGTTTTTCACTTTGGAGTGCCGTTGGTTTAACTATTAGTTTAGCAATAGGTTACAATAATTTTGATAATCTATTACAAGGGGCAAACAAAATGGATGAACATTTTAAAAATGAAGATTTCTCAACTAATATCCCTGTTTTATTAGCTTTAATTAGCGTATGGTATAATAACTTTTTTAAAGCTGAAAGTGAAGCAATTATTCCTTATTCTCAATACCTAAATCAGTTTGCAACTTATTTGCAACAAGGCATTATGGAAAGTAATGGTAAGAGTGTTGATAGGAATGGTAAACCAATAGATTATCAAACTGGAACTATTATATGGGGAGAGTCTGGAACCAATTCGCAACATGCATTTTTTCAACTAATACATCAAGGTACAAAATTGATACCAGCAGATTTTATTGGGTTTACAAAATCACTTCATGGAAATCAAGATCATCAAGATAAGTTAATTTCAAACTTTTTAGCACAAACAGAAGCTTTAATGAGTGGGAAAACAGAGCATCAAGTAATTGCTGAAGGAACACAGAAGAATATCGTTCCATTTAAAATTTTTAGAGGTAATAACCCAACTAATACCATATTTATTAACAAATTAACACCCGAAAATTTAGGGAAATTAATTGCAATGTATGAGCATAAAATATTTGTTCAAGGAGTTATTTGGAATATATTTAGTTATGATCAGTTTGGTGTGGAATTAGGAAAACAACTAGCTAACAAAATTTTACAAGAATTTAACAATACTGCGGTAAACGAACATGACTCTTCAACTCAAAATTTATTGAATTATTATAAGAATATCTCTTAAAAGAAAGAATTATTCTTACTAAATAAATCGAAAAGAGGCTAATATTTTAAATGTTAGCCTCTTTTTTTTATCAACAATTGTTAAATTTCTTAACAATTGGTTAATATTTAATACTTAATTATCAGTATTTTTGCATCGACTAATTTCAAATAATTAATACATAATTAGAATTATGAAAAAAACTACTAATTTTTTATTCCTAGCTGTAATGCTTTTGTGCTCTGCAGTTATAATGGCACAAAGCACTATCACAGGTACTGTTTTAGAGGCTGGAACTAACATTCCATTGCCAGGGGCAAACGTTGTTGAAAAAGGTACAACCAATGGAGTTGTTACAGACTTTGATGGAAACTTTTCAATCAACACTCAAACAAGCTCTGGAGAAATTGTTATATCCTATATTGGTTATAACTCTAAGACTGTTGCTTTTACTGGAAATGCTGATTTAGGAGCTATTTCTTTAGAATCAAGTCAATTTGGACTTGAAGAAATACAAATTATTGCCTCTGTTGCAGTAGATAGAAAAACACCAGTAGCAGTATCAACTGTTAGAGCAGCTGATATTGAACTAAAGCTGGGAACTCAAGAATTTCCTGAAATTTTAAAATCTACACCAGGTGTTTATGCAACAAAAGCTGGTGGTGGTTATGGTGATGGTAGAATAAACCTTCGTGGATTTAATTCTGAAAATGTTGCGGTAATGATTAATGGTATTCCAGTAAACGACATGGAAAATGGTCGTGTGTTTTGGAGTAACTGGGCTGGTCTTGGAGATGTAACAAGTCAAATGCAAGTACAAAGAGGTTTAGGAGCTGCGAAAATTGCAGTGCCTTCTATTGGTGGTACAATTAACATAGTTACAAAAACTACAGATGTTGAAGAAGGAGGAAATGTTATAACCTCAATAGCTAATGATGGTTACTTGAAATATGGCTTAACTTACTCTACTGGTTTAATGGATAACGGTTTTGCTGCTACAGTATCTGCTGCAAAAACTGAAGGCGATGGATATGTTGATGGTACTGAGTTTTCTGGGGTGTCATATTTTGTTAATATTTCTAAAGAAATTAATGATTCACACAAGTTGTCATTTTCAGCATTTGGTGCTAAACAACGTCACGGACAAAGACAAAACAGACAGTTAATCGAAACGTATAGAAAAAGTGAAAGAGGTAGAAAATTTAATGCCGATTGGGGTTATAAAAACGGACAAGTAACTTTTCAAGAAGACAACTTTTACCACAAACCACAAATGTCTATAAACCATTATTGGGACTTAAATGATAATACTTCAATTAATACTTCTGCTTACGCATCATTTGGATCTGGTGGAGGTGGTGGTACTGCCGGAACTTTTAAATTCGGATTTGATGCTAATACTGGGCAAGGTGATTATAGAACAGGTAATTTTGGTCCAATAAATTTTGATAAAATAGTAGACGAAAATATTGCTGCAGGTGCAAATGGTGCAGAAACCTATTTAAGAGCATCACGTAACGATCATAACTGGTATGGTGTACTTTCTACTTTAAAAACAAACCTAACCGAAGATTTAGTTTTATTAGCTGGTTTAGATTATAGAAACTACAAAGGGATACATTTCTCAGAAGTAACAGATTTATTAGGTGCTCAATATGCTTTAGATGATGGTAACGTAAACAATCCAAATGCAGCACTTAAAGTAGGAGACAAAAGAGATTATTATAATGATGGTTTAGTTGGTTGGTTAGGAGCCTTTGGTCAATTAGAGTATGATGTAAATGAAAACTTCAATACATTTATATCGTTAGCAGCCTCTAATACATCTTATAAAAGAATAGATTATTTCACTTATTTAGATTCTGATCCATTGCAAGAAACAGATCGTTATAACTTCTTTGGGTTTAGTGCAAAAGGTGGTGCTAATTATAGAATAGATGCAAATCATAATGTGTTTGCTAACTTAGGTTATTTTGAAAAAGCACCAGGATTTGATTCTGTATTCTTAAACTTTAGTAATGATAATATAAATGCTGATGCGCCAAACCAAAAAATATCAAGTTTTGAATTAGGCTATGGTTTTAGAGGGGAAAAATTATCTGCTAATTTAAACCTTTATAGCACAAGATGGAATGATAGAACTGAAACTGCAACATTCCAACAACCTGATGGTACTAGAGCCGCAGCAAATATTTTAGGGGTAAATGCAATTCATCAAGGTATCGAGTTAGATTTTATCTTTAGAGCAACTAGTAAATTAGATATTACTGGTATGGCATCACTGGGAGATTGGAGATGGGATAGCAACGTGACAGATGTTTCTATTCTTGATGAAGACCAAAATGTAGTTGAAACGGTTGATTTATATATAAAAGATTTACATGTAGCAGATGCAGCTCAAACTACTGCAGCTTTAGGAGTGAATTATAAGTTTGCACCAGATACTAGACTTATTTTAGATTATAACTATTACGCAGATATATATGCAGATTTCGATCCTAGTGATCGTGGTGTAGAAGGTGCGCCTGATGCATGGAAAATGCCTGATTATGGCTTATTTGATGTTGCTATGACACATGGATTTAAGTTTGGTCCTTTCGATGCTAGTTTAACGGCAAGAATGAATAATGTGTTTGATACTGAGTATATCTCTGATGCTCAGGACGGTACTGGTTCTGTAACAGAAACGGCATTAGTGTATTTTGGCTACGGAAGAACCTTTAGTATAGGAGCAAAACTTAATTTCTAAAAAACTTTGAAAATGAAAAAAATAATATTTTACTTAATGATTTTAGGATTAACCTTTACCGGTTGTAATCCTTTAGATGATATTTATAGTGATATAGATGCGAAACCAAGTCCAGTTGTAGGAGCTGTAGACTATACATTAACTTCAGAAGATTATGCAGAATATGAAACAGAATTAAATGGTGAAGAATATTTTGAAGACCAAGATCAAGCTGATTTGCTAATACCAGACTTTTTAGCTGATTTATATCCTGTATGGGGTGAAGGTTCATTAGTTAATGTAGGCTATAATTTATATGATGAAACTTTAACAGAACCAATTACTGCTTCAGAAACATTATCAAACTTGAATCAAATAGACGACTATTTATCTTCAAACTATGAAACTGCTGAAAATGGAACTTTTGTAGAATTAACATATAATGCCGAAGTTTTAGCTTATACACTAAGCGATAGCGATTTTGAGAGTATAGAAGGTACTTTAGGCTCCAAGTATCCCGAGGCTACAAGTAGTGCCGCTAGATTTGGAAACTTTGAAAGAAGATCATCCAACGATGCTTACTGGTCTGATAGCATGATTTTAGAAGCGCTTACAGGATTATTAGCGTCAGAATATAACACAGGACAAGTTGTTGTAGTTAATTTCCCTATTTATGATGGTAGCCCAGGTTCAGAAACTTTTGTAGTGCAACATAATGGTTATAGTTTCTTAAAATTAGATGTTGAAGCTAGTGGTTCAGACGCTGTAGAGTATACATTGTCTGGAGATGATTATGATACTATTGCAACAGACTTAGCATCTACTTACCCAGATCCTGCCTCAAACTTAGGCAATTTTGGAAGTTTTGATGTAAGAGTTGGGTCTAGTGATAATGCTTGGACAGATGCTATGATTTTAGAAGCCCTTAATATTGTTTTACCTGTAGCTACTGAAGGTGATGTTTATGCTGTAACTTATGCCATTTACAATGGTTCTGTTGGTACAGAAACAGTAACTTTACTTTACACTGGTGGGGTATATGTTGAAAATGCGACTGTTGTTGAAGTATCTTCTATAGTTGCAAAAAACAACGGCGATTGGGAATTTCCATACACGTTTACTGAAGCAGACTTTAATTCTTTTGGATTTAGATTCCCTAATTTCAGTAGTAGCAATATATATATATTAGATATCTTTTTAGAAGATTTATTTCCTTTCGCTCAAGCTGATGATGTAACTATGGTTCAATATGCGTTTTATAATGGAGACGAAACAGTTACCAAATACGGTCACAGTATTTTTGATGGAGATAAATGGAAACTTACACCTGATGTTATTGAAACTAGTTTCCAATATGGATTTGAAAATGGTGTTTGGGTACCAGATAACACCATCAATTACACATTTTTAAGTGCTGATGTAACCTTGATTTCTGAAGCATTTATAGAAATATATCCTGGACCTGCCGATAATGTAGGGTTCTTTGGTAGTTTTGATAGAAGATCAGGTAGCTCAAACTACTGGAATGATGATATGTTATTAGAAGCATTCAATGTATTACTTGATGTTAGAGACCCAAGTGCTGCAGAAGGCCAAAAATATAAATTAACTTTTGTTGTATATACTGGTTCTACTGGTAACGAAACTAAAAGTGTAATTAAAGAAGGTGGCGTTTGGGTATATAATGAATAACCTAAATTGCTATAATTTTTAAACCGCTCCTAAAGGGGCGGTTTTTTTCTCTTTATAAAACTTTCATTATGAAAAAAAGCTTATATAAACTATCAACAATTGTCCTTTTTATGGTGTTAAGTTGCGGTAGTGATGATCCTGTAACTGTGGAAAAGCCCATTGCAGTTAATGATAACGCTTCTGTTTCAGAAAACACAACTATTACTATTAATGTATTGCAAAATGATGATTTAAAAAACAATGCCTTAATTAATACTTTTGATGAAACTTCATCAAACAACGGAACAATATATAAAACAGCCAATGATGCTTTAGTTTATACACCTAATACAAATTTTATTGGTACAGATACATTTACATATACCATATGCGATTCCTTTAGTACTCCAAATTGTTCCACTGCTACAGTAACCATAACTGTAACCGATGAAGGAAATCCAGTTGCAGTAGACGATGGATACACCGTTGAGGAGAACAATATTATAACTTTAGAAATTTTAAATAACGATAGTTTAGTAGATAATGCCGTTTTATCTAATTTGAATATTAGTTCTATAAACGGGACTGCAATTTTAAATAATGATAATACAATAACTTACACTGCATCAAATGGCTTTTCAGGAGAAGACACCTTTACATATACTCTGTGTGACAATGATGAAACACCAAACTGTTCTACAGCAACAGTAACTATTACTGTAACTGATGAAGGAAATCCAACAGCAAATAATGATGACTTCAATATCAACGAAAACAGCGAAAAAATCTTAAATGTGTTGGTAAATGACCAACTAATAGACGATGCCGTTATAGATTCTATAGATGATGCTTCAACAATTGGTACAGTAACATTAAATACTGATGGAACAATAACATATACACCTCAAACCGATTTCACAGGTAATGATTCTTTTACCTATAGCATCTGTGATGATGATGAAACACCAAACTGCTCCACAGCAACTGTTTCTATTAATGTACTAACACCTATTAACTTTAATATACCTTTAAGCATTAGTAACTATTACGATGGGGTAGTATTTAGTCAAGATAGCGACTTATTATTTGATGAAATAGAAACATTAACCGTTTCAAATCACACTACAGTTTTACAGTATTCACAAAGACATAACTATTTGTATGATGCCGATGAGGATTTAAATAACCCAGACAATGTAATTTTAATATACTCAAGTGAAAGTAGATACTGGGAAGAGTACAATTCCCCCTCAAATTCATATTCTCCACAAACATTTAATACCGAACACATTTACCCACAATCTTTATACGCTGGTGGAGAAGGTGGAGAAGCAAAAGATGAGATAGTAAAAGCAGATTTACACCATTTAAGAGCATGTGATGAAAATGTAAATAACAATAGAAGTAATAATCCTTACGGAGATGGTAATGGAAGCTCAACCTATAATCTATTTAATAGCGAGTGGTATCCTGGTAATGAATGGAAAGGTGATGTAGCTCGTATGATTATGTATTTAAATATCAGATATGGCGAATCTTTCAACCCTGTTGGTTCACTAGAATTATTCTTAAGATGGAATATTGAAGACCCTGTTTCAGAATTTGAAATGCAACGTAACGACGTTATTTATGCTGCTCAAGGCAATAGAAACCCTTTTATTGATAATCCTTATTTAGCAACTCTAATTTGGGGTGGTAATGATGCTGAAAATAAATGGGAATAGTAAGTAATTAAAAAATAACTTAAATTTAAACCGCTTCAATCTGAAGCGGTTTTTTTATGCTTTTAATTATTACATTTGTTAAATAAAATAAAAAAATACAATTATGTACGAAACAGTAAGATCACTCCACTCCTATTGGGCATATTTAGTGCTAATAGTTTTGATAATAGCAACAATGAATGCTATAATAAAAACACTGGGAAGTAAAGAGTACGAAGCAAACGATTTTAGAAAGTCATTGTTTACACTAATTGTATCTCACATTCAACTATTAATAGGGCTAGTTTTATATTTTGTATCTCCAAGACTGCAAATGTTTAGTGAGCTGGGTATGGGAGAAATTATGAAAGATTCTATAAACAGATTGTATTTAGTAGAACATCCTTTAGTTAATATAATTGCAGTTGCTCTAATTACTATAGGCTATTCTAAACATAAAAAGAAATTAACATCGCAAGCTAAATTAAAAACAATAGCTATTTTCTATTCAATAGCATTGGTACTGTTTTTATCAAGAATTCCTTGGAGTTCCTGGATTGGGTAAAAGAGAGTTTAATTACTTTCTTTAATAAGATATACATACACTGGGAAATGGTCGCTAAAACCATTACTAAACCCACCATCAGACCAACTTCTAAAAGGATAACCTTTATAAGCGCCTTGGTTTTGTATTAAATATTGTTTATTAAAAATGCCGGATTTGTAAAACCTGAAAGAGCTATAATCTTTTTCAAGTAATGGTTTTGTTACCATAATTTGATCAAATAAACTCCAAGAATCACGATAGGCTGTTGTACCTAATCCATTTCTATAAAGTTTTTCAAATGGGTTATATATACCTTTTAAATCTACTTTTCTTTTGTCTTTTTTAGTTTTTAAAACCTTTTTAACGCTTGTATTATTCGGATTATCATTTAAATCGCCCATTATAAGAATTTTTGCATATGGGTCTATAACTTGTAAGGAATCTATTAAATGTTTATTCAATTTTGCCGCAGCTACACGTTTAGGCCTGCTTCTAGCTTCACCGCCTCGTCTAGAAGGCCAATGATTTACAATTAAATGAATTAAATCATTTTCAAGTTTTCCACTTACCAATAATTGATTTCTAGTGTAAATTCTTTTTTGATTTTGGTCATCATAAATTTTCAATTCATGAGAACTTGTGTTTATGGGTGTAAATATGTTTTTTTGATAAAGAAGAGCCACATCTATTCCTCTAGCATCAGGAGAATCGTAATGAATAATGCCATAATTTTTACTAATTAACAGTGAGTCATTCACAATATCTTCTAAAACTGTTTTATTTTCAATTTCACAAACTCCAATTATAGCAGGAGAATTTTTGGTAACATCATTACCAATATCAGCAATAACACGAGCCATATTGTGTATTTTTTGTTTGTAAGCTTCACTATGGTTTGTTTTTAGCTCCATAATGGGACTAAATTCATCAAATTTATTGGGGTCGTTAATGGTGTCAAATAAATTTTCTAAATTGTAGAAAGCTATAGTATGAATCTTGAATTTTTTCTCTTGTGCGTTTACAGTCATAAATACACATATTATAAAAATAGAAATACTTAGTTTTAAAAGATTCATAATTAATAAAAAATGATAAGCTTACGTATAATAAGCGCAAAACTTAAGCCAAAGTTATTGAAAATCAATTAAACTTTTATATTTTGGTATTTAATTGATATTCAGTTGATTTTTTAATCACCTGAGTCTAAATTTAAGTATGAAGAACTCCTCACTCTTTTTCTTATTCAGCATTTTTTCAATTGCACTATATTCACAACAAACCTTTGTTAAGGGGAGTGTTAAAGATGCCACCTCTTTTGAACCAATTGAAGATGTTACTATTACCATTGAAGAAACTCAACAATATGTATTAACAGATGTTTTAGGCGAGTTTATTTTTACTGAAAATGTCCCTTTAGGGGAACATATACTAAGAATTTCTAAATCGGGATACATTACAAAACGCTTTCCAATTATTATAAGTGAAGGAAAAACGGTAAACATTACCGATATGACTTTAGAAAGAGATTTATCGAGTACTGCCGATTTGTTTACCATTACATTATCTGATGATGAATTGAATGACGATACCAGTGGAGCAGATAATATTTCAGGATTGTTGGCCTCATCTTTAGATATATTTCAACGTACAGCAGCTTTTGAATTTAGTTCTTCCTTTTTCAGAGTTCGTGGTTTAGATTCTAACAATGGTACTATTTTAATTAATGGTATTGAAATGAATAAAGTTTACAATGGAAGACCACAATGGAGCAATTGGGGTGGTATAAACGATGTGCTTAGAAACCAAGAATTAACTTTAGGTTTAGCACCATCTAATTATACTTTTGGAGGTATTTTAGGCGCAACAAATATAAATGTAAGAGCCTCAAAAGCTAGAGAAGGTGGACGCTTAACCTATTCTTCTTCAAATAGAAGTTATACCAATCGGGTTATGGCAACATACGCATCAGGATTATTAAAAAATAATTGGGCTTATGTGGTTTCAGTTGGCAGACGCTGGGGTAACGGAGGTTATCAAGACGCTACAAGTTATAATTCTAATTCGTTTTTCGCTTCCGCAGAAAAAGTTTTTAATAATTCACACAGTATAAATCTAACGGCAATTTATACGCCAAATAGAAGGGGAAAATCTTCTCCAAACACTCAAGAAGTTTACGATTTAAAAGACATAAAGTACAACGAATACTGGGGTTGGCAAGATGGAGAAAAACGCAACTCTAGAATAAAGGAAGTTAGCGAACCCATTGTTATGTTAAATCATTACTGGAATATAAACAGTAAAACATCATTAAATACGAATATAGCTTATCAATTCGGGAAACTGGGGAATAGCAGGTTAGATTATAATGGGACTGATTTGATTGATGGTTTTCCACAAGGTGGAGGTGCAAATCCAAGCCCAACCTATTACCAAAAATTACCAAGTTATTTTGAACGTAATTTCCCAAACGATTTGCAATTTGCGTATTCAGCTTTAAAAACATTTCAAAATGATGGCCAAATAGATTGGAATGCTATGTACACAGCAAACATTGCCAATGCAGAAAATGGAGGAAATGCCATTTACGCCTTATATGAAGATAGAGTAGATGACACCCAATTAACCCTAAATTCCATTTTAAATAAAGAAATTAATAATAATATTGTTCTTAATGCAGGTATTAATTATAAGAGCTTAAAATCAGAAAATTTTGCACAAACTTTAGATCTTTTAGGAGCAACAACCTATTTAGATATTGATGGTTTTGCCACCAATATTGATGAAGCTCAAAATGATTTACTAAATACAAATAGAGTAGTTACAGAAGGTGAAAAATTCAAGTATCATTACAATGTATTTGCTAACGAATTAAGTGTGTTTACTCAGGCACAATTCACTTATAATAAAGTAGATTTTTATGTTTCAGGGAATTTGAAGAATACACAATACCAAAGAGAAGGTATTTATCAAAATGGTGGGTTTCCAGATAATTCACTTGGGAAAGGTGATAAACTAAGTTTCACGGGCTTTGGTGGAAAAGCAGGATTAACATATAAATTAACAGGAAAGCACTTGTTTGGGTTAAATGCTGGTTATATTTCAAGAGCGCCTTTTATTCAAAACACATATTCAAATTCAAGAGAAAATCACAATACTGTTCCAAATATTTCCGAAGAAAAAATAACAACTTTAGATGTGAGTTATATTTTTCGTTCCTCTATAATAAAAGCTAAACTAACAGGGTATTACAATAAAATTAGTGATGCCAGTGAGATATCGTTCTTTTTTGCAGATGGTATTGGTGGCGATAATACAGCTTTTGTACAAGAGATTTTACAGGGCATTGAAAAAAAACATATTGGTGGCGAATTAGGTGTTGAAGCTCAAGTTACACCAACTATAAAATTAAAAGGTGTGGCAGCTGTTGGAGAGTTTACTTATGCTAATAACCCAAATTTATTTCTGTCTACAGAACCAGATGAGGAATCTGTAGCAGCCGGTTTTGAAAATGGTTTTAAAGATTTTGGCGTATCTAAATTAAAGAATTACAAATTAGCTTCAGGTCCACAAAACGCATATTCTGTTGGTTTTGAATATCGCGATCCCGATTTCTGGTGGTTTGGGGCAACTACAAATTTCTTTACAAATACTTATGTAGATGTGAGTCCGTTAACAAGATCCTCAAATTTTAATACAGATTTTGACGGTAATGTATTTAATGATTATGATGAAGATTTAGCCAGAGCACTATTAAAACAAGAGCGTTTTAATGATTATATGGTTGTAAACTTAGTGGGAGGAAAATCTTGGAAAATAGGAACGTATTATGTGGGACTTTTTGCTAGTGTAAACAATTTTTTGGATGAAACTTATAAATCAGGTGGTTTTGAACAAGGCAGAAATGCCAATTATAGAGAATTAAGAAACGATAAAGCATTAGAAACACCAGTATTTGGAGCTAAATATTGGTATGGTAGAGGTGCTACATATTTTTTAAATCTCAATGTTAGATTCTAGAATTTGTCATTTCCGCGTATCGCACTGAGCTTGTCGAAGTGAAGGCGGAAATCTAAAATAAAGCGTTATGAAAGCAAATAAAATAAAATCGGTTTTTGCATTTGCAATAGTGTTGTTTGTATTCTCTTGTGTAAAAGATGATGATTACAGCATACCAGATATTTCAATAAGTGAACCCACTATTCCGCAAGAGCAAATCACTACATTTAATGCTATAAAGTCTTTATATGAACAGGCTGTAAATGATGGTAAAACTACGGCAACTATTGCTGATGACATTGATTTGTACATTGAAGGTTATGTGATTTCTTCAGATAAATCGGGTAACTTTTTTGAAGAATTAATCATTCAAAATAAAACGGATGACAGTAACCCCGATAGCGATCCAAGACTGGGGTTTAAAATCGATATTAACGTTAGCAATTTATCAGACACCTATCAATTTGGCCAAAAAGTATATGTGAAAATGACAGGTTTAGCCATTGGTGAAAGCAATGGTGTGATAACCATTGGCAAAGGTGATGCTGTAACGGTAAAACAAATTCAGGCTGCAGAATATCAAAATATCATTTTAAGAAGTAGTGAAATAGCAGATATAACCCCAAAAATAGGCGATTTATCAATATTAAATGAGCGTGATGAAAACACCTTAATTCAGTTAAATAACATACAATTAAATAGGTTTGAATTGGGAGCCACTTTTGCAAGTGAGGCTATAGATGAGTTTGATGGATTACGCACCTTAGAAAGTTGCGATTCGGGCATTTCCATGATTTTACAAACCAGCACATTTGCCGATTTTAAATCGTTAATAATTCCACAAGGTAGCGGAAGCGTAACAGGCGTTTTTAGTAGAGATTTTGGAGATGATTTTAACGTGTTAATCATCAATAGTTCTGCTGATATTAACTTTGAAAATGAAGAGCGTTGCGACCCCATAGAATTAACCTGTGGATTAGCCAATACTGTAGGGACAGGAAACTTACTTTATGAAGATTTTGAGCCACAACGAAATAACAGGCCCATAGAAATTGAAGGTTGGACAAACTATATTGAAGCAGGCACTGAAGCTTGGGAAGGTTATTCATCAACATCTTCAAATGCTTCGTTAGGGCGTTCGGCAAGATTTCAACCAGCCAGTTCTGGCGATGATAGTAATATTGGGTGGTTAATAACACCTGCTATTAATTTAGATGTTCAAGAAGGCGAAACATTGCGTTTTAAAACTTCTAATAGTCTTGCTGATAGTAGTTTTATGGAAGTACTATATTCCTTAGATTGGGATGGCGATGAAGCGACCATTACATCTTCAACATGGGGTGTTTTATCTGCAGCTTATGTTGTAAAAGACACCGATTCGTTTGCGCCTTGGTTTAACTCCGGAAGTGTAGATTTATCTTGTGTTTCAGGAACAATGTACATTGCATTCAAATATACAGGAAGCGGACACGATACTTTTGATGGTGTTTATGAACTTGATGAAATTAGTATTGATTATGTGCCGTAGTAAACCTAAATTAGCCAAATGACTACATTTGACATTTTGTTTTTTCATTTTTTTCATCATTACAAAACTAAAAAAAGTAAGAAAGCCAATAGTATCGCTACATTTTACGTTACATTCTTACAATGTAGTTTAATATTGCTTTTAGGTGTGTTTTTTGCAAAGTTTTTTAGGCAAATGCACATGGATACTATGTCGGCAGACAAAGCTTGGACATTATTCGTTTTAGTAGCAATTTTTATTTACTTTAAAAACTGGATGCAATACGGTGGTAGAAAACGAAAAGTTTTAAACGCCAAAATGATTAGAAATAAAAAACTGACTTATAATATTTGGTTGCTTTGGTTATTGCCATTGGCTATTTTAGGATTGACTTATATTCTGTTTCAAGCTGCTTAATTTCAAATTAAATACTGCTCATCATTGCGAAGCACCAAGCAATCTCATGAATTTAATCTTTAAAATTTTAAAATTTCAGTATTTACTTTTTCTTTAATTAAGATGTAGATTGCTAAAGTTGTACCAACTCATCAATAACAAGAAAAGTTACTTCTTAAAAACTGCATATACCGGAAAATGGTCGCTGTAGCCACCTTTATATTTTTTACCAACATAGGTTCTAAAAGGAGTGCCTTTATATCTACCATTAAATAGTTTCAAGAAATCTTCGTCAAAAATATTAGCAGAACTGTATTCAAATAAATGATTTGAGGTTTTAAAAAAATTAGAAGAAATTATTATTTGATCAAATAAATTCCACTGTCGCCTATGGTTGCTAGTTCCTCTATTATAAGAACGTAAAGTTTCCATGGGATTAAATAAATTGTAATTTTCAACTAAACGTTTAATACTGTTGCTATGTGGATCGTCATTAAAATCACCAACAATAATAATTTTAGAGTCTTTATTTTCTAAGCGTAAAGAAGAAATAATCTCACCAACTTTATTGGAAGAAGCAATACGTTTGTGCTCGGTTTCTTTTTCACCTTCACGTCTTGAAGACCAGTGGTTAACAATAATGTTTACTTTTTCACCATCAAGCAAACCAGAAACCAATAGAATATCTCTTGTATAATCTGGGAATCCATCATCGTCAAACAATTCAATGGTAAAGGTTTCAGAATTTAAAACCTCAAATGCAGAGGTGTCATATAATAAGGCAACATCAATCCCACGTTCGTCTAAAGAGTCATAATGCACGTAGTCATAATTACAATCTTCTAAATGTTTAGAAGCTATTAAATCTTCAATAACTTTAGCGTTCTCAACCTCCGCTAAACCAACAATACTAGGGTGTTTTCCAGTTTCTAGTTTTCCAATATTAGAAATTGCAAAGCCTAATTTCCGTAATTTATTTTGATAGCGTTTTGGTGTCCATTTTTTAACGGCTTTGGGTAAAAAATCATCATCGTTTGTATGTTTGTCATCAATTAAATCAAATAGATTTTCAAGATTGTAAAAAGCAACGGTTTGCATATCGTCACGAACCGGAATATCATCAAAAGTGTTTGTCATAAATCAAAAATAGGCTTAAAAATATAAAAATTAAAATGCTTGTAATTATGTAACTTTGCATATTCAATTATTTTTATGATAGAGAAGAAAGATATAGCATTAGAACGCTGCGTTTTAATAGGTATTATAACAAAAGATCAAGACGAAGAAAAATCTAAAGAATATTTAGATGAGTTGGAGTTTTTAACTTTTACTGCTGGAGGTTATGCTATTAAGCGTTTTACTCAAAAAATGGATATGCCAAATCCTAAAACTTTTATAGGAACAGGTAAGATGGAAGAAGTACGCCAATTTATTGAGGATAACGATATTGGTACTGCAATTTTTGATGACGAATTATCTGCAGCTCAAGAACGAAATATTAGTAAAATTCTTAATGTTAAGGTTTTAGATAGAACCAATTTAATACTTGATATTTTTGCACAACGCGCACAAACCAGTTACGCCAGAACCCAAGTAGAATTGGCACAATGTGAATATTTACTGCCTAGGTTAAGAGGTATGTGGACACACCTTGAACGTCAAAAAGGGGGTATTGGAATGCGCGGACCTGGTGAGACCGAAATTGAAACAGATAGACGTATTGTACGTGATAAAATATCACTTTTAAAAGAGCGTATAAAAACCATTGACAAACAAATGGCGGTGCAACGTGGTAACCGTGGTAAAATGGTTCGTGTTGCTTTGGTTGGGTATACCAATGTTGGTAAATCTACACTCATGAATGTAATTAGCAAAAGTGAAGTATTTGCTGAAAATAAGCTATTTGCAACTCTCGATACCACTGTTAGAAAAGTAGTAATTCAAAATTTACCATTTTTATTAAGTGATACCGTAGGATTTATTAGAAAACTACCTACACAGTTAGTAGATAGTTTTAAAAGTACACTAGATGAGGTTAGAGAAGCCGATTTATTGCTTCACGTGGTTGATATTTCACATCCTAATTTTGAAGAGCACATAGCTTCTGTCGAGAAAATTTTAGGTGAAATAAAAAGCGGTGATAAACCAACGATTATGGTGTTTAATAAAATTGATGCTTATCAACCAGAATCGATTGATAAAGACGATCTTGAAACAGAACGCACAGAAAGACATTACACTTTAGAGGAATGGAAAAAAACTTGGATGAATAAAGTAGGAGATAATGCTTTATTTATTTCAGCTTTAAACAAACAAAATTTAGAAGATTTTAAAAAGCGTGTTTATGATGAGGTAAGAGAGATTCATATTACTCGTTTCCCATATAATCATTTTCTGTATCCAGATTATAATTATGAAAACTTAGGAGAGGAGGAATAGGTAATAAAAAAAGCGCTTCTTTTAGAAGCGCTTTTTTTATGTATTATGAGTAATAAATTATAAGCTGTAGTTTAAACCAACTAACCAATAAGACTGTAATTTATTATCTGCATCTGGTAAAGCAACACCTTGGAAGTTTGCAGCTTCTTGTTTATTGCTTCTTAAACCAAAGTCAAAACCAACACCTATCATTTTCCATAATGTATAACCAAAAGAGTTTATCCAAGTGAAGTTAGATAAATCTCCGCTTTTATAACTTTGAAATGTAGAGAAGTTAGATTTAAAATTAACGGCTCCAATTTGTCTAGTGTAATCTGCAACTATTTTAGCTCCTAGAGAGGATTCAAAAACAGCATCATTTTTAGCAAAAACAAAGTTATAGTTTAATGGATGTGCTACTACTACTAAGTTTTCAATAGGTGTCCAAGTTAAACCAACTCCTAAATCTAAATATCCAGGGTCGTTAAAGTTGTTTAAAATAGTTGTTCTATATTCACCTAAAGTAGATACTGCTAAGTTTTTAGCAATGTTTCTTCCGTATAAAGAAGTAATGTTAAATACATCTGTAGTTTCTCTAAAATCTTCACTATCGTTAGGATCATTTTTGTCGTCTAGTTTTACCCATCCTAAATTTACATTAAGATTGTTTCTCCAGAAAAACTTTTCTTGAATTAAGTTAGCAAAACCATTAACGGTAAAACCAATGTTACCAGAAGCATTGTCTGGTGCGCCTTGAGAATACCAGTTACTAAATTCTGATATACTACCACCAATAGTACCAAATGCACCTTTTCTCCAACCTGGTAAGGCATCAATTTGAGCTTGTAATGCATTAGCTTCAGCTTGAGCAGCATCAGCTACCGCTTGCTTCTCAGCTTTTTGAGTTTCTAATTCTTCTTTAGTCTGTGCATTTATCGAAACCATTCCGATAAACAATGCGAATAATAATAAGGTTTTTTTCATTTTTATTTGTTTTTAATAAAATGCGTGCAAAGATAAGTGAATTTTCTTTCAAAAAAGAATCACCTAAACTTTAAATTAGTTCATGGTTAAGACCCTTTTTTATAATAAAGTCACAAATAAAATTAGTGTTTTTTATTTGTTTTTATAAAGCGGAACAAAAGAACATGCTTCACCGTACATAATAGATTTTGCAACAGGTTTTAACTTTGTTGCTAGCATGATATATGCATTTTGTGGTACAGGTTTTTTAGAACATCCTTTTATAATTATAGGTTTGTCTTTAAACTTAGAAACATCCAGATTTTTTAAAACATCTTGATAGATTGAAGTTTCTAATGTTTCTAGGTTACCAATAATTATTTTTTTAGCATAAGGCTCTAATTGAATACTTAACAACATAAAAGCCCAACCAGGAATTATAGCATCGCTACTACAAGTTAATGCTATATAATTGTCTTTGAATTGCGACCAATCAAATTCTGAAACCTGATTTCTAAAATCTTTTTCGCGTAACACAAAACCTTCAAAAAGCCAGTCTTTAATATCAAATAATACGCGCTTGCCTTCAGGGTAATAATCCTCAAGGTTTATAGTAACTAATTTACTATTAGCAACACGATTTATAATTTCGTCTGACATATTATTATGACCTTTCGACTGCGCTAAAGGTGACCATTAATTTAATTTTTTTTTACTAAAAACCGTGAGTGCAAATTGTTTATAGCATTCCCAATTCAAGCTTTGCTTCTTCACTCATTAATTCTTGAGTCCATGGTGGATCGAAAGTAATTTCTACTTCAGCACTTTTTACAGCATCAAGCGATTTTACTTTTTCTTCAACCTCTAAAGGTAGAGTTTCTGCCACAGGGCAGTTAGGAGTTGTTAGAGTCATTAATATTTTAACATCGTAATCTTCGTTTACAAATACGTCGTATATTAATCCTAATTCGTAAATGTCTACAGGAATTTCTGGATCGTAAATTGTTTTTAGTATTCCTACTATTTTTTCACCTAATTCGGTAGTATCTATTGTTATATCACTCATTATTTTAACTGTGTTTGGTATGCAATAGCATACATTTTAAGTTGTTTTATCATACTTACTAAACCATTAGCACGTGTAGGCGATAAATGTTCTTTTAGTCCAATTTTATCAATAAAATCGGTATTTGCATTAATAATATCTTGAGGGTGCTGATTTGAAAACGCACGAATTAGAATAGCAATAATACCTTTAGTTATAATAGCATCACTATCGGCAGTAAATTCTATTTTATCGTCTTTCATTTCGGCATGAACCCAAACCTTACTTTGACAACCTTTTATAATGTTATCATCGGTTTTGTATTTGTCGTTAATTAAAGGTAAATCTTTCCCTAAATCAATCATATACTGGTAACGCTCTTCCCAATCTTCAAACATTGAGAATTCGTCAATTATTTCGTTTTGAATCTCTTCAATAGTCACAATCACAAATTTTTATACAAAAATACAACAACAAAAGTTGCTATTCAATGTTTTCTGAAATTGATAAGATTTCTTTAACAAGTTCTGCAATTTCTTCAGGTGGATTTCCATGATCAAAAGGTGGAGTTTCATAAGTTTTATCGCCTTTAGTAATTTTTAAATGTGCGATTGCAGCACCATCAAATTGAAACTTTTTACTAGGAGCTTTTAATGTTGAAATGTTTTGAACATCAATTGATTTAAAATGTTTCATAATACTATTCCAGTTTTCTTCGGTACAACTTTTAATGATTGGAGTGCCACCTCTTTTTTGTAATGTGGATATATTATTTTTATCTAATGTTACTTGATTATAAATACCTCGCGATGAAGCTGTGTATTCAATTACATAGTTTTCTTTTGTTTGTGTTGCTTTTTCTAGAGAATCTTGCATAGTTGAGACTTCTTTTTGGCATTTACAGGATTGTGTTATAAATACGATTAGAGTTAAGCTTATAAGTTTTATAAATTGCATGTTTTAAAATTTAAAAATAATATACAAAAAAGACGCCAAAGTAGGCGTCTTTTAAATAAGTTGTTGTGTTTTGTAATTTATGGTAACATACTTTCACGAGCACCACCTGAAGCAAAAATAGCTCTCATTCTAGATTTTTGACCCTCAGAGAACATATACATACAAGCATCGTCAACATAATCCATATAATTCATAGTCATATCATTTGTTCTGCAATTAACAGTTGGGTATGAAGGACAACCGTAGTTTGGTCCATCAGATGAAGGTGTATCAGAAACAAAATCATCTTGCTTACATCTACCATCTCCCCAAATGTGGCGTAAATTTAAATAATGGCCAACTTCGTGAGTCATAGTTCTTCCTTTATCAAACGGAGCTTGAACATATCCTGTAGTACCGAAGAATTGAGGAGAACAAACAACACCATCTGTAGCTAAGCTACCTCCAGGAAATTGTGCATAACCTAAAATTCCTCCACCAATATTACATACCCATATATTTAAGTGAGTTTCTGGAGATACTGGAGGATAAGCACTTTTTACTGCATTACTAGTTCCCCAAGAGGTTGTTGTACTAGAATATCTAAATGTATTTGCTAGTGTGAATGTAATTTCACTATCTGCAGCTAATCCAGCAAATTCAGAAGGTGCTTGATTTACATCGTTATTTGTTTTTCTAAAATCACTATTTAACACTGCTATTTGCGAGCTTATTTGAGCATTGCTAATATTTTCGTTAGAGTTACTATATACCACAATAACGTTTACAGGAATATTAATTACACCTAAGTTATCTGGTGTTGGCTCTTCACCACCACCGCCACCGCCACCATTTCCAGGATTGGTAGGTTTGCCTTTTGCTGCTATAAATTTTCTAGTATGATATTCAACATCATACATTTTTTTTGCTAAACCAGGATTTTCATCAAGTTGTCTATTAAGCACATTCATGGAATAGCAAGTTTTGGTTTTGTCTTTACCATTATTCGATTTTGAAGCTACATCTTCATTCAAATCGGTGTAAAGATAAAAATCACTCATATCAATTTCTTGTTCTTGAGTGATTTCATTTTTGTCATCATCACATGCTGTAAATAATAAGGCAACAGCCGCCATACTTAAAAATAATCTTTTCATTATAAAATAATTTAAATTAGTCGCCGCTGAAGATATAATTATTTTAGAATTAATCTTACATATTCGTAAAAAATTTGTTAATTATTCGACGAAATGCAGTGGGATTGATAATTATTTAACAAATAAATAAAAGAATAATTATTAAGAAAGCATCATTTTTGCTTTTTTAACGCCTTCAACTAAAGTGTTAATTTCAGCTTTTGTGTTGTAAAAAGAAAATGAAGCACGAACAGTACCAGGAATTTTAAAATAATCCATAATAGGTTGTGCGCAGTGGTGACCTGTGCGAACTGCTATACCTAGTTTATCTAAAATAGTGCCCACATCGTAAGGGTGAATACCTTCTAGATTAAAAGAAATAACAGATGTTTTGTGCTTTGAAGTTCCATAAATTTTTAAACCTTCAATTTCTAGAAGTTTTTGAGTAGCGTAATCTAAAAGCTCATTTTCATACTTGTCTATAGTATTAAAACCAATAGCATTCATATAATCTATCGCTGCTCCAAAAGCAATACCTCCACAAATGTTTGGAGTTCCTGCTTCAAATTTATGTGGTAAATCTGCGTAGGTCGTTTTTTCAAAAGTTACTTCGGCTATCATTTCGCCTCCACCTTGGTAAGGCGGTAATTTTTTAAGCCATTCTTCTTTACCGTAAAGTAAACCAACTCCTGTTGGTCCACACATTTTATGAGCGGAAGCTACGTAGAAATCGACATCTAATTTTTGGACATCTGGCTTTAAGTGTGCACATGATTGTGCACCATCTATTAAAACTGCTGCACCAACTTTATGAGCTTCTTTAATAATATATTCAATAGGGTTTATGGTTCCTAGAGCGTTTGAAATATGATTTACAAATACTAATTTAGTATTTGTAGAAAGAAGCTGGTTAAATTTAGTCATCTCCAATTCGCCTTCAAGGTTCATTGGGATAACCTTTAAAATTGCTCCTGTGCGTTCGCAAAGCATTTGCCAAGGCACTATATTACTGTGATGTTCTAAGGCCGATACAATTATTTCGTCGCCTTTTTTTAACAATGAAGAGAATCCGTTTGCTACAAGATTAATACCATGAGTTGTTCCAGAAGTAAAAATGATTTCATGCGGTTTTTTTGCATTGAAATGTTTTTGAATTTTTAATCTGGCTTGCTCGTACAAATCGGTTGCTTCTTGGCTTAATGTATGTACACCACGATGTATGTTTGCATTGTAGTTTGAATAATAATCTACAATAACATCTATAACTTGCTGCGGCGTTTGTGAGGTTGCAGCATTATCAAAATACACCAAAGGTTTACCGTTTACTTTACGAGAAAGTATGGGAAAGTCTTTTCGTATGTCTTCTACATTAAACATAGCTTTGTGTTTAGCCCCGATTGAGGCATTTGTTGGAGCTCCTCAAAGAGAGCGACTGCCGAAAGCGGGATTAGCTTCAAAAAAATTTTAGAGATCGAACCCAATGTTAACACCTAATTTATTAGCAATAATCTTGGTGATGCGTTGTTTCATTTCCGGAATTTTAACCGAACTTAAAACATTGTTACTAAATGCATACATTAAAAGTGCTTTTGCTTCTTTTTTAGGAATACCTCTGGACTGCATGTAAAACAAAGCACTTTCGTCTAACTGACCAATAGTACAACCGTGTGAACATTTTACATCGTCGGCAAAAATTTCTAATTGCGGTTTGGTATTTATAGTAGCTTTATCGCTTATTAAAATGTTATTGTTAGCTTGAAAAGCATTGGTTTTTTGAGCTTCTTTTTCTACAACTACTTTACCATTAAAAACACCTGTAGAGCTGTCGTCAAAAATACCTTTATAATCTTGATGGCTTTCGCAATTTGGTTCTATATGGTGTACCAAAGTATTGTGGTCTACATGTTGTTTGTTGCCTATAATAGTAACACCTTTTAATGTAGAATCAATACGCTCGCCTTCTTGATAGAAATTAAGATTGTTACGTGTTAATTTACCACCAAATGAAAATGTATGAACAGATGCGATACTTTCCTTTTTTTGTTTTATAAACGTATTGTCTATTAAAGAAGCATTTAAATTGTCGTTTTGAATTTTATAATAATCGACAATGGCTCTTTTATTGGTGAAAATTTCGGTAACACTATTTGTTAAAACAGGGTTATCTGTTAAGCTTTGATGACGTTCTATAATTTGAACATGAGAATTCTCGTCAACTACAATTAAGTTACGAGGTTGTAACATAATTGCAGCCTCATTGCCTGTTGAAAAATGTATGATTTGAATTGGTTTTTCAACCAGCTTATTTTTTGGAATATGAATGTAAGCACCTTCGTTTGAAAAAGCTGTGTTTAAAGATGATAAGCTATCTTTAATTGCTGCTTTATTAAAGTAATTTTCAATAACTAAACGATACTTAGGTTTAGACATTGCTGCAGACATCAAGCAAATATCCATACCATCATGTGTGGTTTGTGATAAATGTGATGAATATTTTCCGTCTATAAATACAATCTTATAAGAATCTATATCGTGAATAAAATACTTTTTAATATCGCTGTATTCTATTGTGTTTTCTTGTTTTGGAAAAACACTATAGTCTTCTTTTAAAATTTTATTTAAAGAGGTGTATTTCCAAGCTTCTTCCTTTTTTGTAGGGAAACCTTTTTCTTCAAATATTTTTATGGCATCGTTTCTAAGATTGTGTACGTAAGAATCCAAATCTACTTGGTCTTCAAAAACCATAAACGATGATAACAATTTTTCTTTTAAATCCATTTGCTCAAATATTAAGCGTTCACTTCTTCTTTAATCCAGTCGTAACCTTTTTCTTCAAGTTCGTGAGCTAGTTCTTTTGTACCCGATTTTACTATTTTACCATTGTAAAGTACATGAACAAAATCTGGAACGATATAATCTAACAAACGTTGGTAGTGTGTAATTACTACTACTGCGTTGTCTTTACTTTTAAGTTTGTTAACACCATTTGCTACAATACGAAGTGCATCAATATCTAACCCAGAATCTGTTTCATCTAGTATGGCTAATTTTGGATCTAACATCGCCATTTGAAAAATTTCGTTACGTTTTTTCTCTCCACCAGAAAATCCTTCATTTAAAGAACGTGATAAAAACTTTCTATCGATTTCTAATAAATCAGCTTTATCACGAATAAGTTTAAGCATGTCTTTAGCAGGCATATCTTCTAAACCTCTTGCTTTACGCGATTCGTTAATAGCTGTTTTTATAAAATTAGTAACAGATACACCAGGAATTTCAATAGGATATTGAAACGATAAAAAGATGCCTTTATGTGCACGCTCTTCGGCAGATAACTCTTCAATATCTTCACCTTCAAAAAGGATATTTCCTTTAGTTACCTCGTATTCTTCTTTACCAGCAATAACGGATGCTAAAGTACTTTTACCAGAACCATTTGGTCCCATAATAGCGTGTACTTCACCTGGTTTTACTTCAAGGTTAATACCTTTTAAAATGCTTTTATCTTCAACACTTGCGTGTAAATTATCAATCTTTAACATACTCTTATTGTCCTAATTTTACAACGTTATTTATGTCCTTTGGCGGTGAAACGTTTAATATTTCAACAATTTCAACTTTATTGTCCCAAAGAATTATTTCGTCTTTTTTATTTGTTACTTTTCCTCTTATTTCAACTTGAACCATGTCTGTTGGTTCTTTTTTATATTTTTCTGCCATGTTGTTTAGCTCCAACATCTTGTCTGTTATAAAAACGCCATAAATTTCGGCATGTGTTTGTAAAACAGCAGCATCTCCATGATAAACGAATTCACCTTTTAATAAGGTTAAACCATCATTTTGTTTTTCAGTACGGTCTGAACTTTCTGTTGAAATGGTTTCATTTGTTTGTTCAGTTTTTTTATCATTTTTACAGTTTAAAAAAACAGAAATACACAAAAGTAAAATGACTATTTTTTTCATTTTTGAAATCAATAACAATTTATCCAACACTTCCTTCTAAACTTATTTCTAATAATTTTTGAGCCTCAACAGCAAATTCCATAGGGAGCTTATTTAAAACTTCTTTACTAAAACCATTTACAATTAAAGCGATAGCTTTTTCTGTATCTATACCACGTTGGTTACAATAGAAAATTTGGTCTTCACCAATTTTACTTGTTGTTGCTTCGTGTTCTATTTTTGCCGATTTATTTTTAGCTTCAATGTATGGAAATGTATGTGCACCACATTCATTACCCATAAGTAAACTATCACATTGCGAAAAATTACGCGCGTTATCTGCTCTTGAATTTATTTGAACTAAACCACGGTAACTATTTTGAGATTTTCCTGCGGAAATTCCTTTTGAAATGATAGTCGATTTGGTGTTTTTTCCCAAATGAATCATCTTCGTACCAGTATCGGCTTGTTGATAATTATTGGTTACTGCGATTGAATAAAACTCACCAACTGAATTATCGCCTTTTAACACACAACTAGGATATTTCCATGTAACGGCAGAACCTGTTTCAACTTGTGTCCAAGAAATTTTAGCATTCTTTTCACACAAACCACGTTTTGTTACAAAATTGAAAACACCACCTTTACCTTCAGTATTTCCAGGAAACCAGTTTTGTACTGTTGAATATTTTATTTCGGCATCATCTAAAGCAATAAGCTCTACAACGGCAGCGTGTAATTGATTTTCATCTCTACTTGGAGCCGTACAACCTTCTAGGTAACTTACATAACTGCCTTCATCTGCAATTACAAGTGTTCTTTCAAATTGTCCTGTTCCTGCTTGGTTAATTCTAAAATATGTTGATAATTCCATTGGGCAACGTACGCCTTTTGGAATATAACAGAAACTACCATCACTAAATACAGCAGAGTTTAACGCCGCATAAAAGTTGTCTTTTTGCGGAACAACAGTTCCAATATATTTCTTTACAAGTTCTGGGTGTTCTTTAATAGCCTCAGAAATACTCATAAAAATAATACCTTGTTCTGCTAATGTTTTTTTGAATGTTGTGGCTACCGAAACGGAATCTACAACTACATCCATAGCTACACCTGCTAATTTTTTTTGCTCATCAAGAGAAATTCCTAGTTTTTCAAAAGTTGCCAATAATTCTGGGTCAACTTCATCTATACTATCATATTTAGGTTTGCTATTTGGTGCAGAATAGTAGGAAATGGCTTGAAAGTCTGGTTTTGTGTAATGTACGTTTGCCCATTCTGGTTCAATCATTTCTTTCCAAGCTTTAAAAGCTTCTAATCGCCATTCGGTCATCCATTCTGGTTCTTCTTTCTTTTTAGAAATAGCACGAACAATATCTTCGTTTAAACCAACAGGAAATGTGTCAGACTCTATATCTGTATAAAAACCGTACTCGTATTCTTTGGTTTTAAGTTCTTCGCGTAAATCATCTTCGGTATACTTCGACATAATTCTTCTTTCTTAATTTTTATAATGAAAATGATTCTCCACAACCACAAGTGCGGTTTGCGTTTGGGTTATTAAAAACGAAACCAGTTCCGTTTAATCCTCCAGAATATTCAAGTGTTGTTCCTATGAGATATAGAAAACTTTTTTTATCAACAATGATTTTAACTCCGTTATCTTCAAATACCTTATCGTCTTCTTGATTTTCTTTATCAAACTTTAAATCGTAAGATAAACCAGAACAACCACCACTTTTAACCCCAACACGAACAAAATCTGTATTTGGGTTATAGCCGTCATCTTGCATAAGCTCAATAACTTTCTTTTTAGCTGTTTCAGAAACTTTTATCATAATTCTTTAATTAGATTTGCTCTAAATAGAGTGCAAATATACAATATAAGTCACGGATTACCATATAACCTAACATTATATTAATATATGATTTTATAGTTTTTTATTATGGGTTTGTGAAGTCGGTATTATTTATAAATTCATAATCTGAAAGCGATAACAAAAAAGCCTTTAAGTCGGCTTTATCTTGGTCTGATAATCCAACACCACCTTGAGCAACTTTTTTCATTAATGGGTCTATAGTTGAAGAATTTTTCAAGCCTTCGCTGTAATGATTAATAACTTCTTCTAAAGTTAAAAACCTGCCATCGTGCATGTAGGGAGCTGTAAATGCTAAATTGCGAAGTGATGGTGATTTAAATTTCCCATTATCGGCTGGATCTCCAGTTACGGCACCTAAACCTAAATCGGTAAAGGTTTCATCTAAACCATTATTGTGAAAAATATTATCTGTCCATAACGGGTTTTTATCGCTTCCATGACAATGAAAACAATCGCCTTTGTTTTCATCCATAAAAACATTAAATCCGCTTAATTCTTCTGGAGTGAGTTCAACTTCACCTAAAAGGTATTTATCAAATTTGGAGTTTGATGAAATTAATGTTCGTTCAAATTGTGCAATAGCTTTTACTACGAGTGTTGAATCGATTATTGAAGTTTGAAATGCTTGCTGAAATAAATTTGGATAGTCAGGGTGTTGTTGAAGCTCTTCAACTAAATCCTTCCAATTGCTTTTCATTTCTATGGGGTCTGAAACGGGTACAAAAGCTTGATGTTCTAGACTAAAGACACTCCCATCCCAAAAGAATTTTTCATCATAATTCCATGCTAAATTGAATAATGGCATTGAGTTTCTATTGCCTAAAGAACCGTCGATACCATCGCTAAATCTATCAGAATCTGTAAAGGCATTTTGAGAAGCATGACAATCTGCACAAGCTTGTGTGTTATCTCCTGATAAAATAGGGTCGAAGAAGAGTTTTTTGCCCAATACTATACCTTCAACAGTTTGTGGATTATCTATTGGAATAACTGGATTTAAGATATTGTCTTCAAATAATTGAGGAATTTTTAATGTGCTTGGAGTTGGAATAGCTACATACTCCTCTAGGGGTTCATTTTTACATGATATAAAAATAAAAACTAGCAATAGACAAATATGTAATATCCATTTTTTCAACTTGCTTATTGTGTTATTGACTCTAAACTAAATACATTTTGACCATTTTCATACATCATAATTTGAGCATCATAATTAGGCATAAGCATATTATTTAATACATTTAAATCCCATGTATTTGGAGTTTTAAACCATTCGGCAATATTCATTTCAATATTGAAAGTAGTATTATTTGTTATAGTAACTTCGCCTAAATCCACTTCAAGAAAAGTATCTTGAAATTCTAGAGTAGCCCCAGAAGTATCAACTGCTCTAATAGCATGGTAAGCGTAACCGACTTCGGCAGATGTGTTATCAATAAATTTACCTTCTAATTGCATATAATGGTAACCGCCACCTAACATTTCGGGTACATTCCAGGATGCTGAATTTAAATCGACGTAATTATTATTATTGTAATTATCTTCATTATCAAAACCAAATGTAAAAGATACATTGCTGTAATAACCCAGTGGGATAGATGTTGTTGATGTAAAAGATAAATTGCTATCATTGGTTACATCAATTAAATTATAACCACTTAAAACGAGTTTTTCACCTGTACTAGTTGTAAATGTAATTTTTGATATAAGATATCGAAGTTTCTCTATGCTTAATTGCTCACCATTGGCATTGGTGAATTTAATGGTATTAAAATCTGCATTTGTAACCGCTGTTCCATCCCAATTATGAATGAATTTAAATGTTGTACTTGCTTGAGAAATAGTATCGTCCTTGTCTTCATGACATGAAAAAACAAGTAAGCAAATTAGAAATATTGAGGCTATTTTTTTCATTATTATTCTTTAATATTTATAATTAATAAATCGCTGAATCCTTTGTTTTCAGTGATATCAAAATCATTGCTGCTTGATTCTCCAACGGCAACAATAGTTTGGTTTTCAAGCTCAACAGCATCATAAGCAAAATCAATATCGGAACCTCCAATGGTTTTTTGCCAGATTAAATTTGCATTTGCATCTATTTTTAAAACCCAAGCGTCATTTTGCCCTTGATTAGTTAAAATGTCACCATCTGCACTTCTTGAACTTCCAGAAATTATGAAACCATTGTCTTGAGTTTTGTTGATTGAACGACCAACATCAAAACTACTGCCGCCAAAAGTTTTTTCCCAAATTAAATCACCATTTGGGGTTATTTTAATTACCCATAAATCGGCAGCACCATTATTTTTGGAAACGTTTAAATCACTACTTCTAGTATCTCCAGCAATAATATAATTTCCATCACCAGAAGCGGTTATTGCCCGAGCTTCATCAATTTCTGAGCCTCCAAACGATTTTTCCCAAATTAGAGATCCATTTTCAGAAATCTTTATAATCCAGAAATCATATGAGCCTTTATTATTTGAAATATCAAGATCATCACTATCAGAAGAACCTACAATAATATAGCCATTATCTTGAGTTTGTATAGCTCCGTAAGGTGTGTCGGTAAAAGAGCCACCATAGTAACGACTCCATTCTTTGTTTCCGGAAGCATCAATTTTTATTGCCCAATAATCACCACCCGCATGTAATTTTGCTAAATATGACTTGCTATTTCCTTCTCCACCAGACGCTGAAACATCTAAAACGCCAGTTAGTAAGTAACCACCATCATTAGTTTGGATGAGTGAAATGCCATTGTCTGCACCTGCAAAGCCAAATGATTTTTGCCATGAAATATTTCCTGTGGAGTTTAATTTTGTAATCCAAAAATCTTGAGCACCATTATTCATTGTAACATCTCCATCGCTACTTTTGCTGTAGCCTAATATTGCATATCCATTATCTGAGGTTTGGATGATGTCGAAGCCTCTATCATCATCAGTTCCACCATATGATTGTTGCCATTGCAAATTATCATTTAAATCATATTTAAGTAACCAATAATCAAATGACTCATTTGTTTTGTTTGTAATATCACCATCAGTACTTTGAGTGTAACCTAAAACCGCGTAACCTTCATCTGAAGTTTTGATAATAGATTGTGCACTTTCATTTAAGCTGCCGCCTAAAGTTTTTACAAAATTTATTACTGGATTTGGAGTCTCATGTTCAGGACTTTTGTCTTTTGAACAGTTAAATAAAATTAAGGCACACAAACCCCAAACTAATAATATGGAGTTTTTATATGTATTCACAATATGTATTTTATAAATCGCTTTTTCGTATTATAAATAACCCACGGTCAATATCGCTAACAATAATATTGCCACTAGGAAAGTATGGATAAACACTCCATGCACCATTGAAATCTGCTAAATTATTTTCTGGGTAAGTATCAAAAAAACCAACTTCGTTCATGGATCCATTTTCAATATTTGAGATATCAATCATTCTTACGCCAGCTCTATAATTTGCTAGATAAAATGTGTCTCCATTTACATAACCATTATGGTCGATAGCTTGTGTGGGTCCAAAATAATTAAAATGAAATGTAGGGTTATCTAAATCGGAAAAATCAAAAACTATGGTTTTTGTGTTGTTTCCAATATTAAATTCATCAAGTTCATCTCCTAAAATAAAATACCTTAAATCATCTGTGAACCAGCCTTGGTGTGTATAACCAATATTGCTATAGCTTACTGAGGATAGTTGAATTGGGTTAGATTTATTGGTTATATCAACGATAACTATTTCATCTTCATTACTACCAATGAAAATTTCCTTACCAGTATGGTCAGTATCAGGGCCATTGTAGACTATCACTTGAGCATCATGAGAGTAGCCATCAAGCGTGCCTGCATTTGTTGGGTTGATTGGGTTTTCTATATCTATAAATATTGTCCCTCCTTGATATGGAGAAGTTCTGCCAGTACCAACAATATAGGCATATGTATTTGCCTCGTTAATTATAATATTATGAGCACTACCAAATTCAGTAAAATGGGCATCAATTGAAAATGTTTCTGGAAAATTTGTAACTGATCCTAATCTTGTTAAATCAAAAACCTGCATTCCATGGTTACCAGCATTATCAGCTACTATAAAGGCGTAATTATTGTTTACTTTAATGTCTCTCCATGAGCTATTAACAGTGGCAGTTGGTAACTTACCAATTATAACTGGTTCATTTGGTTCTGAAATATCAACAAAAGCAACTCCGGTTGTTGTACAAAATAAAACGTATTCTTTCTGAGTTTCCGGATCGACCCAACCCCAACAATCATTTCCTGCAGAGTTGTTGCCGCCTAGGTCGTTTATTGAGACGAATCCAATTAAATCGTAATCATTACATGGGTACATACCAGCAAAACCATTTTCACAAACTGCTAAAACAGAATCGACAGTGTCAATAGTTTCTGTTTTTTCAACGGATTCATCATTACAAGATTGAAAAACAGAAACTAGTATACATGCTAAGAATAGCATATAAAGGTTTTGTAACTTCATAACATTTTTTTCTATTATAACTAAATAAATTTAGTTTTGGTATAAATATAGTAAAAACAAATATAGCTTCTTATTTTTGTAGCATGATAGAAGATAAAAATCAACAAAGAACACAATTGAACGATTTAGGTGAATTTGGTCTTATAGATCACTTAACCAAAAACTTTAAAATTAACCAAAAATCAACAGTAAAAGGCATTGGTGATGATGCCGCTGTGTTGAATTTTGAAAATAAAAAAGTTGTAGTTACTACAGATTTAATGGTAGAAGGCATCCATTTTGATTTAAGTTACATGCCTCTTAAGCATTTAGGATATAAAGCTGTAATAGTAAATTTATCAGACGTATATGCAATGAATGCTATTGCTACCCAAATTACCGTGTCAATTGCTGTATCTAATAGATTTCCATTAGAAGCTCTTGAGGATTTGTATGCAGGAATTGAAACAGCCGCCAAAATCTACAACATTGATGTGGTAGGAGGAGATACAACATCTTCTAATACTGGTTTATTGATTTCTGTAACTGCAATAGGAGAAGTAGAAGATAATAAGGAGATTTATAGAAATGGTGCAAAACCAAATGATTTACTTGTTGTAAGTGGTGATTTAGGTGCTGCCTATATGGGTTTACAAATTCTTGAACGAGAAAAGGAAGTGTATAAAGTTAACCCAAATAATCAACCAGACTTAGAGCCATATTCATATATTATTGAAAGACAGTTAAAGCCAGAGGCGCGTAAAGATGTTATTAAATTACTAAGTGATTTAGAGGTTAATCCAACTTCTATGATTGATATAAGTGATGGTTTATCCTCTGAAATTATTCACATCTGTAAACAGAGTAAGGTAGGTTGCGATTTATATGAAGAAAAAATACCATTAGACCCGCAGGTTATTTCTACATGTGAAGAGTTTAATATTGATAGTACTACAATTGCTTTAAATGGAGGTGAAGATTATGAGTTATTATTCACAATCTCTCAGGAAGATTTTCCTAAAATAAAAGGAAACCCTAGCTTAAGTGTTATTGGTTATATAAAAGAAGAAAAAGAAGGTGTTCATCTAGTTACTAGAGCTGAAACTAAAATTCCTTTAAAAGCACAAGGGTGGAAAAATTTTAATGACTAAAAATTAATAAATCACTTATTGGTATTAATGGTGATGTTTCTGTTTTTTTCTTTGAACGTTTCCTGTGAATTCGTTCTAAAACGTCATTTATTTCTTTAAATTTAGGTGTTAACGCAGTTAAGCGTCCATTTCCATTTGTGGTTAATTCTCTTTTGCAATTTTTGCAAGTATACTCTTTAACATGATAAGTTACATGTCTTGTAACACGAAAATTATGACCAAACATTTTGCAATGAATGTTTTTCATTGGTTTTTTAATTAGCTTTGTTAGAGAGCTTTAAATTATTAAAAAAGACTGATAAGATTAAACAACTTGATGATAAATCGACGAAGTGACGGTTTTTCTCTTTAAACGTTCTAATCTTGATGTGTGAATCCGTTCTAAAATTGCATTTATCTCTTTAAACTTAGGTGTTAATTCAATTAAGTTGCCGTTGCTATTTGTGGTTAATTCTTTTTTGCAATGTCTGCAAGTATATTCTTTTACATGGTAAGTTACTTTTTTAGTTACTTGATAATCATGACCGAAGAGATTGCAGTACATCTTTGGGATTAATGTAGGTTTGTTAGTAGGATTTTTCATGGTTTGGGCAATTTGGTTGACATAAAGCTAAAAATAAAAATCTACTTATCGATAAAAAGTCAAATATTTTCGATGAAATACATAATTGTTTTCGATAAATCATTTTTATTTTCAATAAAACTCATGTGTCCATCAGGAAATTCTACTATTTCTACTTCAGTATTTTTTGTTTGATTAATTAAGGATTGGTAATCTAGAGCAGGATCTTTTTTTCCAATAATTATCATTTGTTTGTAGGTGTTATTTTGTAGTAACAACTTTCTGTCTTTTCTAATTTTCATACCTTCAAGTGCTGCTATAATACCTTGTTGAGGTGTTTTTTGAGCTTCTTCAATAATTTGTATAATATCTTTAGAAAAAAGCTTTCTGTTTTTTGGTCTAAATAAATTGGTGATAGAAAGTCTAATAAATATTTTATGATTTTGTTTTACAGCTAAAATTGCTCTATCTCTATTTTTTTTCTTTTCGTCTGTATCGGCACTAGCCGTAGAGTTCATTAAACAAAGCCCTTTTATTGTGTGGGGGTTTTTTTCCGCGAAAGCGAGAGCTACATAACCACCCATAGAATGTCCAATAAATGTGTAGCGTCTAATTCTAAGATGTTTTAATACAACTTCAACGGCTTCCGCCATAAGCTCCATAGAATGAATGTAGCCTAAGCAGCCTGTTTTTCCATGACCCAATAAATCAATGCAAATAACTTTATTTTTTTTTGATAGAGAAGAGATGAATGGTCGCCACATATTGCTGTTTTCTAAAAAGCCATGTAGCAGAACTACTGCACTACCTTTTCCTTCATATTCATAAAAAATGTCAATGCCTTTGTATTGTAAAATCATAATAATGCTATATTAGACAAAGATAAAATTGATGGATGAATAAAACTAAAGAAACCTTTGTGTTTGGCTTCGCTTTATTTGCTGGCTTTTTTGGAGCAGGTAATTTAATTTTACCTCCATTGTTAGGTTTTAAAGCAGGAGGAGATTGGTGGTTGGTAACTTTAGGTTTTATAATTTCTGCAACTATTATTCCTTTACTTGCTATTTTGGCTCATGCCAGATTGCAAGGTACTATGTTAGATTTTGGAAAAAAAGTATCACCTTTTTTTAGTTTAATATTTTGTCTTTGCATGTACGCTATAACTATTGCTTTACCATGTCCTCGAACAGCCGCTGTGGCACATGAAATGGCTATAGCATCTTATTTTGGAACTGGTGCATTACTTACAAGTGTATTATACTTTGCATTAGCATTTGTTTTTGTTATGAATAGGAATAAAGTGTTGAGTATATTGGGTAAATACTTAACACCTATAATTGTTTTAATAGTATTAGCTATTATTGTTGTTGGTGTGTTTTCTTCAGAAATTCAATTGAGTTCTTCGAATTTAGAACTACCATTAATTAGTGGGTTGCTTGAAGGCTATCAAACTTATGATGCAATGGCTGGTATGATAATGGGTGGCATTGTTTTAGTTTCTATTAATAATTCAAAAGCAAATATGACTTTTGGCGAGAAGAAGAAAATGGTTGCTAAATCTGGTTTTATAGCTATCATTGGGTTGTTTGTTATTTATGCTGGTTTAATTGCTGTTGGAGCTATATATAACACGCAATTTGACGTTAATATTTCAAGAACAGATCTTCTTTCTGGGTTAGCTACAAAAACTCTTGGTAGTATTGGGTCTGCTTTTTTGGCTGTTCTTGTTGCTTTGTCTTGTTTTACAACTGCGGTAGCAATTATTGTTAGTGTAGCAGATTTTTTTAAGGAATATTTTAAAAAATCTAAAATGGCTTATTTAATTACTACAATAATATGTTGCGTTGTTGGTGTTTTGGTTGGGCAAATGAATGTGAAGTATATTATAGATGTGGCTATTCCTGCCTTAATGTTTATTTATCCTATATGTATAGTTTTGATTTTATTGAATGTTTTACCTGAAAAATTTGCATCGAAACTAGTTTTTAGAGCAGTAGTTTTAATAACTTTTGTTTTTAGTATTCCGGATTTTTTAGGGTTTATTATACCTGCTGATTATTTAGAAAATATTAAATCAGTAATTCCTTTAGCTAGTCAAAACTTGGGTTGGATTTTGCCGGCTTTAATAGCTTTTATTTTAGTTAATTTATTTGAGAGATTTAAGAGTTAAGACTTCACTTTTTTAATTGCAGCAAAAGCTTTATCAACATATTCATCTTCAACCAAAATGGTAAACTCGTTAGTGGTAGAAATAACCTCGTAAAGTACAACACCTTCCCAAGCTAAGCGTTTAAAGAAGTGATAGTATAATCCGGCAATTTTAGAGTTGTCTTTTGGTAAGTTAATACTAATTGCAGATAAGCCATCTTGTACCGCTAAAAATGTTTCGTGTTTTAATTGATTTTCGATAAAATCTTTTAAGCTACTAGATATAATAATATTGCTTTCATGTATCCCTCTTGTAAACGTGTAAAATAATTTAGATTCTTGGTTTATTCTATCTAAAATTTTAGCATGATTATCAATAATAGTATCCGAATTCTTTACAGTAAAATCTGTTAAATTAGAACGTACAGTTATATCACCTAAATTCTGAATTACTCTTTTCATTTTCACAGAATTAGATAATGCCACAGGTGGATTGTAGCGTCTAAGCGCCATCATAATTGCTCCTGGTTTTACGTCCTTTTTTAGCATTTTACTTATGGGTTCTGTAAGTTCAATGGCTAAAGCACTAAAGTTGATAATATTTCTAGAAAGCGCCTCTTCTAAATAAGGTTGTGCTATTAAAATGTCTTCTACACAGTTAGATACAGTTTTCATGTTAATTATTTAACAATATGTGCAAAAATAAACATTTTTTTTAATAAACATAGGTAATAGATAAATGAGTTATAATTTTATCCTCAAATTAATGAAAATGAAGGTATTGAAATTTGGGGGGACATCTGTAGGTTCCGTGAAAAATATGTGCAACGTTAAGGATATAATTAACGATGGAGAGAAGAAAATAGTTGTGCTTTCGGCTATGTCGGGAACAACTAATCAATTAGTTGCTATAGCACTGGATATTTCTGATAATAAGCCAAATGAAGCTATAGACAAAATAAACAAGCTTCACGAATCGTATTTTCAGACCATAGATGAACTTTTGCTTAATAAAGGTTTAAATGAAGATGTTAAGGAATATGTTTCAGGTGTATTTAACTTTTTAGTAGAATGCACTTATAAGAATTTTTCTGAAACTTTAGAAAATCAAATAGTTGCTCAAGGTGAGTTGCTTTCAACATACATGTTTAATAGCTACTTAAAACAGGAGAATATAAATTCAGCATTATTACCTGCATTAAGTTTTATGCGTATTGATGAGTTTAAAGAACCAGACATTGATTATATAAAAAGTAAGTTTTCTGAGGTTTATAACGATACAGCAGATTCTAAAATTTATATTACTCAAGGGTTTATTTGTTTAGACGGTAATGATGAGATTTCAAATTTACAGCGAGGAGGAAGTGATTATACAGCAACTATTATTGGAGCTGCTATTAAAGCTGATGAGGTGCAAATTTGGACAGATATAGATGGGATGCATAATAATGATCCAAGGCATGTAGAAAACACAAAACCTATTTCAAATTTGTCGTTTGATGAGGCAGCAGAATTAGCATATTTTGGTGCAAAAATTTTGCACCCTCAAACCGTTACACCTGTTAGAGCAGATGGTATACCTGTGCGATTAAAAAACACAATGAATCCTGATGCTCATGGCACATTAATTTCCAATAGTACTTCTGAAAATGGTATAAAAGCTATAGCGGCTAAAGATAATATTACGGCAATAAAAATTAAATCTGCAAGAATGTTGCAGGCGCACGGTTTTTTAAAGAAGGTTTTTGAGATTTTTGAGACTTATAAAACATCTATCGATATGATTACAACATCTGAGGTAGCAGTTTCATTAACTATAGATGACGATAAAAACTTAGATAAAATTCTAGTTGAATTAGAAAAAATAGCGACTATAGAGGTTGATAATAATCAAAGTATTGTATGCTTAGTTGGGCATTCTGTAGTTAATCATCAAGATACCTATAAGTTGTTTCAAATATTACAAGATGTAAAAATCAGAATGATTTCTTATGGAGGTAGTAATAACAATATCTCTTTATTAATTAACTCAAAGGATAAAATAAAGACACTAGGCAAGCTAAACAACTATTTATTTGAATTAGTCACTCTGTAAATTGCAATTTTAGTGTTGTTTTAAAGGGTCGTTGTAAAAACGACCCTTTATAAGTTTATGAGTTCATAAGGTCTTCAATTTCATCAGCTTCAATAGGAATGTTTTGCATTAAATTAAATGGTTCACCAGTTTTCTGAATAACCACGTCATCTTCTAATCTAATACCAAAACCTTCGTCAGGAATATAAATTCCAGGTTCTACAGTAAATACCATATTTGCTTGCATAGGCTCAGTTAAAATACCGTAATCATGTGTGTCTAAACCAATATGGTGTGAAGTTCCATGCATGAAGTATTTTTTATAAGCAGGCCAATCAGGATTTTCATTTTTAACATCAGATTTATCTAACAAACCTAAACCTAAAAGTTCTGAGGTCATGATTTTTCCAACTTCAACATGATAATCTGCCCAAATAGTTCCGGGTGTTAACATTTTGGTAGCTTCATTTTTAACTCTGTTCACAGCATTATAAACATCTTTTTGTCTTTTTGTAAAAGTTCCTGAAATGGGGATGGTTCTGCTTAAGTCGCTTGAGTAATTAGCATATTCTGCAGCAACATCAAACAAGATTAAATCTCCTGCTTTACATTGTTGATTGTTTTCTATATAATGTAAAACATTAGCATTATTTCCTGATGCAATTATAGGTGTGTAAGCAAAACCTTTTGATCGATTGCGTAAAAATTCATGCATAAATTCTGCTTCAATTTCATATTCCCAAACGTTTGGTTTTACAAAACTTAATATGCGTCTAAAACCTTTTTCTGTAATGTTGCATGCATGCTGCATTAACTCAATTTCAATATCATCTTTTACAGAACGTAAACGTTGTAATATTGGGTTGCTTTTAGCAACAGCATGTGCAGGATATTTTTCTTTTAGCCATTTTGTAAAGCGGTCTTCTCTGGTTTCGGTTTCTACATTTGCTCTATAATGCTCGTTGGTGTTTATGTAAATGGTGTCGCATTGGGTCATGATTTCAAACATGATTTTTCCCATATCTTGTAACCAATAAACAGTTTTGATTCCGCTAGTTTTAAATGCGGCTTCTTTAGTTAATTTTTCGCCTTCCCAAATAGCGATATGTTCGTTAGTTTCTTTTAAAAATAAAATTTCTCGATGTTTTTCTTTCGGGCAATCAGGGAATAAAACCAGAATACTTTCCTCTTGATCTACACCACTTAGATAAAAAATATCTCGATGTTGTTCAAAAGGCATCGTGCTATCTGCACTTATAGGGTAAATATCATTAGAGTTAAAAATAGCTAAACTATTAGGTTTCATTTTAGCTGAAAATTTTGCTCTATTTTTTATAAATAGCTTATTGTCAATGGGTAAGTATTTCATGTTAAGAATGTATTAAGTTTGATAAATGTAATGAAACTAAATAATTCTTAGGTGATAATTCATTATATTTGATACTCTCTCGAAAATTTCATTCAAAAATATTGTGATTATGAAACCAAATCCACTTTTAAAAGTATTCTTTGTTTTATCGTATTTAGTACCTACATTAGTTATTAATGCTCAGATAGGGCTTAAAGAATTATCATTAGAGAAACAGATTCAAAATTCAAATACAGTTGTAGAAGGAAAGGTAAAATCAAAAAAATCCTTTTGGAATGCGCAGGATGGATTAATATATACAGCAAATACTATTGAAGTTTATAAAGTTTTTAAGGGAAAATCAGTATCTACTATAGATGTAATTACTTTAGGAGGAACAGTTGGTTTAAAGGCTTTAATAGCAAACCCAAGTTTAAAGCTTCAAGTAGGTGATATAGGTGTTTTTACATTAATAGAAAATGATGATTTATCACCAACTACCAAAAGTGATTCCGTTCTAAAACAATTTAAACCTTATGGTTCAATTCAGGGGTTTTACAAATACAATTTATATTCAGATGTAGCGGTAAATCCATTTAATAAAAAACAAGGTATAAAATCGTCTTTTTATAGTGAAATAATGTCTTTTATTAAAAAGCAATATGTTGAGGTTGAGGTTTTTGATGCTGTAAATAAAACTTCTGTATTTAATAAGGGAAGCTTGTTTGTGCCTTCGGGAATAGCCTTTTCGCCAACAACAGCATCAGCAGGAACCGGTACAGTGCTTACAATAACAGGTTCTGATTTTGGAGGAACAACAGGAACAGTTTGGTTTAGTAATGCTGATGATGGAGGAGCTACTTTTGTTAGTGCGTTAGGTACGCAAGTGTTGTCTTGGAGTGATACTCAAATTACAGTAGAAATACCATCAAATGCGGGAACAGGTCCTATTATGGTTGAAGATGCTGTTTCAGCAAGTGCTGTGTCTGCAGCTAGCTTAACAGTCTCTTATGCTGAAATAAATGTTATTTATGATGCTAATGGTACAATTCCTCCTGAAGCTTATCCAGTACAACATGTAGATATTAATGGTAGTGGTGGGTATACCTTGGAAATGTTTACAGATTTTTTCGATAACTCTGAGCATGATGGAGCAAAAGTTGCTTTTGAAAGTGCTCTAAATGAATGGGTTTGTCAATCAGGAGTCAATTGGGTAATTAGTGGTAGCGCCACATCTGTTGATATTGTAGATTATGAGAGTGATCCAACTGGGGCTAATGGAGCACCTGTTAATGTTATTCGTTTTGATAACGGTTCTGAATTAGATACAAATGTGTTAGGAGTATGTTATTCATGGTATTCTGGTTGTGGTGGTGCTGGAGGTATTGATTGGTATGTTGGTGAGATGGATATAGTTTTTGATAGTGAAACAAATTGGCATTTTGATACAGGATTACCTGAATTTAGTGAATATGATTTTCAAAGTGTAGCTCTACATGAATTGGGTCATGGACATCAGTTAGGTCATGTTATTGATGTGGTAAGTGATGGAGATAATTTAGATGATGTTATGCATTATGCAATTTCTAATAGTGAACAACAAAGAGTTTTAAGTGCAAATAATATAATAGCAGCTAATGATGTTCAAAGTAGAAGTACGAGTTTAATGGTTTGTGGTCAATCATTAATGACAGATGCTTCGTGTCCATTAAGTATTGCAGAGGAAGAATTAAAACAAGCAATTACATTATATCCAAATCCAGCTAGAAATGAGGTTTTTATTAAAAATGATTCGTTTATTAATTTAGATAAAGCTGTTATATATGATATTAGTGGAAGGTTAGTTTCTGAATATGACTTATCAAATACTGTAAGAACAAAACCTATTAGCTTAATAGGTGTTTCAAGAGGGATTTATTTTGTTAAAATTCACTCAGAAAGAGCTTTTGTAACTAAAAAAATTATTTTAGAATAATTTCAATTTTATTTCATAAAAAAAGGAGGTGTTTTAACATCTCCTTTTTTTTTTTTTGCTTAGCTAATACTAGTTATTTATTCATTGCATTTTTAATCACTCCTATAATAGCCATTAGTACACCGCCACCAACACCACCGCCAGCAACACTGCCTAAAATACTACTAAGGTCAAGACTTGTAGAAGCAGCAGCTGCTTCCGCTCCACCAAGACCAAGCATACCTAATAGGGAACCGCCAAGGCCTCCACCAAGAATTCCGACTACAGAATTCCATAAAGTTCCTAATGAGAATTTTTTCATTAACGATCCTGCTAGATTTCCACCAACAGCACCACTTACAAGTTGAATAATTAAAGGTAAATACTCTTCCATTTTATTTAATTTAATTAGTTAGTTTTATAAATTAACGAAAATATTATGAATTATTTAAAAAAATAACATATTAATTTTTATATATATAATTTTTAAGCTAATAAAATACCATATCATCAATTAGCATAAAATCTCTTTAAAATCATTCTAAATAACAAAACAAGACATTTCTTATTTGCCTATATATATATGCTAACTTACCTTTGTGTTTAAATAAATTAACTTCAAAAAAATGAGTGGATTTTTTAAATCTTCAATTGGAAGAAAAGTAGCTATGTCACTTTCCGCATTCTTCCTCATGTTTTTCTTAATTATACATTTAGCAGTAAATATTACATCGTTATTTAGTGCCAATTTGTTTAATGAAATGTCTCATTTCATGGGAACAAACCCTTTAGTACAATTCGCGTTACAACCAGTTTTAATTTTTGGTGTTGTGTTTCATTTTGTTATGGGATTTGTTTTAGAATTGAAAAACAAAAAAGCAAATGGTGTTAAGTATGCAAGAAATAATGGTGCTGCGAATTCTACTTGGATGAGCAGAAACATGATTTACAGCGGTTTAGTTGTATTAGCTTTTATTGTATTACACTTTATTGATTTTTGGATTCCTGAACTTAACACTAAATATGTTGTTGGTGATATGTCTGGAATGCACGATGGTAATTTTAGATACTATCATGAATTAGTAGAGAAATTCCATAACCCAATTAGAGTTGCGGCCTATGTTATAGCTTTTATATTATTAGGTTTACACTTAGCACATGGTTTCAAATCAGCTTTTCAATCAATGGGTGCATCAACTATTAGAAAAGAACGTTTACAAACTATTAGTAATATATATTCTGTAGTAATTCCATTAGGGTTTATAATTATAGCAGTTTATCATTACTTTAACCATTAATCTTAAATCGTATGACTTTAGATTCAAAAGTACCAAAAGGTCCAATTCAAGATAAATGGACAACATATAAAGATAAAATCAATCTTGTTAATCCTGCCAACAAACGTCATATAGATGTAATAGTTGTGGGTACAGGTTTAGCAGGAGGTTCGGCAGCAGCAACCTTAGCAGAATTAGGATATAATGTAAAAGCATTTTGTTATCAAGATTCTCCTCGACGAGCACATTCTATTGCAGCTCAAGGTGGTATTAATGCTGCGAAGAACTATCAAGGTGATGGAGATTCTACTTACCGATTGTTTTACGATACTGTAAAAGGAGGGGATTACCGCTCGCGTGAGGCAAACGTATATCGTTTAGCAGAAGTATCAGGAAATATAATTGATCAATGTGTCGCTCAAGGTGTTCCTTTTGCACGTGATTATGGTGGCTTATTAGATAATCGATCTTTTGGAGGTGTATTAGTTTCAAGAACTTTTTACGCTAAAGGGCAAACAGGACAGCAACTTTTATTAGGTGCATATTCTGCTATGAATCGTCAAATAGCTCGTGGTAAAATACAAATGTATAACCGTCACGAAATGTTAGACGTAGTTAAAGTTGATGGTAAAGCACGAGGTATAATTACAAGAAACTTAATTACAGGAGAAATTGAAAGACATTCAGCACATGCTGTAGTAATTGCATCAGGAGGGTATGGAAATGTATATTTCTTATCTACAAATGCTATGGGAAGTAATGTAACTGCCGGATGGAAAGTTCATAAAAAAGGAGCATATTTTGCCAACCCTTGTTATACACAAATCCATCCAACGTGTATTCCACGAAGTGGAGATTACCAGTCTAAATTAACTTTAATGTCTGAGTCTTTACGTAACGATGGACGTATATGGGTGCCAAAGAATATGGAAGATGTGATGGCAATTCGTGAAGGTCGTAAAAAACCAACGGAATTATCTGAAGATGAAAGAGATTATTATTTAGAGCGTCGTTATCCAGCCTTTGGAAACTTAGTACCTCGTGATGTAGCCTCAAGAGCTGCTAAAGAGCGTTGTGATGCTGGTTACGGTGTAAATGCAACAGGAGAAGCAGTGTATTTAGATTTTGCTGCAGCAATTGAGCGTTACGGGAAAGAGCAAGCTAAAATTTTAAATATTTCAAACCCTAGTAAAGAAAAAATCACTGAATTAGGAGAAAAAATTGTTGAGGCTAAATATGGTAACTTATTCCAAATGTATGAGAAGATAGTAGATCAAAATCCATACAAAACACCAATGATGATTTATCCTGCGGTACACTATACAATGGGAGGTGTTTGGGTTGATTATAACTTAATGACTACAATTCCTGGTTGCTACTGTATAGGTGAAGCAAATTTCTCAGATCACGGAGCTAACCGTCTTGGAGCTTCTGCTTTAATGCAAGGTTTAGCCGATGGATATTTTGTGTTACCATATACAATAGGTGATTATTTAGCCGATGATATTCGTACAGGAAAAATACCGACAGATACAAAAGAGTTTGATGAAGCTGAAAAAGACGTGACAGATAGAATTAACTTTTTTATTAACAATAAAGGCACAAAATCTGTAGATTATTTCCATAAGAAATTAGGGAAAATTATGTGGGATAAATGTGGAATGTCTAGAAATGAGCAAGGATTAAAAGAGGCTATTGAAGATATTTCTAAGCTGCGTGCAGAATTTTGGAAAGATGTTTCGGTTCCAGGAGGAGATAAAGAGTTTAATGAAGAATTAGCCAAAGCAGGTCGTGTTGCAGATTTCTTAGAATTAGGAGAGTTGTTTGCTAAAGATGCATTACAACGAGAAGAGTCTGCAGGAGGTCATTTTAGAGAAGAGTACCAAACCCAAGAAGGAGAAGCTAAACGTAGAAAAGAGTTTCAATATGTTTCGGCTTGGGAATATAAAGGAGAACCCAAAGAAGCCATATTACATATAGAAGATTTGGTTTATGAAAATATTGAAGTTAAAGAAAGAAGTTACAAATAAAAAGACGCTATGAATTTAACACTTAAAATTTGGAGACAAAAAGACTCAGATGCAAAGGGTCAAATGGTAGATTATAAAGTTACTGAAATTTCAGAGCATATGTCCTTTTTAGAAATGATGGATGTTTTAAATGAACAATTAGTAAACTCTGGCGAAGAACCTGTAGCTTTTGATCATGATTGTAGAGAAGGGATATGCGGTATGTGCTCCATGTATATTAATGGAGAGGCACATGGACCAGATAGAGGTATTACCACTTGCCAGTTACACATGAGAATGTTTAAAGACGGAGATACTATTACGATAGAACCTTTTAGAGCAGCAGCTTTTCCAGTAATAAAAGATTTAGTTGTTGATAGAACAGCTTTTGATAGAATTCAACATGCAGGGGGTTACATTTCTGTAAACACTTCGGGTAATACACAAGATGCTAATAATATTCCAATTTCTAAACATGCAGCAGATGAAGCTATGGATGCTGCAACATGTATTGGATGTGGAGCTTGTGTAGCAACTTGTAAAAATTCATCAGCAATGTTATTTGTAGGAGCTAAAGTATCTCAATATGCACTATTACCTCAAGGACAAATTGAAGCTGCAGATCGTGTTAAAAATATGGTAGCACAAATGGATTTGGAAGGTTTTGGTAACTGTACAAATACAGGAGCTTGCGAGATTGAATGTCCTAAAGGAATTTCATTAGAAAATATTGCTCGTATGAATAGAGAGCTTATGAAAGCTTCTATTTAAGAAAAATAGTATATTTCAAAATATATAAACTCATGTCATTAATCGAAATGACATGAGTTTTTTGCTTTATAAAAGATTGAATTTGTATATTTATTTTCTGCATTTTTATAATATAAATTCAAAAGAATAAAAAATTCAATATTTATTTTATGGCTAAATCCTTTTTTTACAGTGTTTTATTTTGTTTTCTTTTTACTATTAAGGGCTTCGCTCAAGGAGATTTAAGCACATGTTTGTTTTCAGATGTAGAATTACTAAAGCATGTTAAGTCATTATCATCTGATACTTTTGAAGGTAGACGTACAGGAACTAAAGGAAGTTTAAAGGCTAAAAAATATATTATTAACCAGTTTAATACATTAGATGTGCATCCACTAGCTAAAGAATACAACCAAAGTTTCACATTTACTCATAAACGAAATTTTTATCAAGCCTCTAATATTCTGGGAATAGTTAAGGGAATAGAATTACCTGAGAAGTATATTGTTATTAGCGCACATTATGACCATGAGGGTATTAAAAATAATACAATTTATAATGGAGCAGATGATAATGCATCGGGATTAAGTGCATTATTTGCTTTTGCTGAATATTTTAAAAATAATCCACCTAAACATTCTGTTATTTTAGCTGCTTTTGATGCAGAAGAATTAGGAATAAGAGGTTCTAAATATTTTGTAAACAATCCTATAATACCTTCAAAGAATATTGTTGTAAACTTAAACATGGATATGATAAGCAGAAGTAAAAAAAATGAATTATTTGTGGTTGGTGCTTCCGAAAATAAAAGATTCAATTATATTATTAAGAGTATGAATTCATCTAATAAAATTAAACTTTTAATAGGGCACGATGGATATGATGGATTAGATAATTGGACTTATGCTTCAGACCATGTTAATTTTTATAAAAAGGGTATTCCTTTTTTATATTTTGGAGTTGAAGACCACAAAGATTACCATGAACCAACAGATGATTATGAAAATATTCATCCAGAATTTTATATAGAAGCTGTAAAGAAAATTATTTCAGTTTTTGAAAAAATTGATACTTCTAAATTTTAAAAATCAGTTTCTCATAGTTTTATTCGGTTAATAACATAAACGTACCTTCAACTAAAATATCTCTATTTTTTAAATTGGAAGTATTAAGTACTTCAATAAAATCTTCAGTTTGATTTCCTATTTCTAATTTTACTTTTTCAAAAGTGTAATTATCAGTTTTATTATTTAGTACTAAAGCAAAATAATTGCCTTCAAATTCAGCAATTGCATCTTTAGGGAATGCAAAACTATTTTTAGAATCGGTTATAATTTCGGCTTCTACAAACATTCCTACAATAAAGTTGGCTTGTTTTTCATCATCGATATGTGCGTGCACTTTCACTGTTCTATCAGTTTCGTCAATGGTTGTACCAACTAAATGCACATCTGCCTCAAAAGTTTTATTGGAAGCTTCAGGAATTTTAAATTCAATTTTTTGACCTTTTTTAATGTTTAAAATGTCTTTTTCAAAAACCGATAATTCTAAATGAATATGATTAGTATCTACAATTTCTAAAATAGTGTCAGCAGGAGAAACGTAAGTTCCGTTACTTACATTTACTTTAGTAATAAATCCTTCAATTGGCGCATATAAATTAATTTTTGAAGTGATTTTACCTTGTTCTACTGAAGATGGATTAATATTCATCATAGTTAACTTTTTACGTAAGCCATTATATTGTGCTAAACTACTTTTATATGTGCTTTCTGCTTTTAAAAAGTTTTTTTGTGAGGTAATATTTTCTTTAAAAAGTGTTTGCTGTCTTTCAAATTCAGATTTTAGATAATTCAATTGTTCTGCAACTTCTAAATATTGTTGTTGTATTTCAACAAATTCAGGGTTTTCAAGCGTTACTAATAATTGTCCTTTTCTTACTTTATCACCAACTAACAAAGGCGTTTTAGTAATGTATCCGCCCAAAAATGTGCTAACACTAGCTTTGTTGTGTGGAGGAACATCAATCATTCCATTGGTTTTTATTGTTTGATTAAATGTGTGTTCCGTAAGTTTTCCAAGGCGCATTTTTTCGCCTTCAAACTGCGACGTAGTAACTACAATTTCATTTGTGCTTTCTATAGCTTCATGAGTAGTTTCATCACTTTTTTCTGAATTTCCGCAAGCCACTAAAACCAGAGAGAAAAGTAAGTTATATATATGTTTCATTTTTATTTAATTTATAAGATTAGATAATTGATTGCAATAATGGTTTGGTTGTATTTGTTGAGGTTGTCGAGATAGGTTAACTCAATATCTTTTGCGGTTTCTATACTTTGTATGTATTGAAAAAAGTCGATTTCACCTGCTTTAAAAGTACGTTCAGCAGTTTTTATGATTTCTTCGGAAAGTGTTTTTCCTTGTGTTTCATAATAGTTAATAGCTTCATTGTATTGCTGAAGTTTTGCCAATAATACTTTGTGTTCTGCATTCAATTTGACTTTGTAATCCTGTTGTTGTTCAAAAACGATTTCTTGAGCAATTTTTGATGCTTTTATTTTTGATGCATTACCACTAAAAAATAAAGGGATTTTCAGACCAAATTGATAGCCTTTAATAGTTGCGTTCAAGTTGCTATTTGAACCTTGAAAATACTCTACGCTTAAATCTGGAAGTAGATTTTGTATCTCTTTTTGATTTAATGCTTTGTAGTAATTTTTAGAGTCTTCAAAGTATAAGAGTCCAATATTTTTTTCGGTTGAAATGGATTGCAATTCCAATTTCACCAAAGCTTCATCAATTACAGATAAACTATCTACTTGAACTACTTTTTTCAACTGTTCTGTAATCAAAACAACCTCTTGTTTGGCTTGCTTATAAAAAGTTTCTAACTGCTTTTGTTTAGATTTTGCAGTTATCATTTCTAAATAATTAGTTTCACCTAATTCAAAACGGCGTTCTGCTGCTTTTGCAAAATTTTGATATAAACTATCTAAATATTGAAATCTCTTTACTTTGTTTTTCGCGTAACTTAAATCGTAATACGCTAAATAAACATCACGTTTTAAAGTTTGTAACCTAATATTGTAGCTAGATTTTTGAACTTTATGTTGTGCTTTATTTACCTTCTTTTCAGCAAAATACAATGTTGGGAATTTAAAGTCTTGTGCGATTCCAAATACTTTTAAAGGCTCATTATTTATAGCTAAATTATTCTCATCATAATTGTAGTACAAAGATGTTTTATCAAAACTGAAAGCACTTCCAATTAAGGCATTTGCTTCATCAATTTTTAAAGATGATGCTTTTAAATCTGCATTATTTTCTATCGCTAGATTCATTGTTTCATCAATAGTCAAAGGTTTATGTTGTGCATTCATTGTATATGAAAACAGTATAATTACCACTGAAACGATTCCTTTTTTGTTCATTTTTAATTTCGTTTTTTCTTCAAACCAAGCATATAAAACGGGCAATACAACTAGGGTTAATATTGTTGCTGTTATCAATCCGCCAATAACAACTGTTGCTAAAGGGCGTTGCACTTCGGCTCCCGCATTTGTTGAAATAGCCATTGGTAAGAAACCTAAAGCAGCAGCAGCTGCAGTTAATAACACTGGGCGTAAACGTTCAATTGTTCCTTTTTTAATGCGTTCTTCAATATCAGTAACACCATGTTCTTTAAGTTCTTTAAAATGCTCAATTAACACAATGCCGTTTAATACTGCAATTCCGAAAAGCGCAATAAAACCAACACCTGCAGAAATACTAAAAGGTAAATCTCTAAGCCATAGTAATAAAATACCGCCAACAGCAGATAATGGAATTGCAGAGTACACCATAAGTGCTTCTTTAATAGAACCAAAAGCAAAATGCAGCAAAATAAAAATGAGAACCAATGCAATTGGTACTGCAACCATTAATCGTGCTTTTGCACTTTGGAGATTTTCAAATTGACCACCATAAGAAATAGTATAACCTGTTGGTAATTTTACTTTACTTTCAATAATGGATTGAACATCATCTACAACCGATTGTAAATCTCTATTTCTAACATTAATGCCAACTACAATACGACGTTTGGTGTCATCTCTAGAAATTTTTGCTGGACCAGTTGTGTATTTAATTTCTGCCAATTCACTTAATGGAATTTTTGTTCCACTTGGTGTATCTACATATAAATTTTGAAGACTTTCTAAATTTTTTCGATGAGCTTCATCTAACCGAATAACTAAATCAAAGCGTTTTTCGCCTTCAAAAACACTTCCCACTGTTCCACCAGCGAATCCCATAGAAATCACTTGGTTTAAATCGGCAATATTTAAGCCATAACGTGCTATTTTACTTCGGTTATAATTCACACTCATTTGAGGTAAGCCTTCAACTTTTTCAATAATGATATCTGATGCGCCTTGAACTTTTTGAATGAGTAATTTTATTTCATTTGCTTTATTTGCTAAAACAGATAAATCTTCGCCAAATATTTTGATAGCAACATCTGCTCTAACTCCAGTAATTAGTTCGTTAAAACGCATTTCGATTGGTTGGGTAAATTCAACTTCCATACCTGGAATTACTGTTAGAGCTTCTTTAAACTTATCGGCTAATTCGTCTTTGCTTTTTGCTGATGTCCATTCTTTTTTTGGCTTTAATTTGATGATAACATCACTTTCTTCCATAGACATTGGGTCTGTTGGAACTTCTGCTGCACCAATTCTACTTACTACTTGATCTACTTCAGGAAAATTATCTAAGAGTATTTGTTCAATTTTCGTAGTAATTTCAATGGTCTTGCTTAATGAGGTGCCTGTTTTTAAAACGGGTTGAATTACAAAATCACCTTCGTCTAACGTTGGCACAAATTCTCCACCCATTCTGCTAAAAACCCATAAACTTACTGCCAATAGAATTATTGAAAGTGATATCACAGTCTTTTTATAATGCAATGCCCAATGTATTGTGGGTTCATACATTTTTTTTAAAAAATTCATTAATCGTACTGAAACGTTCTTATTACTTTGTTTGTCTGGTTTTAAGAACATTGAGGAAATTACGGGAACGTATGTTAAGCAAAATAACATGGCTCCAATTAATGCGAAGCTGAAAGTTAATGCCATAGGTTTAAACATTTTTCCTTCTACTCCACTTAGTGATAAAATTGGTATAAAAACTATGAGAATGATAAGTTGCCCAAAAATAGCAGAGTTCATCATTTTAGATGTACTTTTAAGCGTGATAGCATCTACATTTGCTTGTAGTTCTTTTTTTGATAAGGACTTTGTTTTAACAACTTGAGCTGTAATTTGAAATGCAATAAACTCTACTATAATAACTGCTCCATCAATGATAATTCCAAAATCGATTGCACCTAAACTCATTAGGTTGGCGTCTATTCCGAATATATTCATTAGTGAAATTGCAAACAATAAACTTAAAGGTATTACTGAGGCAACCACCAAACCAGAACGAAGATTTCCTAATAATAAAACCACTACAAATATTACGATAAGTGATCCAAATATTAAGTTTTCGGCTACTGTAAAAGTGGTTTTGCCAATCAGTTCACTTCGTTCTAAAAAACCATTAATATAAACACCTTCTGGCAACGTATTTTGAATAGAAGCGACGCGTTCTTTAACAGCATCAATAACCTGTTTTGAGTTGCCACCTTTTAGCATCATAACCTGTCCGAGAACTTTTTCCCCTTCGCCATTTCCTGTGATGGCTCCAAATCGAGTTGCACTACCAAAACCAACTTTAGCAATATCTTTTATATAAACTGGTAAGCCTTCATTTTTTACAACAATATTTTCAATATCCGAAAGAGTAGATACTAAGCCTTCTCCACGAATAAAAAAGGATTTGTTTGTTTTTTCAATATAGCCACCACCAGCAACACTATTATTTTTTTCTAAAGCATTATAAATATCAGAAATAGCAATATTCATTGCTTTTAATTTCTGTGGATTTATAGCAACTTCGTACTGTTTTAAAAATCCGCCCCAAGTATTTACTTCAACAACTCCAGAAATTCCAGAGAGCTGGCGTTTCACAATCCAATCTTGAATGGTACGCAATTCGGTTGCAGAATAACGATTTTCGTAACCTGGTTTTACATCTAAAATGTATTGGTAAATTTCACCTAAACCTGTGGTTATTGGGCCCATTTCTGGAGACCCAAAACCTTGAGGGATTTTTTCGGAAGCCGATTTTATTTTTTCAGCAATTAGCTGTCTTGGTAAATAGGTTCCTAAATTGTCCTCAAAAACAATTGTAACAACCGAAAGACCAAATTTTGAAACCGAACGAATTTCTACAACTCCTGGTAAATTAGCCATTTCTAATTCAACAGGATACGTAATAAATTGTTCTACATCCTGAGTTGACAAATTTCGAGATGTCGTAATAACTTGTACTTGGTTATTGGTAATATCTGGAACTGCCCCAATTGGTATTTGGGTTAATGAAAAAATTCCGAAGCCAACAACAGAAGCTATAAAAAGTAGAATAACAAGCTTATTTTTTAAGCTGAATTTTATAAATTTCTCTAACATGATTCATATATAAAAACGTTTTAAGCTATTGATAAATAGCTTATAATGAAATGATTTTAATCAGTATGAATTATGCAGATTTTGGTGGTTGAAAAACAGAATGTTTCTCAAATTTTGAAAAGGATTCTTTATAAAAAAAGTTTAACGGAATTTCTTTATGTAATTTATAAACAATAAGATTTGCTGTATAAGGCGTCAATATAAAAGCGGTGTTTACATGACAAAGCATATGTTTGTGGTCTTTAAATGGTAAGTCTTTATGCTCTTTATGATTTTCTTGATGAGATACCATTTGCTCTCCGTAGTGTTCTGATAGAAACTCAATAAAAGTGTCTCCGTAAGTTTTTTGGTGAAACTTAGCATGTTCCAATAGCGTATTTAACTTTGAAATGTCTTCAATGTTAATGTTGAAACTTTGAATAAGAATCAAAAACGAATAAATTATAGCTACTAGTTTACTCATACCATTACAAATTTACTAAAAAAAGACAAATATTAAGTGTGTTAAATGTTACACAGGTGTTTAAAAATAAGCTTTTAGTTGAATAGAGCCTGTATGGATTGTTTTACTGGTTTCAGTTTTTCTGCCAAAATAACTTAGGTTAAGATCTAAAAAATCTGTCAATTTTTTTTGAGCTAATAAACTCCAGGTAAAGTTTTTTCCAGGTTGTAAGCCTTCCAAAATTTGGTAGGCAACAGGTGTATTTGCGTTTCCATCGTATATGTTTGAAAAGTAATTAAACTCACCATTTATAGCACTTTTTTGACTACTAGCTAAAGAGAAAGACACACCGTATTTTTGTTGTTTTAAAGATTCTAAATTGCCAATGGTGTTTTCTTTATTCGCGAATTGATAAAATATATCAAAGCTAGAATTATCATTAAATAAATAGGAAAGTTTAGGATTAAATCTGGTTTCATCAAAATTATAATTTTTACTAGTAAAATTTTCACTAATACTTTCGTTATTATCAAAAGCAGTGAGTAAATTAACTAACCAATTTTCAGCTATTTTATGGTTAAAATTAATTTGATGACTTTTTAAGCTGTTTTCAATAAAACCTATGGATAAAATATTACGAGTTGTATTGTCAAGAAAAGTGTAAGACGTTGTGAAATGTTGTTTTCCGCGGTTAAAAAAGAAAACATTTCTAAAGTTTAACTGTAATCCTAATTGGTCTTCTTCATTATTTTCAAAAGGGTTTAAATTAAAACTATTACCCTCACGTTTCATTTTTCTATCAATTAAATAACTGGTTTGATTGTAAAAATGAGACCAGAATTTTTGTGTTTTACTTTCTGAAACCGACCATTGTGAAGGATTTATTGTAAGTGTTTGACTCAGCCTATTTTGATGCGTTTTTATAAATATTCTATTGGGTAAAAGCACTCTAATGTATTTGCCTTGATCTTGAAATTGGGCAGTTTCAAACTCTTCTAGTTCTTGTATACCGTTTTCATTATAATCAATCCAAGTGTACGCACCTTGTCCTGCTTCAACTTCAACATAGGTAAAATCCTGTTGAGGCAATGTGCCCGAATTAGTCTCGAAAATGGTATTCCATTGTATAAGTTGATTAAATAGTTTTTGATTAAATTGTAATCTAGAATTTACAGATTGTTCATCTTCAATAGCTTCATCTTCGCTTTTTAAGTTTCTGTAGTTGGCATACAATGATAAATTGGTGTTTTTGTTCTGAATGATTTTAGAGTCTAAATAAAAGGTGTTCGACGTATTTACTTTTTGTAATTCGTTATTTCTTATACTGTCGTTAACTCTGTTTTTATAACCAATTTCAGCAAAAACAGTTGTACTATCCCCAACACCAAAAAATAATTCATAAGACTTAAATTTTTGGCTTAAAGGCGTCAAGATTTGAGTTGAAGTGTTTTTTTGTTCATTATCTTCAATAGCTAGTTTTGTTCCCAACCAACTTTTTTTCATGCTGTAAGTAACACGATTGTAAGACCTTAAAAATGTTGATATATTGGTGTTTGAATTAGCATTTAAAAAGCTTGAATATGACGAAATATTAAATTTATTCAGAAGCAAATTGGCATTAACAATATGCCTGTTACCATTAAAACCATCAGAAAAGTTTAGATGTTCAAATTGATAATTTGCATACCCTTTTTTATGATGATACATTCTAAAACCAGAATTTAAAAGTAATTGATTTCCTAAATTAAGGCCTATGCCATTTATATTGGTTTGGTCTAAATTCCAATCTCGGTTAAATTCTGGATTGTAAAGTCCTTCAATATTTCGGTAGTCAGAACTTATATAATCACTATCCATAAAAACGTTAAAATTCCACAGACTATCTTTTTTAATAAGCGCTTGCTCAATATTTATTTTTCCAGCAAATCCATCATTGTTTGTGTCATCAATATTGGAAAATAAGTTTAAATCATTCTTGCTTCCCGAAGCTTCAAAATTTATGCTCGTTTTATCAGAGGGTTTATAGCTACCATTTACAACTGCAATTTGCAATTTTGTTGGAGCTACAAGTTGCACAATTGGCGCATAGTTTCCTTGATTAATACCTGCATATTCATAAATATTATTAATGGCATTCGTGTTGCTTAAAATATAATCACCTTGATTATTTCCAACAAAGGAGAAGCGTACTCTGTATAACTCATCGTCTGGATTATTAGAAAATACAAAGGCTTCATTACCATTAATAAGTTCCTTTTTGTATAAAATTCTGTTTTCGTTTAGAGATTCACGAACTTCTGATGGAGCCGCCATTTGCGTTCTATCATCTCCTGCTGCAGCTAAAATTTGTACTTGTTCTTCTGATAAGTTTTGTTGTAAAGGTTGATTTTTAGCATCATTTTCAGAATATACGGAAACACCAATATTTAGTTTTTCACTTTTAAAATTGCCACCGCCGTAAGCTACAAAACGTGAATAATTTCTATCGCTAAACTGATAATCAACAGTAATACGCATCTCTGAAGTTATAGGAAATGTAGAATTAAAAATAATTTCACCGGCATTATAATCTATAATATAATCTTGGTCTTCACCACGTTTTACAGCAACACCGTTAACGTAAACCGTTTCGCTACCAGAAACAATAAGCACAAATAATTCGCCGTTTTGCCCTTGCAGTTTATAAGGCCCTTGATTGCCTTCTTGAGCAATAAACTGGCTAGTGGTAAATTGCCCGCGAACTATAGCGCCAGCAGCAAATAAATGCGTTTGTTTTTCTTCTTCTCCTAAATTAATATTTACGTTTAAACCTTGAACACGCTTAGAAAAATTAACAAAATAGGAGTTAGTATTAACTAAATCTATATCGCCTGCACGTATATTCCAACGGTCGCTAAATAATTCAATAAAAACCTGATCAAATTCGTCTAAACGTTGGCTGTAACCGCTTTCTTGTAAAGGAATATTTGCATCCTGTATAGAAGCTCTAAGCGAGACTTTATCGTTTAATTTTCCAGTAATTTGAAGGTCTAATTCACTATTTAAAACCGAGTTTTGATTGTTTCCAACAGTGACGCCTCGAGAAATACTACCCGAAGTTGTTAAGCCGTCAAACGGAATAAAATTATTTGAAGTATTAGATTGCGAAAGTTTGTATAATGTTTTGATATTACTATTATCTTCAACTATAATATTTTCATCTAATTGCTTGTAAGTTTTGGTTAAAAACTCTGGAAATTTTAAGTAATTTATAATTATAGAATCAGTTTCAATAGGTTTTTTAAAAGTTAGAATAGCTTTAGAAAAATCAACAACATAAAAAGTAGAGTTTATAATTGTATTATCCTTTTTTTGGATAGAAAATGAATTAGGATTAATGCTTACATTTTCAATTTGAATAGAATCCTTTACAGCAACTTTTTTAGTTTTATAGTTAGAAGTTTGGCTTTGCGAAAACCCGCAAAAACTAATTAATAAAATAAAATGAGTAGCTAATATTTTCATATTGTGTTATAACAATAATAAAACAAAATTATTATTAAATGTTTTTGATAGTCTTATTTAGTATGTTTATTTATAAAAAATTATTCAAAACGTTTTAGTTGCAATTTTTAAAGCTATTAATTGTAATATTTTTTTGTTTTTGTGGCTTTTTTTTTAATATTTGTAGTAAATTGTTTTCAAAAACATATTTAAAGTAATCTATACTATTTCTATTTTTCTCTCACTATATAAATGCGCTAGTTCTATAAATTAATTGATGTTATTTTATTAACTAGAATTTTTGACTAATTTTTTAATCACCAAAAAGTTTTTTTTGGTTTAATACTTTTATATTATGAAAAAATATTTTGTTTACCTATTTGTTTCTTTATGTTTCCTGCAATCTTGTGAAGTTACTGAAACTGAAAGCCAAAAAGAATTAATTGAATTTGACAAAGTTGAGAATCTTAAAACTTTGAGTGTCGATAATCAAAGAGTGGCATTTAAATTATTAAAAAATGAAAGCAAAGCCTTTTTGTGGAAAAATAGGCTTGATAATCTTTTAAATAGTGAAGATCTTTCGTCTAATCAACGGACTTTAATTGTTGAATTACAAAATTATATTAATCCCAATCTTTATGATAATGGAAGTGCTGAATTCTCAAAATTAGATAATAAAGTGAAAGATTGGGCTTTTAGAAGTGAAAACCATTTTACGAGGTATCAATTGAGTACTTATTTTACAAGAATAAATAATCCCCCTGCATATAGCCAAAGTGGACCTGGAGATGATGATTCACCTATTGTTCCACCAGTTGGCCAAGGTGGTGGCGGTGGTGATGATTGTGCTTGCAATACATCAGAAGATTATTGTTTATGGGGCGCTAATTGTGACAATTCTTTAAATTGCGAAACAAGTTACAAAGGATGTGGATTACTATGGAACTCTCCTTGCAATGGATTATGTGATTAATCTTCTATAATTAAATTATGAAGAAGTATAAGAGTTTAATTATTCTATCAATTTTAACAACACTTATAGCTATTTTTAGCGGTGCTATTAATTGGGTGTTTCAATTTATATGTGTTGGTATATTATATTTTATTTCAACAATGCTATTGTTTAGGAATGGTTTTTTTAAAAAAAAACCTCTTTATGCGGTTGTAATAATAATTCCATTTCTACTAATTTATGGGTTTGTAGTAATTGGTAGATTAATTCAATATAATGAAGTGCATACTTTGCCTATTTTAATAATTCCAATTATTAGTGTATTGTTTGGATATTTATTTTCTTTCTTTAATCTAAAAAACTCTTCAAAATTGATATATGCAATTATCATTATTATAATAGGATATATAGGAATGCCTAATTGGCTAAATTTTGCTTTTGATAAGGAAAACCCAATAAATGAACCGTTTCCAGAATTAGTACTAAGTGATATAAACCAGAAACCATTTAAACTAAAAGGAAACAAGGTAATTATATTGGATTTATGGTCTACGAGCTGTGGTATTTGTATAAAAAAATTTCCTGATTTCGAAAAGTTAATGCTAGACTATAAAAATGATTCTGAAGTAGAGTTTTACACATTGAATCTGCCTTTAAAAAGAGACAGTATAAGAGATATAACATCGTACGTTTCTAAATATAAATTTCAATCTTTATTTGCTGAAAAATATGATTCTTGGAGCAAGTTAAATAATGAAACAGTTCCAAAAATATTAATTTTAAATAAAAATAAAAATATAGTATATAAAGGTAGAATGAATGATAAATGGTATCATTTTTATAATAATATTGAAAATCTAATAATGAAGTATAAGAATGAATAAGTTTAAAGTTTTATTTTTTATTATTTTACTCTCATCTTGTAAAGATAAAGTTGCAAATAAATATGAATTAATTACTGAGATTAAAATTGAGAATAATGAAATAAATTTTGGTGAAATATCTATAACGGATACATTATTTAAGACTATTAGGGTTAAAAATACAGGCAAAAACCTTTTAGTAATTGACTCAATTGGAGCTAGCTGTGGATGTACAATAGTTAATTATGATAAAGCACCTAGAAAATTTAACGAAATTGTTGAGTTGTCTTTGAGGTTTATTCCATATGAAAAAGGCCAAGTAAATAAGTCCATTATTATAGATGCAAATACTGATCCTCCATTCAACATCCTTTATTTAAAAGGGGAAGTTAAATAACTTTTTAGTCCTGTTTTTTAACAGGACTTTTTTATTTTAGCTAAAAACTCTTAGTTATTAAAATGAAAATTATATCCTATAACGTAAATGGTATTCGAGCTGCCATAAATAAAGGTTTTATAGATTGGTTAAAAGCAGCAAATCCAGATGTTGTGTGTTTACAAGAGATAAAAGCATTAGAAGAGCAGTTAGATTTAGATTTGTTTAATGAAGCTGGTTACAATTATAATTACTGGTTTAGTGCACAAAAAAAAGGGTATAGCGGTGTTGCTATTTTAAGTAAAAAAGAACCTGATCATGTTGAATTTGGAACAGGGATAGAATCTATGGATTTTGAGGGTAGAAATCTTCGCGCAGATTTTGGCGATGTTTCTGTAATGAGTATGTATTTGCCTTCGGGAACCAATGATGCCCGTTTGCAACACAAGTTTGATTATATGGACATGATTCATGACTATTTACATAATTTAAGAGCTGAAACTCCAAACCTAATAGTTTGTGGTGATTATAATATTTGTCATGAAGAAATTGATATTCATAATCCAAAAATGAAAGGTGTTTCAGGGTTTTTACCCGAAGAAAGAGCATGGTTAGGTAAATTTATTGATAGCGGATTTATAGATTCTTTTAGACACTTAAACCCGGAAAAGCAAGAATATAGTTGGTGGAGTTACAGGGCAAACGCACGCGCAAACAATAAAGGTTGGCGTTTAGATTATGCTATGGTATCGCAATCTTTACAAGAAAACATAAAAAGAGCCGTTATACTCACTGAAGCAGTTCATAGCGATCATTGTCCTATACTGTTAGAAATTGAACATTAACGAATAATAATCAATAAAATAACCCAAATAAAATGATTAAAAAAAGCACATTTCTAGTATTAGTTCTAGTAGTTTTAGCATCCTGCGTTTCCCCAAAAGTTTATAAGGAATTAGAAGCAAAATATGCCGATTTAAAAAGTCAAAACAGAAAACTTTCTGATGATAATGATGCGCTTTTAAGTGCTAAAACAGCAGCCGAAAACGAATTGAAACAACTTCAATCTGTATATGATGAGGCTGTTGCACAACGTGATAAATTGCAAGCCGATTATAATGCTACAAAGTCTAATTATGATAATCTAAAAGCTTCGTATGATGCTTTAGAAAAAAACAGTTCTGCCGCTATAGCAGCTAATTCTCAAAAAAACAGAGAATTATTAGCACAATTAGAAGCTAAAGAACAAGCGTTAGCTGCTGAAAATGTACGTTTAGAAAAACTTAAAAAAGAGTTAGAAAATCGTTCAAATAGGGTAGCGGAGCTTGAGAAAGTTATAGCAGATAAAGATGCTGCAATGACAGCATTAAAACACGCAATTTCAAGAGCATTAACCGATTTTGAAGGTAAAGGATTAACTGTAGAGCAACGTGATGGAAAAGTTTATGTATCTATGGAAAATAAGTTGTTGTTCAGTTCAGGTAGTTGGGCAGTTGGTAGTGAAGGTAGAAGAGCAGTACAACAGCTAGGAAGCGTTTTAGGAGACAATCCTGATATTGCTGTTTTGATTGAAGGACATACAGATAATGTGCCTTATCAAGGTAATGCACAACTAAGTGGAAATTGGGATTTATCAACTAAACGCGCAACAGCAATAGTTAATATTTTAAGAGAAAACCCATCTATCAACCCAGAGAATTTAACTGCTGCAGGACGTGGAGAATATGCTCCTGTTGCAAGCAATGCTACTGCAGAAGGAAAAGCAAAAAACAGACGTATTGAAGTGATTTTAACACCAAAATTAGATGAATTATCTAAGTTGTTAAACGAATAATTTATAAACCTTAACATACTTTTAAGCCTTTCAGTTTTAAATCAACTGAAAGGTTTTTTTATCTTTAAACTTTTCTTTATATAAATCTTCAAATGAAATACACAACTCTACCAACCACCAATATAAAAGTTAGTAAAATATGCTTAGGTTCCATGACCTGGGGAAACCAAAATACCGAAGCCGAAGGACATGCTCAATTAGATTATGCGTTTAATCAAGGCGTTAATTTCATAGATACCGCAGAGTTATATCCGGTTCCAGCATCGGCAGAAACACATGGAAGTACAAGTAAAATTATTGGAACTTGGTTAAAAAAGACAGGTAATAGAGATAAAGTTATTTTAGCAAGCAAAATAGTAGGTAGAACAAGCGATTATGTAGCGCATATAAGAAAAGATGGATTTAGTTCTATTGAAGATGCTATAGATAAAGAATTAAAACGTTTACAAACCGATTATGTTGACTTGTATCAATTACATTGGCCAGAGCGCTTGACCAATACTTTTGGTAAGAGAGATTATATTCATGAACCTGATGATGAATGGAAAGATAATTTTAATGAAGTATTACATGCGTTAGATCAACAAATTAAAGCAGGTAAAATTAGGCAAGTTGGCTTATCTAATGAAAAAGCTTGGGGAACCATGCGCTTTCTAGAAGAACATAAAATGAATAACAATTTACCTCGAATGATAACCATTCAAAATTCATATTCTTTATTAAATCGAACCTTTGAAGGCGATTTAGCCGAAGTTTCAATACGAGAAAACATTGGGTTATTGGCCTATTCAACTTTAGCATTTGGAATGCTTACGGGTAAATATATTGATGGAACGGCTGGCCCAAATTCAAGATTAAATCGTTTTCCTGGAATGGCACGTTATAGTGGTGTTCGTTCTCAAAAAGCAACTAAAAAATATCTAGAACTAGCCAGAGAACATAATATAAGTTTAACGCAAATGGCTTTAGCCTTTGTAAACCAACAGCCCTTTTTAACTAGTAATATTGTTGCAGCAACAAATTTAGAGCAACTTAAAGAAAACATAGATAGTATTAATTTAGATTTGAGTAAAGAATTGTTAGCTAAAATAAATGCAATACATGCTGAAACACCTAATCCAGCGCCTTAATTTTTTCGTGTTATAGTATTTAAGTATTCCCTGAATCTGACTTTCAAATTTTTAAAGCAAGTTTTTTTACGGTTTTACCACAGCATTATTTTCATGTTTTCGACAAAATACATGTATTAGCTTACTTTTTGTCTAAGAAGTTATAATTTATAATTTAAGTTTAGAGTAAACAAAGTTTCTCTCCTTTGGTTAATTAAACAGAATTTATTATTAACCTTAATTATACAATTATGAAAACGTATTTTAAAAAACAGCTAAAATTTGGAATTCTATTTTTGGGAACTCTATTACTACAGTTTTGTTCAAAGGAGAATACCGAAGAGACTGATTTGCATGTAAATCAAAATTCTGAATTACTCGAAATTTTTAAAAGATGGGGGTTTTCAAAAGAAGACATTAAAGAATACCCGAATTCATATGTGGTTTCTGGAGACATTGTTTTTTATAAAAACAAAACATACTTGTCACCGTATGATGATAATAATTCAAAAAAACTTTATTCAGAGAACAAAAAAGGTAAGCAGAAAGCATATCCAATATCTGTAACTATTAACAATATAAATGTTTATTTAAATCCAGGAATGGATAGTAATTGGATTTCGGCTTCAGTAGAGGCAATTAATCGTTGGAACTCTGTTAATTGTTCAACCCTAAACCTAATGAGGGTATTTAATATCAATGATGCTGATATTGAAATTCTTTTTGACACAGACGAAACGGACTTAATATCATACCCTTTTGTCCCTTTATCTTTATATCAACTTGGAAAAGCTGATTGGCCAAGTCAAAGTGGTTCAGATGGTATACCTGGTAGAAAAATTTGGATAAATCCTGATGTCGATTTTTTTAATGGTTGTGGATTCAATATAAATCAAAGTAATAGAATTGCAAATGTGCAACATGAGTTAGGACACAATTTAGGTCTCACTCATTTAAACGACCCGGCAGGAATTCAAATTCCTAATACACCTTTTTCTGATTCTGAATCTATAATGAAAGGAAGCGCTGCCTGTACTATTAACGATTTTAGCAATGCAGACAAAATCGCTGTTAAATTTTTATTCCCATGTCTCCCAGATCCTTTCTCGTTGAATTGGGACTATGGAACAATACCAGAGCGTAGCTCAGATTGGGCATGTGCCACTATAGGTTCTGGTTCCGAGATTTATTATTTCTTGAAGTTGAGTATTTGGGAATTGGAATTATCAGATGTGATATATATTGATAGGTTAGGACATCGATTAAATGGGAATAACAAATGGATTAATATTGGAAGAGCGAAAGCCTTTAAAATAGATACTAATGGAGTTATAGTTGCTATATCACATTGCGGTATAATTTTTGAATCTTAAAAAGTGTTTTTGGTTTTAAAAAAAAACCCGCTAACTTAAAAGTTGCGGGTTTTTTTTATTATTTAATTTGTTTACCATTTTTATCAAAAAAATGATATTCTAAGTATGTGTAAGCATCTCTTGGTAAAACTTTAACCCATTTTTTGTGTTCAAAAAACCATTTTGAACGTACAGATGGAAAGCCTTTAGTTAAAAAGGCTGCTATAAAAGGGTGTGTGTTTAAAGTCACCTTTTTATAGTCTTTTTTAAATAGTCTTTCAAGATCGTGAGTAATTTTTTGCACGATTCCTATTGGTGCTTCAACCTCAGAGCCATTAATTATCTCATCAGGGTTTTCCTCACGAGTTTTAATGTTCATTTCTGGGCGAACACGTTGTCTTGTAATTTGTATCAATCCAAATTTACTTGGAGGCAATATTTTGTGTTTTGCTCTATCATCTTTCATTTCTTCACGAAGATGATTGAATAGCTTTTGCCTGTTTTCAGCATTAGTCATATCAATGAAGTCTACTACTATAATGCCACCCATATCACGTAATCGTAATTGGCGAGCCATTTCTGTAGCGGCTATTAAATTGACTTCCAGCGCTGTGTCCTCTTGATTGTTTGCTTTGTTTGATCGGTTTCCGCTGTTTACATCTATAACATGTAGTGCTTCAGTATGTTCTATTACTAAATAAGCACCTTTAGCCATAGAAACGGTTTTACCAAATGAGGTTTTTATTTGTCTTTCTATTCCAAATTTTTCAAAAATTGGAACTTTAGACTGATACAATTTAACTATTGATTCTTTTTTTGGTGCAATTTCTTGCACGTAATCTTTAATTTGAATGTAAAGCTCTTCATCATCTACATGAATACTGGTAAAAGTATCGTTAAATATGTCTCGTAAAATAGACGAGGCTTTATTCATTTCACCTAATACTTTTGTAGGATGATGTGCTTTGTGTAGCTTTTTACACATTGCGGTCCAACGACCTAGCAAATTTTGTAAATCTTTATCTAGTTCAGCTACTTTTCTGCCTTGTGCTACAGTACGAACAATAACGCCAAAACCTGGTGGAGTAATACTCTTTACCAAGCGTTTTAGGCGATCTTTTTCTTCACGATCTTCTATTTTTTGTGAAATAGAAATACGATTAGAAAAAGGGACTAAAACTATATATCTACCAGCAATTGAAAGCTCTGAGCTTATCCTTGGGCCTTTTGTAGATATAGGTTCTTTTACTATTTGTACTAATAGCGATTGATTAGATTTTAAGACGTCGGCAATTTTGCCATCTTTCTCAATATCTTTTTCAAATGGGAAATTTTTTAAAGAAAAATCTCTTAGTTTACCTGTGCTTACACGTTTTGTGAATTTTAAAAGGGAAGGAAGTTTTGGGCCTAAATCATGATAATGCAAAAATGCATCTTTCTCATAACCTACATTTACAAATGCAGCATTTAGCCCAGGAACAGCTTTTCGTATTTTGGCTATAAACACATCACCAACCGAAAAGTCGTTACTATCTTCGTCTTTCTGTAATTCAATAAGTTTTCCATCTTTTAATAAGGCAAAATCAACATTATCGGAACTAGATCGAATGATCAATTCTTTATCCATTTTGTTAATTTTAATCCATCATCTTTTAAGATGACAGATGGATTATACATTATTTTTTCACAGGATTTTTAATATCCGTGGAGTTCAAAAAAACACTTAAAATAGCGCTAAAAAATTCATGAACTCATTTCAAAGAACTTGTTGTTTTTAAAATCAAAAAAAGTAGCTAATCTAACTACTTCTTTGATTTATTTTTTCTTTTTGTGACGGTTAGCGCGTCTACGTTTCTTACGCTTATGCGTCGCTACCTTATGTCTTTTACGTTTTTTACCACTTGGCATAAATAGTGTCTTTTTAAATTAATAATTCGTTTTGATGCTTTTATTTAACTTCTACATTTGTTTTAACGCCTTCAACAAAAACTTTTGCAGGCTTAAATGCAGGAATATTATGAGCTGGTATTTTTATAGTTGTATTTTTTGAAATATTTCTACCAGTTTTTTCGGCTCTTGTTTTAATAATGAAGCTTCCAAAACCTCTTAAATAAACATTATCACCACTTTCTAAAGAAGTTTTTACTTCTTCCATAAATGTTTCAACAGTTGCTTGAACATCACCTTTTTCAATTCCTAATTTTTCTGAAATTTTTGCTACTAAATCAGCCTTCGTCATTTTAATATGTTATTTTAATGTTACTAATAATTCTAAAAGGGATGCAAATATAGGAATTAAATATTCAATATTTCAAACCTAATTCATTAAAATTTAAGATTATAAACGTTTATTTTTGCTAGCTCTATTTAATTAACTAATGACATTTTCTAAAACTTTAACACATTGGTATTCAATTAATAAGCGAAACTTGCCTTGGCGAGAAACTAAAGACCCGTATTATATTTGGCTGTCAGAAATTATTTTACAACAAACACAAGTTAAACAAGGCTTACCTTATTATGAGGCTTTTGTTGCCAAATATCCAACAGTTTTTCATCTTGCTAATGCCAATGAAAGTGAAGTTTTAAAATTATGGCAAGGTCTTGGGTATTATTCTCGTGCTAGAAACTTACATACTACTGCAAAACATATTGTAAATGAATTAAAAGGTGATTTTCCAAATACCTATAAAGAGTTGTTGAAACTTAAAGGTGTTGGCGATTATACAGCAAGCGCTATAGCATCTATTTGTTTTAATGAAGCAACAGCAGTTGTAGATGGTAATGTTTACAGGGTTTTATCTCGCTATTTTGGAATAGATACACCAATTAACTCATCAAAAGGGGCAAAAGAGTTTAAGCAATTAGCGCAGAAACTTATTGATAAAAAAAATCCTGCAGAATTTAATCAGGCTATTATGGAATTTGGTGCTACACAATGCAAACCCAAAAATCCATTTTGTGATGTTTGTCCTTTTAATAATAGTTGTGTTGCTTTTAATACCGGTGCGATTAATACTTTGCCTGTTAAAATTAAATCCGCGAAAGCGAAAAAAAAGCATTTTAATTTTTTAGTATTCATTTCTGAAGATTCTAAAACTATTTTGCAAAAACGAGAAGGAAAAGGTATTTGGCAGAACCTGTATCAATTCCCTTTAATTGAAACTGAAAAAAAGGTTAGCGTTATAGACTTTAAGAAACATTTAAATAGTAATGATTTAATTAAAGGCGTGCCTTTTAAATTGTCCTTATATAATAAGGAGTCTATAATTCATAAATTATCACACCAGCATCTTTACACAAATTTTTGGATTATAAATGTTGAAAAGCTTTTAGTTAAAGGTCTTCCAATACACAAAATACATGATTTTGCAGTGCCTATTTTAATAGGGAATTTTATAGAATCGTTTCATTTTGAAGAACAATTAACAAAAGGATGAATTTTGATTAATCACCCTCTTTAAGAAGACAATCTAAAAATAAGAATATCTTATTTTTGATTAGTTTAGTATTCACAATCATATTTTTTTATTAATTTTAAAAAAATGGAGTGCAATTCGTTATTCGCAAAGTAATTCTCGATTAAAAATTGAGTTTCCTTTGGAATTGTCATTCCCGAGACATCGGGAATCTAAAAGTAAAGAAATGAAGAAATATTTCTTTACTTTTGCCCTCTTATAAAAAAGTAAATATGTCTGGAACTTTAAATAAAGTAATGCTAATAGGGTATTTAGGAGATGAAATAAAAATGCATTATTTTGAAGGTGGAGGATGCATTGGTAGATTCCCTTTAGCTACTAATGAGACTTACACGAATAAGCAAACTAATGAACGTGTTACAAATACAGAGTGGCACAATATTGTAGTTAGAAATAAGGCTGCTGAAATTTGCGAGAAGTATTTAAGTAAAGGCGATAAAGTATATATTGAAGGTAGATTGAAAACCAGAAAATGGCAAGACGACAAAGGAAATGACAGGTATTCTACCGAAATTCAATGTACAGATTTCACATTCCTTTCCACTAAAAAGGAAAGTGAAAATAATGCGTCATCAAATAATCCAACGGCACAAAACCCAATAGTTACTCAGCAACCAAGTAATGAGCCTATAGAAAGTGATAATGATGATCTTCCTTTTTAAGTTTAACTAAACCATTAGTATTTGGACCCTGACCCTTCGAGTTTAAAACTGTTTATTATGGCAATTGATTTTTCAGTTGTTTTTGGTTTTGCATTATTGTTTTTGCTTTTAGTTTGTTCTGCACTTATTTCTGGTGCCGAAGTCGCACTATTTTCACTTACCAGAACAGATATTGATAATGGTTTAGAAGCAAAATCTAAACCCATTGAAATTATTTCAAAACTATTAGACCGACCAAAAAAACTATTAGCAACCATATTAGTAGCCAATAATTTTATAAACATTGCTATAGTTATATTATTTGCGTTTTTAGGGAATAGTATTTTTAAAAATATATCTCCAGAGTGGTTAAAATTTACCATCGAAGTTGTTGTTGTTACTTTTTTAATCTTACTTTTTGGTGAAATTTTACCTAAAATTTATGCCAGTAGAAACAACCTAAAGTTTGCAACATTTATGGCATATCCGCTTAGGGTTTTAGATGTAGTTCTATCGCCAGTAAGTTTACCTATGCGAAGTGTAACTTTAGCTATTCATAATAAGTTAGGAAAACAAAAATCTAATTTAAGTGTAGACCAGTTATCGCAAGCTTTAGAGTTAACAAGCGATGAAGATACCACCAAAGAAGAGCATAAAATTTTACAAGGAATAGTGTCTTTTGGTAATACTGATACAAAACAAGTTATGCGTCCGCGTATTGATATTTTCGCATTGAATATAGATCAAAAATATGCTGAAATTATGCCAGAAATAGTTGAAAACGGCTATTCCAGAATTCCTGTATACAAAGATAATATTGATACTATTGAAGGTATTCTATATGTGAAAGATTTACTACCCTATATAGATAGAAAACAATTTGATTGGACAAGTTTACTTAGAGAACCTTTCTTTGTTCCAGAAAACAAAAAGTTAGATGATTTGATGGCAGAATTTCAGGAAAAGAAAGTACATCTAGCAGTTGTTGTTGATGAGTATGGAGGAACATCTGGATTAATTTCTTTAGAAGATATTATTGAAGAAATAGTTGGAGATATTAGCGATGAGTTTGATGATGAAGATTTAACGTATTCAAAACTAGATGAAAATAATTATGTGTTTGAAGGGAAAACAGCACTTAAAGATTTTTACAAAATAATAAAGCTTGAGAATGACACGGTTTTTGAAGAAAATAAAGGTGAAGCAGAAACTTTGGCTGGTTTTGTTCTAGAAATATCGGGTAGTTTCCCAAAACTAAATAGCAAAATAAATTTCGAAAACTACGTTTTTACTATTGAAGCTATGGACAAAAAACGCATCAAATTATTAAAATTTACAATTACCTAATGGCTAAGTATTTTTACATTTTAGTTTTAGTGATTTTCTGTTTTTCGTGTGGAGAAAATTATGTGCCAAAACCTAAAGCTTTTCTTCGGTTAGATTACCCTGAAGCTAAATATGTAGATGATAACTTAGATTTACCTTTTTCGTTTGAGAAGAATATTTTAGCTAAAAAAGTAGTGTCAAAAGAATTAAAAGCACCAACTAAAAGTTATGGCATTAATTTAGAGTACCCATCATTAAAAGGAACTATTTTCTTAACCTATAAAGCAGTAGAAAATAACAAAAAGAACCTTGAAGACTTTTTAAGAGATGCCCAAAAGTTTACCTTAGAGCATACACAAAAAGCAGATGAGATTCCTGCTTATCCTTTTGAAAGTAATAAACGAAAAGTTTATGGAATGCTCTCTGAAGTTAAAGGAAATGTGGCATCACCAGCTCAATTTTATGTTACAGATAGTGTAAATCATTTTTTAACTGGGTCTTTATATTTTTATGCTAAACCCAATTACGATTCTATTTTACCTGCTGCCAATTATTTACAAAAAGATATAAGGCACATTATGGAAACTATACAATGGAAATAAAAAAAGCATCTTAATTAAGATGCTTTTTTTATTAATTGTTTTTAAACTTATTGAACATCTTCCTTTTTATTAGAAAAATCATTAACGGTTTTCATATCACTTACTTTGTAAGTATCTGATACTTTTGCAACAGTTTCAGTTAATAAAGTAGGTGTAACTTTAGCTTCATTATATTCAACCATGGCTAGTTTTTTATCAAAATCTACTTTAGCAGACTTTACACCATCCATTTTAGCAATTTTCTTTTGAATTTGTGCAGCACAACCCACAGCACATGTCATACCATCAATTGTAAATTCTGCTTTAGCATATGTTGCATTTGGGTCTAATTCTTTTACAGTTTCTGTTTCAACTTCAACGGTTTTAACTTCTGGTTTAGCTTCATTTTTACAACTTGTAATAATTGCTAAAATTAGTGCTAAGTTTAAGATGTTTTTTATAATTTTCATTTAAAACTATTTTATAATTAAGTATTTACAAAACTAATAAATATTAAGGTGGTATATGATTGAATAAATAAATTTTATGATTTTTTTATTACGACTTTGGAAGTTATTTCTTATTTTGATTAGGTAATATCATAGAATTTAAACTAACTAATCACAATATAACATGAAAAAAATATCACTTCCTATTCGTTTTGGTTTAGTTACCAGCGCTGTTTTAATTGCTTATTTTTTAGTTTTAGCATTATTTAATAAACATACAAACCCAGCATTTAGTTTTTTTAATGCTTTTATAACTGCTTTCGGAATTTATGAAGCTATACGTTTAACAAAGTTAGAGGACATAAATAATTTTACTTATGGTGAAGGTTTTAAAACAGGTATAATTACTGGCTTTGTTGCAACAATAGTTTTTACTGTTTTTTTTCTGTTTTATGCTACCGAAGTTAATGGCGAATTTTTATCAGAATTATTTAGTAATATAAAAAGCGGATTCAATACAGAAATAGGTATGGTAACCTTTGTGGTAGCCATTATGGGGTTTGCAACAACAGTAGTTTCTGCACTAACAGTTATGCAACTTTTTAAAAAATCTGGAAATATGCCTCAAAATCAATAAAACGTTTGTAGTTTAATTAATTAGCAGTATATTTGCACTCATTTTTTGAACAAATTAATTAATAAAAACGTTACGCTATGTACGCAATTGTAGAGATAGCAGGGCAACAATTTAAAGTTGTTAAAGATCAAAAAGTTTTTGTTAACCGTTTACAAACTGAAGAAGGTAAGAAAGTTTCTTTCGATAACGTACTTCTTTTAGGTGATGGTGACAAAGTAACTGTTGGCGCCCCAGCTATAGGCGGAGCTCAAGTAGGAGCAAAAGTCTTAAAGCACCTTAAAGGTGATAAGGTAATCGTTTTCAAGAAGAAAAGACGTAAAGGTTACCGTGTAAAAAATGGACACAGACAATCTTTAACTGAAATTGTTATTGAAAGTATTGTTGCCAGTGGAGCAAAACCAGCTAAAGCTGAAAAAGCAGCTCCAAAAAAAACAGCTAAAAAAGCAGAACCAAAAACCGAAGCTCCTAAGGCTGAAGTAAAGAAAGCTGCTCCAAAAAAATCAGCTGCTAAGGCAGATGATTTAAAGAAAGTAGAAGGTATTGGTCCTAAAATTGCTGAAACTTTAGTTGCGGCAGGAATTACAACTTTTGCTGAATTAGCTAAAACAAAACCAGCAAAGATTTCTGAAATCATTGAAGGTGTTCGTGGTAATCATGTTACTGATACATGGCCAAAGCAAGCTAAATTAGCTGCTGATGGTAAGTGGGATGAATTACAAGAATTACAAGATAAATTAGATGGTGGAGTAGAAAAGTAATTCTATAGCACCTTAATATTAACAATATAAAAACTTAAGACAATGGCTCACAAAAAAGGAGTAGGTAGTTCTAAGAATGGTAGAGAATCAGAATCGAAACGTTTAGGCGTTAAGATTTTTGGTGGTCAAGCTGCTATTGCTGGAAACATTATCGTAAGACAAAGAGGAAATACACATCACCCAGGTGAGAATGTATATTCTTCAAAAGATCATACATTACACGCACAAGTTGATGGCGTTGTAAAGTTTACTAAGAAAAAAGATAATAAATCTTATGTTTCTATTGAGCCTTTTGAGGCTTAAGAAATAATTTTCTTAACAAGAATAAGAACCCTTTCTGTTTACAGAAAGGGTTTTTTTGTAATTTTTTTTACTTCAATGTAAAATTAATAGTTAATTTTAGTAGTTTTTAAATGTTTTTTTGATTCAATTAATCTTTTTAACTTTTTAAATTTTTTGGCTAAAAAGCAAATTTACATCATAGTAATACTCCTATTTTTCAGTATAAGAAATGTTAGTGGACAAATTGACCTAAAAATTGGTGCAAATATTGGAGGTCAGGTTTCTAGTTTAAGAGGTTTAGAATATGAAACTGAAAATAAATTTGAATTAGTCCCAATGATTGGGCTTAATCTAGAGGTTTCATTTAGTCCATCGGTTTCAATTGTCACAGGAATAAATTTTGAACGCTGGAAAAAGAAAAGAGACTTTGCATTATTTGATCCATTTGCAGTACCTGAAGGAGAAACAAGTTACATTGAAGGCTATGATTTTTATAATGTACCTTTCTTAGTCCGATATAAATTTGGGAGTAAAAAAGATTTTTTTATTGATGCTGGTGGATTTATGAACTATTTTAATAAAGGAAGACCAAATAGAAGGTACTCGTCACTATTTATACAATTTGAAGACTATAATTTTGGAGCAGTGTTTGGAGTAGGTAAAACTTTTAATATCACCGATAAGATAAATATTGATTTACAATTGAGAGATGAGTTAGGTTTAACAGATGTAAATAAATATGAATGGGAAATAAGAGGAGAAGTAATGACTAATACAATAAGAATGATAGCTACAGTGAGCTACGAATTGTAAATTGTATTATTTCAAAATATCTCTCACAATTTTTAAATGATGTTTAGTATGCATTTCTAAAAAACGTAGTGTCTTTTTTTTTGATAACATTCCAAAAATAAAATGTTTAAAATAAGCTGATTTAGGTAGTGTTTTTAACCTTTCAATATGTGCTCTGGCAGTTTCTAGTTGATTTTTTAAATCCTTTTCATGAATAATTTCTGGAGGTAAAACAAATTTTGGAGCCTTACCTTTTCCTCTTGGTATATAGTTTAGCCTAAATAAAATACTTCGCCAAAAATTAAATTTCCATTTGTAGTCTTTTGGGTTAGAGTTTTCTGTCCATTCACATACGGAATTAAATACTTTTAAAGCATGATCTAATTGCCAACCGACAGTAGATTTAGAAACTTTTGGATTTTTTTTATCAATAGATAAAAGATAAGTCTCTATTTGTGACAACTGATTTTGTAAAATAGTATAGTGTTTACTGCTCATAGTTTGAGTTAAAAATTAAAAGATATTAATAAAATTCGTAACTTTAAGAGATTGCATTCGCAATAATCAAAAGTGCAACTTAAAATTTGATAGTTATGCTACCGTTTAGATCAGAAATAAGGAATTCCCCATCGCAGCCTACCATTAAAATTTTTTTAAGTGATGAATCTTTAGATGCTCAAATTAAAAAGCACTTAAAGCATTTTAAAGAAATTGAAGAGATTGAAATTAGGCAAAGTGTTGAACAAAATAGAGCAAACGAAAACCTAACCGTATTTTTAAAAGATGATGTAGATGTGGTTAAAATGAAAACCTCTATAGATTCTAGTTTATGGTGGTATTTCGAGCAGGATTAAATTTTTGCAAAAAATAATCCCAACATTTCTGCTGGGATTAAATCTAATTTTCTAAAGGTCTAAGACTCTAAAATTTAGTATCTATAATATTCTGGCTTAAAAGGACCTTCTGGTTTTACGCCAATATATTCTGCTTGGTCTTCACGAAGTTCTGTTAACTCAACACCAATTTTTGCTAAATGTAACTTAGCAACTTTTTCATCTAAGTGTTTTGGTAACATATACACATCATTTTTGTAAGCATCACTATTTGTCCAAAGTTCAATTTGTGCTAGTGTTTGGTTTGTAAACGAGTTACTCATTACAAAACTTGGGTGTCCTGTAGCACAACCTAAGTTTACTAAACGCCCTTCGGCAAGTATAATAATATCTTTTCCGTTAACGGTATATTTATCTACCTGTGGTTTTATAGTGTTTTTAGTATGACCATGATTCTTGTTTAACCAAGCCATATCAATTTCATTATCAAAATGCCCAATATTACAAACAATAGCTTTGTCTTTTAAAGCTTCAAAATGTCTTGCTTGTACAATATCTTTATTTCCTGTTGTAGTAATTACAATGTCTGCATTTGGAGCAACAGTTTCTAATTTTTTAACTTCAAAACCATCCATTGCAGCTTGTAATGCGCAAATTGGATCAATTTCGGTAACCGTTACAATACTTCCAGCGCCTTTAAAAGAGGCTGCTGTACCTTTACCAACATCGCCATAACCACAAACAACAACACGTTTTCCAGCAAGCATCACATCAGTAGCACGTCGAATAGCATCAACTGCACTTTCTTTACAACCGTATTTGTTATCAAACTTACTTTTAGTAACCGAATCGTTTACGTTAATAGCAGGCATTGGTAATGTTCCATTTTTTACTCGCTCGTAAAGTCTGTGAACACCTGTTGTGGTTTCTTCACTCAAACCTTTTATACCTGAAACTAACTCTGGGTAACGGTCTAAAACCATATTGGTTAAGTCACCTCCATCATCAAGAATCATGTTAAGTGGTTTTCTATCTTCACCAAAGAATAAGGTTTGCTCAATACACCAATCAAATTCTTCTTCGGTCATATCTTTCCAAGCATAAACTGCAGTTCCAGCAGCAGCAATTGCAGCAGCAGCTTGATCTTGAGTTGAGAAAATATTACAAGAACTCCAAGTAACTTCTGCTCCTAAAGCTTGTAAAGTTTCTATTAACACAGCTGTTTGAATGGTCATGTGTAAACAACCTGCAATACGTGCGCCTTTAAGTGGTTTAGAGTTCCCGTACTCTTCGCGTAAACTCATAAGCCCAGGCATTTCTGCTTCGGCTAATTCTATTTCTTTTCTACCCCAAGCTGCAAGTGAAATATCTTTCACTTTACTGGCTACATAAGGAATTGTTTTTATACTCATATCAATTTTTCTTTTTGTTTTAATAACCAAACTTCGTTGTGATTAGCGCTTAAAATACTTAAATTCGCTTGCTAAAATGTTTAATTTGTTTTTAAAAGAGCAAAGATAATCAATAACTTTCAGAATATTAAATGCCATTATATAAAACCATCAATCCAAATTCACAAACTACTGTTAAAATCTGGAAGATTTCAGAGTCTTATGATGATTTAATAAAGCCTATTACCCTTAAGCCAGAAAGCTTAGAGCGTGTTTTGGGTATGAAAAGTGAGTTACATCAGCGTGGGTTTTTAAGTGTTCGTCATTTATTAGCTGAGTTTGGTTATAATGATGAAGATTTGTTTTATGATGAAAATGGAAAGCCACATTTAAAAGATGGAAAACAAATATCTATAACACATTCGTTTAATTTTTCGGCAGTTATAGTAAGCGATCATATTGTTGGAATTGATATTGAAAAACAACGTGATAAAATAACAATTATAGCCCATAAGTTTATTGATTACGAGTTTGATTATCTAGATAAAACCGCTTCTGATTATATTAGAAAGCTTACAGCTATCTGGTGTGTAAAAGAATCGTTATATAAGCTGTTTGCAACACCTGGATTAAGTTTTAAAAAGTATTTTTTGGTGATTCCTTTTGAAATTATTGATGAAGAAACTGTAGCATGGATAGATTATAAAGATAAAAAACACCGATATAACATTCACTTTTTAGAGTTTGAAGGTTTTACATGTGCTTATGCAATTGCATAAATGAAAGAGGTTTATAACAACATATTAGAAGCTATTTTAAATAACAAAAAATTATTAGCGATTTTAATAGATCCTGATAAGTTTTCTGTTGATAATACAGCAAGCTTTATTAAAAAAGTAAACATGTCTGTTGCTACCCATATTTTTGTTGGAGGTAGTACGGTTGAAGAACATGTAACTGAAATTGTAGTTTCAGAAATTAAAAAACATACTTATTTACCCGTAGTTTTATTTCCTGGAGATGTATCTCAAATTACCAAAGAGGCTGATGCGTTGTTGTTTTTGTCATTAATATCAGGTAGAAACCCAGAGTATTTAATAGGGAAACATGTTGAAGCTGTTTCAAAATTAAAAAAAACGAATTTAGAGACTATTCCAACAGGATATGTGTTAATTGAAAACGAAAAAAAAACGGCAATTGAAGAGGTGTCTAAAACAACTCCTATGTCTAGAACTAATATTCAAAAAATTGTAGATACAGTAATAGCAGGAGAATTATTGGGTATGAAACTCATGTATTTAGAAGCTGGAAGTGGAGCAAAAGAATCATTAAATCAAGAAATAATTTCTTCGGTAAAAAAGGAATTAAAAATCCCATTAATAGTTGGTGGTGGTATAAGAAGCAAATCAGAATTGGAGAATGCCTATAAATCTGGAGCAGATATGGTTGTTGTTGGCACTGTTTTAGAAGAGGATGAATCATTTTTTGACAATTTGCAAATGTAAATTGTCATACTGAAAATGTCACCTTGAGCACAGTAGAAAGGTTGTTTCTGCCTCTCAAAAACTAAATAATAAAAAAACAGAAAATGAAAATATCAGTAGAATTAACTTTAACACCTTTACATGATGATTACGAGTCAGCAATTATTCATTTTATAAAAAAGTTAAGAGCTTCAAATTTAAAAGTGCTTGAAAACCCATTAAGCACTCAGGTTTATGGCGATTATGATGAAGTCATGCAATTGCTAACTTCAGAAATAAAAGAAGCTTTTGAGCTTATAGAAAGAGGCTTACTTTATATGAAAATTGTAAAATCTGATAGACACGACTATGAACCCCATTTTTGATTTTTTCTTTGGTCAATATTCAGATTATGAAACTACAGATATTATTCTTGAAATAGTTGCTGTAATTTTTGGGTTTTTATCTGTTTGGTATTCAAAACAAAATAAGGTTTTAGTATTTCCAACAGGAATGATAAGTACTATTATTTTTGTCTACTTGTTACTTAAATGGGAGTTGCTAGGAGACATGATGATAAACGCCTATTATTTTATTATGAGTGTTTACGGTTGGTACATTTGGACGAGAAAAGTTGACGCTACACACGTTACACCAATTTCTAAAACAACGTTTAACGAAAAAAAGATAAGTATAGCCATATTTTTAGCTACTCTATTATTTGTTTATTTAGTTTACAGAGCCTTTGATAAATGGACAAGTTGGGTTGCTTATGTAGATACTATAACAACAGCAATATTTTTTGTTGGTATGTGGCTAATGGCAAGACGAAAAATAGAAAATTGGATTTTCTGGATTATTGGAGATATTATATCTGTTCCATTATATTTTTATAAAGGATTTACCTTTACTAGTTTCCAATATTTAGGATTTACATTTATAGCCATTTTTGGGTATTTAGCATGGAAGAAAAACTTAAACAACAACCAAGTAACTGTATAAAAGTAGTTTTATTTGGCCCCGAATCTACTGGAAAAACAACGTTATCAAATCAATTAGCGCGTTATTATAATTCGGTTTGGGTACCAGAATATGCTCGCGAGTATCTTCAAAATAAATGGAATAACGAACGTAAAACCTGCGAACCAAAAGATTTGTTACCTATTGCAAAAGGACAAATGAAACTTGAAAATAAGTTGGCAAAAAAAACGGATACTGTTTTAATTTGTGATACTGATTTATTAGAAACCAAAGTATATTCCGAAACATATTACTTAGGAACTTGTGATCCAATTTTAGAGAATTATGCTTTAAAAAACACATATGATTTATATTTTTTAACATATATTGATACTCCCTGGGAAGCTGATGATTTGCGTGATAAACCAGAACATAGAGAAGAAATGTTTAAAGCTTTCGAGAAAGCTTTGGTTGTTAACAATCGTCCTTATGTTTTGCTAAAAGGCGATAAAAAAACACGTTTAGAAACAGCTGTTAAGCACATTGATAAACTATTAAAAGAAAAAACAATGTTCACAGAAAAAGATATTCAACAAATAACAAATAAAGGTATAACGTTAGAACAAGTTAAAGCCCAAGTATCTCGAATTAGAAACGGCATGTCTTATTCTAATTTAATATCGGCTGCAACTATTGGTAATGGTATAGAAAGTTATAGTGAAGAAGAGTCAAAAGATTTTATTAAAAGTTTTGATGAGAAACAAAACAACTTAAACCTAGTGAAATTTGTGCCAGCATCTGGTGCGGCTACTAGAATGTTTAAATTTTTATTTCAGTTTTTAAATAATTTCAATCCTGAGAAAGATACTATTGAAAGTTATGCTGAAAGACAAAATGATAGTTTAATAAAAACTTTTATTTCTGGTCTAGAAAAGCTTCCGTTTTATGAAGAGATTCTTTTAAAAGCAAAAGATATTAATCCTAATTTTGATAGTCTAAGTAAAAATGAAGTTTATTTAGAAATTGTAAAAACTATTCTGAGTGAAGATGGCTTAAATTATAATTTTCTACCAAAAGGTCTGTTGTCTTTTCATAAGTATTCATCTGGTACAAAAACGCCTTTTGAAGAACATTTAATAGAGTCAACTATGTATGCTTCATCAAACGGAAAAGCAAATCTTCATTTTACCATTTCAGAAAAACATCATAGTTATTTTGATGCTGAATTAAACAGAGTTAAAAATCATTTGGAAAAAGAAACTAATACAACTTTCAATGTTTCTTATTCTTATCAAAAAGAAGCTACCGAAACACTGGCTTTAAATGTAAATAATGAAATTTTTAGAAATGAAGACGGTTCTATTTTGTTCAGACCAGCTGGTCATGGTGCTTTATTAGAAAACCTTAATGATTTAAATAACGATATTGTTTTTATAAAAAATGTAGACAACATTGTGGTTTTAGATCTTAACAAAAAGCTTTCAGAGTATAAAAAAATGATAGCTGGAGTACTTATAGAAGCTCAAGAAAAAGCATTTTCTTACTTGCATAATCTAGATAGCAATACTATTGAAGAAGAAAAACTTATAGAAATTGCGGGCTATATTTCAAGTAAAATGAATGTGGTAATTAACGATGCTTTTGACGATTACTCACATAAAGAAAAAATTGAATATTTAAAGAATAAATTAAATAGACCAATTCGAGTTTGTGGCATGGTTAAAAATGAAGGAGAACCTGGTGGCGGACCATTTTGGGTCAAGGATAAAAACGGAAACACTTCATTACAAATTGTTGAATTTGCACAAATTGATATAAAAAATAAAACTCAAGCAGATATAGTTAAAAATGCTACTCATTTTAACCCAACCGATTTAGTTTGTGGTATTAAAAACTATAAAGGCGAAAAGTTTGATTTAATGAAATACGTAGATCCTGAAGCGGCATTTATAACCATGAAAACTCAAAATGGTATAGATATTCAAGCCTTAGAGCTTCCAGGATTATGGAATGGTAGTATGGCTTTTTGGAATACTATTTTTGTTGAAGTGCCTTTGTCTACTTTTAATCCTGTAAAAACAGTTAACGACTTGCTTAAACCCGTTCATCAAGTATAGTGTGAAATTAAACACAGAAGCATTAATTCAAGAATTAAACTTTAAAGCTATAAGAAGCTCAGGTAGTGGTGGGCAACATGTAAATAAAGTATCTTCAAAAGTAGAATTGTCTTTTAATTTAGATGCATCTGAAGCTTTAACAGATTTACAAAAACAACGTATTTTAAATAAATTAAAAAACAGGCTTACTAATGATGGCGTTTTAATTTTGCAATGCGACGAAAGTAGAAGTCAACATAAAAATAAAGAGCTTGTTATTAAACGATTTATTGAATTAATAAAGACATCGTTAATTATTCCTAAAAAAAGGATTCCAACTAAAATCCCAAAATCAGTTATAAGAAAGCGTTTAAAACACAAACGTAAGTTGTCTGAAAAAAAGGCAAATAGAAAAAAGCCAGATATTGATTAAAAAAAATTGCAATTGATAATTGATAATTGACAATTGATAATTACATTTGCATCGTTCTCAAAAAAGGGGTGCCTATTATCGGCTGAGATCATACCCAATGAACCTAGAACAGGTAATGCTGTTTAGGGATTTGAAAATGAAAAGTGTCGTGCTTTTCAAAAACCATTTAATATTAATTTAAAGAATAATTACCTCTTTTTATTCGATTATAAACATAATCGTAATGAAAAACATTTTTCTTTTTTTAACACTTTTAGTGTTATCAGTCAGTGCGAATGCACAACAAAATCAAGTACAACAAGATTCAACTAAAACCGAAAAACTAGACGAAGTTTTAGTAAAAGCAGTTCGTGTAAATGCAGATTCTCCAATTACACACTCCAACGTTTCAAAAGAGCAATTGCAAAAACGTAATTTAGGTCAGGATATTCCTATTTTACTAAATTATTTACCATCGGTTGTAACCACTAGTGATGCAGGTGCAGGTATTGGTTATACAGGTATTCGTGTGAGAGGTACAGATGCTACACGTGTAAATGTAACTATTAACGGTATTCCTTATAACGATTCAGAAAGTCAGGGGACATTTTGGGTTAATTTAGGCGATTTTGCATCATCTACAGAGAGCTTGCAATTGCAACGCGGTGTAGGCACATCTACTAATGGTTCTGGTGCTTTTGGAGCCAGTTTAAATGTGTTAACCGATGTGTTTTCAGATAACGCTTACGCGGAAATTTCAAACAGTTTAGGAAGCTACAATACCAGAAAACATACAGTAAAATTAAGCACAGGGTTAATTGATGACCATTTCGAAGTTTCTGGTCGCTTTTCTAAAATTGATTCAGATGGTTATGTAGACAGAGCATTTACAGATTTAAAATCATATTTCTTACAAGGTGTTTATAAAGATGAAAATACCTTGATTAAAGCCTTAACGTTTGGAAATAAAGAGTACACATATCAAGCTTGGTATGGTTTAACTGCTGATGAATTGCAGGAAAACCGTCGTCAAAATCCGTATACATACGAGAATGAGACTGATAATTATTGGCAAGATCATTACCAATTACACTGGAATGAAAGATTTAACAATAACTGGTCAACTAATTTGGGGTTAAATTACACCAAAGGAAAAGGATATTTTGAGCAATATAAACCAGGAGAATCTGCTGGAGATTTTGCTAATTTAATTGAAGACGATTCTGATGTTATTGTACGCCGATGGTTAGATAATAATTTTTATGTGCTTAACGCCAACGTAACTTATAAGAAAAATACATTCGAAATTATTTCAGGACTTTCAATGAGTAGTTATACGGGAGATCATTTTGGAGAAGTAATTTGGGGAAGCAACTTAGTATCAAACACCAATATTAGAGACAGATATTATGAAGGCGATGCTACTAAAAATGATTTTAGTGTATTCTCCAAATCCACATTTAAACTAGCTGAAAATGTTACAGGATTTGTTGATTTACAAGGGCGTTTTGTAAGTTATAAAACCAATGGCTTAAATTCAGATAGGCAAGAATTTGTAACTAATACAGATTTTAGTTTTTTTAACCCTAAATTAGGTTTAACCTATAAACCAAGTGTAAATAATAGCTTTTATGCATCTTATGCCAGAGCAAACAGAGAGCCAAATCGTGATGATTTTGAAGCTGGTGTAACCGAAAATGAAACGCTCAACGATATAGAGTTAGGTTGGAGATTTAACAAGAACAAATTAAATGTAAACACTAATCTGTATTACATGTTTTATCAAAATCAATTGGTGTTAACGGGTGAGGTAGATGATGTTGGAAGCCCAATAAGAGCAACTAGTGGTAAAAGTTACAGGTTGGGTTTAGAGGTCGATGCAAATATTCAGTTTAATAAAGTATTTAGTACATCTACCAATGTTGCAATCAGTAGTAATAAGAATAGAGATTTTAATTCTTCTACAGATACTGGAGTAACAAACTTAGGCAATACGAACATTGCTTATTCTCCAAATTTAGTTGTTGGTAATTCTCTTAATATTTTTCCTGTAGAAAACTTACAAGTATCACTTCTAAGTAAATATGTAGGAGAACAATATTTAAATAATATTGAAGATGACCGAGGTGTTTTAGAAAGCTATTTCATTAATGATTTAAATGTTAATTATGAAATTAAACCAAATAAATTATTTAAATCAATTATTCTATCAGGTTTGGTAAATAATATCTTTGATAAAGAATATGTTTCTAATGCCATTGATTATGGAGGGGGATACGTTTATTATTATCCGCAAGCTACCACAAACTTTTTATTGGGGGTTAATTTAAAGTTTTAGAAATTAATAAAGGATATGTTTAAGCCTCAGCATTTGTTGAGGCTTTTTTAATTATAAATTAAAAGCGTATTACCATTCTTTTCAACACGATAATTTCTTAAAGTACATCTTAAACCATCATTGTTTTCTTCTAATGTGCCAGTTACTAAATTATATGTATTTCCATCATCACAACCGCAAGTTCCAAACAATCCATTAGGCACTAAAGCAGAACAAGAACTAGGTATGTGGTTTGGATCACTGGCATCCCATGCAAGAAAATCTGCTCCGGTACTTGCTACAATAACCCCAGCATTTCCAGCATTGGCTATATAAACAGAGTTTCCAGCAAAAGTTAACTGACTATATTGAGGTAAACTAAGGTCTATATTTAGATTAACACCAATATCTAATAAAAAATTACAGTTTCTATTATCTACAGAGTTGCTACTACAAGAATATAGAAAAATAAAACAGAAAAAACTGAAAATGTATTTCATAGCACTTTTAAAATTAGTGGCAATTTACAATAAAAAGTAAATTGAGTTTAATATTTTGTGTATTTCCTCTGGCACTTATGTTTTATTTTAAAGGCTGAGGTAAAGTACTTTATTAAAGCATTTATAACATTGTAATTAAAAATTTTGTACTTTTGTATTACAATCTCGTATATGCGGGATTTTTTTGTTGCTGAACTTTGTGTCAGCATCTTTTATTAAGTAAAACGATGAAGTTATGAGTAAAGTATCATACTATACACCTGAAGGATTAAAAAAATTAAGAGACGAGCTTAAACAATTAAAAGATGTAGAGCGCGTAAAAGCTTCTAAAGCTATTGCTGAAGCTAGAGATAAAGGCGACTTAAGTGAAAATGCCGAATATGATGCTGCAAAAGAAGCACAAGGTATGTTAGAAATGCGAATTTCTAAGCTTGAAGATGCTTTGGCAGGAGCACGCGTAATTGATGAATCTCAATTAGATAATTCTAAAGTATTAGTATTATCTAAAGTGAAGATAAAAAACCAAACCAATGGTATGGAAATGGTTTATACTTTGGTGGCCGATGGTGAAGCAGATTTAGCTTCGGGTAAAATATCGGTTAATTCTCCAATTGGTAAAGGTTTATTAGGTAAATCTGTTGGTGATGTTGCTGAAATACAAGTGCCTAATGGAGTTATGAAATTCGATATCATCGAAATTTCCAGATAATTTAAATCGAAATAACATTTTAAAAAGATTCCTAATTAATTTAATTAGGAATCTTTTATATTTACAGAGTACTCTAACTCTCAAACTATGGCTTCAATTTTCACTAAAATAATTAATGGCGATATTCCTTGTTATAAAATCGCCGAAACCGATGATTTTTTTGCTTTCTTAGATATAAATCCAAACGCAAAAGGGCATACTTTATGTGTTCCTAAAAAAGAAGTTGATAAGATTTTTGATTTAGATGAAGCCACATACAATGGGTTAATGGCTTTCTCTAGAAAAGTAGCTTTAGCTATAGAAAAAGCCATACCATGTAAGCGAGTTGGTTTAACGGTAATAGGCTTAGAAGTGCCACATACACATGTACATTTAATTCCATTACATACTATGGAAGATGCACGTTTTATTCAAAAAGAAAAATTATCATCAGAAGAGCTTCAGGAAATAGCAAATGCTATTAAAGCACATTTATAAATTTGAATAAAGTACTGCAAATATTACTGCAGCAATTACAACAGCAATAGTTATAATAACAATCCAAGATAGTTTTTTTAAATACGTTGAAGGCTTTTTAGGCGCAAACGCTTTTTTTTGATAATCAACTACACGGTCAATATCATCTGTCCATTGTACAGGATAGATAACAGAATTACACATTTTACAGAACAATTCGTTTGTAATATCAGAAGTAATAGATTTGAAAAACTTATTTTCTGTTATTTTTTGCTTAAAAGTTAAGTGCAACCCTTCTTTACTGTAACATTCTGGACAGTTATTTTTTAAAGTAACCTCTTTTATATTCACTAATTTTTCAGGCATAATTAATTAGCTCGTTTTAAACTTATTTGTATGGTACTACCTTTACCTTTTTCAGATTGTGCAACTTTTATTTTGCCATCATGAAAATCTTCAATAATACGTTTTGTCAGAGATAATCCTAATCCCCAACCACGTTTTTTTGTTGTAAAACCAGGTTCAAAAATTTTATTAAAATCTTTTTTAGCTATTCCTTTACCAGTATCAGTAACACTAACTTTTACATTGTTTTCTAGTTGAGAAATTTCAATAGTTAATTTGCCTCTGCCTTTCATAGCATCAATGGCATTTTTTACTAAATTTTCTATAGTCCAGCTGTAGAGTTGTTTGTTTAAGTTTACAGGAATTTCGCCTTCGGGGGTTTTAATTTCAAAGTCAATAAGTTTTGAAGAACGTGCTTTTAAATAATCATATGAATTTAAGGTTTCTTCAATAATATCTACAGTTTCTAAAGTTGGAACGGACCCAATTTTACTAAAACGTTCAGTAATAGTTTGCAGTCTATCAATGTCTTTTTCAATTTCGGTGATATAATCTGGATTTAGATTTTCACTTTTTAGTATTTCTGTCCATCCAATAAGAGAAGATAATGGTGTGCCAATTTGATGTGCAGTTTCCTTTGCCATACCAGACCACAACTTGTTTTGGGTTGCATTTTTATTACTTCGGTAAAAGAAATAAATAACTGCACCAAATAGGAAAATAATAAGAAACAATGCTAACGGATAGTACTTTAATTTGTTTAATAATGGTGAATTTCCGTAGTAAATGGTGTTTACAATTTTACCATCAAGTTTTACTTGTATGGGCGTATTTTCTTTTTCAAATTTTATAATTAGTTTTTTTATATAAGTAGAATCGCTAACCTTGGTTTCATCAATATTATTATAACTATCAAGTTCTCCGTTATTATTAATAAGAATCATTGGAGTGGTTGTGTTACTTGTAATTACTTTTAATGGTAAGTTTCCTAAATCAACATTAAGGTTATCAGTTTTTAATAAATCAGTCTGAGCAAACGACCAATTTTCCATTTTGGTGCGTTCCTCTTCCTTAAAATGCTGAAAAAACTCGTAAGTTTTCCATAAAATAAGCAACACTATAGCAAAAGAAGCTATTATAATAATCCAACGAAATGCATTGCTATGTTTTGTAAAAATCATTAACAATAAAAATTTGATTTGTAATATAATGCAAATCTGTTAATATTATTGCGCAAGTTGTTAGTAAATCGATTTTTAGTTGAAAGAGAGAATAGTTACATTTGTTGAAATTAAAAAGTTTAATGCCGTCAATAGATCCAAAAACATTATCAACCAGTAAATTACATAGTTATTTGTTGAGTGCTGTTGCACCTAGACCAATAGCTTTTGCTAGTACAGTTGATGCAGAAGGAAACCCAAATTTGTCGCCATATAGCTTTTTTAATTTGTTTAGCGCTAATCCGCCAATTTTAATTTTTTCACCAGCAAGACGTGTTAGGGATAATACGGTTAAGCATACATTACAGAATGTTGAAGCAACAAAAGAAGTAGTGATTAACGTGGTGAGTTATGATATGGTTCATCAAATGTCGTTAAGTAGTACAGAATATCCTGAAGGTGTAAATGAGTTTGAAAAATCGGGATTAACGATGCTAAAATCAGATATTGTAAAACCGTTTAGAGTTGCAGAAGCGCCAGTACAATTTGAATGTAAAGTAAACGATATTATTAAGTTAGGAACAGAAGGAGGCGCTGGAAATTTAGTTATTTGTGAAATTGTAAAATTTCATATTGATGATGACGTTATAGATGAAGATGGCTCAATAAATCAAAAAAAATTAGATTTGGTTGCTAGAGCAGGAGCTAGTTATTACAGTCGTGCTAGAAAAGGTTTTTTTGAAATACCTAAACCATTAACTAGTTTAGGAATAGGTGTAGATAGTTTTCCCGACTATATAAAAAATAGCATGGTTTTAACAGGAAACGATTTAGGTATGCTGGCCAATATTGAAAAACTGCCAACCACAAAAAGTGTTGCAAGTTTTGTTGAAGATTTAAGTAAGCGTTACCCTAATATTAAAACAGCAACACATAGAGAAAAGCATAAATTAGCACGTAATTATTTAAGTTTTGGAGATGTTGAAAGCGCTTGGAAAATATTATTATCGTAAATAAATAAGAGATTAATAAAGAATAAATATAGATTAAATGGAAGTTCAAGGAAGAATAAAAATGGTAGGAGAAACTCAAACTTTTGGAAGTAATGGGTTTAGAAAAAGAGAAATTGTTGTAACTACAGAAGAGCAATATCCTCAACACATTATGGTGGAATTTGTTCAAGATAAAACAGATTTGCTTAATAACTATCAAGTAGGGCAACAAGTAAAGATTAATATCAATCTAAGAGGTAGAGAGTGGGTTAACCCTCAAGGTGAAACTAAATATTTTAACTCTATTCAAGGTTGGAGAATTGAAGCACTACAAAGTGAAGCAAGTGGAGAAAATTTACCACCTGTGCCACCAGCAGATGCTTTTGAACCAGCAGGAGATTTAAATGAAGATGATCACGACGATTTACCTTTTTAAATAAAAAAATGATATTACCCTGAGCGCAATCGAAGGGTACTATAAAACCTTTCAGTATATGTTATTGAAAGGTTTTTTACTTTTATATTATGCATTACTTAACAGATAAATTATGGTTTCCTAATGTGAATGAAGCCACTACCGATGGGTTATTAGCTATTGGTGGCGATTTATCTGTAGAGCGGTTGTTACTTGCCTATAAATCTGGTATTTTTCCGTGGTTTGATAATGAAGAACCTATTTTATGGTGGTCTCCAGATCCGCGTTTTGTACTATTTCCTGAGAAACTGAAAGTTTCAAAAAGCATGAAACAATTTTTAAGAAATAAGGATTACACTGTTACTATAAATAAAGATTTTAGAGCAATAATTACAGAATGTTCAAAAGCGAAAAGACAAGGGCAAGCAGGAACTTGGATTACCAAAAATATGATTGAAGCTTATGTAAAACTTCATAAATTAGGCTATGTAAAATCTGTTGAAGTCTGGAAAGACAGCAAATTGGTAGCCGGACTTTATGGTGTTGATTTGGGCAATGGCGTGTTTTGTGGAGAAAGTATGTTTACTAAAGAAAGTAACGCAAGTAAAGTAGGATTTATAACCTTTATACAGAATACTAATTATAAACTTATAGATTGTCAAGTATATACTAACCATCTTGAAAGTTTAGGAGCCGAGGAAATTCCTAGAGATCTATTTTTGAATTACTTGAAATAATTTGATTTATTAATACAAAAACAATAAATTCGTTATATAACCAACGCATTAATTGTTAGGGTTTTAATATTGAATTAGTATTAATTTCAATGAAAAATCAATCTGTTAGTATATCTCAAATTATAAAGGAAACTACAAAAAAGCCTGATTCCGATACTTATGCTGTTTGCTGGATAAAAGCTAAAGTTAACAGGATTAAAATAAATGGTACTACATATAAAAATGTTTCCAACTCCATATTTTTTATTGATCCAAAGTTCAATTGGAAAATTTTTAAAAAAAATGCTAAAACATCTTCAGGTTATATTTTGTACTTAACACAAGAAGTTTTAAATAACCCTATTTTAAGTAATCTTCACATAAATAAAGTGCGATTATTTAACTCTGGAGAAACACCTTTATTTAAATTAAGTCCAGGAATAGAAAAAAGAACACAAGCTATATTAGAAATGATTGATGAACTTTTAGGTTCGCATCTTAATCATAAAGAAGAGGCAATTTTATCATTACTAAATACTTTTTTTGTGTATTGCGATGGACAGTGCAACATAAAATCTATTGCATCAAATAATAATTCAAGAACAAATATTGTTTATAATTTTAAAAAGTTGGTAGACAAACATGTTATTGAGTATCATAATGTCTCTCATTATGCAAAACTTTTAAATATTACCCCAAAATATTTAAATGAATGTGTTAATGAAGTTCTGTCTACATCTTCAAAAAACATTATCGTTGAACAGTTACTGATGAGGTCCCGACACCGATTAAAATTTTCAAGTAAGAGTATAAAAGAAATCAGTTTTGAATTAGGTTTCTCTACACCAGATTATTTCAGTTATTTTTTTAAAACTCATACAGGTTATAAACCCTCAGCACTACGAAAAGTGTAATTTGTTTTAAATTCTAAGCTTTTACCGAGTTTTTCACATTGTTTGATGTTAAGTATCAACATAAATTGCGGAAAACATAAATCAATGGACAGAAAAAAATTTTTAAAAACTTCAGGTATAGGATTAGGTTTGGCTTTACTTCCAGGAGTAATTAAAGCTCAAACTTCAGTGATAGTAAATGCATCTACTTCGAATATTGAACCAAAAATCATTAAAGATTCAGAAGGCGATGTTTTAAATGTAATTGGAGACATTCAAACTCATAAGCTTGTGGGAAGTGAAACAAATAATCAAATAGTTGAGTGGGTAGATAATGTAGATCCTGGTGTTGGTATACCTCCACATATTCACACTAAAGAAGACGAGATTTTTAGAGTAATTAAAGGAAAAGTTGAAATTATGGTTGGTGGTAATACAACAGTTTTAAATGAAGGTGATGTTGCCTTTGCGCCAAAAAACATACCACACTCATGGAAGGTTGTAGGAACTGAAAAAGCAAAAATGATAACCTCTGCATTTCCTGCAGGAATAGAAATTATGTTTAAAGAATTATCTGAACTTCCTGCTGGTCCTCCAGATTTTAAAATAGTTTCTGAAATTTGTGGTAAACACGGAATCAGTTTCGTTTAATTAAACCTCTTTATACCTAAAACATCCAACTTCATGGTCGTTTACCATACCTGTAGCTTGCATGTGGGCGTAAACCACTGTAGAACCAACAAATTTAAATCCACGTTTTTTTAAATCTTTGCTAATGGCATCACTTAAAGGTGTGTTTGCTGGTGCATGTTTATAGTTTTCAAGCGTGTTTTTTATAGGTTTACCATTAGTAAAACCCCAAATGTATTTACTGAAGCTTCCAAATTCTTCTTGAACTTTTATAAAAGCTTGAGCATTTGTAACAGTGGCATTTACCTTTAATTTATTTCTTATAATACCAGCATCTTGTAATAATGAATCAATTTTAGCTTGTTTATAGGTTGCTATTTTTTTGTAGTTAAAACTGTCAAAAGCTTTTCTAAAATTTTCGCGTTTTCGTAAAATAGTAATCCAACTTAAACCAGCTTGAAAAGTTTCTAAAATTAAAAATTCAAAAAGTGTATCGTCATCATAAACTGGTACACCCCATTCATTATCATGATAATTTTCATATAAATCATCACCAACACACCAACCGCATTTATGTTTTTTCATCTGGAAATTTTTTAGGGTTCTAAAATAATAATTTATAAGTCTAATGTCTAAAGTTGTAAGTTAATATAACGAAATATGACAAAAGTCATTATTATTAGAGAAACAAGGAGCTAATTTTGTTTCATCATTTAAAAAGAATTTAGGATGAACGCCATAATAGAATCCAGTTTAAAAAAAGGCATAAGTTATAATGCTTATAGAGATTTAGTTAGAGAATTAGCTGAAAATAAATCGACCACAGGATTAGAGAAAACCGAAGCCTTGGTGGATTATACTAAGGTAAATGATAGGCGAATGAAACGTTGGGATAAAACCATTAAATTATCTGATGATTCTCAACAAAAAATTAAGGAGTTTGAAAAAGATATTACTTGGTTGGTAATTGCTGAGAGTTGGTGTGGTGATGCAGCTCATGTATTACCTGCATTAAATAAAATAGCCGAATTGAATAATCATATAAAGATGAAGATTGTGCTTCGAGATGAGAATTTAAATTTAATGGATGAATTTTTAACTCATGGAGCCCGAGCAATTCCTAAGTTGATTATGATTGATGATAAATCTGGCGAAGTATTAAGCACTTACGGTCCTAGACCAAGTGAAGCTACTCATTATGTAAATAGATTTAAAGCACAATACGGAGCGCTAACACCAGAATTTAAAGAAGATTTGCAGCATTGGTATAATGGTAACAAAGCGAAAAATATAATTGAAGATGTAACTGAAATTCTATCTCAATTGGAGCCTACTGTTTACCAATAAAATAAAAAGTAATAGTACCTAATTGACTTTCTTTCTTTACATCTGCACTAAATTGAGATTGTTTAGCGTATTCTATAGCATGTTCAATTAAGCATTCGTTTTCAGATGTAGATGCGGTATTTACGTATGTATCAGTAACACTACCGCCAGAATCAACGGTTATATTAACTACAATTTTGCCGTCTATTTCACAAAGATATACAGGAATAGGAATGTAAACTTTTGTCCTGTTTTTTAAAGAAAAACTAATGGTGCTTTTAGAGTTATTTCCGCTAGAGCGTTGTTTTTTCAATAAATCATTTACTTTACTGAATTTAGATAATTCTTCATCTTTTAATTTAGAGTCCTCAGTATCTTCATAGCTTCTGTTTGCAGAATTTGGTCCATCTGAAATTGTACTTGTTTTTGGCACGTAATCTTCTGGAGGGGCAATAGTTTTATAGGCTTGAGCAAAGTGTTTTTCTGTTTCGTTAAAGGCGTTATTAGTTTCTGCTTTAGCATTGTTTAATTTTTCTAAAGCTTCAAGCACTTTAATGTCTTCTTCTGTAAGCTCTTTTTCTGGTTCAATTTCATAATAACTTTCTGAAATAAATTCACTTTCTTTTTTAAGGCTTAAATTAAAAATAGATAGGATTATTGTTCCCGAAAGGAAGAAGGTAATAAGTAGGGCTTTATGTTGATTTGTTAGGTTCAAATCTTAAAATTATACGTTTGGGTTTACGAAATATACGTAAAATTAAGGAATTTAGTTGTTTAGACCTTTAATAAAGTCTTCAATACTTGTTGCATTGTCAACATTAAAGTCACCAATTTTTGTGCGTCTTAAAGCCGATAAATGCGCTCCAGATTGTAGTGCTTTACCAAAATCGTTAGCTAATGATCGAATGTAAGTGCCTTTGCTACAAACTACTCTAAAATCGACATTCAAGTCTTCAATATTTGTAATTTCAAACTCAGAGATGTTTATATTTCGTGCTTTAATTTCTACATCTTCACCAGCTCTGGCAAATTCGTATAAACGTTTTCCGTCTTTTTTTAATGCTGAAAAAACAGGTGGAAATTGCTCAATATCTCCTATAAATTGTTTGGTAGTTTCTTTTATTAAACTATCTGTAATATGCTTGGTAGAGAAAGTTTCATTTATTTCAGTTTCTAAATCAAATGAAGGAGTCGTGCTTCCTAAAGTTATAGTGCCAGTATATTCTTTTACTTGCCCTTGAAAAGTGTCAATTTGTTTGGTCATCTTCCCTGTACAAATCACTAATAAACCTGTTGCTAAAGGATCTAAAGTCCCAGCATGACCTACTTTTATTTTTTTGATTTTGAAAGCTTGCCGAATTTCCCAACGTAGTTTATTAACTACTTGAAACGATGTCCAGTTTAAAGGCTTGTCTATTAATAAAACCTGACCAGAAAGATAGTCGTCTTTAGTTAACATATTATTTATTTAAGAGCGTAAATCCTATAGCTACTAAACCAACAATTACACAGTAAATTGCAAAATAGGTGAGTTTGCTTTTTTTAACTAAAGCAATCATCCATGTACATGCAAATAATCCTGCTACAAATGCTGCTATAAAACCTATAGTTAAGGTTGTGAAGTTTCCACTTTCATATGTTAAATCACCACTTAAAACATCTTTAGCGATTTTACCGAAAATTAAAGGCACAACCATTAAAAAAGAAAAACGTGCTGCTTTGGTTTTGTCATTCCCTAATAACACTGAAGTAGAAATAGTCGCCCCCGATCTTGAAATTCCAGGTAACATAGCAATTGCCTGTGATATACCAATAATAAAAGCATTACTAAAAGATACTTTTTTGTTGGTGTTTTTAGCTCTGTCTGCCATAAATAATAAAAAAGCAGTAATAATTAGCATGCAGCCTACAAGTAAAATATTACCACCAAAAAGCGCTTCTAACTGTTCTTCAAAAAATAGCCCAACTACCACGGCAGGAATCATAGAAACAGCAATTTTTAAAATGAATTGTAAATCATCATTCCATTTAAATTTTAATGCACCTTTAATAAGACTGAAAACATCTTTTCTAAAAACAACTATAGTACTTAAAGCTGTTGCAAAATGCAAAACTACGGTAAAAAGTAAACTTTCTTCAGGTACAGAGTTATCCCCTAAAATGGCTTTTCCTAACTCTAGGTGTCCACTTGATGAAACGGGTAGAAATTCTGTAAGTCCTTGGATGATACCAAGAATAATAGCGTCTATAACATTCATGCGGCAAAAATAGCTAATAACATAAAGTAAACATAACGAGTTAGTATAAAAATATCGTTTAAATTTACAGGTAATAGGTTTTAATAAGTTGAATAAATGAAATTTGTACTAGCGCCAGATAAGTTTAAAGGTTCTTTAACAGGCATGCAATTTTGCAAAGTTGTTGAAGAGCATTTAAAAAAAATAATGCCAAAATCTGAAATTTTAAGTTTACCACTTTCTGATGGCGGCGATGGTACTATTGAAATTTTGAAGTATCATTTAAAAGGAAAACTTATACATGTAGAAGTAAACGATCCGTTATTCAGACCTATACAAACATCATATCTCTTTATGGATTCCATAAAAACAGCTTTTGTTGAAATGGCAGGAGCATCTGGAATGGCACTTTTAAAACCCGAAGAACAAAATTGTTTTTATACAACAACTTTCGGTACTGGCGAGGTTATTTTAGCCGCTATAAGGCAAGGTGCAAAAACTATTATTTTGGGAATTGGCGGAAGTGCAACCAACGATTGTGGTATTGGAATGGCTAATGCATTAGGCTATAAATTTGAAGATAAAAATGGAAACGAATTAAGCCCGATTGGGAAAAACTTGTCTCGAATACATAATATAAATACTCACAATGTTTTTAAAGATTTAAAACATATAGATTTTAAAGTGGCTTGCGATGTTACTAACCCGTTGTATGGAAAACAAGGTGCAGCTTATATTTATGGACCACAAAAAGGCGCTTCGGAAAACGAGGTAAAACTATTAGATGATGGTTTAAAACATATTGCAAAAGTGTTTGTAAAACAGTTTGGTAAAGATGTTCAGAATATAAAAGGTGCAGGAGCGGCAGGAGGAATGGGTGCGGGAACTTCAGTGTTTTTAAATGCAGAATTACAATCTGGAATCGATTTGGTAAAAGATTTAATTGGTTTTGATGAAAAAATAAAACACGCCGATTGGATTGTTACAGGAGAAGGAAAGTTAGATAGTCAAACCTTATCAGGCAAAACCATTCAAGGTGTTTTAGCTTCCGCGAAAGCGAATAATATAAAAGTTGCAGCATTGTGTGGAAGTATTTCCGTTTCTAAAAAGCAAGCAAAAAAATTAGGAATTGTTTATTCGGATGCTATAACAGATTATGCGAAAAATTTAGAAGATGCTATGGTGAACACTGAAAAACACCTTTCTGAAATAGTTATAAAGTTTATTGAGTCAATAAAACAGACTTAAAAATTATAATTTTCAGTCATTTCGACGATAGGAGAAATCGCATAAGGTAAATAGAAATTATGGGATGTCTCAATCGTGCCTCATTTCAACATGACTAAAAGGAAATAACTACTCTTTATCAGGATTTAAAAGAATAGCATAAACCTGAATTCCGAAACCAATAAGAATTAACATTGGAGCTAAACGAATACGTCTCCAGTTAAAAATTTCAGGATTAAAAACATTAGGATCGTCGCTACCACCTCCAGACATTAAAATAAAACCTAAAGCGATAATAGCTAAACCTATAAACATGAACTTGTAATTTTTCTTTCCAAAAACAAATACAGGTTTAGAATTTTCTTTTCGTTTTTTTTCTCCCATAATTAAGTTATGTATTGTGCAAAGTAACGCAATTATTAAAAAAAGATTCTTAAGATTTCTCTAAAAAATCAATAATACAGTTCATCTGTCCTTAAATTTAAAAAACGTTGTGTTGCAAAATGTGTGCTTATCCAGGTAATAATAATGCCTAAAGCAAAAATAAGCACAAACAAAAGAACAACTAAAACCGGGTTGCCAAGTAAGTTTAATTCTGTAAATGTTTTGTTTAAATAATACAAAACAATCGCCATTCCTATTAAGGCGAGTATGGCTCCAATCATACCTAAACGTACACTTTTCCAAACAAACGGGCGACGAATAAACTGTTTAGTTGCCCCAACCATTTGCATGGTTTTTATAGTAAAACGTTTAGAATATACAGCTAAACGTATAGAACTGTTAATTAGTAAAACCGCAATTAATGTAAAAATGCCACTAATAACCAGTACCCAAAAGCTTATTTTTTTTACGTTATCGTTCATTAAGTTAACCAAATCATTATCGTAAGTTACCTCGTCTACGAAAGATTTGTTTAATGCTTCCGCAGAAATTTTCTCAAGATGTTCAGAGGTTACAAAATCTGCTTTTAAATGCACATCAATAGAGTTTTGCAAAGGGTTATAACCCACAAAGTCCATAAAATCCTCACCGTTTTCTGCTTTCATAAATTCGGCAGCTTGCTCTTTCGAAACATATTCGGTAGTTTTTACATAATCTGCCATAGCCAAACTTTTTTCAAGCTGTTTAGTTTCTACTTCTTTAGCAGAATCTTTTAAATAAATAGTTACAACAACCTGCTCTTTAAAATGATCAGAAACTTTTTTAGCATTAAGGATTAACATACCCAATAAGCCTAATAAAAACAAAACCAAAGCAATACTTAATACCACAGAAAAATAAGATGAGATAAGTCTGCGTTTTTGGTGTTTTTCAAATGATGAGCTCATAAAATGTTTGGATTAACGATGTAAAAATAATAAAGTATATGAAAAGAAACTTCAAAAGATTTAAGTCTTTTGATTTCATTTTAATTGTCTTTCCCGATAAAGCGGGAATCTTATTAAAATAGTCGCAATTTTCATTAAAAAACGGATCATAATTTTTAATGTATTTAATTACAACGTTTAAACTTTCAACATTGTTATAATAAGTTTAAATTTGAAATTATAAATACAGTTATAACTAAAACATTTTTGCTTCACGATTTAAAAATTTCACGTCCCGGTTTATGGTTTCCAACACTTTGGATTTATCTTGTTCCTTTTAGTTTAGAAACCAATTTTTGGTTAGAAACCAATTTTTGGATTGGTTTATTTTTCGTCACCTTTCCATTAAATTATTTGGTTTATGGTTTAAACGATTTTAACGATTTTAAGGCAGATAAAGTTAACGATAGAAAAGGAAATTTCCTGTTTGGAGCAAAATCATCTAAGCATCAATTAGCTTCGGTACCAAAAAAAGTAACTTTATTTGTAGTGCCATTTATAATTTATTTCACTTTTATTTCCGGTTTTAAAATATTATTGCTTTTAGTGTTTATGGTAGTTATAAACATACTCTATAATTTTAAACCTTTCCGAATAAAAGAACGTCCACCTTTTGAAATTCTTATTCAAATAGGGTATGTGTTTACTGCATTTTTCAGCATTGTACTTAACGATTTACAAATGTTACCATGGCAAACCATTTTGTACTTAACATTGTTTGCTTTTCAGGCGCATATTGCTGGTGAGATTATGGATATAGAACCCGATTTGCGAGCGGGTAAACGTACTACAGGAACTTTAATTGGGAGAAAAAACACTAAATTTTTAATGTTGTTTTTATTGATTTCTGAAATTTTTATTCTATCATTTTGGTTTCAAGATTATGTGCTTTCTGGGTTTTTAGTAGTATTTTCTTTGTGGTTAATTTTGGATATTTTCTTTATTTTTAAAGAAAAACCCTATTCAGTTTCGCAAATGAAATTATTTGGAATTGCTATGAATTTTTCAGCAATTTTATCAATGACTTGGGTATTATATTCAGGGAAACTTTTACAACCCGTTTTTTAAAATGAAATCTTTTTAGTCTAAGCTATTAACCGTAAATTTGCGCTTTTAAAAGTAGAAATAGACAGGATGAAGTACGATTTCAATAAAATCGAGAAAAAGTGGCAAGACTATTGGTCAAAAAACCAAACGTTTAAAGCTGTAAACTATAGCGAAAAACCTAAATATTATGTACTGGATATGTTTCCTTACCCAAGTGGTGCAGGCTTACATGTTGGGCACCCATTAGGATATATTGCATCAGATATTTATGCACGTTACAAACGCCATAAAGGGTTTAATGTATTGCATCCGCAAGGTTATGATAGTTTTGGTTTGCCGGCAGAACAATACGCTATTCAAACAGGACAGCATCCAGCTATTACTACCGAAACGAATATTGCAACATATCGTCGTCAATTAGATCAAATAGGATTTTCATTCGATTGGTCTCGAGAAGTTCGTACATCCGATCCAAATTATTATAAATGGACACAATGGATTTTCATTCAATTATACGAATCTTGGTATTGTAAAGAGGAAGAAAAAGCCTTTCCTATTTCAGAATTAGAACAACTGTTTGCTCAAGAAGGAAATATAAACTTAAGCGAAGTATGTAATGATGGTGTAGAAATATTTACCGCTGAAGATTGGAATAGTTTTTCGTCAAAGAAGAAGCAAGAAATACTTTTAAATTTTAGACTAGCCTATTTAGCAGAAACCGAAGTAAACTGGTGTCCAGCTCTTGGAACTGTTTTGGCTAATGATGAGATTGTAAACGGCGTTTCAGAACGTGGTGGACATCCTGTTGTGCGTAAAAAAATGACACAATGGAGTATGCGAATCTCAGCCTATGCAGAACGTTTATTACAAGGTTTAGATACTATAGATTGGACAGATTCGCTTAAAGAAAGTCAGCGTAACTGGATTGGAAAATCGGTTGGAGCAAGTGTGTCGTTCAACGTCATTGCGAGTGAAACGAAGCAATCTCATAAAATAGACGTTTTTACAACAAGACCTGATACCATTTTCGGAGTTTCATTCATGACACTGGCTCCAGAGCACGAACTCGTTTCAAAAATTACAACTCCAGAACAAAAAGCTGAGGTTGAAGCCTATATTGAAGCTACAGCAAAACGTAGCGAACGCGATAGAATGGCCGATGTAAAAACCATTTCTGGAGCGTTTACAGGTGCTTACGTAGAGCATCCGTTTACTAAAGAGCCTATTCCGGTTTGGATTGGCGATTACGTGTTAGCGGGTTACGGAACAGGAGCAGTAATGTCTGTGCCTTGTGGTGACCAACGCGATTATGATTTTGCAAAACATTTTAACATTCCTATCCCAAATATTTTTGAAGGTGTAGATATTAGTGAAGAAGCTTTTGCCGATAAAGACAAAACCATTATTGCTAATAGTGATTTCTTAAACGGATTAAACTATAAAAAAGCAACTAAACGTGCTATTTACGAACTGGAACAAATTAATCAAGGTGAAGGAAAAACCAATTACAGGTTAAGAGACGCAGTGTTTAGTCGTCAGCGTTATTGGGGCGAACCATTTCCGGTTTATTATGTTGATGGCATGCCACAAATGATTGATGCAAAACATTTACCAATAAAACTACCTGAAGTTGAAAAATATTTACCAACTGAAACTGGCGAACCACCATTAGGTAACGCTACAACTTGGGCTTGGGATACTTCAAAAAATAAAGTAGTTTCAAATGATTTAATTGATAATAAAACCATTTATCCTTTAGAACTTAACACAATGCCTGGGTGGGCGGGAAGTTCATGGTATTTTAACCGATATATGGATGCTAAAAATACTGAGGAGTTTGCCAGTAAAGAGGCGCTTGAGTATTGGAAAGATGTAGATTTATATATTGGCGGAAGCGAGCACGCCACAGGACATTTATTATACGCACGTTTTTGGCAAAAGTTCTTGTTTGATAGAGGTGTTGTACCTGTTGATGAGTTTGCTAAAAAACTGATTAACCAAGGAATGATACTTGGAACGAGTGCTTTTGTTAATTTGTTAAGAGTTTCAGTTAAGGATAATAATGGTAATGTGAGTAAGGAAACTCTATTAATAACTGATGATTGGGTGGTAGAAATTTCCGGTTCGAAGTTGATTTCAGATGAAGCTTATAGTAATGTTTTATCAAAATTTGAAGAGGTGATGAAATTGGAAGTTCAGAAATATTTCGCATTAGATAAAAACGGTGGTAAGATTATAGATTCGATAAAATATAATATTGATGAAAAGACTAGTATTCATACTGATGTGTCTTTTGTGAATGCTTCTAATGAATTAAATGTTGAGGCTTTTAAAAACTGGAGAGATGAATATACTAACGTTATCCCAGTTGAAGAAAATGGTAAAATTATGGTGGCGCGTGACGTTGAAAAAATGTCCAAATCAAAATATAATGTGGTTAATCCAGACCAAATTGTTGCAGATTACGGAGCAGACAGTTTACGTCTTTACGAAATGTTTCTTGGCCCGTTAGAGCAATACAAACCTTGGAATACTGCTGGTATTACAGGTGTACACTCTTTCCTTAAAAAACTCTGGAAATTGTATGTTGACGATATTGGTTTAAAAGTAAACGATGCAGAACCAACAAAAGACAACTTAAAAACGCTTCATAAAACCATTAAAAAAGTAGAAGAAGATATTGAGAATTTCTCGTTTAATACTTCGGTTTCTACATTTATGATTGCGGTAAACGAGTTAACAGCTCAAAAATGTACAAGTAAAACTATATTAGAACCTTTATTGGTTTTAATATCGCCTTATGCGCCACATATTGCTGAAGAATTATGGAGCCAGTTAGGAAATAAAGAATCTATTTCCACTGCACCTTTCCCAAAATTTGATGCAAGTCACTTAGTAGAAAGTAGCAAAGTGTACCCAATTTCATTTAACGGTAAAATGCGTTTTACACTAGAATTGCCATTGGATATGAGTAAAGACGAGATTGAAAAAACAGTATTGGCGCACGAAAAAACCCAAGAACAATTACAAGGTAGAACACCTAAAAAGGTTATTGTAGTTCCAGGTAAAATTGTGAATATAGTAGGCTAACGTCATTCCGAGGAACGGAGTGACGTGGTAATTTGTTTGATTTCATTGTCATGTCGAAATGATGTACGATTGAGACATCACATAATAAATAAATCTTTAAATGGTTTTACAATGACGTTCTATATAAATTTTTAAAAACATGAAAAGAGTAATTATTGTTTGTGTCTTATTTTTAAGTGTATTTGTTTCTTGTTCAAGTGATGATGATAATTCAAAACCTGCTCCAGATTCATATATTTTGGAATCTATTATTGGTTCATGGGCGTATAATACCGTAAAAATTGATGGAACTGTTTACACTTATGAGCATACAGAAGGTTGTGTAAAGGATCTTTTTCAGTTTTATAATGAAGAGGGAAAGGTATTTGAATTTGAAGAAGATTATGTTTCAAATTGTGATATCTGTGCAGATTGTGCCATAAGCTCAACAAATCTTAAATGGGAGTTATATGGAAATGTAATAGATTTATATTTTGGCGAGCAGTTTATAACTCAATATGAAATACTTGAAGTAAATACAGATATAATTAGATATAAACGTATTTTTGATTATGATGAAGATGGTGATGAAGACGAAATAGAAATTACAGGAGTGCCCTATGATCCATACGACGAATTTGATGATTAAATTTTAATGGAAACCATAGGCTTTATAGCAGCAATTTTAACAACAGCAGCGTTTCTTCCGCAAGTTTATAAAACATGGAAAACTAAAGATGTTTCAAGTTTATCTATGCCTATGCTTATTATGTTTTTTATAGGAATTGTTTTGTGGCTGGTCTATGGGTTTCTTAAAAATAGTCCTTCCATGATTTTTGCAAATAGTATTACGGTAGTTTCTTCCTTTCTACTAGTTTATTTCAAAATTAAATACAGAAAGAAATAAATTAAGTTGATAATTCTGAAGGTTAATTTTCTGGTGAAATTCTCTATTTCATAAAATTATATTTTTAATTTCTTCAATTTGATAAAAATGGATGCGTTAAAGGTTTTTAACTTAAATTCTGCTTTTTTCATTGTAATTTGGTGACATCATTTATATAAAACTTTACTTATGAAAATTGGTGTTCCAAAAGAAATTAAAAACAACGAAAACAGAGTAGGTATGACGCCTGCAGGAGTTTTTGAATTAACAAAACGCAATCATATTGTTTATATACAAGCCACTGCCGGTTTTGGTAGTGGTTTTTTTGATGAAGATTATCAGGAAGCTGGAGCAATTATCTTAAAATCTATTGAAGAAGTTTACGCTTCCAGCGATATGATTGTAAAGGTTAAAGAGCCTATACAAGAGGAATACGATTTAATTAAACCTAACCAAGTTGTTTTCACCTATTTTCATTTTGCATCAAGTGAAACCTTAACAAAAGCTATGATAAAAAGCAATGCTATTTGTATTGCTTATGAAACTGTTGAAGATGCAGATGGAAGTCTTCCGCTTTTAACCCCAATGTCTGAAGTAGCTGGAAGAATGTCTATTCAACAAGGTGCAAAATATTTAGAAAAACCAATTAAAGGTCGTGGTGTTTTATTAGGCGGTGTGCCAGGTGTTCCACCAGGGCGTGTATTAGTTTTAGGAGCCGGTGTTGTTGGTGTACAAGCAGCTAAAATGGCTGCAGGATTGGGAGCACATGTTACCATAATGGATATTAATATGAAGCAATTACGTTATGTAAACGATGTTATGCCAAACCATGTAGTAACCGAGTTTTCCAGCGAATATAATATTAGAAACCGTATTAAAGAATCCGATTTAATTATAGGTGGTGTTTTAATTAAAGGAGCCAAAGCACCAAAATTAATTACTAAAGATATGCTTCAGGATATGCGACCAGGAACTGTAATTGTAGATGTAGCAGTAGACCAAGGTGGATGTTTTGAAACCACAAAACCAACAACACACGAAGATCCGACATATATTATAGACGATGTAGTGCATTATTGTGTTGCAAATATGCCTGGTGCAGTGCCTTATACTTCTACAGTGGCGTTGACTAATGTTACTTTGCCTTATGTAGTAAAACTTGCTAACGAGGGTTGGGAGAAGGCATGCGAAAATAGTAAACCGTTATCAAAAGGATTGAATATTGTAAAAGGAGACGTTGTTTATAAAGAAATTGCTGAAACTTTTGCTTTATAATACTGACAATCTTTCATAAGATATAATTGGCGTTATTTTTGCTATATTTATTTTTAGAAATTAAAATTTAGAAAAAAATGACAGGATATTATATATTAATTGGTGCAATTGCTTTAGTAAGTTGGTTAGTAAGCAGTACGTTAAAACGTAAATTTGCAAAATACTCTAAAATACACTTGCGAAATGGAATGAGTGGTGCCGAAATTGCTGAAAAAATGTTAGCAGATCATGGTATTACTGATGTTGAGGTTATTTCAACTAGAGGGCAATTAACAGACCATTATAACCCAAAAAATAAAACGGTTAACTTAAGTGAAGCAGTTTATAATCAGCGAAATGCTGCCGCTGCAGCTGTTGCAGCTCACGAAGTTGGTCATGCTGTACAACATGCTCAGGCTTACAGTTGGTTGCAAATGCGTTCAAGTTTAGTGCCTGTAGTTAGTGTAACATCTGGAATGTCTCAATATTTAATTATTGGAGGTTTAGTATTAGGTGGAGCTGCTGGTGTAGGTTTAGGATGGTGGGTTGCTGCCGCTGGAGTTGCATTTATGGGGTTTGCGACTTTGTTTAGTTTTATTACGTTACCAGTAGAATATGATGCTAGTAATAGAGCATTAGCTTGGTTAAAAAATAAAAATATGGTTTCGCAACAGGAATATGCAGGTTCAGAAGAAGCCTTAAAGTGGGCAGCAAGAACATATTTGGTTGCAGCTGTTGGTGCTTTAGCATCTTTATTATATTGGGCGCTTCAAGTGTTTGGAGGCAGAGACTAAAATTTAAACACATTTCATATAAACCGAATTCTTATTCTATTTTAATAAGAATTCGGTTTCTTTTTGTTACATTTATTTAGTAATTAAAACAATCGTATTTTATGGAAAACATGTTTCAAAACAAACTGGTAGTTAATGATTTGTCGGATGTTGAAAAAGTAGCATTTTACAAAAAAACGTACTCTCATGTAGCAGGTGGCGTATTAGTATTTATTCTTTTTGAATACTTGCTATTACAAAGCGAAACTATTGTGAATTTTGCCCTATCCATGACGCAAGGTTTTCGTTGGCTAATTATGCTAGGAGGTTTTATGTTTATAACTAACTACGCAGAAAAAATGGCTTTAAAAACACCAGATACCAACAAGCAATATATGGCATTTGGGTTATACGTTTTAGCCGAAGCATTTATCTTTTTACCTTTAATTTATATTGCTATAGCCTATACACAGAGTTTTGATTTGTTAAATCAAGCAGCCATAGTAACACTAGCTTTATTTACAGGATTATCGGCCATTGTATTTGTTACAAAAAAGGACTTTTCGTTTTTAAAAGCAGGCTTAACAGTCGGTTTTTTTATTGCGTTAGGTTTAATAGTAGCAGGAACACTTTTTGGGTTTAATCTGGGGCTTTGGTTTTCTGTAGGTATGTGTGTGTTGGCAGCAGGATCTATTTTATATCAAACATCAAATTTAGTTCATAACTATTCAAACGATCAATATATTCCAGCAGCATTAGGTTTATTTGCTTCTTTAATGTTATTGTTTTGGTATGTATTAAGTATTTTCTTGTCTAGAGACTAGATATTATAAAAACACAATTCAAAGGCTCTGAAATTTTTCAGAGCTTTTTTGTTTCTTTACAAAATAATCTCAATTAGTAAATGAAAAACCCTCTAGAATACTATAAAAAATACTTAGAAATTTATACTGAAGAAGTACAAAAGCTAACTAAGAAAATGACACTGTTTAGCGTGTATAGATTAGTTGTGTTTTTATTAACTGCTTTTGGTGTTTACATAACTTTTTCAAAATGGCAATTTGCAGTTGCTATAGCTGTTATAGGTATGATTATTTTTGGAGTTTTACTATCTAAATACACCGATTTAAAAACAAAAAAAGCATTAAATAAATCGCTAGTTTCTATAAACGAAGATGAAATAAAAATTGCTTCAGGCAATTTTCATGATCGAGAAGACGGACTTCAGTTTCAAGACCCAAATCATTTTTATAGTTTGGATATCGATTTATTTGGTCGTGGTTCTTTTTTTCAGTTTATAAACAGAACAACCATAAAAGAAGGCACACAAAAATTAGCAGATGCTTTAAAAGCAAATGATATTAAAGAGATTGAATTACGTCAAGAAGCCATAAAAGAACTAAGTTCTAAACCTAAATGGCGTCAGCATTACACCGCTACATCAAGTTTGGTACATGTAGAAACACCTGCAATAAAAATTATTAATTGGTTGCAAAGTCATCAATCATTTTTACCAAAAATAATGCAATGGCTACCAATTGGTTTTTCTATACTTTCTATACTAATATTTGTGCTTACAGTTTTAAATCTAATACCAAATCTAGCATTTATAGGGTATTGGTTGCTCATTGGTTTAGGAATTACAGGGCGTTATCTTAAAAAAATCAATATTTTGTCTTTTAATACAGATAAGGTTAGAGATACATTCAGGCAATATGCTTTGTTGTTAGATTTAATTGAAAATGAACAGTTTTCTTCAGAATTATTGAAACAAAAACAACAACAAATACAATCTGAAGGCCAAAAAGCATCTGATGTTTTTAAAGCGTTTTCAAAATCACTTGATGCATTAGATAACCGAAATAATCTTATTGGGGCTATTTTTGGAAACGGTTATTTTTTAACAGATTTAAAAAATAGTTATAGAATCGAGCAATGGATTAAACAATATGCTAATAAAGTAGCCGATTGGTTTGAAGTCGTTTCTTTTTTTGATGCTTACAACACTTTAGGAAACTATGTGTATAATCATCCAGATTACGTATTTTCTAAAATTATAGAAAACAAAGCAGTAATTAAAGCAAATAAATTAGGGCATCCGTTATTAAAAAGAGAAAAACGAGTTGATAGTGATTTAATCATTAACAATGAACAATTTTTTATTGTAACTGGAGCTAATATGGCTGGTAAAAGTACATTTTTACGAACAGTTTCTTTACACATTGTTATGGCAAATATGGGTTTACCTGTATGCGCTGAATCAAGCGAATATTCTCCTGTAAAACTTATTACGAGCATGCGAACCTCAGATTCTTTAACTGATGAAAGTTCATATTTCTTTTCTGAATTAACGCGCTTAAAGTACATAGTTGATGCCATTCAAAAAGAACCTTATTTTATTGTTTTAGACGAAATTTTAAAAGGCACAAACAGCACCGACAAAGCTATTGGTTCTAGAAAATTTGTCGAGAAATTAGTGGCTTCAAATGCAACAGGAATTATAGCAACTCACGATTTAAGTTTATGCGAAATTGAAAAAGAACTTAATGAGGTTGAAAACTATTATTTTGATGCCGAAATTATAAATGATGAACTTCACTTTGATTATAAATTAAAACAAGGCGTTTGCCAAAATATGAACGCGTCGTTCTTATTGAAGAAAATGGAAATTGTATAACGCTAAAGAGTAGTTCGTAACTACAAATAGGGTTTTTGTACACATTCTTTTGAGTTTGAAACCTTTTCTCGCTATTTTCATAAACTAAATGAAAATAGTAAACAAAAATATCTCCCAAATATTAGTGCACATTCTGTTTTGGATGCTCTTTGTATTTGTTTCACTTTTTCTTTTTTCAGATTTCTATTGGAAAGAGAATCCGTTTTTACAATACGTTGTCTTGTTAGTGGCTATCGTTTACATCAATAATTTTTTTCTATTACCTTTTTTTGTAAAAAATAAACTGTACGCGGTTTATGTGTTTGTGTTTGCAGGTATTTCATTTTTAGCTACACAATTATATTGCTACGCTTTTGCTAAATGCGGATGCTCTGTTTTTAAGTGTTTAAGCGATTATTTATGGCAAAGCTTAGTGCCGCTTATTTTCTTTTCATTTATATGGGTTTTATACCGATTTATTGATGAGCAAGAAGAAGTAGAAAAGGTGAAAAAAGAACATGCCGAAATGGAATTAAAGTTTTTAAAATCTCAAATAAATCCGCATGTTTTATTTAATAATTTGAATACGATTTATTCCTATTCCATTGAAAAACCTAACGAAACGCCAGAGCTTATTTTAATGCTTTCAGATAATTTAAAACATGTATTGTATGAAAGTAACGAGAAAACAATTTCGCTTGAAAAAGAAATTCAGTTTATAGATAATTATATTAAGTTTCAAACTATTAGAACAGAAGGTGTAAAGCAAATTTATTACAATAAAAATATAGATTCTTTTAACCATCAGATAGCACCATTACTTTTAATAACTATTATTGAAAATGCTTTTAAACATAGCACTTTAAATAGCGATATTATGGTAAATATTAATGTTGAAAAATGGGTTTTAAGGTTTACTTGCGAAAATGATTTTGATAAACAAAAAGTAACTTCAACCGATTTAAAAATAGGCTTACAGAATCTTGAAAAACGGCTAGAGTTGATTTATAAAGACACTTATAAGTTTAAACTTGAAAAAGATGATACCTTTAAAGTGATTTTAATACTAAATTTATAATGAATTGCATTATTATTGAAGACGAAATACCAGCACAAAAAATTCTGAAAAGTTTTATTTCAAAAACGCCAAGTATTCTAATATTAGGAATTTTTAAAGCAGCTATTGAAGCCAATTCCTTTTTAAAAAACAATACAGTTGATGTGGTTTTTTTAGATATTAATTTACCAGATATTTCGGGAATAGATTTTATAAAAACCATTAAAAACCCACCAGCAATTATAATAACAACAGCTTATCCTGAGTATGCTGTTAATAGTTTTGAACTTGATACTATTGTTGATTATCTAGTAAAACCATTTTCATTTGATAGATTTTTTAAAGCGATAAATAAAGCAAAAGACAGATTTGAAACATCAAAAAACCCAATAGAAGAAACTGAAAATATTTTGTTTTTAAATGTTGATAAAACGCATCATAAAATAACATTAAACTCCATTTTATATATAGAATCTGATAGAAATTATATTACAGTTGTTACTAAAAATCAAAAACTATCCTATATAGAATCTCTTAAAAATTGGGTTGAGAAATTACCAAAAAATCAATTCATACAAGTCCACAAATCGTACATTATAAACCGAAAGTTTGTAGATAAAATTTCAGGAAACGAAATTTATGTAAGTGCAAATAGAATTCCAATTGGGCGAACGTATAAGCAAGAACTCTTAAAGCAATTGAAGATTATACAATAAAAAAAATCCCTTTCTATTTATAAAAAGGGATTCTTCATAATAAGATATATTATTTACTTCTTTTTTGGATGTACTAATTTCATTTCATCAATTAAGTGTGTTGCTCCTGCATATTTGTCAACTATAAAAAGCACGTAGCGCAAATCAACCATAATGTTTCTGCAAATTTCAGGATCGTAGTTCATATCACTCATTGTGCCTTCCCAAACACGATCAAAATTAAGACCAACTAAATTTCCGTGTGCGTCAATTGCTGGACTTCCAGAGTTCCCACCGGTTGTATGATTGGTTCCTAAAAAGCAAACAGGTACTTTTCCGTTACTATCTGCGTATTGTCCGTAATCTTTAGCGTTGTATAAATCACGTAATTTTTGTGGGACGTCAAACTCGTAATCTCCTGGTACATATTTTTCAATAACACCATCAAGATAACTCACATGATTATAGTAAACAGCATCTCTTGGCGAATAGCCTCTTACTTGACCGTAAGTTACACGAAGTGTACCGTTCGCATCGGGGAAATAACGTTCTTCTGGAAGTGCTTCCATAAGCGCAGTCATATACTCTGTTTGTAAAGCTGTAATAGGCTCGTTTTTTTGTTGAAATTCTGCATCAATGCTATTAAAAAATTCTGCAATCAAAGGTTTGGCATAAATATATGCAGCATCTTTATTTAATTTTTTTAGAACTTGTTCAGCATCACCTTCAAGTAAAGCTAAAGCACTTTCTAAATTTGTAAAGGCTGTTTTTTCATAGATTGAAGCATCTATATTTTTATTATAAAAAGGCATAACAGCATTAAAAACACCTTTGTCTACAGTTACATCATAATTTTTATGAATGCCTTGTAATCTAGAAATTAAACCAGCTTTTGCTTTTTCAAAGTTTTCAGGGTTTTTATTAATAAATTCTTCTGTTTGGTAAGCTCTAAAAGTCATTTGCATTAACTCATTAGTTACTAAAAACACTTCAATAAAATTTCTACGTTTAATGTTTATGGAAGCAAAATCTTTGTAAAGTTTATCAAATTCAGGTAAAATATTACCGTACTTATCTTCAAGCCCTTTTTCTTTTAAAGCTTTTGTAAATGTTGTTTCAAAAGTGCGTCTGTTTTCAACTGCATTACTTTTTTCTATTCCTAAATTCTCTCCAATCCATTTTTTCCAAGCGTTGGCAATTCTTGCCTGTTTAGATGCGTATTTTATGCGAACTTCATCACTAGCTTTCATGTTAGCATCTATTACTTTTAAAGCTGCTTCACGAATAGCAATGTTACTTGGGTTATAGTCTTTAGTAATATGCTCGATAGCTACTGCAGGTAAATATTCGTTTGTACGACCAGGAAAACCAAAAACCATCGTAAAATCACCTTCTTCAACACCATCTAAAGAGACTGGTAAAAAGTGTTTTGGTTTGTAAGGTTTGTTGTCTTTACTATATTTTGCAGGACGATTATTCGCATCAGCATAAATTCTAAACATAGAAAAATCTCCTGTATGTCTTGGAAAAACCCAATTGTCTGTATCGCTACCAAATTTACCAATGCTTGAAGGTGGTGCACCAACCAAACGAATATCTTCAAAACGTTCTGTTACAAATAAGAAGTATTGGTTGCCTTTGTAAAACGATTTCACTTTAGTGTCTTGCCAAGTTTCTTTTGCAACTGTTGCTTGTAATGCGTTACTGTTTTTATCAATAGTAGATTGTTTTTCTTTTTCGGTCATTGCATCTGTAACTCCAGCAAGAGCTTGTGTTGTTACATCTTCAATACGCACAATAAACTCAATAAACAACCCTTCGTTAGGTAATTCTTCATCTAAAGACATGGCCCAAAAACCATCTTTTAAATAATCATTTTCTAAAGAAGAATGAGATTGAATTTGTCCAAATCCGCAGTGGTGATTTGTTAATATTAACCCTTTGTTTGAAATTACTTCGCTTGTACAACCACCATTAAAATGCCCAATAGCATCTTTTAAACTAGAATTATTAACATCATAAATATCTTTAGCAGTAAGTTTGCTTCCAAGATCTATCATTTCTTGTTCGTTCATACCTTCTAAAAGTGAAGGAATCCACATACCGCCTTGTTGGGCAGAAACTTGAATGGTAATAAAAAGTAAAAGGAATTTTAAGAATTTCATAATGGATTTCTTTATTTTGATTGTATTTTTAAGGAATACTCAAAGATAAAAATTAGTTTAATGAAAGAGACTTCTATTTTCTAATTATTTACTTTTATTCTATGGAAGCAGAACACCTTAAAATTGCAATGATTCAATCTAACTTGGTTTGGGAAAACCCAGAGCAAAATAGAATAAACTTTACCAAAAAGATTGAAAGTATTTCTGAAGAAGTTGATATTATTGTTTTACCCGAAATGTTCACATCTGGTTTTACCATGAACGCTTCAAAAGTTGCAGAAACTATGGAGGGTGAAACCATAACTTGGATGCAGCATTTATCTTCAAAAAAAAATGCGGCTATTGTAGGTAGCATTGTAATTAAGGATAATAATAATTTTTATAACCGATTACTTTTTATAACCCCAAAAGGCGATATAACTTTTTACGATAAGCGACACACCTTTACACTCGCAGGAGAAGATAAAGTGTACTCTGCAGGTACTAAAAAACGCATTATTGATTATAAAGGTTGGAAAATATGCCCGTTAATTTGTTATGATTTACGTTTTCCGGTTTGGGCAAGAAACACCGAAGATTATGATGTTTTAATGTATGTTGCCAATTGGCCAAAACCTAGAATTTCTGCTTGGGACACGTTGTTAAAAGCACGAGCTATTGAAAACATGTGCTACTGTGTTGGTGTTAATCGTGTTGGAGTAGATGGTGTAAATAGTGAATATTCGGGGCATTCAGCAGTGTATAATGTGTTAGGGAATGAAATCATTTGTTTTAAACCTAATAACGAAGACATTCAAATAGTGACTTTAGAAAAACGACATATTGAAGCTTATAGAAATAAGCTTAAATTTTTAAACGATAGAGATGCTTTTACAATTAATTAAATTGAAGTGTTTCACTAAGTCCCCAATCTGCTCTAATTTCAATTTCATCAAAATGGCTCACGCGTTCTGGTTGTATTTTTTTTAGATAGTTACCAGTATCAAAAATTGCATTACCATTGGTGTCGTGAATAACTCTTATAAAATAAACTCCAGGGTCTAAATTTAAAAAGTCCACAGGTGTATCAGAGGTTGCAATTTCTTCAAATTTTACCTCACCATTTTTATCAGTTAACTGAATTATAAGCGGATATTCTGCATTTACTAAAGTGAACCTAGCATATCCAAAATTAGAAGTTTTATTTGTTTTAACCGTATAGTTTAAGGTGTCATTTTTATCATCAAAAAAATCAATAAAAGCTTCAGGTAATATTTGCATTCTATAGCTGTTATCTTCTGATTTTTCAAAATTCAACGCATATGTATTTGTTATGGAATCAAATTTTGTAGTGAAATCTACGTTAACTGAATCCTTGTCCATTAAAGCAACTTTAGACTTGTCAAAACTAACAAAAGGTGTGCTTCCTGCAATTTTAAAATCTTCATCATAACCTATGTTGCCAGAAGGCGATTTACTCAATAAAAGAGTGTCTCTTGGTTGCTCGCTAATTCTTACCGTGAAATCCTTTTCAAAATTTGGGTGCGACACATTAAACATAAGCGAATCTACTTCCATTCTTGGTTTATACCAGTAATATAGTGTGTCTGCTTTTTCGTCTTTTGTAATGCGGTACTCAAAATCTTCTGGTGTTTCAGAAAGTATTTTAATTTTCATGTCTTTGTAATCACCTTCATATCCAAAAGCAATTTTTTCACCTGATACTAATCTCGGTCTGGTAGCTTTAAAATCTAATACTTCAGAAAATAATCGAAGTGTATAAAGCGAATCTGTTGGTACATTTATAAAGCTTTTATAAAATGCTACCTGATCTGTTTTTTGCTGAAATTTATTATCACCATTATTATCTTTTAAAGCCATAAGCATATATTTTCCGGCTTTAATATTTTCAATAGAAAATGTAGTAACACTATCTAAAGTATTGGTTATGTATTTAGGTACATCTTTATAAATAATAGAATCGGTAAAAGTAGAATCTACCTCATAAAGAGCCACATTAACAAAGGTTTCAGGTTGTTTTTTAAGTGCATCAACTATGTTTCCTTTAACGGAAAGGGAATCTATATAATCGCCTGTTGAAAATACATAACGATAATATGGATAAGGGTTGCCCTCGTTGTTATCGGTAATGCTATTCCCAAAGTTAAAAGCATAAGTAGTGTTGGGTTGTAGCGTATCAAAAATTTTAATAGTAATATATTTACTGGCACCTCCAAGTGGCGTAACATCTGGTTGAGTTTTCATTGGAGGAGAAATAATAAGTTGTTTTTGTAAGTCTTTAATTTTTATATACTCATCAAAATAAACACGTATTTCGTTGCCTTTAAAATTGGTAGAAAAATTTTCTGGTTCAGATTTAATAATGCTTGGTGGAGTTACATCTTTTGGACCTCCATCTGGAGTTCCACGGTTAGCACAATTAATAAAAATAAAGCCAATAACAAAGGCTAAAATAAAATTTGAAAGGGTTTTGTTCATCAACAATTTTAAATTTTTAACAAAAGTACATGAATTTTTTTGTTCTGAAATTCATAAAAAAAACAGAATAAAAAAATTTATGCGCTAGCGAAGCGGTTACTAAAGTGAAACTAAATTTTGTATTTTTTGAACAAAATTTGGTTTTACTGAAGAAACCTACATAATTTTAAAGATATAACGACTAATACCTTAAGCTATTGCCATGGTTGCAATGCTAATTTTTACATTCTTAGCTTGGTTTAAAACCGAGATACACGCTTCAAGTGTAGCACCTGTTGTAATAATATCATCAACTAGTAAAATATGTTTGTTGTCTATACTTTCTATGTTTTTAAGTGCGAATAATTCGTCAGTATTAGTCCAACGTGCAAATCTACCTTTGTTAGTTTGTGATTTCGTATTTGTAATTTTAACTAATACATCATCTTTATAACCTGTATTTAAAGCTTCGGCAATTTGTTGTCCAAACTTAGCGACTTGATTAAAACCTCTTTTTTTGAGTTTGTTTTTATGAAGCGGAACAGGAATAACGATATCTATACTTTGGTAAGCTTCTAAAGTTTTTAATTCGTTACCAAGCCAATTACCTAAAATAAAACCAATTTTTTCGTGGTTTTTGTATTTAAGATTGTGGATAAGTTGTTGTACAATGCCTTTTTTTTCAAACCTGAAAAGCGCTGTTCCGTTTTCAATTTTGGCACGACCGTAAAGTACTTTCTTAACAGCATCATTATTATCAAAATGAAAATTGGTAACTGGTAAATCATGCCTGCAATCTAAACAAATGGTGTCTTCATTATCGTTAAGTAAGTTATAGCAGGCATAACATACTTTAGGAAAAAACAGGTTGACTAAAGGTTTTATCATACTTTTCTTGGGCGTTTCCTTTCAGGTCGGGCTTTCTGTTGCAATCTTTTTTATTGTGGATTCCTGTTAAGACAGAAATTCACAATAAAAAGGATTTACACTCCAATCCCTAACGCTAAAACAGTCCTAAAGATAATTAAATCAAAAAAAACAAATCAGAGCATTTAATTTTTGCTCGAGAACGCATTTTGTTTCAGGCGGTTTTATATTTTTGCAGAATGGCAAATCAAGATGATCAATTTAAGAAGGTAATTTCACATGCAAAGGAATACGGTTATGTATTTCAAAGTAGTGAGATTTACGACGGTTTAAGCGCAGTATATGATTACGCTCAAAACGGTGCAGAGTTAAAAAAGAATATACGCGACTATTGGTGGAAAGCCATGGTGCAAATGAATGAAAATATTGTAGGTATTGACGCCGCCATATTTATGCACCCAACCACTTGGAAAGCCTCAGGGCACGTTGATGCCTTTAACGACCCTTTAATTGATAATAAAGATTCTAAAAAACGCTACAGAGCCGATGTTTTAATTGAAGATTATTGCGCTAAAATTGAAGCTAAAATAGATAAAGAAGTTGCCAAAGCTGAAAAACGTTTTGGTGAAGCTTTTAACAAAGAAGAATTTCTTTCTACAAACGGACGAGTTTTAGGTTATCAGGAAAAGATAAATACCACGCTTTCGCGAATGGCAAAATCTTTAGAAAATGAAGATTTAGCCGATGTAAAAGCGTTAATTGAAGAGTTAGAAATTGCAGACCCGTTAACAGGAAGTAAAAACTGGACAGATGTTAAGCAATTTAACTTAATGTTTGGAACTAAATTAGGAGCTTCTGCAGAAAGTGCAATGGATTTGTATTTACGTCCTGAAACTGCTCAAGGTATTTTTGTAAACTTTTTGAATGTACAGAAAACTAGCCGATTAAAAATTCCATTTGGTATTGCGCAAACAGGTAAAGCTTTTAGAAATGAGATTGTGGCAAGACAGTTTATTTTTAGAATGCGTGAGTTTGAACAAATGGAAATGCAGTTTTTTATTAAACCAGGAACTCAAAAAGAGTGGTTTGAACACTGGAAAGAAACTAGAATGAAATGGCATTTATCACTTGGTATGGGAGAAGATAATTACCGTTTTCATGACCATGAAAAATTAGCACATTACGCAGATGCTGCAACAGATATTGAGTTTAAATTTCCATTTGGGTTTAAAGAATTAGAAGGTATTCATTCGCGAACAGATTTCGATTTAAAACAGCACGAAGAGTTTTCAGGTAAGAAATTACAATATTTCGACCATGAAGATAACGCCAGTTATACACCTTATGTGTTAGAAACATCTATTGGTTTAGATAGAATGTTCTTAGCAGTATTTTCAAACTCATTACAGGAAGAAGAGCTTGAAAATGGAACTACAAGAACCGTTTTAAAATTACCAAGTGTTTTAGCACCTGTAAAAGCAGCTGTTTTACCTTTGGTTAAAAAAGATGGATTGCCAGAAATAGCAAGACAAATTATAGAGGACTTGAAATGGGATTTCAATGTGATTTATGATGAAAAAGATGCTGTTGGACGTCGTTATAGAAGACAAGACGCTAACGGAACTCCATTTTGTATTACGGTAGATCATGATACTCTAGAGGATAATACAGTTACTATACGTCATAGAGATTCTATGGAGCAACAGCGTGTTAAAATAGAAGATTTACGTAACATTATTAAACAAGAAGTTGATGTGCGTAACTGGTTAATGAAAATGAAGTAACACATTCCTGCGAAAGTAGGAACCTTATTATAAAACAAAAGCCCAAGCAATGCTTGGGCTTTTGTTTTATAATACTTTTAGGATTAAAATCTATATCCTATGGTTATTCCAAGTTTTCCAACAAAGTCATTGTCATACTCTTCTTTTGTGTTAAAAAGATTTCTTCCAACACCTAAATTAATTTCACCTGTTAAACCACGTGCGGTAACCCATTTACCACCCAAGCCTATACCTAGTGCAAAATCGGTTATGTTTTCTTCTACAAATGTTGGGTCAGTACCATTGTTAAAATAGTAAGTGTCATTTTTTATAGAGTTTAACATTCCAAAGCCTTCTAAGAAAAATCCAGCAGCATATTTGTTACCAAAATAAAATCTATAATAAGGAGAAACGTAATAGTTTATAGCATCTACAGCATCATCATCAATAGGTAAAAATAAAGAAACTCCAACTCCAGATTCTTCATTTAATAAATATTCATAGGAACCTTCAAAAGCACCTAAAACCAAATACAAGGCGTTTAATTTAACTTCATTAAAGCTTTGATTTTCGCTGTTTTGTTCATTTTCTTGTGAGAAAGTAGATGTAGATAAAAATAGACCTGCTAGTAATACTAATAATGTTTTTTTCATGAAAAGTTAGTTTTAAAATTTTGGTTTTTACATGCACAACAATCGTTCCAATACTAGATGCGAACTTTTTTAAATAGTTGCGTAAGAGAATGATTTATCTTTTAAATATGAATTTGTCTCTCGAAAGGTTGATCTAAAGAAATAAGTGATTCGGTTCTTAAAACCCCAGTAATAGTTTGAATATCTTTGGTAATTAATTGCATTAAATGAGCATTATTTAAACAAAGTAATTTTACAAATATATTGTAGTTGCCAGTAGTATAATGGCACTCAATAACCTCTGGTATTCTTTTTAATGCTCTTACAACATCATCAGTAAGGGCTACTTTGTCTAGATATATGCCTACAAAAGCTAATGTAGAATATCCTAAAACTTTAGGGTTAATAATAAATTTTGAGCCAGAGATAAGTTTAGATTTTTCAAGTTTGCGTAACCTTTGGTGTATTGCTGCTCCAGATATACCAACATTTCTTGCAATTTCTAAAATAGGTGTTCTGGCATCTTGCATTAAAGCACGTAAAATTTTTTTATCAATACCATCAATAGTTATAGTCTTATTTTTTTTCTTCATTCTTATTTTAATCTAGAAGTTAAAAATAGCTATTTACTTTTAAATTGAAACTATATAGTGCGTTAGCGATTGAAATGAAAATCCTTTTACTGTTTTAGTAAAAGATTGCAATGTAAAGCGCGACCCAATGGGGAACGCCCAAACACTAATTGTTTAAAGGGTTGTAACCTAAATAAGGGACTTCTTTTTCATTAAACGTGATGCCGAAAGTTTTTAGCTCCTGTAAAATGGGTTGATAAATTTCTTTGGTAATAGGAATTTGAACCCCTGGAGTTTTTATTTTTCCGTTTAAAATGGCAAGTGTTGCCATAGCAACAGGCAAACCAACGGTTTTTGCCATAGCAGTGTAAGTTTGGTCTTCGCCAAGAACCACCATATTTGCATCTATTTGATACTTTTTACCAGCTTTCTCATAACCAAATTTATGATACATTACAATCATATCTTTATCGTCTTTGGCAAGAGTCCAGCTATCCATTAATATTTTTTGAAGAATTTGAGCTGGTGTAGCTTTTTTAAGTTCTACGCGTTTATTAGGATTGAAAATATCTAGTTCTTCAAGTTTATCCCAAACGATATCGTCTTGATCTATTTTAAGTTGATGTCTTAGTTTAAGTTCTACAGAATCTGAGTGACTATATGGTAAAAAGGCATTTACAAAATCGCGATAGCTCATATTCTCACTATCGTCTATGGTATAGCTATCATCGGTCATTCCTAAGGTTACAAAAATATTCCAAGCTCTACTAAAACCTACGCGTCGCATAGTACCACGGTATAATGTTTTAACTTTATCTAAACCATAAACGCTTTGGTATTTTAGAGAATCTCTATTGGCATAAACTTCAAAGCGTCCAAAACCATCAATATTTAAAAACTCGGTTCGTCTAAATAAACGGTGATAAGGAATATATTTATAAGTGCCTTCCTGTAAAAATTTTGCAGCACCACCTTGGCCAGCAATAACAACATTTCTGGGATTCCAGGTGAATTTGTAATTCCAAAGGTTGTTATCACTTTCTGGAGCTACTAATCCGCCAGTAAACGATTCGAATAGAATAATGTTGCCGCCATTATCGCGAATATTATCTAAGACTTGCATGGCGCTCATATGATCTATACCAGGGTCTACCCCAATTTCATTCATGAGAATAAGGTTGTTGGCTTTAGCATCTTCATCTAAAGCTTGCATTTCTTTACTAACATAAGATGCAGTTACCATATGTTTTTTATATGAAATACAATCTTTAGCAACCTCAATATGAAAACGAGCAGGTAGCATAGACACTACAATATCTGCATTTTTAATAGCGAGAGTTCTAGAAGTTTCATCAAAAACATCTAAAGCTATGGCTTCGGCATTTTTATGATTACCAATTAATTTTCTAGCATTTTCAATATTTAGATCACCAACAGTGATGAATAGATTCTCTGAAACTGATTTGTCTAGTAAGTATTTTAAGAGGTAAGATGCAGATTTTCCAGAACCAATTATTAAAATTTTTCGCATATTGGGTTTTGTTGAGTAATTTTGTTTTTTTCTAACTAAGAGCTTATATAGCTTTTTGTTTTACGAAATTAATGAATATAAAGCGTATTTGTTGCGAATAATTTATAAAAATGAATAAAAAAATTTTAGTTTTGGCATCTGTTTTAGGTGTATTAAGTATTGTTTTGGGGGCTTTTGGAGCGCATGGTTTAAAACAGTTAATTACGAGCGAAGCCATAGCTACTTTTGAGGTAGGTGTTCGCTATCAAATGTATCATGCTATTTTATTACTTTTTGTTGGAAGTACAGTTTTGATAAAACCAAAAACTAAAAAAATAATATTTTATTTGGTTGTAATAGGCATATTATTTTTTTCTGGATCTATATATGCTCTTGCAACTAATGGATTAACAAATTTCGATTTTAAAACCATCGGATTTATTACACCTATAGGTGGATTGCTTTTAATTTTAGCTTGGGTTTTTATGTTAGTCGATTTTATTAAAATGAAAAAATACAATTGAAATATTTTACCAATAAAGGGTTATAATAAGTGGTATTAATAATATAGAATAATTGGTATTATTTAATTTTAGCGGATCATTTTACTTTTACTTAAATTAAAACTTAATTTTGAACAATAATTAAATTTATATAAAACTATGGAGAATTACGACCAATCTACGAAAACGATTTCGTTAGAGAATTATGGAATTAAAAATGCCAAAGTTAATTATCAATTGTCGCCAGAAGAATTACACAAAATCACAATAGAAAAAGGTTTGGGTGTTGAGGCGTCTTCGGGTGCCTTAGCAGTTAATACAGGCGAGTTTACAGGTCGTTCGCCAAAAGATAGATTTATAGTTAAAGACGATATTACCAAAGATAAAATTTGGTGGGGAGATATAAATATTCCTTTTGAAACCGATAAGTTTGACAAATTATATAATAAAGTCGTTAATTACTTATCTAACAAAGAAGTTTTTGTACGTGATTGTTATGCTTGTGCAGATGAAAATTATAAGTTAAACATTCGTGTTATTAATGAATATCCTTGGAGCAACCAGTTTGCTTATAATATGTTTTTGCGACCAACAAAGAAAGAATTAGAAAATTTTTCTCCAGATTGGACAGTAGTAAATGCGCCAGGTTTTATGGCAAAATCTGAGGTAGATGGAACACGTCAACATAATTTTGCTATTTTAAATTTTACAAAAAAAATAGCATTAGTTGGTGGTACAGGTTATACAGGTGAAATTAAAAAAGGCATTTTTTCAGCTTTAAATTTTATTCTTCCAGTGTTTAAAAACACTTTACCAATGCATTGTAGTGCTAATGTTGGAAAAGATGGAGATACAGCCATATTTTTTGGATTATCAGGTACGGGAAAAACAACATTATCAACAGATCCAAACAGAAGTTTAATTGGTGATGATGAACATGGTTGGACTAATGAAAACACAGTATTTAATTTTGAAGGCGGTTGTTATGCTAAAGTGATTAATCTTTCAAGAGATAATGAGCCAGAAATATTTGATGCTATTAAAAAAGGTGCCATTCTTGAAAATGTTATTTTAGATAAGGATGGTCATGTAGATTTTGAAGATACTTCAATTACACAAAACACGAGAGTAAGTTATCCAATTCATCATATTGAAAATATTCAAGTTCCATCTATTGGTAAAAACCCTAAAAACATATTCTTTTTAACGGCTGACGCTTTTGGTGTACTGCCTCCAATTTCTAAGTTAACACCTAGTCAGGCTGCTTATCACTTTATTTCTGGTTATACAGCAAAAGTTGCTGGGACAGAAGCAGGAGTAGTAGAGCCTGTACCATCATTTTCGGCATGTTTTGGAGCGCCTTTTATGCCTTTGCATCCATCAAAATATGCTGAAAAGTTAAGTAAAAAAATGATTGAGGCTGGAGTTAATGTTTGGTTAGTTAATACAGGATGGACTGGAGGACCTTATGGTGTTGGTACAAGAATGAAGTTAAAATATACTCGTGCTATGATTAATGCAGTTTTAAACGGCGATTTAGGGTTGTATAATTATGATGATTACCATATTCATTCTGTTTTTGGAGTTGCGCAACCAAGAACTTGTCCTAGAGTGCCAACAAGTGTTTTAAGTCCAAGAGCGACTTGGAACAATGATGAAGCATATTATAAAACAGCCTTTAAATTAACTAACGCGTTTAGAGAAAACTTTAAGAAGTTTGAAGAACATTGTAGTGAAGAAATTAGACGTGGCGGACCACAACGATATGCGTTTTAAAAACAAAAAAGGGATGATTTTAAAATCATCCCTTTTTAATTCAATTTAAAATTGTAATTATTTTCCTTTATTCACTTTTTCAATATATTTTTCTAAAGCCATAGTCATTGATGGTGTTTCAGGTGTTGGTGCAGCAATATCTACACGTAATCCTTTTTCTTCAACAGCTTTAACAGTTGTATTTCCAAAAACAGCTATACGCGTTTCATTTTGTTTAAAATCTGGAAAATTTTGAAATAAAGATTCTATTCCAGAAGGACTAAAAAACACTAAAACATCGTAGTATACGTTAGCTAAATCAGATAAATCGCTAACTACAGTTTTGTAAAATGTAGCTTGTTTCCAGTTTACACCTAAAGCATCTAAAGTTTCCGGAACTTCAGGTTTTACTTTATCTGTATTTGGTAATAAGAATTTTTCGTCTTTATATTTTTTTATTAATGGAGAAAGTTCAGAAAAAGTACGTTTACCAACATAAATTTTACGCTTTCTATACACCACATATTTTTGAAGGTAATATGCAACAGCCTCAGACTGACAAAAATATTTCATAGAGTCTGGAACTTTAAATCGCATTTCTTCGGCTACTCTAAAAAAGTGGTCTACAGCATTTCTACTAGTTAATATAATAGCAGTGTAATTATTTAAATCAACTTTTTGCTGTCTTATATCTTTAGCTGATACGCCTTCAACATGTATAAAAGGTCTAAAGTCTATTTTTACACGTTGCTTCTCTTGTAAATCAAAGTAAGGAGAATTCTCTATTTTAGGTTCTGGTTGAGATACTAAAATGGTTTTTACTTTCATAAGCGCAATTGTTCGTTTCACAGGGTTAAAAACACCTTATATAAAATAACATAGGGTGCAATTTCAAGAGCGCAAAGATACAAAATAAAATAGAATAAGTTATTTTTTATTAGACTTTGATGTGTTTTAAATGAACTAATTAAGCCAATTATATTTACAATTAATAATAATGTAATTATTACATAAAATAATGTTAAAGTTGGCGTAAAAGTAAATAGTAGCAATGCATTTATGGGTAACAACAGAATACCTAAATAATTTTTATAACTTATTTTTTGAAAAAGGTATTCATCAATCAACTTATCAATCTCAAATAAACTAGCTATTAAACGTTCAACGAGCACTTTTATTAAAATAATAATACCAATTCCAAACGCCACCTGAAGCATACTATTTATAGGTATTTGTTTAGTTTCAGTAAAATATTGATAGATAATAAAACAAAAAACAGAAAGAGATAGAATTAAGTTAACAAATAATAAACCATCAAATTTGTCTAAGAATTTTTGGTCTCTAGCATAAATTTTCAGGTATTTATTATTGCCTAAAACAAGAATAAAATCTTCAAAACGTTTAGGTGAAGTTAGTTTTGCAATAGCTACAATAACTAAACCCAAAACAGTTAAAACAGTAAATAATTCGTTTGAAACTATATTACGAAGCATGGCATAAAATTATTATAAATTTTAATACTTAGGTGTATTATTAAGGAATATTTAAAAAAAATAAACGCTTAATAATGTACATTTGCTAAAAAATAAAAGGTTTCAATTAAGAAGGAAGAATGAAGGATACTGTTGTAATTATCCCAACATATAATGAAATAGAAAATATAGAAGCTATTATAAAAGCAGTCTTTTCTCAATCAGGCGATATTCATATTCTTATTGTTGATGATAATTCTCCAGATTTAACAGCATTAAAAGTTAAAGAACTTCAAAAAGAATTTCCAGAAAGATTGTTTTTAGAAGTACGTAAAGAAAAGTCTGGTTTAGGTACTGCTTATATTCATGGGTTTAAGTGGAGTTTAGAAAGAAAATATAACTACATATTTGAAATGGATGCCGATTTTTCACACGATCCAAAAGATATTATAAAACTGTATAATACATGTCACGTTGAAGGTGCAGATATGGCAATTGGCTCCAGATATGTAAAAGGAGTAAATGTTGTTAATTGGCCAATGGGTAGAGTGCTTTTGTCTTATTTAGCATCTAAATACGTACGCTTAATTACAGGCATGAAAATTGATGATACAACAGCAGGTTATGTATGTTATAAACGAAAGGTGTTAGAGTCAATAGATTTAAATGCAATTAAGTTTATAGGATATGCGTTTCAAATTGAAATGAAATTCAAAACCTATTTGAAGAAATTTAAAATAGTTGAAGTTCCTGTAATTTTTACGGATAGAACATTAGGAGAATCTAAATTAAGCTCTGGAATAATATCTGAAGCTATTTTTGGTGTGATCTCTATGAAACTTAAAAGTCTATTTAAAAAATAATAGTTAAAAATGAATAAGAAGACACTTATAAAAAATGCCAAAATAGTTAATGAAGGCACTGTTTTTAGTGGAGATATATTAATTGAAGGAGAATATATAAAAGAAATAAGTGAGTCTATAAGTGCAAAATCTCCAGATGTGCATGTTTTTGATGCCGAAGGAAAATATATTCTGCCAGGAGCAATTGATGATCAAGTGCATTTTAGAGAGCCCGGGCTAACTCATAAAGCTAATATAGAAACAGAAAGTAAAGCGGCCATTGCTGGAGGCATTACCTCGTTTATAGAAATGCCTAATACTAAACCGCAAACCACAACTATTGAAAAACTTGAAGAAAAGTTCGAGATAGCTTCTAAAACTTCGTATGCCAATTATTCTTTTATGTTTGGCGGAACTAATGATAATTTAGATGAAATTTTAAAATTAGATGTTAATCAGGTTGCTGGTTTAAAACTGTTTTTAGGGTCTTCTACAGGCAATATGTTAGTTGATGACCCAGAAGTTTTAGAAAATATCTTTAAAAGCACCAATATGCTTATTTCGGTGCATTGTGAAGATGAACACACAATAAAAAAGAATTTTAACGAGTATTTTGAAAAATATGGTGATGATATTCCAATTAAATATCACCCCATTATAAGAAGTGAAGAAGCTTGTTATTTGTCGTCTTCAAAAGCTATAGAATTAGCAAAAAAAACTGGGGCAAGATTACATGTTTTTCATCTTTCAACAGGAAAAGAAACCAATTTGTTTACAAATAAAATTCCGTTAAAAGATAAAAAAATTACAGCAGAGGTTTGTATACATCATTTATGGTTTTCTGATGAAGATTACGATAAAAAAGGCACATTAATAAAATGGAATCCAGCTGTAAAAACTAAAGCAGATAGAGACCAATTGTGGCAAGCGTTACTTGATGATAGAATAGATGTAATTGCTACAGATCATGCCCCACATACTATCGAGGAAAAGAAAAATGTTTATACTAGCGCACCTTCTGGTGGTCCGTTAGTGCAACATGCTTTACCTGCCATGTTAGAAATGTATCATAGAGATAAAATTTCTTTAGAAAAAATAGTAGAGAAAATGTGTCATAATCCAGCTATTCTATTTCAGGTAGAAAGACGAGGTTATATAAAAGAAGGCTATTTTGCAGATTTGGTTGTGGTAGATTTAAATAACCCTTGGACAGTTACAAAAGATAATATTTTATATAAATGTAAATGGTCGCCTTTTGAAGGTACTACTTTTAAATCTAGAATTACACATACATTTTTAAACGGCGATTTGGTGTATCAAAACTCTAAGTTTAACAATATAAAATCTGCTAAACGATTAACTTTTAATAGATGATTTTAAAAAAAATAATAGTAAGCTTATGTGTTATTGTATTGTTTTCTGCTTGCAATAGGGTAAAAGGGCCAAAAAAACCTGATAATTTAATTTCTAAGGATAAAATGGTTGAGGTTTTAATAGATGCTAAACTTATTGGTTCTGCGGGTTCTGTAAACAAAATGATAATGAAAAACAAAGGTATAGATGTAAATACCTATGTTTTTGCTAAACATAATATAGACAGCTTACAATTTGCTTTAAGTAATGATTATTATGCGTTTCATTTAGAAGATTACGAAGAGATTTATAATAGAGTAGAAGATAGTTTAAATGCTCTCAAAACTAAATTCAAGGATTTAGAAGCTAAAGAGTGGAAGGAAAAAACAAAAAGAGAAGAAGATTCAATTAAAACGCTTTCAAAAGAGAAAGATACTATTGGTCTCTCGAAAGTAAAAGACTCTTTAAAAATATTGTCTAAAAAAGATTCTTTAACACTTTTAAAAAGAAATATTCATAAAAAAGAAGGTTTAATAGAGCCTATTTCAGATATTGATTTCCAATAGCAAGAATGGTTTCTTTAATAGGCTTAAAGTTATAATTTAGAGTTTCTTTAACTTTATTACTGTTATAACTTGTTTCGGTGGATAATGATTGCACTAAATGCTTGGTTAATTGTCTTCTTTTACCAGTCAATTTATGTTTTAACCAATCTAATCTCCAAGCTATTTTTAAGAGGAACATACTGGCTAATTTTTTAGGAGGTTTAGCGTTTACAGATTTTGCCAAAGTTTGTAAAAAATCTTTTGAAGTCCAGTTTTCTGCAACCAAAACAAAACGTTCGTTAATAATGGAGCTGTTCATGAGTTTAATCATAATTTCAACAACATCTTCAACAGCAATTAAGGCAATACTACCAGAAGTATAATATTTTAAACCTTTATGAGCTTTTTTAAATAAACTTCCTGTACCGTAACGCCAAATTCCAGCACCTAAAATTACACCAGGATTAACAATTACAGCATCGAGTCCTTCTTGTGTACCACGCCAAACTTCCATTTCGGCACCATATTTTGTTATGGCATATACATTATTATCTGCTTCAGGATTCCAATTTGTATTTTCAGTTATAGATTTGTTGTTCATTGTTTTTCCTAATGTTGCAACAGAACTTACATAACAAAGTTTTTTAACTGCATTAGAAATACTAAGGTTCACAATATTAGCTGTTCCTTCTATATTGGTTTGTCGTAAAAGTTGATATTTGTCGGGTTCAAATGATACAAAAGCAGCACAATGGTAAACATGAGTAACATTTTTAAAAGCTTCAGACAAATTAGGAATGTCTAAAATATCAGCTTCTATCCATTCAATAGAATTATAAAGAGATTCATAATCTTTAGTGTAATAAGTAAACACACTTTTCACATTATTTAATTTACGCTCGTTTCTATAAATAGCTTTTACTTTTTTATTGCTACTAACAAGCTTATAAAGTAAATGTGCTCCAACTAAACCCGTGCCTCCTGTTACTAAAATCATGCAACTAATGTAAAGAATTATTCATAATACATAAGTAATTATACTCGTATTTTTATATTTGCATAGTTTTGTAAAATAGATAAATAATGATAAAGAATTTTGTTGAAGAATTAACTTGGAGAGGCATGATACATACCGTAATGCCTGGGGCTGAAGAACATTTAATGGAAAGCATGCGAAGTGCTTATGTGGGTTTTGATCCTACAGCAGATTCTTTACACATTGGAAATTTGGTGCCTATTATGTTGTTGGCACATTACCAACGCTGTGGACATAGACCTGTAGCTTTAGTAGGAGGTGCCACTGGTATGATTGGTGATCCTTCGGGGAAATCGAATGAGCGTAATTTGCTAGACGAAAACACATTACGTCATAACCAAGAGGCGATAAAAAATCAGTTAGCTCACTTTTTAGATTTTGAAGGTGATGCTCAAAATTCTGCAATTTTAGTGAATAATTATGATTGGATGAAAGACATTTCATTTTTAGAATTTATTCGTGATGTTGGTAAGCATATTACCGTAAATTATATGATGGCTAAAGACTCTGTTAAGAATAGAATTTCATCTGATTCTACAGAAGGTATGAGCTTCACAGAATTTACCTATCAATTAGTACAGGGTTACGATTTTCTTCATTTATATAAAGAAAAAGATTGCACCATTCAAATGGGTGGAAGCGACCAATGGGGAAATATTACAACAGGAACCGAACTAATAAGACGTATTGATAGCGGAAAAGGATATGCGATAACTTGTCCGTTAATTACAAAATCTGATGGCTCTAAGTTTGGAAAATCTGAAGGAGGAAATATCTGGTTAGATGCCAATAGAACATCACCATATAAATTCTATCAATACTGGTTAAATAGTAGTGACGAAGATGCTGAAAAGTATATTAAAATTTTCACTTTTTTAAATGAAGATGATATTAATACTCTAATTAAAGAGCATAATGAAGCTCCGCATTTACGTATTTTACAAAAGCGTTTAGCTGAAGAGATTACGGTTTTAGTACATTCTTATGAAGATGTAAATAATGCTATTAAGGCAAGTAATATATTATTTGGTAAATCTACCAGTGATGATTTAAAGCAATTAAATGAACAAACGTTTTTAGATGTGTTTGATGGTGTGCCGCAAACTCAAATAGAGCAGTCTGATATTGAAAATGGATTAGATATTATTGCAGCTTTGGCCGAAAAAGGAGGGTTTTTAAAATCTAATGGAGAAGCTAGACGTGCATTAAAAGAGAATTCTATTTCTGTAAATAAAGAAAAAGTTAAAGAAGGTTATAATATAACCTCAAATGACTTGATTAACAATAAGTTTGTATTGTTACAACGCGGTAAGAAGAACTACTTTGTTCTACAAATTGTATAAAATAATAAAGCCTGATTTTAAAATCAGGCTTTATAAATAACTAACTAACCAACTAAAAATTAATTTTTCTTTTTCTTAGCTGTTACTTTAGTCGTAAGTATTTCAACAACCTTACAAAAAAATATTTTTTTATTGAAATGAATTAAAGCACCATAAGGTTGCACCCGCGAATATCAGAATTATCAAAACGCCCAATAATTTCAAAGGAATTATCGTTGTAAACTCTACCTAAATCTTGTGTTGCTATAAAAGCACATGAATTTATATTTGCTAGATCAATAATGTTTATTCCTCCAGCCTTTCCATGTTTTTGAATAGTAAGTGCATCTTCAGTATCACGAGTTAAGATTTTCATCCAAGGCGGACAATTAAAAGCTCCATTTCCTTTAGAATAAGCTTGACTTAAAAGCTCTGTCATACCATATTCACTGTGTATTTTGTCAACTCCAAAACCTGCTTTTAATTTTTGATGAAGTTCTGCTCTAATCAATTCTTTTCTTCTACCTTTCATACCGCCAGTTTCCATAACGATAGTGTTTTTTAAATTGAATTTGTATGTTTCAACCAAATCTAATAAAGCAAAAGAAACACCAATTAAGAGTATTTTTTTTCCTTCAGAATCTAACTTAATTAAAGTCTCACTTAATTCTGAAATGTTATTCAAATAAAACCCACTTTCTATATGTTTAGATGTTTTAATCATGGAATCTACCATGTAAATTAGCGAAGATCCTTCACGCTCTAGATATGATGGTAATAAACCTAAAATTACATAATCTTCAATCTTTCCATAAAACTGTTCAAAACCTTTGGTAAAACTTTTATTATAGATATTTAAATCAGTTACAAAATGTTTACTTGTTAAGCTTCCTGTAGTACCTGAACTTGTAAATGTAGTTTTTATAGATTCTTTTGAGCTTAGAATTTCGTGCGATTTGAAAAATTGAATGGGTAAAAAAGGAATTTCCTTTATTGTTTTAACATCACTTGGATGTTTATATAATAAATCACAAAAAGATCGATATACATTATTATTTTCAAACTGAAATTTAAAAACTTGTAACGCTAAGTTCTCAAATTCTGCTTCAGTTTTGATGTTAAAAATTGTATTGTAATTAATCATATTGTAATGTGAGTTCGATTGTCTCGATTTTACATTGGGATGTATCAAGAACAAAAGTAGATAAAATAAAAAGCGTTACTAAATAGTAACGCTTTAAAATTTATATATAAGATTAAATTATTTAATCACTAATTTTTTTGTTTCTACAGCTTCATCTTGAATTACTTTCATGATGTAAATGCCTGTTTTTAAATTTGAAAGATCTACTCTTTTATCAATTACTGTTTTGTTTAGCACTTGTTTTCCTAAAACATCAAAAACAAATACATTCATTTTAGCATTACTTTTACTAGATATGTTTATGTAACCTAGTGATGTTGGGTTAGGATTCATGTTGAAATCTTCGATTTGCTTGCCTTTGGTTGATAAAACAGTAGGATCGGTAACTCTTATGTTGTCTATAGATAAATCTTCATCACCAGAGTTTAAATTATATTCTATAAAAAATTGAATATTATTATTACCAGAAAGCGAAATATTTCTAGTATATTCAGTAAAAACTGAAGTTATTTCATCACCATCACCCGTCCCATTAAAATTTGTATCTATTCTTGGGGTACTGTTTGAAGCTGTTCCAGAAGTTTCATCTCCTTCAACCCAAATTAAATTTTGTGAAGCACCACCATCAATTGAATATGTTATATGAACGTAATCAGCATTATCCCAATCTTGATTAGTTACATCATCATCTTCTGCTAATAAAATACTAAAATCAATATTAGTAAGGCCTGTAACATCAATTACTATTGTTGATAGAGTTAATGGTAAAGTTGCCCCTTCACCATCAAGATCCATAGCCCCAAAATAATAAGAGCCTTCTTGACCAGTAATATTATAGTAAGAAGCAATATTTGTTTCATCTGTTCTTATAAAAAAATCACCCCCAGCTGTAGAAGGAGGAACAAAATCAGTAAATTCTGCAACAGAAGTGTTATAGTTACTTCCATTTGTGTTAGATTCGAAGTTTTCTTGATACAAAATTGTTTGCCCAAAAGAATAAGCAGATATTAAAGTAATAAAAAAATAAAGTGTAAAGTTTTTCATAATAAAAGAGATTAATTAACCCTTAAATTTAATAATAATTAGAAATTAAAACTAAAAAAAACAGCTAATTAGCTGTTTTTTAAATATATGATAATATTAACTTTACTTTATTACTAACTTTCTAGTTTCACTAGTGCCCCCTTCTGTAATTTTTAAAATATAAACACCTTTACTTAAGTTTGAGATGTTTAATTCTTTTCCAGTTAAATTGGTAGCAAAAATTTGTTTTCCCAAAACATTATAGAACTCAATCCTTTTATTCAAATTATATTTTGAAGTGATGTAAATATAAGTTCTACCACTACTAACAGGGTTAGGATATATAGATAAGCCTTCTATGTTTTGCTGAATAGGAGTATTAATAGCATTATTTTGAGCAACACCAATTTGTGTTGAGAAAAATGCTAGGAGTAATAATAAAATGAAAAAGTAATTTTTTTTCATACGTTCTATTCAGTTTAGTAAAAGTAATAAATTACAACAAAAGTGGTGCCAAAAAACTGTTAAAAAAATCGGTTATTGGTCGAAAGTTTAAATTCTTGTAAGTTGTTTGTTACGTTAATGTTATTAATTTTATATTTTTAATAAAATTATGTTATTAGTTTTATCTTTAACCTCAAGTAAATAGCTAATCAAAACAATGAAAAAAAAAGATATTAAGATTTTATTAGTTGATGATGAGCCAGATATTCTGGAAATAGTTGGATATAATCTATCTAATGAGGGTTATCAGGTAATTACTGCAGAAAATGGTCAAGAAGGTGTTAAGAAGGCGAAAAAAGAAATACCTCATTTAATTATTTTAGATGTAATGATGCCAGAAATGGATGGTATCGAAGCTTGTGAAATAATTAGAAAAAACCCAGATTTAAAAAATACTATAGTTACTTTCTTAACTGCCAGAGGAGAAGATTACTCTCAAGTAGCAGGTTTTGATGCAGGAGCAGACGATTACATTACAAAACCTATAAAACCAAAGGTTTTAGTGAGTAAAGTAAAAGCACTTTTAAGACGTTTTAAGGAAGAGGATGTTGCAGATACGGTAAAAGTAGGAAGTCTAGTTATTAACCGAGATGAGTACAAGATTATATCTAAAGGAAAAGAAATAATTTTACCCAGAAAAGAATTTGAATTATTATCTTTACTAGCATCTAAACCTGGAAAAGTTTTTAAAAGAGACGAAATTCTTGATACGGTTTGGGGAAATGAAGTAGTTGTTGGAGGTAGAACTATTGATGTTCATATTCGTAAACTACGAGAAAAATTAGGTGATAAAAGCTTTAAAACTGTAAAAGGAGTAGGCTACAAGTTTGTAGATTAATGCAAGCAAAATTTAAGAAATCATATCGATTTGCGATAAAAACATCGCTATATATAACGCTATATACAACGCTCTTAATGAGTGTTTTTTTATACTATTTATACGAATTTAATTGGTACTATATTATTGTTTTAGCAGCTTGTGTTTATGTTTTTTCTTTTCTTATAATTCAATTTAGCGTTGAGAAATTTATTTACAAACGTGTTAAAAAGATTTACGACGATTTAACACTTTTAGAATCTGCAAACTTAACAAAAGGGCCAATTACTACAGACATGCGAACTCTTACTCAAGAGATAGATAAATTCGCAAGAGATAAGAAAATAGAAATAGAAACGCTTAAAGTTAGAGAAGAGTACCGGAAAGAGTTTTTAGGCAACGTTTCACACGAATTAAAAACACCATTATTTACCGTTCAGGGTTATATTTTAACACTGCTGGATGGTGCTATGAACGATAAAAGCTTACGCAAGAAATACTTAGAGCGCGCTAGTAAGGGTATTGAGCGTTTGGGCTATATTGTTAAAGACTTAGACATGATAACCAAACTAGAAGTAGGTGATTTAAGTCTTAAAATGGAAGAATTCAATATTGTTGAATTAATTGAAAATGTTTTTGATATGTTGGAAATGAAAGCTTCCAAAAAAAACATCACACTAACTTTTGATACAGATTATAGAGTTCCTATTATGGTTAGGGCAGATAAGGAGCGCATACAACAAGTTTTAGCTAACTTAATAGTAAACTCTATTAAATACGGAAGAGAAAAAGGAACTACCGAGATTAGTATAGAAAACCTTATAAAAAATAAAGTTATTATTCGAGTAACTGATAATGGAGAAGGTATTGAAAAACAACACTTACCTAGGTTGTTTGAACGTTTTTATCGTGTAGATAAAAGCGGTTCCAGAAAAGAAGGAGGCTCAGGTTTAGGTTTGTCTATCGTAAAACATATTATTGAAGCTCACAACGAAAAAATATATGTAGAAAGCGAATATGGTGTTGGTAGTGAGTTTTCATTCACATTAGAAAAGGCTAAATAATTCTTTAAAGTCTACCTCAAAATCAAATGCTTTTAAACCTTTATAAGTATTAACTTTATCAAGTTTTGCTAGAGTAAACGCATCTTGATTACAGCTAGGTACCAAAAGCAACTCAGTAAGTCGTTTAGCCAAATATTCTTGTTCAAATTGTCCGGGAGTTGGTATAAAAAACGCCTTTTTATTAAGTTTAGCTAAATCCATTACCGTGGTGTATCCAGATCTTGAAATTACAACAGCACTTTCATTTAACGACTTTTCTAACAAAGTAGATGTCATATAATTATAAATGGTTATGTTTCCAATAACCTGAATGGTTTGTTCATTTTCCATCAATCCTTTAACAAATAGCACCTTGCCAGAGAAGTTTTTCAATTCCAAAAAAAGCTTTTTTTCAAGTAAAGTACGTTGAGGTTCTGGTCCAGATAATAAAACCATTAAATCGTTTTTAATAACAGTATTAGTCTTAGTAAATCTACTTAAGGGTCCAATGTATTTTGTAGATATTTCAAAATGTGTAGAATGCCCTAATTTTCCACTTAAATTAATATCCCCTTCAGTATCAGGAACCCAACATTCATTAAATTTTTTAATGATTTTTTGATGCACTTTTGTGCTCAACCAAGTGGTATTACCGCTTAGAACATTTAATTGATGTGTTATAAAAACCGATACTACTTTTTTACTTCTAACACCCAATCTGTTATCAGATATAATACCTGCAATATTATTATTGTCTAAAATATAATCAATTGCTTTTTTTTCGGCTTTAATAGCTTTTAAAAGCTTTGGTGAATCTTTTAGTAATTTTAATTTAAAGTGTTTTCCCTTTTTAGCATATGTTACATTGTAGGATGGTAATTCAATTGATGAAAGACTCGGAAATTCTTTTCTAAGTAACTTTAAAGCAACTCCGTCACTCGCAATAACAGGCTCAAAATTATTAGCGATTAAAGCATTAATTATAGGAATACACCTAGTAGCATGACCCAAGCCCCAATTTAAAGGAGCAACTAAAATTCGTTTTTTCATTATAATAGTTATGGCGTGTCTTTCGTTACCTCAAGTCGGGCTTTATTCATTAATTCTATTTTTAAATAAATGTATTCATGAATGTGAACATTTCGCAAGTCGCTTCCCGATTAAAAAATCGGGAGAACTCCAACAATTACTCTATCCCTCACACAATTTCATGTAAATTCAAAGGTAAGCATATCTATGCTCTCGTATATTTCCTTAATTTTACCAAATAATTAAAAATAAGCAATAATCTGTGGGTAGTAAAAATAAACTAAGAAGGTTTAAAGAGAATGAAACTTTTATAAATGTATTCCAACCATCAAGAGATGAGTTAGTTAACTTAAATTTTAGTTTAAAAGGACATTGGAGAACACAAGTTTTTAAAAATGAAAATCCGTTAGTATTAGAGTTGGGTTGTGGTAAGGGAGAATACTCAGTAGCATTAGCAAAAAAATACCCAAACAAAAATTTTATAGGTATAGATATAAAAGGTGCGCGTTTTTGGCGAGGAGCAAAAACAGCTATTGAAGAACATATTTCTAATGTAGCCTTTTTACGCACACAAATAGAATTGATAGATTATGCCTTTGCTGAAAACGAAGTAGATGAAATCTGGATTACTTTTCCAGACCCGCAAATAAAATATAAGCGTACTAAACACCGAATGACGAATGCAGAGTTTTTAAAACGTTACAAGCAAATTTTAAAGCCAGAAGGTGTTGTAAACCTAAAAACCGATAGCGAATTTATGCATGGTTATACCCTTGGTTTATTGCATGGCGCAGGACACGAAGTACTTTACGCAAACCATAACGTTTACAAGCAAGAAGGTAGTCCAGAAGATGTAACAAGCATTCAAACCTTTTATGAATCTCAGTATTTAGAACAAAACAAACCAATTACGTATATTAGGTTTAAAATAAACTAATAAGTGAATATAACTTTTATCTTTTTTATAGGCTTAGTTGTAGCATTAATTGGGGTTATTCCTCCTGGGTTGTTAAATATGACAGCCGCTAAAATTAGCTTAAAAGAAGGGCATGTAAGAGGTATAATGTTTTCTGTGGGTGTTTGTGTGGTTGTACTAATTCAAACCTATGTCGCGTCAGTTTTTGCACGCTATTTAAGTATGCATCCAGAGGTTATAGATATACTTCAGCGTATGGCTTTTGTTATTTTTATTTTAATTACAATATACTTTTTGTTTATAGCAAAATCTAAACAAAAACAACAAGTTACACCAAAAACAAAGAGTAAACATAGTCGGTTTTTTCAAGGAATGCTATTGTCTTCAATTAATGTGTTTCCTATACCTTATCAAGCATACATGACAATTACTTTAGCATCGTTTGGATGGTTAGATTTTAGTCAAATAAGTATCATTTCATACGTTTCTGGTGCTGCCATGGGGACTTTTGTAATGTTGTATGTATATATTTTCTTTTTTGATAAAATTAAGGGGAAATCATTCACTTCTCAAAAAAGCATGAACTATATTATTGGCGCTATTACTGGAATTATAGCTATCGTAACTTTAATTAATATTATTAAAGAGCTTTAGAATGAAACCAGAAACACTTAATTTTTTTGATAAAGTTTACGAGGTGGCAAAACGTATACCTTATGGAAAAGTGACAAGTTATGGTGCTATTGCAAACTATCTAGGAGCTGCTAGAAGTGCACGTATGGTTGGGTATGCTATGAATGGTTCGGTTGCTAAAGATGTACCAGCACATCGTGTTGTAAATAGAAAAGGGTTATTAACGGGTAAACATCATTTTGATGGTACAAATTTAATGCAGCAATTATTAGAAAGTGAAGGAGTAAAAGTTGTTGATAATCAGGTTCAAAACTTAGAAAGTGTGTTCTGGGACCCTTCAAAGGAATTGTAGTTATTATTATAAACAAAACACATCAAAAAATAAATAAAACTTCTAACTCCAGTTTTCCTTCTTCAAGCATAATTAGTTATCTTTGTAGTTTAGAATTAATCTGAATAAATGAAGCTTAATAAACAAGATATATTAAAGGCATTAGAGTCTATTACAGTTCCAGGTGAAGGACAAAACATGGTAGAAAGTGGAGCGGTTAAAAACGTTATAACTTTTGGTGATGAGGTTATTGTAGATATCACGATAAACAACCCTAGTTTACAGGCTAAAAAACGTACTGAAGTAGATATCCTTAAAACTATACATGAGCAAGTTTACGAAAAAGCAAAAATAACTGTAAATGTAAAAGTTGATGCTCCTGCAAAACCAAAAGCTAATGTTATAAAAGGAAATCCAATTCCGGGTATTCAAAATATAGTTGCTGTTGCGTCTGGTAAAGGTGGCGTTGGTAAATCTACAGTTACAGCAAATTTAGCAGTTACTTTATCTAAAATGGGTTTTAAAGTTGGGGTTTTAGATGCCGATATTTATGGACCATCTATTCCTATAATGTTTGATGTAGAAGCCGAAAAACCATTAGCTGTTAATGTTGGTGGAAAATCTAAAATGAAGCCTGTTGAGAATTACGGAGTAAAAATATTATCTATTGGGTTTTTTACGCAACCCAATCAAGCGGTGGTTTGGCGAGGACCAATGGCTGCAAAAGCTTTAAATCAAATGATTTTTGATGCACATTGGGGAGAGATTGATTTTCTGTTAATAGATTTACCACCAGGAACCGGAGATATTCATTTAAGTATCATGCAATCCTTACCAATAACAGGTGCTGTTGTAGTTAGTACACCTCAAAATATAGCATTGGCTGATGCTAAAAAAGGGGTAGCTATGTTTCAACAAGAAAGCATAAATGTACCTGTTCTAGGAATTATTGAAAATATGGCGTACTTTACTCCTGCCGAATTACCAGATAATAAATACTATATATTTGGACAAGAAGGCGCAAAACATCTAGCTAAAGATTTACAAGTACCATTTTTAGGCGAATTACCCTTAGTACAAAGTATTAGAGAAGCTGGAGATGTTGGTAGACCTGCGGCATTACAAACAGCTACACCATTAGAGAAAGCATTTGATGAATTAACAAAAAATGTAGTGCAGGAGGTAGTAAGACGTAACGATGATTTACCACCAACTGAAGCAATTAAAATAACAACAATGGCAGGCTGTTCAGCAGTTAAAAAGTAATATATGACATCAGAAGAATTAAAAATTGAAGTAGAAAAAGCTTTAGAAGAAATTCGCCCGTTTTTACAAAGTGATGGTGGCGATATTTCATTATTATCTATTGAAGATGATAAATTGGTAAAAGTGCAATTAAAAGGAGCATGCGTAGGCTGTAGCGTCAATCAAATGACACTAAAATCTGGTGTAGAAATGACTATAAAAAAATATGCGCCTCAAATAGAGCAAGTTATAAATATTGACTAACTTTTAAATAATTTTTTCTCTTCTTAAAAAGGTGTCTAAACTATCAGCTATATCAAAGCAATTGTTAACTTTAGAAATCTCATTACAAAATCTACTATCTAAATTGTGAGCTTTACAATCAAAACCTGATAAGTTTACTTTTTTGAAATTTTTATTAATAGTTTTACATTGATCGTAAAGGCTGTCTATAGTTTCATATTCAGTGGGATTAACACCGTTTTTTAAAAGATAACCTTTTAAAAAATTTTCAATAGCATATTGCGAGTTTTTGCAAACTAAATATGTTACAACATCTTCTTCGGGTTTGAATAGCTCTTTGTTAGCCTGATTCAACTTTTGTGCAGCATTTAAAAAATACTTACTAGCTTCATTTTCCATAATAAATACATTTATTTGTTAATAATTCTAAGTATTATATATTCTCCATGCTATTAAATATAGCATGGAGAATTTTATAAATTATCAAAGATATGTTTACATATCTCTGTAGAGTTCTAATCGTTCCCATTTAGAATCTACTTCTTCCTGAGCTTGTTTAAGAAGTCTAGAGCCTAATTCGGCATCATCTTTAACAACTCTTGAGAAACGAGTTTCCATATACATGAAATCTTCAAGTGGCGCAGATGGAGCTTTAGAGTCTAATCTAAATTTTTTGCCTTTTGGTTTAGAAGGATCAAATCTAAATAATGGCCAATACCCTGTTTCTACAGCTTTTTCTTGATGAATAGCACCATCTTTAAGATCATAACCATGTTCGCCACAATGCGAATAAGCAATAATTAATGATGGACCATCATAAGCCTCGGCCTCTTCAATAGCTTTTAATGTTTGGAGATCTTTTGCCCCAATAGCTACTTGAGCTACATATACATTTTCATAAGAAACAGCTTGTAATGCTAAACTTTTCTTGCTGGTACGTTTACCAGATACCGAGAATTTAGCACTTGCACCTAAAGGCGTTGCTTTAGAGGTTTGTCCGCCAGTATTAGAATAAACCTCGGTGTCTAGTACCATAATATTTATGTTTTCTCCAGAGGCCATAATGTGATCTACACCACCATAGCCAATATCATAAGCCCAACCATCTCCACCTAAAATCCATACAGATTTTTTACGTAAATATTCGGTAAGTTGAGAAAGCTTTTTAGCATTTTCATTATTAATACTTGCTAGTTTAACTTTTAATTTGTCAAGATTTTTGAAATTTTCAGCCTTTTCTGCTTCAGTTTTTTCAGGATTATTAAGAATGGCATCCACTAATTCTGTTCCAACTTCATTTTCAATTGATTTAAGTAAGTCTACAGCAATTTCCTGTTTCTTACTTAAAGCTAATTTCATACCTAAACCAAATTCAGCATTGTCTTCAAATAAAGAGTTTGCCCAAGCAGGACCTCTACCAAACTCATTGGTTGTATATGGTGTAGTTGGTAAATTACCTCCGTAAATAGATGAACAACCTGTTGCATTTGCTATTAAAATACTATCTCCATATAATTGAGTTAGTAACTTAATGTATGGTGTTTCTCCACAACCAGAACATGCTCCAGAGAATTCAAATAAAGGTTCTAGAAATTGTGAGCCTTTTACATTTGTGATTTGTAATTCTGTTCTATTGTAATCAGGTAAATCAATAAAGTAATCCCAGTTTACATCTTCTACAGCTTCAACTTTAAGCTTTTTGTGCATGTTTATAGCTTTAAAGTTTTCAACCTCCTTACTTACTGCCGGACAAACAGCAACACAAAGATCACAGCCTGTACAGTCTTGTGGAGATACTTGTAATACATAAGATTCTTCATCTTTATTAAAAGGTCTGCCTTTAGCTGGAACCGACTTTAATGAAGCGGGTGCATTAGCTAATTCGCTGTTATTTACAACTTTTGCTCGAATGGCAGCATGTGGGCAAATAGCAACACATTTATTACATTGCGTACATAAATCTATATCATCCCAAACTGGAACTGAATCTGCTATACCACTTTTTTCGTATTTGCTGGTTCCTGTTGGGAATGTACCATCAACAGGGAATGCACTTACTGGAAGTTCGTCTCCAAATCCGCCAAGGATTTTTTCTAATACCTCGGTAACAAATCCGTTTGGAGCATTATGCATTGCGGTTTGTAAAGATTTTTCGCTAGTAATTTCTTTTGGATAATCTACTTTTTCAAGATTTGCCAATGCATTATCAACAGCAGTAAAATTCATTTTTACTATTTTTTCTCCTTTATGAGAGTAAGACTTCACAATAGCATCCTTAATTCTTTGAATAGCTTCTTCTTTTGGTAAAACACCTGAAATTGCAAAGAAACAGGTTTGTAATACAGTGTTTGTTCGTTTACCAAGATTAGATTCTTCGGCTACTTTACTAGCATCAACAATGTAGAAATTAGCTTCTTTCTCAATAATGTCTTGTTGTAATTTTTTTGGTAAATGATTCCAAATTTCATCTTTAGAATATGGTGAATTTAATAAGAATGTTCCACCGTGTTTTAAGTCTGAAACCATGTTGTATTTTTCAATAAAATTGAATTGATGGCTTGCTATAAAATCGGCTTTATCAATTAAATATGTAGAATAGATTGGTTTTGGGCCAAAACGCAAGTGAGAAATGGTTTGGGCTCCGGCTTTTTTAGAATCGTATACAAAGTATCCTTGTACAAAGTTATCTGTTGTGTCTCCAATAATTTTAATGGAGTTTTTATTGGCTCCAACAGTACCATCAGACCCTAAACCATAAAACATACAGTTAATAGTATTGCTTTCTATTGTAAAAGTTTCATCAATTGGTAAGCTTGTGAATGTAACATCATCATTAATACCAACTGTGAAATGATTTTTAGGTTTATCGTCTAATAATTCGTCATAAACACCTTTAACCATTTGAGGCGTAAATTCTTTTGAAGATAATCCATAACGTCCGCCAACAACAATAGGCATTTCTCTATCACTTTCATTTAGTGCGGTAACTACATCAATGTATAAAGGTTCGCCAACACTTCCAGGTTCTTTTGTTCTATCAAGAACTGCAATTTTCTTAACGGTTTTAGGTAACTCATTAACAAAGTGTTTAATTGAGAATGGTCTAAACAAGCGAACAAATAATACACCTACTTTTTCGCCATTATTTACCATAGCCTCAACAGTTTCTCTAGCTGCGCCCTCGCCAGAACCCATTAAAATAATAACACGTTCTGCTTCAGGATGACCTTCATAATAGAATAAACTGTATCTGCGGCCAGTATGTTCGTAGAATTCATTCATTGTTGTTTCAACAATGCCTGGTACTTTTTCATAAAATTTATTCGCTGCTTCTCTAGCTTGGAAGAATACATCTGGATTTTGCGAAGTACCTCTTATTACAGGGTGATCTGGGTCAAGCGAACGTTTTTTATGTTCTAAAACCTTGTCTTCTGGCATCATTGCTTTAATGACTTCATCAGGAATTGAATCAATTTTAGAAATCTCGTGAGAGGTTCTAAATCCGTCAAAAATATTTAAGAAAGGTACTCTAGATTTTAATGTTGCCACTTGGGCAATTAATGCTAAATCATGAGCTTCTTGAACAGATCCCCCAAATAGCATAGAAAATCCTGTTTGTCTTGCAGCCATAACGTCGGAATGGTCGCCAAAAATAGATAGTGCATGTGTAGCAACTGTTCTAGCTGCAACATGTATTACAGATGGTAATAATTCACCAGCCATTTTATACATGTTTGGAATCATTAATAGTAACCCTTGAGACGCTGTAAAAGTTGTAGTTAGGGCACCAGCTTGTAAAGATCCATGAACTGCACCAGCAGCACCACCTTCACTTTGCATTTCTACAATTCTAGGAATATTATTCCAAATATTTTTTTGCCCTTTTGAGCTGTACACATCTACATGTTCGCCCATGGGCGATGCAGGTGTAATGGGGTATATGGCACATACCTCGTTAGTTTTATGTGCAACTCTGGCTACTGCTTCATTGGCATCACTAATTAGTTTTGGAAATTTTTTCATCATCATTTTATATTAAAACTACCTAATCTAAAAATTAATGAAGGCAGTAAGTTTTTAGTATACTTTTATAAAATAACTTGGTTTAACATGGGGTTTATTCAGCATGTAACCAAGCTTTTTTCTCTAATAATTCTTCTTCTGTTTCTACATGATTTTCGTCAGTAATGCAACAATCTACTGGACATACCGATGCACATTGAGGTTCGTCATGAAAACCTTTACACTCTGTACATTTGTCTGGAACTATGTAATAGAATTCATCTGAGATAGGATCATTTTGTGCATCTGCATCAACTTCTTCACCACTAGGAGATGTTACCATTCCGCTTAAAGCGGTTTCATCAGAATAAGACCATTCTTGGTCTGGTTCATAAATTGCATTGTTTGGGCATTCAACAATACAAGCATCACAATTGATGCATTCGTCTGTTATTATGATAGCCATAATTTCTTTATTTTTAAGATAATAATGATTAAAATTAAAGCTTCTTATGTGTTTTTAATATGATAAAAATCATATTACATTTCAAAAACAGAAATTATATTTGGAAATGATAGTGTCAACTGGTGACACTAATAATTTATTTCTAAATAGTTATGATTGCTGAAAAAAAGAAAGTACAGCCAGAAGTTTTAGAAGCAGTTGTTATAAGATTTGTAGGGGACTCTGGAGATGGAATGCAGTTAACAGGAACTCAGTTTTCTGATACTTCTGCAATGTTTGGAAATGATGTTGCAACGTTTCCAAATTATCCTTCAGAAATTAGAGCGCCACAGGGAAGTTTATATGGGGTTTCTGGTTTTCAAGTTCATATAGGTAGTGTAGAGATTAGTACACCTGGAGATGAAGTTGATTTATTGGTAGCCATGAATCCTGCTGGCTTAAAAACTAATCTTTATGCGGTAAAACCGGGGCATACTATTATTGTTGATACAGATTCATTTACCAAAAAGAATTTGGATAAAGCTCAATATGATATAAACCCTCTTGAAGATGGAAGTCTTGATAATTATAGAGTTATTGAAGTATCCATTACCTCACTTACAAAAGAGGCATTAAAAGATGTAGAAGGTTTAGATAATAAAAGTATAACACGAAGCAAAAACATGTTTGCTTTAGGGATGGTTTATTGGATGTATCATCGTTCTACAGAACATACAATTGATTTTTTTAATAAGAAATTTGCTGCTCAACCTCATTTAATAGAATCGAATACAAAAGTTTTAAATGCAGGTTTTTATTTTGCAGAAACCTTAGAGTTAATTCCAAATTCATATACAATTTCACCTGCTAAAATGGAGTCTGGTACCTACAGAATTATTGGTGGTAATACAGCTACAGCTTGGGGTTTTTTGGCAGCAGCAGAAAAATCTGGTATAGAATTATTTTTAGGTTCATATCCAATAACACCAGCAACAGATATATTACATGAACTGGTTAAACATAAACATTTTGGTGTAAAAGCTTTTCAGGCTGAAGATGAGATTGCTGGTATTACCTCGGCAATAGGAGCATCTTTTGCTGGAGATTTAGCAATTACAACTACTTCTGGCCCTGGTTTAGCTTTAAAAGGAGAAGCTTTAGGATTAGCTATGATGGTAGAGTTGCCTTTGGTTGTTGTAAACGTTCAACGCGGAGGTCCTTCAACAGGATTACCAACTAAAACAGAACAATCAGATTTGTTGCAGGCTATGTATGGAAGAAATGGTGAAAGCCCAGTAATAGTTATTGCTGCTAGTACACCTTCAAATTGTTTTAATTATGCTTATCAAGCTGCTAAATTGGCTTTAGAGCATATGACTCCTGTAATATTGTTAACAGATGGTTATATCGCTAATGGATCTGAGCCATGGAAAATCAAGTCGGTTGCTGAAATGCCTGAAATTAAAAACAATAGAATTGTTGAAGCTAAAGATAATTGGCATCCTTATGATAGAGATGAAAAAACATTAGCTCGTGATTGGGCAGTACCAGGAACATTTGGTTTAGAGCATAGAATAGGTGGTTTAGAGAAAGATAAAATAACAGGTAATGTGTCTTATGTTCCAGAAAACCATGAGTACATGACCAAAATTAGAGCAGAGAAAATAAAGCGTGTTGAAAATTATATACCCGATTTAACTACTGAATTTGCTGATGAAGGTGATTTATTAGTAATTGGTTGGGGCGGAACATATGGTAGTTTACATTCTGCAGTAAAACAACTAAATGAAGAAGGCTTTAAAAATATAGGGTTTACACATTTTAATTATATAAACCCACTTCCAAAAAACACAGAAGAGGTCTTGAATAAGTTTAAAAAGATTGTAGTTTGTGAATTAAACAACGGGCAATTTGTTCACATTTTAAAAATGAACTTTAACCGATGTGGTATGTTACAATTCAACAAAATTCAAGGATTACCTTTTGGGAATTCAGAGCTTGTAGAGAAGTTTAAACAATTATTAAAATAACTATGGAAACAACTGCTGTAAAAAAATATACGTTCAAGGATTTTGCAAGTAATCAGGAAGTGAGATGGTGTCCAGGTTGTGACGATTATGTTATTTTAAGATCTATGCAAAAAGCTTTACCAGAAATGGGTGTTAAAAAAGAAGATGTGGTCTTTATTTCGGGTATTGGTTGTTCTTCTCGTTTTCCTTATTATATGGATACTTATGGTATGCATGGTATTCATGGTAGAGCTCCTGCAATAGCTTCTGGAGTAAAATTGGCAAATCCAGATTTAAGTGTTTGGGTTATTACTGGTGATGGTGACTCTATGGCTATTGGAGGTAATCATTTTATTCATGTGTTACGAAGAAATATCGATTTGAATGTCATTCTTTTCAACAATGAAATTTATGGTTTAACGAAAGGTCAGTTTTCGCCAACATCTCTTGTTGGGCAAAAAACAAAATCCTCTCCATATGGTAATACACAACCCCCATTTTCACCAGGTGAATTAGCAATAGGAGCACAAGCGCGTTTCTTTGCTAGAATTGGAGGTAACACCCCAAAAGAAATGACGCAGATTTTTATTGATGCTGAAAAATTTAATGGCACTTCTTTAATTGAAATATTACAGAATTGTGTAATTTTTAATGATGGTTGCTATACAAAATATACAGATAAAGATGTTAGAGAAGATAAGCAGTTATATGTGGAGCACGGAAAACCTATGATTTTTGGTAAAAATAGAGATAAAGGTTTAGTGTTGAATAGCTTAAAATTAGAAGTGGTAACCATTGGTGAAAACGGAATTGAGCAAGAAGATTTATTGGTTCATAATGCTAAAGCAGAAGACCCTACATTACATCAAATGTTAGTTAGATTAGAATATCCACTTGTTACCGGTATTATAAGAAGTTTTGATGATGTTACTTTAGAAGAAAGAGAAGACGCTTTAACAAAAGAAGTAAAAGCTAAGTCAAAATTCAAAAAAACAGATGATCTATTCTTTTCAGGAGAAATTTATCAGGTTATTTAATTTAAGCTAAAGCAGTAAAATCTAAGGCTAATAAGCTTGCTGTTGTTAATTACACAAAGTATTAGCAGCTGCATTATTCATATTCAAGATTATATTTATCAAGTATTTTCTTTAAATAGTTAACACTACCAATAACTCCTAAGTTCCCTTCTTGTCCAGAAACAATTCCAACCAAATAACCATTTTTGTCAATTACAGGTGAGCCGCTTCTCCCTTGAGGTTGAGTTTCATTTTTTAAAGCTTTAATATAAAAATAATCCCCAAGGTTATCAATGCATTGAAGTTTAATTAATGCAGGTTCACTATTATCTTTCTGTTTAATTCCCCAGCCAACTGCATAAACTACTTCATTCTTTTTTACAGGTGTAAATCTAATCTTTAGAGGGTATAGCTCAGTGTTTATGTTCTCAATCTCAAAAATAATCCAATCTCGTACTTTGAGCGTGTTAAATTGACCAATGTTTTCGTTTGGATTTCTATTTATTAATCTCTTTATTGAAACTGACTTTTCCTTATTATTCTTTGGATATAAGTTCCAATATTTAAACTTGTCACTTAAATCAATATTTTTTAATCCAAGTTGATTTCCAAAAACCATAAATAAATGCTTACATGATGCTCCAATTGTATCAAATCCTGTATTTACTAAAAATGAGTTTGCAATATCTGTATAGGTCGTATCTGCAAAACTAATTTTATTTGTTAAAGCAAAATCGGGCCATTCAGAGACAGGTTTTTCAATCCACGGTTCTTTGGTTATTTTAGGTTCATTATTACAACCAAAGACCAATAATAAAAGAATGAATATTATTAATCCGTATTTTTTCATTGATTTAATTATTTAATATTCTTCTACTTACCCACTAGATAATCACCGATAATGCAGAATGTAAAATCACTTGTAATTTTAAACTAAAGCAGTAAAACCTAAAAAAGCTAAGGATAATAAGCCTGCTACCAATAAATTAATAGGAACGCCTTTCATGCCTTCGGGTATATTTGCAAGTTCTAACTGTTCTCTTATACTTGCAAAAACAATTAATGCTAAAGCAAATCCAATTGAATTTGATATAGCAAAGAATACAGCTTTAATTAAGCTGCTGTTTTCTAAACCTAAAGCTAAAATAGCTACGCCTAAAACAGCACAATTGGTTGTGATTAAAGGAAGGAACACACCCAAAGCTTGATATAGTGGTGGACTCACTTTTTTTAGAATAATTTCAACCATTTGCACTAAAGCTGCAATTACCAAAATAAAAGTGATGGTTCTTAAGTAATTTAATCCAGCTGGGATTAATACATATTCATGTAATAAATAGGTAACTGTGGTTGCAATAGTCATTACAAATAATACTGCTCCAGACATTCCTATAGATGTAGAAACTTTATTTGAAACTCCTAAAAAAGGACAAATTCCTAAAAATTGAGATAATACAATGTTGTTAACAAATACAGCAGCTATAAGTATAATTACATAATCCATATCTACATTTATTTAATGGTTAACCTATTAAATATTACTGCTAAATACGCAAGAGCTATAAATGCTCCAGGTGGTAATATAAATAGTATAAAAGTATTAGCGTTTTCAGAAACAAATTTTAATTCAAACAAACTCCCGTTTCCGAGTATCTCTCGTACACCACCTAAAACAGTTAAAGCCAAGATAAATCCTAATCCCATTCCTAAAGCATCAAGAATTGAAGATAGCAAGTTGTTTTTTGAAGCAAATGCTTCAGCTCTTCCTAATATTAAACAGTTAACTACTATAAGCGGAATAAAAATCCCTAATTGCTCATATAAAAATGGGATGAATGCTTCCAAAACCATTTCAACAATGGTAACAAAAGATGCTATAATTATAATGAAAGCTGGTATACGAACTTTGCTGGGTATTTGAGATTTAACCAACGATACCACAATGTTAGACATTAATAAAACAAATAAGGTTGCAACACCCATGCCCAAACCATTAAATGCAGATGAGGTAACACCTAATGTAGGACACATGCCTAAAAGCATCACAAAAATGGGATTTTCTTTAATAATTCCTTTTAAGAAATTTTGCTTTTGATTTATTGTTTCGGCCATCTTCCTTATGGTTTAGATTTAGTAATAGAATCCAAGTTTTTTAAAAATTCATCATAGGCCATTTTAGTAGATTCACTAAATGCTCGTGTAGTAATGGTTGCCCCAGTTAAGGCATCAACATCACCACCATCTTTTGTTACTTTTAAATTGAACTTAGAAGGGTTTTTATCTCTAAATTGTTTTAAAAACTTCTCATCTTTCATTTTTGTTCCAAGACCAGGTGTTTCTTTCTGCTCTAAAACTGCAATGTTTTGAATAGTCGCATCTGGCTTAAAACCTACCATAATTTTAATTAAACCACTAAAGCCTTTTTCAGAAGAACCAATGACTGCTGCTCCAACAAACTCCCCGTTTTTAAAAGCAGGATAAATTTCAATGCTGTCTTTAGCGAACTCAGACTTAACCATTTTGAAATCTTCTACAGGGTTGTTATCAAACTCTGGTAATACTAATTTTATGGCATTTATTTTTCTGTCTAATTTTGCTTTAGCCTTTGGTTCAATAGTAAGATCATTTACAAATCCTAAAGCGAATCCAGAAACAAGTGTTATCACTAAAAGAGAGACAACCATATTTATGAATGTTGATTCTTTCTTGCTCATAATTACACAATTTTAGCTTTTATCTTAGCTCCAAATCTTCGAGGTTTAAAATATTTATTAATCAATGGTACGAAGGCGTTCATTATTAAAATAGCAAAAGAAACTCCTTCGGGATAAGCTCCAAAAAGCCTTATCACAACTGTAATTACACCTATTCCAATTGCAAAAATCACCATGCCTTTTTTAGTCATTGGGCTTGTTACTAAATCGGTGGCCATATAAAATGCTCCTAAAATTGCTCCACCCGATAAAATATGTATTACTGGATTTGCATATTGTTCTGGATTTAAAAACCAGAAAACCCCTGTCATAATAGCCATAGTGACTAGCATAATAACCGGTATGTGCCATGAGATAACTTTCCTGATAATTAAGAACAACCCTCCAATTAGTAAAGCAACAGCAGACATTTCACCCAATGAGCCTCCTGTAAAACCTAGAAACATATTCATTGTAGATGGAATTTTTGTGCTAATTTCTGTCATGGTTTCTCCAAACATTAGCCCTTCTTTTATAACACCTAAAGAAGTGGCTCCTGTAACGGCATCAACAACCGTTGTGTTATTTTCAATGGCTGTTGGCCACATAGTCATTTGCACAGGAAATGACACGAGTAAAAATACACGACCCACTAGAGCTGGATTAAAAATGTTAAAACCTAAACCACCAAATGATAATTTAGCAACTCCAATAGCAACTAAACTTCCTGCAATAATCATCCATATTGGTAAGTTTGAAGGTAAATTGAATGCTAGTAAAACCCCTGTTATCAATGCAGAACCATCGGTTATTGTTACATCTGATTTTAAAAGGAACTTCTGAATTGCATATTCAAAAAGTATACAAGAAACTACCGCAACAGAAGTTACTATTAAAGCACTTATTCCAAAAACATAGATGGAAACTAAAAAAGCCGGAATTAATGCAATTATAACATCATACATGAGTTTTTTTGAAGTCCTATCTGAGTGAACATGTGGTGAAGCCGATACGATTATGGGTTGACTACTCATATTTAGTTTTTAGCGGTATTTAATTTTTTGACAATATTTTTTCCAAACCTGATATAATCCAGTAATGGACGATGCGAAGGACATACATAACTACAGGAACCACATTCAATGCAAGTCATAATATCTTCGAAAGCAGCTTTTTCATACATGCCTTTTTCAGATAAATTCATTAGAAGATGAGGTTCTAATCCCATTGGGCATACATCTACACATTCTCCACAACGGATGCAATTTTTAGGCTCACCTCTGCTAGCTTCATCTTCAGAAATCACTAAAATTCCAGAAGTTCCTTTTGTAACGGGAACATCAGTGTTTTTAATAGCTTTTCCCATCATAGGGCCGCCATTCACAATTTTTCGAGTGCCTTCTGGTAAACCACCAACTTCATTAACTAAGTCTGTAATTGGTGTGCCTATTTTTACCCAATAATTAGAAGGGTTTTCTAATTTTTTCCCGGTAACGGTAACTACGCGTTCTGTTAAAGGTTTGTTATGTTGAATGGCTTGGTAAATAGCATAAATAGTTCCAATATTATGTACAATAACACCAACATCTAATGGTAATCCGTTTTTAGGGACTTCTCTTTTTAGTAAAGCATGTACTAATTGCTTTTCACCACCTTGTGGATATTTAACTTTTAAAGCTGCGACTTTAATACCGTCTTCTTTTAAAGTGAGTTTTTTAAAAATATCTATAGCATCACGTTTATTATTTTCAATGCCAATGATAGCTTTGTCTATATGTAAAGCAAACATTAAAATTTTGATTCCAACAATTATTTCTTCAGCTTTTTCGAGCATTAAACGATGGTCTGCAGTAAGGTAAGGTTCGCATTCTACACCATTAATAATTAAGTGGTCTAATTTCGTACCTTCTTTAACGCTCAATTTAACATGAGATGGAAATGTAGCACCACCTAACCCCACAATTCCATAATCGTTTATTTTTTGTAAGATACTTTTAGAATCTAATTTTATTTCTTTTTTTAGAGGGTATTCAATGTCTTCAAAGTTAGATTCGTCTTTAGCATCAGTTCGAATTACAATACATTGTTTTTTATAGCCACTTGTATCAATAATTTTATCTAGTTTGGTGACTGTTCCGGCCACTGGAGAGTGAATATTAGAAGAAACAAATCCACCTGATTTTGCAATAACTTGTCCTATTTCCACCTTATCCTTTCTATCAACAATGATTTCTGCTGGAATACCTATATGTTGAGAAATTGGGACATACACTACTTTTGGTACAGGCATTTTTTTTATGCCTATAGATGATGTTATTTTATTTTCTGGAGGATGAATACCGCCTTTTGGAAATGTTTTAAGCATCAGTTTTTAAGTTTTCAGATTCAACATTTACTTCAACTTTAGGCTCTACTTTTTTTACTTTTTTTTGTGGAAAATTGGTTTCAATAATGGAGTGTGTAGGGCAAACATCAACACATTTTCTACATAATGTACAGAGAACGGGATCAATATATGCTAAGTTATTATCCATTGTAATAGCGTCTTTTGGACAAATATCATCACATTTAGAACAGCCAATACAGGCAACTTCACAAGCTTTTTTAGCAATACCTGCCTTATCTTCGTTTAAACAACCAACAAATATTTTTAAATCTCTTTTGTGTCTTGGGCGCATTTCAATAATGTCGCGTGGGCAAGCCTCAACGCATGCACCACATGATGTACACTTGTCAGAGATAATTACTGGTAAGCCTGTTTCCTCGTCCATATACATAGCATCAAACTTACATACTGCTACACAATCTCCATCACCTAAGCAACCATATTGACAATCGGTTTCTCCACTATAAATCATAGCAGAAATAGCGCAATTTCTTGGACCTTGGTATTCGGTTGTTTTAGGTCTTACATCACAACCACCTTGACAACGTAAAACAGCTAGAGTTGGATCTTTTTCAGCGACTTCTTTACCCAAAATTTCGGCGACTAGTTTCATGGCATCATTACCACCAACAGGACAAAATAAATCTGAAATATCTTCGGTTGTAACTAGTTTTTCGGCGAAAGCCTTACATCCTGGAGAGCCGCATCCACCACAATTGGCAGCAGGTAATATATCTTCAACTTCAGCTATTAAAGGGTCTTCGTATACATAGAATTTTTTAGAAACTACATATAGTACAATGGCAGCAATTGCTCCTAAGGAAACTAATAAAAGGACACTATATAATACTGAATCTGTCATATCCTTGTTAAATTTTAATAATTGAAATTTTAAAAGCTTTTTTTAATGAGTTTTTTAAGAAATAGAGTAATAGATAATAAGGAATAAGCACGCATAGTGACAATAATCCTGCTACCCATTCTTTTAAAAAACCAGATGCTATTATTAATGTTAAAAACATTAATATAAAAGGAAAAACATATGCCCAAAACATAGCTTTTAAACCCAATGTTTTTTTTAATACAACATTTACTTTTTCATTTAAATTAAATGAATCATTTAAATTTAGTACTTCAACTTCTTTTGTGTCTGAATCTGAAATCCCACATGTTGCTTTTGCACGACAGGATTCACAATGTATATTTTGTTCTAAACTAACAATAATGGTATCTCTGTTTATTTTTGAAATAGTGCCAGAGTGGATAAATGAGTCTTTATTTTTTTGTATTGAACTCATATGTAGTTCTATTTTACTTGAAAGATACCCTACGAAATTAATTAAATCATATAGGCAATTATATGACTTATGTCAGGTTTAATGTTATATGTTATTGAGGTTTTCAAAGTAAAATCATAAAAAAATGAGTATGTTATCAATAAAACTCTACTAATTTTGTTAAGTCTATTAAATTAGTAGGAATTATAGTTTTTTAAAACTTATTTGCTTATTTTTGCGCTTAAATTTTTTTAATGGTGGATATTAAAATCAAAATAACTGATAGAGAAGGAGTTGCGCATACGGTGTTGGCACCTACAGATATGGCAATGAACCTAATGGAAGTTGTAAAATCTTATGAGCTTGCACCAGAGGGAACTATTGGTATTTGTGGAGGAATGGTAATGTGTGCCTCTTGCCAATGTTATGTAACTAGTAATACAGAATTGCCAGAAATGAGTGACGATGAAGAAGCAATGCTTTCAGAAGCTTTTGATGTTAAAGATAACAGTCGTTTAGGTTGCCAAATACCTATGACGCCAGATATGGAAGGTTTAGAAGTTGAACTTGCTCCAGAAAGTTAGTTTCTCGGTATAATTGTTTTATACGGTTTTATAATCTATCAACTTTCGTGGTCCTTCTAAAAGTACTCTAACGATTTGTAAGGTACCATCATCTTTTGTTGAAATTTGCCATTTTATTAACGAAATAGCTCCATTTTCAATTTCAATACCTGTTATACTTCTTGGGTGAACACAACTACCATCATTAAAAAAAGCTATATCACCTGGTTCTGGAAAACGTGGTCGGTGAGTATGACCAACTATGGTAAGTAAATTGTTGTTTTCAGATATCCATTTTTTAGTTCTTCGCTCAACTTTAATAAGTTCTTTGTAGTTTTTAGCAGGACTTGTAGGGTCTGCAATTCCCATAACATTTAGAGGTTTCCAAAGAACACGAACCATAAATCGGCTCCATTTCCAAAATAAAAAATTCCACCAATCGGCTTGATGCCCATGTGTTAAAAATAGTTCCTGACCAGTCATACAATGTTTTAAAACAATGCCTTCGTGATATTTTATATTTGTAAGTAACTCTTCGTCTTTTCCTGTTTTTGGGTCGAAGTAAGTAGATAAATGCTTTTTGACATAATTCTCATCTCTATACACCATATCATGGTTTCCCCAAATCATGTGTAATTTGTTTTGTTCATGAAATTGTTTCATGAGCATGTAAACATTTTTGTGTGCATTTAAAATAGACTCAAACGACAGGTTTTCCCATAACTCATCGCCATCACCAAGTTCGCAATATTGAAAACCTTCGGCGAAATAGTGTTTTAAAGCATGAAAATAAATGTTTCGGTTATTGGCAAAATCATCTGCAAAACTATTATCGCCACGGTGACAATCGCTAAACAAAATGAATTTACTATCATCATCAAAATCAATAATTTTTGATTTATTGTATGCATTGTCTAGTCTTTTTTTGGATGAAAACATAAAGTAAATGTAAACAAAAAGCATTTCAAATAGAAACGCCTCTGCAAAGTTTTATATAAATATAATGGCTTAATCTTTTATCTTTTCTATAGCTAATGGTAAGATACGTTCAACAAACATACTATAAGCAAGTTTGGATGGGTGAAGTCCATCAGCAGCTACCAAATTAGTATTGTCTAGCCCCATTCTGGTAATATCTGTAATATATACATAGGTTATCTCATTTGTAGAACAATAATTTTCTGCAAAATTATTATAGTTGTCAATTTCGGTTGAAATCGCTGTATTGCCATTTCCAAATGGTGTGAAAGCATAGTCTGGAATAGAAACTACAATAACATTATTCTTATCACCTTTAGCTTTAGAAATTGCTGTGTTTACAAGTTGAGGAAATTCGCTTTCGTAAATTGAAAAGGGTTTGTTTTGATATTGATTGTTAACACCTATTAAAAGCGTTACTAAGTCGTATTCATCTTTAAGATCTTCTCTATCAATGGCATCAATTAAATTAGTAGTAGTCCAACCTGTGGTAGCAACTATTTTTAATTCAAATTGATTCTCACTATCAAAATTACTTACTAAACTATCCTTTAATTGTTCTGGAAAGCGGCAGTTAGCACATACACTTTGCCCTATAGTGTAGCTATCCCCTAATGATAAAATTTTATATGTGTTTTGTGATTCAGAATTATCATTATCGTCATCATCATTTTCTTCCTCAGAAGTTTCACTTTCATCGGTTGTCTCTGGTTCAGCTTCCTCTAGAATTTCTTCTTGTTCTTCAAGTATAGATGTTTCACTATTGCAATTCAAATAGAGAATACCACAACATAGTATTAAATATGTTATCTTTTTCATTTTTTGAGTAAAGATAAGAAATATTAACTTTTTAGATTTCTTTAAGAAAGACTTAGAGTTCTATTATTGAGTTGCTTAATAAACTATTTGAAAGCATTTAAACCAGTAACATCTAAACCTGTAATGAGTAAGTGAATATCGTGAGTTCCTTCATAAGTAATTACACTTTCTAAATTCATAGAGTGTCGCATTATAGAATACTCTCCAGTAATACCCATACCACCTAGTATTTGTCTAGCTTCACGAGCAATATTAATGGCCATATCTACATTATTACGTTTTGCCATAGATATTTGAGCTGAGGTTGCAGTACCATTTTCTCTCATAACACCTAATCTCCAAGCTAAAAGTTGTGCTTTGGTAATTTCGGTAATCATTTCAGCAAGCTTTTTTTGTTGTAATTGAAATTGACCTATGGGTTTACCGAATTGCATACGTTCTTTACTGTATCTAAGTGCAGTATCGTAACAATCCATGGCAGCACCAATGGCGCCCCAAGCAATACCATATCTAGCAGAATCTAAACACCCAAGAGGTGCTCCTAAACCAGATTTATTTGGTAATAAGTTTTCTTTAGGCACTTTTACATTATCAAATATAAGCTCGCCAGTAGCAGATGCTCTTAAAGACCATTTATTATGGGTTTCAGGTGTTGAAAAACCTTCCATACCGCGTTCTACGATTAAACCATGAATACGGCCTTCTTCATTTTTAGCCCAAACTACAGCTACCTGTGCAAAAGGAGCATTGCTTATCCACATTTTCGTACCATTTAATAGATAGTGGTCGCCTTTGTCTTTAAAATTGGTTACCATTCCTCCTGGATTACTACCATGATCTGGTTCTGTTAAGCCAAAGCAACCCATCCATTCTCCAGAAGCAAGTTTCGGTAAATATTTTTTACGTTGTTCCTCATTGCCGTATTTCCAGATAGGATACATAACTAATGATGATTGTACTGATGATGTAGAACGTACGCCAGAATCTCCACGTTCAATCTCTTGCATGATCAAACCATAAGAAATTTGATCTAATCCAGCACCGCCATATTCCATGGGGATGTATGGGCCAAAAGCCCCAATTTCTGCTAAACCATTTATAATTTGTTTTGGAAACTCCGCCTTTTGCGCATATTCTTCTATAATTGGAGAAACTTCACGCTTTACCCATTCTCGTGCAGCGTTTCTAACTAATTTATGTTCATCTGTAAGTAACTCATCTAAATTATAATAATCTGGAGCTTCGAATAAGTCTGGTCTCATAAAGACAAATTTTAAAGGTTTAAAAGAAAATAATTAATGAATCTCTAATATTTTTGAGAATTCATCATTTTAATCCTTCAAATTTAATTAATCTTTATTAATATAATTACATTTTTAAATAGAAATCTTTGGTAAGATTGATATAATCTTCGGTATAGCGATGGCGTTCGGTTTCAATAATTAAGACCTCTTTTTTGATATCACTTTTGTTGAATGTAAATTCTATCAAACTTCGTTTAATTTCTGAAGTTGGGTTTCCTTTTACATGCAATATTCTGTTTGGGTAGAGGTTGAATTTTGAAGCTAAACTTACAAAGCGTTCTTCTTCTTTAAAAGGAATAATAACTGAGAACAAACCATCTTGAATTAACAATTTTGAAACACTTTGTAATAAGTGTTCAAAAGGCATAGCGTCATTAAAACGTGCTAAATCACGCTGTTGACTTTCAGTTTTGTAATTTTCAGAATAGAAAGGAGGGTTACAAATAATTAAATTGTATTGGTCTTCAATTTCTTCAGCAAATTCTTCTAAAGATGCATGATAGCAGAATAATCTATCTCCCCATTGAGAGTGCTCAAAATTATCAACACATTGCTCATAAGCGTTATCATCAATCTCAAGGGCGTCAATAACTTCCGCATTGCTTCGTTGTGCTAGCATAAGAGATAAAATACCTGTGCCAGAACCAATGTCTAAAACTGAAAAAGGCAATTTTTCTATAGATGTCCAAGCGCCAAGTAAAACAGAGTCTGTCCCTATTTTCATGGCACATTGGTCTTGATTGACTTGAAATTGTTTGAATTTGAAAGGTTTCAAAATTATAGATATAAATCAATTAAACCCTCATGGGTTTCAACTAAAATAGTTTTAGTTTCTCTGTTTACTTCTAAAATAAACTCGTCATTCATAGGAATTAATATTTCCTTTCCACTATTTTCAACTTCAAAAAGAGCTTGTGCAGTAGAGTCATTAACACCAACAATTTTACCAACCTCACCATAGTTTTTATCAAGCATAGTAAAACCTATAATTTCATGAAAATAGAATTTATTTCCTTCTAATTTTGGAAGGAATTCCAGAGGTAAATATACTTCGCTTTTTATTAAAGCATCGGCATCTGCCTCATCATTTACATCTTCGAATTGCACGCGCAATAAATCTGATTTATGAAGTTGAGAACTTTCAATAAAAAATGGGATTAATGTATTTCTTACATTAACAAACATGGCATCTAGGTTCTCATATAATTCAGGTTGATCAGTATCTAATTTGATAAGCAATTCACCTTTAAAACTATATTTTCTAACAATTTTGCCTAGATAAAAACAATCTTCTTTCTTCATGACAAATTAATTTATTTGTCACCCTGAACTTGTTTCAGGGTCTCATGTATTTATAATATGTTTTGAGATACTGAAATAAATTCAGTATGACGCAAAAATCCTTTTTACAAATAAAAAACTCCGATAATTATTATCGGAGTTTAAAAGTATAAAAAATAATGTTTTTTTATTCTTCTTCTTTAGCTACTTCTGTATCAGCAGCAGCAGCACCTTCTTCAGCGGCCTCTTCTAACGCTGCAATTTCTTCTGTAGCATCAACATTAACAGGAGCTTCAGGCGTTTCTTCTTCAACAACAGGAGCAGCGGCAGCAATACGTGCTTCATTAACAGCTTTTTCTGCTGCTAAGGCATCAGCTTTAGCTTTTGCTTCCTCTTTTGATAAACCTTCTGCTTTAGCTTGAATTTTAGCTTCTTTTTCTTCTAACCAAGCAGTAAACTTTGCTTCTGCTTGCTCTTCAGTTAAAGCGCCTTTTCTAACACCACCTGCAAGGTGATTTTTAAGCATTGCACCTTTATAAGATAACAACGTTTTTGCAGTATCGGTTGGTTGTGCACCATTTTGTAACCATTTTACCGCACCATCAACATTTAATTCTACAGTTGCTGGATTTGTGTTTGGATTGTAAGCACCTAATTTTTCTAAGTATTTACCATCTCTTTTTGAACGTGCATCAGCTGCAACAATCCAATAGTAAGGTTTCCCTTTTTTACCGTGTCTTTGTAATCTAATTTTTACTGGCATAATAATTAATTATTTGAGGTTCTCGACCTCGGTTATTAATGAGGGCGCAAAGATACTTTATTATTTTTAATTTTCAATAAAATATTAAGGCTGATTTAACTTTTTGAAAATCAACTAAAAACCTTATTTGAATTAATCATGAAATTTTGAGATGTTAAAATAAGCCTGTTAATGTTAAAATCATCATAAACGTTGTTAAATCCCTTGACATTATTGTGTTTGTCCTTTATATTATAATTGCAGATGTGAAACAATACGCATCTTAAAAGAACTTATTGGAATTTAAAATGAGAATGAATTATGAAGTACACAGAAGAAATTTCAAACAAATTAAACGAATTATTAATAAAAAATTATGATGCCGAAAAAGGGTATTTAAATGCTATTGATAATGTAAACAATGATAGATTAAAAATGTTCTTTAAAAGAAGAGCTTCTGAAAGAAGCGAATTTGCTAAAGAATTACGCACAGAAATCTTACGTTATGGCGAAGTTCCTGAAGATTCAGGAAGTTTTAAAGGTACATTGCACAGAAATTGGATGAGTTTAAAATCGCTATTCAGTTCAAACAATGAAGAAGCTATTTTAGAAGAGGCTATTAGAGGTGAAGAAGCTAGTCTTGATGAATACAATGAGATTTTAAAAGACAGAAATTTACCACCAAGTATAGATTCTTTGCTCATTAAGCAAAAAAATGCAATTCAAGCAGCCATAAACACAGAAAAAGTACACGAAGAATTAGTGTCATAAATATTAATTTTTGGTTAAGATAAACGCAACCTTTTTAGGTTGCGTTTTTTGTTTACAACTCTTAATAACTTCACTTTAAAAAAGTATTAATTCTATGTATTTTTATGCACTTCGTTTTTAATTTCTAAAACGACTTAGCAACAGATATTTAAACTCTAAGAATGTATTTAATTTTTGATACCGAAACTACAGGTTTACCAAAACGTTGGGATGCGCCTATAACAGATACTGATAATTGGCCAAGATGTATTCAAATTGCATGGCAATTGCATGACGCCATGGGTAAATGTATTGAAAGTCAAGATTATTTGGTACAGCCTGATGGTTTTAATATTCCTTACGATGCAGAAAAAATTCACGGTATTTCTACCGAATTAGCTCAGGAAAAAGGTATTCCATTAGCAGAGGTTTTAGAAAAGTTTAATGTTGCATTAAGTAAAACTAAATTTGTTGTAGGGCAAAATGTAAAATTCGACCTCAATATTATGGGAGCCGAATTTGTAAGAGAAAATGTTGTAAACCCTTTGCAAGAATTACCAGTTTTAGATACCTGTACAGAACATACAGCGAGCTTATGCCAAATTCCCGGAGGTCGATATGGTAAATTTAAATTACCAACCTTAACAGAGTTACACGAGCATTTATTCAATCAGCCTTTTGCTGAGGCGCACAATGCTACTGCCGATGTTGAAGCTACAACGCGATGCTTTTTAGAGTTGATTCGCTTAGGTGAATATACCAAAGAAGAATTAGATGTTCAGCCTGATTATTTTCAGAATTTTAAAGAAGCAAATCCACAAGAGATTCAACTTATTGGGTTAAAGCACATCAATCTTAAACAGGAAAGTGCTAAAATTCGAGAACGTCTTAAAAAAGAAGATACTAGCCAGATTTCTTCCGAAGAAATAAAACAAAATATATCTGAGTTAGAGGACGTCGATTTTGTGCATTTACATAACCATTCGCAGTTTTCAGTATTACAGTCTACTATAAGTGTAGCCGATTTGGTGGCTGCAGCTGCAGAACACAATATGCCAGCGGTAGCTTTAACAGACCACGCAAACATGATGGGAGCTTTTCATTTTGTTAAAGCTGTGAGTAATCATAACAAATCAGTAAAGGCTAAAAATGAAGTTGCTATCGAAAAAGGGGAAACTCCTAAAGCAAAAGAAATTAAGCCGATAATTGGTTGCGAGTTTTTTGTTTGCGAAGACCATACAGATAAAACCAGAAAAGATAATGGCTATCAAATTGTATTGCTGGCTAAAAACAAAAATGGCTATCATAATCTTGCAAAATTATCGTCGCACGCCTTTGTTGATGGGTTTTATTATTTACCAAGAATTGATAAAAAACTCATACAACAATATAAAGAAGATCTAATTGTACTAACAGGGAATTTATATGGAGAAGTTCCTAGCAAGGTTCTAAATATAGGTGAAAATCAAGCTGAAGAAGCTTTGCTCTGGTGGAAAGAAGAATTTGGAGATGACCTGTACATAGAGCTAATGCGCCACAAGCAGGAAGATGAAAACCGCGTAAATACAGTTTTAATTGAGTTTTCTAAAAGGCATAATGTTAAGTTAGTTGCAACAAATAATACCTATTATTGCAAAAAAGAAGATGCTAACGCTCATGATATTTTGTTGTGTGTAAAAGATGGCGAAAAGCAAGCTACACCAATAGGTAGAGGGCGTGGTTATCGTTATGGTTTACCTAATCAGGACTATTATTTTAAGTCGTCTGATGAGATGAAGGCTTTGTTTAAAGATATTCCCGAAGCTATTAGTAATATTCAGGAAGTTGTAGATAAAGTTGAAACCTACCAATTGGCGCGAGAAGTATTGTTACCTGCCTTTGATATTCCAGATGAATTTAAGGATGAAGCAGATTTAGCAGATGGAGGTAAACGAGGCGAAAATGCTTATTTAAGACATTTAACTTATGAAGGTGCCAAAAAGCGTTATGGTGAAGAACTTACAGATGAGATTAAAGAACGATTAGATTTTGAATTGAGTGTTATTGAAAATACAGGTTATCCAGGCTATTTTTTAATTGTTGAAGATTTTATTCGAGAAGCCCGAAATATGGATGTTTCGGTTGGTCCGGGTCGTGGTTCGGCAGCAGGTTCGGTTGTTGCGTATTGTTTATGGATTACCAATATAGATCCGCTTAAGTACGATTTGCTTTTTGAGCGTTTCTTAAATCCAGACCGTATTAGTATGCCAGATATTGATATCGATTTTGATGATGAAGGCAGGAGTCGTGTTATGGACTACGTTATCAATAAATATGGTAGCAATCAAGTAGCGCAAATTATTACTTATGGTACCATGGCTGCAAAGTCATCTATTAGAGATACAGCACGTGTATTAGATTTACCACTATTTGATGCCGATAGGATTGCTAAATTAATACCAACCATGTCTAAACTTAACAAGATTTTTGGTTTAGATGAAAAAGAATTAGGAAAGAAATTTAGGGCTGAAGATTTAGAAAAAGTAAATCAACTTTTAAATATTTCGGAAGGAGATGGGCTAGAAGCCGAAACTGTAAATCTTGCAAGAACCTTGGAGGGTTCTGTTCGTAATACAGGTATTCATGCTTGTGGAGTTATTATAACACCTGATGATATTACAAAATTCGTTCCTGTTGCTACCGCTAAGGATTCCGATTTGTATGTTACGCAGTTTGATAACTCGGTTGTGGAAGACGCTGGGTTATTAAAAATGGATTTCTTAGGATTAAAGACTTTAACTTTAATAAAGGACACCGTAAAAATTGTAAAGGCAAAACATGATATTTTACTAGATCCTGAGAATTTCCCACTTGATGATGAAGAAACATATGCTTTATTCCAGCGTGGAGAAACAGTTGGTGTATTCCAATACGAATCTCCCGGAATGCAAAAACACCTTCGAGATTTAAAACCAACGGTTTTTGAAGATTTAATTGCAATGAACGCGCTCTATCGTCCTGGACCAATGGAATATATTCCAAGTTTCGTGCGTAGAAAACATGGTGATGAAGAGATTGATTACGATTTACCTGCAATGGAAGAATACCTTAAAGAAACTTATGGTATTACGGTGTATCAAGAGCAGGTAATGTTGTTGTCTCAAAAATTAGCAGGATTTACAAAAGGTGAAGCCGATGTACTTCGTAAAGCAATGGGTAAAAAGCAAATTGCGGTACTTGATAAAATGAAACCTAAGTTTATAGAGCAGGCTAGTGCAAACGGACACGACGCTAAAATTCTTGAAAAAGTATGGAAAGACTGGGAAGCTTTTGCGAGTTACGCATTCAACAAATCCCACTCTACATGTTATGCGTGGATAGCTTATCAAACAGCATATTTAAAAGCGCATTACCCAGCAGAATATATGGCAGCGGTTCTTTCTAATAATATGAACGATATAAAATCGGTTACATTTTTTATGGAAGAATGTAAGCGTATGAAGCTAGATGTACTTGGTCCCGATGTAAACGAGTCGTTTTACAAATTCTCTGTAAATAAAGATTATGCAGTACGTTTTGGAATGGGAGCAATAAAAGGAGTTGGTCATGGGGCAGTTATGACCATTGTTGAAAACAGAAAAAAAGACGGTCCTTATAAATCTATTTTCGATTTAGCTAAGCGTATAGATTTGCGTGCAGCCAATAAAAAAGCTTTTGAAAACTTAGCTTTAGCAGGAGGTTTTGATGGTTTAGGAGATACACATCGTGCACAATTTTTTCATGATGAAGGAGATGGAATTACGTTTTTAGAAAAAGCAATAAAATATGGAGCAAAACACCAGGAAAACGAAAATTCTGCTCAAGTAAGTTTGTTTGGTGCTGCTAGTGATGTGCAAATTGCTGAACCACAAGTACCACCATGTGAAGAATGGGGCACTATGGAAAAACTTGGAAAAGAGCGCGAAGTGGTGGGTATTTATATTTCTGGTCATCCATTAGATGATTTTAAAACAGAAATGAAAACGTTTTGTAACGGAACTATAGCCATGTTTAATAATCTAGAGCCTTATGTGAATAGAGAAATTGTTTTTGGAGGTGTGGTTACCGATGTGCAACATCGTGTAAGTAAACAAGGTAAAGGATGGGCATTATTTACTATTGAAGATTATACAGATAGTTTTGAATTCAGGATTTTTGGTGAAGAGTATTTAAAGTTTCGCCATTTTTTAATGAAAAACAACTTTGTGTTTGTTAAAACATTTATTCGCGAAGGTTGGGTAAATAAAGATACAGGTAAAAAAAGCGACCCGAGATTACAGTTTAATAGTTTTCAGTTGTTGCATGATGTAATGGAGAATTACGCCAAAAAACTTTCTATACAGGTCGATATTAATGATTTAAATGAACAGAAAATAACGGCTTTAAAAGAATTGCTACATATGCACCCTGGGAGTAAGGCTATACATTTTTTAGTTTACGATGCTAAAGAAAAAATCAAGCTAACGATGCCTAGTAGAAAGCAAAAAGTAAAAGTGTCTCAAGAGCTAATAAGCGAATTAGAGGCTCAGAATTTTAGGTTTAAGTTGAATTAAATAGTTTTTCATTGAAAAAACGTCTTTTTGAGTAAGGTATAGAAGTGGTATCCTTTTTGCTTTTAATAGTAAAAAGGTAAAGTGGATAGCCTAGTCCCGATAGTAATAGGTATGTGTCAAAATGCTTTAAATAATTGGAAACAATGTGGCTATAAGCAAAACAAATTGCTAGCTTGTAAGCTTTAGAGATTTTTTTGACTAATTTTGTGTAATTAAAATGAATTAAGAACATATTAAAAGATAAATATTATGGCATTAGAAATAACAGATGCAATGTTTGAAGAAACGGTTTTAAAAAGTGATAAACCAGTACTTGTAGATTTTTGGGCTGCTTGGTGCGGACCATGTAGAATGGTTGGACCTATTATTGAAGAAATTAGTAATGAATACGAAGGTAAAGCCGTTGTTGGTAAAGTAGATGTTGATGCTAATCAAGAATTTGCTGCAAAATATGGTGTACGTAACATACCTACAGTTTTAGTTTTTCAAAACGGAGAGGTAGTTGGTAGACAAGTTGGTGTTGCGCCTAAAAATGCTTACACTGAAGCTATAGATTCACTTTTATAGTAGATAAAATAAAGAAAGTTAAAAAGGTTTGCCATTATGGTAAACCTTTTTTTTATTTTAGATGAATTGAAAAAAACATAAAACAATGAGTAAACCAACAAAAGTACAAGACGCTATAGATAGTAAATTGATTGAAGAACGTAAAGTGTTTTTATGGGGACAGGTAGATGATGATTCTGCTAAACATGTTATTGATAGGTTATTGTATTTAGATGCCTTAGAAACTAAGGATATTCAATTATATATTAATAGTCCTGGAGGTTATGTAACTTCTGGTTTTGCAATATATGATTGTATTAAATCTTTAAAAAGTGATGTGTCTACTATTTGCACAGGATTAGCAGCCTCAATGGGATCTATATTGTTATCAGTAGGAACAAAAGGGAAACGCTTTATTCAACCACATGCACGTGTAATGATACATCAACCAAGTGGTGGAGCACGTGGACAAGCAAGTGATATTGAAATTTCAGCTAAAGAAATTATTTTAACTAAAGAATTAAGCGCAAAAATACTTGCAGATAACTGTGGTCAAGATTTCGATAAAGTTATGAAAGACTTTAATAGAGATCATTGGATGGGGGCAGATGAGTCTGTTGCTTATGGTATTGTAGATAAAATCACCCAATAGATTTTAAAAAACTTAATGAATTTACAAAACGAACTTAATAAAGCCGAAGGTTTTAAAAATTTGGAGCTACTAGCTAAGCAAGTAGTAGAAGGGTTTATTGCTGGAATGCATAAGAGTCCGTTTCATGGGTTTTCTGCAGAATTTGCAGAACATAAAATATACAACCATGGTGAAAGTACCAGACATATAGATTGGAAGCTTTATGCCAAAACAGATAAGCTGTATACTAAACGTTATGATGATGAAACCAATTTACGCTGTCATATTATTATAGATAATAGTAGTTCGATGCATTACCCAAAAATGAATCAATTTTCTATTGATAATTTAAATAAAATTGGGTTTTCGGTTTTAGCATCGGCATCGTTAATGCATATTTTAAAAAAGCAGCGTGATGCTGTAGGACTTAGTATTTATAGTGATACTTACGATTATTATGCTCCAGAAAAAGGAAGCGAGCGTCATCATCAAATGCTTTTAAATCATTTAAGTCAAGCAGTTGTCTCTAAATCTAAAAATAAGCAAACCGAAACGTATAAATATTTACATGAAATAGCAGAAAAAATTCATAGACGTTCTCTGATATTTTTATTTACTGATATGTTTCAAACAACAGAAGATGAAACAAAACTCTTTGAAGCTTTACGTCATTTAAAATATAATAAACACGAAGTTGTTTTATTTCATGTCATAGATAAAGCAAAAGAATTACAATTCGATTTTGATAATAAACCTAAACGGTTTGTAGATGTAGAAACAGGAGAATATATCAATTTATATGCAGACTCTATTAAAGAAAGCTATAGTGAAGCGGTAGATAATTATTTTGAAGCATTACGATTAAAATGTATGCAATACAAGATTAAATATGTTGAGGCTGATATTAATAAAGATTTTAATAACATCCTCACTACATATATGATAGAGCGCCAAAAATTTGCTTAGTAAAAAAAATATATAAAAAACATAAAAAAAGATTTGTGATATAAAAAAAGGCATGTATATTTGCAACCGCAATAATGCAACGGTCTGGTAGTTCAGTTGGTTAGAATGTCGCCCTGTCACGGCGAAGGTCGCGGGTTCGAGTCCCGTCCAGACCGCAAGTATTGCTAAAAGCTCTAAGAGATTAGGGCTTTTTTTGGCAATTAAAAGAAGTTGTGTTGTTTGGTAAACACCTAGTGTTTATCAAAGGTTTAAGTAGTTAAACCAATGGAAAGCTTTCCTTTTTTCTTTACAGAAGATTGGGATGCTTTTTTGTTTTATCTCCATTCTAAAAATAATTATTAGTTGCAAAAAGTAATTTTGTAAATTGCATTTCATATTATAAAAACACATAACTAATTTATGGTTACTTTAAAACAATTAGCAAAAGAGTTGAATGTTTCAATCTCAACAGTTTCTAAAGCTTTAAATAATAGCGAAGAAATTGGTGAAGATACTGTTAGGCGTGTTAAAGAGTTGGCAGAGTTATATAATTATAAGCCAAATAAAGTAGCCTTAAGTTTAAAAAACAACAAAACAAAAACCATAGGTGTTATTATACCTAATATACTTAACAGGTTTTTAGCTAAAGTACTTTTCGGTATAGAACGAGAAGCAACAAAGCAGGGTTATAATATTATTACCTGTATTTCTAACGAATCTTTAGAAAAAGAAAAAGAAAGTTTACAATTATTGGCAAATGGAAGTGTAGACGGGTTTATCTTATCGGTTGCAGAAGAAACCCAAGTTAATAATGAAATAGAGCACTTTAAGAAAACAATTAAACAAGGCTTACCAATAGTGATGTTTGATAGAGTAGCACACGATGTATTGTGCGATAAAGTAATCGTAGACGATTTTGATGCTACCTATAACGCCACAAAAAGCTTAATTCAAGAAAAAAGAAAACATATTGCCTTTGTTAGTAATATTAACGATTTAAGTGTTGGTAAGTTAAGAGAGCGAGGTTACAATAAAGCAATTTTAGAAAGTGAAAAACACGAACCTCTGGTTCTAAAAATAGATAAGAATGATGATCACCCTGAAAAAATAAAATCTTTTTTAAAAAAGCATAAAACTATAGATGGGGTTATTGCTGCAGATAATGTATCGGGTGTAATTGCTATTAATACAGCTGTTAATCTAGGGTTAAAAGTTCCGAAGAATATTTCTGTAATAGGTTTTGCAAGCAGTTCCGAATCAAATTATTCACTTCCACAACTTACTACAATAAGGCAACATGCAAAAACTATTGGCGCTGATGCAGCTCAATTATTAATCAATAGAATTCAAAATCCTTCTGAAGAGAAAGATGTAAAAACTAAAATTGTTAAAACTAGCTTGATAAAAAACAAATCTACACTTTAAAGGATATCAACAAAGTTGTTAACAGTAAAATACACTTTATCGATAAAATAATACACTTTATCGAATATATTATTATATCATATACACTTTAACCTAATTTAGCCACTCTTAAAAGAGCGACCAAATCGTTATCCCTAAGTTCATTTTAAGAAAATTAATCCATTCAGACTTTATAAGTCTATTCCCCCTCAAAAAATATTATAAGTAATCGTTCTGCAATATTATGCAATCGATTTTATGTTAATTATCCATTTTTCCCTCAACTAAGATTTTTTTCAAAATTTTAGTTAACAGTTTTTAATTAAAACAAATAGAAAAATAGTATAACCTTAAAATCGAAAATAATATGAAATCCCTAAAAATTACTTTAATCTTAGCATTACTTTTTGTTGCATTTACTTCTTGTACAAAACAAGACTTAAACGAAGGTGATGTTTTAGAATCTCCAGAAACTGAACAAGTGCCTTATACTGGGGGTAGTGGTCATGATTAGATTATAATTTTAATAAATATAAGCCTTGTGATATTACACAGGGCTTTTTTTATTGAATAATATTGAAAAATTATAAATACATTTGAGATAAATTATTCTCAATATTGAAATATTTTAAAATTTTAGTTTGCTTCTTAGTAGGACTTAATTACGCAAATGCTCAAATAGATGATAAATTGCGTAAAATAGATTCTATTAAATCATATATAGCAATTTCTAAAACACTTGATTCTGTTTCTGTTGCACAAGAGCATTACAAAATAGGAGAATTGTATAGGCATTCTCTATTAAGTGATAGTGCTTACACCTATTTTCAAAAAGCTGAAAAAGTTTTTAGAAAATATAAACTTAAATATGAAACAGCTATAACACTTTATGGTATTGCAGTTGTTCAGTGTCTTGATAAGGATTATACAGGGAGTGAGTCTACATCAATTGAAGTAATCACTTTATTAGAGAGTTTAGAACAAAATAATAACATTAAAAAATATAGAGCTTATATTTATAATAATTTAGGAATTGTATTCGATGAATTGGAACAATTTGATGAAGCTGTAAGGTACCTTGAGTTATCACTTTCTTTAAAAAACAATTTACAAGGAGATTTTAATAGAAGCAAAGGGCTTACATTAAATAATCTAATAAAAGTCTACCGGCGTTCAGGACAATATAATTTAGCTTTTGAAAAATATGATGAAATATTTAATAACAAAAAATTAATAACTGAACATCCTGATGTCTATGTTTTAGCATTAGGTAATTATGCAAACGCATTATATCTCTCAGGAAATTCAAAAAAATTACCAGGTTTATATCTTAGAGCTTTAAACATATGTGATAGCATTAATGATAAGTATAACTCAATAATCATTCACCAACATTTAGCAGAATATTACAATAATTTAAACTTAAAAGATTCTGCTAAATATTATGCTTATAATGCTAAGAAAATTTCAGAATTTTACAATAATGATGATTTATTAAAATCTCTACTTTTACTATCAAAAATAGAAAGTGGTGAAGTAGCTAATAAGTTTTTAAAAGATTATATAAAACTTAGTGACAGCTTGCAAAAAAGTGAAAGGGCAAAACGTGATAAATTTGCCAGAATACGATTTGAAACTAGTCAAATAGAACAAGAAAACGTAAAAATAGCAAGAGAGCGTTCATGGCTTCTAATAATCTCTATAGGAACAATATTAACAGCTTTTTTATTATATCTGATTATTACCCAAAGAAATAAAAATAAAGAATTACAGTTTATACAAAAACAACAAGAAACCAACGAAGAGATTTATAACCTCATGCTATCTCAAAACGAAAATATTGAAGAAGCTAGATCATTAGAGAAAAAAAGAATTTCAGAAGAATTACATGATGGTGTTTTAGGCCGGTTATTTGGTACGCGATTAAGTCTAGATAGCTTGAATTTAAGTAATAGTGTTGAAGCTGTAAAAACAAGAGGCCAGTATATAGAAGAACTCAAAGCTATTGAGCAGGATATACGTAAAGTATCTCATGAGTTAAATACCGATTTTATTTCTGGATCTGGTTTTATAGATATAATTAAAACATTAGTAGAAACACAGGCATTAGCTTATGAAATAGAATATGATTTAGAACATGATGATGCGATAAATTGGGATTCTATTTCTAATAAAATGAAAATTCATATTTATAGAATTATTCAAGAATCTTTACACAATATATATAAACATGCTAATGCAACCCATGTAAAAATTAGTTTTAAACTAAAAAATAACGTAATTTGCTTAACACTGACTGATGATGGTTCCGGATTCGATGTAAATAAAGCAAAGTCAGGTATTGGCTTAAAAAATATGAATTCCAGAATAAAAGAAATTAACGGAACCATTAATATAACATCTAAAAAAGACATAGGAACAACAGTAACAATAGAGGCGCCAATATCCTAACGGCCACATATTATGACTGAAAAAATAAAAATACTAATGATTGATGACCATCCTATGATTATTGAAGGTTATCAAAACACATTACTTTTTACAAAAAAAGATAATCAAGAATTACATATTGATATTGCAAATAATTGTGATGAAGCCATAATGTATATGGATAAATCGTTACAAGAAAAACCATATGATGTTTTATTTGTAGATATAAGTTTACCACCCTCAACAGACGGACAAATGAGCTCTGGTGAAGATTTAGCTGAATACGCTCGTAAGATATTACCAAAAGCAAAAATTATTATTTTAACAATGTTTAATGAATCATTTAGAATTCATAACATTATAAGAACAATCAATCCGGAAGGATTTTTAATTAAAAGTGATTTAACATCTAGCGAATTAGCCAGTGCGTTTCAAAAAGTTTTAACTAATCCGCCTTTTTATAGCGGAACGGTAAACAACCATATTAGAAAAGCAATTACAAGCGATATTGTAATTGATGAAAAAAACAGAAAAATACTTCACCTTTTATCACAAGGCGTAAAAACAAAAAATCTTGCATCACATTTAGACATATCTTTAAGCGCTATTGAAAAGAGAAAAAAACAACTTAGAGAAATTTTTGAAGTGAATGATGGACAAGATGAAACCTTATTGAATAAGGCACGTGAGAAAGGCTTTGTTTAGGTAAAATCTTACAATTAGCTTAAAAAATAATTTTTTTTTTTAAAAGGTGTACTTTTTTTTACGACCAAAACCACTGCTATACTTCATTTCTACTATTTACCCGTAAAAGCATTACGGGTTTCCCACAGTTCAAAGTGAGATGTTATATTTATATTTGACTATCAACACTTCAAAAAATTAATTAATCCCTCAATTTTTTGTTGATAATAGCAATTTACAAATAAACCCTGTGGAGGTGAGAGACCCACAGGGTTTCTTCTTTTTATAATTGAAATAAGCCTTCTCTATAATCCCATAAAATTCCAATATAAAGACCTAAATAAATAATAGCCACAACAAATTTTATAAAAGTTGAAGTTAAAAAACCGATAAAAGAACCAAATGCAGCTTTAGTTGCTGTTTTAGAATCACTTTTGTTAATTAATTCGCCTATTAAAGCGCCAATAAAAGGTCCTATAATAATGCCTCCAGGTATTGGTGAAATTAAGCCAACAATTAACCCTATTGTAGTACCAATCATTCCATATTTAGTGCCACCAAATCGTTTTGTGCCAATTGCTGGAATTATATAATCTAATAGCCAAATACCAATAGCAATAATTAGAGTAATAATTAAAAAAGATTTGTCCATTGGTACAGCATCTGTAAAATGAAGAATTAAAAGTCCTACCCAACTTGTAAGTGGTCCTGGTAAAACAGGTAAAAAGCTGCCAATTACACCTAAAATCATAACAAGGGCAGCAATAATAATTAAAATAATATCCATAAATGTATTTAAGTTTTACAATATTAAGACGTAAAACCATGCCAAATGTTACAAATAGATATCTCATTAAGATTAAATTTTAGAATAAAATCGTACTTTTCGGTTTCACTTCTAATCCATGAGGCATTTTTTTGTTGGTATATTTGTTTTAATGCTCACATCTTGCGAGTATTTTAATGTAAAAAAAACATCTTCAGAAGCTATTTTAAATGAAGAGTTACAAGCTTTTAATTGGAATGATGTTGATGAATACCCTAGTTTTTCTGAATGCGATTCCTTGTCAGTAAAAGAAGATAGAAAAGGCTGTTTTCAAAGTGTTTTAACATTGCATATTTGGGAGTTTTTAAAAAATGAAAGACTTGTTGTTTCCCAAGATATTAATGATACATTATTGTTAAAATTTCAAGCAACTAAAGAAGGTGATATATATATGCTTGAAGCAGAAATGGATTCCATTACAAGTCAAGAAATTCCGAATATTAAAAGCTTGCTTAAAAAAAGCCTGGATTCATTACCTGAAATATTTCCCGCCATTAAACGTGGACAACAAGTAACTACAGAATTTAATTTACCTATAATTATCAACGTAAATTAGGTTAAAGTTATCAGGTTGAGTGAAGTCATCCAATTTTTAATTAAAGCATTAAAACCTAATGGCGAGTTTTCGCATCAACCTCAAAATTTCGGCATATAGCCAAACCAAAGTTACTAAAAGTCCCCAAGTTGCTAACCATTCCTTGTATTTTGGTGATCTGTTTTTGTGGCGTTCTATATAATCAAAATCCAGAAGTAATGATAAAGAAGCAAATATTGCTGCGGCAATATTAAAAATAATAGCAGGCCATGAGGTGCACCAAATAAACACTTTAATACCAAAAAAGCTTAAAATCCAAGAAATGATATAAATCACAAATATACTTGCAACGGCAGTAATAATTACACTTCGTAGTTTTTTAGTCACTATAATTATTCTGGTTTGATAAAGTAAAAGCATTACAAAAAATGTAACCACAGTAATTCCTATTGCTTGGTATGGTAAATTAGGGAAACGTGCATGTGCATAAATACTAATGCTACCTAGAAAAAAACCTTTGGCAATTGCGTAGAGTGGCACTAAAACATGTGCCCAATGTTGGCGAACAGAAATTACAATACTAATAATAATAGCTGCAAGCATCCCACCCATTGAATACCATTTTATGTCTGCACCATCTCTATATAGTTTCCATACACCAAATGAGATAATGACCATTATAGCTATAGAAAGCATAGATTTTATAAAAATACCAGTAACACTCATGGTTTTAGCATTCGTTTTGCCACCGCCAAAAAAGTAACTTGTAAATGCTGGGTTAGAGGTTTTATTTAAAAAATTCATAGTTGTAAATTTAATCTATTTTTTAAAATCTCTTCCTTTCCATTTGTAATTAGAAAAAGCAGAAATAAAAGCTACATAAACACTAAAAAAAGGATACACTAAAAAACCAAGAAAGTATCTGGTTAAAATGTCTTTTTGATTAAAAAAGTTTGCTGATTTATAAATTAAAAAGAAGTCAATACTTAACTTAATAATTAATATGTAAAGCCAAATTTTATAGTTAAAAACATTTAAAACGGATAGTAATAAGCCTATAATTATTAAGGCATTCATAAGTAAAACAATAAGTCCAGTAAGTTTACCAAACCAATTGTTATAAGCACTTGTTTTTGATGCCCAACGAATACGTTGAGATAGTAAATGTTTCCAAGTTGGTTGAGAATTTGTTGTTACAATAGCTTGTTCACATTTTAAATAGACAAGCTGTTTTGGGTGTGATTTTAAGACCTTTTCTAGAAAAAAAATGTCGTCGCCACTTGCAATGTTGTTGTTTCCGTTAAAACCATTCAATTCGTTGAATAATGCTTTTTGGTAAGCAAAATTAGCACCGTTGCATAAAAAGGGTTTATTGATGCCAAAGCCGCCTATAGTAGCGCCTTGTAAACTTAAAATATCAAGTAATTGAAACTTGTGTAAAAAAAGCTTTTGTTTAATATAAGTAACTGGAGCTACAATACATTTTGGTTTTGTTTTTTGTATAAATTCATCAAAACTATCGAGCCAGTACTTTGGTAAAATACAATCGGCATCTGTGGTAATAATCCAATCATATTTAGCTTTTTTTATGGCAGTTGTTATAGCATCTTTTTTAGGTGAATTGGATTGTCTTTTACTTTTAATAATTAACATGTTACCTTGAGCGCAGTCTAATGGTCTTGAATTTATAAAATGCTTTAAAATTGTAACCGAATTATCTTCAGAATCATCATCAACATAAATAATTTCAAATAGGTGTTTCGGGTATTGTAATAACTTAATAGATTTCAATAAATCTGGTAAATTTTCAGCTTCATTTCTAAAAGGAATAATTATAGAAAATTTAGTTTTAGCCGGAATATTTTCTAAATAAAAAGATTTTACTTTATCAAAACCATAGACAAAACATCCTATTAAAAATAGATAAAGAAAAGTTACAATAATGCTAATTATTATCATAACGTATCATTGTTTTTAGGAAAATTAAAATTAAGTACATAGTAACTTCCAAAAAAGCTTGGTAGCACAAAGTTAAGTAGCCACATAATAATAATAATGCTCAAAATAGTGAGCTCGTTTACCTGAATAAAAGAGAATAAATACACAGCAACACTGCCTTTAATAATGACATCAAAAACAAAAACCGATGGAATTATTGAAGCTAATAAATACATAGAAGTTATCACTTTCATGGCATTAAAATAGGAGATATCAACATTAAAAATGCTTAATAAAAAATAAAATTGAAATGAAAAAAGAGCATAACGTAATAATGATAACAAAAAACCTAATGCTAGTTTGTTTTTTGGATATTCAATAACAAATTGTTTTATCTTATTTAATGAAAATCCTTTTATGTTGAAGTTGCTTTTAGTTAATCCGAAGGCTGCTAAAATGAATATGGTTATGCCGATTAATAAAAACCTAGAAAGCTTATAATGGTTTATTTCAATATTATTTTCTAGTGCAAAAAAGCTAAATCCAATAACACCAAGTAAAACGGTAACACTCATTTGCAAAATATTACTCAACAAATTTATTAATACAATTCGCTTTCTGTAAATGGAGCTGTAGTAAATGGCTTTAGCCCCATATTCGCCAATTCTGTTTGGTGTAAATAATGATGCAGTTAATGCGCCTAAACTTTGTTCGAGAGCGTTTTTAAAACTAATTTTTTTAATAAAACTCACCAGTTTTTTCCATTTTAAAATTTCTAAAAACCAGTTACAAATGCTTAAAAAGACTAGCAAAATGACTGTTTTTACCGAAAAAACATTCTTTTTTGTTAAAAAATCAACAAAAACAGAAAATTCAATTTCGTCATTATTTGCTAATTTTTGATAGATAAAATAAAAAGCACCAACTACAATACTCAATTTAATGAGCACAAAAAAGAATTGCTTAGTTTTGTATGGCAACGAATACATCATATGAATTGCAAATTAAACCAATATTACGGTATGTCTTCAATTTTTAAAATTTATAAGAAACTTTTTATAACGGTAATCTTTACTTCATATGGAGTTTTAAGTTTTTCACAAGGAGATACAAGTACGGTTAAAGCGCAATTTGCCTTGGGTTTAAATAATCCTTCAAGGGATGGTTTTGTTCAAGGTTTTGAAGGGCAAATTTATAATTTCCCAACAGTAAATTTAGGTGTTCAGTATATGTTTACGCCAAAACTTGGTGCTAAATTAGATTATGGTTTTAGCAGAATTTCAAATCAAGAGTATGCTCAAGATTTTAAACTAAATTACTCTCGAATAAATTTACAAGTGGTTTACAATGCTACATCTATTTTTAGCTTTTTACCACAGCGTATGGGGACTTTTATTCATGCAGGACCTGGTTTTTCTATTTTAAAACCTTTAGGAAATTTTACTCAAAATGAAACGTCGTATCTCAATACAATGGGTGGAATAGAATTTCATTACGGTATTTCAGATAAACTTTCGTTGTATTTAGACGCTTCTTATATTTTAGGATTTGAAGATGATTTTATTCCAATTTCTAATGGTTTTGGCTCGTTTAACGGAAACCTTTTAACCGTAACCATTGGCGCTTCAATATCGTTAAGTGGATGCTATTATTGTGAACAGAATGACTAAGGAAAGAATTATTTTAGGAATAGACCCAGGTACAACCATAATGGGTTTCGGACTCATAAAAGTAGTTGGAAAAACCATGACATTTTTACAACTAAATGAGTTAGATCTTAAAAAGTACGACGACCATTATTTAAAACTCAAGCTTATTTTTGAACGTACCATAGAACTTATTGACACTTATAATCCCGATGAAATTGCTATTGAAGCACCTTTTTTTGGTAAAAATGTGCAAAGTATGCTCAAGTTAGGAAGAGCGCAGGGTGTTGCTATGGCTGCAGGTTTAAGCAGAGAAATACCAATTACGGAATATCTGCCAAAAAAAATAAAAATGGCTATTACAGGTAACGGAAATGCTAGTAAAGAACAAGTGGCAAAAATGCTTCAAAGTTTATTGGGTCTTAAAACTTTACCAAAAAATTTGGATGCTACCGATGGTTTAGCCGCAGCAGTGTGTCATTTTTATAATTCTGGAAAAGTTACGGTTGGTAAAAGCTATTCTGGTTGGGATGCTTTTGTGAAGCAGAATGGAGATAGAGTTAAAAAATAATGTCAGGCTTATACATCCATATTCCATTTTGCAAGCAAGCTTGTTATTACTGTGACTTTCATTTTTCTACGTCTTTAAAAAAGAAAGATAAGCTCATTCAGGCTTTAGTAAAAGAATTGGAATTACGTAAAGAAGAACTAGGAGATGAAACTGTTGAAACCATTTATTTTGGTGGTGGCACACCAAGTTTGTTAACCAATCAAGAATTAGAATTACTTATAGATTCTGTTTACAAGTATTTTAAAGTTTCGGAAAATCCAGAAATCACACTCGAGGCAAATCCAGACGATTTATCTGAAAACCGAATAATTGAATTATCTAAAAGCCCAATAAATCGTTTAAGCATTGGTGTTCAATCTTTTTTTCAACGCGATTTAAAGCTCATGAATCGAGCTCATAATGCCAAAGAAGCAAAAACTTGTTTGTCTGTCGCAACGCGTTACTTCGATAATATTTCAATCGATTTAATATACGGCATTCCAGATTTAACTCATGAAGAATGGATAGAAAATATTGAAACCGCATTATCTTATAATATACCCCACATTTCAAGTTATGCTTTAACTGTTGAACCTAAAACAGCTTTAGAAAACTTTATTAAAAAAGGGGTTGTGAAGAATGTTGATGATGCATTAGCACAAGAGCAATTTCATATTTTAATAGACAAGTTAGAAGCTGAAGGTTTTGTGCATTATGAGCTGTCAAACTTTGGGAAACCTGACTATTTTAGCAAAAATAATTCGGCATATTGGTTAGGAAAACCATATTTGGGCATTGGTCCTTCGGCACATTCTTTTAACGGAAAAGACCGTGGTTGGAATGTTAGAAATAACTCAAAATACATAAAATCTATTCAACAAAATATATTGCCAATTGAAACAGAAACCCTTTCTGTAACCGATAAATATAACGAATATGTTATGACTGGTTTACGAACTATTTGGGGAGTTTCCATAGAAAAAGTTGAAACAGATTTTGGCAAAAACTATAAAAAACACCTTTTAAAACAATCTGAAAAGTATATAAATCAACATTTATTGTATATTGATGATGCTAAACTATTAACAACAAAAAAAGGCAAATTTTTAAGCGATGGTATCGCTTCAGATTTATTTAAAATTAATTTATCTTGATTACAACAATTCAATACAAATCCAGAAAACTTCAAATAGATTTAACGCAACCCATAGATATTTCTATACCATTAAGGGCATCAAAAAGTAATGTGAATGCATGGTATGTAGATGCTCCAAAAATTGAACCCGTAAAAGATGGCGAATGGATTGCTACGGTAAAAGATGGTGCTTGCATAAATTTTAATAATATTTATTTTAACCCACATGCTCATGGAACGCATACAGAATGTGTTGGTCACATAACACAAGAAGTACATTCTATAAACAAAAATTTAAAACAATTTTTCTTTTTGGCAGAGGTGATTACAGTGGCGCCAGAAAGTTTAGATGGCGATTCTGTTATATCTAAAAAGCAATTGCAATTTGCTATAGGCAATAAAAAAAGAGAAGCGATTGTTATTAGAACAATACCTAACACAACGGAGAAATTGTCTAAACAATATTCTAATACAAACCCACCTTATTTATTAAAAGATGCTGCCGTTTATTTACGAGAAAAAGGGGTAAAACATTTGTTAATAGATTTACCGAGTGTTGATAAAGAGAAAGATGAATGCCAACTTTTAGCTCATAATGCATTTTGGAATACGAAAGGTAAATTAAGGTTGGATGCTACAATTACGGAGTTTATTTTTGTACCCAATAAGGTAGAAGATGGGGCTTATTTTTTAAACCTTCAAATAGCACCTTTTGAAAATGATGCTACACCAAGCAAACCAATTTTATATAAAATATTAGATTAAATGGAAGCTTTTTTAGGAATTATAATTGGGGTTTTAGTAACGTTAGGAATTGTTACTTACGTAAAGTCTTTAAAAAAGAAAAGCTTAGTAAATGCACAATCTGTTCTACTATTAGATAAGATTAAAAAAGTGTGTAAGTTTATTACTGTTGAAGGTGATTTTGCTGAAATTTATCATTATGAAGATGTAAAAGAACGCTTTTTAAAAATGATAACCAGTAAGAAAAAAGCCTTAGTAGTTATAAATGCTAAAGCTCATGTAGGTTATGATTTGTCTAAAATTATATTGAAAGCAGACAATACTAATAAAAAGATTTTATTGGAACATTTTCCTCAACCTGAAGTATTATCTATAGAAACTAACTTAAATTATTATGATAAAAGCGAAGGATACTTTAATAAGTTTGAAGCTACAGATTTAACAGGTTTACATAACGAAGCTAAATCGCATATTCAAGACAAAATACCAGAAAGCGGTCTTATTCAAATTGCTCAAAAGGAAGCTTTAGAAACCATTTTGCTTATTGAAACTATTGTTGAAACTATTGGTTGGAAGCTGGATTATTCGGCTTTAAAAATTGAAGACAATAATCAAAAGTTAATTAAGAAATGATAGAAATATCAACGGATAAAAAACGACTTCAAATTACAGTTATTCATAAGTTTTTAACCGAAAGCTATTGGGCAAAAGGAAGAAAAATTGAAGAAGTAAAAAAGTCCATTAATAATTGTTTGTGTTTTGGTGTTTATGTAAATGAAAATCAAATAGGTTTTGCTAGAATAGCCACCGATTATACTGTTTTTGCTTACTTAATGGATGTGTTTATTTTACCAGAATACAGAGGTAAAGGTTATTCAAAACAATTAATAAAAGCTATTAACGAAGAACCAAAATTACAATCCTGTAAAGTTTGGATGCTTAAAACAGCCGATGCTCATGGACTTTACAAACAATTTGGTTATACAGAATTAAAGCATCCTGAGAAAGTAATGGAACGTATTTTAAAATGAATATAGAGCAATACAGACAATATTGTTTAAGCAAAAAAGAAGTGACCGAGCATTTTCCTTTTGATGATGATACTCTAGTTTTTAAAGTTTTAGGAAAAATGTTTGCCTTAGCTTCATTAAAAGAGTGGGAGTCAGGTGAAGGTTTTATAAATCTAAAATGTGATCCAGATTATGCTTTAGAACTCAGAGAAAATTACACTTCTATAAAACCTGGTTATCATATGAACAAAAAACTCTGGAACAGTGTTTATATTCATCATGGTGAACTATCTGCAAAACTTATCAAAGACTTAATAAATCATTCTTATGATATGGTTATTAAAAGTATGTCCAAAAAAATGCAAGTTAAATTAAGTGAGCAATAAAAATATCTTATGTTATAGCAACTACTTTTTTTTGTACATTTGACTATCATCTCTCAATCCCTTAGATATTTATTAGCATAATCAAACAGCCCTTAAATCTTAAAGTTGTATTTAATATTAACCATTATAAACTTTAATTTTTAACAGATTATGAAAACAACCAACCGATTATTTACAGCAATAATGGCTACGCTTTTATTGCTTAACACTACAGCTATTTTAGCTCAAGATGAAGCTTCACAAGGGCCAGAGTATGTAACCATGACCACAATGCATTGGAATATGGAAATGAAAGATTTTAAAATGGACGAATGGAAAGCCATAGAAAAAGAGTTCTTGGATAAAGTAACTAAAAACAATGAACATATTATGGCTGCTGGTTTTTATCTTCATAACATGACTCCAGACAATTCAGAGTTAATTTATGTGCAAGCATTTAAAAACTGGAATGCTATTGACTTAGCTTCAAAAAGAAATAATGAATTGTCTAAAGAAGCATGGCCAGAAGAAGCAGATAGAAAAGCCTTTTTTAAAAAACAAAATGCATATTATTCACCAATGCATTCAGATGAAATTTATGCAACAATACCTAGTGCAAAAAGTTTAGCCGAAGTAAAAGAAGGAATGATTGTTTATTTAAGAACAAGTCATTTTGCTTTTCCAGAAGACGGCTCAAATGAAGAATTTATGGAAACATTTAAGGAATATACAGAAAACGTAACCCATAAAAACGAATATATAAAAGCATATTATCCTATGAATCATGCTTACGGATCAGATAAAACTCAATTTGTTGAAGCTTATTTTTTAGATTCATTAGCAGATATGGAAAAAATGTTTGATAAAGATGATGAGCTATTTAATGAGCATTGGAAAGATGAAGAAGCTAAAAAAGAAATGAATGAAATAGGAGACAAATATTTTACGGGCTTACATGGTGATGCTGTTTATAGTGTGGTTCCCGAACTTAGAAAGTAAAATACTCAATAAACTTTAGATTAATAAAAAGGATGCAATTGAGCATCCTTTTTAATTTTCATTTAATTATAAGTTTAATTTAAAACGTAATATTGCAAAACTAAAATCTATTTCATGAGTGTTCTACAAACCTTAAAAGACCGAAGCAAAAATACTTGCGAACTTTGTAAATCTACAGAAGCTTTAAGTCAATATACCATTCCACCATCATTAAATGAAAATGTTGCTAACGATGTTTTAGTATGTAAAACCTGTTTAGATCAAATAGAAGGTCATGTAAATATGGATGCAAACCATTGGCGTTGTTTAAACGATAGTATGTGGAGTGAGCATGTTGCGGTTCAAATAATGGCTTGGAGACTGTTACAAAGACTTCGTAATGAAGGTTGGCCAAAAGATTTGTTAGATATGATGTATTTAGATGATGAAGCATTAGCATTAGCAAGAGCTACTGGAGAGCATGAAGACGCGGCTAATAAAATAATTCATAGGGATGTAAATGGTGTTATTTTAGAAGCTGGAGATAATGTTGTACTTATTAAAGATTTAAAAGTAAAAGGTTCTAGTATGGTAGCTAAACAAGGTACAGCAGTAAGAAATATTCGTTTAGATCATGAAAATGATAAGTATATTGAAGGTAAAGTAGGAGCGCAGCAAATTGTTATTATTACAGATTTTGTTAAAAAAACTTAATCTGAATCTTTCTTTTTAAAAAGTCCAAAACCTAAGGGAAACATAAATACCAAAAACAAATACTTACCAGTTACCAATCCAAAAATGGTGATGGCTGCTAAAATTATCATGAGTATAACTTTGTGATTGTATTTCATATAGCAAACATAATTGAGTAATTTCAATGATGAAAGATGTTTGTCTAAACTGCGGATGTAGTTTTGAGAAATAACCAATTCGTCAAGAACATTTATTAGATAAGCATCCGGTTTTTACAAAGGTTGTCTATAAACCTGTTGTTAAATAGTTGATTTTTTAAGTAGAGGTATCAGCAATAATTTTCCACTCACCATTAATCTTCTTGAAAATAATCATAAAAATACCGTCTGCATTTCCAACCTCTCGTTTTATGTGATATTCTCCAAGAACGTAATAAGCGTCTTCACTAATTTTAGAAATGTCATTTATTTTAAAACTTAGTTTACCAGTATGGTCTTTAGTAGGATATGCTTTTTGATAGCGTTCCAATGTGTTTTCCCAACCGTAGGTTATGCCGTTGGCACCATAAAATTTAAGAGAATCACTTTTCCAGTAGCCTTCCATGAATTTTTCCAGATTATTATCAGACCAAGCCAACCTTTGCTTTTTTAATATTTTTTGAATTTCTTTTTTATCTGCTTCGTCATCACTTTGAGAGTAGCCGTTAAATAAAGAAAATAAGCAAAGTATTATAATTAGTTTTTTCATTGTGTTACTTAATTAGTATGTTCTTATTGAGGTAAAAATAGCAAAATCTTGTGTCTAAACTGTTACTCATCGGTAAAATTGACACTAAATATTTTTTCGTCTATGGTAAAATTCTATTGGTCGAAAAAACAAGGGTTTTACTTTTAAAGTTTTCTATATTTACCTTGTAATCAACGAATTGCTATCCCTAAGTTTATTGTTTAATCATTAAAAATTGCTTATTATGGACTTAAAAATTACCAATTGCAATAACTTTTATAAAGTTAAAGGAACTCTTAACAGAAATAATGTTAAGATGTTTCAAAATGAATTCGAAAATATTTTTGAAAAAGTAACTAACCTTACCATAAGTGTTCAAGATATTGAAAGTATGGACAAATATGGTGTAAATGCAATTGCTAAACTTCATCAGGAAGCTTTAAGTAAAAACAAAAGGCTATCTATTATAGGTTTTGGATGTAAAGATTTATACGATCATTTTAAAACTGAAACAGCTGCATAAAAGACTATAAGGCATTTTTTTGTTTTTTATAAAAGGCATCTGCTTGTAATTGCATAATTTCTCTCGCTTTTTTACGCTTGTAAGTGTATAGTTCGTCTTCGGTTTCTATATCGCTATAGATGCGATCGTTTATGGCGTGATCTGTTTTTAGCATAGCTTCACGTTGATTTTTATTTTGAAGCACATTTGTTTTTACAGCAGTTTCTTGGTCTTCAAGTTTAAAATCGTATGTCCCTTTTGGAGAAAGAAGTTTTGCGAAAATAGGAGAGGTTTCAATAGCTAAAAATAAAAGAAATATAAAAAGCGAAGGTAACCAAGGTAATTTGCCTAAGGCATTAACGCGGGCCATTAAACCATCAAAATTATTAATGATAGGTTGAGTGGTTTCAACTTTTGTTTCATAGTCACTTTCTAATAGACCAATTTGAGATTCAATGGCTTTGATTTTAGCTTTGTTTTCTGTTTTAAGTTGTTGTAATTCTGCTAAAGCAGCATCATGTTTTTCTCGTTTTTCCTTATACACAGGTCCCTTTCCCAAAAGTTTGGTTCCGGCTGTTCCTTCAGCTTCAGATATGTAGGTGTCATATAATGCATTTACTTCAGCTTCTTTTGTGTCTACATTGTTCTGTAAGCTCGTTATTTCATTTTTTAGTGCATCAATATTTGGTGTAAATTGTTCTGCTATTTGAGTTTTGTTGGTTAAAGTCATTTCGTTTTTTTGCTCAAGTAACACCTGATTAATTTCTTTTTCAAAAATCTTTAACTCTAAGGGTTTTGAGATTACTAAAGCAATAATAACAGCCAATAGTATTCTTGGTGATGCTTGAATCAATTCATCTATAACATTACCTGTTTTTTTAATGGTTGAAACGATATAACGGTCTAAATTAAAAATAAGTAAACCCCAAATAAGGCCGAAAAAAATAGCGGTATAAAAATTGTCAAAAACAGTGTAAAGAGCATAGCTTGCTGCTATAAATGCCATAACCGCTGTAAAAAAAACAGTGGCACCAATACCAGCATATTTATTTTGTTCTCCAGAAGAACAGTTCTCTAAAATATCGGAATCTGCTCCAGAGCAAATAATGAAGAATCGCTTTAACATAATGTGATTTATTTTGATTGACTGTCTATTAGAACGTTAAAGTTTATAATTTGTTACATAATTTAATAGAAAAGACCTGTTAGATTTATAAAACCAACAGGTCTAGTAGCTATATTATTTATGTTAATACGTTATAAGGTTAAGTTTTAATTTTCACTATGCTTAAACCATTCTTTGTTTTTGTAGATATGTTTAAGTCTTTATTTTTTTTAGTTAAATCTATAGCTTTATCTGATGATATTTCTTTTCCTTTATAATAAAATTTAGCACCTTTTTTCGCCATATCAATTACATAATCCAAAGGTGATTTTGGCGGTGGCGGTGGCGGAACATCATTAATTTCTGGAGCACCTGGCTCTTTTGGAGCAGGAGGCGGTGGTGGAGGAACTAAAAGATTTTCTTTATTGGCTAAGTCATTATATATTTCATACAACTCCATAACCTCAGTATACATGGCCTTTAGTTCAGATTGATTGCCTTTCTTTTCTTTTAAGTAAAGGCTTACTGCCTTACCATATTTATTTCCTTTTTCTTCAAACTCTTTTTTTGTTTTTAAGAATTCTGGGGACATTCCACTGTTAGTTTTTGTAAGGGGTAATGGTGGTGGAGGTGGCGGTGGAGGGCAATTTGGAAATGGTTCTGCGTTTTCTTTTTGTGCTTTACTCATTAAGCTATATAAATACTCTAAGCGTTTAATGTCTTCAAGTTTAATAACACGTTTGTTTTCTGGTTGTGCATTATACTTTTTGGCAAGTGTATTATATTCTGCAATTTGTTTTGCGGTTGCTTTTTGCTGGCTAGAAATGATTTTATTATCGATTGAATTCTTTTCTATGATAACCTTACCACTGAAACTATAGATTAAAATAGCTAATAAAGGCAAAATAATAAGACTTCGAAGCCTAAGTGTTGTTTTTGATGTTTTTGTTTTCATAACTGTAAAACGTTTTTTGATTAATGAATAATTTATGGCATTTGACAAAGAATTATCAGAAGCATTTGATGAGAATGCCAATAATAATTGTTGATATTTTTTTGTGTTAAAGCCTTTGTTTATAACAGCTTGATCTGCTAAAAACTCATGGTTTAACTTAATGTCTTTTTTTATAAAATATAATAATGGGTTAAACCAGAATAGTATTTGAAGCACTTCAATAAATAGAATATCTAATGCGTGTTTTTGTTTTGCATGAGTTTGCTCATGCAACAAAACTTCGTTCGGAATAAGATTGTGCTCATATTTCGTTTTATTTAAAAATATGTAGTTGAAAAAGGTGTGTGGATGTATTAAATCGAGCAATAAAACATTAATATATTTTTGTTTTTTAAATTTTGGGTTTGATTTAATTTTTTGAAATAAATGATAAAGGTTTTTAAAGAATCGAAATGAGAACAAAATGACTCCTAAAATATAAATACTCCCAAGTATAGATGGTAAATAACCTTTAAATGATTTGCCTTCATTGTTATTAGTAAGTATTATATTATTAAATTCTGTATTAGAAGCAAGATTTAAAGATTCAGTTTCAACATATTCAGTAAATGTTATAAAAGGAATACAAAATGAAATTATGATAACCGCAATTAAGTAAAAACGTTTAAACGTATGTGCACTAGTTTTTTCTAAACATAGTTTGTAAAACAACATAAATATTGCTAAACATGCACTGGATTTTAATAAATAAATTAGCATGACTATTTATTTTTAATTTCGTTGTCTATTAAAGCTTTTAAATCTTCTAATTCTTTTTTTGTAAGATTAGTTTCTTTTGTAAAAAAAGATGCAAATTGCGATGCGCTATCATTAAAAAAGTTTTTTATGAGTCCGTTTACATGTTTAGAGAAATAATCTTTCTTTTTAACTAAAGGATAATATTCTCTTGATTTGCCATACAATTTATAACCAACAAAACCTTTATCGGTCATGCGTTTTAAAAGTGTTGCAACTGTAGTATTTGCTGGTTTGGGTTCTGGGTAAGTATCGAGAAAATCTTTCATAAAAGCTTTTTCGAGTTTCCAGAGGTAATTCATTAATTCTTCTTCGGTTTTAGATAATTGCATTGTTCTACATAGTTAGAATATTCTCTACAAATGTAGAATAAATATTCATATTCTACAAGTGTAGAGGTAAAATAATATCTAAGCTGAGTTTTTTTTAGATCTTATACTTTCAATAACAACAGTAATAAGAATTAAAGCACCACCAATAAATGTGTTGGTTTTTGGAATTTCATTTAAGAACATAAAGGCGATTATAATACCAAAAATAGGTTGTATACTCCCAATAATACTTGCTGTACTTACCGAAAAGTATTTAAAAGAGTGAATAAATAATGAATGACCAATTGCTGTTGTAAGTAAAGCTAAAGTTATTACGTAAGGATATTGGGTAGAAATATTATTTGTACCCATTATAAAGACAAAAGGAATTAAAACAATGCTTAAAATGATAATTTGATGCAGCATAATCACTGTACCATTATATCGATTCACATGCTGTTTTATTATAAGATTACGCAGTGCATAACAAAATGCAGAAAATAACCCGAAAAGGATACCTTTTACATGCGAGTTTTCAAAATTTAAATCTGGAGCAAGTATATAAATACCAATTAAAACCATAACGCCTAAAGCCACATGTGTTAGGTCAAGTTTTGATTTTATAAAAAATGGTTCCAATAATGCCGTAATTACAGGGAATGTAAATAATGATAACATACCAATTGCCACATTAGATAGTTTTAGTGCATAGAAATAAGTTATCCAGTGTGTCCCTAAAAATAAAGCACTTAAAACAGTTGTTGGTAAATCTCTTTTAGATTTTATTTTAATGCTAATTTTTTTATATGTGCAAAACAGGAATAAAAACAATGCACCTAAAGCACAACGCCACCAAATAATAACAGGTGTTGGTAAATCTATAAACTTACCCAAAGGTCCTGAAGTACTAATTAATAAGGTTGCAAATGCAAGTAGAAGTAGGTGGTTGGAGTGTTGGTTTTTCATTCTATTCCTAGAAAGCCTAATTTTTTAAAATATATCTTACTTTATGTTCTAAAGGTATAATTTTAAGAATCTCACCTTCATAATTTGTATAAATGAGTCCATGCTCATCAAGATTGTTTGTAAACCCAAAAACAGCTATGTTTTTCTTTGGGTAGGCAGTATGGCTGTCAAAAGAATTAAATCCATAACCATATATTTTAGCATATTTTGCCATCAAATCATAGCTATCCAATAAATATAACTCATTATTAGATAGATCAATATAACCAGGTGTATAGGCCGCTGGACTTGGTTGAGCTAATTGAACATCGAAATATAATTTGTTGTTATGTATTTCAGATTTAAAAAAGTAAGGATTAGCAGTAGAACTTAAATTATAAAACCTAGAATCCTCTACTGGTTTTAGAGTGTTCTTGTTATAAACTTTATTTTCTTGTTGGTAAAACAAAATAGCCAATTTATCTTCTGTTACTGTTGACGAAAAATAAGTATTTTCAAATTCTAATGAAGCAATAACTTGGGCACTATTTAAATCAATATTGATTATTTTATTTTTATCTAATAAATCATCACGAAAGCCAATTAGAATATTATTATCCTCAACATAAAAATTACCTCCACTAGAAGGAAAAATAAAATTTCCAACAAAAACTCGCTGACATGTTTTACTATCGCGATCTAGAATTGACATATAAGATTGATAAGCTCCGTTAACTAATTGATGCTCTATAGTAAAAACTATTATTTTTTTGTAGTTGCTTGTCACATGCATTATGTCCTCATTAGGTTCTTTACACAATCCTGTGTTAGAATAGTATTCATTAGTGACAATGTTTTTTTGTAAAATAAAATTATCGGAAGTAAATCTATTGTAAAATGACACTAGAGAATTATAGAAATTACTAGACAAGTAATTTGTTTCTACCCCAAATGCATTAGTTAGATTAGTAACTGAGACATTTTCAGAGTTTGGGTTTACATCTTGTTGATAAAGAATATTATTTACAGAGGAAATAACAGTAACTTCAGGTAAGTTAGTATTATTAGATGTTAGTTCTTCATTATTTTCTGAACAGGAAAAAATTAGAAAGAAAAATGACAAATAAATTGAAAATTCATATTTCATAATAACACTATTTTTATTCAAATAACTCAGTAAAATATTTATAAAACAACGGAATAGTTTCAATACCTTTTAGGTAATTCCAGATACCAAAATGTTCGTTAGGCGAATGAATAGCATCACTATCTAAACCAAAGCCCATTAAAATAGTTTTACTTTTTAACTCTTGCTCAAAAAGCGCAACTATAGGAATACTACCTCCGCTTCGTTGAGGTATTGGGGTTTTGCCAAACGTATCTTGATAGGCTTTACTAGCTGCTTTATAACCAACGCTATTTATTGGAGTAACATAACCTTGTCCACCATGATGTGGTTTTACTTTTATTTTTACACCTTTTGGAGCAATGCTTTCAAAATGCTTTTTGAAGAGTTGTGTGATTTCTTCCCAATCTTGATGTGGCACTAATCGCATTGATATTTTAGCATAAGCTTTACTTGCAATAACAGTTTTTGCACCTTCACCAATATAACCACCCCAAATACCATTAACATCTAGGGTTGGTCTTATAGAATTTCTTTCGTTGGTTGTGTAGTCATCTTCACCATAAACCGATTCAATATCTAAAGCTTTTTTATAGTTTTCTAAATTAAAAGGCGCTTTTGCCATTTCAGCACGCTCTTCTTTTGAGAGTTCTTCAACTTTATCATAAAAACCGGGTATAGTAATGTGATTGTTTTCATCATGTAAAGAAGCAATCATTTTAGTTAAAACATTAATGGGGTTTGCAACAGCACCACCATATAAGCCAGAGTGTAAATCACGATTTGGACCTGTAACTTCAACTTCAACGTAACTTAGTCCGCGTAAGCCTGTAGTTATTGAAGGCACATCATTTGCTATCATGCCTGTATCAGAAATAAGAATAACATCATTTTTTAACTTGTCATGATTGTTTTTTACAAAGGTTGCTAAGTTTGCACTACCAACTTCTTCTTCACCCTCAATCATAAATTTTACATTACAAGGCAATTGGTTTGTTGATGTCATAAACTCCATAGCTTTAACATGCATGTACATTTGTCCTTTGTCATCGCAAGCGCCACGGGCATAAATAGCACCTTCAGGATGTAAATCTGTCTTTTTTATTACAGGTTCAAAAGGAGGTGAAGTCCATAATTCTAATGGATCTGGTGGTTGTACGTCGTAATGCCCGTAAACTAAAACGGTTGGTAGATTTTTATCGATTATTTTTTCGCCATAAACTATAGGGTATCCATCTGTTTTGCATATTTCAACGGTATTGCATCCTGCTTTTTTAAGGCTATCTTTAATGGCTTCAGCAGTTTTTAACACATCATCTTTATATGCAGAATCTGCACTAATTGATGGTATTTTTAGAAGTTCTATTAATTCGTTTAAAAATCTTTCTTTATGTTCGGTAATATAAGATTGAATATTATTCATGAAGTATTTATGTAGTTCTTATCAAAAGTATGAAAAAAGAATGTTTTTAAGCCTTTGGAGTTTGCAATTTAAAAATCTTGTTTATATTTGCAGTCCTTTAGCGGGCGTGGTGGAATTGGTAGACACGCTAGACTTAGGATCTAGTGCCGCGAGGTGTGGGAGTTCGAGTCTCCCCGCCCGCACTAATAAAGAAGATTAAACCTTTAACTTTTAAACAAGTTAGAGGTTTTTTTTTGCCTCTACAAACAGTAAAATAAAACAAGTGTTTTTTTTACACTTGTTTTATTTTGTTTATATTTGAAAGTTTTAAAAACTATAGTTTCGTGAAATTAAACATTTTAAAATTTAGATTTTATTATCTAATCTCATAGAAATAAAAGTAACGCAACCGATTGCATTTTTTTGATTTATTCTTACATTAATGCTCTTTTTTTTTAAAACTTAAAAGGTTTTTTGTAGATATTCAAAAAGATACGCATTTTATAGATTTATAAGGATTTATAGAGTGTAAAAAAGGAGGATTTCGAATAAAATGTTTTAGTTTTGCAGAATTAATTTATGCTATAAGTAACAGGCTATTAAATACAAACAGATAATAAAAATGAACAAAAAAGTAGATCAACAATCAGCAGACAATATTAGGGCTTTGGCAGTTGCAATGGTAGAAAAGGCTAATTCTGGGCATCCAGGAGGGCCAATGGGAGGTGCAGATTTTATGCACATTTTGTACTCAGAGTTTTTTAATTACGATCCTTCAGACATGACATGGCCTTTTAGAGATCGTTTTTTTATGGATGCAGGTCACTTATCTACTTTAATGTATGCACAATATTATCTTCTTGGAAATTATAAAAAAGATGACGTTGCTAATTTCAGACAATGGAAATCTATAACTCCAGGTCACCCAGAAGTTGATGTAGAAAGAGGTATTGAAAATACATCTGGTCCACTTGGTCAAGGACATACTATGGGTGTTGGTGCTGCTATTGCAGCTAAGTTTTTACAAGCTCGTTTTGGAGATTGGATGAACCATAAAATTTATGGTTTTATTTCTGATGGTGGTATTCAAGAAGAAATATCTCAAGGTGCAGGTAGAATTGCTGGTCATTTAGGCTTAAGTAATTTTATTATGTTTTTTGATTCTAACGACATTCAATTATCAACATCTACAGATGAGGTAACAAGTGAAGATACCGAAATGAAATACAAAGCATGGGGATGGAATGTTGTTACTATTGATGCTCATAACCATGATGAAATTAGAAAAGCATTAACCGATGCTAACAACGAAACAGAGAAACCAACACTTATTATAGGAAAAACTATAATGGGTAAAGGAGCAGTTGCTGCAGATGGAAGTATGTTTGAAGGGTATTGTGAGTTACATGGTCAACCTATTGGTCATACTGGAGCAGATTACGAAAAAACCTTGTTGAATTTAGGAGCAAATCCTGAAAGTCCGTTTGATATTTATGAACATGTTCAAGCGTTCTACAAGAATATATTAAAAGAGAAAGAAGCTCAAGCAGCTAATAAGAAGGCTGAAATTGCAGCTTGGAGAAAAGATAATTCGGAACTTGCTGATAAATTAGATTTCTTCTTGTCAGGTAAATTACCAGAATTAGATTTTGCATCTATAGAACATAAAGCAGGATTAGCATCAAGAGCTGCATCATCTGGAGTTTTAGCCTACTTAGCTGAAAATGTAGAAAACATGATTGTGTCTTCTGCAGATTTATCTAACAGTGACAAAACAGATGGTTTCTTAAAGAAAACACATGCGCTTAAAAAAGGTGATTTCTCAGGTTCGTTTTTACAAGCTGGAGTTGCAGAATTAACTATGGCTTGTATTGCAAACGGTATTGCTTTACATGGTGGAATTATTCCAGTTGTTGCGACATTCTTTGTGTTTTCAGATTACATGAAGCCAGCTATTCGTTTAAGTGGTATTCAAGAACTACCAGTAAAATATGTTTGGACACATGATGCTTTTAGAGTAGGAGAAGATGGACCAACACACCAACCGGTTGAGCAAGAAGCTCAAATACGTTTATTAGAAAAACTTAAGAATCATAGTGGTAAACCAAGCTTCTTAGCTTTACGTCCAGCAGATTCAGCTGAAACAAGCGTTGCTTGGAAAATGGCTTTAGAAAACACATCTACACCTTCAGGTTTAATACTATCAAGACAAGGTATAAAAGATTTACCAGCACAAGGTAATTCAAGATATAACGAAGCTCTAGCTGCACAAAAAGGAGGTTATTTAGTAAAAGAAGTTGAAAATCCAGATGTAGTTTTAATAGCAAACGGATCAGAGGTTGCTACTTTAGTTGCAGCAGCAGAAATTTTAGAATCAGAAAATAACTTAAAAGTAAGTATTGCTTCTGTGATTTCAGAAGGCCTATTTAGACTTCAATCTAAAGCATATCAAAACAGTGTGATTCCAAAAAACAAACCATTATTTGGTTTAACAGCAGGATTACCAGTAAATCTAGAAGGATTGGTTGGTGATAATGGTAAAGTTTTCGGACTAGACCATTTTGGTTATTCAGCACCTGCAACAGTTCTAGATGACAAGTTTGGATTTACAGGAGAAAAAGTAAGTAAAGAAGTATTAGAATATTTAAAAACAGTATAAAACTAGAGATATGAAATTTTTTATTGATACAGCAAACCTTAACGATATCGCTGAAGCTCAAGCTTTAGGTGTTTTAGATGGTGTTACAACAAACCCATCGTTAATGGCTAAAGAAGGCATTACAGGAGAAGCTAATATTTTAGCACACTACCAAAAAATTTGTGATATTGTTGAAGGCGATGTTAGTGCCGAAGTAATTGCAACAGATTTTGATGGTATGGTAAAAGAAGGTGAAGCTTTAGCAGCTTTACACCCACAAATTGTTGTGAAATTACCATTAATTGCAGATGGTATCAAAGCTTGTAAATACTTTTCAGATAAAGGAATAAGAACTAACGTAACTTTAGTGTTTTCTGCAGGTCAAGCTTTATTAGCTGCAAAGGCAGGTGCAACTTATGTATCACCATTTTTAGGACGTTTAGATGATATCTCAACAGATGGTTTAAATCTTATTGCAGAGATTCGTCAGATTTACGATAACTATGGTTTCGAAACTCAAATTTTAGCAGCTTCTATTCGTCACACCATGCACGTAATTGATTGTGCAAAAATTGGAAGTGATGTTATGACTGGGCCATTATCTTCAATTAAAGGTTTATTAAAACACCCTTTAACTGATATTGGTTTAGCTAAGTTTTTAGAAGATTACAAAAAAGGAAACCAGTAGTCTTTACAAAACATAAAAAAATCTTTAAAGCTTCCCGTTTTTGGGAAGTTTTTTTTGTTTTAAGTTAAACGTTTCATTTTTAACATTTTAGTTTGTAACATTTTTACTGTTATGAAGTCTTGTTAATATCGACTAAAACAATAATTTGTAACTTTGTACTATACGCATTATCATATCATGGATATTAATAAGAATATCGAATCGCCTTTAGAGCTACAAATTGGCTTTAATAAGCTTTTAGAGCAATACGAAAGGTTGTCTAAAAGTGATGATGAGCATATTGTAGCTAAAGCAAATAAGGTTTTAAAAATAGCTGATACTTTTCCTGAATTGAGAAATGGTTTTAGTGATATATCTATATTACAAACCAGAGAAAAGGAAATAAGCACTATTCTTCAGGATACTTTTAGTCCACTTTTAACAAAAAATGAAATAAAAACAGCATCAGTACCTTTTCATAATTTAATTTTTAATGCATCAGATCGCTTTAAAGATATTATAAAAACTGCTGGTGACGATTTTGAACTACAAATTAAAAATATGCCAGAAGATGATGTGTACATTATAGCATGTACCATTATTCTTAATTTTTGTTATGGATATGATTTAAGTTTTAAAAGACCGTTTTATTACGAAATACCAGATGCTAACGGTATTATACGTTATTATAAAATTTTATACAATGCTGATTTTTGTGAAATTATTCCAAATGAAAATGCGAAAAAAATCACAAAGGAAGATTATGACGAATTACTAGATAATTTTGATAATATAGAGCTATGGAAAGAAAAATTTCCACTAAATAGTTATGTTTTTAAAGGCTTTGTAATTTCTAATATTTTTGATGTAACTGATGATCAATCGATATCAAATGTAAAGTCTGCTTTAATTGGTAATGAAAAGTGCGATGATGAGAATCTGGTTGAAAGATTTCACGAAATATTTAAATCGCTTTTAGGAATTAATGATATACAGATTGGTTTTGCAATTTATAATAAAGAAGATAATACTTTTGAGCGTATTTATGAGGTAGGTAATAGTTTTCTTTTAAATAATTCTGATAGTTTAAAATGTTCTGATGCTTTATGCAAATGGTCTTACCAAAGATTGTTAGAAGAAAATAAATATTTTACAATTTCAGATGTCGACCGCATGTTTGAAAAAGCAAAAGGTCGCGCACCACATATTACCAGTTTACACGAACAAAATATTAAAAGTGCCATTTTTGCTCCTATTGCGAATGATGAAGGTTTAATGGGAATTCTTGAAATTGTTTCTAAAACACCCAAAGCGCTTAACAGTGTAAATGCTAACAAATTGGTTGATGTTATGCCTTTTATAGTTTCTGCTGTAGAGCGTTCTAACAGAGAAGAAGAAACTTTAATAGAAGCTATAATACAGCAAGAATGTACATCTATACATCCAAGTGTGTCATGGAGATTTAAAGAAGCTGCAAAAAAGTTTTTACTAGCTAGTCAAACAAAAAAAGGAAGTAAACCTTCATTTGATAATATAGCTTTTGATAATGTTTATCCGTTATTTGGACAAATAGACGTTAAAGGATCATCAGACGCAAGAAATCATGCTACTCAAAAAGATTTAGCATTACAACTATCATTAGTTGATAAGGTTTTAGACCAATTACCTGAAAATGAAAGGTTGCCAATTTACGAGCAGTTAAAGTTTCAAATAGAAACATTTAATACTGAAATTAAAGTTGATTTTAAAGTAGATACCGAGCAACAATTAACTACATTTTTTAAAGAAGAAATTGAGCCGTTATTCATTTACTTTTTAGAGAAAAAGGATTTTGCAAAAGAAGAAATTGAAGATTATTTTAGTAAAGTAGATACCAACTTAGGTGTTATTTATTACTACAGAAAAAATTACGACGATACCATTGCGCTTATAAATAAAAACATGTCTGCAATACTTGATGAGAAACAAGTAGACGCCCAAAATATGTATCCTCACTTTTTTGAACGTTTTAAAACGGATGGTGTTGAACATAACATGTATATAGGCGAGTCTATTACCAAAGAAGAGAGTTTTAATTCTATATACCTGTATAATTTAAGATTATGGCAGCTGCAGGCTATGTACGAAATGGAAAATAGTTTTTATCAAAACCAACATGAATACCCTATTAGTTTAGATGTCGCTTCAATGATTTTGGTGTTTAATCAACCATTGTCTATTCAATTTAGAATGGATGAAAAGCAATTTGATGTAGATGGAACTTACAATGCCAGATATGAAGTTGTGAAAAAACGTGTAGATAAAGCCTTTATTAAAGGCACAAATGAGCGTGTAACTGTCAAAGGAAAAATGAGTATTATTTATTCCCACAAAGAAGATGAAATTGAGTACTTAAAGTATGTACGCTTTATGCAATCTAAAAATATGTTTGACAATGATGTTGAAATATTAGAGCTGCAAGATTTACAAGGTGTTACAGGTTTAAAAGCAATACGAGTAAGTATCATTTATCAAAAAAATGAAGGTGATGAAAAAACCTTTTATACTTACGATGATTTAATGAAGGAGATAAAATCCTAAGCTATTTTATAAATAGCTTCTTTATCAATACTATTTTCAAAATTAGAATGTATTAAACTAGTGTTATTTTCATCTGGAATTACAACATCTTTTAATTTGGCGCCATTAGTTTTTAGCGCAATTCCAAAAGCAAGCACAGAAACAATCATACCTATCATAAAAATAGTGTAAGTCACTCTTAGTATCCTGTATTTTCGTTCTAATACTTTTCCTAAAAAATAAAGGTCTTTTGTTAATGAGCTATAAACGTAATCTTTGTCTTTTAAAAGTTCGTTAACCGCCCAATCGTATTCCTCTAAACTCATTTTATGAAAGTTACCAAAAAAGGTAAGGTTCACTTTTTTATTAGCAACATCTTCTTTGGTAAATTCGCCACTGGTAATATTAGGTCTAGTGGCAATAATAGAAAGCACCATAGAAACCACACAGGACAACGTAAAAATGGCAGTAGGGTAAACTAAATAAGCGTTTGTATCTAGTTTAGAAATTAAATTAGCTAAAACTAACGATATAATAATAGCGTTAACAGATAATAAAATATTGGCTTTAGTATCAGCAATATCACTTAATTTAATATGATTTCTTAAAGCAACGCGGTAAAATGTTTGAATTCCGCGCTCCGGACTTTCATTTTTATACTGTGCTTTATATTTGGCTTTAAGTTCTTCTGTTTTAAGTTTGCTTCTTCTTTTTTTCTTAGATTTTATGAGTTTAGAGAGGTTTTTCTCTTTTCTTGGTTGCCAGTTTTTTAAAGCATAATCTGTATAAAATTCATGCTTTTTAGTGAGTACTTTAATATTTTCGTTTTCCCATTCGGTTGGAGAATATGTTGCAATGCCTTGCATTTCAAGCTCTTTTCTTAAAAACTCACTAGCTTCATTAAAATATTTTTTACCAAAATGTGAAGCATCAGCATCTCTAATTATTTTTCCAAGATCGGTTTTAGGTGAGTCTTTAAACTTTGTAGCCATAATACATTCGTTCACAGCTTCAATGGTTTTTTCATCTGCATCATTATCTTTTAAAAAGGCAGTTGCAATCTTTACACTTTCTTCTTCATGGTCTTCTCTGGTTTTGGTATAACCGGTATCGTGTAATAGAGCAGCAAGTTCTAGTACTTCAGCATCTTTTTTGCTAACGTCTGTATTTTTAATAATTTCTCTAATACTTCGTAAAACACGCTCGGTATGAGTGTAATTATGGTATAAAAAACTTTGGTCTAATTCATTTTTAAACAAATCAAAAACAAATTTTTCTGCACTATCAATTAATTTCGACATAAAACATGATCATTTATAAATACAAATTACTAAAATTTAAATATATTAACGGTGCTTTATCTATAAAGATTTTAACTGTAAGAATATGAACTTAATTTCGACTCATTAAAATCTATTAGCTTTTAATTAATTCATGAAAAAGAAAAATATAATATGTTAACTTGGAAAGACGTAATAAATTTTAGTGTAAACGGAAACCCGAAACCGGATATACGTATTGAAAAAACAGATGCAGAATGGAGAGAGCTATTAACTCCAGAACAATATAGAATTACTAGGCAAAAAGGAACAGAGCGTCCACACAGTGGTGCACTTTGTAGTGTTCATGATGCAGGAAAGTACAATTGTATTTGTTGTAATACGCCTTTGTTTGATTCTACTATAAAATTTAGTTCTGGTACAGGTTGGCCTAGTTTTACTCAACCAATTAAAGAGAATGCTATTAAATATGAAAAAGATACAGCTTTTGGAATGGTGCGTGTAGAGGTAATGTGTAATGTTTGTGATGCCCATTTAGGACATGTTTTTCCTGATGGACCAGAACCTAGCGGATTACGTTATTGTATCAATTCAGAATCAATGCAATTAGAAAAAGAAATTGTTAATGAGTGATAAAAATATACAATTAGCCACATTTGGAGGAGGTTGCTTTTGGTGTACAGAAGCCGTATTTCAAGAAGTTAAAGGTGTTGAAAAAGTGGTTTCTGGATATTCTGGAGGTAATGTTCCCGGGCATCCAACATATCGTGAAATTTGTTCTGGTTTAACAGGTCATGCTGAGGTCGTGCAAGTTACTTTTGACTCCAATATAATTTCTTTTGAAGATATTTTAGTCATTTTTATGACAACCCATGACCCTACAACGCTAAACAAACAAGGTGCAGATGTAGGTACCCAGTATCGTTCGGTTATTTTTTATCATGATAAAACTCAAAAACAAATAGCAGAACAGGTTGTTAAAAAAGTGTCTGAATATTATAAAGACCCTATAGTTACTGAAATAAGCCCTTTAGATATTTTCTATAAAGCAGAAGATTATCATCAAAATTATTACAGAAACAACCCTTCACAAGGCTATTGTAGCTTTGTAATAACCCCCAAATTATCTAAACTAAGAACCTTGTATTCAAATAAATTAAAATAGCTTTTAATAAGATTATAAGTTGTTTTTATGTTTCATTTGCATTAATTATTTAAGTATATGGAATATTGTTAGAGGTATTAAACCGCTATTTTTGTAATTATAAATAATCAACTATGAAGTTTAGTAAAAGTATTTTTACATTAATAATATTAACGATTCTAAGTGCATGTGCAACTTATAAACCTCAATACGCTAAAGAGGAAGACAAGCAAAACACCTTCCCAAATAAAGAAATAGACAAAACCTTTTACTTAGTTGGAGATGCTGGATTATCTCCAACAAATGACATGTCTAAAGCATTAACAGCATTTCATAAGCATATTGAAGGCAAGAAAACTAAAGGTGATTACACACTTTTTTTAGGCGATAATATTTACCCAGCAGGATTACCAAACAAAAGCCATAAAAATAGAGCTAGTGCAGAAAATGCTTTAAACGCACAAGTAAAATCTGTTGATAATTTTAAAGGAGAAACTGTTTTTATTCCTGGGAATCATGATTGGTATGCCAATGGTTTAAAAGGTTTAAAAAGAGAAGAAAAATATATAGAAGGTGCTTTAGGAAAAAACACCTTTTTGCCAGAAAATGGCTGCCCTCTTGAAAGTATCGATGTTAGTGAAACCATCCAATTAATTATTATTGATACACAATGGTATTTAGAGAATTGGAATAATCACCCAACTGTCAATGACGATTGCGAAATAAAAACTAGAGAACGTTTTTTTCTAGAATTAGAAGGAGAACTTAAAAAAGCACAAAATAAAACAACGGTATTTGCTATGCACCATCCAATGTTTACCAATGGGGTGCATGGTGGTAAATATGCCTTATCTAAACATCTATATCCTTTTCAGAAAAAAATACCACTTCCAGGAATAGCCTCTTTTATAACACAACTTAGAACTCAAGGTGGAGTATCTATTCAAGATAGGTATAACGAACGCTATCACGAGTTAATGAGTCGTTTAGAAACCATGACTTTAGATGCCGATAATGTGGTTTTTGTTTCGGGGCACGAACACACATTACAATACATTGAAAAAGAAGGTATAAAGCAAATTGTTTCAGGGTCTGGAGCTAAAGAGTCTGCTGTAGCCTTAAGTAATACTGGATTGTTCTCTTACGGAAAACAAGGTTTTGCTGAACTTACAATTTTTAAAGATGGAAGTAGTTGGGTAAGATATTTTGGGGAAGAACAGGGAGAACCTAAGTTATTGTTCCAAAAAGAAGTATTTCCACCCACAGAAAAATATGATGTTTCCCATTTGCCAGACACGTTTCCTCAACAAATTGAGGTGTCAATTTATTCAAAAGAAGAAACCGATAAATCAGACTTTTTTGAATCGGTTTGGGGAGACCATTATCGCGATATTTACAGTACAAAAATAAAAGCAAAAGTAGCAACGCTAGATACGCTTTATGGAGGATTAGAAGTTGTTAGAAAAGGAGGCGGTCATCAAACACGTTCTTTACGATTAAAAACTAAAGATGGAAGAGAATTAAATATGCGAGCGCTTCGTAAAAGTGCTACACAATATTTACAAACTGTTTTGTTTAAAGATACTTACATTCAAGATGAGTTTGAAAAAACAGCTATAGAGGGCTTAATTCTAGATTTTTATACAGCGGCTCACCCATATGCCTTTACGGTTGTTCCAGATTTGTCTGATGCAGCAAAGATTTTTCATACTAATCCAAAGTTATATTTTATTCCGAAGCATAAACACTTAGGTGAATTTAACAAGGAATATGGTGGTGAATTGTATATGATTGAAGAGCGACCAGAAGATAATTATGCAGATGAAAGAAATTTTGGTTATGCTGATGATATTGAAAGTACCCATGATATTATTGAAAAAGTACGTGAAGACGAAAAACATAAAATTGCTGAAGATGCCTTTGTAAAAGCGCGACTTTTTGATATGCTAATAGGCGACTGGGACAGACACCAAGACCAATGGCGTTGGGCACAATTTGATCAAGCTAATGGCGATAAGTATTATCATCCTATTCCACGAGATCGTGACCAGGTGTTTTCTAATTTTGATGGCGCTCTGTTAGATGTTATGAAAATTATTTCAGGTTCAACAAAACAACTTCAAGTATATGATGAAAAACTCGAAGATATAGAATGGATGAACAGCGCAGGAATTAAAATAGATCGCGTGCTTATTCAAGATGCTAACAAAGAAGTTTGGTTAGAACAAGCTAAATTTCTTCAAGATAATATAACAGATGAGGTTATAGAAAAAGCATTCACTAAAGTGCCCGAAGAGGTTAAAGACAAAACTTTAGAAGAGATAAAGGTGAAATTAAAAGGAAGACGAGCTAATCTACAGGATATTGCGACAGGTTATTACAATTACTTAAATGAACTGGTTATTTTAACTGGAACAGATAAAGATGATTTTATTGAGGTTATAAGAACGGGAGATGAAGAAACACGTATAATTATTTCACGAATAATTGACGGTGAAAAAGGAGAGGTTATAGTTGATAAAATATACAACAGAGAAATTACCAAAGAAATCTGGATTTATGGATTGGATGATAAAGACATTTTTGAAGTAACCGGTAAAGCCAATAATTTAATTTTTACAAGACTTATTGGTGGTCAAGAAAATGATACTTACAGAATTAAAAACGGAAGACGTATTAAGGTCTACGACCACAAATCTAAGTCTAATACTATTGAAGAAAATAAAGGAGCAGACATCAAACTTTCAGACACGTATAATCTAAACCTGTTTGATTTTAATAAAAATATTGTAAAATCGAGCGTGATAACTCCAGCTGTCGGTTTTAATCCTGATGATGGTTTTTTATTAGGGCTTCAATATGTGAAAACAAAAAAAGGATTTCAGCGAAATCCATTTTCTACACAACATCGTTTTAAAGGAGGGTATTATTTTGCAACCAGTGGTTTTTCTTTAGATTATAATGGTGAATTCGCTAATATTTTTGGTGACTGGAATTTACATGTTGGAGGTAGATATACTACCGAGAATTTTACTAATAACTTTTTTGGTTACGGTAATGAAACTGTGAATAATGATGATGAATTAGGTCTGGACTTTAATCGCGTAAAAACTGGCATTTATGCCGCTAAAGTTGGTCTTCTTAAAAAAGGAAATTTTGGTAGCGATTATGGTTTTAGAACACTTTTTGAAGCCATAGAAATTGAAGATACACCAAATCGTTTTATTGCAGATTTTATGCCGATTAATAATACAGATTTCTATAAACGACGTTTTTTTGGAGGTGTTGAAGCTCAGTTTAATTATTCAAGTTTCGATGATAAAATTAACCCGAAAAAGGGAATGACATTTATGCTAAACATTGGTGGTAAAACAGAATTTAAAGATACTAAAAACACCTATGGTTATTTAAACTCAGATTTAGGATTTTACAATGCACTATCCAAAGATAAAAAGTTAGTTTTAAAAACAGACGTTAGAACTCAAATACGTGTTGGCGATGATTTAATTTTTTATCAAGCAGCAAATATTGGAGGTAAAAATGGTTTAAGAGGTTATAGAACAGAGCGTTTTACAGGTAAAAATTCTTTTGTTGGTAGTGCAGATTTAAGATACAGCTTTCCATCATTTAAAACCAATACATTACCATTGCAAATCGGTGTTTTTAGTGGTTTTGATGTAGGTAGAGTTTGGTTAAAAGGTGATTTTTCAGACAAATGGCATAATGATTATGGTGGTGGTTTCTGGATAACCGCTGCAGAAAGCCTATCGGGAACGTTTAACTTTTTTAATAGTGTTGAAGGGTTAAGATTTTCTTTTGGGTTTGGGCTTAATTTTTAATTCAAATTAAAAGTATAAATATTACCACCTTCACTTTTGTTTTTTTCATCTGTTATATAAACGCTCTGGTTGTTTTTAAAACATATGCCTTCTTTTTGTGAAGTGTGATTAAACTTAATTTCTTCAATAGTGCCTTTAAAAAAAGAATCCGATTCGAAATTAGAAATTTTCCAAAGTTTATTGTGATTTAAAAGAATTATCACTTTTCCATCATCGCTAACATCCGCCGATGTAATTTTATGGTGTTTGCCATTTAAATTAAAATCGGTTACCAATTCTGCGGTGTGTTTTCCAACGGTATTAGGAACTTTTAAAAGAATACTAGATTTATTCTCTTTGCTAAAAATATAGAAAGCATTATTTAAAAGAAAAAAAGCTTCAAAATCTTCAGGTTTTATTTTTTTTGGTAAAATAAAATTAATGCGCTCTGCAGTAGTTTGTTCTTCTTCTAAATTCGAAATTTTATAAATAGTAAAATCATCACGGTTTTTGCTATTATTTCCAAAGTCTCCAATGTAAAGGTTCCCAGAATTATCAGAAGTTAAATCTTCCCAATCAATATTACTTGCATTACTAATGTCTATATCTTTTACAATTTTACCTTTAGTGTTTAGGCCATAAATATTATTTTTATTTCCAGAGTCCTCAATAGTCCAAAGTAAATTAGAACCAGATACGGTTTCAATAGCTGAAGATTCTTTTAAACTTCCGGGTAAGTCTGCTATAACGGTGAGTTTTCCAGTATGGCAAGAGGTTACTGCAAAAAATAAAACAAGTAGTTTTTGGGTTTGAGATATCATATAATTTCAATTTAAAACCAAAATAATGACTTTATAAACCACATGAAAATTAAAAATCTTAAACTATTTATAAAAGATGCCAAGAGCCTATAATAAATTTAATAGTTTTATACGCTTAAAGTTTAAAAATGTATGACTACTGTTAATGATTTATTGAATCTTTTAATTTTAGAAAAAGTCACCGAAAATGAGTTTAATGGAGTAAGTGAAACAGTTGGGAGTCCAGTAGTTTTTGGTGGACAAGTGTTGGCGCAAGCTTTAAATGCTGCCAGCAGAACAATTACCAACGGAAGAATACTACACTCTATGCACGCTTACTTTTTAGAAGCTGGAGATTTAAACCAACCTATAACTTATAATGTAAGTAAAGTTAGAGACGGAGGTAGTTTTTCGGTAAGGCGAGTTACTGCTCATCAAAAAAATACGACTATTTTTATTTTGTCTGCTTCATTTCATAAAAAAGAGGACGGTTACAATCATCAAATTGAAATGAAATCTGGATTAAAACAACCTGAAGAACTTTTAAGTTGGACAAATATTTTAAACCAATATGGTGATTTTTTACCTAAAAGCTTAAAGGCTTTTTTTGAAATTGAACGACCTATAGATTTTAAACCTACTAAGATTTCAAATCCTTTAGAGAGAAAAGATTTACCTCCATTTAGTGATGTTTGGTTTAAGCTAAAAGGTGATGTAAAGGGATTAGATTTGGCTACTAAACAGCAAATTTTAACCTATATATCAGATTATAATATTTTGGTATCTGCACTTAATCCGCATGCTAGTAAAGCACATTGGGGAAATACCCAAACCGCAAGCTTAGATCATTCAATGTGGTATTTTAGAGATTTTGATTTAGATGATTGGTTGCTTTTTTCTATGGAATCTCCTAATGCATCCAATGGTCGTGGCTTTGCAAGAGGACATATTTTTACTAGAGAAGGAAAGCTTATAGCTTCAGTTGCTCAAGAAGGGCTAATGCGATCAAAAGATATAAAATGAACTTAAATAATTTAAGGGTTCCATATTAGAAAATGATAAATAAAGATGTAATTGTTATTGGAGGAGGTGCTGCAGGTTTTTTTGCAGCTATTAATATTGCGGAACAACATCCAGAACTAAAAGTTGCCATTTTAGAGCGCGGAAAAGAAGGCTTACAAAAAGTAAAGATTTCTGGAGGCGGACGCTGCAATGTTACACATGCTGAATTTATTCCTCAAGAATTAGTATTGAATTATCCAAGAGGTGAAAAAGAATTACTTGGGCCTTTTCATCAATTTATGACTGGAGATACCATAGAGTGGTTTGAAAAACGAGGAGTAGAATTAAAAATTGAAGACGATGGTAGAATGTTTCCCATCTCAAACTCTTCTCAAACAATTATTGATTGTTTTTTAAATGAAGCCCAAAAACACAATGTTGAGGTATTGTATAATCAAATCGTAACAAATGTGTCTCCACTTACGGAATCGATAGGTTTTGAAATTTTAACTAAAAGTGAAACATACAATTGCGAGAAACTTGTAATTGCAACAGGAAGCAACACTAAAATGTGGAATGTTATAGAAGATTTAGGTCATACCATTTCGCAACCGGTTCCATCACTTTTTACGTTTAATGTTAAAGATAAACGTATAAAAACCATTCCAGGGGTTGTGGCTCAAAATGTTGAGGTTAAAGTTGTCGGGTCTAATTTGGAATCTGAAGGGCCGCTACTTGTAACACATGTTGGTTTTAGTGCACCAGCAATATTAAAATTATCTGCTTTTGGAGCAATTGAATTGGCAAAAAGAAATTATAAGTTCGATATAGAAATTAATTTTATTAGAATGTCTTTTAATGATTGTTTAGATACTTTAAAAGGTTTTAAGCAGGATTTAAAGAAAAAAACCATATTCAAATTTTCTCATTTTAATTTACCAAAACGTTTATGGCATCAATTGGTATTGGCTTCAAATATTACTGAAAACACAACATGGTCAGACGTTAATAAAAGTCAGTTAGAAGCATTAGCAACTCAATTAACTAAAGCTATTTTTGGTGTTGATGGAAAAAGTACATTTAAAGAAGAATTTGTTACTGCTGGAGGGGTTAATTTAAAAGAAGTAAATTTTAAAACCTTTGAAAGTAAACTGTTTAAAAACTTGTTTTTTGCAGGAGAAGTTTTAAATATTGATGCTATCACGGGAGGATTTAATTTTCAAAATGCTTGGACGAGTGCATATATTGCTGCTCAAAATATTTCAAAATAAATGACAACTTACATCGCATTGCTTAGAGGTATAAATGTTGGCGGGCATAAAAAAGTGGCTATGGCAGAATTACGTAAGTTACTTACCAAAATTGGTCTTAGTAATGTGCAAACTTATATTCAAAGTGGAAATATTATTTTTCATTCTTCTGTAAAAAATAAAGAAGAATTAGAACAAAAAATTCATCATGCGATTCAAGATCATTTTGGATTTGATGTTTCTGTTTTAGTGAGAACAGGATTAGATTTACAACGTATTTTTGATGATTGTCCGTTTAATAATGAGAAAAAAGAAAATAGCTATTTTATGTTACTGCATACAAATCCGAATGATGGGTTAATACAAATAGCTTCTGAAAAGATGTATGAAGGTGAAGAGTATCAAATTATTAATGATTGTCTTTATTTATACTGTGAAAAAGGTTATGGAAAATCAAAATTCAATATGAATTATTTTGAAAAAAAACTACAAACCAGTGCAACTACAAGAAACTATAAAACTATGTTAAAGTTGTTATCTTTGTTGGCAGATTAAACTCGTATGACAGAAGAAAAATTTATTCCAAAACCATATTCCAAAGCTGTAGAAAAAGGGAATTTCACATGGTCTTCACCAAGTAATATTGCATTGGTTAAGTATTGGGGAAAAAAGGAACGTCAAATTCCAGAAAACCCATCCATAAGTTTTACGCTTAATAATTGTAAAACCATAACTAAGCTTACATTTTCTAAAAAACAAAACCATAGTGGTTTTTCTTTTGAAGTTTTTTTAGATGATGAAAAGAAAGATGATTTTAAACCAAAGATTGAAACTTTTTTTAATCGCGTAGAGCAATATTTGCCTTTTTTAAAAGACTTTCATTTTAAAATTGAAACATCAAATACGTTTCCTCATAGCTCTGGTATTGCTTCTTCGGCATCAGGTATGAGTGCTTTAGCGTTGTGTTTAATGAGTGTAGAAAAAGAACTCGTTGAATCTGATGTCACATCGAGCGCAGTCGAGATGTCAGATGAATTCTTCATCCAAAAGGCATCTTTTCTAGCGCGTTTAGGTTCAGGAAGTGCTTGCAGAAGTTTGGAAGGCGATCTAGTAGTTTGGGGAAAACATGATGAAATTACAGGGAGTTCGGATTTATTTGGTGTAAAATATCCGTTTGAAGTTCATGAAAACTTCAAAAATTATCAAGACACTATTTTGTTGGTTGATAAAGGTGAAAAGCAAGTAAGTAGTACGGTTGGGCATAATTTAATGCACGGTCACCCATTTGCACAACAGCGTTTTAATCAAGCTAACCAAAACCTATCCAATTTAATTAGTATTTTAAAAGAAGGTGATTTAGATGCGTTTATTGCTTTAGTTGAAAGTGAGGCATTAACACTACATGCAATGATGATGACTAGTATGCCATATTTTATTTTAATGAAGCCAAACACCCTTGAAATCATTAACAAAATTTGGACATTTAGGAAAAATACAGGCTCAAAAGTTTGCTTTACTTTAGATGCCGGAGCCAATGTACATGTGCTATTTCCAGAAAAAGAAAAGGATGGTGTGTTGAAATTCATTAAAAATGAATTAGTTGCATATTGTCAAAATGGTCACTATATTAGTGATAGAATTGGATTTGGATCAAAACTGTTGTAATTTTGCAAAACCAAGTCAAAAAATTGCTAAATGAAAGGACCTCTGTTTTATTCTAAAATATTACTCTTCGGAGAGTATGGAATCATTAAAGATTCTAAAGGTTTATCAATTCCTTATAATTTTTATAATGGCGCTTTAAAAATGGATGAAAATCCATCGGAAAGTGCTATTAAATCAAACGAAAGTTTAAAACGATTTGTTAGCTATTTAGAAAATATAAATCCAGATTTAGTAACTTTTTATATTAATGCTTTAAAGGAAGATGTAAACAAAGGTATGTATTTCGATTCCTCTATTCCACAAGGCTATGGTGTGGGAAGCAGCGGTGCTTTAGTTGCTGCGATTTATGACAAATATGCACAAGATAAAATTACTGTTTTAGAAAATTTAACTCGAGAAAAGCTTTTGAAATTAAAAGACATTTTCTCTGAAATGGAATCTTTTTTCCATGGTAAATCTTCTGGTTTAGATCCTTTAAACAGTTATTTAAGTATTCCAATTCTTATCAACTCAAAAGATAATATTGAAGCAACAGGTATTCCTGCTCAACAAGAAAAAGGTAAAGGAGCCGTTTTTTTAATAGACAGCGGTATTGTTGGTGAAACTGCTCCAATGGTAAGTATTTTTATGGAAAACATGAAACAAGAAGGTTTCCGTAATATGCTTAAAACACAGTTTATAAAACACACAGATGCTTGTGTTGAAGATTTTTTAACTGGTAATATAAAATCGTTGTTTAAGAACACTAAACAACTTTCAAAGATTGTATTGAATCACTTCAAGCCCATGATTCCACAGCAGTTTCATGAGCTATGGAAAAAAGGAATTGAAACCAACGAATATTACTTAAAGTTGTGTGGTTCTGGCGGTGGCGGTTATATTCTTGGGTTTACAAAAGATATTGAAAAAGCAAAACAATCGCTTTCAGATTACAAATTAGAAGTTGTTTATAATTTCTAAATCTCTCTGTCACCCAAAGTTCAGTCTTAGGGTTTCTTAAAATTTAGTTTTATGCTTTCAAGACGACAGAAACACATTCTACTTAAGTTTTTTAGCATGTTTTCTGTAGTTAGAGGTTACAATATTTTAATTATTGTAATCGCTCAATATTTGGCATCAGTTTACATTATGGCTCATGATAAGCCAGTAAAAGAAGTTGTTTTTGATGTTAATTTATTACTATTAGTATTAGCATCCGCAGCAACAATTGCTGCTGGATACATTATCAATAATTTTTACGATTCAGAAAAAGATCTAATTAATAAACCTATTAAATCAAGATTAGATAGGTTGGTAAGTCAAAATACAAAGTTGTCATTTTATTTTGTGCTAAATTTTGTAGCTGCTGTTATGGCAAGTTATGTGTCTTTTAAAGCTGTAATTTTCTTTTCAATATACATTTTTGGTATTTGGTTTTACTCACACAAATTAAAAAAACTACCATTTATAGGTAATTTAACTTCTGCAATTTTAACCATTACACCTTTTTTCGCCATTTTTATGTATTACAAAAATTTTGAAACCGTAATTTTTGTACATGCCGTTTTCTTGTTTTTATTGATGTCTATGCGAGAGCTTACTAAAGATCTAGAGAATATAAAAGGCGATTTAGCTCAAGATTATAAAACTATTCCTATTGTATATGGTGAAAAAGCTTCGAAAATAATGCTAACAGTGTTGTCGTTTTTAACACTTATCCCTACTTATTTGCTTCTATACCGTTTTGAAATAGGTTACATGTATTTGTACTTTTATTTCTGCATTGTTTTATTGTTAATTTTTCTATTATTGCTTTGGAAATCTAAAACAAAAACGCACTATTTAATACTTCACAATATTTTAAAGTTTATTATAGTTGCTGGTGTTTTTTGCATTGTGTTAATTAACGTGAATGTTGTTTTAAATCGTATTTAATAAAATCATATATCAAAAAACGAAAATCGTATTTTTATAAAGTATCTTTGCACAAAATAATAAGTAATGAACAGACATCAAGGGAGTAAGGGAAAAGGAAAAACATCAGGGCGTGGTAGCGGAAACACACGTCATACTAGTTATGCAAGGGGAAATGCACCTATTAAGAAAACAAATCCAACACCTAAAAAATCTGGTAATCCTGATGAAATTAGGTTAAATAAGTATGTTGCAAATTCTGGAATGTGCTCACGTCGTGAAGCCGATGTGCATATTGCTACAGGATTAGTTTCTGTAAATGGTAAAGTAATTACCGAAATGGGTTATAAAGTAAAACCTGGAGATGAAGTACGTTACGATGGTGCACGTATAAACCCAGAGAAAAAGGCTTATGTTTTACTTAATAAACCAAAAGGATTCGCTACAACTACAAGTGAAGGTAAAGGTAGAACAGTTATGGATTTAGTAGCCAATGCTACAAATTCCAAAATAAAACCAATAGGTCGATTAGGTAGAAACTCTAAAGGTTTATTGCTTTTTACTAATGATGATGCTATTGCAGATAAGTTTACAAATTCAAAAAAAGGTATTGCGCGTTTATTTCATATTGAGTTGAGTAATAATTTAAAGCTTGAAGATTTAAAAAAGATTCAAAACGGATTTAAAGTAGAAGGGAAGCTTATTACAGTAGAAGAAATCAGTTATATAGACGGTGCTTCAAAAAAGGAAGTAGGACTTAAAATTAAGAACACAGGAAACACTATAATTAGAACTATTTTTGATTATTTTAAATACGATATTGTAAGTATAGATTGCGTTGCTATTGGACACTTAACCAAAAAAGATATTCCACGTGGTAGCTGGAAACATTTAACAGAGCAAGAGTTGAATACTTTAAAGATGCTTTAGGATAAAGATTTTCCATTTAAAATTGACTTAATGCTATATTTAACTCGATTTATACGTTAGGGATAGAAGTGACAACCCTTTTTGTAATACAATAACAAAAAGATTGAAACGAATATTTCGACCCTAATGAACCCCAAAAAAGGCTACTAAAAAAATATAAAACTTTTTTAAAAAAAGGCTTTGTAATTCAAATTTTTGTTTTTCATTTGCACAGTATTTTAGCTGAACAAATTGAAACCTGTTTCTATGTTCGGGCTTTTGAAAATTAGGAAGTCATATTCAAAAGCAGCTTACAGATTAAGTGACCGAATTTTAAAGCTAACTTCCGTTTCTCCAATATATGCTATACAGCATAAATACGCTTTTGTGCCTACTACTCAAAAAGAAATTCAAGTTTGATATTATTTATTTTTCACTAACTTAACAGTTAGTTAATCTACTATTTACATCTTTAACTTTTATAAAAAATAAATTGAATACAAAATATATTGATTTAATCAATCAAACTTTTGATTTTCCGCAAGAAGAATTCAAAGTTGATAAAGCAGAATTGCATTTTCATGGTATAGATTTAATGCAATTAACAAGACAATACGGAGCGCCTTTAAAATTTACTTATTTGCCACAAATATCTAACAATATTAACAAGGCAAAAAGTTGGTTTGCAGATGCTATAAAAAAGCATGATTATAAAGGCACTTACAATTATTGTTATTGTACAAAAAGTTCACATTTTAAACATGTTTTAGACGAGGCATTAAAAAATGATATACATATTGAAACGTCTTCGGCTTTCGATATTGATATTGTTGAAAGCTTAAAAGCAGAAGGAAAAATTAATAACGACACCTATGTTATTAGTAATGGTTTTAAACGTGCACAATACATAACCAACATAGCCAGATTAATTAATAACGGGCACAAGAATGCTATTCCTATTATTGATAATTATGAGGAAATAGAATTACTATCTCAAGAAATTAAAGGCAAATTTAATGTAGGTATTAGAATCGCATCTGAAGAAGAACCTAAATTTGAGTTCTATACATCGCGTTTAGGTATTGGTTATAAAAACATTGTTCCGTTTTATAAAAATCAAATTCAGAATAATAAAAAAGTAGAGCTAAAAATGCTTCACTTTTTCATCAATACTGGTATTCGTGATAATGCATATTACTGGAATGAGCTTTTAAAATGTTTAAAAGTTTATACAAGTCTTAAAAAGATTTGTCCGTCCTTAAATAGTTTGAATATTGGTGGAGGTTTCCCTATAAAGAACTCATTAGCTTTTGAGTTTGATTACGAATATTTAATAGATGAAATTGTTAACCAGATAAAATTGACTTGTGAGGAAGAAGGTGTAGATGTGCCAAATATTTTTACAGAATTTGGAAGTTTTACTGTTGGCGAGAGTGGTGGGGCTATTTATGAAATATTATACCAAAAGCAACAAAACGATCGTGAGAAATGGAATATGATTAATTCATCGTTCATTACAACGTTACCAGATACCTGGGCGATAAATAAACGTTTTGTTATGCTGCCAATAAATAGATGGCAAGATTCTTATGAGCGTATATTGTTAGGTGGATTAACTTGTGATAGTGATGATTATTACAATAGCGAACAACATATGAATGCTATTTATTTGCCAAAATATAATAAAGACAAACCTTTATATATTGGATTTTTTAACACAGGAGCTTATCAGGAAACTATTGGTGGGTTTGGTGGTTTACAACACTGTTTGATTCCGTCGCCAAAACATATTTTAATAGATAGAGATGCAGATGGAAACATCACAACAAAATTATTTAGTGAACAACAAAAAAGTGAAGACTTACTTAAAATTTTAGGTTATGAACAATAAAACCTATGCTGGAATTCCAGAGGAATTGGCCAAATTAGAACAAGCAAAAATTGTATTAATTCCTGTGCCATATGATGGTACAAGTACATGGCAAAAAGGAGCAGACAAAGGACCAGAAGCGTTTTTAGATGCTTCTGCTAATATGGAACTTTACGATATTGAAACTGATACTGAAGTTTACCAACAAGGTGTGTATTTAGCTGATGCTGTTACCGAAAATTCATCGCCAGAAGCTATGGTAGAGGCGGTACATCAAGCAACAAAAAAATACATCAAGAAAAATAAATTTGTTACCATTTTTGGTGGTGAGCACTCTATTTCTATAGGAACTATTCGTGCGTTTAATGAGATGTTTCCTAGTCTAACAGTTTTACAATTAGATGCACATGCAGATTTAAGAGAATCTTACGAAGGTTCTAACTGTAATCATGCCTGCGCAGTGTATGAAGCTAGCCAAACAACAAATTTAATTCAGGTAGGTATTCGTTCTATGGACGTTATTGAAAAAACGGTTATGGATGAAGATAAAACCTACTTTGCTCACGATATGGCTGTAGATGATACTTGGATGGATTCTGCAATAGATCAAATGACAGAAAATGTATTTATAACTATAGATTTAGATGCTTTCGATCCTTCAATTTTGCCAAGTACAGGAACACCAGAACCAGGTGGGTTATTATGGTATGAAACGTTAGAATTCTTAAAACAAGTTTTTGCTGAAAAAAATGTGGTAGGATTCGATATTGTAGAGCTATGCCCAAATAAAATAGATAAATCTTCAGATTTTTTAGCTGCAAAATTGTATTACAAAATGCTTAGTTATAAATTTATGGGTGAAGATATAGACGACGAATACGATAACACCTACGATAATTCAAAACAAAAAAATAACGCTTCTAAATTCAGTGACGACGATGACTACTAAAGGCCCAATTTCACAATTTATAGAAAAACATTATTTACACTTTAATGCAGCAGCTTTAGTTGATGCGGCTAAAGGGTATGAGGCACAGTTAAATTCTGGTGCAAAAATGCTAGTGTCTCTTGCAGGTGCTATGAGTACTGCCGAATTAGGTAAAAGTTTTGCAGAAATGATTCGTCAAGATAAAGTACATATTATTTCATGTACAGGTGCGAATTTAGAAGAAGATATCATGAATTTGGTAGCGCATTCACATTACAAACGTGTGCCAAATTATCGCGATTTAACACCACAAGAAGAGTGGGATTTGTTAGAAAAAGGTTTAAATCGTGTAACCGATACGTGTATTCCAGAGCATGAAGCATTCCGTCGTTTACAAAAACATATATATGAAATTTGGCAAGAAGCCGAAGCTAAGGGAGAACGTTATTTACCACATGAATACATGTATAAAATGTTACTTTCGGGTGTTTTAGAACAATACTACGAAATTGATATAAAAGATTCTTGGATGTACGCTGCTGCAGAAAAAAACTTACCTATCGTTTGCCCAGGTTGGGAAGATAGTACAATGGGAAATATTTTTGCAAGTTATGTACTAAAAGGAGAGTTAAAAGCTAGTACCATGAAATCTGGAATTGAGTACATGACCTTTTTAGCAGATTGGTACACAGATAATTCTGAAAAAGGAATCGGTTTCTTCCAAATTGGAGGTGGAATTGCTGGCGATTTTCCAATATGTGTAGTGCCTATGTTGTATCAAGATATGGAACGAACAGATACACCTTTTTGGAGCTATTTTTGTCAAATTAGTGATTCTACAACAAGTTATGGGTCGTATTCTGGCGCAGTGCCAAACGAGAAAATAACTTGGGGGAAATTAGATATTGATACACCTAAATTCATTATTGAAAGTGATGCTACCATTGTAGCACCATTAATTTTTGCTTATTTGTTAGGGCAATGACCATGGACTCAGAAAAAATTGAAAATATAGAGCTTAAATATCTAACGGTTGATGATTTTGAGGAATTAAAAGCAGCAACTTTAGAGTCTTATGGCGGTGTGCTTAATTCTTATTGGAAAAAGCATCATATAGAAGATTTAACCTCAATGTTCCCAGAAGGGCAGGTTATCATAAAAATAGATGGCGATATTGCCGGTTGTGCATTATCACTAATTGTAGATTATGATAGTATTGATGATGAACATACATATGAAGACATTATTGGAGGTGAATCTTTTAAAAATCATCATGCCGATGGCGATGTGCTTTATGGTATCGATGTATTTATAAAACCACAATACAGAGGTTTGCGATTAGGAAGACGTCTTTATGATTACCGAAAAGAAGTTTGCGAAAACTTGAATTTAAAAGGTATTGTTTTTGGAGGTAGAATGCCTAATTACCATAAACACAAAGAGCTTACTCCAAAAGAATATATTGAAAAAGTTAAGCGTAAAGAAATTCATGATCCTGTTTTAAACTTTCAAATTTCTAACGATTTTCATCCGGTACGCATTTTAAAAGGCTATTTAGAAGGCGATACAGCATCTAATGAGTATGCTGTTTTAATGGAATGGGATAATATTTATTATACCAAACCTAATAAAAAAGCAAGCACAATAAAAACAGTTGTACGACTTGGTTTGATACAATGGCAAATGCGACCTTATAAGGGTTTAGACGATTTAATGCAGCAAGTAGAATACTTTATTGATAGTGTTTCTGCGTACAGGTCAGATTTTGCCGTATTTCCAGAGTTTTTTAATGCGCCTTTAATGGCAGAGTTTAATCATTTACATGAGCCGGAAGCTATTAGAGAATTGGCAAAATTTACCGAAACCATTATAGATAAACTTAAGCAATTATCCATATCATATAATATTAATATTATTTCAGGCAGTATGCCAGAAGTGGTGGGCGATAAGTTATATAATGTGGGCTATTTATGTAAAAGAGATGGAAATGTTGAACGTTACGAAAAAATACACGTAACACCAGACGAAGCTAAAGTTTGGGGTATGCAACGCGGTAATAAATTAAAAACCTTTGATACTGATTGCGGTAAAATAGGCATTTTAATTTGTTACGATTCAGAGTTTCCAGAGTTATCTCGTTTGCTGGCAGATGAAGGTATGGATATATTATTTGTTCCGTTTTTAACCGATACTCAAAACGGCTATTCTCGTGTACGTTTATGTGCACAGGCAAGAGCTGTAGAAAATGAATGTTATGTAGCCATAGCAGGAAGTGTTGGTAACTTGCCAAATGTGAATAACATGGACATCCAATATGCGCAATCTGCCGTATTTACACCATGCGATTTTTCATTTCCAAGTAATGGAATAAAAGCAGAGGCAACACCAAACACCGAAATGATTTTGGTGGCCGATGTAGATTTAAGTTTATTAAGAGAACTCCACTCATTTGGAGCCGTTAAAAATTTAAAAGATAGAAGAAAAGATTTTTACGATGTAATTCGTGTAAAATAATCATAAATAATTATCTTTAAAACGTATAACGAATCAATTTTTACCCAAATAAATGAAAAAAGGAAACGATAATTTAAAACGTGTTATTGTAGATTTTAAAAAATTAACCCCAGAAATTTTAGCACTTTTAGTTGAAAGATACCCTGATGGTTATGATGATGACCAAATAATTTCTTTTAGAAATCAGCATAATGAAATTATAGAAGCTGTAGAAGTAACTACTAGCGATACTAAATATCTGGTAAAGGTAAGTACAAAACTTGCTGTAACTATGGAGAATTATGATGAAGATGATTATGAAGATTTTGATAATGATGATCCGGAAGCAGTACAAGATCCAGATGTGGTTGATGAAGACTCAGACGACGATAACGATTAACAAATATTAGTATTATGAGAACAGCTGTTTTTAAGTCCTACAAAAACGGTTATTACAAATTTTGGTTTGAAAACGGAGAAGAATTAGCCTTTGAAGAAGTTCATCCAAGAGTTTTAAAACAATACGATCTTAAAAACGACAAAAGTTTTGTCGATCAAAATTTTAGAATAACATTTGTTGAAGACGAAGATGGCGACGATGTTATTTACAGAGTAGAAAGCTTAAAACCCATTTAATTTATGCACTATGCAAACCGCGTTTCACATGTCGTTACCTAGTATGAGTATAAGGGAGACAAAAACGTTTTACACTAGTATTGGAGCTTCCTTAGGAAGAACAACACAAAGTTGGATTGATGTAAATTTATTTGGTCACCAAATAACATTTATAAAAGCGGGTAAATTTAATTTTAACAATCCTAACTATGTGTTTGAAGGTAAAATATTGCCTTCATTCCATTTCGGGATTATTTTAGACTTAAAAACCTGGGAAACTATTCATGCAAAGCTTAAATCTCAAAATTTAAACTTAGTAACAGAAAGTACATTTTTAAAAGATAAAGTTGGAGAGCATACGTCGTTTTTTATTAAAGATCCCAACGATTATTTGTTAGAGTTTAAAAGTTTTAAAAACTCTAAAGACATGTTTAATTCATAATGAAATGTACTCTGTAGTTGCTTACCAAGTAGCTAGTGCTATTAATATAAAAGCCTGTAAACAAGAGTTGCCGTGGCAATTATTGTTTCAAAATATAGATGAGCTTTATTATACAAGCTCAGAACAAAAATATGTTTACATATTTCAATACGGTATGGTTTGTTTTTTTAACATGACTATTCCAGAAATTGAAATAGCTTTAAAAACATTACAACCCTATTGTTCAAATTATTTTTCAGAAAAACTATCAGATTCAGTTGAGGTTTTTGTAAAACCAAACACACTTAAGGTGTATTTTGATAAGGTTATTTTACCAACTTTAGATAAAGAAATGATAAGGTTGGTTATGCTAAACACTTCACAATCGGTGGCTTTAAATAGGTTTTCAGAAATTACCGAAGAGCTACTTATAGAAACAAATACGCATACAACCTATCTTGAAGACAAAGGAAAACTAGATATTTCAGGCAATAAGTTAAAGCGTTTTATAGGGAAGGTTTTAAACATAAAGAACAAAATTTCAGAGAACTTATACATTTTTGATTCGCCAGAAATTACCTGGGAAAACGAACAACTTAATACGCTTAATCAAGATTTAAAAAGAACTTTCGATTTAAAAGATAGATACCGATTAATTCATGATAGGATAGAAATTATTAAAGAGAATTTAGAGCTCTTTAAAGATATTATGGATCATAAGGAAAGTAGTCGGTTAGAATGGATAATTATCATCCTTATCGTTATAGAGGTGATTGATTTGTTTATAGCTAAACTAAATAACATAATTTAAGAAGGAGAAAACATCAAAATTAAATTACACACTACCAGTAGCTTTTAGGTAAAGCTATTATAAGTAATTCGGACTTCAGGTAGATTCATTTTTCCGATACATTATTTCAATTTAAATTTTAAATATTATCAAAATGAAAACAAAATTTTTATTCATATTAAGTGGTCTTCTTATATCAGTTTTTACATTATCTAGTTTTAAAAATACATCTGTTTTAAATACAACAGAATACAATTTTCAGGAGACTATGGTTGTAAATGCAGTTTTTGACGGACATGAAGATTACGGTTATAATTTTATAGCAAAAGATGAAGATGGTGACGAGTATACAGTTACATTTCAAGAAGTTGAAGACAGTGTTTTAAAAGCATTCAATTTAAATTCTGAAACCTTAATAGGAACAAAATTTAAAGTAACTTACACTAGCGATGTTGAGGTTACTGTTGATGAAGATGGTTACGAAGATGAAGAAGAAGTAAATACCATTACTAAATTAGAAAAGCTCTAAACCCTACTGTCAGTTCGAGTAAATCTTAGAAACATATGTTATGTTTCAATAAGCTTGTCATTTCGACAGAGCAAAGCGACGAGAAATCTCATTATTTAAAGAATAAAAGATTATGTGATATCTTAATCGTTCCTCATTCGATATGACAATGATAAATAAATCTAGGCTTCCATTTTGGGAGCCTTTTTTGATTTTTAATTACTATTTTTTGAAAAGTCATTGAAGTTTATATGTCAGGTTGAGCTTGTCGAAACCAATTATGATTATTAGGTAACACAAAAATATTTCGACAAGCTCAATATGACATTGTAGTCTGCTTTTCAAAAAACAGTAATTGTTTTATATTATTTTGAAGTTTTAATGGTAGCCTCATCCTTTTTTATAAACACTTCCCAAATAAACACGCCATAAACAATAACATACTCTAGAGCAATAATCCATAAGTTTTCTTGCTTTTCGGCATTACCAATACTTATGTATGCCAAATAGCTTAGTATAATTACAAAACTCCACACCAACGGGAATTTATACGTAGTAAACATTGCTAAAATTAAAAGCGTAGCAATATACCAAGGATGCACCGTAGTTGCCGTAAAGTAGTAAAACGATAAGGCGAATAACATGGCTGTAATAAGCTGAACCGTGGTTTTGTTTTTTCTAAAAAATGTGATGATTAAAACAAACAGAATAACTATATAAGGTATGGTTTTTCCAATTTTAACCACATCGTGGTAATCGCCATAAGCATATCCAATGGTTTTGGCTATATAATATAAACTCGCATTAAACTGAAAATTATTAAACCACAGTGCCACTGTATTGGTATAGTTTTCTATGAATTCTGAAGAGTAAAAAGGCATAAAACACAGGAGCGTAGTAATACCAACAATGGCATAAAATAAAATTAATTTTTTTATTCCCTTTATGTCATTGCGAGGAGTTCGAGACGAAGCAATCTCTCCAATTGAAACAGATTGCTTCACGGTGTTCACAATGACGTTTCGCTTAACAAACCACTGAAAAAACAAAGGTAAAAACAGTAAAGGCATTAATTTTACAGATATTGACAATGCTAAAACAACAGCTGCAAACTGCCATTTACCAACATGCAGTAAATATAAACTCCACACAAAAAAGAAAATCATAACGCCTTCAAAATGTAGATTACCCGTAAGTTCTATAATAATAAATGGGTTTAAAATATACCAGAAAATATTGTGTGCCGGTAGATTTAACTTTTCTAATAGCTTTTTACCAAAATGCAGCGTCCCAAAATCGGCAGCGATAATAAGTAAACGCATTACTATGGCAGAACCTAAAATACTCTGTCCAGAAAATAGCGCAGCAATAATAAAACAAAGCTGATTTAAAGGTGCATAATTAGTAAAATGACTCGCATTTAAATTACCCATGCCGTCACGTAATTCTTGAGCTTGAGCTACCGGGAATTCACCATTATTAATAAATGTATCTACGGTGTATAAATACGGGTTAAAACCTTCAAGAATTAGGCGACCATCCCAAATAAAACGGTAAAAATCTTGCGATAAGTTGGGTATAGCTAAAATAAAAAGCGCTCTAAAGCCAAAAGCGATGTAGGTTAAGCCTTTAATGTTATGTTTAAAAAATTGTATAAGCTTATAAAACAAAAAAAACAGCGCCACATAAAACATAACCAGTTTTATATAGTCTGTACGTTGCAAATCGTAAGCAAATGCTATATAAAATAAGGCGCTAGCAAACACCAATAGTAAAGGTGTTTTGTACAGTTTTAAAAACGTTTGGTTTATAAGCATATCCAAATATAGTATTATTTGTTTGTCTAGGTATAAGCAATAGTATTAGTTGACTTTACGAGAAAAATTAGCTAACTTCGATTAACGATTGATATAAGTAATTATAGAACGACTTCTTATCATCGCATTGGCATTCATTATAAAATCCTGTAAACTAATCAAAATAACTCATTTGATTGTGAATAATTTAGACTCGGAAGTTTCAAAAAAATATAAACCATCTAAAACTCTAAGAATTGCAAATTTAATCGGTGCTTTAATATTTGGAATGTTAATGTCTATTAATGGAATGGAACATATCGGAATGATGTTTTTGATATGGATATATTTTTGGATTTATATTTCATTTATAATTACAGAAATGAGATTTATTGTTCAGACTAAAGCAAATATATTTAGCCATCTGACAAAGAATTTAATCGTTCTAATTGGGTTCTTATTTCCCTTATGGATTTTTATACCCTTGTTACTTGCGGTATAGATAAAAATATTTCTGAATGACTCTATACTCGATTTTAAAATAAAAAACGAAATGCCAACACTGGCTATAATTCATTGCGGCGGAATTTCCTGCCGGAAATTCTTATCTTGCAATGATGGCTAGTGTTTCTCGGAATAGTCCTCGCGGACAATTCCGCAACGAAACCATAGCCCAACCGTTAAACGAACCTCTTTTTTTCGGGTTAGCGATTGCAGCAAACTACCGTGTAGTGCGTAAAGCGCGACCTGAGTGCCAACGAGGGTAACGCCCAAACCAGTAATTTGTGTTACACTTTTAAAACCTGTTTTTAGGAAACTTACTAATTTACATGGTGTGGATACGTTTTGTGGCGATTCTGGAACCTTAGAATAGCATCTTTTACTATAACACCTTTATCTATATTTATGGCGTTTTTTATAGTTTTATCTTTATACCAATTTTCTCTACCAGATATAACCGATGGCAGATACATAATTAATGCGGCAGAAATAGATCTGGAAGCACTTTCCCAAAAATAGCTTGGTGTATGGTCTACAGCATAGTAATCTATATAATCTATTGCAATAAGTGGATTTTTAAAAGTGGTAGGTTTTGCAAAATAAAATCCCATACCTTCATCACAACTTACATCTATAATTAAAGTACCGGGTTTAAGCATAGATTTTTCATTTTCTTTTACATAATCTATGGGGTTATCGGTATCTTGATATGTACCATTAATTATTATTTCAGATTCATTTATTAAATCTAATAACGGACGTTGAGAACCATCGTGTTCTACAACAATGAGTCGTGGTTCGTTTTTGTTTCCTTTTTTTACTCGCACATAGTGCACGTTTAAAACTTCTTCTCTTACTTCATGATCTGGCCTTTGAATACAGATGGTAATGTCTCTAAAACCATGGGCTTTTAAAGCGTAAATGGCACCTCTGCTTACCGCGCCAAAACTAAAAATAATTACTTTTCGTTGGTTTCCATAATGACCATCTATTCCCTTTAATTGAAGTGCATGTATAACGGCACTGTATCCGGCCATTTCATTGTTTTTATAAAAGGTATGTCTTCCCATTTGTCCGTTAGGATGCCATACATACATATCTTCAAAAGCAATTAAAGTTAATTTTTTATCTATTGCAGTTTGTGTAATTTGTGATTGTTGTGCGCAATGAGGATATCCCCAAATAGTACCACCATCTTTAAGTTCTTCTAAATCTGATAAAATAGGTTTGGCAATAATTGCAGAACCAATGTCTGTTAGTATTTCACTTCGTGAAGCTAGTCCACCTGTTAAATTACTAATTTCTTCATCTTTAATATTGAAAGGTGCTCCATATCCTTTCTCGAAAATAAGTTGTTTGCGAATATGTTCTGGAAGTCTTTTTAAATGTTCTGGATGAATAGGCACGCGTCTTTCATCCTCTTTTTTTGAAGTTCCAATAACTCCCATTTTTAATAAAGCCATTTGTTTTTTGAATTGAACGAATTGCAGAGTAATGAAATGAGCAATCCGTATGATTAAAATTACTATTAGATAGTTGCTTACCGGCAATCAGGCATTAAGTTGGTTGCTAGGGTTTAATTAATCAAAATAAGTGGCTTAAAAAGAAAGCCTCAGCAATTCGCTGAAGTATGCGAAGGGATAATTAATATTAACAGATAAATAATACGTTGTAAAGGTACCTTATTAAAATCCAATATAAGTACAATACTAAAGTAATGTCTATTAAAAGATAAGCTATAGGTTATAGGAATGTGTTTTTCTACCTTCGAAATGACGATTAAAAAAAGATATAACCTTTCGACTTCGCTCATTACAAGAGTTCAGTATGACAAGTGTTATACCTTTGAAGCTAGAGATTTAAAAAACACATAGCCAAAGCCTACAAACAGCATAAGGTGAAATGGAAAGAGTCCAAAATCGCCACCTTGGTCGCCAACAATAAAGGCACTGTACATGCCAAATGCGAAATAGAGCATAAGTAACCCTTCGAAAATAACGTGTGCCGATACTGTTTTTTTAATGTATTTGTTGTTTTTCCAGTTGTCTTTAAATGTACTAATATTAAACTTTGGCGTTCGTACAAACTCACTTTTTTTACCTAAATGCCCTTCTAAAACAGCAATGGAATTGTGTAGCGAAAAGCCCATAGCTATTGAGAAAAACACAAAAAACATACCTATATATCTGAAAAAGTTTTTAAAACCGCCTCCATAAATATTTTTGTACATAAACCAATAACATATAAAAAATATAATGGTGCTTAATACAAAGAAACTCATTACGTAAAAGTATGGTCTTAAATGCGCGTATTCGTTTTTTATATATAACATTGGAATGCTTAAAATCCCAACGATAAGCACGTTTAAAAACATGGTACTGTTTAATAAATGTAGTAACCCGTGTACTTTGGTTTTTGCGGATATATTATGACTTTTTAAAACGCGCCAAAGCATTTTTCTGAAATTTTCGGCGCCACCTTTGTTCCATCTAAATTGTTGCGAGCGTGCTGCACTAATTACTACAGGAAGTTCGGCAGGTGTTTCAACATCTTCCAGATATTTGAACTTCCAGTTTTTTAATTGGGCGCGGTAGCTTAAGTCTAAATCTTCGGTTAAGGTGTCACCTTCCCAATTTCCAGCATCGATAATACAGGCTTTTCTCCAAACGCCCGCTGTACCGTTAAAGTTTATAAAATGTCCTTTACTGTTTCGGCCTACTTGCTCTAAAGTAAAATGCGCATCTAAAGCAAAGGCTTGAATTCTGGTAAGTATAGAATAATTGCGGTTAATGTGCCCCCAACGGGTTTGTACAACGCCAATGTGCTCGTCTTTAAAATAAGGAACAGTCTTTTTTAACCAGTCTTTTTTAGGTAAAAAATCAGAATCGAAAATAGCAATAAATTCCCCTTTGGCTATTATTAGTCCTTCTTTTAGCGCCCCAGCTTTAAAACCTTTTCGGTCTGTTCTGGTAACGTGTTTAATATCTAGACCTGTTTTTTGTAATTTTTCTACGTGTTGGCGTGTGCTTTCTACAGTCTCATCGGTAGAATCGTCTAACACCTGAATTTCTAACTTATCGTTTGGATAGTCAATTTTTGCAATGTTATCTAACAAACGTTCCATAACATACATTTCGTTGTAAACAGGTAATTGTATGGTTACATATGGTATTTCGTCTAGGTTTGACAAGTCGAATTTTTCGCTATCGTCTATTCTTTTTTTAGAAGACAGATAATTAAATAGTAGGTTTAATTGCGCGATTGCATACATGAAAATAAGCAAAAGTGCGATGGTGTAAATAACTATAACTGCTGTTTCTAAAATCATTTTTTAATACTGTATTTAAAAATCCAACCTAGGATTTTTGCGCCTGCAAATATAGCACCTTTTACCGTACCAGACACTTTTGAGACGCCAATTCTGTTCCTATAATTTACTGGTATTTCGGTGTATGTAAATTTTTGTTTAAGTGCTTTAAGTTGCATCTCTACGGTCCAGCCATAGGTTTTGTCTTCCATATTAAGAGCTAGGAGCTTCTTGTATTTAATAGCTCTAAAGGGTCCGAGGTCTGTGAATTTAGCTCCAAAAAACAAACGCATTAAGGTGGTGGCTAGCCAATTGCCAAATATTTGAGGCATCGTCATTGATCCTTTTTCTCTTAGTTTTTTTGTGCGTGCACCTATTACAAAATCGGTATCTTGCTCAATTATTGGAGCGACAATTTTGGTTAATTCTTCGGGGTAATCGCTATAATCGCCATCTAAAAACACAATGATATCTGGTTTTTTATCTAGGTTTGCAATGTAATTCATGCCTTTTAAACACGCATAACCATAGCCTTTGTTGTTTTCTACTAAAACAGTAGCGCCAGCTTTTTTGGCGTTAATTTCGGTATCGTCAGTAGAATTGTTGCTAATTACAATAACTTCGTTTACAATAGCGGGAATATCATTAATAACATGAGCTATAGAATCTGCTTCGTTATAAGCAGGTATAATGACTTTTATATTGGGCATTTAAATATTAAATCTTTAGGGCACAAAAGTACAATCATTTTTAGATTATTTCTTATTTACTAAATCCATTAAATCTACATCGTTTCCTAATAAGATTTCATTAGGATTGATACGGCCTTTCATGGAGTCATTTTCCAGTTTTAAAACACCTCTTGGGCAAACCGCAGAACAAATACCACAGCCTACACAACTTGAGCGAACTATATTTTCACCTTTTTGTGCATAAGCGCGAACATCAATACCCATTTCACAATAAGTAGAACAATTACCGCAAGAAATACATTGTCCGCCGTTAGTAGTAATTCTAAATTTTGAAAACATACGTTGCTGGAACCCTAAAATAGCAGCCATTGGGCATCCAAAACGGCACCAAACCCTGCTACCAAAAATAGGGTAGAAGCCTGTGCCAATAACTCCAGAAAAAATAGAGCCAATTAAAAAACCGTACGTAGTGCGTAGTGTTTCAGATTTAAATAAAAAGAGTTTGGTGTCTGAACTAAAATAATGCAGACCAATTAATGCAAGAATAATTACAAAATAACCAATAGCTCCGTAACGTGCATCTTTACCAAGTTCCTTTCGTTTGTAAATCATGGTTAAAGCAAAAATAAGCGTTAAAAAACCTGCAACTAAGCCTAAAAACATATCTCTTGTTAGCCAATATTTACTAGTGTCTTTTCCTAAATAAGAGTAAATAACAGCAGTAGTCATTAAAACCACAAATACTAAAACACTATGTATTACCCAACGCTCAATTTTCCATGCTACTTGACGCTTGTCGCTTAATTGCCTGAAGGAATCCCCAGCAGTTTCAGCTAATGCACCACATCCGCAAACCCAAGAACAATACCAACGTTTTCCATATTTGTATGTTAGAATAGGTGTTATGATAAAAATTGAAACAATACCGAAGATTAATAAGGCTAAACCAATATCACCTGCATCGATAAATTGATTAATTCTATAGCGTTCAAAATTGTAATAGTTTAATGGCCAAATACTTTTTAAATCGTAATAAGGTAAATTTGAATTTAAGCGATACATAAATTCAGGAATTAAAAAGGCAAATGCCAATTGAAAGAACATCACCGAACCCGTGCGGATTTGCTCGTATCGATTATGGCGATATTTTAATAGAAATTTGTATCCAAATACTAAAATAGCAACTGTGTAAAGTGTTCCGTAAACAAACCATTGGCTAGCTGGTCTTCCGCTTAATAAAAAGCTTAAAGGGTCGAATAGAGCAATTAATCCGGTATTGCTCTCTCCATTTTTACCTAAGCCTAATAGATGTGGGTAAAAATATAGTACAATGTAAAAAAGGGTTAAAATTATACCGGTTATCCAACCTAAAATACCTCTTGATGATATAGATTTAAACCAAACACCGTCATTTTTAATGCCTTTAGATTTGTTTAAATAAGCATCATTTGAAAATATAATAGTACCCACCGAAATTAAAACTAATGCTAAGGTTAAGAATAAGCTTTTGTTGGAAAATTCAGTATTTAACAATGCCAATACTAAAATAAAAAGACCTACAACACCAATAGCTACAGCAATTTTTTGTTTAACAGATAAACCGTTAGAATCTGGTTTTGCTAAAGACATACTATGATTTAGTTTATGACTCATTTTTAATCGTTTTATGCTGTTTGTAGTTGGTTTTTATAGGCTTGTAGTATCTCTAATTCAAAAGTTTTATAAAACTCAGGGTCGAAATTTGCTTCTGAGAGGTGTTCTATAACATAATCAACTCCACGTTTTTCGGTTAGCCAAGTGTCAAACGTTTCATGGCGCATTCTAATACCAAAGGTGTTGATGCCTAAAAATTGGTTGGTGTCTTTATGGTAGGAAACCGTGATACATTTTGTATCATCCTCATGTTTCCAGTGAAAATGTGCTTCATGTTCTCTGGGTTTAGAAAATACCCAACCATAGGTTTGATATTCGATATCTAAAAATTTAGCAGAATTAAACCACTGCCCAGGCTTGTATTGTATACGATTACCACAAATGGTTTGCGCTACAGTTTCACCCATCATGCGGCCGGTATACCAAACTGCTTCAATGGGTCTACGTTGGTCTATGCCTTCATTTTGTTCTGCGCAATCACCAATGGCGTATACATCAGGAATATTCGTCTCTAAAAACCGATTAACTTTTACACCACGATTTGTTTCAATATTTGAATCTTTAATAAAATCTATATTTGGTGAAACACCAGCAGTTAAGCCAACTACATCACAAGGAATTTCTTCACCTGTTTCTTTTGTTATAACCGATTTTACTTTACCGTTTTCATCAGATATAATCTCCTTTAAATTAGTGTTTAAACGCAAATCAATATGATGACTTTTTATATGTCTGTTAATCATTTCACTTTCATTGTCGGGTAAAACACCGTTCCAGAAACTAGATTCTCTAACTAAAAATGTTACAGGGATATTACGAGATTTCAGCATTTCAGCAAGTTCAATACCAATTAAGCCACCACCAACTATTACCGCACGTTTACATACTTTGTTATTAGGGGCGTACTTTTCTAAAGTATCTAAATCTTGTTTATGATACATACCCATAACACCGTTTAAATCTTGCCCAGGCCAGCCAAATTTATTGGGTTTACTACCGGTTGCAATAATGAGTTTATCGTATTGTAACGTATCGCCTTCTGCAAAAAGAAGTGTTTTTGAGGCAGTATCAATTGCTTTTACAAAGCCTTTTTTAAGGTCTATTTTGTTTTTTTTCCAAAACCAGTTTTCGTAAGGTTGTGTGTGTTCAAATTTCATGTGTCCCATATAAACATACATAAGCGCTGTTCGGGAGAAAAAATAATCGGTTTCAGCAGAAATAATGGTGATTTTTTTATCGGAAAGTTTTCTAATATGTCTGGCAGCAGTAACGCCAGATATTCCATTTCCTATAATAACAACATGCTCCATTGGTTTGGTTTAGTGGGTAATTTTGTCGAAGGTTTTGTTAAAACCTTAAGTTAGTATTTTCAATTTGTTTAAATTTAGTGAATAATTGTAGAATATGAGAGTCTTTTTAGCATTGTGTATTTTGTTATTTTTTAGTTCCTGTGCTATGACACCGTTTAAGGAATTTAAAAAAGTTAATGGTGTGAGTTTTGTAGCTTCAAGAGATACTATTAATGAAAGTCATGTAAAACCTGTGCTTAATATATATGCAAATTATGCAGCGATAATGCCATTTGGTTTTATAAGAACCTTAGAACATCCAGAGGTTATTCATAATACAGACAGACAATGGTATGGAGAAACTCGAGCAGGTGCAAAACAATATATTCAAGAACTTCAAAAAAAGAATATAAAAATTATGGTCAAGCCACAAATTTGGGTTTGGCGCGGTGAGTTTACAGGTTTAATAGAAATGAAAAGCGAGGAGAATTGGAAAACTTTAGAGGATTCTTATTCTGAATTTATCTTAGAATATGCAGAGTTAGGTCAAGAAATGCATGTTGAAATGTTTTGTATAGGTACCGAATTAGAAAAGTTTATTGATAATCGCCCGGAGTTTTGGTTTTCTTTAATTAAAAAAATAAGAGAGGTTTATAAAGGGAAGCTAACTTATGCTGCCAATTGGAACGAATTTGATAGAACACCTTTTTGGAGTGCTTTAGATTTTGTTGGTATAGATGCATACTTTCCTGTAAGTGCTAGTAAAACACCAACTTTGGAAGAATGTTTAAAAGGTTGGGAAAAACATAAACTAAGTATCAATGAAACTTCCAAAAAGTACAATAAACCCATTTTATTTACCGAGTATGGCTACCGAAGCGTAGATTACTCAGGAAAACAACCTTGGAAAAGTGATAGGAGTATGAATCAAGTAAACCTTGAAGCGCAAATTAATACCACTCAAGCATTGTTTGAAGCGTTTTGGGATGAAGATTGGTTTGCGGGAGGTTTTATTTGGAAATGGTTTATTAATCATAACGAAGTTGGTGGAGAAAATAACCACCAGTTTACACCACAAAATAAACCTGCTGAAATGTTACTTAGGCAGCAATATGCCAATTAATAAAAGAGGTTTCATTTTTCATAAGTTTAAATAATCAGTTAGTTTTGCTAAAAAGAATTTAAGTATGCGAATTTTTGCAATAGGCGATATACATGGTGGTTTAAAGGCTCTAGTGCAGCTATTAAATAAAATGGAGGTTAAAGATGAAGACACACTTATTTTTATGGGTGATTATGTGGATGGTTGGAGCGAATCTGCACATGTTATTCAATTTTTAATAGAGTTATCACGAAATATAAACTGCATTTTTATAAAAGGTAATCATGATCTTTGGTGCGAAGATTGGTTAGAATCAGAAGAGGTAAACCCTACTTGGTATATGCATGGTGGTAAGGAAACTATGGAAAGTTATGTTGGATTTGATGAAGCTGATAAAAAACAACATTTAGAGTTTTTTAAAAATATGACACTTTACCATATTGATAACGAAAACAGATTGTTTCTTCATGCTGGTTTTACATCTATGCATGGTGTTGAAAAAGAAGTTTTTCAATCTACGTTTTATTACGATAGAACGCTTTGGGAAATGGCATTAACTATGGATAAACGTATTGAAAAAGATTCTGCTATTTATCCAAACCGACTTAAACATTACAACGAAATTTATATAGGTCATACACCAACTATTAATTTTAAATGTGATACACCTATGCACGCCATTAATGTTTGGAATATTGATACAGGAGCAGCTTTTACAGGAAAGTTATCAGGAATAAATGTAAATACAAAAGAAGTTTTTCAAAGCGATAATTTACCAGCTTTATATCCCAATGAAAAGGGGAGAAACAAGTAGTTTTTAATTTATATGCTTTTTGTAATAGCTAAGTAATGCTTCAGCATCTGCGCCAAACCACCTTTTTATGTAAATGACCAAATAGATAAGTTGTAATTTAAAAACACCATGTTTTTTATATAACCTTGCTGAGGTTTTTAAGGTTTTATTAATAACAACAAATTGGTTACGGGCATATAATTCGTTAATTAAAATATTGTCTTCGTAAATAATATAGCTTTCGTTAAAGCCGCCAATTGTATTAAATAATGTTTTGGTTATAAACTGACTTTGGTCGCCACCTCTACAAATTCTCCAGCTAAATTTTGTAAACCAACTGGCTAGTTTTAACCACCAATGATTACTGTTAAACTGCATTTTAAAACAACCCGCTTCATTACCTTTTTTTACTTCACTAATAATTAAATCATCAAAGTTTTTAGGTGGAAAAGAATCGGCATGAAGAAAATATAAAATGTTTCCGTTAGCATGTTTTGCTCCTAAATTCATTTGTTTAGCTCGACCTTTTTCAGAATTTAAAAGTGTTATTTTAATTTTAGAATTGTGCTTAAAAGCTTTTGTTGCATCAATTACAGCGTTGTCTATGTAATAATAAGCCTCAGTGTTTTTTGTATTATTAATCTTTGCAAATGTTTCAACTACATCTGGTGTGCCATCTAAACTACCACCATCTACAACAATAATTTCACCTGTGTTTTTGCCAGAAAAATTAACCATTAAATGCTCCAGAAGTTTGCCAATGTTGGCTTCTTCATTTAAAACAGGAATTATTATGGAGATTTTATTCATTTAAACTCCAATTATATTCCATATAACTTTTTTGGGCTTTTTCAGAGACTTTAATATCTGAATATTTGTTTATGAAATGAATGATATTTCCATTTCCGTTAATCAAAAAATCTTTTTTAAACCACGTGAAAATTTTAGATAACTCTACCTTATTAGGTGTTAAAATATTTCTTTCAGAATCGTTAATAAAGTCTTTGGTAGCTTTGGTAAGTTGATTTTCCATGTTTGAAGCCGTATACGCTTCATTTAACAATTTAGGACAAGAATATGAAGCGCAAACAATAGCAAAATGAATGCGAGGTTCGCTCATTTGTCGCAATATTTTATGCTCAATCTCATCAAGATTGTACCATTTTTCACCAAGTTTCCAATAGCGTTGTTTCCAAGGGTCTTTTATGTCTTTTATACTATTTACAGGATAATGACGCAGAATTAAATCAATGGTCATAGCGTTGTAAGTATTTATCCAGTAAGCTAGTTTTTCATTTTTATTCCAATTTTCATCAGGTAATTTTTTATTTAATGACTCTAAATAGTTTCTTAAAGTCGACCAATTATTTTTGAATCCTGAATAATTTACATTACCATTTTCTGAAACGTGACTTTTAAGCAAATTATTCCACTGCGAATGGAGAACTGGTTTAGTGGGAATAATTTCTACTTGATTTTTAATTGTATCTATTTTTGTTTCGTTTGGAGTTTCTTCTAAAACAGAAGTTTCATCAAAATCCTTTTTAATAGCAATAACTTCTTGAATAGTGTCTGTTTTGGTTTCAGTTTGTTCTGTAGTTCTTTTTGGAGAAGTTTCAACAATACGTTTAGTACCAGAACAACCAGAAACAAGTATAATTATAAAAAGAAGTTGTAAATATTTCATTTAGGAAAAATGTTTTCTAAAACACTTGTTGTTAGTCTTTAATTAAAAACAAACCTAACAAATTTAGGTATGTTAGGTTTATTTGATTTTCTATAAAAAGTGTTTTAAATGCAGTATTACTTAACAGCATCCACCACCATCATAATGGTAAGTAGATTCGCTAATAAAAATATCATTTCTACCAAGCGATGCTAATACACCAGCAGTTTTGTCGCATATAGCAAGTGGTTGATTTTTTAATAACACATGTCCAGCTTTATCATCAAAATAATCATCTTCACCATAATAAATAGCTGCTTTACCTGTGAATATGCATGGGCCGTCTTCTGGCATAGGATCTTTTATTGCAGCAACTTCAATAGATTCTATATAAATTAACTCATCTGTTGGATAATGTTTTGGGTCTAGAATTCTATAGGGTTTTCTAGCTCTAATTTCAATAGTTCCAAATCCAGCGTCAGTTAATGCTTTTACATATTCCGCAATTGGTAAGCTACCGCTAAGACACAAAGCGCGTAAGCGTTCGTCGTTGCGTAACTCATCATTCATAGGTTGTTCGCAAGTTGGATCACTCATTACTAAACGTCCGTGTGGTTTTAGTACACGATACATTTCTGCAATGGCTTTTTTTAAATCATCAGCTTTAAAAATGTTGAATAAACAATTTTGTGCAGCTACGTCTATAGTGTTATCTTCAACAGGTAAATGCATAGCATCCCCTTTTTTAAGCTCAACAAAATCACTTTTAAACCAAGGATTTTGAGCTTCTGCTTCAATAAAATTTTTACGAGATGCTTCAAGCATTTCATCAACGACATCAATACCTACAACACCACCTTTTTGACGGTTAAAATAGGCGAATTGTAAAAGCTCCATACCGCCACCAACACCAACATAAAGTGTTTTAGGATTGTTGGTTAAATCGCGAGCATGAACTGTAGAGCCACAACCATAATTCATTTCTTGCATGATTCTAGGGATTTTTAATCCTGGTAATTCCCAAATTGGGTTTGTGGTACAACATAAACCAACATCTGGGGTTAATGCGGCTTCTTTATAAACATCGTGTATGGTTTCTAAGTAACTCATATGTTTTTTAGATTAGAGAAACAAGATGAAAGAGTCAAGACTTTGAAGTAGTTCTTCCTGATTCTATAGGTCTTGCTTCTAAATAGTTTTTATTAATTCTTTAAAAAGGATTACCATATTAGGTTCAGCTTTTCCAGCGGTTGCAATAATATCATTAATGTCTACCGGTTTTAGGTTATCTGGGTCGCACTCATCTGTTAAAACTGACACCGCAGCAACTTTTAAATTTAAGTGGTTTGCTACAATAACTTCTGGAACAGTACTCATGCCAACAGCATCAGAACCTATAATTTTTAGCATGCGATACTCTGCACGAGTTTCTAACTGTGGTCCAACAACACTAGCATAAACACCTTTGTGAAGTGTGATATTGTTTGCTTTTGCTATAGCTTCGAATTTTTGGTTAATGTCTTTATCATAAGGCTGATTCATGTCTGTAAAACGTTCGCCTAATTTTGAAACGCCTTTAAAAGCCAATGGAGAACTGCCTTGTAGATTAATGTGGTCGTCTATAAGCATAAGTTCCCCTTTTTTAAAGTTTAGGTTAACCGCACCAGCAGCATTGGAAACTAATAAGGTTTTTATACCTAATTTTTCCATAATGCGAACAGGAAACGTAACATCTTGTAACGTATAACCTTCATATAAGTGAAAACGCCCTTGCATTACGATGGCTTTTTTGCCAGCTAACTCACCGTAAATTAATTTTCCTTTATGAAATTCTACAGTTGCTGTTGGGAAATTTGGAATATGATTATAACTAACTTCTTTAATAATTTTTATATCGTCTATTAGTTTGCCTAATCCTGTGCCTAGAATAATTCCTATTTCGGGGCTTTCAAACCCTTTACTTTGTAAATATTCTACAGTTTCTTCTATTATTTTAATCATTTAATTGATTTATTTTTTGTTGAAGTGTTAAGTTTGATTGATAAAATTTTGAAGCTATTAAATCTTCAAAAGTATCAATGTCATTTAAGGACACTAAAGTACTGAATTTTATGTGTTTTTCGTTTAATTCAAGAAGTGTTTTTTCTAACAGGTTTGATTGACTCCACGGCTTATTTTCAAAAATGAAATCATGCATTTTACTAAGGCCAACTAAGTAATAACCGCCATCTTCTGCAGGACCAAAAACAACTTCGCTTTTGTTTAAAGCTTTTAAGCCTTCATTAATATGATGTTTTGTAATTTCAGGTAAATCAGATCCAATTAAAACTATTCGATTATAGCCATCTTCAAACCCTTTTTTAAAAGCATTTTTCATGCGTTCACCTAAATCTACGCCTTCTTGAACTGCTTTGGTTTCATTTTTCCATTTACTATCTATTATGGCGTCTGAAAAATAAATACGCTTATCTGTCAGGATATTTTTAGTAGCTTGTTCGGTTACATTCACCAATTCACTATAAACCTCAAAAGCAGCTTGATTACCTATGGTTTTAGCTAAACGAGTTTTAACTTTTCCTAGTTTTATGTTTTTTACAAAAACAATAATAAGTTCTTTAGTCATAAATTTTATATCCCTTTTTTAGCCATTTACTCCAATGTTGGTTGAATGTGTGTACATTTTCAGTTTCTTGTTCTTCAGAGTCATAGACTTTAAAGTTATTGTTTTTCCATTCAAAAATTCCACCATAAAGGTTGTAAACATTTTTGTAGCCTGCTTTTTTAAGTTTTTTGGCAATGTTTTCAGATCGAATACCAATAGAGCAATAGACTACAGTTTTAGAGTTTTTATCCAATAGTTTTTGCGTAACAGAATCTATATTAAAAGTATTGTAACCCACATGAATGGCATGTTTTAAATGACTGGTTTTATATTCAAACAATTCTCTAGCATCTAGAATAATAGCATCTGTTTTTGGCATTGCCAATTCTTGAACAGACATGTAAGGTATGGTTTTAGAATTGTGTTTTTTTAATAATTCTGAAATCGTTTCTTGAGCGAAACCTACACCCGAAAATAGCAAGAGTATATATAAAAAACTTTTATTCATAGGTTTTGTTTACAATTTGAGGGCTTAGGGACTTATTACGCAACGACGCCTTGGCAACTGCTTCCTGCACCTGCGGTACAACCATAGCAATGTTGAGAAATCACAATATCGCGACCTTCTAACAATTCTTCGTTGTATTTAGATATATGTGTTGCTTTACTGTTTACTGGTAATTCAAGCATTTGATTGAAATCGCAATCGTATAAATAACCATCCCAACTTACCGAAATGGTATTCGTGCACATGACATTAGCAACAGCTGTTGGGTTATAAGCTTCAACTAAGGCATACATGTAATCTTCGTAATTTTCAGATGCAATTAAATAATCTAAAAATCTTGAAATAGGTAGATTGGTAATCGCAAATAGATTGTGAAATTGTATACCAAAATCATCATTTAATGCCTTTTTGAAATCTTTTTCCATAGAGGCTTGATTTCCTGGTAAAAATGCACCAGAAGGATTATAAACCAAATCTAAACGCAAATTACTATCTGGCATGCCATAACCCACAGCGTTTAAATCTTTTAAGGCTTCAATAGATTTGTCAAAAACACCATCACCACGTTGCTTGTCTGTTTTTCCGCGAGTCCAATGTGGCATAGAGCTTACTACATGTACATTATGTTTTTTAAAAAACTCAGGTAAATCACTATACTTTTTGTTCGCTTTTATAATGGTTAAATTAGAACGCACTATAAAATCTTTAATACCAGCTTTTGAAGCTTCTTCTACAAACCAACGAAAATTAGGATTCATTTCTGGTGCGCCACCAGTTAAATCTAAGGTATGCGCGCCAGTATTTTTTATTACCTCCAAACACTGTTGCATGGTCTCTTGCGTCATAATTTCTTTTCGGTCTGGACCAGCATCAACATGACAATGCTCACAAACCTGATTACACATGTACCCAACATTTATTTGTAAGATTTCAAGCTTTTTTGCCTTTAAAGGAAATTGATTGGTTTCAGCAATTTTAGTTTTAAAAGTTGGTAATTCTCCATTTTGGAAAATGCCATTTGATAAAATTTCTAATTGTCTATTGCTATTTGCTAATTCGCTATCGCGTTTGTGTAGAGATTTTTTTGCCATTAATCTTTTTGTTCATTTAGATCCTTCGACTTTGCTCAGGATAAGCGATTCGTACAATTTTGGTCTGCAAAATTGGTTCTCTGCTTACATTTCTAATTTATTCACTTTATTCATCATTTGCACACCGTGTACTAAAGAAGCTCCACCGCGAATAGCGCCAGCTACATGAAGTGCTTCCATCATTTCTTCTTTGGTAATGCCACGTTGTAAGCCATCTCCAGTATAAGCGTCAATACAGTATGGACATTGAATGGTATGAGCAACCGCCAAGGCTATTAAAGACTTTTCGCGAGCAGTAAGCGCACCTTCTTCAAAGACTTTTCCGTAGTATTCAAAAAATTTATCTCCTAATTCTTGATTCCAGTCACTTATCTTTCCAAATTTTTTAAGATCAGCAGGATCATAATATGTTTTTTGCATAAAAAATATTTTTTATCAAAGATATGAATCTAATAGTTTAAGTCGAAAATATTGACATTACTTAACATAAATTGATAAAATACATTTTAAACTATATTTTAGCAAAACTAAACCTCATTAAAATGAATGATTATTTTTCGATACTTACCATATTAGTTTTACTTTCTGCTGTTTTTGGCTATATAAATGTTAGGTTTTTAAAGTTGCCAAATACTATTGGTTTAATGTTAATTACCATACTTTTTACATTAGGTGTTTTTGCGTTAAGTTATTTTGATTCTACACTTTTAGATGCCGAACGTTACATTATAAAGCAAATAGATTTTAAAACTGTTTTATTAGATGTTATGTTAAGTTTCTTGCTGTTTGCAGGCGCATTACATACTAATTTCCAGCAACTAAAAGTGCAGCGTTGGCCTGTATTGGTGTTTGCAACTTTTGGGGTTTTAGTATCTACATTTTTGGTGGGAATAACCATGTTTTATTTGCTGAAAATAATTGGTTTGCCTGTTAATTTTATCTATTGTTTATTGTTTGGATCTTTAATTTCTCCAACCGACCCAATAGCTGTTTTGGGAATATTAAAAAAAGCTGGTGTACCCAAAAAATTAGAAGTTAAAATTGTTGGAGAGTCTTTGTTTAACGATGGCGTTGGGGTAGTGGTGTTTTTAACTATTTTTCAAATAGCCTCTTTAGGAATTGATAATATTGAAGTTTTAGATGTTATAAAACTCTTTGGACAAGAAGTTATTGGTGGTATTATTTTAGGAGGTATTTTGGGTTGGATAACTTACAGATTAATGAAATCTATAGACGATTATGATATTGAAGTTATTATAACACTTGCAGCAGTTATGGGCGGAACAGTTTTAGCACACAAGTTTCATTTATCGGCACCATTAGCTATGGTAACTGCAGGTTTAATTGTAGGTAACGATACTGTAAGAGGAACGGCTATGTCTGAAATAACAGAAAGCTACGTAGATAAATTCTGGGAGCTTATAGACATATTATTAAACACAATTCTGTTTGTTTTAATAGGTATGGAAATGCTGGTTTTAGCTTACGATGGTAAATATATTTTAGCAGGTTTAATTGCTATACCAATAATATTAGCTTGCCGTTATACATCATTATTATTCCCGATAAACTTCTTTAAAAAGAAGCTGGACTTTGTGCCAAAAACCAATTTAATTATGACTTGGGGCGGATTGCGTGGTGGAATTTCTATAGCCTTAGCCTTAGGGTTAACCGAAGCTATGGAACGCGATTTGTTTTTGGTTATAACTTACATAGTGGTTGTGTTTTCTATACTAGTGCAAGGGTTAACAGTTGGTAAATTGGTTAAAAAAGTAAGTTAAATTATTTGGACGTTACCTTTATCCTGAAACAAGTTTAGGAACCAGGTTGAGTTTACATTGCAATCTTTTTTAAAGCTTCGCTTCGATATCTTCAACCAAAAATATTTTGGTTTTGATAGTCTCAAAAAAGGATTTTCATTGCAATACCTAACGAGGAAAAGAAGTTTGTTTGACTGTTGGTATATGAAACGTAGCTTATAAATTAACGCAAACCTTTCGGATAAACACAGAGTCGAATTTTTATGTTTTGTTTTTAATTTTTTTATTTTAAAAGCCAAATTTAAAATTTGGCGGACTCGCAAATAAGCACAAATATTTCGGTTTAGCACTTATTAGCTATGTTTTATATACGTTATTATCCTTTGTTATTTTTCCGTGTTGAATGTCGGAAGGAATATATCATTCAACATTGCAAAAGGTAATTTATCCTCTTGAGAATTATAAGCGCCTCCAGTAAATACAACAACCATATCCAACTCTGGAAGAATCATAATATACTGACCTCCATTTCCAGTTGCCGTTTTGGAAACAACAACTTTGCCCTTTACTTTAAATGGGATGTTCCACCAAAGATAACCATAGTCAATTCCTGTAATTTTGGTTTTCGGTGTAGTTGATTCCTTAATCCAATTTTCCGACACGATTTTTTTTCCGTTCCATTTCCCCTTATTGAGTAACAATTGTCCAATTTTTGCCATATCCCTTGAGGTCATATATAATCTTTTGCCAGATGGTATAATTTCTTTATCCGATGTATGTCCCCAATTTACATTATCAATTCCCATAGGACTGAATAAATATTTCTCAGCGAATTTGTCAATTGTCATTCCTGAAGCTTGACTTATTATTTCTGCGATTAAAACTACGCCCATTGAACAGTAATTTGACAATGCCCCTGGTTCATTAACCATTGGTAAGTCAAGAGTATATTGAAGCCAATCCTTTTTTTTATAGACTTTGTCTTCTTGTCCTTTTGATTTTTTATTCCAATCGTTACAATCAAGTCCGCTGGACATAGTCAAGAGATTTTTGATGGTGATGTTATTCTTCCTCTTATCGAGATTTTTTTTGGGTATAGGATTTTTAAGATATTTTGATATTGGGTCGTTAATGTCTTCAATAAACCCTTTGTCAATTGCGATTCCCAATAAAATTGACCTTATGCTTTTCGTGATAGAACGAAGGTCGTGAGGTTGGTCTGCTGAATGTTCTTTAAAATACTCCTCAATAATCAGTCGGTCATTTTTTATCAATAAAACACTATGTATTTCGTTTGCTTTGTTTTTTAATTGGCTGAATGCCTTATAAATTAGTGTTGTATCAACGTTTTGTGATTTTAAATTTTCCGTTTTCCATCCGTCCCCAAGTTCTTTCGGTTGCGAATAGGTATAGGTGTTCTGTCCATAGCAAAGTGAATTAACGAATAATACTAAGATTGTTAATGCTGCTATGTTTTTTTTCATAATAAAGGGGTAATGCGATGATATGAAGTCGTTCTATAATGACTTATATCAATCGTTAAACGAAGTTAGTTGAAATTTTTTACAAAGTCAATAAGAAGTAGCTAACTACTCCCTCAAAACACTTCTGGAAATCACAATTTTTTGAATTTCGCTAGTGCCTTCATAAATCTGAGTAATTTTTGCATCACGCATTAAACGTTCTACATGGTATTCTTTAACAAAACCATTACCACCGTGTATTTGCACCGCTTCAACGGTGTGTTCCATAGCAACTTTACTGGCATACAGTTTTGCCATGGCACTAGATTTATCGTAGTTGTTACCTTGGTCTTTATCCCAAGCAGCTTTCATAACAAGCATTCTAGCCGCTTCAATATCGGTATACATGTCTGCTAACTTAAAAGCAATAGCCTGATGGTTACAAATTTCGGTACCAAATGCTTTTCGTTCTTTCGAGTATTTTAAAGCTAACTCATAAGCGCCAGAAGCAATACCTAAAGCTTGTGCTGCAATTCCAATTCGTCCTCCAGAAAGCGTTTTCATTGCAAACTTAAAACCAAAACCGTCTTCACCAATTCTATTTTCTTTTGGCACTTTTACATCGTTAAATTGTAGAGTGTGTGTGTCACTTCCGCGGATTCCTAGTTTGTCTTCTTTAGGACCAATATGAAAACCTTCCATACCTTTTTCAACTATAAAAGCATTAATACCTTTATGCCCTTTTTCTCTATCGGTTTGCGCAATAACTAAATACACATCAGAACGTCCGCCATTAGTAATCCAGTTTTTGGTACCATTAATAACGTAATGATCACCTTTATCTATAGCAGTAGTTTTTTGCGATGTAGCATCACTACCAGCTTCTGGTTCACTTAAACAAAATGCACCAACAAACTCGCCTGTAGCCAGTTTAGTTAAATATTTTTGTTTTTGTTCTTCGGTTCCATAAGCTTCCAAACCATAGCAAACCAACGAATTATTTACAGAAACAATAACCGATGCAGAAGCATCAATTTTTGATAATTCTTCCATAATAAGCACATACGAGATAGCGTCCATACCGCTTCCGCCGTATTTTGGGTCTACCATAATGCCCAAAAATCCTAAATCGCCCATTTTTTTTACCAATTCTTTTGGGAATTGTTGTTTGTTGTCGCGTTCTATAACGCCAGGAAGTAATTCGGTTTGAGCAAAATCGCGAGCGGCATCGCGTATCATCATATGTTCTTCTGAAAGACTAAAATTCATAATTCGTAATTATATTATTGATTTGGTAAAAAATGTTTACAAATATAGCCTTTTAGTGTTAATTTTTCAATCGGGATTGTTATTTTTACCTCGTATGAAAAAAAGTGAATACAATGTTATTGGGGTAATGTCTGGAACATCTTTAGATGGTATAGACCTAGTTGCGGTAAAATTTCAATTTAACAATTCATGGGATTTTAAAATCACACATTCTGAAACTGTAAGTTACAGTGAAGAATGGTATAATACATTAAAAAAATTAGTAACTTTTTCTATTGAAGATTTAAAGAAGATTGATGTAGATTACACTAAATATCTTGCTGGTATTATTAAAAACTTCATCACAAAAAATACTTTAGAAAATATTGATGCCGTTTGCTCGCATGGTCATACTGCTTTACACCAACCGAAAAAAAAATTAACTTACCAAATAGGTAATTTACCAAACCTAACAAGTTTGTTGGGTGAGAAAGTGGTTTGCGATTTTAGAGTTCAAGATGTTGAACTTGGTGGTCAAGGTGCGCCATTAGTGCCAATAGGTGATAAATTATTGTTTTTAGATTATGATTATTGTATCAATTTAGGAGGTTTTGCAAATATTTCAACGGAAGTAGAAGACAATAGAATTGCGCATGATATTTGTCCGGTAAACATTGTTTTAAATCATTATGTGAGTAAACTTGGTTTTAATTATGATGATGAAGGAAAAATAGCATCAACAGGAAAAATTAATCAGGAATTGTTAAACCAGTTAAATAATTTGTCGTTTTACAAAGAAAATTATCCAAAATCCTTAGGGTTAGAATGGGTAAATATGCATGTTTTTCCTCTTGTTGATAGTTTTAAATTAGAAGTTAAAGATGTTTTAAAAACTTTCGTAGAACATATTTCATTTCAAATAGCTTCAGAAATTAATAAAAAAAGCAACGCTACAGTTTTAATTACTGGCGGAGGCGTTTACAATACTTATCTAATAAATAGCTTAAAAACCTACACGGAGCATGTAATTGTGGTTCCTAACAATCAAATTGTAGAGTATAAAGAAGCTTTAATTTTCGCACTCTTAGGTGTGTTAAGACTCAGAAAACAAGTTAATTGCTTAAAAAGCGTAACAGGCGCAACAAAAGACCATAGTTCTGGTAAAATTTATCTACCTTAAAATTAATAAAAAATTAATCTAAAAGGCTTATAGTTTTTTATATTTGTTACTTACTAATTTAATACTTTCCTTATGAATCAGCTTTAGCAACACTTCAGTTAAAATTCCCAAAAATTAATTGTAAGCTAAAACGAATCATAATATAATATTGATGAAAGAATTATTAAAAAAGTACGAAAATAAAGAGCCAGAAATTGTTTTTAATTGGAAAGATTCTGAAACCGAGGCAGAAGGATGGGTGGTTATAAATTCATTACGAGGAGGAGCTGCTGGTGGTGGAACAAGAATGCGAAAAGGACTTGATATGAACGAAGTTTTATCGTTAGCAAAAACTATGGAGATTAAATTTACTGTCTCTGGTCCTCCTATTGGTGGTGCTAAGTCTGGTATTAATTTCGACCCACAAGACCCAAGAAAAAAAGGTGTTTTAGAACGTTGGTATAGTGCCGTATCTCCATTGCTTAAAAGTTATTATGGAACCGGAGGCGATTTAAATGTAGATGAAATTCATGAAGTTATTCCAATTACTGAAGAAAGTGGTGTTTGGCATCCGCAAGAAGGTGTTTTTAATGGGCATTTTAAACCCACTGAAGCTGATAAGATAAATAGAATAGGTCAATTAAGACAAGGTGTAATTAAGGTTATCGAAAATCCTGATTACACACCTAGTGTTTCAAAAAAATATACAATATCTGATATGATTACAGGTTTTGGAGTTGCCGAAGCTGTAAAACAGTATTATAATGTTTATGGTGGTAGTATAAAAGGTAAGCGTGCCGTAGTTCAAGGTTTTGGAAATGTGGGAGCAGCAGCAGCTTTTTATTTATCGCAAATGGGAGCCAAAATAGTGGGTATAATTGATATTGTAGGCGGATTAATTAATGAAGATGGTTTTACTTTTGAAGAAATCACTAACTTGTTTCTAGCCAAAAAAGGGAATAGTTTAGTGGCGGATAATTTAATTCCTTTTAATGAAATTAATGAGAGAATTTGGTCTATACAAACAGAAATTTTTGCACCTTGTGCAGCGTCACGATTAATCACTATTCATCAAATAGACGAAATGATTGATAGCGGTTTAGAAGTTATTTCTTGTGGTGCTAATGTGCCTTTTGCAGATAAAGAAATTTTCTTCGGACCCATTATGGAGCATACCGATTATAAAGTGAGTTTAATTCCAGATTTTATATCAAATTGCGGTATAGCTCGTGTTTTTGCCTATTTTATGGAGCGTCGTGTACAAATGACAGACGAAGCTATATTTAATGATATATCTGAAACAATTAAGAAAGCAATTCAAAAAATTTATAATAAAAACAAATCAAAAACAGAGATTAGTGCCACTGCATTTGAGATAGCACTAAAACAACTTATTTAAAAGAGAATTTATGGAAGCAGCAATTATTTTGGTATTTGTAATGGGGTATTTAGCCATTACTTTAGAGCATAGTATAAAAATAGACAAGTTAATACCCGCGTTAGTTATGATGGCTATATGTTGGGCATTAATTGCTTTAGGTATCGATGCTTTCCCGCAGTGGTTTGATTCAGGAAAACACTCCTTGTTAGAAGGTTTTGGAGATTATTCGCTTGAAGATAAAATGCATCTCATGGAAGAAACCTTATTACATCATTTAGGTAAAACTTCCGAGATATTAGTGTTTCTTTTAGGAGCTATGACCATTGTTGAAATTATAGATTACTTTGATGGGTTTTCAACAATTAAAAACTTTATTAAGACCAAAAGTAAAGTAAAAATATTATGGATTTTTTCAATTTTAGCGTTTATTTTATCTGCTATAATCGATAATCTTACAGCTACAATTGTACTTATATCTATTCTACAAAAAATAGTAAAAGATAGAAGTGTTAGAATATGGTATGCAGGTTTAATTATTATTGCTGCAAATGCAGGTGGAGCATGGTCTCCAATTGGTGATGTAACCACAACTATGCTTTGGATTGGTAAAAAAGTAACCACGGGTCATTTAATAGGCTATTTATTTATACCATCTTTATTATGTATGGCAGTACCATCTGCAATAGCATCTTTTTTACCAGCGTTTAAAGGCGAATTAGAAGTAGAAGAAGTTATAGAAAAAGAAAAATCTAGATTTAGTGGAACCATGTTGTACCTAGGTTTAGGAGCTATTATTTTTGTGCCTATTTTTAAGGTAATAACGCATTTACCTCCTTATGTTGGTATGATGTTATCTTTAGGTGTAGTTGCAGTTTTTGCTGAAATTTACAGTAGTTCTAAGTTTAGTATGACATCAGTTGATGCTAAGGAAAGTGATGCTCATGCACACCATAGCCCTGTGCATCATTCCTTATCTAAAATAGAATTACCAAGTATTTTATTCTTCTTAGGTATATTAATGGCAGTTGCAGCCTTAGAATCTTTAGGGATTTTATTTGGTTTTGCAGCATCATTACAAGACACCATGCCAATGCTTGGTACTGAGTTACATCACGGAGGCGTATCAGATTTAGTTGTGCTTTTATTAGGTGTAGGTTCTGCGGTAATAGATAATGTGCCGTTAGTAGCAGCAAGTTTAGGGATGTTCTCTGAACCTATCGATAATGAATTGTGGCATTTTATAGCGTATTCTGCTGGTACAGGAGGTAGTATGTTAATTATAGGTTCGGCAGCTGGTGTTGTGGCAATGGGTATGGAAAAAATTGATTTTTTCTGGTACCTAAAAAAGATTTCTTGGTTAGCTTTAGCAGGGTTTCTTGTAGGAGCTGCAGCCTTTATGGTAACAAGAACATTGTTTTAATATAATTAAACACAAAAAGATACGTTATACAATTCAAACATTTAAAATTATATGCTAAACATATTATTACAAGATACACAGGAAGGCTCTGAATTGTTAACAGATGGAGAATCTGTTGAAAAAACAATTTCTATAATAGAATTAATTAGTAGTGGTGGTGTTGCAGGACAAGTTATAATAGCTCTGTTGTTTTTATTACTAGTTGCAGCTATTTATATTTATTTTGAACGCATATTTGCTATAAAAGCAGCTTCGCAGGTTGATGCTAATTTTATGAATCAAATAAAAGACCATGTAAGTAATGGTAAAATTGATTCTGCTCAAATGCTTTGTGCTCAAGTAAATTCGCCAGTATCCAGATTAATTGGTAAAGGGATTTCTAGAATAGGAAAACCTTTGGCAGATATTAATACAGCTATTGAAAATGCAGGACGTTTAGAGATTTACGGATTAGAAAAAAATGTAAGTATTCTGGCAACTATTTCTGGAGCAGCTCCAATGATAGGGTTTCTTGGTACAGTAATTGGAATGATATTAGCAATATTTGAATTGGCTAACGCCGGAGGAACTATTGAAATGGATGTTTTAGCAGGAGGTTTATATACTGCTATGACAACTACAGTTGCAGGTTTAATTGTGGGTATTGTAGCTTATATGGCATACAATCATTTAGTTGTTAAGACTGATAAAGTAGTTTATCAAATGGAGGCAAATTCATTAGAATTTTTAGATCATTTAAACGAACCTACATAATATGAACTTTAGAGGAAGAAATAAAGTAACACCAGAATTCAATATGTCTTCTATGACAGATATTGTATTCTTGCTACTTATCTTTTTTATGATAGCTTCCACACTTGTTACCACAAATGCAATCGACATTTTATTACCAAAAGCAAGTGGTAAAACAGAAAATAAAAAGTCTGTTGCAGTAAGTATTAAAAAAGATTTAACTTATTATATAGACCAAAAACGAGTTGGAGAAAGTGTTCTTGAAAATGAATTGCTTGCAGCACTTTCATCACAAGAAAAACCAACTATTGTTTTAAGAGCAGAAAAATCTGTACCTGTTGAAAATGTGGTTAAGGTTATGGATATTGCTAACCGAAATAAGTTTAAAGTAATTTTAGCTGTAAAGCCAAAATAATGAAATACTTCGAAACAAAACATGAGCAAAATTCAGCAAAATTAACAGCATTAATAACTGTTATTATATTGCTTTTGTTGTTTGTTGTGGGTACAACTTATATGGATCCACCAGAAGAATATGGTGTAGCAGTAAATTTTGGTAATACCAATTTTGGTAAAGGTAATGTTCAGCCAAAAGAACCTGTAAAATCTACGCCTCAAGAAATTAACGAACCTCCACAACCTGAAGTTTCAAAAGCAGAACCTACAACATCTTCCGAGGTAAAAGAAGAAGTATTAACTGCAGATAATGCCGAGGAAATTGCTATAAAAAAACAAAAAGAAGCCGAGGCAAAGGCAAAAGCTATTGCAGATGCTAAAGCAAAAGCGGAAGCAGATAGAATAGCGAAAGAAAAACGAGAGCAAGAAGAAAAAAAGAAAAAACTAGATGCTTTAATTGGAGGTGTTAGTAAATCTGATGGTACTACTTCTGGTAGTGAAGGGAACGATAATAGAGCAGGAGATAAAGGGCAATTAGACGGCGATCCTTATGCGCCTAGTTATTTTGGTGGACAAGGAACAGGAAGCGGAGGCGTTGGTTATGGTTTAAATGGTAGAGGTAGAGCAACCTATAAAACGCTTAGACAAGATTGTAATGAATCGGGAATGGTAATTGTAAAAATTATTGTGAATCAAAGCGGAAATGTTATTGAAGCAGTACCTGGTGTTAAAGGAACAACCAATACATCACAATGTTTGCTGGAGCCTGCTAAAAAAATTGCACTTTCACACAAATGGCCAGCAGATTCTAAAGCACCTGCAAAACAAATCGGTTTTGTAAAAGTAAACTTCAAATTAGGTCAGTAATACATGACGTATCTAGATACTTTAGATTGGATGTTCGCACAACTACCAATGTATCAAAAACAAGGTAAAACGGCTTTTAAAAAAGATTTAACTAATACTTTAAAGTTAGCCGAACATTTAAATTTTCCACATAAAAACTTCAAGTCAATTCATGTTGCAGGAACCAACGGGAAAGGTTCTACAAGTCATATGCTGGCATCGATTCTTCAAGAAGTAGGATACAAAGTTGGGTTATATACATCACCACATTTAAAGGACTTTCGTGAACGCATTAGAATAAATGGGCAAGTTGTAAGTAAACAATTTGTTACTGGTTTTATAAAGCGGAACAAAGCTTTTTTTGATGCAAATAAATTGTCATTTTTTGAAATGACCGTTGGAATGGCGTTTGATTATTTTTCTAAACAAAAAGTTGATATTGCTGTTATAGAGGTAGGACTTGGTGGTAGATTAGATTCTACAAATATTATAATTCCAGAAGTTTCAGTCATCACAAATATTGGTTTAGATCATACGCAGTTTTTGGGTAATACGTTAAAAGAGATAGCTTTTGAAAAAGGCGGGATAATAAAACCTAATATTCCTGTTGTTATTGGCGAAACTCAAAAAGAAACATTACCTGTTTTTAAAGAAATAGCTAAAAAGAATAATTCTAAAATTACATTTGCTGATAAAAATATTTCAGAAGAATATCAATCTGATTTACTGGGAGATTACCAAGTAAAAAATATTAAAACGGTTATACAAGCTATTAAGGAACTTCAAAATAAAGGATTTAAAATAACTCTAAAACATTTAGAAATTGGTTTGCTTAATGTTGTTAAAAACACCGGCTTATTAGGGCGCTGGCAAATTTTAAACGAAAACCCTAAAGTGGTTTGTGACACAGGACATAATAAAGATGGGTTGACTTATGTGATGAAGCAGCTTAAAAAAGAAGTATATAAATCACTACATGTTGTTTTTGGAGTTGTAAATGATAAGGATTTAAGTTCTATTATAGACTTATTACCAAAAACCGCCACATATTATTTTTGTAAGCCAAATATACCTCGAGGTTTAGATGCGATTGAATTAAAACGGTATTTTAATGATCATGGATTAAAGGGAGATACATATAGCTCAGTTAATGAGGCTTATAAAACAGCATTAGAAAATTCAAAAACTACAGATTTAGTTTTCATTGGAGGTAGTACTTTTGTTGTAGCAGAAATAATTTAATTTTTTTTTAAAAAAGTTTTTGCAGTATTAAAAACTAGGTTATATTTGCAGTCCAATTTAGAGGGCGCGTAGCTCAGTTGGTTCAGAGCACTTGGTTTACACCCAAGGGGTCAGGGGTTCGAATCCCTTCGCGCCCACAAAAAAATCCTAAAGTATTTACTTTAGGATTTTTTATTTTATATAAGTTTTCTAAGTTTATAATAATTCTAAAATACGTTCCAAAGCCATACCTCTTGAGCCTTTAATAAGTAGAGTGTTGTTTTCTATTTCAGATACATTAAAATCGTTTTTAAAATCTTCAAAGGTTTTATACTTTCTAGCTTTATTTGAGTTTGTTTTAGATTGATAAAAATTTTCACCAATAAAAATAAGCTGATCTATTTTTAATGAAGTAGCAAAGTCTACTATATTTTGGTGTTCTACTTCTGCATCATCACCAAGTTCAAACATATCACCTAAAATAGCGGTTTTGTATCCGATTTGATTTTCAAAATTGGATAAAGCAGCATGCATGCTTGATGGGTTTGCATTGTAAGCATCTAAAATAATTTTGTTTGAGTCTTTATTTATTATTTGAGACCTGTTATTAGAAGGTATATAATTTTCTATAGCAGTTTTTATATCGTTGTCTTTAACCTTAAAATAATTTCCAATTGCAATAGCTGCTGCAATATTGTTGAAGTTATAAGAGCCAATAAGCTGACTTTCTATATTTGTTCCATTATAATGACATATAACAAAAGGTTTAGCCGAAATAAAATCAATACAAACATCTTCTTTTTCATTTCCAAACGAAAAGGTATTAGCATTTTTAGTTTTTTCAACTTGAATAGAATCTTTAGCATTTACAAAAGCAATTTTGTTGTTTGTAATTAAGTAATCATACATTTCGCTTTTACCTTTTATAACACCTTCAACCCCACCAAAACCTTCTAAATGGGCTTTACCAAAATTTGTTATATAACCATAATCTGGTTGTGCGATAGTACATAAAAACTCAATTTCTTTTTTATGATTGGCACCCATTTCTACAATACCAATTTCAGTGTCTTTTGTCATAGAAAGAAGCGTAAGCGGAACACCAATATGATTATTCAAATTACCAATAGTAGCTGTGGTTTTAAACTTTTGTGATAGCACAGAATTAATAAGCTCTTTAGTGGTTGTTTTGCCATTACTACCAGTTAAAGCAATTATTGGAATTTTTAAATAATTTCTATGAAATGAGGCTAACTTTTGAAGAGTTTCTAAAACATCATTTACTAAAATAGTTTCTGCTTGATTGTTAAACTGTGCTTCATCTACAACGGCATATTTTGCTCCTAATTCAATAGCTTTCTTAGCATAAGTGTTGCCATTAAAGTTTTCGCCTTTAAGAGCAAAAAAAATATCATTTTTTTGAATTTTTCTAGTATCGGTGCATACCGAGTTACATTTTAAAAAAAGTTGATGTAATACTTCTATTTTCAATTATTAGATAAGTCTTAATTATAAAATTAAATGTATTAAAAAAAGTCCTAACAAACGCTAGGACTTTTAAATCTTTATTAGAAAAAACTATTTAGTTTTTTGTTTTATTTTTTGCTTTGCTTTTAGATCCTACACGAGACATAGCACATCTAAAACCAATATAATCTGTAGCCATATCTTGAGGGAAATAACGTCTTTGAGCTGGATCTAACCAATACTCTCTGTCTTTCCAAGAACCACCTTTATAAACTCTAACTTCGTCATTAATTAAAGAAGTTCTGTTATTTCTTTTGTCGTATTCTCTAATAATGTTTCCTAAAGAATCTCTAGTAATGGTATGCTTAGGAGAGTTATACATTTTTCTTGTATCGCTTTCTGCTTCTCCTTCTTCTTCATCATCGTTAAAGCTTTCAAAATAACGTGAAGAACGCTTGTCTCCATCTCTAAAGTTTATTTCATTACTCTTATCAAAGTTTGTTCTTAAATAAGTTTCATTGTCATCAACAGGAACTTGTAATATTTCACCAGGTAAATTTCTAGCTACTACTTTTCCGTTTGATAATGTATCGTAAACTATATCATCAGATGTAACAACTTTAACTGATCCATCTTCATTTAATGCATTTTTAGTATAAACATTACCACGATAGTAGTTAAAATCGTTAAATTCATCATCTACAATAGGTCTGTAAACATCTGCAACCCATTCAGCAACATTACCTGCCATATCGTATAAACCAAAATCATTAGGTTCATATGATTTTACAGCATTTGTAATATCAGCACCATCATCAGACCATCCTGCAATTCCGCCATAATCACCTTTTCCTTGTTTAAAGTTAGCTTTTTGGTCTCCACGAGTTTTACGTTTTCCAGAACGAGTATATTGTCCGTCCCAAGGATATTTTTTACGTCCACGGTATAAATTGTAATTTCTAATTTCACTTAACCCTAAAGCGGCATATTCCCATTCTGTTTCAGTTGGTAGCCTATACTTAGGCGAAATTAAACCAGTTTCACGAGTAGCATAAATATTAGATTCGTTACCTTCGGCATCAGTTCTTACAAATTTCTTATTACGCTTTTCACCATTAATAATTTCTTCATTACCACCATAAGTTAGTGTAGGCGCATTAATGTATGTATCGGTATTAAATGTTTGTTCTGCATTTACATCGGTAACTTTTGCATCACGTTTTAAATAACCAGCTTTTTCTAAATTGTATTCATTAACACGGTCTGAACGCCAGTTAGCAAATTCTACAGCTTGAATCCAGCTTACACCAACAACAGGATATTCTCCATAACCTGGGTGACGTAAATAGTTTTCTGTCATAACTTCATTAAAACCTAAACGGTTTCTCCAAACCAATGTGTCTGGTAAAGCACCATGATAAATAGCTCTGTAGATGTCTTCTGATGGTGGGTATGTTCTTTTTAACCAATCTAAATACTCCAAATACATGGCGTTAGTTACTTCGGTTTCGTCCATATAGAAAGACTGAACGTGTTGCTGATTTGGACTATTGTTCCAATCATGCATAACATCATCTTGAACTCTACCTTTTGTAAAGGTACCTCCTTCTACAAAAACTAATCCAGGAGAAGTTTCTTGTTCTTTGAAGTCTGTGTTATATTGGAAACCACCTTCTTTTGAGTTGATTTGCCATCCGGTAGCTCTGGAACTATTTTTTGAACTAGAAGATTTTTTACAACCAGTAAAGGCTAATGTTATAGCCAAAACCAATACAATCTTTAATGCTACTATTTTTTTCATATCCATACTTTTAAGTAAGCTAATAATATTTTTGGTGCTGCAATATAAGAATTAAACCGAATAACACAAGCTATTTTTTGCATTTTAACCAAAAAAAAGTGTATTTCATCCTGTTTTTAATACATTACAACGATGTTTTTGCTGTTTTGAAGCACCGTTTTGTCATGTATTAACGTGTATTTTACCAAATTATTATCGTATTTTTGGTGTAGTTTTAAAAATGTTATGCTTTTAATAATAACAAAGCCTTAAAGACGTTTACTTTGTAATGAAAGAGAAAATTATTTTTTTATTGTTGATTTCTTCAACAGTTTTATTTGCACAACAAAAAAAATACAGTATTCTTTGGGAAAGCACGCAAATACTTTCTGGCGGGAATTTTTCAATTGAAGTTCCTTCTTTCAACAAAGAGTATTTCACCTATAACTTTGAAGAAGGTTTGCAATTTGTAGACCAATGGGAAGCTAATAATTTAGTTAATGAGTCTTCAGTATCCATTACTAATGTTGCTTATCAGGCAATTTCTAGGGCAGATTTAAAAGATTTAGATTTAAATACTATTCCGAATGAATTAGTATATACTTTAAAAAATTCAATTGCAAGAAATAAAAAGTATATCTATTTTCAGCTTTCACCTATTATTAAAGATGTTAATGGAAGCTATAAAAGAGTAACTTCTTTTCAAATAAATTACACAAACGGAAGTAATACTAATAGATTTTCTACAAACAAAACGTTTGGAAGCTCAAAAATTATTTCAAATTCAGTTTTAAGAACTGGAGAATGGTATCGGTTTTATGTAGATACTACAGGTGCTTTTAAGTTGTCTAAAAGTTTTTTACAGCGTTTAGGAGTTAATGTAAATAATGTTGATCCAAGAACAATAAAATTGTTTGGACATGGTGGTCGTATGATTCCTTTTTCTAATGCAGTGGAATATCCTTTTGATGTTCCAGAAAATGCTATAAAATTTGTAGGTGAAGAAGATGGTGTATTAGATAATGATGACCATATACTATTTTATGCACAAGGTCCAAAAGGATACAATTCAGATAGTAGAACACATATTAATTGTTATACAGATAAAACATACTATTATATAAACGTAAGTTCTGGTAATGGAAAAAGAATTGAACCATTTGTTCAACCTACAGGAACAGTAGATATGGTTATTAACACCTTTGAAGATTATCAATATCATGAGGTTGACGAATATAATTTACTTTCTTTAGGACGACGCTGGTTTGGAGATAGATTTGATGTTGAAAACAATAAAGAATTCACATTCAATTTTCCAGATTTAGTAACCACAGAGCCGATAAGTTTAGAAGTTCTTGTAGCTACAGCATCTTCAAGTGATAGTGCTATGGAAGTAACTGTTAATGGTTTTTCAGTTTCTACGCTTTCAATTCCAGGGGTTTCAAACCCTACTTTAGCAAGCGGAGCTTCGTATAATGGTATTGTTAATGTAAACTCATCAAGTATCAATGTTGGGCTTAATTTTGATAATCAAGGCAACCCTAGTACACTTGGTTATTTAGATTACATAGCAATAAAGGCTAAACGTAATTTGAATTTTCATGATAAACAATTTCAATTTGAAAACAGCGAAGTTGCTACTGCTTCTGGTATAGGACAATATAATATTACTAATGCATCACAAATTTCAGAAATATGGAATGTTACTGATATTTATAACGTTTCAAATTTTGTAAATATTGATCAAAACCCAAATTTAAGTTTTACATCTGCTTTAGGAAGTTTAAAAACATATATAGCTTTAACTCCACAGGACTATTTTGAACCAAAGTTAGATTCAAAAACGGTAGTAAATAATCAAAATATTAAAGGCACTATTTTTCAAAATAGTCAAGGTGAATTTCAAGATATAGATTATATAATTGTTACACCAAATAATACCCTTGCTCAAGCAGAACGTTTAGCTCAAATTAACAGAAATCAATATAATTTAAATGTAAAAATAGTTGGGTTAGACGAAATTTATAATGAGTTTAGTTCTGGAAATCAGGATATTGGTGCTATTAGAAACTTGGTCAAATACGTTTATGATAATGCCAGTACACTAGAGAGAAGATTAAAATACTTGTGTTTGTTTGGTGATGGTTCATTTGATTATAAAGATAGAATCTCTAATAATACTAATATTGTTCCTTCATGGCATGCATACGGTAGTTTTAATTTAGCTACCTCTTTTGTTTCTGATGATTTTTATGGGCTTATGGACGAAAATGAAGGTACAATGGCTACCAGTGATAGGCTCGATATTGCTGTAGGTAGAATTTTAGCAGATACGCCACAGCGTGCTAAAGAAATGGTCGATAAAATAGAATCATATTATACAAAAGAATCTTTTGGGCGTTGGAGAAATAATTTTGTTGTTATTTCTGATGATGTTGATAAAGATTGGGAAGGGTTATTACAAGAAACTACAGATAATGTTGGGAATTTAGTAACTCAGGAAAAACCATTCATGAATGTAGTTAAAATTCACTCTGATGCTTTTCAACAAGAATCTTCAGCAGGAGGTGATAGATATCCAGCGGTAACTACTGAAATTGTTAATGCAATAGATAACGGAGCTTTGGTAGTGAATTATTTTGGACATGGAGGAGAAGATGGTTTAGCAGAAGAACGTATTCTGTTAAAACCAGATGTGAATGGGTTACGCAATTTCTGTAAACTTAATTGTTTTGTTACTGTAACATGTGAATTTACTAGGTTTGATAATCCTTTTAGGGAAACTGCAGGCGAATTTACTTACTGGAATAAACAAGCAGGGGCTATTAGTTTAATTACAACAACAAGACAAATTTTTGTAAGTTTTGCCATCTCATTTAATAATACATTGGGTCAGTATTTGTTTTCTTATAGTGATAATGACGTTTATAATGATTACGAATATCCTTCAATGGCAGAAGCCTTAAGGTTAGCAAAAAATGACCCCGCAGTTGCTGGTGCAAGCCAAAAGAGATTAATATTTTTTATTGGAGATCCAGCAATGAAATTAGCATTTCCGAAACCAAACATAAGATTAACTGAAATAAATGATGTGCCTATTGCTCAGGCAACAGATACATTGAAAGCCTTAAGTTATGTAAAATTGGCAGGAGAAGTCACAGACATTTTTGGCAATGTGCTGCCTAATTATAATGGAACGCTTTCGGCTACAATTTATGATAAATCTATAGATAGAGAAACCTTAGCTAATGATCGTACGCGATTAAATGGAGAGCTTGTAAAGTTAAATTTTACCACTCTTGGTGAAATCATTTTCAGAGGGCAGGCATCTGTAAATAATGGTCAATTTGAATTTGACTTTGTAGTGCCAAAAGATATAGGTGTTCCTGTTGGGTTTGGTAAAGTGAGCTTTTATTCAAAAAATGAAGAACTCACAGAAAATCAATCGGGAGCAAGTATGAATACGGTTAGAATAGGAGGGATTAATGAAAATGCAGCCGAAGATAATATTGGACCAATCATTACATTATATATGAATGATGAAAATTTTGTCTCAGGAGGAATTACCAACGAAGAACCTACATTATTAGCTAAACTTGAAGATTTAAACGGAATAAATACAGCAAGTGGTATTGGTCATGATATTGTAGCTATATTAGATGGTGATGAAACTAATCCTTTTATTTTAAATGATTATTATCAAACAGAAGTTGATGATTATACAAAAGGTGTTGTGTCATTTCCGTTTAGAGATTTAGAACCTGGTTTGCATACTTTAACTCTTAAGGCATGGGATGTTTACAACAATTCATCAATTTCAGAAATTCAATTTATTGTATTTGATAAAGACCAAGATTTAGTAATAAATAACGTTCTAAATTACCCAAATCCATTTGTAAATTATACAGAATTTTGGTTCAATCACAATAGTTCGGAACCTTTAGACGTTTCTATACAGATATTTACTGTTTCAGGTAAATTGGTAAGAACCTTAAATGGACAAACCACAGGAGGTATAAAAACAACAAGTTCTTTGTCAAGAGATTTAATATGGGATGGAAGAGACGATTTTGGAGACAAAATAGGAAAAGGGGTTTATATTTATAAACTTACTGTGCATTCCAATCTTTTAAATAAGAAAGTAGAAAAAATAGAGAAACTTGTTATCCTCTAATAAAAAATTATATTTGTTAAATTAAAATTTATTCATGAAGAATCTAATATTGTTATCAGCAGCATTTGTTTTTATATTGAAAATGAACGCTCAAACAACTATAATTCCAAAAACAAATGACAGTAGAGTAATTACAACAGGATTGCCATTTGTATTAATTGCGCCAGATGCTCGTGCTGCTGCTATGGGAGATATGGGTGTGGCTACTTCAGTTGATGCCTTTTCGCAACAATGGAACTCATCTAAATATGCTTTTTCTGAAACAAAATCAGGTTTTGGAGTTAGTTATACACCTTACTTAAGTAAATTGGTAAATGATATATTTTTAGGAAACCTTACCTATTTTAATCGTTTAGATGAGAAAAGTGCTTTTGGAGCAAGTTTAAAATATTTTTCATTAGGTGATATAGAATTTGTTAACGATGAATTTTCTGAAGCATTAATTCAAAGACCAAACGAGTTTGCTTTAGATGTGTCTTATGCATTAAGGTTGTCAGATCAATTTGCAATGGCTGTTGCTATGAGATATCTTGTGTCAGATTTAAGACTTGATGATGGTAGTGGTAATACAGATGGTGCCAGTACTTTTGGTGTAGATATTTCGGGATATTATCAAAGTGAAGAAGAGGCTTATAATGATTTTAACGGACGTTGGAGAGCTGGATTTGCAATTCAAAATTTAGGTCCAAAATTTAAGTATACAGAAGATGGTTCAGAGAATTTTCAACCTACCAATTTAAGACTTGGAGCGGGCTTCGATTTTATATTTGATGATTACAATAAAATTGCTGTTACAGCTGAAGTTGCTAAACTATTAGTACCAACACCTCCAATTTTAGGTGATGAATATGAATTTACAGATAATAATGGGAATGGTACTTATGAAGAGGATGAAGACGATTTAGGAAATCTAGTTGAGTCAGATGTTATTATCTCTGGAAAATCACAAGATGTTAACTTTTTATCAGGAATATTTCAATCATTTGGTGATGCTCCTGATGGTTTTAGTGAAGAGTTAAAAGAATTTACTTGGGCACTTGGTGCAGAGTATTTATATCAAGATTCATTCGCTTTTAGAGCAGGTTATTTTAATGAAGCAGAAGAAAAAGGGGCAAGAAAATTTTTAGCTCTTGGTGCAGGTTTTAAAGCAAATGTTGTTAATATAGACTTGTCGTATTTGTTTTCAGCATCTAAAATTCAAAGTCCATTAGAAAATACTTTACGTTTCTCATTAACCTTCAATATTGGGGCAGGAGAATATGACGAATATTAATTAATTGTATCACATTAAATAAGAATCAAAAACTATTGCTTTAGCAATAGTTTTTTTGTCTGTAATAGTTTTTTAAATTTACCGCATACATTCCAAACTATGAAGGAAATAAAAATAGAGTCTACATTATATGTTTTTGATAATGTACATGAACTTCCGCAAGATGCTTTTACACTTATGCAAAAAGCTGTTGAAGCCAGAGAAAAAGCATATGCGCCATATTCAAAATTTCATGTTGGTGCTGCATTACTCTTAGATAATAATGAGATAGTAACTGGTAATAATCAGGAAAACGCATCCTATCCATCTGGGTTATGTGCCGAAAGAACAGCTATTTACTATGCTGGAGCTAAATATCCAAATGCAAAAATAGTTAGAATGGCAATTACTGCGGGCTCAAAAAAACATCAAACAAAAGAACCTATTCCTCCCTGTGGAGCTTGTAGGCAAGCTATTGCAGAATATGAAATAAAACAGGAAACACCTATTGAAATTTATTTTATGGGAGAAACTGGAAAGGTTGCAAAGTCTAAATCATTAGAAAATTTATTGCCTTTGATGTTTAATAAAGAGGTATTATAAAAAAATCAGGTAAAAAATTACGATTTTCAGTTTTTCCATTAATGACTAAAGTATTACTTTTGTTTTTCCTTTGTTAAATTAAGGTCACTAATGAAAAAAGTTACAAAAGAGGTCTACCTTAAATGGTATGAAGACATGTTATTCTGGAGAAAATTTGAAGATAAACTAGCGGCAGTTTATATTCAACAAAAAGTTAGAGGATTTCTTCACTTATACAATGGTCAAGAAGCAGTATTAGCAGGAGCTTTACACGCTATGGATTTGACTAAAGATAAAATGATTACTGCTTATCGTAATCACGTTCAGCCAATAGGCATGGGTGTAGACCCAAAACGTGTTATGGCAGAATTGTATGGTAAAGCTACAGGAACCTCACAGGGTCTTGGTGGTTCTATGCATATCTTTTCAAAAGAGCACCGTTTTTATGGAGGGCATGGTATTGTTGGAGGCCAAATTCCATTAGGAGCAGGTATTGCATTTGGAGATAAATATCACGATAGCGACGCCGTTACTTTATGTTGTTTTGGTGATGGTGCTGCAAGACAAGGTTCTTTACACGAGACTTTTAACTTAGCTATGCTATGGAATCTTCCTGTTGTTTTTGTTTGTGAAAATAATGGTTACGCTATGGGTACTTCTGTTGAAAGAACAGCAAGTCATACAGATATATGGAAACTTGGGTTAGGGTACGAAATGCCTTGTGGACCAGTTGATGGGATGAATCCAGTTAAAGTTGCTGAAGCTTTTGATGAAGCTATACAGAGAGCCCGAAAAGGAGGAGGGCCAACATTTTTAGAATTAAAAACGTATCGTTACAGAGGGCATTCAATGAGTGATGCACAACACTATAGAACGAAAGATGAAGTTGAAGAATACAAGAAAATAGACCCTATTACACAAGTAAAAGATATTATTCTTGAAAAGAAATATGCTTCTATAGATGACATTAAAGTTATTGATAAACGCGTAAAAGCATTAGTAGCAGAATGTGAAAAATTTGCAGAAGAGTCGCCATTCCCAGATAAAAAGGTGATGTACGATGTGGTTTATGAGCAAGAAGACTATCCATTCATTCAACATAAATTATAAATAACTATGGCAACAGTAGTAAATATGCCGCGTTTAAGCGACACAATGGAAGAAGGAACCGTTGCAACTTGGTTAAAAAAAGTTGGTGACAAAGTTGAAGAAGGTGATATTTTAGCTGAAATAGAAACCGATAAAGCTACCATGGAGTTTGAATCCTTTAATGAAGGAACATTACTTCATATTGGTGTTCAAGAAGGTGAAACTACTAAAGTAGATGAGCTTTTGGCTATTATTGGGGAAGAAGGTGAAGATATTTCAGCTTTATTAAATGGAGGAGGAAACGCATCCGCGGAAGCGAAAGAAGAAAAAACTGAAGCTACAAAAGAAAAGGATTCTCCTGCTGTTGAAGCTAAAAAGGAAACCGCTAGTGTAGAATTGCCAGAAGGCGTTGTAGTTGTAACTATGCCTCGTTTGAGCGATACTATGGAAGAAGGAACTGTAGCGACTTGGTTAAAAAAAGTAGGTGACACAGTTGAAGAAGGTGATATTCTAGCTGAAATAGAAACTGATAAAGCTACTATGGAGTTTGAATCATTCCAATCAGGTACTTTATTAGAAATAGGTTTACAAGAAGGTGAGTCAGCTAAAGTAGATGAGCTTTTAGCTATTATTGGTCCTGCAGGAACAGATGTTTCTGGTATTGCAGTAAATTTTTCAGTAACCTCTGAGGAGACTGAGAAAGAAGAAGCGCCAAAAAAAGAAACTCCTAAGGTTGCAGATACCGCTAAAACTTCAGAACTTAAAGCAAATGCACCAAAACCAACTCCAGTTACAGCAAACGGACGTGTTTTTGTATCTCCATTAGCTAAAAAATTAGCTGAAGAAAAAGGTATTAACTTAACACAAGTCCAAGGCTCTGGAGAGCATGGTCGTATTATAAAACGCGATATTGAAAACTTTACACCTGTATCTGGCGCATCCGTTGGTAAATTTATTCCAGCAGGACAAGAAGATTTTGAAGATGTACCAAATTCACAAATGCGTAAAGCGATTGCAAAAGCTTTAACAAATTCTAAATTTACAGCACCACATTACTATTTAAGTGTAGAATTTGATATGGAAAATGCAATTGCATTTCGTCAACAATTTAATTCTATTCCAGATACAAAAATATCATATAATGATATGATTGTTAAAGCTTGTGCTTTAGCATTAAAACAGCATCCTCAAGTAAACTCGCAATGGTTTGCAGATAAAATGCGATTAAATAATCATGTACATATTGGTGTTGCAGTGGCTGTTCCAGATGGTTTAGTAGTTCCTGTAGTTAAGTTTGCAAACGAACAAACCTTACCACAAATAGGAGCAGCGGTTAAAGATCTTGCAGGAAAAGCTAGAAATAAAAAGTTGACACCAGCAGAAATGGAAGGAAGTACATTTACGGTTTCTAATTTAGGAATGTTTGGTATTGATACTTTTACTTCGATTATTAATCAGCCAAATTCAGCAATTCTTTCAGTTGGAAATATAGTTGAAAAACCAGTGGTTAAAAATGGACAAATTGTTGTAGGTAACACCATGAAATTATCTTTAGCTTGTGACCATAGAACGGTTGATGGCGCTACAGGTGCTCAATTTCTTCAAACATTAAAAGGGTATATAGAAAACCCTGTTACTATGTTAGTGTAAAAACATATAATAATATTATAGATATGAAAACCTGTTTCAATTATTTGAAACAGGTTTTTTGCTTAATAATATACTTAAAAAAGAATTTAATTTTTCGGTTTTATATTCTGATTGACTTTAAATAAATTTTCAGGGTCGTATTTAGCTTTGATTTTAGCTAGCCTTTCATAGTTGTGTTTGTAACTTGCTTGAACACGTTCTTGCCCTTCATCCATCATAAAATTTGAATATGCTCCTCCAGAAGAATAAGGATGCAATGCTTCCCAATAGTCTTTACACCAATTGGTGATTATATCTGCGTTTGCAGGATCTGAATCAACGCCAACGATAACTCCTGCATATTTGGCATCACGATATGCCCAAGGCGTATCTTCTAATCCAACACGACTTGCAGCACCACTAATAGGATATAAATGCATTTGAGATAGCGAAGTTGGTATTTTAGAACCGAATTTTAAATGTTGAGCACTAATTTCAGGCCCTAATTCATTAAAAAAGTCAGCTCTCCAATACCATTGTAAACCATGAGGTAGCATACCATCGAACATGGTTTGAATAGATGGATAAGGCATTTCACCACAATGAGCAAAAACAGGATTTAATTCCATAACGGGTTTAATTAATTTATCAAATTCATCTTGATTTCCAGTATAACACCATACAATACCACAGTATTTATTTCCGTGTAAAAAATCTGGAAAAGGAGGACCTGGAATAACCATAGTGGCAATAAAACCATTTAATTCTTCAGGTGCTTTATTAATAAATTTATGATACCATGCCATAATTTCTTCAGTTCTTTCTATAGGCCATAATGTTGGACCTCCAATAACCGTTTTTACAGGATGAGCTTGAAATTTAAAAGATGTTACAATGCCAAAGTTTCCACCACCACCACGAATAGCCCAAAACAAATCGGAGTTTTCATTTTTACTTACAGTAACAAACGAACCATCTGCCAAAACCATATCGGCTTCTAATAAGTTATCAATGGTTAAGCCATATTTTCTAGATAAATGGCCAACGCCACCACCTAAAGTTAACCCGCCAACACCAGTTGTAGATATTATTCCTGCTGGAACTGCCAATCCAAAAGCGTGTGTAGCATGATCTACTTCTCCCCAAAGATTTCCACCTCCAACTCTTACTGTGTTATTAGAGGTGACTACCCGAACAAATTTTAATCCAGACAAATCAATAACAAGTCCGTCGTCGCACAATCCTAATCCTCCGCCATTATGTCCGCCACCTCTTACAGCAATTAATAGGTTGTTGTCTCTTCCAAAGTTTACGGCAGCTATTACATCGGCCACATCAAGACACATTACAAACATTCCTGGACGTTTATCAATCATACCATTATAAACTTTGCGTGTTTCGTTATATGAAGTGTTTTCAGGTAATACAATATCTCCTCTTAATTGAGAAGCAAATGCGTTAATTGATTCAGGTTGTAAATTTTTTACTAAATTTTTCATTGCTTTTTTGGTTATGGTTGGTTAAAAAAGTTATACATTTTTAGTCTTTTCAAATTGTGAAAAATGTTCGTGAGTTATTTTCCAAGTATTGTTAACTTTTATAAAAACTAAAGTTACATTAGCCCATATTTGAGGCGTTTGCTCTTGAATTTTGGGTCTGAAATCTGCTTCGAAAGTCACAACAGAAACATCTCCAAAAACATCAATCTTTAAACCGCCAAGGGTGTAGTCAAAATTAGAAATAGCACCAACAAACCCTCTTTCGTATGCTTCGTTTTCTTCTGAACCAAAACGAGGTTCATCGTTTCTGAATTCTGTAAACTTTGAACCATAAATGTGATGCGCTATTAGTTTGTCGGCATCGTTTTCTTGGAAACATTTAAAGATGTCATCAATTACTTTTTTTATTTCAGCTTTAGCTTCAGGAAAGTCATCGTTGAGTATGTCAACTTTTGACTCTTCAATGATTGGAGTTTGTTCTTTTTCTTTACAATTTGTGAATGAAAGCCCTAAAATCACAACCAACATTACTATTAGTTTTGTTTTCATAATTTTTAATTTTATTGATTATTTGTCAAAACTATAAAGAGAGAAACGAACACAATTATACATTTAATTCAAAAAAGTAGAATTTTGAACCATTGCTAATTTTATTAAAAAAAACCAGCTTACACTACATGCTGCTGAATATATTTTGAAGGGAGAACACCATATTTATCAAGAAAACACTTTGAAAAATATGCAGCACTATTAAAACCTGTCTCAAATGCAATTTCAGAAATGTTACCATATTGCTTATGTATTAAATTCAAAGCTTTATGTAACCTAAATTCTTTTAGGAAATTATTTGGAGATTGTCCTGTTAAATGAGTTAATTTTCTGTAAAGCTGCGATTTACTTAAACCTAAAGCTTTGCTAAAATCATTAACATTAAAGTTGGGTTTATTCCAAATTTGTTCTACAAAATCAATTAATTGAGTTAGGAATTTTTCTTCATTAGGTTTTAATGTTTTTATAATTTCATTATTAATGAAAGAATTTCTGTTTTCACTTTCATATAATAATTTTACTTCGGTAGTAATTACTAATTGGTTCTTAATAACGTTACACATGCGTGTGGCAAGTGTAATGGTATCTTCAAAAATACTTTCTTTATTAGTAGTTATAGGAATACCAGAAGTTAAAGCAATATTAAGTTTACTTGTAGAGGAATTTTGATTAGGTTTAAATTGCGACTGTACTTTCGAACCACATGAAACAGCATCGGTTACAGATTTAAAGGATACTAAATAAGAGTTGTTATCTTTTTTTACAACGCGACCGTTAAATTTTTTTAAAGTTTTAGAAATATTATCATGAAATTTTTGAGCAAATATGGAAAATTGATTAGTTTCAAGATGTTTTAAATAATTACTACTTTCAATGACCATTAATACCCTAAAAGCGGGGTCGTTTATAATATTTAACTCAGTATTTTTCGATTTTTCAGGATCTTCTATTCTTCCTAAAAATGATTCTACAATTGTGTCGTCTACCTCAATTATTTTTAAAGGAATATCTCCATGAGCCTGAGCATGTAAATTTTTAAGAGCTTGTTTGTTTGGAGCCTCTATTAAACAGAAAGCTGTTTGCCTTTTTTCGTCACACCAATAAGTCAATCCGCGACAATTATGTAGATGTTCTATTTTTAAATCGGCTTGATGCATTTCTGCTACATGTTCTGCAGTAACACCATCAGGCATTTCATGAAGATCTAGATATATTGGCATAATTGGTTGTGTTTTCTAATGAGTTAATATTTTAACGAGTTAAAGGTTGTCATGTTTTTTATTAAGCTTATGCAATAACTTAGCGGCTGTTATTAAATTTTAAAATTACTTTTAAAAAAAGTACTAAGTTCTATTAATTAGATTCTAGGAAAAGTGTTTAACTATCTCAAATATAGCATTTTAATTTGTGGTTAGTCTAATAACAAGTATTTTATTTTATTGCTGTATATTAGTTTTTTATCTTTAAAATCTTAATTTGAATTATGAAAAATATTATACTACTCTTAGGTTTTTTACTTGTAATAGGATGTAAGTCTTCTAAAATAGAACTAGCTACTGTTACTGATGTTGAGAAAAGTTTGTCTTATTTAGCTTCAGATGAATTAGAAGGAAGACAAACAGGAACTATAGGTATAGAAAAAGCAGCTGTTTATATAGAAAATACTTTTAAAGAAAACGGAGTTAAACCTTATTTCAAAACTTACAGAGATAGTTTCAATCTAAAAAACATTGTTGGTTATAATATTGTTGGTTATATAGAAGGAACTGATGAAAATCTTAAAGATGAATTTGTGATTTTAGGTGCACATTATGATCATATTGGTAAAGGAAAAGAAGTTGATGGAGATGTGATTGCAAATGGTGCCAATGATGATGCATCTGGTACGGTAGCCGTTTTAGAATGGGCAAAATATTTTTCAAAAGCCAAAAATAATAAGCGAAGTGTTTTATTTACATTGTACGCAGCAGAAGAAATGGGTTTAAAAGGCTCTGAACATTTAGCAGAAAAATTAAAAACAGCTAATATAGATTTATACACCATGATAAATTTTGAAATGGTAGGAGTGCCTAGAGCAGAAAGGGAAGTTCTGGCTTACATAACAGGTTATGATAAATCTAATATTGCAGAAAAGTTAAATGTTTATGCAAATGAAGAAATAATTGGTTTTTTACCTCAAGCTAAAGAATATAATCTTTTTAAGCGTTCAGATAATTTTTCATTTTATAATGAATTTAAAACGCCATCGCATGCCATATCAACATTCGATTTTACAAATTTTGAATATTATCACCATGTAGATGATGAAGTTGATAAAATGGATTTTGAACATATGACGAGCTTTATAAATAAAATGATTCCTGCTTTACAAGGCATGATAAATGCTCCAACAAAAGAGATAATAATGAATGATGAGTAAAAACATAATAATAACAGGAACAAGTAGGGGAATAGGTTTTGAGTTAGTTCAACTTTTTGCTAAAGCAGGACATAAAGTTTTAGCGCTTTCGCGGAATGAAAAACCGGTACAAAATTTAAAATTAGATAATGTAACCTGCTTTTCATTCGATTTAGGAAATATTGAAGCCTACAAAAAAGTTGAAAGTTTTATAACTGATAATTGGAAGCAAGTAGATATATTAATTAATAATGCTGGAGCTTTACTCAATAAACCATTCTCTGAAACTAATATTAAAGATTTTGAAGCTGTTTATAAAACCAATGTTTTTGGAGTAGCGGAGTTAACACGCTTAATGTTGCCTTTTATGAAAGAAGGTAGTCATGTAGTAACCATAAGTTCTATGGGTGGAGTTCAAGGTAGTATGAAGTTTCCGGGTTTAGCAGCTTATAGCTCAAGTAAAGCTGCAGTTATAACATTAACCGAGCTATTAGCAGAAGAATATAAAGATTCAGGTATCTCTTTTAATGTGTTAGCATTAGGAGCAGTACAAACCGAAATGCTTGAAGATGCTTTTCCTGGTTATCAAGCACCAACTACAGCTTTAGAAATGGCAGAATATATTCTGGATTTTTCACTTAATGGAAATAAATATTATAATGGAAAGTTGTTACAGGTTTCAAATTCTACTCCTTAATTTATGAGTAAATACAAGTGTGTTATTTTTGATTGTGATGGAGTTTTGGTTGATAGCGAACCTATAGGTAATAGGGTTTTAGTTAATATGGCAAATGAATATGGCGCTGATATTGATTTAAATTATGCTATGAAACATTTCAAAGGGAGTTTTATAGATGCGTGTGTTGAACAAATATCAAAATTAACTACAGTTCCATTACAGGAGAATTTTATTGAAGAATATCGCAAGAGAAGTTATGAAGCTTTTAAGATAAATATAAAACCTATTGAAGGAGTTAAAAATGTTTTACAAAATTTAAATACTTCTTTTTGTGTAGCTTCTAGCGGACCAGAAACCAAAATAAAACTTAATTTAGAGCTAACTCATTTATTGCCTTTTTTTGAGAATAAAATTTTTAGTTGTTACGCCATTCAAAAATGGAAGCCAGATCCAGCTGTTTTTTTGTGGGCAGCAAAAACTATGGGTTTTCAACCTAATGAATGTTTAATTATTGAAGATAGTTTGTCCGGGGTTCATGCTGCAAAAAATGGAGGGTTTGATGTTTTTGGATTTACTGCTCATGATTATAATAATGAGTTAAAAAATGTTGCAACAAAAACATTTGATAGTATGGATATGCTATTAAAAATGCTTTAATAGCATTATTTCTTACCAAATTCTTTTTTTAAAACATCTATTAGGTTAATTATAATAGCATCGGTTTTATCATATTTACCATTCATATCATAAACTTCAATATCGTTCATTACAAAATAATTATTATCTAACTCCAAAGAGTCTAATCGCTCTTTTAATATTTGATTGAACATTGGTTTAGGAACCCAAATCCTAGAAGAAGAAACTTGTGCAAATTCATCTGCATAAATTCGTTTGTAAAATTTAAACTCTTGAAGAAATTCTTCTTTTGGTTTAATGATGATAATCTTCTTTCTATTATCTAAAGGAATAGAATTAAATGTGTTTTTTATAGCATTATATTCTTTGTTTTGAATTTTTGAGATATAAATATTTTGATTTACTGAACTAATAATAATTGTCAAAAATGCTAAGGTTAAAGCGGTTAGTTTGTAAGCGTTATTCTTTAAACATAATTCTCTAAAAAACATAAACTGATAAAATAGAAATATAATTGCAGCAGGAGCGATGGTTCTACTACAAACATAACTTGTTGAAGATAATATATTAGGAGAATAACTTACAGGAAAAATTAAAATCAAAAATGATATTAATATAAATAACTCAGTTGTTTTTTTCTTTTTTTGATAAAGTGAATAGAAAAAACCTAAAAAGCTAAATGTTCCAACTACAAAAAATAATAATGGAAGTATTAAAATTCCATTACCATAAAGGAGCATTCTAAATTCTTTTAAGTAAAACCGTATAACATTTAATGGAAGTTTTAGGATATCTATTTCAGCTCTTCTAGCTGGCTCCAAATTATACCAATTCAAAGAGAGTTTAAAAATTAGAAAGTATAAGATGAATGCAAAACTTAGAAAAAGTAGTAACGATATAAACTTTTTTAAAGAGAATGTTTTAGTAATTACAATTAAAAAAGTGAATGGAATTAAAAAGGCTGTTGCGGCAGGTTGATAAATACATAAACTAACAACAACTAAAAAGAGTGCAGTTAAATAGTTTAAAACAACTTTTTCTTTTTTTTCAATCACAATTAGTAGGCGCAAACCAGCAAAAAATGTAATATTTAATATGAAAGGAATTTCATGTGTTGCAGTCCAACCCATATAAACAGTAAAGGATGGAATAGTTAAAACTAAAAATGAAAATAAAGCAGCTTCAAATATTTTTAGTTTTTGTTTGAGTAAAAAGCTGAAAATTTGTACTGAAAAAAGAACTGAAGTTATCAATGAAAATAGTCTAACCCATTTTAAGTCTGAAGTGGTATCACTAAAATCACCATAAACAAACTTGCAAATAATACCTAATAGGAATCGCCCGCCTTGTACAAATTCATTAATAAAAAAAGGACTATTGTTTGCAGTCCAAATATATTCATAAGCATCTCTAAAAGCATAGTCTCTAAAAATCCCTAGGTTTAATAAAATACAAGCAATCAATGCAGTAATACTATAAACTAAAATAGGGTATTTATTAATGACTTTGGAGTTTATCAAATCTACTTTGCTTTTTATACTTAATTCAAGTTTTTACTGAAGTATAATTTAAAAACGAATTTATTATTTTTTTAATAAAGCCAATTGTTTTTCTTTTAAGAATTAGATTATTTTAGCAAATATGCAAAATCAACTTGTAAGTTACTTACCAGAAAAAACATTACCTCAAGTTCTAAAATTATTAGAGCACGATAATTTATTAGTTAAAATTAAAAACGAACGTAAAACACGTCATGGAGATTATATGCGATTGCCAAATGGAAAGCATCAAATAACTATAAATTCTAACTTAAATAAGTATCGATTTTTGATTACACTTATTCATGAGATTGCGCATTTTGAAGCCTATAAAAATTATGGACGTTTTATAAAACCACATGGAATTGAATGGAAACGTACGTTTCAGCATTTAATGTTACCATTTATAAATCCTGAAACTTTCCCAAATCAATTGCTTCCGCTTTTAGCAAAACATTTTAAAAATCCAAAGGCTTCTAGCGACACAGATGTGCAATTAGCCTACGCTTTAAAGCAATTCGACGAACCAAACAATAAAACTTATATATTTGAAATACCTTTGGGAAGCGCTTTTAAATTATATAATGGAAAAGTTTTCAAAAAAGGAAATCAAAGAGTAAAGCGTTATGAGTGTGTTGAGGTTAAAACAGGAAAATTATACCTTTTTAACCCTAATGCAGAAGTAGAATTACTAAAAGAAAATTATGAATAAAAATTATTATGCCATATTAATGGCCGGAGGAGTAGGATCAAGGTTTTGGCCTGTTAGTACACAAGATTTTCCAAAACAGTTTCACGATATGTTAGGAACTGGAGATACGTTAATTCAAAAAACGTTTCATAGGCTTGCAAAATTAATTCCGAAAGAAAATATTTTTATTTTAACTAATGAGCGTTATAATGATTTGGTTTTAGAGCAATTACCAGAAGTTACTCAAAGGCAAGTAGTTTTAGAGCCTGCTATGAGAAATACAGCACCTTGTATTTTATATGCATCTTTAAAAATTCAAAAACAAAATCCAGATGCGGTAATGATTGTCGCACCAAGTGATCACTGGATTGAAGATGAAACAACGTTTTCTAAAAACGTGCAACAAGCTTTCGATTTTTGTTCAAACAATAATGCTTTAATGACATTAGGTATTCAACCAACATTTCCAAACACAGGTTATGGTTATATTGAGTTTGAAAAAACTTCAACAGAAATAGTTAAACTGGTTAACCAATTTAGAGAAAAACCCGATTACGAAACTGCAAAAGAATTTATAGCTCAAGGTAATTTTTTATGGAATGCGGGTATTTTCATGTGGAGTGCAAAAAGTGTGGTTGAGGCATTTCAAAATAATCAACCAGATTTATATAAGCATTTTGAGAAAGGAATTTCTGTTTATAATACTAACTTTGAAGACGATTTTATAAAAGAAAATTATCCTTTAGCAGAAAATATTTCGGTAGATTATGCTATTATGGAAAAGTCTGATAATGTTTTTGTTATAGCAGCAGAATTTGATTGGAACGATTTAGGAACTTGGGGTAGCTTATATGATAAATTAGATAAAGATGACGATGGTAACGCAGTTGTAAATGCCAGAACATTAACCGATGAGGCTTCAGGAAATATGATACGTACAAAAAACGATAAAATTGTAGTTGTTGATGGTTTAAAAGATTATATAATTGTTGATAAAGACGAAGTTTTGCTTATCTTTCCTAAGGAAAAAGAACAAGATATTAAAAAAGTACTCCAAAAAGTTAAAGATAAATATGGAGAGCAATATGGTTAATCATTATGAGTGAAGAAAGTAAATTCAATTTCTCTGAGGAGGAATTAAAAAATGAACAAGCTGTAGAGCAGTCTAAAGAAGCTATAAAAAAAGATGCTCAAGGATTGTTTAAAAACATAAAAACTTTTTTTAGTGAGTTATTAGATTTTAGAGAGGACACAGATAGAGACGCAACTATTGATGCTATAAAAGGGGATATTCCCTTTAAAGGTGCCACGGCTTGGATTTTAGTTTGTTCTATTTTTGTAGCATCAATTGGCTTAAATGCTAATTCTACTGCTGTTGTAATTGGAGCCATGTTAATTTCTCCACTTATGGGGCCTATTTTAGGTGTTGGTCTTTCTATTGCTATTAATGATATAGATACTTTAAAACGCTCCTTAATAAACTTAGCAACTATGATTGTATTAAGTTTATTAACCGCTTTTTTATTCTTTTGGTTATTTCCGTTAAGCGAAGATACATCAGAACTTTTGGGTAGAGTACAACCTGATATTAGAGATGTTTTAATTGCCTTTTTTGGTGGTTTAGCATTAATTATCGCTCGAACAAAACGAGGCACTATAGCATCAGTAATTTTTGGTGTAGCAATTGCCACAGCATTAATGCCGCCATTATGTACTGCTGGTTACGGTTTAGCAAAAGGTAAATGGGATTACTTTTTAGGGGCGATGTACCTGTTTACAATAAATACCATTTTTATTGCATTGGCAACATTTTTAGTGCTTAAAGTGTTACGTTTTCCAATGCTTAAATACGCTAATTCAGCTAAAAGAAAACGTGTGGCAAGACTTGCATCATTATTAGCTGTTGTAGTTATGATTCCAGCTATTTGGACATTTATTAGTGTTTTAAAACAAAGTAGGTTCGAAATTGATGCTAAACAATTTATTAATTCAGAATTAGAAACATTACCTAATGCTAATTACATTAAAAAATATGCAACGTATTCGTATGACCCAGAAGGAGAGTCTATAATCGAGTTAATTCCTTTTGGTACAGATGAAATTCCACAAAGTACACAAGATTTATTACAGCAACGTTTTTCTAACTATAATGCTTTAAGTAGTACAAAGCTATATATAAACCAGGTTAAAAATAGAACGATTAATAATTTAGAGTATATGGAAGAGCTTCGAACCAGAGACTCTTTAGATTTACTGTCACAAACTCAAAAAATAGCTTTTTTAGAAAATAAAGTTAAAGAGCTTTCAAAGCTTGAAAAAAATTACATCCCTTTTGATGAATTAACCAAAGAGGTTAAAATTAATTATGAAACTATTGAGCAATTTTCGTATGCTAATGTAATTCATTCTAATTTCTCTAAAATGGATACTTTATCTGTTTTTTCAGTAAAATGGGTAGATTCTTTAGCTAAAGAAGATGTTAGAAAAAAGGATAAAGAAAAGCTTGAAAAGTGGTTAAAACTGAAGCTTAATTTGGATACTTTGGTTGTGAAGCGAGTTAATTAAGATTTAACTTATAAAAATGTCTAGTAAATTCTTTTAATCTTTAATAAAAGAATATTAAAAACAATTCTTTGTCATTTTATATAAGCTGAAAAACCATATTATGAAAAAAATAATAATCTTACTGCTTATTGTTTCTTCAATTTCTTTTCTGTCTTTCAATACTACTGAAGATTGCAAAAAATACTTCAATGGTAAGTGGAAGTATGAACGTTATGATGTTGAATATATTTATGTAGAAAGAAATGATAAAAAACAGTTCGAATACATGGGAAACGGAAAATATTATTATGAATTTGATATTGAATGGAAAACGGATTGCAAATATGAATTAACTTATATAGGTACTACTAGTCCCAACCCAGCTGCAGCAGAAGTTGGAGAAAAATTCACAATTGAAATAATAAAGATAAATGACTCTGTAACGGAATATAAAACTGTTTTTAGGAATTTAGAAGATGTTGGAAAAATGATTAGGATTAAGTAATAGTCTTTCTAAATTAAGAGTAATTAGATAAATTATATATAGATTTTAAAAGAGTTTTTATAGAATCATTTATTGATTCTCCTCCAAGTACATTTTACGTACTTTTTTAAATAAGTTAGATGAATACACAAAATCTGTAACCACTTCATTGTCGGTTTTAAAAATAGTTTTATTAGAGCCTTCCCAAGCTTTTAAACCATCTTTTAGAAACACAATTTTTTCACCAATTTCCATAACCGAATTCATATCGTGAGAGTTAATAACAGTTGTTATTTGGTACTCATCTGTAATTTCCTGTATTAAGTTATCTATTACAATAGCTGTTTTTGGGTCTAATCCAGAATTAGGCTCATCACAAAACAAATATTTAGGATTATTTACAATAGCACGCGCAATAGCAACACGTTTTTGCATACCTCCAGAAGCTTCACTTGGCATTTTATTATGTGCGCCTTCAAGGTTTACCCGTTTTAAAACAAAGTCTACACGGTCTTGCATTTCACTTTTACTTTGTTTGGTAAACATTTGCAACGGAAACATCACATTTTGTGCAATAGTCATAGAATCAAATAATGCACTACCTTGAAAAACCATACCAATTTTGGCACGTAAATTTCTTTTTTCATCTTCGGTTAATTGCGAAAATATTTTTCCATCATATGAAATAGTACCTTCCTCATAATCAAATAAACCAAGTAAGCATTTTAAAAATACGGTTTTACCAGAGCCACTTTGTCCAATTATAAGATTGGTTTTTCCTTTATCAAAAGTGGTAGTAATGCCTTTTAAAATATGAGCATCTCCAAACGATTTATGTAAATTTTTAACCTCAATCATTAACTTAACAGCATTTGGGTTAGTAAATAGTTTAAAAGGATAATCACCACACTGGTCCAAACAAAAGATGTTGTGCTGGCCTTACCAACCTCTAATGCTCCACCTTTCATAAAATATCCATGAAAGGATGGAATAGTTGCTAAAACAAAAGCAAAAACAAAGGTTTTTATAAATGCATACGTAATATGAAATGGTATAAAATCGGTTTGAACACCAATTACATAATCTTCATATGAGCTAAATCCACCATAAACACAAGCAGCCATTCCTCCAAGAATTCCTAAAAACATAGCTATAGAAATTACAAAAGGGTAGAGCATAAGTGCAATAAACTTAGGAAACACTAAGTAGTTTAATGAGTTAATTCCCATAACTTCTAAGGCGTCTATTTGCTCTGTAACTCGCATGGTGCCTATACTAGACGTGATAAAAGACCCTACTTTACCCGCCATAATAATAGATATAAATGTAGGTGCAAATTCTAAAACAATTGATTGTCTGGTAGCAAAACCAACTAAGTATTTTGGAATTAAAGGGTTACTAATATTTAAAGCGGTTTGAATAGTAACAACACCTCCAACAAAAAACGCTATAAAAGCTACAATGCCTAAAGAGCCTATTATCAAGTCTTCAATATCTTTAAAAATGAGTTGCTTCATAACGCTCCATTTAGTAGGCTTGCGAAACATTTCGGCAATCATCATAAAATAAGTTCCAATATTGTGAAGGTATGTCATATTCAAATTTGTAATTGCTAAAGTAAAAAAAAGTTATAGGTATTTAACCTTAATTTTAAATAATGATGTATTAAAATCAGTAATTTTGTAACATATATTTATACTATAATGAACAAAATATTTTTTACTTTATTAATAGTGATGCTTTGCTTTTCATGTAAAGCACAAAATCAGGTTTCTTTAAATACCAATCAAAGTGATGATGCAAAACCAAAATTAGTAGTTGGTATTGTGGTAGACCAAATGAGATATGATTATTTAACACGATTTTCAAATAAATTTGGAGAAGGCGGTTTTAAACGCTTGATGAATGAAGGGTTTAATTGTAAAAATAATCATTTTAGCTATGTGCCAACCTACACAGGACCAGGACATGCATCTATTTATACAGGAACCACACCAAAATATCATGGAATTATAGCTAATAATTGGTATGATAAAGAGATAAAAGAAACGGTGTATTGCGCTGGTGATGATTCAGTTTTAGCAGTTGGAAGTGAATCTGAAGCAGAACGTATGTCGCCTCATAGAATGAAAACAACAACTTTTGCAGACGAAAATAGGCTCTTTACTCAAATGAGAGGCAAAAGTATTGGAATTTCAATAAAAGATAGAGGCGCTATTTTACCTGCTGGTCATTCGGCTAATGCAGCATATTGGTTTAGGGGAAAAGAGGAAGGTAATTTTATTTCAAGTACGTATTACATGAAAAACTTACCAAAATGGGTAAAAGATTTTAATAACTCTGAAGCTGTTGAATCTTATTTGAAAGTATGGAATACATTATATAATATTTCAACTTACACGGAAAGTGGCGACGATTTAAACGATTTTGAAGAAGGTTTTAAAGGAAAAGAAACGGCAACTTTTCCATATGATTTAAAAAAGTTATATGATAAAAATGCAGGCTTCGATATTTTAAAAAACACACCTTATGGAAATAGTATAGTTGCAGATTTTGCTATTGCAGCTCTAACAGGCGAACAATTAGGAAAGGATAACATAACCGATGTTTTAACAGTAAGTTTTTCTAGTACCGATTACATAGGACATAATTTTGGTGTAAATTCTAAAGAAGTTCAAGATGCTTATGTGAGGTTAGACAAGGATTTAGAACGTTTTTTAAACACCTTAGACACTCAGGTAGGACGTGGCGAATACACGGTTTTTTTAACTGCAGATCACGGAGCAATAGATGTGCCAACGTATTTACAATCGGTAAAAATTCCAGCAGGATATATAAACAATAAAGAGGTAAGAACTAAATTGACTAATTTTTTATCAAAGACATACGGAGCGACAGGTCTAATAGAAAACCTAAGCAACAACCAAATATTCTTAGATAGAGATAAAATAAAAATGTTGAATTTAAATTTAGAAGATGTTCAGGAAACAATAGTAAATGAAGTCATTACGTATAAGCATGTTGATAAAGTTTATTCGGCATCAACAATGAATAAAACATCATTCACAACAGGTATTGAATCTCTATTGCAAAACGGATACAACCAAAAACGATCTGGAGATGTTATACTAGTTCCAGATACAGGTTTTATTTCTTACGGAAGAACAGGATCTACACATGGTAGCGGTTTAAATTATGATACACATGTACCTTTGTTATTTTTCGGAAAAGGGATATCGCATGGAGAAACTGTTCAAAAAACAGAAATTACAGATATTGCGCCCACTATATCTGCCCTTTTAGGTATTAGTTTTCCAAATGCAGCTATTGGCCAACCTCTAGAATTTGTTTTAGATTAATGAACAAACGCGCTCTTTACTCTATCATTGCCATAATCGTTGTTTTATGCGTTTATGCTTATGAGCATTTTTTAGCTGAAGAAGAAAAAACAGAGGTAGTTACAGAAGGTAAGGTGGTAAAAAAAGATACCAATGAATATTTTTTACCAACAAGTACTACAGGTCAAATAATTCATCATCAAGGATATTCTTTATCATATAGTGAACCACATGAACAAGCCGAATGGGTGGCTTACGAATTAAAAAAATCACATCTTTCCAACACAAATCATAAACGCCCATATTTTGAAATAGATAAAGCCGTAAAAACTGGAGCCGCAAGTTGGCGTAATTATAAAAATTCGGGTTACGACCGTGGGCACTTATGTCCAGCAGGAGATAGACGTTACACAAAATTTGCACATGATGAAACGTTTTTAACTAGTAATATCAGTCCGCAAGAGCATCAATTCAATTCAGGAATTTGGAACACTTTAGAACAAAAAGTACGTTATTGGGCAAGTAAATACGATGGTGTTTTTGTAGTTACAGGTGGCGTTTTAAAAGGGAATATGAAAACGATTGGTAATGAAAAAGTATCTGTTCCAAACCAGTTTTACAAAGTTTTAATAGATAATAATACCGGCAAAACAAAAATGATTGCGTTTTTAATGCCTCATAAAGATTCTAATAAACCACTTTACGAATTTGTAGTTTCTGTTGATGACATTGAGAAATTAACAGGAATTGATTTTTTTCCAGAATTAGAAGATAGTTTAGAAAATAAACTTGAAGCTTCTAGTAGTTATAAAAACTGGAGTTTCTAGTGTTTTTAGTTTGTCTTGCTAAGTGCAGTCTGTATTATTTAGAGTTAGGAAAGCTTTTCTAACATGCCTTTCCATCGTAAATTTCTAATAAACTTACCTTCTTCTTTAGTAACTAAATAATCGATTTTTTTCTTTTTGGCTTTAAAATAACCAGTTAAGTAATCTTTAAATAATGAAAAGCTTCCTTTCTTATAAGCGAGTTTTAATGCAGAAATAAAAGTAATCATAAAACCATATCGCATTTTATACATAGCCTCACCTTGTAAGTATTTAGAAGCTTTGTTATAACTAATTCCAGTTGGTTTTAAATGTTTTACATGTAATGATTCATCGGTTAAAATTTCCCAACCGTAGTATTTTGCTAAAAGCTCATCCACAGTGTCCCAACCCATCGAAGGTTTAAGTTTATCGATTTCTAAAAAACAATCTTTCCTATAGGCTTTTAAAGCACCACGAATATGGTCTTTTCGAGTTAAATTTTCTAAAACCCAATGGCCATTTTTTTCTATATAACAAAATCCAGCTGCCATACCTAGTTTTGGATTGTTACCAAAATAAATAGAAAGTTGTTCTAAATAATTATCAGGAAAGATTAAATCGGCATCAAATTTACAAACCACATCGTAGTTTTCATCAAGTGTTTCATAGCCTTTGTAAAAAGCATTTATAATTTTTGAACCGGGTAAATGTGCATTTGAAGATTTTGAATTCACTAAAGAAATCCAAGAATACTTTTCAGTGTAAGCTTCAACAATGTTTTGTGTTCTGTCTGTTGAATTATCATTAACCACAACCAATTGCTTTGGTAAAAGCGTTTGGTTAATTAAAGAATCTATTGTTAGTGCAATGGAATCTTGTTCGTTGTGAGCAGGAATGATTATGTAGAAGTTCAATGTTTAAAGTTTAGTATGCAAAGTTAAACTCTTTCTGCATAAACGATATAATATCTTGGAGTGAACCTACGTAAAATTGGTCGAATACCAATTTTTTTTGTTGGGTTAGTCCATTTTTCACTGTCTATAATTTTCCATCCTGTTTTTTCTAATAACCAATCAAATTGCCAATCTTCAAATTCATGATAATGTCTGTCTAACATATCCGTCTTGCTTCTATAAGCAGAAGAAAACCACAGTTTAAGTGGAACACTGGCGACTAATTTGTCAGACTTTATAGATTTTAAAACAGTGAAAGGCGAAAGTAAATGTTCAAAAATTTCAAAGGCGGTCACTACATCCACACCAGAATTTTTTATGTTTGAAGTATCAACATCTAAATCTTCACCTTTTGTATTTTCAACCGTATATCCATGCTCTTGCATAATGGTTGTAAACGGATTTTCAACACCTAGGTCTAAAATTGTTTCAGAGGTTGAAATATGTTTTTGTAAAAATTGAATAGTATGCTTAAAGCGTTTATTTGGAAATGTTTTTTCGTACATTTTTTAGATATTCCGCTTAAGCGGTAATATTAATATTTGTAAACAATGGCGTTTATGTTCATACCTGCGCCAACACTTGCAAAAATAATAATATCACCTTTAGAAATGCTATGATTTTCTAATTGATTGTTTTTTACCAAATCAAAAAGCGTAGGAATCGTTGCTACAGAACTGTTACCAAGTTTATGAATACTCATGGGCATAATGCCTTGTGGAATCTCAGTTTCATATAGTTGATAAAGACGTTTTAAAATAGCTTCGTCCATTTTTTCATTAGCTTGATGTATAAATATTTTCTTTACATCTTTTATATCAACACCACTTTTATCTAAGCAGGATTTTATTGCTAAAGGCACATTGGTTAAGGCAAACTCATATATTTTGCGACCATCCATTTTAATGTAACGTGTATCTCTACACAGATCTTGATTATTGGAGTTGCCAAAAAATAAATAATAAGCTTCATCATAAGTAAAGCTAGCTGTTTCATGAGCTAAAATTCCACAATCTTCATCAGTAGATTCAATAATAGTTGCGCCAGCACCATCAGAATAAATCATAGAATCTCTATCGTGCTTATCAGTTACTCTTGAAAGTGTTTCGGTACCAATTACCAAACAGCGTTTTGCCATTCCAGATTTTATAAACGCTTGAGCTTGCACAACACCTTCAATCCAACCAGGACAACCAAAAAGGATGTCGTAAGCTATACATTTTGGGTTTTTAATTCGTAAACTGTGTTTAATTCTTGAAGCTAATGAAGGTAACATATCACTTTGAATAGTGTTATGTTTAACATCGCCAAAATTATGAGCAACAATAATGTAATCAATAGTTTCTGGGTCTATTTTGGCATTAGCTATGGCTTTTTCTGCAGCAAAAAATCCTAAATCAGAAGAGTTTAAATGTGCTTTAGCATAGCGCCTTTCATCAATACCAGTTATAGCTTTAAATTTTCTTACAATAACTTCGTTTGGAGCCTCAATTACAGACCCGTCATTGTTTAAAAATTCATGGTTGTAAAAATTTTCATTCTTCTCTACATTAGAAGGAATGTAACTACCAGTGCCAGATATTTTAATATTCATAAATCAAAAAAATTGTCTTTAATTAATTTTATGTATGCAATTTAAAATCTTTTAATTAAAGGTGTTTTTGTATTCATTTTAATTTACGATGTTCAAAAGCTAAATTATGCTTCTACATAGTCTTCAATAGGTGCACAAGAACATATTAAGTTTCTATCGCCATAGGCGTCATCAACACGTCTAACACTAGGCCAGAACTTGTTTTCTCTTGCATAATCTAATGGATAAGCTGCCGCCTCACGAGTGTATGGTAAATGCCATTCATTGGCTGTAATCATTTCTAATGTATGTGGTGCATTCTTCAAAATATTATTTTCATCGTCTTTTGAAGTGTTATCAATTTCTTTTTTAATTGCTATCATAGCATCACAAAAACGGTCAATTTCTGCTTTACTTTCGCTTTCTGTTGGTTCAATCATTAATGTTCCTGCTACAGGAAAAGACACAGTTGGTGCGTGAAACCCATAATCCATTAAACGTTTAGCAATGTCACTAACTTCAATCCCATTGGCTTTAAAAGGTCTGCAATCTACAATCATTTCATGGGCTGCACGCCCACGTTCACCAGAGTAAAGTGTTTCAAAACTACCTTCTAATCGTTTTTTAATATAATTGGCATTTAAAATTGCAATTTTTGTGGATTCTGTTAAGCCTTTAGCGCCTAACATTTTTATATAGCCATAAGAAATCAAGCATACTAATGCAGAACCAAAAGGAGCTGCTGAAATTGCTGTAATAGCTTTGTCTCCACCAGTTTTTATTATGGGATTTCCAGGTAAAAAAGGCACTAATTGTTTAGCAACACATATAGGGCCAATACCAGGACCACCACCACCATGAGGAATAGCAAAAGTTTTATGTAAATTAAGATGACAAACGTCTGCCCCAATATTTCCAGGGTTTGTTAATCCAACTTGGGCGTTCATGTTGGCGCCATCCATATAAACTTGTCCGCCATTATCATGAATTATTTGGGTGATTTCTCTAATAGCCGACTCATAAACTCCGTGAGTTGATGGATAAGTTACCATTAATGCAGATAAATTATCTTTATGTAATTCTGCTTTTTCGCGTAAATCGTCAATGTCAATATTGCCTTCTTCAGTCGATTTTGTAACAATCACTTTCATACCTGCCATAACTGCACTTGCCGGATTAGTACCGTGTGCAGAAGATGGAATTAAACAAATATTTCTGTGATGATCACCTCTTGATTCATGGTATGCTTTAATAACCATAAGACCAGCAAACTCACCTTGAGCACCAGAATTTGGTTGTAATGATGTAGCAGCAAAACCTGTAATTTCAGTTAGCTGATCTTCTAATTCTTTCAAAACAGTTTGATAACCTTTTGCTTGTTTTATAGGAACAAAAGGATGAATATTTGCCCATTTATAAATACTTAAAGGAAGCATTTCAGAAGCAGCATTCAATTTCATGGTACAAGAACCAAGTGAAATCATAGAGTGATTTAATGCTAAATCTTTACGTTCTAAAGATTTTATATATCGCATTAATTCAGTTTCAGAATGGTAAGTGTTAAAAACAGGTTCTGTTAAAAATTCTGATGTTCTTTGGATCGATTTTTCAATCTCATTTGAGTCCTTAGTCGCTGAAATAATAATAGTTTCCTTATTTGCAGCTTCGGCAAAAACAGAAATTAAGTAATTAATATCTCTAACAGATGTAGTTTCATTTATCGAAATTGTTACTGTTTCATTATCCGGATAAAATAAATTAACTCTTTTGTCAGTTGCTACTTTCTTTATCTTTTTTGCTTTTGTTTTTATTTGAAGCGTATCAAAATAAGACGTATTTACTTGATTATAACCTAACTTTTCTAAGGCACTAGCTAAAGCTGCTGTTTTATTATGAACTTTATTTGCTATAAATGTTAACCCTTTAGGGCCATGATAAACAGCATACATACTAGCCATAACTGCTAATAGTACTTGTGCTGTACAAATATTAGATGTGGCTTTATCGCGTTTAATGTGTTGTTCTCTAGTTTGCAGTGCCATACGTAAAGCTCTGTTGCCACTAGCATCTTTTGTAACACCAATTATACGTCCTGGTAAATCTCTCTTATAAGCTTCTTTAGTGGCAAAATAAGCAGCATGTGGACCACCATAACCCATAGGGATTCCAAAACGTTGTGTAGTTCCTACTACTACATCGGCACCAAACTTACCAGGTGCTTCAAGTTTTACTAAACTTAAAATATCTGCAGCAACAGCAACTTTTATTTGCGCTTCATTAGCTTTATGAATGAATGTTTTTATATCTGTTATTTGTCCATCTTTTCCAGGATATTGTAAAATAGCACCAAAAAATTCAGAAGAAAATTCAAAAGTATCTTCATTTCCAATTACTAATTCAATACCAATTGGGTTAGCTCTTGTTTGTAATAATGATAGGGTTTGTGGTAATATATTTTCAGAAACAAAAAACTTATTAATACCTGCTTTTTTCTGAACACGTTCGCGAACAGCAAAAAGTAAACTCATAGCTTCAGCAGCTGCTGTACTTTCATCTAGAAGTGATGCATTCGCAATTTCCATACCTGTTAAATCTATAACCATGGTTTGAAAATTTAAAAGCGCTTCTAGTCTTCCTTGAGCAATTTCTGCCTGATATGGTGTATAAGCTGTATACCAACCTGGGTTTTCAAGAATATTTCGTTGAATTACTGCAGGTAAAATGGTTGGGTGATAACCTAAGCCAATGTATGTTTTGTATACTTTATTTTTTTTAGACAATTTATGTATATGAAGTAGATATTCATACTCAGTCATAGGTTCATCTAAATTTAACCCATTTTTTAAGCGAATATCATCTGGAATAGTTTCATAAATTAATTGATCTAATGAGTCGACTCCAATCGTTTTTAACATAAGATTTTGGTCGTCTTCTCTAGGACCAATATGACGCAGTGCAAAAGCGTTTGTATTCATTAAAGTAGAATTGATTATATAATTCGCAAAAATAAACAATAAAAAGTGTGTTTTATTGTCAAAAATGGAAAGTTTTTAACCATTTGAAAACGTTATTAACAGTTTGCTTACTTTTGTTGTATGCAAGTGTTTAAAAAGCTTTTAAGTTTTTATATACATAGTAGTATTCATGTGGCTTTATCGGTGTATTCGTTGACTTGGATAACACTTATTGAGTATGGTTTGCCTTATGATGAAAATGTGTTGTATTTTATATTTTATGCATCAATAACAGGGTATAATTTTGTAAAGTATTTTGGTGTTGCAAAATTCCATCACAGAAGCTTAACAAATTGGCTGAAAATTATACAAATATTTTCATTTTTTAGTTTTGTATTGATGTGTTATTATGCTTTTCAATTAAGCACAAAAACATTGTATTACATTGTTAGCTTTGGTGTTATTACATTTTTATATGCCATTCCTTTTTTGCCAAAACGGTTGTTTGTAGATAGTAAGCATAATTTGCGGAGTATTGGCGGACTTAAAATATATTTAATAGCTTTAGTTTGGAGTGGTGTAACTGTTTTTTTGCCGTTAATAGAAAATAATTATTCAATAAATGATGATGTTATTTTAACTGGAATACAGCGTTTTATTTTTATAATTGTTTTAATGTTACCTTTTGAAATAAGAGATTTAAGTTATGATAGTTTAAAGCTTTCTACTGTGCCACAAAAAATAGGTGTAAAGCAAACAAAAGGAGTGGGTATGCTGTTGTTGCTTATTTTTTTCTTCTTAGAATTTTTTAAGAATGAAATTAGCGAAGTAACCATTGGTATTTTGCTTTTAATAACAATATTAACTTTGTTATTTTTAATTTTCTCTAAAGTTAATCAAGGTAAGTATTACAGTGCGTTATGGGTTGAAGGTTTGCCTATAGTATGGCTTTTACTTGTATTGTATTTTTATTAAAGAGAATGTTCTTTTAAGGCTTTTTCAAAATCTTTTTTCATTGCTTCTTTACAATCCTTATCTAAACATTCTACTTCCGAAGTTTTAATTGTACGGGTTAGTTTAGAGTTGTTTTTTGTGTAATCTCTACAGGCTCTACAGTAAATTAAATGAATGTTGAGTTTTATTTTCTCCCAAAGTGTAGCTTCTTTATATTGTGTTTTATCGCAAACATGATTTGCTTTTTCACAAGGGATTTTAATTTTAAACTTACCCATAATTAAAACCAATTTTCTTTTAAACAATCAGCCATAGCGGTTCGTGCCCTATGAATGATTACCCAAAGGTTAGACGCTGTAATATTCAATTCATTACAAATTACTTCGGTTTCAAAACCTTGAATGGTTTTCATTTTAAAAACCTCAGCTTGTTTCTTTGGTAATTTGCTTAAGCATTTGTGTATAGCATCACCAAGCTCTTCATTTTGCATACTGTCTTCAGCAGTTTTATCAAAAGAATCTGCAACACGTTCTTCAAGCCAATCACCTTCAGTTTCAGAATCGCCATTGTAGGTTATACGCACTTCGGCTTTTCCTTTATTAGAATTTATTTTACGGTAATAATCAATAATTTTTCGCTTTAAAATAGAGATAAGCCATGTGCGCTCGCTAGCTTCTCCTTTAAAGTTTTTCATAGATTTTAAACCAGCCAAAAAAGTGTCTTGTACCAAATCTTGCGCCATCTCTCTGTCACTAACACGAGAAACGGTATAGTTGAATAAGTAGTCGGAATATAAATCTATCCACTTATTCGGATTTATTTTATGATTGGGCATTATTGATATACTTTTTTGAATATCAAAAATAAGGTAAAAAATTGGATATTTATTTCTTAATTAATCCAGCACGTTTTAACAAAGCTTCAGAATTTGGCTCATGACCTCTAAAGCGTTTGTAAAGTATCATTGGTTTTTCTGTTCCTCCCTTGCTTAGCACGTTTTCTTTAAACTTATTGGCAACAGTTTTATTAAAAACACCTTTTTCTTTAAAATATTCAAAAGCATCAGCATCTAAAACCTCTGCCCATTTGTAACTATAATAGCCAGACGAATAACCACCCTGGAAAATATGAGAAAAAGAAGTGCTCATACAATTTTCTGCAACATCAGGGTAGAGTTTGGTGCCTTCAAATGCTTTTTCTTCATGCGCTTTTACGCTTTTTATGGTATATGGTGAGTCGCCTGCATGCCAACTCATATCTAGCAAACCAAAACTTAACTGACGCAATGTTTGCATGCCTTCATGAAACGTAGAAGATTCTTTTATTTTATTTACTAAATCCATCGGTATAACTTCACCGGTTTCATAATGTGTTGCAAACAACTCTAATGCTTCTTTTTCGTAACACCAGTTTTCTAAAACCTGACTTGGTAATTCTACAAAATCCCAATACACACTGGTGCCCGATAAACTTGGGTAAGTAGTATTTGCAAGCATGCCATGTAATGCATGACCAAACTCATGAAACAAAGTAGTTACTTCGTTAAAAGTTAAAAGTGATGGCTTTGTTTTTGTTGGTTTTGTAAAATTGCAAACTATTGAAATGTGAGGTCTGCTATTTTTTTCGTCTTTAATGTATTGCGGTTTGTAACTCGTCATCCACGCGCCGTTACGTTTTCCTGGTCTTGGAAAAAAATCGGCATAAAAAATAGACACTAAATCACCCTTGCTGTCTGTAACTTTATAGGTTAAAACATCCTCATGGTATTTGTCTATTGTGTTAATTTCCTCAAAATTTAAATCGAACAACTTTTTGGCAACTTTAAAAACACCATTAATAACATTTTCTAGTTTGAAATAGGGTTTTAACTTTTCGTCATCTAAGTCAAATAGTTTTTGTTTTAGTTTTTCAGAATAATAAGCACCATCCCATTTTTCAAGATGGTCAATTTTATCTAAATCTTTTGCGAAGTTTTCAAGATTTTTAAATTCTCTTTCGGCAGCAGGTTTAGCTTTTTCTAAAAGTTCATTTAAAAAAGACTGAACTTTCTCTGGAGTTTCTGCCATACGCTCTTCAAGAACAAAGTGTGCATGGGTTTTGTAACCTAAAAGTGTGGCGCGTTCATGTCTTAACTTTACAATGTCTAGAACATTATTTTGGTTGTCAAGCTTATCGCCTTTAAAAGATTTTGAACCAGCGGCAAGCGATAGTTTTTTGCGTAATTCACGATTATCAGCATAAGTCATAAACGGAATATAGCTAGGATAATCTAACGTGAATAGCCATCCTTCTTTATCTTTTGATTCTGCTAATTGTTTTGCGGCTTCTTTAGCGCCATCTGGAAGACCAGCCAAATCAGCTTCATCGTTAATTAGCATTTCAAATTTGTTGGTTTCAGCTAAAACATTCTCACCGAATTTTAATTTTAACTGACTTAACTTTTTGTCTATTTCACGAAGTTTTTGCTTCTTGTCTTCAGGTAAATTAGCACCGTTTCTAGAAAAGCTTTTATATTTTTTATCAAGAAGCGTTTCTTGTTCTGTAGTTAAATTTAAAGTGTTTTTGGCATCGTAAACAGTTTTAACACGTTTAAATAATTCCTCATTTAAGGTAATGTCATTACTAAATTCAGCTAGCAAAGGCGAAACTTCTTGAGCTATTTTTTGAATAGTCTTGTTGGTTTCAGCAGAATTTAAATTAAAAAATATGCTTGAAATTCTATCTAATTGCTCACCAGAAAAATCTAAAGCTTCAATAGTATTTTTAAATGTAGCAGCTTCATTATTATTTACAATATTATCAATCTCTGTTTTAGCGTCCTTTATGGCTTTTTTAAAGGCTGGTAAATAATGTTCATCTTTAATTTTTGAAAAAGGAGCAGTGTTATATTTAGTATTAAACGAATTATTTAATATATTTTTTGTCATTTTTAAAAGAAATATGTTAAAACTGAATCTTATTATGTATGCATAATAAAATTTTTTATATGTTTGCCAACAACAATTTGCAGAGTGACTAACTCATGAGAATTATTTGTTAATAGCTGAAAAGCCCTGAGTAATATCGGGGCTTTTTTCATTTTAAATCTTTAGCAGATTCGTTTACCTTTATTTTTAAGCCTTCTTTATAGGCTATAATTTTGTCTAGAACACATTTATCACTAGTTCCTATAATTTGAGCGGCAAGTATACCAGCATTTTTGGCTCCGTTTAAGGCTACTGTTGCTACAGGAACGCCTCCAGGCATTTGTAAAATAGATAAAACAGAATCCCAACCATCAATAGAGTTGCTGCTTTTTACAGGAACACCAATTACTGGTAAAGGTGATAAAGAAGCAATCATTCCAGGTAAATGAGCAGCACCTCCTGCTCCAGCAATAATTACCGAAAAGCCTCTAGTATGAGCATTTTTACCGTAATCGAATAGCTTTTCTGGTGTACGGTGCGCAGAAACAATATCAACTTCAACCTCTATGTCAAACCCTTTTAACATTTCTACCGCGTCTTGCATAACTGGTAGATCGCTTTTGCTACCCATAATAACTCCTACTTTGCTCATAATTATTTGCTTATTACTTTAATTGTTTTCTTAACGTCTTCAGCTATTCTTCTAGCTTCATTTAAATTTTCGTTTACAATGGTAACATGACCCATTTTTCTGAATGGTCGTGTTTGTTTTTTTCCGTAAACATGAGGTGTAACACCATCCATTTTCATGATGTTTTCAATATTTTGATAAACCACATCTCCGGTATAACCTTCAGCACCAACTAAATTTACCATAACACCACCAACTTTACTATCGGTTCTTCCAAGTGGTAAATCTAATATTGCTCTAATGTGTTGTTCGAATTGAGAAGTGTAACTAGCTTCTATAGTTTGATGCCCTGAATTGTGTGGTCTTGGAGCCACTTCGTTCACTAAAATATTATCGTCTTTAGTTTGAAACATTTCAACGGCTAATAAGCCTATATGATTAAATGCTTTTGAAACTTTTAAAGCAACATCTTCTGCTTTTTTAGCAACTTTTTCATCAATTCTAGCTGGACAAATAACATATTCTACTTGGTTAGCTTCTGGGTGGAATTCCATTTCTACAACAGGGTAGGTTTTAGTTTCACCAGATGCATTACGAGCAACTATTACCGCTAATTCGTTTTTAAAAGGCACCAAGTTTTCTGCAATACACTCAACATTAGGTAATCCATCTAAATCTTGAATTGTTTTTACAATTTTTACACCTGTACCATCATATCCAAATTGGGCACATTTCCAAACAAAAGGAAAACTTAAGCCACCATGGTTTATAGCTTCTTTTATTTCTGATGTATATGCAAAACGAGAAAAAGGAGCTGTTGGAATGTCTTTATCAACGTAAAACAGTTTTTGTTTAGCTTTATTTTGAATAACTTTTAGTGTTTTTGATGAAGGGTAGACTTTTATGCCTTCTTTTTCTAAATCTTCTAAAGCATCAATATTTACGTTTTCTATTTCAATAGTTAAAACATCAACTTGCTTCCCAAAATTGTATACATCATCATAATTCATTAGGTTTCCAAGATGAAATTCATTGCAAGCAATTTTACAAGGAGCATCATCATTTGCTTCTAAAACACAGGTGTAAATATCAAGTTTTCTGGTATTATAAAGTAGCATTTTACCAAGTTGACCACCACCTAGAATACCTAGTTTGAAATTTGAAGAGAAATAATTCATTTAATAACTTTTATATTAAATTGACTAAGGGTTACGCAAAAATACATTTAAATCTTAAATTAGTTCCCAAATCGTAAATCAAAAAATCGTTATTCGGTAATCTATTGATTATCTTTGCAACTTTAAAAATCTGTACTCGTGATAAAGCTACATGATAAATATTTTAAACCATTTATTTCTGCTAAAGAACTGGATGCGGTTATGCAACGTTTAGCACTTGAAATTGCTGAAGATGTTGGTGACGAAATTCCAGTTTTTGTAGGCATTTTAAATGGCTCATTTATGGTGGTTAGTGATTTTGTAAAAAAGTATCCTAAACCATGCGAAGTTACTTTTATTAAACTGGCATCTTATGAAGGTGTAAAATCGACAGAAGATATTCAACGTTTAATTGGTTTAACCCAAGATTTAACTGGGCGTACAGTAATTATTCTGGAAGACATTATTGATACAGGGAACACCTTGAATGAAGTACATAGAATTTTTAAAAACGAAAAGGTTAAATCCTTAAAAATAGCAACTCTTTTTTACAAACCAGAAGCTTATAAAAAAGACTTTAAATTACATTACGTAGGTATTGAGATTCCTAACAAATTCATAGTGGGTTACGGCTTAGACTACGATGGTTTAGGAAGAAATTTACCAGAAGTATATCAAATAAAAGAAACACAACACATGACAAACTTAGTACTATTTGGACCTCCAGGAGCAGGAAAAGGAACACAAGCAAACTTTTTAAAAGAAAAATATAAATTAGTACATATTTCTACTGGCGATGTTTTTAGATACAACATTAAAAATGAAACCGCTTTAGGGATGTTAGCTAAATCTTTTATGGATAAAGGCGAACTTGTTCCAGACCAAGTTACTATTGATATGTTAAATGCAGAGGTAGAAAAAAATGCTGATGCTAACGGATTTATTTTTGATGGCTTTCCACGTACTAATGCACAAGCTGATGCTTTAGATAAACTAATGGATAGCAAAGATTCACAAATAAATGCGATGATTGCTCTAGAAGTTGATGATGAAATTCTAGTACAACGTTTGCTTGAAAGAGGCAAAACTAGTGGGAGAGCAGATGATGCAGATGAGTCTATAATACGCAACAGAATTAAAGAGTACTACGAAAAAACGGCTATCTTAAAAGATTACTACTCTGCACAAGGTAAATATTTTGGAGTAGATGGTGTTGGAAGTATTAAAGATATTACTGTACGTTTAAGCGAAGTAATTGATAAACTGTAGTTGAGAAGCGTTTATTCGTTTAGTTGTTTAGATTTTCTAGACTTAACTAAACAACTCCACAAAAACAAATAAACATAGAAAATGACTGAAGGAAATTTTGTAGACTACGTAAAAATGTATGTAAGTTCTGGTAACGGAGGAAAAGGTTCTGCGCACTTACATCGTGAAAAATATATAGCCAAAGGTGGTCCAGATGGAGGTGATGGTGGTAGAGGAGGTCATGTTATAGTTCGAGGTAAATCTAACCTTTGGACACTTCTTCATTTAAAATTTAAAAAACACATTAGAGCAGGACATGGCGAGCATGGAAGTAGTGGTAGAAGTTTTGGGTCTGATGGCGAAGATGTTTATATAGATGTGCCTTTAGGAACCGTAATTCGTGACACCGAAACTAATAATATACTTTTTGAAATTACCGAAGAAGGTGAAGAAAAAATACTTGCATTGGGTGGTAAAGGCGGTTTAGGTAATTGGCACTTTAAAAGTTCTACTAATCAAACACCGCGTTATGCACAACCCGGTTTACCCATGGAAGAAAAGTATGTAACCATGGAGCTTAAAGTACTTGCAGATGTTGGTTTAGTTGGTTTTCCTAATGCTGGAAAATCTACATTGTTATCTGTTTTAACAGCAGCAAAACCAAAAATTGCTGACTATGAGTTTACTACTCTAAAACCTAATTTAGGAATTGTAAAGTATCGCGATTTCCAAACGTTTGTAATGGCAGATATACCTGGTATTATTGAAGGAGCTGCCGAAGGAAAAGGATTAGGTCATTACTTTTTGCGTCATATTGAACGTAACTCCATTCTATTATTTTTAATTCCTGCTGATGCAGAAGATATTAAAAAGCAATACGATATTTTGTTAGATGAACTACGTCGATATAACCCAGAAATGCTGGATAAAGAGCGTATAATTGCAATATCAAAATGCGATATGCTAGACGATGAGTTAAAAGCAGAACTTAAAGAAGAGTTAGATAATGAATTGCCGATTCCTTACTTATTTATTTCATCAGTTGCTCAACAGGGTATAACAGAGTTAAAAGATAAGCTCTGGAAAATGTTGAATGATTAAAAAATATTTTCAAGCTAAATACAGTTCAATAAGAATCCTAAACTATTGGAATAATTTTTGATTAACTTTATATAAAAATTAAAGTTATGCGATTTCTTAAAATTATCTTCTTAATGCTGTTAATAGTTTCTTGTGCTCCAATTTATGTAAACTATGATTATGAAAGGAGTACAGATTTTTCTAAATACAAAACCTATAACTATTATTCCAATATGGAAACGGGTTTAAGTGAATTAGACACTAAACGTTTATTAGATGCTTTGGATGCTAAATTAACAGCAAAAGGATTGAGTTTGTCAGATACGCCAGATTTTTTTATTGATATAAAAACTGTAGAATATCAAGGTTCACCAAGACAAACGGTGGGTGTTGGACTAGGTGGTAGTGGACGTAATGTTGGTGGAGGAGTTTCTATTGGATTGCCTATTGGTCAAAACAATGTAAACCGTCAAATCACTTTCGATTTTGTTGATGAAAACAAAAATCAACTCTTTTGGCAGGCAGTGAGCGAAAGCTCATTTAATCCTAATGCAACTCCCGAAAAAAGAGAAGAACGATTAAATGCAATTGCTGAAAAAGTACTCCTTAAATATCCGCCTAAATCTTAATTTTTCATCAATTAGCGTTAAGTCTGTGTTAATCGTTTTACAAGCTCAGTAAGCTTGTGTATATTAGTGGTAATTAAACAATCATCACTATGAAACGTATACTCTTTATTCTTATCCTAACTTTAATTAGTTTTAACATTAATGCTCAACTCGAAGTAAAAGCCCCAGAAGGTTATACTCACGATATTGGAAATATGATTTCTATGCTTGATAATTTAAAATCTCGTGTAGAAAGACTTGTGGTAAACCTTAATCAAGAAGAGACAGATTTTTTAATTGATGAAAATGCTAATAGAATAGGTGCTATAATTTACCATTTAGCTGCAACCGAAAAGTATTATCAAATTTATACTTTTGAGAATAGACAATTTAATGAAGCTGAAAAAGAAAAATGGATGATACCTTTAAGCTTAGGAGATGTTGGTAGAGAAGAACTTAAAGGTAAACCTATTAAGTATTACTTGGATATTTTTGATGAGGTTAGAGCAAAAACTAAAGAGCTTTTAAAAACAAAAGATGATGATTGGTTTTCCAAAAAAAATGAACAAATGACTAATCATTGGGCTTGGTTTCATGTTATGGAACATCAAGCAAATCATATGGGGCAATTGGCCTTTTTAACTAAACGATTACCATAAAATAAAAATATATTTTGAAATCATTAACAGAAAAAGTAGCCTTAATAACAGGAGGCTCAAAAGGAATAGGTTACGGAATTGCAGAAGCATTATTAGCAGAAGGCATTAATGTAGCTATTACAAGCAGGAGCGAAGCATCAGCAAATGAGGCAGCAAATTCATTAAACTCTAATGTTACTACTAGAGCAAAAGCTATTGGAATAGAAGCAGATGTTAGAGATTATAAAAGTCAACATAATGCTGTTAAAACGGTTTTAAATCACTTTAATCAATTAGATATTGTTATTGCAAATGCTGGTATTGGACATTTTGCAAGTATTGAAGATTTAACCATAGAGCAATGGCAAGAAACTATCGATACGAATTTAACCGGTGCTTTTTATTCCATAAAAGCAAGTGTAGATGCTTTAAAGAAAGCCAAAGGCTATTACATAACCATTTCCAGTTTGGCAGGCACCAATTTTTTTGCAAAAGGGTCTGCTTATAACGCAAGTAAGTTTGGTTTAACAGGGTTCACCCAATCTGTAATGCTCGATTTAAGACAAGCAGGTATTAAGGTTAGCACAATTATGCCAGGGTCTGTTGCAACATATTTTAATGGGCATATTCCAAATGATAATGATGTTTGGAAAATTCAAAGTGAGGATATTGGTGAGCTAGTGGTTGATTTGCTTAAAATGAATCCACGAACTTTACCAAGTAAAATTGAAGTCAGACCATCGATGCCACCGAGCAAATAATTAGTTTTTTACTAATCGTTTGCTTGCAATTAATACATTGTTTGTATAGAAATTCGTTAAATAAATACCTTGGCTTAAATTGCTAATATCTAATTCTTGAGTTTCGTAATTAGTAATTATTAATGAGGTAATTTTTTTACCGTCAATACTAACTAGTTCAACTTTTAAGTCGAAATTATTGTTGTTTTCAAACTTAAAATTAACAACATCAGTTGTTGGGTTAGGAAACATGGTTATACTTAAATTGTTGGTAATACTATTTATATCTTCTATACCCAAAGATGAATGATTTATAGTCCAAGTAACGGTATAAAGGTGTATAGTTTCGTGGTTGTCAACTTTTAAATTGTTGGTGTTATCGGTAACAATAGCCGTTAAATTATTTGAGCCTTCAACTAAATCGGTTTCAATAATAGAAATATCATCTACATCATTTGCAAAGTTAGAGGCGTTGAGTGTCCAGACACTTTCTAAGGTGTTTGGTATAGGTTTGATTAAAGTAAGTTGAAAATCAATTGGAAACGTCGGATTATCAACCGTGTTTGAAACTGGAGAATAAGAATCTACAGGAGAAATTAAATCGTGTATTTTTTCAATCATGCCTTCTTTACAGACTGAACAAAATGACACACCTAGATACCTCATTTTACAATTTTGATGTGGTCTGTTCCAAGTAGCAGAGGTTCCAGTAGTTCCGTAGGGAAAGATACCAATACTATTTATACCCATCCAGTTTTTCCATTTTACTGAAGTGGCATTGGTTTCTTGAGTCATGTTAATAGCTTCGGCATAATATGCATCCGGTACGATATATTCGTCTTTTAAATCGAATAAAGAATGCCCTAATTCGTGTATGGCTATTTCGTTAGCACTTAAACCAGTTGATGCCATTGGAAATTCACCACCACTTCCTCCATATTCATTTGAATTTACTAAAATTAAAGCTTGATCGTAATTGGGGAAATTATCAGCTAAGACTGAATATATCTTTGCTTGTGTATTGTTTACAGCGTTTTCATCTATTTCATAATAAAGTAATCTATGATAGCCAAAAGCATCAAAAGAGGCATTAAAATAAGTGTCAACAAAGCCTATTGGAGATGCAGGCTCACTAACATCTATAGCGTTTCCAGGGTGATCTGCTCCACTTTCATTTGAAGGGACTTTTATAATATGAACATTAAAATAATCAGAATATTCAGAAAAAGGTGATTGCGAAAACATGTCATTCACGAAATTTGTGGCATCCGTTTCAAACTTAGTAAATTCGGTACTTTGATACCCTTCGCTTAAAATAACAAGGTTTATTCTTTTATCATTATCACCAGAAGTTTTAATGGTTTCTACATCAAAAACTTGAGCGTAAATCTGGGTTACGTTAATTAATAGTAATATGTAAAAAAGCAAATACTTCATTAATTAACTTTTGTTTGTATTAATGGGTTTAGGTTGTTGTTTTCAGCATCAAAATTACTAATACTAATATATTTTGTTGCAGATAATAATTGTAGCCTTATAGTGAATTGTGTATTCTCTAAATCTATTTGTTTTCGTTGAAAGGATTTTGAATCATCAATATATTCAATATGTTTTTTTAAAGGATTTTTTACTACAAAATGCTGAAGAATATTCGATTTTTTATCTAATTGTGCACAAACTAAATCTCCTAAATCCCCATTTTTTTCTGTATTGATTTCTTTTAGTTTACCATCAGAAACTTTTTTACTTAAAAATTCAATATTTCTAGAATTGTTAGGTGTTTTTTTAATGCTGTAGTTTAAAAAAATGATCTTTGGTGTACTTTCAATGGAAGCTTCGGAAATGCTTGAATTTTTATTAACGCCGCATGACATCAATAATAACACGAAAGTTAATACAGTTATAAGAAAATTTAATTTTTTATGTTTAACACTGTTTTTCAAAACATTAACTGTTAGTAAAAATGGGGTTTTAAGGTTTGCAAAGTTAAGAATTAAAAAGCTACCATAATCTTAAAACTATTCTACATTAATTCTAACACCTTCGCTATGGCTACTAAATTCTGGAGCATACATGCTTTGAATGGTAGTAATACCATTACTCATATTACCTGCATTGTTAACTCGTAAATCGTATTCAAAAACGTAAACTCCTTTTGGTAAATAATCAAAAAAGAAATTTGTACTGGCGTCTTTTGTGCTTTCATAATAGCCTAAACCGTCTTGCCATTTGTATTGCGATAACACATTTACGGGTTCCAAACCAGAAGCTCTCATGTCTTTCATGTGTAGGAATTCCATATTTCTATCACTTCGCAATTCTATTCTAACTCTTACTAAATCGCCAACTTTTAACTTGGTTGAGTTAGTGATTTCACTGATTTCTTCACCTGTATCGGTATTGGTTTTTAAGAATAACTTCTTTTCAAGGTACAAGGACGTTTTTTTGAGATGCCCATTTTCATGAGCATAAATTTTATCTAAATCTTCAAAATACTGCCAGTATAAACTTCCCCATGCAATACCATCACCTTTTTTTGTGAGTTTTACTTCTGCCATTTCTGGTTTAATTTCTGAAGGATTCCATGAGGTTTTATAATAACCTGTTCCAGCTTCAACTTTTACATTTTCTAGTTTGCTTGGTTCAATTTGTTGTCCGCCTAAAAGTACATCAACCATATCTGTTACACTCAACCAATCACTTCCTTGTAGTAATAAAGCGTAAACAGCTTCAGTTGTAGCTTTTGTAGTTTTCCAACGATTTGTTTGTTTATTTTTTAATAACCAAATTTTTAGATTGTCGATAGTTTTGGTGTCATTTTCAATTTCAGAAAAAGCTTCGATTAATAATGCTTGGGTTTCAATTGGTGCTTGATACCAGAACCACGAATTAGTATTTTCTTTCCAATACATGCCTAGTTCTTCTGAAGTTATGCTTGTTTCTTTTAACGATTTCAAAATTTTTGAAGCAGTTTTAGAATCCTTATTTCTATGAGAAACTAAAGCCATTAAACCTTTTGCGTATAACGAACGACTTAACCAATATTTCTGAATTTGAGTCTGGTAATATGTAATAACATCTTGAACTTCTTTAGATTTTTCAATCTCTGGAAAGAAGCTTCGCATGTATAAATAATGCAATTGTGTGTAGCTTAAATGGTCTTTGTTTAAGTCTACTTTAGCATCATATTTTCTTATGTCTTTGTATTCTTTTATAAATTGAGAATCTAAATATTTGATAGCTTTTTCTATCATTTGAGACGTCTCGACTGCGCTCGACGTGACACCAAGTATAGAAAGATGTCCAAAACCAGTAATAATATGTTGAGTGATGTAACGATTTTCTCGTCCGCCATTAAACCAAGACCAAGCTCCTGATTCCATTTGGTTGTTCTCTAATTTTTTGAAAGCCGACTCTAGTTCATTATTCATTTTATTCAAATCGAATAATAAAGCTATACGTTTTTTCTGCTCGGTTTCACTTTGTGCATCACGTAACCAAGGTGTTTCTTGAATAAGAATGGATTTTAATTCTTCATTTTTTTCTAAGTTAGAAATGAGCACATCTTGAGACTTCCATTGATTAAAAACCTCTTGAATTCTTGGGTTAGAATTAGCAATATGACTCGCCAAAGCATTAGCATAGTAGCGACTAAATGTTTGCTCATTACACTCATAAGGGAATTCCATTAAATAAGGTAATGCTTGAACCGCATACCAAGCAGGATTACTGGTTATTTCCAGCGTTAATTTATGATGTTTAAGTGTTGTTGAGGTATTGGTTTTAAGCTTGTCCAGAGTAAATGTTCTGATTTCGTTACTTTTAATCCACATCGGTAAGGTTTCGGTAACTAACATACGGTTGCTTAAAACTGGTAATGCATTTTGTTCACCATCGCTAAAATCTTCTGATTTAGCAATAATTTTATACTGAACTGCATCTACATCTTCAGGAATGCTTAAATTCCAAGAGACTTGGGTGTTGTTTTTTGGTTCAACTAAGAAGGTTTCGACTGCGCTCAACCTGACAAGTTTGTTGGTGATTTCTTCTCCTGTAATAGCATCGGTTAAGATTAAGTACGCATTTCCCGATAATTGCTTTTCTGTTAGGTTTGCAATTTTTGTACTTATTGTAATGTTATCTCCATGGCGAAAAAAACGCGGTGTGTTTGGTATTACCATTAATTCTTTTTGGGTAACTGTTGTTAGTGTTTTGGTTGCACTTTCTAAAGTTTTTGTATGTGCTAATAACTGTAATTTCCATTGTGTTAAAGCTTCTGGTGTTGTAAAGCTAAAACTAACATTGCCTGTTGCATCTGTTTGTAACTGCGGAAAGAAAAATGAAGTTTCTTGGAGGTTTTTACGGATTTGAATGTTGTCGAAGTTTGGTTTTTCTTTATTTATAGTTTCAATAGTCTCTTCATCTAATGCCATTTCTTCTTCAGGAACATCATAAAGCATCAAATTCGCAGTCCCGTTTGTTGCTCTTTTTGAACTATATGTTATTTCACTCTTTTCCCTTTTAATTCCCATTGCAGAAACAACTACTTCATCAAGTTGGGAGCTATCTTCAACTAAAGAGAGACTTAAGGAGTTATTATTGTCCACTTTGTGTTCACTTGATGTATAACCTATGAAACTAAAAGATAGAACATCTCCTTTATCAGCTTCTATGGAAAAGTTTCCGTCAAAATCGGTAGTAGTTCCTCTAGTTGTTCCTTTAATAATTACATTAACTCCAGGTAAAGGATTTCCGTGTGAATCAAAAACAGTCCCTGAAACAAACCCTTTTTTTATTAAATCATCATATTTTGATTCAGTCTTTAATCTTAATGACTTTTTATAATTGTCATAACGCCATTTATTAAAATTGAAACTAAACCCAAACCAATTGAGTTGATCATAATGCTGTTGTGGATAATTTACACGAAATCTATCTTGATATATTCTAAAGCTTCGAGTGCCAAAACTACTATTTGCCCTACTGTAACTATTTGAATAATATGCAGGATGCTCTATAGGGTTAAAACTCCAGCTGTGTGGTATAAATTGGTCTAAAGATGCATCGTACATGCTTGCCAGTAATTCGGCGCTTACTTTTTCACCTTGTGGACCTTTTATTTTAAAACTCCATGTTTCATCGGTTCCTGGTTGTAATTTATCTCTAAAAGTTACAGTTTCAATTTCTAAATTGGTTTTAGGATAAGGTACATTAATAGACAATGTACCTGATTGAAAACTGTTAAAAGCCGCAAAACTATAGTTAACCACAAAACCTCCCAAGTCGTTTTTGGTAACTGGAATACTAATTGTTTTTTTGTTGTTATTGAGTTGTATAATGTCTTTACGGATTGCTTTTTTGTCTTTTTCAATAGATAATGTAATTGCTATATTTTGAGCTGCAGAAGCTAAAGTTATAACAGCATTATCACCAATATTGTAAGATGATTTATCGGTAGTAATGTTAAACAATTGCTTATCGGCAAGCGTTTTATCATTTTCACTAAAAAGGGTTGTTTTTATTTGGTCTTTTACCAATTGTCCAAATTTATCTTTGCTTTCTAGAGTGATGAGATAAATACCAGATTGCCATTTTTTTACTTTACCTAGTGCTAGGTTTTTAGATTTTTCGGTGTTGAAATCTTTTTCTAAAACAAGTTCACCTTTATTCCAGTTTTCAGGATTGTGTTCATCAGAGTAAGCATCATATGGAAATAACTCTTTAAATGCTTCTTTAGATAAATCTTGATAATCTGGTGCCGCCCAAGGTCTAGGTCTTAAAACATAGTTTGGCGCTTTTAATTTATACATTTTAATTGTGCCTTTTGCAGGAACAAATTCACCGTTAAGGTTTTCTGTGGTGATATTGATTTTATGGTCTTTTTTAGTTTTATCCAGAATTCCATCAATACTCATATTCGCCGTTAACGCATGATATCCAACATTTACAATGGTTGTTGCACTTCGGGTTTCTCCATTTAAATCGGTAACATCTGCAGTGATTTCATAATTAAAAATAGGTAAACTACTTTTATTTATACTTTGGTCTGGAATGGCTTTAAAAGTGATTTCAAATTCACCTTTGTCATTTGTTGTAGTCGCACCATGAGTAATTTCCTGAGGTTCGCTATTAAACCAAGGACGATACCAAAAGTACCAACGCGGATATTGTACTTTTCTGTGTACACGATACACCACTTTTGCATCGGTAATGTTACTTCCAGCATAGGCTAAAGCGTTACCTTTTACAGTAACTGAATCGTTAATCTTAAAAGTTTCTGTAACTGGAGTGAATTTGGTTTCAAATTTTGGGCGTTTGTATTCTTCGACAGAGAAATAATGTTCGGTAAATAAATCTTCTTCATCACCATCAAATTCAATATAATATTGTCCGTTTAAGCCATTATTTGGTAATATGAACTCTCCAGCAACAGAACCAAATGCGTTGGTTGTAAACTCTAATTCTGCAATCTCGTCATCATTAGTATTGTAAAGCGTGGCATAAACAGGTTCATTTGCCAAAACTTCGGATTTTCCTCCGCGATAGCTATCGGGATTGGTTTTCATGGCAATGGCTTTAAAATAAACGGTTTGTCCTGGGCGGTAAATGCTTCTGTCAGTAAAAATAAACGCTTTGTAATTAGTGTCTTCTTCTTTTTCTGTTTGGTAGTAGGGGCTTAAATAATAATCTCCAAAATATGCGGTGTCATTTCCATATGTAACTTTGGTTGTAATGTTTCGGTAACGGTCTTTGTTTTTTTTAATTTTTATTTGGCCAAAGGCATCTGTAGTAAAATTTTCTTTGCGTGAATTTTTATTATTGTTTTCGTAGTAACTTAATTCCACTTTAGCATTTTCAATTGGATTTCCATTATTTCTGTTAATGATTTGAAAGATTTTATGCTCTGGGGTTTCGGTTTCAACTAAAGCTAGATTTGTAACTTGTATAGTAGCAAAAGCGAAATTTTCTTCATCTAAATGAGACACAATTAAATACCTACCATTGTTAAGTTTTGGTAAAATTACCTCGGTAGTATGGGTTTGATAATCCCCTTCATTTTTTAAGTTACTTTCCCAAGTTTCAGAAGTTTTTAATTTTTTTATAAAAGCTAATTGCTCTTCTTTTCTGTAAATTTTATTAAACTTTTCATAGTCTTTTTCCAAAAGTTTATAAGTATGAAACTGTAGTGCATTTAAGTTTTTGTAGCGCACTAATAAGCGAGCATTTTTTTGTATAGGTAGAAAATCTTCGGTAGTAATTTGCAGTATTTGTTGCTCAATTTGAGATTTTAAAACCTTGCATTTTTCTGCACCTTTACTTTTAGAATATGTTTTAATTACCGCGTTACAAATGCCAACGGCTTCTTTAGCTTTCCAGCGGAAATCCTCATTGGTTTTGGGTTGATACTGATTGCTTTGTTGATAGTAAACAGAAGCAATTTCAAAATCGTATAAACCAGAAATTTCATGGGTTTTTAAATGTTCACTTTCTGTTTTTAAGGCGTTTAGTAGAAGTCTTTCTTTATCATTAAAAGTTGCATGTTGATTCACGAATTTTAAACGCTCAATATTAACATCTGCTAAAGCAAAAGGTTTATCATCTTTTAAGTGAAATTGAATTAAATTCTGATAAATTTTAAGTGCATGTAACTGAAGCGCGGTTGAGTCTTTTGACTCTATTTTTAACGTAGAAAATGTTTTAGCATCACTTAAATAATCTGGATTATCCAGTTCAAATTTATAAGCAGGTTTTGTAATGTGTGTTTCGTTAGTTTTATAAAATTCTAAAGCGTTATGACTTATAAAATCGAATAAGGTAGGTCTGTATATTTTAGAATCTTTTTGAAGGTTAAGTAACGCATCAAAATCACTTAAATCTTCTTGTTGAAGCATTAAACCATTTAGTAGTGAGTTTTGATAATGTAGATTAATTTCATTAAAAAGCGTTTGCAAATCCCAAGTTCTAAAATCTTCAACCTGTCCTGAGCTTGTCGAAGGGTCTACTTTTTCTGAAGTTTTTGTTCGGTTATAAAACTTCCATCGATTTTGATTAAAATATTGCCAGTATAAATTAGCAAGAATACTTTCTAATACATTTTTAGTTGGGAATTCACTAAGTTCAATTTGCTTTTTAAAATCGTTTATAATATTCAATTGAGCATCCTCCTGTAAAACCAATGCAAATTTGCTTTTAAAAAGCATGGTTTTTATAAGCTGCGGATGATTATTGTCCTTAGTAGCTTTTTGAGCTATATCTTCAACAATTTTGAGTGCCGAAGCTGGTAAACCTTCAATTTCAAGTTGCTCAACTTTAGTCCATAAATCGTCGTAATTAGTGGTTTGAGCATTAGAAAAATTGGCAAAAAGTATAATCATTAGTATAGAAAATATCTGTTTCATTGCTGTTGTTTTGTATCTAAAATATTTTCAAAAGCCATTCCAAAAAACAATAACTTAGTGAATGGTTTCGTTGGTTGAGTGAAGTTAGCCATTTTTTAAGTTAAAGCGAAACCCAAATTACTAAATTTAGGATTTGATAAATGAAAGATTAACTTTGTGTTTTCGACCCAAACCTTATGAAAAAGTTTTTATTTCTATTTCTGTGCCCATTGCTTTTATTCAGTCAATCAAGTCTGGATGAAGTAGAAAGTCTTTTTAAAAACAAACAGTTTAAAAAAGCAGAAAATGTTATCATTAATTACTTAAAAACTTACCAAAACAACCTTAAAGCCATAGAGTTGTTAGGCGATGCTTATGGGCACCAAAAAAAATGGGATGAAGCCATAGCAAATTACAAGAAATTAGTAGAAGCAAATCAACAAAACGCTAATTATCATTATAAATATGGCGGAGCTTTGGGTATGAAAGCTTTAGAAAACAAGTTTAAAGCCATTGGGTTAATAGGCGATATTAAAAGTTCTTTTTTAAAAGCAGCCGATTTAGACCAAAACCACATAGAAGCACGATGGGCGTTGGTAGAGCTTTACATGCAACTTCCTGGAATTTTTGGAGGCAGTAAAAGCAAATCGCTACATTTTGCGCAAGAGTTAGAAAACCTCTCAAAAGTAGATGGTTATTTAGCAAAAGGCTATGTTTATGAGTATGATAAACAGCCCGAATTAGCCGAAAAATATTATAAAATGGCTATAAAAGAAGGTGGTTCACTAGTCTGTTTCGATAAGTTAACAAAACTCTATGAAACCGAAAAAGAGCCTCAAAAAGCCATTAAAAATATAGAAGAAGCTCAAGAAAAACATCAACGAAATGCGTTACATTATCAAATAGGTAAAGTCGCTGCAGAATATAATGTAGAGTTACAAAAAGGCGAGCAATGTTTGCAAACGTATTTAAAAAATCATTCACCCGAAGATGGTGTTCCAAAGGCTTGGGCGCATTACCGTTTGGCTCAAATTCATATGCATCAAAAAAACAAAACCGAAGCTTTAAAATATATTAATTTAGCCATTGCCGAACTCCCAAAAATAAAGCCTTTTAAACAAGAAAAAGAAAAAATTCTTAACATGTAATATTTGGGCGTTACCACGCTTTGGCGTGGTCGGGCTTTTCATTACAATCTTTTGCAAAAAGCAAAAGGATTTTCATTGCAATCCCTAACGCAGTTCAGTAATCCATTTACATTTCAGTTTTCAAATAAAAACATTCGTGTATTCGTGGCAAATAAAGTATATTTGAAAGCATTCAAAAACAACAAATGAACGTACATTTTATAGCTATAGGTGGCGCTGCAATGCACAATTTAGCGTTGGCATTACACAACAAAGGATATCAGGTAACAGGAAGTGACGATACAATTTTCGACCCTTCAAAATCAAGATTAAAAGCCAAAGGCTTATTACCAGAAACGTTTGGTTGGTTTCCAGAAAAAATCACTTCAAACTTAGATGCTGTGGTTTTAGGGATGCATGCTAAAGCCGATAATCCAGAGTTGCTAAAAGCTCAAGAATTAGGCTTAAAAATTTACAGTTATCCTGAGTTTTTGTACGAACAGAGTAAACACAAAACAAGAGTTGTAATAGGCGGAAGTCATGGTAAAACTACTATAACTTCTATGATTTTGCATGTTATGCATTATCATGATAGAGATGTAGATTATATGGTTGGCGCACAACTAGAGGGTTTTGATGTTATGGTGAAGCTTACCGAAAACAATGATTTTATAGTGCTTGAAGGCGATGAGTATTTAAGCTCACCAATAGATAGACGTCCAAAATTTCATTTATATAAACCCAATATTGCTTTACTAAGTGGTATTGCTTGGGATCATATTAACGTGTTTCCAACTTACGATAATTACGTAGAACAGTTTAAAATATTTGTAGATTCTATTGTAAATGGAGGTAGTATAAATTACAACGAAGAAGACCCAGAAGTAAAACGTGTTGTTGAAGCCAGCGAAAATACTATTAGAAAAATAGCATATCAAACACCAGAATACACTGTTGAAAACGGACAAACATTTCTTGAAACTCCAGAAGGATTATTACCAATAGAAGTTTTTGGAGCACATAATTTAAATAATCTTGCAGGAGCCAAATGGATTTGCCAGCATATGGGCATTGATGAAGACGATTTTTATGAAGCCATTGCAACTTTTAAAGGTGCAAGCAAGCGTTTAGAAAAAATCGCTGAAAGTAAAAACAGTGTGGCTTACAAAGACTTTGCACATTCACCAAGTAAGGTGGAAGCAACAACTAAAGCGGTTAAAGAACAATACCAAAACAGAACTTTGGTGGCATGTTTAGAACTGCACACTTACAGCAGTTTAAACGCGGAGTTTTTAAAAGAGTACAAAGGTGCTTTGGATGCTGCCGATGTTGCAGTAGTATTCTACTCACCACATGCTGTAGAAATAAAAAAGTTAGAAGAAGTTACACACGAACAAATAGCCAATGCGTTTGAGCGTGACGATTTAATTATTTACACAAATCCAGACGATTTTAAAGACTTTTTATTCTCTCAAAGTTTTGATAACAAAGCACTTTTATTAATGAGTTCAGGTAACTACGGCGGGTTGGATTTTGATGCGGTTAAGGATTTGATAAAATAGATGTTTAAATCTATCCAAAACTATAAACCAACGAAATATTCCATACATAATCATCAGAAACAATATCTGAATTTAATTTCTTGTTCAATATGTATTGTAAAGTAAACGTAAAATCTTTTTTGGGAGTTTTAAATTGAACTGAGCTTATTGATCGTCTAATGAAAAAGTGGGTACTAATGAAATGCCATAGTTGGTAACTTTAATATAGCCTTAAATTTTATCAATAATATATTGATGTTTCTTGAGCATTAGATACCATGGGTGCAATATAAAAATTGCAAAAAAAATCTTCTTACCTTATGTAAGTTTAAATTGTTTTTTTTTAACCGATTTTGGAACTTATAAATCAAACATCTTCAGAGAATGGTTGATTATAATGACGTTTTCCTGTAGTCTTATATAGGGCATTTGCTAAAGCACCAAAGGTAGGAGGGAATGGTGGTTCCCCTAATCCTGTTGGGTTGATATCATTTTCTACAAAATGAACTTCAATAGATTCGGGAGCCTCACTATGACGAATCATACGATAGTTATTAAAATTTGATTTTTGTGGCTCGCCATTGCTAAACGTTAGTTTTCCATAAAGTGCATTGCCAATTCCATCCACTATGGCACCTTCTGCCATATTTTTTGCAGCATCTGGGTTTACAACAATGCCACAATCAATGGCACAATATACTTTCAGTACCTTAGGTTTACCATTTTTTATTACCATATCCATTACTTGTGCAGCATAACTGTTATGGCAAAAATATGCGGAGATACCTCTGTTTACATTTTCTTGGTTTAAATTCCAGTTAGATTTTTCCCTAACTAATTTTAAAACTCCAGCATATCTCTCAGGGTCATAATCATTATTTTCGCCAACAGGGGTATTCTTTGCGCGTTGCAGTAATTCCAATCTAAAATTTATTGGGTCTTTTCCTGCCAATTCTGCGACTTCATCTAAGAAAGATTGTTCTGCACAAGCCATAAAGTTAGAACGAGGGGCTCTAAAAGCTCCTGTAGATATATTCGAATCGATTGACCACTCTTCGGCTAAATAATTATCAATAGCTCCAGCTGGAAATCGATTTGCAAACAAAGGACTTTCAGGAATACCACCAGCTTTTACATGTAATGCTGTTAAGTTATTATTTTCATCTAGTGCTGCCTTATATGTAACTTGATATGTTGGTCTATAGATACCCTGTGTCATATCATCCTCACGGGAATAAATTAATTTTACAGGAGATTTAATCTTTTGAGAAATTAAAGCAGCTTCAACAACATAATGTGCGTAAGCTTTACGCCCAAAACCACCTCCCATTCTAGGTATTTCCATTTCTATGTTTTCTTCTGGAATGCCCAAACTACTGGCTAAGGCTGGAATTATTAATGAGGGAATTTGAAGTGGTGCTAATATTTTAGCGTGGTTTTCCCCAACGTCCGCAAATGCATTTAATGTTTCCATCGAGTTGTGCGCTAAGTAGGGTGCTGTATAACTTCTCTCCAATATTTTAGAGGCTTTGTTAAAAGCATTTTCAGGGTTACCATCTTTCCTTACTACATTGGCTGATTTACTTGCAAATTCTCGAATACGTGTATTATGGCTATCTGTAGATTCTAAACCAGCAGGAGTGTTTTTAGTTATGTTTCTACCAAATCTATTTATTGTTTTAGTTTTTGCAGCTATGGGTTTCCAAACTACTCTCAATTCTTTTTTGGCTTGCATTACCTCCCATGTAGAATTTCCTATAATAGCAACAATTTCAGGGAAAGCGTTCTCATCGAAATAACCTTTAGAAAAATCATCTTTATAAGTTTTTATGGTTAAAACATCTTTTATCCCAGGCATTGCTTTGGCAATAGAACTATCTACAGATTCTAAAGTCATTCCAAACGCAGGAGGATGTGCTATCATGGCAATTAGCATACCATCTTTTTGATAATCAGACCCAAAAATGGGTTTGCCCGTAACAATGTTTTCAACATCAACATTTTTTTTCGATTTACCTATAATGTTGAAGTCTTTGATGTTTTTTAACTCCACTTCCTCTGGTATTTCAATTGTAGAAGCAGCCGAAGCCATTTCTCCATAACCGGCACTCTTGCCACTTGTATTATGTTTTAAAATTCCATTTTCTGTTGTAATCTCTTCTAAAGGCACTTCCCATGCATTTGCTGCAGCTTTTTTTAACATGTGTTTTGCTGTTGCTCCAGCCATTCTAAGTGGTTCCCATCTTGACCGTATACCTTGACTACCTCCAGTAAATTGAAAACCATACTTTGTTTGATGAAAGGGTGCTTGCTCAACAATTACGTTTTTCCAATCCATATCTAGTTCTTCAGCAATTAGCATTGGCATAGAAGTTCTAACATTTTGACCAAATTCAGGGTTTGGTGTGTAAATAGTTGCTAAACCATTATCTCCAATTTTTAAATAGGAATTTATTTCGAACCATTCTTTGGGCATGGCTAAAATTTCTTTCTCCGTCTTGGATTGACAGGATGTAAGCCAGTTGAAACCTATTATCAATCCTCCACCAGCCAGTGCGGTGGATTTTAAAAATGATCGTCTTCCAATGGATGTTTTTATAGTAGCCATTTTTATGTGTTTTAGAGTTTAGATGGATTTTGAGATATAAATCACCCTAATTATGATGATTTCGCTGCAGTTTTAATCGCTGCTTTTATTCTTGTATAAGTTCCACATCGGCATATGTTGCCATGCATTGCTGCTTCAATTTCATCATCACTAGGATTAGTGTTGTTTTTTAAAAAAGCACTGGCAGTCATTATTTGACCTGATTGACAATAACCGCACTGTGGGACATCATGTTCAATCCAAGCTTTTTGTATGGGGTGGTCGCCATTTTCTGACAATCCTTCTATGGTTGTAATTTTTTGGTTACCTACCATAGAAACAGTTACTTGACAGGAGCGAACCGCTATTCCTTCCAAATGAATTGTGCAAGCTCCACACATAGCTATACCGCAACCGTATTTTGTGCCATTAAGTTTAAGATGGTCTCTCAATACCCAAAGTATGGGTGTACTGGGGTCAACTTCTATTTCGTTTTGTTTGCCGTTAATGTTTAGTAGATATTTAGCCATGATAAATAAATATTAAGTACTTTGTTAAATTACAATTTTTTTGATAAAATAAATAACAAGATTTAGCTTGTCTAGCTTAATTATTACCATTAGGTGTAAGTAATTTGGTAAATGAAAGCGAACCCAATTTCCAACTGTCATTACAATTTACATAAATTTCTGTAACCATAAATGGGTTTTTTACCTCGTTGCCACCAACTTCAGCGAGTAAAGTAATTCTGTTCAACAAAATTGCTGTATTATCAATTACCTCTACTGACACTTCATGAATTTCGGCTTTTTTATACCAAATGCCGCCACTTTGTATAATATTAAGTTCCCGTTCTTTTCCCCAACTTCCGCCCATGTGCACAAAAACCGATTTTTCATGGAAAAAGGTTTCCAAAATATCTACTTTTTTTTCTGACATCCAATCCCATTTGTTTTTTGATAATTGGATGATTTCTTTTTGAAGTTCTGTGGTTTGTGCAAAAGTTAAAGGAACTACTATTAAAAATAGTACAAAGCCTATTATTATTGATTTCATCTATATGGTTTTTATTAAGTAGAATTACTTTTCAATAATGTGTGTGTCTCTCACACTACTAAATGTTAGATCTAGCAATTTCCAATTAGCATTATCCTTTTTATAAACCTCGGTTACGGTAAACTCAGTCGATACATCATTTCCACGAACATGGGCTAGTAAGGTAATGCGGTTCCAAAGTATGGCTGTATCCCCAAATACCTCTACGCTTACCTCATGAACATCGGCTTTTTTATACCAAATGCTTCCAGTTTCAATAATCTCAAGTTCTCTTTCTTTTTTCCAAGTTCCGCTCATGTGAACAAACTTTGATTTATTATCAAATAGTGTAGTAAGCTTATCAACATTTTTATCTGCCATCCATTGCCATTTATTTTTAGAAAGCTCAATTATTTCTTGTTCTACCGTAGCTGTTTGGGCGTAAGACCATGTGGTACAAAGGACAATTAAACTGAGTTTGATAATTAGATTTTTCATTTTGTTTATTATTTAAAAATTATATTTTTATTGTTTGTTGTATTCTTCTTCGGTAACAGGGTTAAGCCATTCAGTAGGCCCGCTAACTCTACTTGTAATAGCAATTTGGATAAATTCTGAATTAGGACTTGCACCATGCCAATGTGGAACATTCGCAGGACATTTAACCACATCACCTTTGTGAATTGTTTTTTTAGGACTGCCTTTTTCTTGATAATAGCCTTCACCATCAAGAACTAAAATAATTTGTCCATTTGGGTGCAAATGCCAATTGGTCCTGGCGTTAGGTTCAAAAGTAACACTACCCACAGCATTTTTGTTGATGCTATCAGCTTGAATCAAAACTGTTAAATAGGCGTTACCTGTAAAATTAGTATTTGTTATTTTTTTGCCTTTTGGAAAAATGAGTTTTGAAGTTGTTGCTTTCATAGGTTCATTTTCTGTTATTTCAGTATTGGAAAGCGTATTAGTTTCAAGTAATTCATCTAAAACCTGTTTTGCAGCAGTTATTTTTCTAGTGTCAACATGTATTTCTATCACTTGTAATAATTCTTGAAGTTGATTGGAGGTAATTCCTTGAAGCATGCAAATATTCATATGGCTTTTCAGCATTGGCTCTAAATCACCCAATGTTATCAAAACCGTAACAGTAACCAATTCCCGTTGTTTGTAGTTTAAGATGTCACGCTCAAAAATATCTGCAAAGAGATGTTCTTTTAAAAACACTTCTAGAATAGGTGAAAATTCAGCATAATCTGCTTTTGGGCCATTTATGGGTCTATTTACAAGCTTTTCCAAGATTTCTTTACCACGATCGTATTTAGAACGATTGTCTAAAACGGTTGATGCCTCTTTGCCTAATGTGTCGGTTATCCCTTTCGCTTTTCTTTCTTCAAGTACAGATTTGAAAGTTCGCAACCCAAGAATGCTACGTGGGAAGCCACTGTAAGCATATAAATGCACCATGACTTCTTTTATTTCGTTCACAGTTAAACCAGCTTCTAAACCATAGGTTAAAGCACCTTTAAGATTTTCCAAATCGCCTTTTGCTGTTAATGAAGCAATGGCTACAATTGCTTTTTCCTTCTTATTTAAATTTTTTTCGATAGAATTATTTTGAGCATTGAGTTCACAGTTTTGAGTTACTATAAATAAGGAAAGAAATATTGTTAGATATTTCATGATGAACAAAAGTGTTTTAACAAAAATGAAGATTTATACTGATAATTCGAGTATACAAATTACGGATTATATTACCATTATTACGGATATTATAATATATGTAAAAAAACTGTGTGGTTTTATGGTATATTTAATCAAAATTCAATAGCGCAATGGAAAATATCCTGTACATCAATTCTGTTTCAGATTATTGCAAACTAAGAAACTATGAAGTGCTTCACCCTTTGGTTTGTATTGTTGATTTTGATAAAGTAAGTAAAGAACATTACTCCCCAGGAAGTTACAATGCATTTCATTACAAATGCTATGCTGTTTTTTTAAAGGATACCAAGGGTTGCAAATTGCGTTATGGGGGCAAACCTTATGATTATGATGAAGGCACGCTGGTTTTTATGGCTCCAAATCAAACGGTTGAATTGGGCGGTTACGAACCCGATTATGTTCCAAAAGGTTACGCATTGTTATTTCACCCCGATTTGTTGTTGAGAACGGATTTAGGGAATAAGATTTTAAGCTATGGATTTTTCTCATATTTGTCAAATGAATCTTTGCACTTATCCACTCGAGAGCGGCAAATAATTCTGAGCTTGTTTGAGAAAATTCAGTTTGAATTAGAACAGAATCTTGATAAACACAGTAAAAAATTAATCGTTTCAAATATCGAACTGTTTTTAAACTATTGCGATCGTTTTTATGATAGGCAGTTTATTACCAGAGAGGTTGCAAATCAAGGAATTTTAGAAAAATTTGAAACCGAGTTGAATACCTTTTTTTCTTCCGATGCACCAGAAACCGTAGGGATTCCTTCTGTAGCTTATTTTGCAGACAAGTTTCATTTGTCACCAAATTATTTTGGAGATGTTATTAAAAAAGAAACGGGTAAATCGGCACAGGAATACATTCAAAATAAAATTATTGATGTTGCCAAAAACAAACTTTTTATTCCAGATAAATCTATAAACGAAATTGCTTTTGAATTAGGGTTTAAATACCCGCAGCACTTTATTAGGTTGTTTAAAAATAGAGTAGGGCATACACCAAATGCCTTTAGAAGTTTGAATTAATAGAAAGATGCTATTACAAATTCTCGTAAATAAAATTTTTAAATTTTACCTTACCATCTCCATAAGAAGCCAAACCAAGTCTCAGGCTTAAGAAACCGTTTAAAGCATTATGATGAAAAGCAGTTACATCTAAAGAACTTTCAATTTTTTTCCAATGTTCACCATCAAGACTGTAAAACATATCTACAATGTTGTTAGTATTTTTTATCTTTAAAAACACATGTTTATCAATAACATTTTCTTCTGTAGTAAATTGCCAACCTCTTAAGTTAGCTAAAATATCAGTACTATTTGCCAATATACCAGAGTAAGCGCGCTCATCATAAAACAATATAAATCCTGCAGTAGCATCGCCTTCAATAATCGCTTCAATTTGCGCGGTATAAGAATGATTTGAAGGAACAACTAAAAGAGGTAAGCTTTCTGCAACGGAGTTTCCTTTGGCTTGTATTTCTAATGTATTATTGGCAATATTGACGCGATTCTCATCAAACGCTTTAAAGAAGTGCCATTGTGGTTTTAAGGTATTCCCATCAAAATGATCACTTAAAGAAAAGTTTTTAGAAAAAGAAGACATTTGAGGTGTTCCCTGAATATCAAAATCATCAGGTAATTTAAACCAACCATCTTCAGTCCATTCAATAGGAGCTAAAAGGCTTTGTCTTCCCATATTATAATGATCTTTTTCATAGGCATGTAAAATCATGTTCCAGTTATTCGTCTTGTCTTCAAAAATTGTAGCATGACCTAAAGAGCACCATCTTGAATTGAAGTTTTCTGTACGAATAATTGGGTTGTATGGTGAGTTTTCCCAAGGTCCAAGTGCAGATTTTGATCGCGCTGATATAACCATATGCCCTGTAGCTGGTCCTGCAGTACCGCCTTCAGCAACGGTTAAATAATAGTAATCGCCTTTTTTAAAAAGTTTAGGACCTTCCAAACAAAAACATTCAATACTCCATGCTTCGGGTATTGGCCACCCAGAATAAGAAGGTTGAAGCTCTCCAGTTACTGTTAACCCATCCTTGGATAAGGGTACATAGCCACCATTACTAAAATATAAATATCTATTTCCAGAATCGTCTACAACATGTCCTGGATCTATATTTCCAATTTCTAAGTCAATTGGGTCAGACCAATCACCATCAATAGCATCTGCTAGAATAACATAATTAGTACCATTAGCAGGAAAATAAATATAGTATTTGTTGTCATACTTTATTAAGTCTGGTGCATATACAGATCCTACATATTTTTTAAGGGTATTTTTTACAGGTTTCCAATTAACCAAATCTTTAGAGTGCCAAATGGTTAAACCAGGGTAATATTCAAATGAAGAATGTACTACATAATAATCATCGTTATCTACTAATATACTTGGGTCTGGATAATCACCAGCAAAAATAGGGTTATTAAAATGGGAATTTAAAACTGATTTTTTGTTCTTGTTATCTTGACAAGATATAACCAAGCTTAAAAAAAGTATTCCGAAGATAAGATCTTTCATGATTAAAAATTTCTCATAAAAGTAATGGTTTTGTTTGAAGTGCTAAGGCCCTCTTTTGGATTAATAGACATGAATATACTTTCAAAATGAAATTTTATAATATTTTTTCACATTGTAGTTTTAGCGATTATAGTACACAAATAGTATAAAACACATGAAATATTAACATAAAAATTGAAATAAATGTTAAAAAAGTATACGCAATCGGTTGCATATATCATATTTTTCTTATAATTTGCATACAAGATTAAACTAAACTAAATAACCAAAACATGAAAAACAATTACAATGGAAAACTTATCAATCTGGCAATTGATAGGTCTTCAAAACTTGTTTCTTGTGTTTGCATTAAGCAAGCAAGAGGGAAAACAAACTTTTTAAAAACAAGTATTAAAGCGCTTCTGTCTTTTGCTTTTTTATTCATGAGTTTTAATGAAATGACAGCTCAGACAATCTGTAATAACGAAACAGGTAGTCAAGGTGGTTATACCTATGAGTATTGGAAAGATCAAGGTACAGGATGTATGGATCTTGGTTCTGGAGGAACATTTACAACAGATTGGAACAATATTAATAATCTGTTGGCGCGAAAGGGTTTAAGACCGGGTTCAATGAATCAAACCGTAACCTATGGTGCAAACTATCAACCTAATGGAAATTCATATTTATGTGTTTATGGATGGACAACCAGTCCATTAGTAGAATACTATATTGTAGATAGCTGGGGAAGCTGGAGACCACCAGGAGGAACTCCTAAAGGTACTGTAACTACCGATGGGGGAACTTACGATATTTATGAAACAACAAGAACACAGCAACCTTCAATAGAGGGTACACAAACCTTTCAACAGTATTGGAGTGTTCGTACTTCAAAAAGAACCAGCGGAACAATATCAGTAGGGAACCACTTTGCAGCATGGGAGAACGCAGGCATGAATATGGGTAATCTATATGAAGTTTCTTTTTGTGTAGAAGGCTATCAAAGTAGTGGAACATGCGATGTTTATGAAATGACAATGGGAACTAGTAGTGGAAGTGGAGGTTCTGGAGGATCAGGAGGTTCTGGTGGTGGAGATCAAGGTAGTGGAAACATAACAGTTAGAGCTCGTGGTGTAGCAGGTGGCGAAAGCATAAATGTTTTAGTAGGAGGAACTGTTCAAGATACATTTATATTAGGAACAAGTTATGCTAACTATTCAGTATCAGGTTCAGGAAATGTACAAGTAGAATTTACCAATGATGGAGGAGATAGAGATGTTCAGGTAGACTATATTACTGTAGATGGTACAACGTATCAAGCCGAAGATCAAGAAACCAATACAGGGGTTTATCAAAACGATTCTTGTGGAGGTTCCTATAGTGAAACTATGCATTGTAATGGTTACATAGAGTTTGCAGTTGGTAATGGAGGCGGAATTTGTGATCCTTCAACAATAACTCATTATGTTAGTATAAATGATGGTTCTTGGGATGGCATGACAAGTATTTCTGTAAATGAAGGCGATAAAGTAGAAATTGGTCCTCAACCAGAAAATGGTGGTTCATGGAGTTGGACAGGTCCCAACGGATATTCAAATTCATCAAGAGTAGTTACAATTAATAGTGCTTCTGCTTCAAATGAAGGAACTTATTCAGCAACTTATACAAACGATTGTGGAGCAGCTTCAACAAGTTCAATTGCACTTTCAGTAAATGCATCTAGCGGCGGAGGAAATAATGGAAGCGGAAATATAACCGTTAGAGCCAGAGGTGTTGTAGGAGACGAAATAATCAATGTACAAGTAAATGGTTCTACAGTAGATACATTTACTTTAGGTACTAGTTATTCTGATTATTCTGTATCAGGTTCTGGAACTGTTCGTGTTGAGTTTACAAACGATGGTGGCGATAGAGATGTGCAAGTAGATTATATTACAATAGACGGTACAACGTATCAAGCTGAAGACCAAGAAACCAATACAGCTGTATATCAAGATGGAAGTTGTGGTGGCTCTTATAGCGAAATGATGCATTGTGGGGGTTATATAGAATTTGGAGGTTCTAATTCTGGTGGAAACACAGGCGGTGGAAATACTGGAGGCGGAAACACGGGAGGAAGTTGTTCAGGTGCTCAAACTTGGACTTCCTCAGGGGTATATCCAACTGCTGGAACACAAGTGGTTTACAATGGGAATATATATGAAAATAGATGGTATTCTAGCGGTCAAAACCCTGAGCAAAACTCTGGTCAATGGCAAGTATGGGTATTAGTTGGTCCTTGTAATTCTTCCACAAAAGCAAGTAATTCTAAAAAAGTTGAAATTACTTCGGAGCAGAAAGATATTCAATTTGCGATTTATCCATCACCTTCACCAGATGGTAAATTCCAAATCTTATCCGTTAACAAAATTGAAAATGTAAAAATCTATGATATGAATGGAAGATTGATTAAGCATATTCAATCTGGAGAGAAATCAATTGAGAGACTTGAACTTAAAGTTAATTCTGGAATGTATATAGCTAATTTTGTTACCAAAAATGGAGACAAAATTATAAAGAGACTTATTGTTAAATAAGTGTAGTTTTAGTAGAAGCAAAAGCGGATATTCTTTAATGAGTATCCGCTTTGTTTATTTAGGAATATATTTTTGTAATTAACTATTTCAACTTTTCTTTAAAAAAAGCTATAGTTCTTTCCCAAGCTAAAGTAGCTGCTTTTTCGTCATATCTAGGTGTTGTATTATTATGAAATCCATGATTGACGCCTTCGTAAAAGTGAGCCGTATATTCTACATTATTTGCCTTAAGAGCCTTTTCATAATCTGGCCAACCGGCATTAACACGTGTATCTAATTCTGCAAATTGTAGTAGTAATGGTGCTTTTATTTTTGCAGCATCTTCAGCAGATGGTTGCCCACCATAAAACGGTACTGCAGCTTTTAAATATGGTACTCTTACAGCCATCATGTTAGATATCCAACCACCAAAACAAAAACCAACAACTCCAATATTACCGTTACAATTTTCATGAGTACTTAAATACTCAAACGCAGCAATAAAATCTTCAAGCATCTCGTTTCTATCTCGCTGACGTTGTAATGCTCTGCCATCATCATCGTTTCCAGGATAGCCACCTAAAGGTGATAATGCATCTGGTGCTAAAGAAATGAAACCCTCAAGGGCTGCACGTCTTCCAACATCTTCAATATATGGGTTTAGTCCACGGTTTTCATGTACAACAATTATTCCGGGTAATTTAGTGGTAGTTTTATCAGGCATTGATAATAATCCTTTTATAGTACCTCCACCTTTGGGTGATTCATAATTTATATATTCAGATTTTAGGCGTTCATCATCTGGTTTTACCATCAGAGTCTTTATGTAATCTGGGGAGATAAAACTTAGTAAAGATGAAACAGTAATTCCACCAACAGCATATATTGATAATTTCTCTACAAATTGGCGTCTGTCAATTTTATTGTGGGCGTAATAGTCATACAAATCAAATACTTCTTGACTTATATCTTCTTTTTTTAGTGGTTTCATAAGTTTATATTTATTAAATGCAATTCGCCAATAATCATTTTAGTTGATATCAACTTAATTGTTTTGGCTCATTTCATAATTTTGGTTTTTATTGCTTCTCTAATTTACAATATTTATCTTTAGTGCATGACAGAAAAAACACCTTCGTTTTCAATAAAAAACTGGAGTCAAGACGATCAACCTCGCGAAAAATTACTTTATAAAGGAAAAGCGGCTTTAAGTGATGCCGAATTAGTAGCTATTTTAATAGGTTCGGGAAATAGAGATGAAAGTGCTGTGGCACTATGCAAACGTATTTTAGCAAGTGTAGATAATAATTTAAGTGAATTAGGAAAGTTATCTATTAAACAACTCATGGAGTTTAAGGGTATTGGTGAAGCAAAAGCTATTACTATTGCAGCAGCTTTAGAATTAGGAAGGAGAAGGCGAGGAGAAGAAGCTTTAGAAAAGAAGAAAATAACATCCAGTAAATCAGTTTTTGAACTCATGCAACCCATTATTGGTGAACTAGAGCATGAAGAATTCTGGATAATTTACTTAAATAATTCCAATAAAGTCATTCAAAAAAATCAATTAAGTAAAGGAGGTATAACAGGCACTTTAGTAGATGTGCGATTGGTATTAAAAAATGCCCTTGAGGTTGGTGCGACAGGTTTAATACTAGCCCATAATCATCCTTCGGGAACATTAAAACCAAGTGAAGCCGATAAACAGATTACAAATAAATTAAAAACAGCGGCACAAAGTTTAGATATAAAAGTACTTGATCACTTGATTATAACAGAAAAAGCATACTTTAGTTTTGCAGATGAAACCTTACTATAATGCTTTTAGTTTACACACATAAAATATCACCACGCTTAAAATATGTTTTTAAACATATATGTACTCGCATTTTGGGTTTAGAGGTAAGATTTACAACCAAAATAGAAGAATTTATCGCGCATGATAGTTTAAAAATGTCGTACACCAAACAACAACTTGGTAACGAGTTTTTTATAAAAAGTCATGAAATATTATTTGAACAAGGACTTAATGATGTGGAGATTAATATTCAAAATTGGGAGGATACGAAGTGTTTCTTTTTTAACGGTGATAAAAGTGCTATTCCTTTTGATATTTTTTCGGCATCTTTTTATTTGCTAGCACGATATGAAGAGTATTTGCCACACGTAAAAGATTCTTATGGACGATTTACTGCTACAGAGAGTTTAGCTTACAAAGAAGGGTTTTTACGTCAACCTGTTGTAGATATTTGGGCATACAAATTTAAAGACGCTTTGCAAAGACAGTTCCCTGAATTTAAATTTCCAGTTAGAACTTATAGCATAAAACCTATAATTGATGTGCCAACAGCTTACAACTACAAGCTAAAAGGTATTATAAGAACTTTAGGAGGTACAATTAAAGACCTTTTTAGCTTTAAATTTAGAAGTTTATATCACAGGTTTATGGTAATACTTGGTTTCATGCACGATCCCTTTGATACCTTTAAGTATATTATAAACAGGCAAAAGCATGTTAGTTTTAAGTTTATATTCTTTTTTTTAATAGGCGATTATTCTACTTATGACAAAAGTATAAACCCTAACAAAAAGAAGTTCGTGTCACTTATTAAACATGTAGCAGATTACTGTAATGTAGGTTTAAAAGCTTCTTTTTTTGCATTAGATGATATATCAATTTTAAAAAAGGAAAAGTTAAGAATGGAAGAAATTTTAAATACAAGTTTAAAAGCTTCAAGACAATCTTTTTCTAAACTTAATTTGCCAGAATCTTACAGAAACTTGATAGAATTGGAAATACAAGAAGATTATACAATGGGTTATGTAAACCATATAGGTTTTAGAGCAGGCTCTTGTACGCCATTTTTATTTTACGATCTAGATTATGAAGTGCAAACCCCATTACTAATAAACCCATACCACGTAATGGACTATTCATTATTAAAAAACCAATCTTTATTAGATAAAAAGAAGGTTTTAAATGAACTTATTAATGAAGTGAAAAAAGTTAATGGTGAATTTGTTTCTGTATTTCATAATTATACTTTTAGTAATGATGTTAAATGGAGCGGATATAAAGAATTGTTTAATTTAATTTTAGATTCAACACATGAAGCTTAAAGGAATAACAGATGTGTTTTTCGATTTAGATCATACCCTTTGGGATTTTGATAAAAATTCAGCATTAACATTTGAAAAAATATTCAATATTAATAATGTAAATGTTAGTATTAATGATTTTTTATTACACTACGAGCCAATAAATCTTAAATATTGGAAACTTTACAGAGAAGAAAAAATTGAAAAAGAAGCATTACGTTTTAGCAGGTTAAATGATGCTTTTTTGGCTATAGATTTAAAAGTTGAAAAAGAGCTTATTTATAAATTATCAGAAGATTATATCACACATTTAACATCATTTAACCACCTATTTAAAAACACCTTTGAGATTTTAGATTATTTAAGCCTGAATTATAAGCTCCATATTATAACCAATGGTTTTGATGAGGTACAGCATAAAAAGTTAACTAAATCTAACATTCATCAATATTTTAAAACTGTAACAAATTCCGAAATGGTAGGTGTTAAGAAGCCAAATCCTAAAATATTTAATTTTGCTCTAGAATTAGCTAAAACCGAAGTTAACAAAAGTATTATGATAGGAGATAGTTATGAAGCTGATATATTAGGTGCACAAAACATTGGGATGGATGTTATTTTTTTTGATGTAAATAATATGGCAATAAATGCTAATATTAAGCAGGTTAATAATTTAATTAGCCTAAAGAACTATCTGTAATAAAATAGTTTGAATAAAAAATCGTTTTTAAAATCTATGGTTATAGAAAAAGTTAAAAAGATTTGTTTTACAATTTGCTGTTTAATTTTTATCTCTTCTTGTGTAGAAGATATCGATTTTGATCAAGCTAAAGATTTTGAAGTTACACCTGTTGTAGAATCTAGCCTTATTTTTTTTGATGAGCCAGCCAATACGTTTCTTGATAATGGAAATGAAATTACCGTTATTCAAGATTTTGTAATTATAGATTTTTTTAATGATGAATTTATAGATGATAATTTAGTAAAAGCAGAATTTGTATTTGAAACTATTAATACAATAGACAGAGCTTTTGAATTACAAGTAGGTTTATTTGAAGGAGGCCAAATACAACATACTTTTACTATTGCACAAGAAGCCTCTGTCAACAATGAAGAGGTGTTTACAAGCCATACAGAAACTTTTGAAGATAATACCCTTGAAGCTTTAAAACGAACCAACATATTAGTTTTTACACTTAGGCTACTTCCAGGCCAACCAATAGATCAAAATACAATAGGTAGAATTCAATTGAAATCTTTAGCGGCTTTCTATCTTAAAATAGGAGATTCTATATGAAAAACATAAGCACAATAATTATATTTATTTTGTCTTGTGTTTCGTTTTCTCAAAACAAGCAAATATTATATGGTTTTTCAGAAATACCACAATCTCTTTTACTAAATCCCGGAGGAAAAGTTAATAGCGATTGGCATTTTGGTGTACCATTATTATCGCATATTCATGTAAATGGAGGTTCATCAGGAGTTACGCTTTACGAGATTTTTGCAGATGATGGTATAGATTTTAATACCAAACTCCAGAATGCTGTGTATGGTATGAGTTCTAAAGATTTTATAAGTTTTAATCAGCAAATGGAAATTTTTTCAGGAGGGTTCGCTTTCGGAAAAACTTATGAGAAGAATGAATATTTAAGCTTTGGGTTATATCAGGAATTAGATTTTATCAACTATTTCCCCAAAGATTATGCAGTTTTAGCTTTAGAAGGAAATCAAAATAATATAAACAGAGTTTTTAATTTAAGTCATTTAAGCGCCTCAGCAGAATTAATTTCTGTTTTTCATGTGGGTTATAATAAAAAAGTAAATAATAAATTTACGTTTGGCTTTAGAGGGAAAATATATTCAAGTATTTTGAATGCAAACTCTACAAAAAACAAAGGAAGATTTGTAACCGTTCCTGGAGATAACAATTTTTACAAACATATTTTTGATTTAGATTTACAACTACGTACTTCTGGAATTGTTAGTTTAACTGAAGATGATTCAGATTTTGAAGTAAGAGATTTAACCAGTCGTATATTGTTTGGTGGCAATTTAGGATTGGGTTTTGATGTTGGTTTTACACACCAGATAAACAAACAATGGACTTTAGATGCTAGTTTATTAGATGTTGGTTTTATTACTCATAATAAAGATGTTGAAAATTATTCTGTAAACGGAAACTTTATTTTTGAAGGGATTAATCCCATTTTTCCAGAAACAGGAAGCAGTCAAACAGCCAATGAATATTGGGATGACATAGAAGACGATTTCGAAGAATTATTTGAAGTTGAAGAGACCTCAACTAAATATACAACATGGCGACCTGTAAAACTTAATGCTTCTTTAAATTATGCTTTTGGAGAAAAAAAAGAGAAGGAATGCAATTGTATTAAAGAAGATGTAGGATATTTAAATGAGGTAGGAGTACAATTATTTGCAATGAGCAGACCAAAGCAACCACAAGTAGCTTTAACCACATATTATTACAGAAGATTGTTTAAAGGGTTAAGGGCAAAGGCTACATACACCTTAGATTCGTACTCGTTTAATAATATAGGATTGGGTTTATCTGCGCACTTAGGAAACATGAATTTCTATGTAATGGCTGATAATTTTTTACAATATAAAAACATTTATAACGCACAAAGTGTATCTTTACAATTAGGGTTTAACTATATATTTAATAAAAATGAAGACTAAGTTTTTTTCAATACTAATTACATGTTTTGTTGTATCATCTGTATTTTCTCAATCGAGTTTAAATAATTATAAATATATAATTGTACCAAATAAATTTGATTTTTTAAAGGAAAAAGACCAATATCAATTAAATTCCTTAACACAATTTTTATTCAATAAATATGGTTTTGAAGCAGTTATGGAAGGTTCAAACTATCCAGAAGACTTAAGTAGAAACAGATGTTTAGCTTTAGAATCTGATGTCTTAAAAGATTCTGGAATGTTTAAAACAAAATTAAAGGTAGAACTTAAAGATTGTAATGGTAAATTAGTTTTTACTTCAGATGTTGGAGAAAGTAGAGACAAAGAATTTAAAACAGCCTATAATTTAGCCTTAAGAGATGCTTTTAAATCTTTTGAAGTTGTAAATTATAAGTATGAACCAAATGAAAAAATAACAGCTTTAGCGTTTCCAGAAACTGAAGCAAAAAAAGAAGTTACTCAAGAAATAAAACAATTAAAACAAGAAATAGAGCAACTTAAAAAAGATAAGGAAACTAAAGTTGTTGCAGTTGAGAAAACTGCTGTAAAGACACCAGTTGTAAAACCAGAACAAATAGCATTTAAACAAGAAAAACCAAAAAAAGAAACTGTTATAGAAGGATTCTCTAATGTATTATATGCTCAGGAAATTCAAAACGGATTCCAGTTGGTGGATAGTTCTCCAAAAGTGGTATATAGAATTAAAAACACAAATTTAAAAGATGTGTTTTTAGTTGAAAATGAAAGTGCTATTATCTACCAAAAAGATAATAATTGGGTTATAGAATATTATATTGGTAGTGTTTTAAAGCAAGAGGAGTTAAACATTAAGTTTTAATTTAACTCAAAACTTAATAACCATACTTATCTTTCCAACGTTGTTTTAAAAACTCGCGATGTGCATTTTCTCTTGCATTGTTTCCAGGGTCATAGAGTTTGGTGTTTTTAATATCGTCAGGTAAAAATTCCTGATTGGCAAAATTGCCTTCGTAATTATGTGCATACTTGTAATTATCACCATAACCTAACTCTTTCATAAGTTTTGTGGGCGCATTTCTAATTTCTAAAGGAACAGATAAATCACCAGTTTCTTTTACCAATTGTTGTGCAATACCAATTGCTTTATAAGATGCATTACTTTTTGGCGAACACGCCAAATAAGTAGCACACTGACTTAAAATAATTCTAGATTCTGGGTACCCAATAGTTGCAACTGCTTGAAACGTATTATTAGCAATAACTAATGCTGTTGGGTTTGCATTACCTATATCTTCACTTGCAGAAATAAGCATTCGTCTGGCTATAAATTTTACATCTTCGCCACCTTCAATCATTCGCGCTAGCCAATATACAGCTCCATTGGGGTCACTACCACGAATAGACTTTATAAATGCCGAAATGATGTCGTAATGCTGTTCTCCGGTTTTATCGTAACGCACCGTGTTATTCTGAACTTTTTGTAAAACTAATTTGTCAGTAATTTCAATAGTTTCAGCATCAAAAGAATTTACAATAAGCTCAAATATATTGAGTAATTTTCTAGCATCACCTCCAGAAAGTTTTAATAAAGCACTAGTTTCTTTAAGTGTGATAATTTTTTTAGACATTAATTCATCATGTTCAATTGCTCGATTTAATAGGGTTTCCAAATCAGCTTTATCAAAAGCATTCAAAATATAAACCTGACAACGTGATAATAAAGCCGAAATTACCTCAAAACTTGGATTTTCAGTAGTAGCACCTATTAAAGTAATCCAACCTTTTTCAACCGCTTGTAGTAAGGAGTCTTGTTGAGATTTACTAAATCTATGAATCTCATCAATAAACAAAATAGGGTTTTTTGTAGTGAATAATCCGCCACTTTGTTTCGCCTTTTCAATAACATCTCTAATATCTTTAACACCAGAATTTATGGCACTTAAAGTATAAAAAGGTCTACCAGATTCAGTTGCAATAATATTAGCAAGTGTGGTTTTACCTGTACCTGGAGGCCCCCAAAAAATCATAGATGGAATCAAACCCTGCTTTATATGCTGTGTTAAAACTCCATTTTTTCCAACCAAATGCTTTTGGCTCACATAGTCTTCTAAAACTTTAGGTCTTAATCGTTCTGCTAATGGTTCATTCGCGTTCATAAATGTAAAATTAAAAGAATTCCTGCGAAGGCAGGAATCTTATCTAGAATATTTCAAAATATTTTTTAAAATTAAAATGTCATTATAGCATGTAGTTGAGTTTTGGTAAGTTATTTGCTATCTTTAAATTTATGAGTAAGAACGAACACTTTAAATTTTCAACAAGGGTAGTAGCCTACCCTGTATTTTTTGTGCTAACTATTTGGTTAGTGTTTTGGTTTGAAGTACGTTTTGGTTATAATTTTAGTAAGTATGGTGTATACCCACAAACTCTTAAAGGTTTAAGAGGTATTTTATTAAGCCCTTTTATTCATGGTGATATTCAGCATATATATCATAACACAATTCCGTTGTTTGTGTTGTCTATGGCCTTGTTTTATTTCTATCGTGCCATCGCATGGAAAGTTATTTTATATGGCATTCTTTTTTCAGGTTTTTTAACTTGGTGTATTGGTAGACCCTCTTTTCATATTGGTGCCAGCGGTTTAATTTATGTACTTGTTAGTTTTACTTTTTTTAAAGGCGTATTTGCTAAACATTACAGACTTATTGCATTATCTCTTTTAGTTGTTTTTCTATACGGAAGTATGATATGGTATACTTTACCAATTAAAGAAGGTATTTCTTGGGAAGGACATATGTCTGGGCTGATAACAGGATTGTTATTTGCATTTTATTTTAGAAAAGCTATTGCAAAACCCAAAAAGTACGAATGGCAACAAGAGCATTATAATGAAGATGACGATCCTTTTTTAAAATACTTTGATGAAGATGGAAATTTTATAGAATCTATAGAACCAGAAGTTAATGATGAAAATCAAGTTATTAACTATTCTTACAAAGAAAGTAAAAAAGATTAACGACGTTGTCTTACAACTTCATATAAAAAGGCTCCACAAGCAACCGAGACATTCAAAGATTCAATTTCTCCAAGTAAAGGTAGTTTTGCTTTGGCATCAACAACTTTTAAAATAGATGGGTTAATTCCTCTTCCTTCTGAACCCATAATAATAGCACAAGGCTCAGTGAATGAAACATCATAAATTGTATTGTCAGTTTTTTCAGTTGCAGCAATCACTTTTATACCAGAAGCCTGCATATAAAATACAGCGTCTTTTATATGATCGACTTTACAAATAGGCACTTTAAAAACAGCACCAGCACTTGTTTTAATAGTGTCTCCATTTACAGGAGCACCGCCTTTTTTCTGAATAATGATTCCATCAACACCAGTACATTCAGCTGTTCTAATTATAGCTCCAAAGTTTCTTACATCACTTAATTGGTCAAGCAATAAAAATAAAGGTGTTTTTCCAGACTCCATTACATTCATTACTAAATTTTCAATATCATGAAATTCAATAGGAGATATTTGAGCAACAGCACCTTGATGATTACCTTTTGTAAGCCTGTTTAATTTTTCAACTGGGACATAAGACTTATTAATAGATTTCTTGTTTAATAAAGACTCTAATTCGTTAAATAAGTCACCATGTAGTCCTTTTTGTAGAAATACTTTATCAATCGTCTCACCTGCATTTACAGCTTCAATTATAGCTCTTATTCCGAATATTTGTGTTTGGTTTTGCATTGGGTTAAAGGTATAAAAAAAGAGACTGAATAAGCAGTCTCTTTTTAAATTATAAATATATTCTCTGAAATTTTAAAAATTCAGTTTTCGTTATTGTAATGAAAATGTAATAACTTCACCTGAATCGCTAACTCCAGCTGACGAATATAAAACAGTATCACCATATGTTATTGTATATCCAGTACCACCATCTCCATAGCAGTCTCCCATTAAGAATTGATAATCTCCACTTGGTAAGCAAAATGTTTTAACTGATGTAGATAATTCTACGTAACAATCACTTCCTTCATAGCCATCTCCTTCTAAAAAAACATCATTACTGTCATATAACTGCCAATAAGCTTCTTCTGGATAAGCATCAAAAGTAAATGAAATTATTACTTCGTCATAAGGACATACCTGTTTGAGATTTAGCGTAATAGGATCACTTTTAAATAATCCTTCGGCCTCTGAAGAAAGTTCAATAACTAGAACATCAGCTCCAGAAGGATTAACGTTAGAACCAACAACGTCAACTAAAAAGCTACCAACCGTACTATTGGCAGGAATTGTAACAGATGAAGGTATTGAATAAGCAGAAGCATCAGCTGTCGTCAAATCCGTATTCACTGAAAGGTTAAATGTTCTATCTGATCCTGAAGACTGAGATATTGCTACTTTAACTTCTTGTGAAGCATTTCCGGTAGGGTCAACACCAATCTGAAAATCAGATTCGAACCCAACAAAGTCAATGCCTGTAATTGCTGGTGTATCATCGTTTTCCTCACAGTTAGTGAACAAAGCAATGCTAAACATAACGGTTAATATAATTGCTATTTTTTTCATAATTTATAGAGGTTTAATTTATTTAATAATAATTTTTTTGATATATTTTGAATTTCCACTTGCGATATTTAAAAAATAAATACCTTTTGATAACTTCGAGGTATTGATAGTATAATTATCTGATAAACTTATAGGTAAATCATCTTTGAAAACTAAACTACCGTTAATATTGTATAACATTAATTTAGATGTTTCAAGAAGTGTTTTATACTGAATATTAATTTTAGTTGATGCAGGAATTGGCCAAACTTTTAAGGTAGAAAAAGCATTCTTTTTTGAACTTAATGTGAGGTTTGCACCTGTAATAATAATAGAAAAAGCTTGTGAGCTATTGGTTAAACTACCCTTATGCGTTACCGTTAAGGTATAATTACCTCCCACTGGACTAGCAATATCAATTCGCTCAATATTATCTACATTATTATCCCCTTTTATAGCAGCAGCAGCAACATTAGTGTTATCTAATTTCCATGGAGTAAAAATTGTACTACTTGCATCTTCTATTCTTAAATCTAAATCATTAACTAATCTAGGTGAAAGTATATTTCCTGGACTGGAAGATGTTGCTCCTGCAGGATCTGTCCAACAAATAGTTGCTCTTAATTCACTACTCGTGCCTGCTGAAAATTCATAGGTATAAGTGTCACCATCATTAAGAATTACTTCTCTGATTAATGAATTACCAGCATTATTATCTTGAATGATATTGGCAGCTGCTTCAGCGTCTAAAAAACCCCACCCATAAATAGGATCCGGTCCAGTTCTTGTATCATCTACTGCGGTATGACAAATTAAACCTTTTAAAGTTGCAGCTCTCATATAATTTGAGTTTAACTGATTGTAATACTGCTGAAGAAGAAGACAAGTTCCAGAAACATTTGGAGCAGCCATTGATGTACCACTAAATGTTGAGTAATCAGAATTATTTGCATTAGTAGATGAGTAAACGCTACTACCATCACCAGCAATATCAGGTTTTACCCTAAAATCATCTGTTGGTCCTTGGCTACTACCAGGATTGATATTCAATATAAAATTACCATTGGCCAATAAAAACGGGTTAGCATTGGCAACAATAAGTGCATTTTTAGCAGTTTTGTTTCCAGTTAATTTATCATAGCCAGAAGCTATACCGCCACTATAAGTATCGGTACCATTATTGCCAGCTGATTTAACAGGTAAGTAATATGGTGCTGCATATGCTACTTGATCCCAAACTCTGGCATCAGAAACATACGCACCAACATTAGCGGCACTAACACTAGATAAAGGAATGCCATAAGAATGATTAGATAAAAGTAAACCACTAGCAGCTTCAGTAGCTGCTTCAACATCATCACTATTCCAATCAAAGGATCTTAATAAAGCTTGTGGAGCCATACCTTTTGCATCAGCATCAACTCCTTTTGCAATAAGGGTTCCAGCAACGTGGGTTGCATGGTCACTAGTCGTGCCTATAAATGGACCTCCATTAAATTCTGGATACACAACACGTGATTGTGGTATTACCTGATTGTCTTCAAACTCATCGTGGGTTCCTAATGCACTTTCTTCATCCCAAACTCCTATAGACATGTTTTGTCCTTCAAGGTTCAAGCTTAAACTACCTCCATTATGCAATTTATCGGTTCTTGTGCCCTTTGCACTATTTATATTGGTAGTAGTTCTATATACAGGTTTACCATCTTGGATATCATAAATCACATAATTTTTGCCCCCAACTATAATTTTACGTTCGGCACCAAAATTAGCATTTAAATAAGCAGAAATTCGTTTTTCTTTAGCTAAATTTTTTTCCTTGAGTGTTTGTATAAGGTTTTCTATTTTCTCAATATCATAAGAAGCTCTTATTTTTTGACGTTCACCCTCAGTTTGAGCAAAGACTAAAGAACTAAAAATTAAAGTTAAAGAAAGAATAATGTATTTCTTTTTCATAAACAGTTTTTAATTTAGTAATACACTTTCATGTAGTAACACATGAAAGTGTATGTACCTATTATCGAATAAGAATAACCTTATTAGTTATTAATACTGTCATCAAAATTTGGGTTTGCATCAATTTCCTTTTGAGGAATCTTTAAAAAGAAAAGCTCACTATCTGCCGGTACATTGACTACAACACGGTGTTCAGGATCTCTATTAATAGGTAAACTATAACGCTTAGCGTCAAACCATTCTACACCTATCTCTGCATAAAGTTCCTTACGTCTCTCAATCAAAATCTCATCAAGAAGTGCTTGCCCAGTACTAGTTGTTTTAACTGCACTGGCATCTCTAGCACTTTGAAGATCAAATAATAAATCTTGGGCAGTACCTGTAGCTCCTTGATGGTATTGAGCTTCAGCTTCAAGAAGTACCATTTCAGATTTTCTCATTATTGGTAAATCTGCTTCAAATGTAAAATCAAATTTAGTAGTAATGAATTCTCTGTAAGGTGTAGTTGCAGCAACTCCATAAATGTCAAAGAATAACTTTCTAACATCTGTATCAGCAAATCTTTCAACAAAATTTCTGTTTACATAAGTAGCTTGGTATGATAAAACTAAATGATCAATCATTACATGAGGTGCAGCGTAATAAAAGTTTGTTTCATTAGAATCTTGATACATTGCCCATATCCATTCTTGATCTGTCATATCATCAAAACCAGCCCCCCAATTGCTAGACACAACAGCGGATGCAGCAGAACCACCTCCATATGCAGCTTTTGCTGCTGCAGCCATACCGCTCCAGTCGTCTTGAGTAACAGAAAGTACTCGAGCTAAAATACCGTTAGCCACTGCTTTATTTATATAACTTTTACCTAAACGATCCTCACCTAAGACAGGAATTGCTTCTTTAAGGTCAGATAAAATCAAGTCATATACATCACTTAGTGGACTAGGAGGATTACCTTCTGAAGCACCAGTAGCTGGTTCAGTATATATAGGTAATCTTGCTATAGATCGATTGTTGTTATAGTTAGGAGCAAATTCTAAAGCTAATTGAAAATAATGAAAAGCTCTTAAAACTTTACCAACAGCTATAAACTCTGCTTTAGAAGCATCATCTAAATCACTTTCCTGAACACCTTTGATTAAAACATTAGATTGATTAATTTGATCATAATTATAGTCCCAATTAAAAATAGTACGCCTGTAACCGGGCTCTCTGTTTTCATGACCATAATCAAAACGGTACCAATTTGGCGATTGAATTAAATCATTTCCTTTAATACTTCTTGCAAAATATAATGCATATAAGCCACCTGTATCTACTGTAGAATATTGTCTTCTAAAGTTTCTTAAAATTCCAGTGACGTAAGATTCTACTATAGATCTATCTGAGAATACTACATCAGCTGTTACACCATTGGTGTTTTTTGGTTCTTCTAGAAATTCTTTTGAACAACTGCTTAAAAGGATAACACCCATAAACAGAAGCAAAATTTTGGTTTTAATTAAATTATTTTTCATTTTCTTTTTTTTTAAAATTGTACAATTGCACCAGTTGTAATAGTCTTACTAAGTGGCGATCTATTGCTTGTTAATCCGTTGAATGCTTGTTCTGGATCAATGCCTTTATGTGATTGCCATGTTAAAATATTATCTGCTTGAATGAATAAACGGAAACTAGAAAGACCAATTTTTTCAGTTATAGAGCTAGGTAGGTTGTAACCAAAAGTTAAACTCTTTAAACGAACGTAATCATTATCAAACAAGAAACGCGTAGAACGAGATGCATGGTTGTTATTACCTGTTAACAATAATGGGTAATCTGAAATATCACCCGGTTGCTGCCATCTGTTTTGAGTATCTGTATGGTGCCCAACTCCTGGATTTTGGAATTGATTAATAAGACCAGAATAGTCTGTATCTAGTAAAGTACCACCAAAGCTAAAGTTTACTAATACATTAAGATCAAATTGTTTATACTTCATAAAACTTGTAAACCCACCAATAATATCTGGTAAGGAAGATTTTCCAATTTCGTAACGAGTAGCTTCATCATAAGCTTTTGTTGTAGTTCTTCCTATGACTTCACCTTCAGTATCTAGAACATCCTGATACCACATACCAAAACCATCAGCTGGATCTACACCTGCCCAATCACGAATATACCAATCAAAAATAGAATTACCTACTTTCCAAAGTTTAGAACCGTTAATAAATTCATCTTGAGTTAATTCAGTAATTTCATTTTTATCTAAAGAAAAGTTTAATCCAGTTGTCCATGTAAAATTATCAGTACTAACGTTTCTAGTATTTAATGATACTTCCCATCCATAATTCTTTACAGCACCTATATTAGTAATTATATTATCAACACCAGTAGATGAAGGGATTGGCTTCTCATAAATTAAATCAACAGATTCCTTTTCATAGTAATCTAAAGTACCAGAAACTATACCATTAAATAACTCAAAGTCCATACCAACGTTTAAAGATTCCGTTTTCTCCCAACTAATATTTGGATCAGCTACACCTGCTAAAAGAATACCAGTATTTCCTTCGTTATTCCATCCTAAATTAAAAATTGACTGGTAAGGGAAATAATCTTGTGTTGTCGTACCCGCAAATCTTATTCGATTATTTCCTAGTTCACCATAAGAACCTCTTAATTTTAAATAGTTTAATGTATTACTGTTTTCTAAGAAAGACTCATTAGATAATATCCAGCTACCTCCAACAGAAAAGAAGTCACCCCAGCGAGTATCCTCACTAAATCTAGTTGAACCATCACGTCTGTATGAACCTTCTATGAAATATTTTTGATTAAAATTATAAGCTAACCTTCCTAAGTAACTATTAATTCTCTCAGATACTACATTCCCTGTAACTGATTCTGGGGCTGTAGCACCATCAAGAACAGTTACATTTGGTAAATACCCTGTTCCTTGAGCACCTAAATTATCATACTCGAAGGTATAGGCTTCAGTAATTAAATCTGCAGAAATGCCGTGGTTTCCATAGGTTTTGTTGAAGTTTAATGATTGAATAGCATTTAATGTAGAGGTGATGTCTCTATCTTGGTCTACTCGACCACCAACACTTGATGCAAAACTTAACAAATCATCATCGAAACTATAAGAATCAAATAAATAATTTTCATAACTAAAATTGGTTCTAAACTTAAGACCATCAACTATTTGAATCTCTGCAAAAGCATTACCTAAATAACTGGTACGTCTTCTGTTTTCTCTTCCCAAATAAAGGTTTGCTAAAATGTTTTCACCTCCTCTAGCAGGTCTAACGCTGTTTACAGGCTGTCCTGCATTAGCACCATTACCTAAATCGTAAAATGGTTCTCCTGCTACATCAAATAGAAGATTTCCACTGGCATCTCTTGAATAAACAGGATATGCACTAGAAACTCCGTAAATCCAAGAAATAACTTGAGTTGTACTACCACTGGTTTGATCTGGGTTTCCTGAGTTAGATCGAGAAAAACTAGTATTAAACCCTATTTTAAGCCAGTCATTAACTTGAGATTCAACATTTGCTCTTGCTGAAACTCTTTCAAAGTTGGAACGTACAACAGGCCCTTCTTCATTTAAATAATCAAAAGAAACAAAATATGTTGTTCTATCGTCACCTCCAGAGAGATTTACATTATGGTTGGTTCTTAAATAATCTCTTCGTAAGATTTCTTCTTCCCAATTTGTGTTCCACAATTTATTGCTAGTTACTAAATTACCATTAGTATCAACAGGTCTATTTACATTGTAAGGATTATATCCAAAAAAGTCAACAAGACCAGCAGATGCATTTTCTGCAGCTTCCGAAGCTGATTGTCCAGATATATATTGATTTGAATTTCTAAGCGCTTCCCATGTTAATCTAAATTGATCATCTGTACTCAATAAATCATGTACTCCAACAGTAGGATTAGATAGACCTATTTGAGTTCTTACAGTAACTCTTGGGGCAGAATTTCGTTTCCCTTTTTTTGTTGTAATTAAAATAACTCCATTAGCACCACGTGAACCGTAAAGAGAGGTAGATGATGCATCCTTAAGAACAGTCAAAGATTCTATTTGATCTTGACTGATTGCATTTAAGTTACCATTAAACTGTGCACCATCTAAAATAATTAGAGGAGATGCATCAGCATTAATACTAGAAAAACCTCTAATTCTTATTTCAGGATTATTACCGGGTTGTCCTCCAGCAGTAAGTAAATTTACACCTGGTACAGCTCCTTGTAAAGCTCTAAGAGGAGATGTTACTTGCTGGGTTTCAATAACCTCACTACTAACAACACCTACTGACCCTACAATAGATTGTTTTGTTTGGGTACCATATGCAACAACTACAACCTCATCTAGGGTTGAAATATCTTCTCGCATTGTGACATTGATTGTATTAGATGCTCCAACAGTAACTTCTTTATTTACATAACCAACAAAACTATAAACAAGTGTAGCTCCTTGCCTTGCTTGTATTGAATATTTACCATCAAAATCTGAAGATGTACCTGATGAAGTACCTTTAACTAAGACAGTTGCTCCAGGAAGCGGTAAACCAGATTCGTCTGATATAGTACCTGAAATTGTCTTTTCTTGTGCAAACGTTAGTTGCACAACAAACGCTAGTAATAGCGTTAAAATTCCACTAAACTTTGTTTTCATTTTATAATTATTTGAATTAGTCTACGTCAAAAATCTCAATAAAAAGTTAATAAAGCAATAAATAAAGGTTAAAATTTATTTTCCAAAGAGAAAATTTAGGAAAAAATTAGGAAATTAACTACAGTAAAATTAATAATTGAGACATTATTTTGAATATGGCTAAGAAATTTATATTTTTTTAATGAATGATAAAACATTAATAATACCAAAAACAGAGAGTTGATGGAATTTTTTACGTTTTAGCTTCTTAATTAATAGGTAGATAAGTTTTAGTAATTGATTTCTTATTTAATAAAGAATCCGATTCGTTAAATAATTCACCGTTTAATTCTTTTGAATAAACACTTAGTCATTCATTTCATCAGTATTCGTAACTTCAATGATAGCTTTACCAAAAATTTGTGTTTTTTCTTGCAAGAAGTAATGGTATAAAAAAACCACCTCAATTGAGGTGGTTTTTTTGTAGTTATATAGATCTGCCTCGTTAAGGTAAATCATCAATTTTAGCTGTGCTTTTATATCCAGAATATTCCCAAATTTCACCTGGAATATCAGAGAATTCTGCTTTAAAAGAAATGCTGTCTACAACATCTCCACTAGGTGTTGTTGCACCTCCTTTAACAATTTGACCTTCAGTGATAGTTACTGTTACGTCGTAATAAAGTTCTTCTAAATCTGTACCACCAAACGTCAAGGCTTCAAGATTTAATGGAACTTTAGCTTTCAAGCCCCAACTGTGCTCTTGATCATCTAACCACATTAAGTTTGCATCATTAGCTGCAGTATTGTAAATACTAATGGTATTAGTGCCAGCTGGATCTCCATCATAGATCATATCTACAACCCATGTTCCTGTAATTTCACTAATAACTATATCACTCTCATCAGGTAATGATTCGACTTCATCACATGAAATGAATGATGTAACAAATATTATGCTAACAAATAGGAAGCTTAATTTTTTTATTATTGATTTATATTTCATCTTTTATTTTTTTTATGACAATGTGTTAATTTTTATTAGTAATAGAATTACTCTTGTAATGTTAAAGTAATTTCCCATACGTAACCAAAACTCCATTCTGTTTCATAGCTAATAGTTTTAGCTACTGGATCTACTGAAAATGAAGTCAGATTTAATGAACCACCAAAAGCTCCTACACCAATAACATCAGTATATGTAAAGTCGTTTGTTGCAATATTATTAGCTGTAACTGTCATACCCGTTGCTGCATAAGCAGGACCATAACCATATTCATGCTCATACCAGCCTCCAATTGCGTCTGAAATTGCATAAACTCCATTTCCCATATCTTTAATGTATATAGGACCAATATCTGTAGTAGAATAACCGGGAGTTCTAGTCATAGCACAAGTATAAGTTCCAGCTATACTTGTTACTAAATCTCCAGTACATGGAGGCCATGTAACATATCTAAATCCAGTCGCAGGTATGCCATCATCATTAAATGCACTATAAGATACAGAATAAACATCAGGACTATCTATTGTAGAGCTACCATAATAAGTTCCACTTACTTGTGTTTCTAACTCTATTTCTACTCCTCCAGCAGATGCTGTAGCGCCTGGATCTGAATACGAGCTAGCATCACAATCAAGTAAAACATCTCCTCCCTCTAATGTAATTAAAGGTAAAAAAGTTACTTCTGAAGTATCACTTGAACCAGGTGCCTCTACACTCGGGTCACAACTAGTTAACATCAATCCTATGATTGACAATGAACATAATATTAATTTAAATTTTTTCATCTTTTTTTTTTTTTTAATTATCCCAGAAAATTGCATCTGTAATTTCTCTCTGTGGTAATGCATTTGGATTTAAACTTCTTTCAGACTCTGGGTATAGCCATGCAGAAGGGAAAGATCCACTCGGTAAAACAGATAATGGAGGTGTTTGAAAAATACCATCAGTAAAGAGTCTACTAGCAGGTCTATCAAATCTTCTAGTTTCAATCCACCCTTCGTCCTCTTGAGTTCCATTTAAAGATATCCACTTTTGTACAGCTATTAAGTCAATTTGTTCATCTAAAGTGGTTGCTCCAGCAAAATCCAATGAACTAATATAAGAAGCAGCATCAGCGACTTCCATGTAGCTAAAGTTTAATTCAATTGCTGTAGAAAATGCAGTTTCTGCATCATCACTAGTACCATATCTTGCATCAGCTTCAGCTCTTAAAAACCAAACTTCCCATGGACTCATTAAAATAACTGGTTTTGTTGATGAATATGCATATTCAGAAGCTAAACTGTAATCAGTATCTGGAGCAGTAAATGGTTCATCATCTATAGTCCCTTGGTCTATACCGTGTAATTGTCCAGCAAAAGTTCCAGTAGTAGCTTCAGTATATAATACTTCAGCTCTAGGGTCATTCAGTGATTGAAGTACATTTAATGATGCATTACTAGCAAAATAAAACATTCCTACACCAAATTCAGCTCTTGCAAACATTGGGTTTTGATCACCAGAATTTCCAGAATATGGAATAAAAGGCATATCATCAATAGACTCAATAAAATCGCCACTGCTAATTAGAGCTTGAACAGCAGAAGCTTGTGGACTTGTTTCAGAAGTTCTCATTAAAACTCTTAGCTTCAGTGAATTTGCAAATTTAATCCATTTTGTTATATCGCCTTCATATATAAAATCGTCATTTCCAACTATATCTGATTCCGCAAGTGCTAAATCACTTAGTGCCTCATCTAATATTGTAACAAGGCCAGGATATATAACTGTTTCAGCTGAATCAGAATTTGGTGTTAAAATTGATCCATCTTCAATAGCACCTGAAATGGCTTCAGTAAATGGAATATCTCCAAAATGATCAACTAAACCTTGAAATAAATAGACTTTTAATACATTAGCTATACCTCTGTATGCTGCAGAAGTACTGTTTTTAGTTATCGAGTTTAAATCTACAAGAGAGTTAGCATATGCACGTTGCCAGTAGCCATTAAAATCACCAGCTGCAGATACGTAGCGTTCTTCATTTCCAATTGAAACCCCAATACCCCATGTGTAGTATTGACTCCAAGTGAAAGATTCACTGTAATTTAAATCTGTTTCAACAATATATCCCATAAAGCCAATAGCGGAGCTTAAAATTTGTGCATCTCCAGCAGAAGGGAAAGTGTTTGGGTCTATATTAACTTCTTCTAAGCTATCATTACATGAAAAGCCCAATGTTAATAATAGAATAAGAAATATGTTTATTTTGTTCTTCATCGTATTATTTTTTTATTAAAATGACAATTGTAAGTTAAGTCCAACACTACTTGAAGGTGGTGTTTGTGTTGTTTCAATACCTTGAGCATTGCCTGTTAAGCCAGGACCATTAACTTCTGGATCAGCATATTTGTTTTCATCAGGTAACCAAAACTTAAGGTTTTTACCAAATAAAGATAATCTAGCATTTGTTAAGAAAGTATCTTTTAACAATTCTTTTGAAAATGTATAGCTGAATTCTACTTCTCTTAATTTTAGGAAACTAGCATCAATTAATTGTGTTGATACTGGAGGATCATAATTAGTAAAATAATCTTGCTCTGTAATTTGAACAATATTTTCAGAGAAAGTACCATCTCCATTATCTACTATTGAATTTGGAAAGATAAACGGTTCTCTATTGTAAACTGTAGTGTTAACGTTAGTACCATTAAAATTAGTATTGTATTTAGTTTGAGAAGCAAATAGACCTCCTTTTTTTCTATCAAATAAAATTCTAAATCCAAATCCTTTGTAATTGATATTTGCACCAAAGTTTAGTAAATAGTCAGGTTGATTATTACCTAAATATACATCATCATCAGTATATACTGGAAATCCAGTATTCGCATCAACAATAACTTGTCCTTGATCATTATACTTAAAATCATTACCCTTAAAAGTACCATACGGTAATCCTTCTTTTGCTACAATAGATACTGTAGTACCAGCAGCGAATCCAAAAGTACCAACTGTCAACTCATCTATATCGTCTGTAATTGTAACAACCTCATTATCATTTGTAGAATAGGCTCCAAATAATTCAAAATCTAAACCTTCAATCACACCATTAATAGGTTTTAAGGTTAAAGATAGTTCATGCCCTTTGTTCTCCATTCTACCAATATTGCTCACTGTTTGAGTGTAACCTGTAGATCTTGGAAGGCTGATTGTAACAAGCTGATCATCATGGATAGAATGATAATAAGTATACGCTACGTTGACTTTGTTGTTGAAGAAACCTAAATCGGCACCAACTTCATAAGTAGTCGTTAATTCAGGTTTTAAATCTGGATTCCCAATAGTATTTCCAATTGTAAATCCAGGTACACCATCTTTTGGAAATGTAAGAGCAAAATCACCTAAATCTACAATTTGTGGATTACCCACAAAGTAAGAATTTAGTAGGTATAAATCAGCATCTTTACCAGATGTACCATAACTACCTCTCAGTTTAGCAAAACTTAAAATATCATTTTTTATATCAAATAAATCAGTAAATACTACCGAAGCACCAATAGCACCGTATAAAAACGAGTTGTTTGCCGCAGGAAGCGTAGAAGACCAGTCATTTCTTGCTGAAAACTCTAAAAACGCTGCATCTTTATAGCCAAGCGTTGCATTTCCTAACACACCATAAATTCTATATTTACTTCTGTTCATGCTAGAAGTAGGTTGTTGAGTACTGTTTGATAAATTGTATACACCAGGAACTACTAATCCACCTACAGAACTTCCTGTTAATCGGTTAGTTTTTCTTTGGAAAAAATTATAACCTGCAGATGCTGTAAGTTTTAAATCTTCGCTTAAATCGGTATTGTAATTAAGCATAACTGTAGCATCAAGATTTTCTACTTTATTATTAGAGTTAATGTATTCTCCTAATGAACTATGTCTTGTGTTTCTAGTTGCTATTCCTAACCCATCAGTCCAAACCAATTGTTCGGCTGGTGTAAAAGTTGGTGTCCATATATCCGTTTGTGTATTTACAATATTACCACCAAAGCGACCTGTAATAGATAAATTTTCTAAAAAGTTATAGGTTAAAGAGGCGTTAGCTAAGACGTTATCGATGTCTGCTTCGTTTCCATATTCATTCAGGATAAAGTATGGATTTACAGAAGAGTAAGACCCCCAGTAACCGTTAATATCATGAAAAGGACTTGTATAATCTCTCAACTCTGTAAATGGGATGTTAACTGGAGATTGGATAGCCATTGCATAGGCATTATTTCCTTCAAAAGCACGTGACCCTTCTTGAGCAGTATTTTGTTTTACATTAGCATAACTAACTTTAAAATCAGATTTAAGTCTATCACTTAATTTAGCTGAAGCGTTAAAGGTAATATTATTTCTTTTGTAAGATGTGTTATCAAGTGTACCAGATTGATCTGTGTTACCATAAGAAACATAATAGGTAAAACCTTCAGTAGATCCAGATATATTTAAGTTGTTAGTAATTGTGTAACCTGTATTAAAAAAGTCCTTTAATTGATCCTGTACAGCACTGTAAGGTCTTGTTAAAGCTTCTAATGAACCATCACCATCTGAATCAATAGGGCTTGTCCATGGTCTTACAACACCATCAAAAGCTGGACCCCATGACCAGTTCTCTCCAGAATCAATACTTGAGTTGTCATATCCTTGTCCAAATTTATTTTGACGCTGTAACAGGACAATAGGCGTTTCCATTGAAGTAGAACCGTTGTAATTAACCTGCATTTTTCTACCTTTACCGGTCTTTGTTGTAATAAGAACAACACCTGAAGCACCACGTGATCCATAAAGCGAAGTTGCTGAGGGGCCTTTTAAAATAGTTACAGAAGCGATATCGTCAGGATTTACATCATTAAATCTATTACCAAAATCGGAATATCCTGTTGTTGATACTCCAGCACCTCCTCTAGAAGCCGTATTATCAATGGCAACACCATCAATAACAATTAAAGCATTGTTATTACCTGTAAGCGATCCTGAACCTCTTAATACAATTCTTGTAGAAGCACCAACAGAACCAGAGGCAGTAGATAGGTTTACACCAGCAGTTTTACCTCTTAAAGCCTCTAAAGCATTTTTGTTCGGAACAGAAAGCAAGTCTTCTCCTTTTACTGTTTGGTTAGCATAAACCGTTTCCTTTGCATTTCTGATACTGTTTCCAAACGCAGTTATAACAACCTCCTCTAAGGATTCTGCGTCTTCTTTTAATGTTACGTTGATTGTATTAGATGCTCCAACGGCAACTTCAGTTGTAGTGTAACCAACAAAACTATATACAAGGGTTGAACCCTCACTAGCTTTAATCGAGTATTTACCATCAAAATCTGAAGATGTACCTATTGTAGTACCTTTTACTAAGACAGAAGCTCCAGGAAGTGGTAAACCAGAATCATCTGATACCGTACCCGAAATTGTCTTTTCTTGTGCAAATGTTAGTTGCACAACAAACGCTAGTAATAGCGTTAGAATTCCACTAAACTTTGTTTTCATTTTATAATTATTTGAATTAGTCAATGCCAAAAATCTTAATAAAAAGTTAATAAAACAATAAATAAATGTAAAAATTTGTCAAATTCGTTAAATTTTTAAGAAAACAGTAAAAAAGACTTAAAAATTTGTGGTCAAACTGAGGTGTATTTTAGAATTGGACACTTTAAATTGAGTATTCTCATTTTTACCATTGGCATAATTAAATCTAAACAAGCCAGCTTTGGTAAGAATACCAAAACCAAAGCCAAATCCGAAAAGTTTTTCTCTTGTATCTGTTATTTTGTTTTCAAAATATGCTGCATCAATTATAGAATGTATATATATGGAATTATTGAGTTGAAATCTATATTCTGTATTAATTAAACCATATAAAGATGAGAAAAGACTGTTTTCTTCAAACCCTCTAATGGAATTAATTCCACCAAATCTCAATAGTTCATTTTCAAAATAGGTCTTAGATATCAAATCTGATGCATTAACTCTTAAATAGACGCTGTTTTTTTGATTCAATTTAAAAATGTTAAAAGCGTCTATTGTAAATTGATTTTGCTTTTGTATTTCACCAGAATTCTTCCTGTTTCCTATGCCTGCTTCAAAATTGAGTTTTGATTTTATAGGAAAAAGTAAATTGTAAGATGAAGCTCTTAAAAACTGATAACCAATAGTGAAGTATTGTGTTTTATAGTCTGATATCGAAAGATTAATATTTTGAGTAAGTAGGTTATTTGATTCTGTTGAAGCGATACCAGCATAAACTTTATGTTTTGCATTTACTTGATAATGTATTTTTGCAGATTGATTTGTAGTGGTAAAGGATGAGTCTCGTTTAAAAATGCGTAATAATAAGTCGATACCAATAGGTGATTTAAATAAATAAGGCATTGATGCATCTACTTCAAATGTTTTTTGGGCATTTTCATCGCTTTTGTATAATAGTCTTAATGATTCACCAAAGTTTAAATTGTTTTTTAGACTTAAATTAAGGTAGCCATCAAATTCTAGTTTGTTAGTGTCTTCATTTGTTCCAAAACCTAAAAAACCATCAAACGCATTGTTTTTTGTTTTTTCTAGATATAAGTATAAGGTTGTAGAATCTTTTGAGAATAAAACTTCAGGTGATTTTATTTCATTCGCAAAAGTTAAATTATTTAGTTGAGCAGTTTTGTTTTCTATTTTTTTTAAGTCAAAAACCTGTTTAGGTTTAATTTTTAGATAATGTTTTAAATAAGATTTAGGAAACTCTTCATAACCTTTGATTACAATATTGTCTATTAGTCTTTTTGGTTGAGAAGATTCAATAACTAAATCGGCTTCTAAATCTAAGTTATTTTTAATCCTGATGTTAGAAAGATGTAATTTTGAAAATGGCAATCCTTTTTCTGAAACTTTCGAATTAATGTACTTCAATACACTTTCAACTTGACTAAATTCTAATTCAAAATAATCATTATAAACATGTTCTGAAATCTTATTTAAAACTGAAGATTCAATCTCTTCTTTTTTGAAGTATATATATATCATGTTGAATTTCTTTTTTAGATGAAGTTTTGCATTGAAGGTGGAATCGTTTGTTTTTTGTAAAAACATTAACTCATTTTCAATATAACCTTTTTTATAAAGTTTTTTTTGAATAGAATCTAATTCATACTTCACAGAGTTATAATCCTGATGAGTATTTAAATAAGTTAAAGAATCAATCGCTTTAGTTTCATACTCAGTTTTGCCTTCAATTTTTAATTGCAAGTTTTGGCACAATAATTCCGAAGAAAAAACTAAGCAAATAATAAGGAATAAAAAGGCAGTTTTTTGCACGCTATGATTAACTATAGTAAAGTGTAAATCTAACGGAAAAACAACACTTATAATATAATCTGTAAAATAATTTTTAAATTCTTCTGAAAATTAATGTTTTAAGGTTTGAATTATTCATTTTAATTTTTACCTTTGCAGCCCTCTAAGAAGAGGATTTTAAAATTTATATAATAATTTATATGCCAACAATTTCACAATTAGTACGAAAAGGAAGAGCCAAAATAACCAAGAAGAGTAAATCGGCTGCTTTAAATTCGTGTCCGCAAAGACGTGGTGTATGTACTCGTGTTTACACAACAACTCCTAAAAAACCTAACTCAGCAATGCGTAAGGTAGCAAGGGTTCGTTTAACAAACGGCAACGAGGTTAATGCATACATTGGTGGAGAGGGTCACAATTTACAAGAGCACTCGATAGTATTGGTTAGAGGTGGAAGGGTAAAAGATTTGCCAGGAGTTAGATATCACATCGTTCGTGGTGCTTTAGACACAGCAGGTGTTGCAGGTAGAACACAACGTAGATCTAAGTATGGTGCAAAACGCCCTAAAAAGTAATTAAAACTTTAAGAAGAAGACATGAGAAAAAGAGCAGCAAAAAAGAGACCGCTTTTACCAGATCCACGTTTTAACGATCAGTTAGTAACTCGTTTCGTTAACATGATGATGTGGGATGGGAAAAAATCGGTAGCTTTTAAAGTATTCTACGATGCAATTGATATTGTAGACTCAAAAAAAACTGACGAAGAAAAAACAGCTTTAGAAATTTGGAAAGATGCCTTGTCTAACGTTATGCCTCACGTAGAAGTGCGTAGTCGTCGTGTTGGTGGTGCAACATTCCAGATTCCAATGCAAATTCGTCCAGATCGTAAGGTTTCAACAGCGATGAAATGGTTAATTAGCTACTCACGTAAAAGAAACGAAAAATCTATGGCTTTACGTTTGGCTTCAGAAATTTTAGCAGCAGCTAAAGAAGAAGGAGCGGCAGTAAAGAAAAGAGTAGATACTCACAAAATGGCAGAAGCTAACAAAGCATTCTCTCACTTTAGATTTTAATAAGAAATGGCAAGAGATTTAAAATATACAAGAAATATAGGTATTGCTGCGCATATTGATGCAGGAAAAACTACAACTACAGAGCGTATTCTTTATTATACAGGTGTTTCACATAAAATTGGTGAAGTGCATGATGGAGCTGCGACAATGGACTGGATGGAGCAAGAGCAGGAAAGAGGTATTACAATTACTTCTGCTGCAACAACTTGTACATGGCAGTTTCCTTTAGAAAATGCAAAACCTACTCCAGATACTAAAGGATATCATTTTAATATTATTGATACTCCTGGTCACGTTGATTTTACTGTAGAGGTAAATCGTTCATTACGTGTATTAGATGGTTTAGTGTTTTTATTTAGTGCTGTTGATGGTGTTGAGCCACAATCAGAAACTAACTGGAGACTTGCAGATAACTACAAAGTACCACGTATAGGATTCGTAAATAAAATGGATCGTCAAGGATCTAACTTTTTAGGTGTTTGTCAGCAGGTAAAAGATATGTTAAAATCTAACGCAGTGCCAATTGTATTAAATATTGGTGATGAAATAGATTTTAAAGGTATTGTAGACTTAGTTAAAAATAGAGCTATTGTTTGGCATGATGAAACTCAAGGGGCAACTTTTGATGTTATTGAAATTCCAGAGGAATTAAAAGCTGAAGCAAAAAAATACAGAGCTTTACTTATTGAAGAAGTAGCAACTTATGATGAGAACTTACTAGAAAAATTCATGGAAGATGAAGATTCTATTACAGAAGAAGAGGTGCATGCTGCACTTAGAGCTGCTGTAATGGATATGGCTATTATTCCAATGATTTGTGGTTCTTCATTTAAAAATAAAGGTGTGCAGTTTTTATTAGATGCTGTATGTCGTTACTTACCTTCTCCATTAGATAGAGACAATATAGTAGGTACAAACCCTGATACAGATAAAGAAGAAATTCGTAAGCCGTCTGTAAGCGAGCCATTTGCAGCATTAGCATTTAAAATTGCTACAGATCCTTTTGTTGGTCGTTTAGCTTTCTTTAGAGCATATTCTGGTCGTTTAGATGCGGGTTCTTATATCTTGAACAACCGTTCAGGAAAGAAAGAGCGTATCTCTCGTATCTATCAAATGCACTCTAATAAACAAAATGCTATCGATTTTATTGAAGCAGGAGATATTGGAGCGGCAGTAGGATTTAAAGATATTAAGACAGGTGATACTATGTCTGATGAAAAACATCCTATTGTTTTAGAATCTATGGACTTCCCAGATCCAGTAATTGGTATTGCGGTTGAGCCTAAAACTAAAGCAGATGTTGATAAGTTAGGAATGGCTTTAGCTAAATTGGCTGAAGAAGATCCAACATTTACTGCAAGAACAGATGAAGCTTCAGGACAGACTATTATCTCTGGAATGGGTGAGCTTCACTTAGATATTATTGTTGATCGTCTTAAGCGTGAGTTTAAGGTTGAAGTAAATCAAGGTCAACCACAAGTTGAGTACAAAGAAGCTATTACACAACGTGCTGAACACAGAGAAGTTTACAAAAAGCAATCTGGTGGACGTGGTAAATTCGCAGATATTGTATTTACGCTTGAGCCAGCAGAAGAAGGTAAAGTAGGATTAGAATTCGTTTCCGAAATTAAAGGTGGTAATGTTCCTAAAGAATTTATCCCTTCAATTGAAAAAGGATTTAAAATGGCTATGGTTAATGGACCATTAGCAGGATACGAAGTTGATGCTATGAAAGTAACATTAACAGATGGTTCTTACCATGATGTGGATTCTGATCAATTATCATTCGAATTGGCTGCAAAACTTGGATTTAAAAATGCTGCAAAAGCTGCCAAAGCAGTAATTATGGAGCCTATCATGAAACTTGAGGTAATTACTCCTGAAGAAAATATGGGTGACATTGTAGGAGATTTAAATAGAAGAAGAGGACAAGTGAGTGATATGGGTGATAGAGCTGGTGCAAAAACTGTAAAAGCTACTGTACCATTATCAGAAATGTTTGGTTATGTAACAACATTAAGAACATTATCATCTGGTCGTGCAACGTCAACAATGGAATTTTCACATTACGCTGAAACACCTTCAAATATTTCTGAAGAAGTGATTAAGGCAGCTAAAGGTGTTGAAGCTTAAAATCTAAGAAAATGAGTCAAAAAATCAGAATAAAATTAAAATCTTACGATCACAATTTAGTGGACAAATCTGCTGATAAGATTGTAAAAACAGTAAAAAGTACTGGAGCTGTTGTAACTGGACCAATTCCATTACCAACGCACAAGAAAATTTTCACTGTATTACGTTCTCCACACGTAAACAAGAAGTCAAGAGAACAATTTCAATTAAGCTCTTACAAGCGTTTACTTGATATTTACTCTTCGTCATCAAAAACAATTGATGCGTTAATGAAACTTGAATTACCAAGTGGTGTTGAAGTAGAGATTAAAGTTTAGTTACAAACTTACATGTCCTAAGCTGCGAGCGAGGGAAAAACGGAAAAAATACAATTCAAGGCTGAAACGTATTTTCAGCCTTGAATTTTAATAACAAATAGTAATAAATTAAATAAATAATTATGTCTGGGTTAATTGGAAAAAAAATCGGTATGACCAGCATCTTTGATGACAAAGGGAAGAACATTCCTTGTACAGTAATCGAAGCTGGACCATGTATCGTTACCCAAGTCAGAACTGAAGAAGTTGACGGTTATAAAGCTGTTCAATTAGGTTTCGATGACGCGACAGAAAAAAGCGCTACTAAAGCAGACATAGGTCATGCTAAAAAAGCGGGTACTTCTGTAAAACGCAAAATCGTCGAATTTAAAGGTTTTGATGAGGAGTACAAATTAGGAGATGCAATCACTGTAGAACATTTCACTGAAGGTGAATTTGTTGATATTGCAGGAACATCAAAAGGAAAAGGATTTCAAGGTGTTGTAAAACGTCATGGTTTCGGTGGTGTAGGTCAAGCTACTCACGGTCAACATAACCGTTTAAGAGCACCAGGATCTATTGGAGCAGCATCTTACCCTGCTAGAGTTTTCAAAGGAATGAAGATGGCAGGAAGAATGGGTGGAGACACAGTAAAAGTTCAAAATTTAAGAGTTTTAAAAGTAGTTGCTGAAAAGAATCTACTTGTGGTTAAAGGATGTGTTCCTGGTCACAAAAACGCTTATGTAATTATTAGAAAATAATGAAAGTAGCAGTTTTAGATATAAACGGAAAAGACACAGGTAGAAAGGCAGACCTTTCTAAAGATGTGTTTGCTATTGAGCCTAATAATCACGCTGTATATTTGGATGTTAAACAATATTTAGCAAACCAACGTCAAGGAACTCACAAATCGAAAGAAAGAGCTGAGATTTCTGGATCTACACGTAAGATTAAAAAGCAAAAAGGAACTGGTACAGCAAGAGCAGGTAGTATTAAGTCTGGAGTATTTAAAGGTGGTGGTCGTATGTTCGGTCCAAGACCAAGAAATTATAGCTTCAAACTTAATAAAAACTTAAAGCGTTTAGCACGTAAATCTGCCTTAAGTATCAAAGCAGGAGAAAAATCAATTACAGTTTTAGAAGACTTTAATTTTGAATCTGTAAAGACTAAGAATTTTACTGCTGTTTTAAAGGCTTTAGACCTTGAAAACAAAAAATCTTTATTTGTGTTGGGAGCGTCAAATAATAATGTATATTTGTCATCGCGTAATTTAAAAGGCTCTGAAGTTATAACGTCTTCAGAATTAAGCACTTATAAAATTTTAAACGCAAATCAAGTAGTGCTTTTAGAAGGTGCTTTAGAAGGAATTGAAACAAACTTAAGTAAATAAGAAACAGATGAGTATCTTAATTAAACCTATAATCACAGAAAAAGCGACAGCTGATAGCGAGTTAAGAAATTGCTATACTTTCGCGGTGAACACTAAGGCGAACAAGGTAGAAATCAAAAAAGCAGTTGAGGCTGTTTATGGTGTTTCTGTTGAAAAAGTTCGTACTATAAATGTCCGTCCAGATAGAAGAACCCGTTTTGCAAAAACAGGTATTCAACATGGTAAAACAAATGCTGTTAAAAAGGCAATTGTACAACTGGCGGAAGGTGAAATGATTGATTTATACAGTAACATGTAATTAAAGACTAATGTCAGTAAGAAAATTAAAACCAATCACACCAGGACAGCGATTTAGAGTAGTAAACGGTTACGATGCCATTACTACTGATAAGCCGGAAAAGAGTTTACTCGTTCCGAACAAAAGGTCTGGTGGTAGAAACAATCGAGGAAAAATGACCATGCGCTATATTGGTGGAGGTCATAAGAAAAAGTATCGTATTATCGATTTTAAAAGAGATAAAGCTGGTATTCCAGGTGAAGTCGCTTCAATTCAATACGATCCAAACAGAACAGCTTTTATCGCATTATTGAATTATCAAGATGGTGAAAAAAGATACATTATTGCCCAAAATGGACTTCAGGTTGGACAAAATGTGGTGTCTGGTAAAGAAGGTATTGCACCAGAAATTGGAAACGCAATGCCATTAAGTGAAATTCCATTAGGAACTATTATTTCTTGTGTAGAGTTGCGTCCGGGACAAGGAGCTGTTATGGCTCGTAGTGCTGGTGCTTTTGCTCAGTTAATGGCAAGAGATGGTAAGTTTGCTACTATAAAGCTACCTTCAGGAGAAACTAGATTAATTCTTGTTAACTGTATGGCTACTATAGGTGTTGTTTCTAACTCAGATCATCAATTATTAGTTGGTGGAAAAGCAGGTAGAACAAGATGGTTAGGAAGAAGACCACGTACTAGACCAGTAGTTATGAACCCTGTAGATCACCCAATGGGTGGTGGTGAAGGTAAATCTTCAGGAGGACACCCACGTTCTAGAAACGGTATACCAGCTAAAGGTTATAGAACCCGTTCTAAAACTAAAGCAAGTAATAAATATATTGTAGAACGTAGAAAGAAATAAGACATGGCAAGATCATTAAAAAAAGGACCTTACGTTCATTATAAATTAGAAAAGAAAGTAGCTGTTAATGTTGAAAACAATAAAAAAACAGTAATCAAAACTTGGTCTCGTGCCAGTATGATTACTCCAGATTTTGTTGGACAAACTATAGCAGTACACAATGGCCGTCAATTTGTACCAGTTTATGTAACTGAAAACATGGTAGGTCATAAATTAGGAGAATTTTCACCAACACGTTCATTCCGTGGGCATGCAGGTGCTAAAAATAAAGGTAAAAAGTAGTAAGCTATGGGAAGTCGTAAAAAACAAATGGCAGACGCTATTAAGGAAGGTAAAAAGCAAGTTGCTTTTGCAAAACTTAATAACTGTCCTACGTCACCAAGAAAAATGCGCTTAGTAGCCGATTTAGTAAGAGGTGAAAAGGTAGAAAATGCACTAAATATTTTGAAATTCAACCAAAAAGAAGCATCTGGTCGTTTAGAGAAGTTGTTATTATCAGCTATCGCTAACTGGCAAGCAAAGAATGAAGATGCTGATGTTGAATCTGCAGAATTATTTGTAAAAGAGATTAGAGTTGATGGTGGATCTATGTTAAAAAGATTACGTCCAGCACCTCAAGGTCGTGCACACAGAATTAGAAAACGTTCAAACCACGTAACATTAGTGGTTGGGGCTAACAATAACACACAAGCTTAATAAGAGTATGGGACAAAAAACAAATCCAATCGGAAATCGCTTAGGAATTATCAGAGGATGGGAATCTAACTGGTACGGAGGAAACGATTATGGCGACAAACTTGCCGAAGACGATAAGATTAGAAAATACGTTCACGCGCGTTTATCTAAAGCTAGTGTAAGTAGAGTAATTATTGAGCGTACGCTTAAACTTGTAACCGTTACTATCACAACGGCTCGTCCAGGTATCATTATTGGTAAAGGCGGTCAAGAGGTAGACAAGTTAAAAGAAGAGCTTAAGAAAATTACTGGAAAAGAAGTTCAAATTAACATCTTTGAAATTAAAAGACCTGAACTTGATGCATTTTTAGTAGGATCAAGCATCGCTCGTCAAATTGAAAACAGAATTTCATACAGACGTGCAATTAAGATGGCTATTGCTGCTACAATGCGTATGAATGCTGAAGGAATTAAAATCCAGATTAGTGGTCGTTTAAATGGTGCTGAAATGGCACGATCTGAGCACTACAAAGAAGGACGTATTCCTTTATCAACTTTTAGAGCCGATATTGACTATGCTTTAGTTGAGGCACACACTACTTATGGTAGATTGGGTGTTAAAGTATGGATCATGAAAGGTGAAGTATATGGTAAAAGAGAGCTTTCTCCGCTTGTTGGATTATCTAAGAAGCAAGGAAAAGGTGGAGCCGGAAGAGGAGGCAACAAAGGACCTCGTCGTAGAAAGTAATTTTTTATAAAGTAAAGAAAAATGTTACAGCCTAAAAGAACAAAATTTCGTAAGCAACAAAAAGGACGTATGAAAGGTCTTTCTCAAAGAGGAAACCAACTTTCAAGCGGTACTTTTGGAATAAAAGCATTAGACTCAAAATTTATAACATCTCGTCAAATTGAAGCAGCGCGTATTGCCGCTACACGTTACATGAAAAGAGAAGGGCAACTTTGGATTAAAATATTTCCAGACAAGCCTATTACAAAAAAGCCTCTTGAAGTACGTATGGGTAAAGGTAAAGGTGCCGTTGAATATTGGGTAGCTGTTGTAAAACCAGGACGTGTATTATTTGAAGTAGGTGGAGTGCCATTAGACGTTGCAAAAGAAGCATTACGTTTAGCAGCACAAAAACTACCTGTAAAAACTAAGTTTTTAATCGCTAGAGATTACGAAGCATAATTTATTTGATATTATGAAACAATCAGAAATTAAAGAATTATCTGTAGCTGAGTTACAAGAAAAACTTGGTGAAACAAAAAAGAGTTATTCAGACCTAAAATTGGCTCATGCAATATCTCCTTTAGAAAATCCAATTCAATTACGTACAATTAGACGTACAGTAGCTAGAATTGCGACAGAATTAACTAAAAGAGATTCACAATAATTCTGCTGAAAGATGGAAACAAGAAATTTAAGAAAAGAACGTATAGGAGTTGTTACTAGTAACAAAATGCAGAAATCAATTGTGGTTTCTGAAGTTAAAAAAGTAAAACACCCTATGTATGGTAAGTTCGTGTTAAAAACAAAAAAATATGTTGCACACGACGAGCAAAATGACTGCAACGAAGGAGATACTGTAAGAATCATGGAAACAAGACCTTTAAGTAAATCTAAATGTTGGAGATTAGTTGAAATAATTGAAAGAGCGAAATAATTATGGTACAGCAAGAATCAAGATTAAAAGTAGCAGACAACACCGGAGCAAAGGAAGTTTTAACTATCCGTGTTTTAGGTGGTACTAAAAGAAGATATGCTTCTGTAGGAGACAAAATTGTTGTTTCTGTTAAAGATGCAACTCCAAATGGAAACATTAAAAAAGGAGCGGTATCAACAGCAGTTGTTGTTCGTACTAAAAAAGAAGTAAGAAGACCAGACGGATCTTATATAAGATTTGATGATAATGCTTGTGTTTTATTAAACCCTACGGGTGAAATGAGAGGAACACGTGTATTTGGTCCTGTTGCTAGAGAACTTCGTGATAAACAATTCATGAAAATTGTATCATTAGCACCAGAGGTGCTTTAATACATCAATTTAAGATGACAAAGCTTAAAATAAAAACTGGAGATACCGTAAAAGTAATTGCTGGAGACCATAAAGGAGCCGAAGGTAAAGTACAAAAGGTATTAATAGACAAGAACAAAGCGATTGTTGAGGGTGTAAACTTAGTAAAGAAACATACTAAACCAAGTGCACAAAACCCTCAAGGAGGAATCGTAGAGAAAGAAGCTGCTATTCATATTTCTAATTTATCATTGTTAACTTCAAAAGGAGAAACAACAAGAATTGGATATAGAATGGAAGGCGATAAAAAAGTAAGATTTTCAACAAAATCTAATGAAGTAATATAGTTATGGCATATTCACCTAGACTTAAAGAAGAGTATAAAAGCAGAGTAATTGCAGCTCTTACAGACGAATTTGGATATAAAAATGTAATGCAAGTTCCTAAACTTACTAAGATAGTAATATCTAAAGGTGTTGGAGCAGCAGTTGCAGACAAAAAGTTAATTGACTACGCTGTAGAAGAATTAACAACTATATCTGGACAAAAAGCCGTAGCAACAATATCTAAAAAAGACGTTGCTTCTTTCAAATTACGTAAAGGTATGCCAATTGGGGCTAAAGTAACTTTACGTGGCGAAAGAATGTATGAATTTTTAGATCGTTTAGTAACTTCTGCCTTACCACGTGTAAGAGATTTTAACGGAATTAAAGCTACAGGATTTGATGGTAGAGGTAACTACAATTTAGGAGTTACTGAGCAAATTATATTCCCAGAGATTAATATTGATAAAGTTAATAAAATCTCAGGAATGGATATTACATTTGTAACTACTGCTGAAACTGATAAAGAAGCAAAATCATTATTAACTGAATTAGGATTACCTTTTCAAAAAAATTAAGACATGGCTAAAGAATCAATGAAAGCCCGTGAGGTAAAAAGAGCTAAAACAGTAGCTAAGTATGCTGAAAAACGTAAAGCTTTAAAAGAAGCTGGCGATTATGAAGCTTTACAAAAGTTACCAAAAAATGCTTCTCCAATTCGTCAGCATAATAGATGTAAACTAACTGGAAGGCCTAAAGGATACATGAGAACGTTTGGTATTTCTCGTGTAATGTTTAGAGAAATGGCTAACCAAGGTTTAATACCAGGTGTTAGAAAAGCAAGTTGGTAAAAAAAGAATTATAAATTGGTTTTAGGTTCAAAAAGAAATAGTTCATTTTGAAAACCATTACCGCAAATTAATAAATATGTATTCAGATCCAATAGCGGATTATCTTACAAGAATTAGAAACGCAGTGCGTGCTAACCACAGAGTGGTAGAGATTCCTGCATCTAATCTTAAAAAAGACATCACTAAAATATTATTCGAACAAGGATATATTTTAAGTTACAAGTTTGATGATTCAACTGTACAAGGTACTATCAAAATAGCACTTAAGTACAACAAAGAAACAAAAGAACCAGTAATTAAAAAACTTCAAAGAATTAGTACACCAGGTTTACGTAAGTATGCTGGTGCTAATGAATTACCTAGAATTCTTAACGGTCTTGGTGTTGCAATAGTTTCAACTTCTCACGGAGTTATGACAGGTAAACAAGCCAAAAGAGATAATGTAGGTGGTGAAGTTTTATGTTACGTTTACTAATTTAAAGCCAGAAAGAAATGTCAAGAATAGGAAATAATCCAGTAGCCATTCCAGAAGGTGTAACAGTTGATGTTAAAGATAACGTTGTAACTGTAAAAGGAAAATTAGGAGAGTTAACACAAAATTACGATTCTATAGAAATTAAAGTAGAAGAAGGTAATGTATTAGTTACACGTTCTTCTGATACAAAAGATCAAAAAGCAAAACATGGTTTATATAGATCATTAATGCATAACATGATTGAAGGTGTATCTAAAGGATGGACCAAAGAATTAGAATTGGTGGGTGTAGGTTATAGAGCATCAAACCAAGGACAAAAATTAGATTTAGCATTAGGATTTTCACATAACATAATTTTAGATGTTGCTCCAGAAGTAAAAGTGGAAACAATATCAGAAAAAGGAAAAAATCCAATTGTAAAATTAACATCATTCGATAAACAACTTGTTGGTCAAGTAGCGGCTAAAATTCGTGGTTTCAGAAGACCAGAGCCTTATAAAGGTAAAGGAATTAAGTTTGTTGGTGAGGTAATAAGAAGAAAAGCAGGTAAATCAGCTTAATAATTAAGTTATGGCATTGACAAAGAACGAAAGAAGACTAAGAATAAAAAACAGAATCCGTAAGGTTGTTTCTGGAACAGAAGCAAGACCAAGATTAGCTGTTTATAGAAGTAATAAAGAAATTTATGCTCAAATAGTTGATGATGTAACTGGTAAAACTATCAGTGCTGCATCGTCAAGAGATAAAGATATTAGTGCTGCGAAAGCAACTAAATCAGAAGTAGCTAAATTAGTAGGTAAATCACTTGCTGAAAAAGCTTTAAAAGCTGGTGTAGAAGCCATAGCTTTTGATAGAGGTGGATATTTATATCACGGTAGAGTAAAATCATTAGCCGAAGGTGCTAGAGAAGCAGGACTAAAATTCTAAGAAATTATGTTTCAAAAATATAAAAGTGCAGAGTTAGTAAAACCAGGTGGATTAGATCTTAAAGATCGTTTAGTTGGTGTACAAAGGGTTACAAAAGTAACTAAAGGTGGTAGAGCATTTGGTTTTTCAGCAATTGTAGTAGTTGGTGATGAAGCTGGTGTAGTAGGACAAGGTTTAGGGAAATCTAAAGATGTAGCTAGTGCTATAGCAAAAGCTGTAGAAGATGCTAAGAAAAACCTAGTTAGAATTCCTATAATAAAAGGAACATTACCACATGAACAAAAAGGTAAATACGGTGGAGCTAGAGTAAACATTATTCCTGCTGCTCCTGGTACAGGTGTAATTGCTGGTGGTGCTGTAAGAACAGTACTTGAGGCAGTTGGTGTACACGATGTATTATCAAAATCTCAAGGATCTTCAAATCCTCATAATGTAGTAAAAGCAACTTTTGATGCTTTATTACAATTAAGAGATGCTAATACAATTGCTAGAGATAGAGGTATTTCACTTGAACAAGTTTTTAACGCTTAATAAAAGACAGAAATGGCAAAGATTAAAGTAACAAAAGTTAAAAGCGCTATCAATCGTACGCAAAGACAAAAAAGAACTTTAGAAGCTCTAGGTCTAAAAAAGATTGGTCAAGTAAAAGAGCATGAAGCTACACCAAATATTCTTGGTATGGTTGCTAAAGTTTCACATTTAGTTTCTGTTGAAGAAGCTTAAAAATATAAACTGAAAAATGGATTTAAGTAATTTAAAACCTGCAGAAGGTTCAGTAAAAAACCAAGGAAAAAGAATAGGTCGAGGACAAGGTTCTGGTAAAGGTGGTACGGCAACTCGTGGTCACAAAGGAGCTAAGTCTCGTTCTGGTTATTCTAAGAAATTAGGATTTGAAGGTGGTCAAATGCCACTTCAAAGACGTGTTCCTAAATTTGGATTTACTAATATTAACCGTGTTGAGTATCAAGGAATCAATTTAGATACTCTACAACAGTTGGTTGATGATAAGAAAATAAAAGATACCGTAGATTTTGAAATATTATTTGCAAACCGTTTAGCTGGAAAAAATGATCTGGTTAAAATTATGGGGCGTGGTGAATTAAAAGCAAAATTAAAAGTATCTGCACACAAGTTTACTGCTTCAGCAAAAGCTGCTATTGAAGCTGCTGGTGGAGAAGCTGTAACTTTATAAGACTTAATTATAAGTATGAAATTTATAGAATCAATTAAAAATGTTTGGAAAATAGAGGAACTAAGAAACAGAATCATAGTTACATTGAGTCTGTTATTAGTTTACCGTTTTGGTGCACAAGTTGTATTACCTGGTATTGATGCTGCCCAATTAGGAGGTTTAGCTGATAAGACAGATGGAGGAATATTAGGTTTACTTAATGCCTTTACAGGTGGAGCATTTGCTAATGCTTCAGTTTTTGCACTTGGTATTATGCCTTACATTTCTGCTTCTATTGTTGTACAATTAATGGGTATAGCTATTCCTTACCTGCAAAAATTGCAAAAAGAAGGAGCCAGTGGGCAAAAGAAAATAACTCAAATAACACGTTGGTTAACGATAGCTATTTGTTTATTACAAGCTCCTGGTTATTTAGCAAGTTTACCAGCTTTAGGAATTCCTCAAAGTGCATTTTTATTAGGTACAGGACCATTGTTTTATTTCTCTTCTGTTACTATACTAGTAACAGGGTGTATTTTTGCCATGTGGTTAGGAGAAAAGATAACTGACAAAGGTATTGGTAATGGTATTTCATTATTAATTATGGTTGGAATTATTGCAACTCTACCTCAAGCATTTTTACAAAATGCAGCAACAAGGTTGGAAGGAAACAATGTAATGTTAGTTCTTTTTGAATTGGTAATATGGTTTGTTATTATTTTAGCTTCTGTAATGTTAGTAATGGGTGTTAGAAGAATTGCAGTACAGTATGCTAGAAGAACAGCTTCAGGCGGTTATGAAAAAAGTGCCATGGCTGGATCTAGACAATACATACCATTAAAGCTAAATGCATCTGGTGTAATGCCAATTATATTTGCTCAAGCTATTATGTTTGTTCCAAGTTTAATAGGAGGTTCTTCATTTTTAAAAGAAACTACTGTTGGAGCATGGATGCAAACAAATTATTCTGACATGTTTGGATTTTGGTACAATGTCACTTTTGCTTTATTAATTATAGTATTTACATACTTTTATACAGCAATCACGGTACCAACTAATAAAATGGCAGACGACTTAAAACGTAGTGGAGGTTTTATTCCTGGAATTCGTCCAGGTTCTGAAACATCTGAATATTTAGATAGAATAATGTCTCAAATAACCTTACCAGGATCTATATTTTTAGCACTTATCGCTGTGTTCCCAGCATTTATAGTTAAGCTTATGGGTGTACAACAAGGATGGGCTTTATTTTTTGGAGGAACCTCATTACTAATTATGGTTGGAGTTGCAATTGATACTATGCAGCAAATAAACTCTTATTTGTTGAATAGACACTATGATGGTTTGATGAAAACAGGTAAAAATAGAAAAGCAGTAGCTTAAAATTTATACTATGGCAAAACAAGCAGCAATAGAACAAGACGGAACAATTATAGAAGCATTATCTAATGCTATGTTTCGTGTTGAATTAGAAAATGGTCACATTGTGACTGCACATATTTCTGGTAAAATGCGTATGCATTATATAAAATTATTACCAGGAGACAAAGTAAAATTAGAAATGAGTCCTTACGATTTAACTAAGGCTCGAATAACTTATAGATACTAATACGATGAAAGTAAGAGCATCAGTTAAAAAAAGAAGTGCAGATTGTAAAATCGTGCGTAGAAAAGGTAGACTTTACGTGATAAACAAAAAGAATCCTAGATTTAAACAAAGACAAGGGTAATTATGGCAAGAATTGCAGGTGTAGACATACCAAAAAACAAAAGAGGAGTTATCTCTTTAACTTATATCTATGGAATAGGTAGAAGTAGAGCAAAGGAAATTTTAGCAGCAGCTAAAGTAGACGAAAGTACTAAAGTTCAAGATTGGACCGATGACCAAATTAGTGGTATTCGTGAAGCTGTTGGATCTTATACTATCGAAGGTGAATTACGTTCTGAAACACAATTGAACATTAAGCGATTAATGGACATAGGATGTTACAGAGGTATTCGTCATAGATCTGGACTTCCTTTAAGAGGACAACGTACTAAAAACAACTCTAGAACAAGAAAAGGTAGAAGAAAAACTGTTGCTAACAAGAAAAAAGCAACTAAATAATAAGTAATATGGCAAAGACAAGCACTAAAAAACGTAAAGTTATTGTAGACTCTGTTGGAGAAGCACATGTTACTGCTTCTTTTAATAACATCATAATTTCACTTACCAATAAAAAGGGAGACGTTATTTCATGGTCTTCAGCTGGTAAAATGGGATTTAGAGGTTCTAAGAAAAACACGCCTTATGCTGCTCAATTAGCTGCTGAAGATGCTGCTGGTGTAGCACAAGAAGCTGGTTTAAAGAAAGTAAAAGTATACGTAAAAGGACCAGGAAATGGTAGGGAATCTGCTATTCGTTCTATCCACAATGCAGGAATTGAAGTAACAGAAATTATTGATGTTACTCCATTACCACATAATGGATGTCGTCCTCCAAAACGTAGAAGAGTATAAGTTACATTTTTAATTAAATTAATATCAATTGTTTTACAGTTGATATTAGTTTTTTTATATGTAAATTTGCAAACTGAAAAAAAATTAACAAGTATAAACGAGAGATCAACGATTATCGAAGGATAAGATTAAGACCTTAATTCATAATCACTCTCAAATAAAAAATTTAAAATGGCAAGATATACTGGTCCTAAAACTAAAATAGCTCGTAAGTTTGGTGAAGCTATTTTTGGAGAAGATAAATCTTTTGAAAAAAGAAATTATCCTCCAGGTCAACACGGAAACAATAGAAGACGCGGAAAAAAATCTGAATATGCAATCCAATTAATGGAAAAGCAAAAAGCAAAATATACTTATGGTATATTAGAGCGTCAATTCAGAGGTTTATTTAAAAAAGCTAGAGCTGCTCAAGGTATTACAGGTGAAGTTTTATTACAACTTTGCGAGTCTAGATTAGACAACGTAGTATTTAGAATGGGAATTGCTCCTACAAGAAGCGCAGCTAGACAATTAGTATCTCACAGACACATTACTGTTAATGGAGAATTAGTAAATATTCCTTCTTATTCATTAAAAGCAGGAGATGTTGTAGCTGTTAGAGAAAAATCAAAATCGCTTGAAGCTATTGATAGATCTCTTTCAAATTCAAGTCACGTTTACGAATGGATAACATGGAATGATGATACAAAGCAAGGAACTTACGTTTCTGTACCTGCAAGAATTCAAATTCCAGAAAACATAAACGAACAATTCATCGTCGAATTATATTCTAAATAATAAAATAACATTGGTATTTGGCCAAAGGGTTTATAAGTACTTCTTCAAACTTTTAAACCGCGCAACCAAATAACAATTAAAACGAAGAAAAAAATGGCAGTATTTAATTTTCAAAAACCAGACAAAGTAATCATGATTGATTCTACTGATTTCGAAGGTAAATTCGAATTCAGACCTTTAGAACCTGGTTATGGTTTAACAGTTGGTAATGCATTAAGAAGAGTATTACTTTCTTCTTTAGAAGGATTTGCAATTACATCAGTTAGAATAGAAGGTGTAGATCATGAGTTTTCAGCAATTGCTGGTGTGGTTGAAGATGTTACAGAAATCATATTAAACTTAAAACAAGTACGTTTTAAAAGACAAATTGAGGATATTGATAACGAATCAATTTCAATTTCAATTTCTGGTCAAGAACGTATTACAGCTGGAGATTTTCAAAAGTTTATTTCAGGATTCCAAGTATTAAATACAGAATTAGTAATCTGTAACTTAGATCCTAAAGTAAATTTAAATATGGAAATTACTATTGAAAAAGGTAGAGGTTATGTACCCGCAGAAGAAAACAAAAAAGCTGCTGCACCAGTTGGTACTATTTTTACAGATTCAATTTATACTCCAATAAAAAACGTTAAGTATAGTATTGAAAACTATCGTGTTGAACAAAAAACTGATTATGAAAAATTAGTTTTTGAAATCATTACTGATGGTTCAATTACTCCACAAGACGCTTTAACTGAAGCAGCAAAAACATTAATTCACCATTTCATGTTATTCTCTGACGAGCGTATTACATTAGAAGCTGATGAAATTGCACAAACTGAAACTTATGATGAAGAATCACTTCATATGAGACAGTTGCTTAAAACTAAGTTAATCGATATGGATTTATCTGTACGTGCGCTTAACTGTTTAAAAGCTGCAGAAGTAGATACTTTAGGAGACTTAGTATCATTCAACAAAAATGATTTAATGAAATTCAGAAACTTCGGTAAGAAGTCTTTAACAGAGCTTGAAGAGCTTGTAAATGTTAAAGGATTAAATTTCGGAATGGATTTAAGCAAATATAAATTAGATAAAGATTAATTAATCATATTTTGCTCCTCGCAAGTCGAGTATGGTAGCAAGATGATAAAACAAATGTCATGAGACACGGAAAAAAAATTAACCATTTAGGTAGAAAAACAGCTCACAGAAAAGCTATGTTGGCAAATATGGCGTGTTCTTTAATAGAACACAAACGTATTAATACAACTGTAGCAAAAGCAAAAGCTTTAAAACAGTTTGTTGAGCCAATGATAACTAAGTCTAAAGAAGATACAACACATAACAGGCGTATTGTAATGTCTCGTCTTAGACAAAAAGATGCAGTTACTGAATTGTTTAGAGAAGTTGCCACTAAAGTAGCAGATAGACCAGGAGGTTACACAAGAATTATTAAACTTGGAAATCGTTTAGGTGATAATGCTGATATGGCAATGATCGAGCTTGTAGATTATAATGAAATCTATAACGCTGATAAGAAAGCAAAGAAAACAACGCGTAGAAGTAGAAGAGGAAAAGCGAAAGCTGTTACTCCACCTATTGAGACTAAAGCATCTAACGAAGAAGAATAAATTTAAAAAAGATAAGTATTTTTACTTATCTTTTTTTTTTGAAATTAAAATAATTGAATATGTATAAATTAAATTATTTATTTTTATTCTTTGCAATGACTTTGGGTTGTTTTGCACAATCTAAATCTACAAATGTTATTCCCGGAATCACTAATATTACAATAGGGTCTACTGAATCAAAAAGTCTTTTTGGGTTGAATATAATAGAATATGGTCGTGGAGGCACTAATTCTAAAAATAGCGGAGATGTAGAGGGTAGTACATACCTTTTTAAAGGTTGGTATAATAAATCTACCATATGGTTAAATGATAAGATATTTAATATTAATTCAATAAATTACAATTTAGAAAATGAAAAATTTGAAATCAAACTTAATAATGATTCTATTTTAATTGTTAATCCAGCTATTAATATTAAAAAAGTTAAAATTAACAATATTATTTTCAAGCCTTTTTATAATGAAGATTTACAAAAAGATTCTTTTTTTGAAGTATTATGGAGTTCTGATGATTACTCGCTTTTATCAAATTATAAATTAAAAATCCAAGCAGGTGATATTGATCCATTAACAAAGACTTATATTAATCAAAAAAAATATACTCAGAAAAAATATTATTTTCTTAAAAAAAATAATGAAGAGAAAATGGTTGCAATAAAGCTAAAGAAGTCTGAGGTATTGAAATTAATAGATACTTATAATGTAGATAAAGTAAAAAGCTTTGTTAAAAAACGAAGACTTAAGTATAATAGAATATCTGATGTTAAGGATATGTTAACCTACTATAATTCTATTAAAAATTAGAAAAGGAAAGGATAAACTATTTTAGTTTATCCTTTTTTTTATGCAATTTTGTAAAACTTTTTTTTAAAAATGAAATATCAAAAAAGACAAAAAGCCATTATACTTCTAGCTGATGGTACAATTTTTTACGGTAAAGCAGTTGGTAATAAACAAGGAACTTCATTCGGAGAAGTTTGTTTTAATACTGGAATGACTGGTTATCAAGAAATTTTTACAGATCCATCATATTATGGACAATTAATGGTAGCTACCAATGCACATATTGGTAATTACGGGACTAATATAGATGAAGTAGAATCTAATTCAGTTAAAATTGCAGGTCTGATTGTAAAAAACTTTAGTTATGACTATTCAAGAGATGCGGCTGATGATTCTTTAGAAAATTTTCTGGATAAAAATAATCTTTTAGCAATCTCAGATGTTGATACTCGAGCTTTAGTAAGTTATATAAGAGACCACGGAGCCATGAATGCTGTAATTTCAACAGAGGTTGATAATATTGAAGGATTAAAAAAGCAATTGGCTGAAGTGCCTAATATGGAAGGTTTAGAATTAGCCTCTAAAGTATCAACAAAAGAACCTTATTATTTTGGAGACGAAAATGCGACTTACAAAGTAGCTGCTTTAGATTTGGGGATTAAAAAGAATATCCTACGAAATATTGCAAAAAGAGATGCTTATATAAAAGTGTTTCCTTACAATGCAAAATTTGAAGATTTAGAAGCATTCAAACCAGATGGATACTTCTTATCAAATGGTCCAGGAGATCCAGAACCTTTGGTTGGTGCTCAAAATGTAGCTAAAGAGATTTTAAAAAGAGATTTACCATTATTTGGAATTTGTTTAGGTCATCAGGTAATTGCTTTGGCAAATGGTGTTTCTACATACAAAATGCATAATGGTCATAGAGGTATAAATCATCCTGTGAAAAATATGATTACAGGTAAAGGTGAAATCACCTCTCAAAATCATGGATTTGCGGTTAACAGAGAAGAGACTGAAGCAAATTCAGAATTGGAAATAACTCATGTTCACTTAAATGATAACACAGTAGCCGGTTTAGCAATAAAAAATAAGAATTGTTTTTCGGTACAATATCATCCAGAAGCAAGTCCAGGACCACACGATGCATCATATCTTTTCGACCAATTCATAAAAAATATTAAAAAATAGTAGTATTGTAAAACCCTTAAATGATAAATTCTTTTAAGGGTTTTATTTACTAAAACGTTGTAGCGGCAATTTTCAATATTTGTTCAAAAACATTTAAAAATAAAGAAGAAATAGCCGTAAATTTGAGTTAATAATAAGATTTAAAATAAACCAATTATGAGTATTATAATTAATATCCACGCAAGACAAATTCTAGATTCAAGAGGTAATCCTACAGTTGAAGTAGATGTTGTAACTGAAAATGATGTATTAGGAAGAGCAGCTGTACCATCAGGCGCTTCAACAGGAGAACATGAAGCTGTTGAGTTACGTGATGGAGGAAAAGCATACATGGGGAAAGGTGTTTTAAAAGCTGTAGACAATGTGAATTCTATAATTGCTCAAGAATTATTAGGTGTTTCTGTATTTGAACAAAACTTAATCGATCAAATTATGATTGATTTAGATGGAACAAAAAACAAATCAAAATTAGGTGCTAACGCTATTTTAGGTGTGTCTTTGGCAGTTGCAAAAGCAGCAGCAGGAGAATTAGGTTTACCATTATACCGTTACGTAGGTGGTGTTTCTGCTAATACGTTACCATTACCAATGATGAATATTATTAATGGTGGTTCGCACAGTGATGCTCCAATAGCGTTTCAAGAGTTTATGATTATGCCAGTTAAAGCTAAAAACTTTACGCACGCAATGCAAATGGGAACAGAAATTTTCCATAACCTCAAAAAAGTATTACACGATAGAAATTTAAGTACTGCTGTAGGTGATGAAGGAGGTTTTGCTCCAAATTTAGCTGGAGGTACAGAAGATGCTTTAGAAACTATTGCAAAAGCAGTTGAAAATGCTGGATATAAATTTGGAGACGAAGTCAAAATAGCTTTAGATTGTGCTTCTGCAGAATTTTATGAAAACGGCAAATACGATTATAAGAAATTTGAAGGAGATTCAGGAGTTGTAAGAACAAGTAAAGAACAAGCTGATTATTTAGCGGAATTAGTTAAAAAATACCCTATTATCTCTATTGAAGATGGAATGGACGAAAATGACTGGGAAGGATGGAAATATTTAACAGAATTAGTTGGAGATAAAGTACAGTTAGTTGGAGATGATTTGTTTGTAACTAATGTTGAGCGTTTATCTAGAGGTATTGAAGAAGGTATAGCAAATTCAATACTTATTAAAGTAAACCAAATAGGTTCATTAACTGAAACCATTGCGGCTGTAAATATGGCTAAAAATGCTGGTTACACATCAGTAATGTCTCACCGTTCTGGAGAAACCGAAGATAATACTATTGCTGATTTGGCTGTAGCTCTTAACTGTGGACAAATAAAAACGGGTTCTGCTTCTCGTAGTGATCGTATGGCTAAATACAATCAATTACTTCGTATTGAAGAGGAATTAGGAGATGTTGCTTATTTCCCACAAGAAAAAGCATTCAAAGTGAAATAATTTATATTGAAATTATATTTAAAAAAGTGATTATTATTTAATAATCACTTTTTTGTTTTATATCAATTTTAATAATATGTTAATTGATTAAATCATTCGGAATAATCTTTAAAAATCAAGGGATATTTCGTAATTTAGCAATCTTCATAATAATATAAAATTCAACATAAAAAACATGGCAAATACTGCTACTATAGAAATTAACGGTCAAAAAAACGAATTTCCTTTAGTAAAAGGAACTGAAGATGAAATTGCAATAGATATTTCTAAGCTTAGAGGAACCACTGGAGGTGTAATTACTATAGATCCTGGTTACAAAAATACAGGCTCTTGTGAAAGCGCAATTACTTTTTTAGATGGAGAAAAAGGAATTTTAAGGTATCGTGGATATTCAATTGAAGAATTAGCCGAAAAAGCTGATTTTTTAGAAGTAGCTTATTTGTTAATATTTGGAGAACTTCCAACAAAAGAACAAAACGAAAAATTTCATGCCGATATAAAAGCACAATCTATTGTTGATGAAGATGTAAAAAAGATATTAGATGCGTTTCCTAAAGCGGCACACCCAATGGGAGTTATTTCTTCTTTAACAAGTGCGTTAACAGCATTTAACCCATCTTCTGTAAATGTGGATTCAGAGGAGGATATGTATAAATCTGTTGTTAGAATTTTAGGTAAATTTCCAGTTTTAGTAGCATGGACATTACGTAAAAAACAGGGTTTACCACTTGATTATGGTGATAATTCATTAGGTTATGTAGAAAACATCTTAAAAATGATGTTTAGACAACCTAATGCATGTTATGTGCAAAATAAAGTTTTAGTAGATGCTTTAGATAAGCTTTTGATTCTTCATGCAGATCACGAACAAAACTGTTCTACATCAACTGTTAGAATTGTAGGTTCGTCTCATGCAGGGTTATTTGCATCTCTATCTGCAGGAATTTCAGCACTTTGGGGACCATTACATGGAGGAGCCAACCAAGCTGTATTAGAAATGCTTGAAGCTATAAAAGCTGATGGAGGTGATACTAAAAAGTATATGGCAAAAGCAAAAGATAAAAGTGACCCATTCCGTTTAATGGGATTTGGACACCGTGTTTATAAAAACTTCGACCCACGTGCTAAAATTATTAAAAAAGCAGCTGATGAAGTGTTAGGTAATTTAGGTATAGATGACCCAATTTTAGATATAGCAAAAGGGCTTGAAAAAGAAGCTTTAAGCGATAAATATTTTGTAGACAGAAAATTATATCCAAATGTAGATTTTTACTCAGGAATAATTTATAGAGGTATGGGAATACCAACAGATATGTTTACGGTAATGTTTGCTTTAGGTCGTTTACCAGGTTGGATTGCTCAATGGAGAGAAATGCGTTTACGTAAAGAACCAATTGGACGCCCAAGACAAATTTATATTGGAGAAACAGAAAGAAAGTTTGTGCCTATAAATAAGAGATAAATACATAAATTATAAAAATTAAGAGGCTTCATAAGTATTACTTATGAGGCTTTTTTATATTTACAACATGTTAGAACTTAATATAAAAAATGAAACATCAAGACTTCGTGCTGTAATTTTAGGAACTGCTAAAAGTAATGGACCCATACCTAAAGTAGAAGAATGCTACGACCCCAAAAGTATTGAGCATGTTAAGGCTGGAACTTACCCAAAAGAAGCAGATATGATTCTAGAAATGGAAGCTGTTGCTAAAGTTTTTAAAAAGTATGATATTAATGTTTATAGACCGGAAGTTATTGAAAATTGTAATCAAATATTTTCTAGAGATATAGCTTTTGTTATAGAAGATAAAGTTATACGTGCTAATATTTTACCAGACAGAGAACGAGAGATAGAAGCTATAAGATACGTTTGGAATCAAATAGATAGAAAAAACAGAGTTATTCTTCCAGAAGAATGCCATGTTGAAGGAGGTGATGTAATGCCTTGGAACGATTATATTTTTATTGGCACATATTCTGGTGATGACTATCCAGATTTAATTACTGCACGTACTAATATGGATGCTGTAATAGCTATTCAAGAGTTGTTTCCAGATAAGATTGTAAAATCTTTTGAACTAAGAAAATCAAATATTAATGCAAAAGAAAATGCATTGCATTTAGATTGTTGTTTTCAGCCTATTGGAAAGGATAAAGCTATTATCCATAAAAATGGATTTTTAGTTGAAAAAGAATACCAATGGTTGGTTGATTTTTTTGGTAAAGGAAATGTATTTGAAATTACTAAAGATGAAATGTATGAAATGAATAGTAATATATTCTCTATTTCTGAAGAAGTTGTAATTTCTGAAAAAAACTTTACCCGATTAAACACTTGGTTGCGAGAACAAGGATTTACAGTTGAAGAAGTGCCATACGCAGAAATATCTAAACAAGGAGGTTTACTACGTTGTACAACAATGCCTTTAATTAGAGATTGATTTTAGGATTAGTAAAACCGATTTAATATATCAAATAATCATACTTTTGCACGATATACTCTTAAAAACAAATGCAACAAACTACAAATACTATTTTAATGATTCGTCCGGTAAATTTTAGGATGAATGAGCAAACAGCAGTAAATAATTTTTTTCAAGAGAATTTAGATATAAAAAACCAAGAAATAAATCTACTTGCACAGCAAGAATTTGATGTTTTTGTTGAAAAATTAAAAGGTATTGGGGTACATGTTATAGTTGTTGATGACAAAAAAGAAACCGATACTCCTGATTCTATATTTCCTAATAATTGGATATCTTTTCATAAAAATGGTAGTGTTGTAATATACCCTATGTTTGCTGAGAACCGTAGATTAGAGCGTAGAGAAGATATTCTTGATATTTTAGAACAAGAAGGTTTTGTTATTAATCAAGTGATAGATTATACATCGGCTGAAGCAGAAAACTTTTTTTTAGAAGGAACGGGTAGTATTATTATGGATAGAGATCATCAAAAAGCATATTGTGCTTTGTCACCCAGAGCAGATGAAGATTTATTTATTGAGTTTTGTGAAGATCTTGATTGTTTTCCTGTTGTTTTTACTGCAAATCAAACAGTAAATGGAGAACGAAAGCCTATTTATCACACTAATGTAATGATGTGTATTGGTGAAACTTTTGCAGTTATTTGTTTGGATAGTATTGATGATAAAAAAGAGCGCAAAAGTGTTGTTAATCATTTAAAAAATGATGGTAAAGAGATTATTACTATTACCGAAGAACAAGTGAATAATTTTGCTGGTAATATGTTACAAGTAAATGGAGTAAATGACGAAGGCTTTTTAGTAATGAGTGAATCTGCCTATAAATCGTTAACAAATCAACAAATTAGTAAACTGCAAAAGCATACTAAGATATTATATAGTTCTTTAGATACTATTGAGACTTGCGGAGGAGGAAGTGCACGTTGTATGATGGCAGAGGTGTTTTTGCCTAAAGCTTAATTACGTTATTATTTTGCCTTAGGGATAGTAGTATAAATCCTTTTTTCAAAAGATTGAAACGAATAGCCCGCTATATGGGTAACGATCAAAAAATTATGCTGGTTTAGATTTTGGTAATTGCACATAAAATGTACTACCAACACCTTGCGTGCTTTCTACCCAAATTTTACCATTATTAAGCTCAACTAATTCTTTACAAATAGATAGTCCTAAACCAGTACCTTTTTCGTTGTTTGTACCAACAGTTGTAAAAGAAGTGTTTTTAAATAATTTCTCAATATTCTGTTTAGATATACCAATACCAGTATCTGAAATACTTATTATACAACTACCATTACTAATATGATTAGAAATAGTAATGGTGTCCCCATTTTTGCTAAATTTTAAAGCATTGGCGAGCAGATTTTGAATTACAATCTCGAACATACTTCGGTCTGCATAGGCAAAATCTCTTAAAGAGTGATCAACCAAAGTGATGCCTTTGCTTTCTATACGTTGTTCTATAAGGTTTATTTTTTCTTCAAAAACTTCTTGTACATCAAATAATGTAGGTTTAGGTTCTAACGATTGCATTTGAGACTTAGACCAGTTAAGTAAATTAAAAAGTAATAAAGAGGCGTTATTAGCATTTTCGCTTAACTCTGGAATTAAATTATCAAACTCTTCTCTAGATAAAGAACCATCTTTTAGTAAATCTATAAAGCCATTAATAGAGGAAAGTGAATCTTTTAGATCGTGAGATACTATAGAGAAGAGTTTGTCTTTTACATTGTTTACATTTTCCAAATGTTTGGTTTGTTCTAAAAATGCTTCGTTTTGTAATTCTATTTTAATGTTTTTTTCTTCAAGCTCTTGCATGTATTTTATATTGCTGTTACGTTTTAAATATATTAAAATTAAAAATGTAGATACAATGGCAAGTGCAGCGAGTAAAGCATAAAAAATTAATTTAAATTTATTATACCTTTCATCCGTTTCAGAGATAGATGTATTCGTTAATTGTGCGGTATTTGAAGTTACATCGGGCTTATCAAAATTAGGATCTAATTCAAGCAGTTGAGGTTCTATGTTATTTGTGTTAACAGTAACGTCATTTCTTTTTAGAGCATTATTTAATTCATAGTATTCACGTTGCCATACAAAAGCTTTATCAAATCGTCTTCTTGTAGAGTCTAAAGTCTTCATTAATTTATAATGCTTAAGTAACTCTGTTTTATTGTCAATATTTTTGGCAATTTCCCCGGCTTCAAGTAGTTGTTTTTCAGCCAATACTAACCTGTTTTGTTGTATGTTTAAATCTCCCAGATTATTTAAAGTTATTAATAAGTCTGCTTTATTATCATTGCGTATATTAATATTATAACCTTGTACTAAATATCCAGAGGCTTTGCTATAATCGTTAAATTCTAAATACTGACCACCTAATTTTGGGTATATATGTCCGCGAATTGAATCATTATCAGATTCACTGCTTGCTAAGACTTTTTCAAAATATTGAATAGCTTTTCTGTGCTCTTTTTTAAAAGAGTAAAGTTCAGCTAATTTACTATTAGATTCGTTAATACTAGAAGTATCATTAAGTCGTTCTTGAACTTCTAAAGCTTTGATATAGTATTCTATGGCTTTATCGTAAGCTTTTATATTATAATAAGCGTTGGCTAAGTTACTGTAAGCTAAATTTAGCTCGTTTACCAAATTTCTTTTTTCTAACTCATTAATTGCCGCCAGAGAAAACTGTAAACCTTTAGTAAAATTGCCACGTTTAATTTCAATTAATCCAATGCTGTTATTAACTTTAGCAACGCCAAGTGTATCTTTTAATGTATTAAATAATCTTTTGGATTTGTTATAACCACTTATAGCATTTATATAATCATTTTTGTGCGCATATATTAAAGCTTTATAGTAAGTTATTTCTGCAATGCCTTTTTTGTAGTTTAAAGTATTGGATAGTTTTTCACTTTCTATAACATACTTAAGCGCCCTATCGTATTCCTGCGTATCTAAAAGTGATTGAACAAGTTTTAATGAAGTTTCTACTTTTAAGGAGTCTTGTTCTTGAAAAGCTAGTTCTATAGCGAGACTATCTATGTCATTGGTTTGTGAAAAACCAATGAATACCGATAAACCGATAACTATAGTAATTATTCTCCTCATACAAACATTAAAATTACAACAGTTAATAAAGTAGGTAAATGGGTCTTAAATTTGAGGGAAAATAAGAATACTCTATTAAGTTGTAATTCGTTGTTAGTTTTTAAAATTTCTCCAAATTAATGGATGAATTAATAGCTTTACCTAACAAAAGTTGAAAAAAGCACCATTAAAATCTAATTTCTGCGTTTTAATGCTAATAAATTAGATGAAATGATGTGTAAAAATAGACCAAATAATCGACGAATAGATGAACGGTAAAAATCATAGAAAAAGAGCGCTTTTGTCGATGAAATGCACGTTGATTTTAAATGATTTTTTGGGCATACTTATAAATAACAGAATTGTATTAGTTCTAATATATTTAATAGCTTTCTGTATATGGAATTAAGATTGTTAAGCAATGTTTATAATTACTGAAAAAACATAAAAAACTTGCTATCTTTGCGAGCTTATAACACCAAAAGAAAATGAACCTTCAGGATACTTTATCAAATCATGTAAAACAAGCTGTAAAAACAAGCTTTAATATAGAATTAGAAACTGTAGAATTTCAGGCGACTAGAAAAGAGTTTGCAGGAGATATTACAGTAGTTATTTTTCCTATGTTACGTTTTATAAAAGGTAATCCGGTTCAAATTGGTGAAGCCATAGGTAATTATTTAGTTGAAAAAATTACTGACGTTAAGGCATTTAATGTAGTAAAAGGCTTTTTAAATATAGAAATTAGCGATTCCTATTATCTTAATTTCTTTAATAACATTAAAGATGAAAAAGAATATGGTTTTGCCTCTCCAAAAGCGGACGATAAAGCCATTATGGTAGAATATTCTTCACCTAATACCAATAAACCTTTACACTTAGGACATATTAGAAACAATCTTTTAGGGTATAGTGTAGCCGAAATTTTAAAAGCTTCGGGTAAAAAAGTTTACAAAACCCAAATTATAAACGATAGAGGTATTCACATATGTAAAAGTATGTTGGCTTGGAAACTTTTTGGAAATGAAGAAACTCCAGAAAGTACTGGTTTGAAAGGTGATAAGCTGGTTGGGAATTATTATGTGAAATTCGATCAAGAATATAAAAAAGAAATTCAGGATTTAATATCAAAAGGACAAACCGAAGCTGAAGCTAAAAAAAATGCTCCTATTTTATTGGAAGCTCAAAATATGCTTTTAAAATGGGAAGCTGGAGATGAAGAAACCGTTTCGCTTTGGAAAAAAATGAATGGTTGGGTATATGAAGGTTTTAATACAACCTATGAAAATTTAGGTGTAGATTTTGATACACTTTACTATGAAAGTAACACGTATTTATTAGGAAAAGAGTTTGTTGCTGAAGGTTTAAAATCTGGTGTTTTTCATAAAGAAGAAGATGGTTCTGTTTGGTGTGATTTAACCGATGAAGGTCTAGATAAAAAAATAGTTCAACGTGCTGATGGTACTGCGGTTTACATGACTCAGGATATAGGTACAGCTATACAACGTATTAAAGATTTTCCAGATGTTGGAGGTATGGTTTATACTGTTGGAAATGAGCAAGATTATCACTTTCAAGTACTGTTTTTAATTCTTAAAAAGCTAGGGTTCGAATGGGCAAAAAACTTATACCATTTAAGTTATGGTATGGTAGATTTACCTAGCGGAAAAATGAAAAGTAGAGAAGGAACTGTAGTTGATGCCGACGATTTAATTGATGATATGGCTAAAACAGCCGAAGAAATATCAGAAGAATTAGGCAAACTTGATGGATATTCAAAAGAAGAAAAACAAACCCTTTATAAAACCATTGGGTTGGGAGCTTTAAAATATTACATTTTAAAAGTAGACCCTAAAAAGCGTATTTTATTTGACCCTAAAGAATCTATAGATTTTCAAGGAAATACAGGGCCATTTATCCAGTACACTTACGCTAGAATTCAATCTATTTTAAGAAAAGCATCTATTGATAATAGTATTTCACTTAGTGCAAGCGAAGTGTCTTTTCATCTTAAAGAAAAAGAATTACTAAAGCAAATTCAGTTATTTCCAGAAGTGGTTCAAAATGCTGCCGAAAATCATAGTCCAGCTTTAATAGCTAATTATACTTATGATTTGGTTAAGGAATTCAATTCCTTCTATCAAAACGTATCCATTTTAGGAGCAGATAACGACAATGAGAAAACTTTTAGAGTTCAGCTTTCTAACGTAGTTGCAAATACTATTAAAAATAGTTTTGGATTATTAGGAATTCAAGTTCCTGAGCGTATGTAATCTTTATTTATAATTGTTCACTTTTCAACAATTTATAATTCAAACTTCTTTTACATGAAGTGATGCCTTATATTTATAGAATATAAAGGTTTTTAGAATTATATTTTAAATGAACATTAGCTTGCATACAGAGCGTTTTTGCGTATTACTATTTTTAGTAGTTTTATTTTCAGCCTGTTCACAAAGTGTAAAGTTGCCTGAAACGAAAGTTGTATTCACTTCAACAGATACAATTCTAATCAAACTATATAATCGCTCCGAAAAGTTAGCTAAACAAAATATAACACATTACGGCGATAGAAATGTGTTGATTGAAGGTGCCAACTATAAAAATGTTTGGTTGGAAACCCAACCTATGGGTGGCTATATGTATGCAAAACGTAACTTGGAAATTGCAAAAAACAACATCACTATTTTTACAGATAACCAAAGGGAAGATGGTCGTTTTCCTGGAGTAATCTATAAACGAAATGGTATTATTGACCCTAATTATGCGCAATTCCAAGGTCTGTATTTTGCAATGCCTGCTTTTGAATTGTATTATCTGTTAAACAAAGACCGAGACTATCTTGAGAAAGTTTATCATGCCTTGAAAAAATTTGATAATTATCTCTGGAAAACTCGAGATTCAGATAATAACGGTTGTTTGGAAACGTGGTGTATTTATGACAATGGTGAAGATGGTAGTGTAAGATTCAACGATTTCCCAAATGCCTGGGCGTTTGATTTTCCACCGAGTAAGGAAGCAGCTTCTAAGTTATCAAAAGAGGAGTTAAAAATTCATTGTAAAGAAGATTTTTATGATTCTACTATAGAAATGACCGTTCCTATAGAATCTATGGACGTTATGTCCTATTCATATTCGTGTAGAGATGTTTTGGCGCTAATTTCAAAAGAAATTAATAACGGGAAAGACGCATTTTGGAGACAAAAAGCTAATGCGGTGCAAACAAAAATTAAAAGTTATTTATGGAATGTGGATAAGCAAGCGTGTTATGACAAGGATAGGAATAATGAAACCATGCCTATTCTGTTGCATAACAATTTACGTTGCATGTATTTGGGTAGTTTCGATCAAGAAATGGCTGATGGTTTTGTTAAACAGCATCTAATGAACCCTGAAGAATTTTGGACGCCAATGCCATTACCTTCCATAGCCGCTAACGACCCTAGTTTTAAAAACATTCCCGGAAATAATTGGAGCGGACAACCACAAGGTCTAACCTATCAAAGATCTTTAAGAGCTTTGGAAAATTATGGTCATTTTGCAGAATTAACGATGATTGGACAGAAGTTTTTGAATGTTTTAAAAGCATCTCAAAAATTCACTCAGCAATTTGATCCTTTTAAGGCAACTACAAACGATTCAACAGATGGTTACGGACCAAGTATTTTAGCATCGCTCGAATTTATTTCTAGGTTTTATGGAGTTCATATTACACAAGATAAAATCTACTGGTCGTGTTTAGATGATGATGAAGATTATAGTTACACACAAACTTGGAACGGAAACGACTATACATTGCACACTAAAGAAAATACTGTGTTTTGCTCAATAAATGGGAAGGAAATATTTACATTTTCAAAAGGTGCAAGAGTGGTTACTAATTTAGAAGGAGATTTTATTGAAGTTGTTGGTATAGATTTGAAAGAAAAGTCATTTCAGTATAAAAAAGATAATGAGTTTAATATGCAACTAGAACCCAATAACGTTTATAGAATAAGTACCAATGGTGAGTTAGAAAAATATAGTTCTGTTGAATTTTATCATAATTAATCAATCAATTTATGAAAAAATATATCTTACTTTTTTTATTACCTGTTTTCTTTCAATGTACAACTTCAGAGAAAAAACCTAAGGTTTTTAATGTATACGATTTTGGAGCCAAAGGCGATGGTATTACTAACGACCAACAAGCTATTCAAAAAGCTATTGATGCTTGCAAAGGGTCTGGTGGTACGGTTTTGTTTTCAAAAGGAACTTTTTTAACCGGACAAGTATTGTTGGGTAGTGATATGACTTTAAATATTGATAGTACTGCAACTATTTTGGGAATTCAATCTGATGCTGAAAGTGATTATCCGCATCATATGATTGAAACCAAATTTCCAAACCGTATGTTACAAGATTGTCAACGCCGATTAATTTATGGGAATCACGTGCAAAATGTTACCATAACAGGTAAAGGTAAAATTGATGGACAAGGCGATTACGAACCCTGGATGAATGTAAAAGAGCTGGGAACCGAAAAAGATAGACCATCCATTTTAGCGTTTGTTGGCTCAAAAAACATAACCGTTTCAGATATTACTATGGTTGACCCTGCGTGTTGGACACAGGTTTACATTGAATCGGATAGCGTTACTATTAGAAATATTAAAGTTCATACAGGAAATTTAACACCAAACCGTGATGGAATTGATATTGTAGATTGCCATAATGTATTAATTGAAGATTGCGATATAAAATCTGAAGATGATGGTATTTGTTTTAAAAGCGGAAGTGAATATGGCTGTAAAAATGTAATAGTGCGTAATTGTATTATTGATAAGCTTAATGTAAATGCAGGTAATTGTTTTAAGTTTGGAACCGACGGTTTAGGTAGTTTTATGAATTTTGAAGTTTCTGGGCTCACATTAAAAAACGCTTATCAAAATTCTGCGTTGGTTATTGAATCTATGGATGGTGCTGTGATTGATAATATTTTGATTAGAGATTGCAACATAACTAATTCTGGGCAAGCTATTTTTATGCTTTTAGCAGATAGAAAACGTACAGTACCCGATAGAAAACCACGTATTGGAACAATATCTAACATCCATTTTAAGAATATTATTGGTAAAGATTTTACACAACAATATCCTTCTATAATTACTGGTATTCCTGGACACAACATACAAAATGTTACATTTGAGAATTTAAATTTTCAGGTAAAAGGCGGAATAGAAGCTACAAACCAAACTGTTATGGAATATGATGGGAAATACCCTGAAGGAAGCAAGTTTGGTAATACCAATACGCACGGGTTTTTTATACGTCATACGGATAAAGTAGATTTTATTAACTGCAAAATAACAACTGATTTACCAGATGCTAGACCATGGTTAATACAGGAAAATGTTAAGTCTGCTAATATTAATTAAAACAGTTAGTTCTTTTTGATGGCTTCATCTTCATCATCGTTTCCCTTTTCGTTTTTTATAGACGTTTTTCTTAGCTAAATCATTTTCAAACCAAGTAAATTTATCTTGATAAAATTTCATAAAATCGGGTACACTTTCATGCCCAGGATGAGGTGCATAATAATGTGTGTCACTTCTACTGTCATTTCTCCAAACAAGCACATACGATAGACGCAACGCGTCACTCTTTATAAGATTTAATAATGTTTCTGTCCACCATGTTGTGTTTGGTATAGATTCTAAACCAGTTTCAGTAAAAGCAGCTAGTTTTTTCTTCTTTATGGCGTAATCTGAAACTATTTTTAATTTTTTATGTGCAGTATCTAAATCATATTGATCTCTTCCTAAATCTGCATAATTATCCATACCAACCATATCTACCCATTCATCACCTGGGTAACGCTCTAAATATTCCTCTTCATTATTAAATTTGTTATCTGGAGAAAAGGCCCAAATAAAATTGTGCACATTTTTTTTATCTCTTAGGTATGAGGCAGTAAATTTCCATAGAGTTTTAAATTCGTCAACAGTACAATGTGGTTTTCCCCACCAAAACCAATCTCCATCAAACTCATGATAAGGTCTAAAAATCATAGGAATTAATTCGCCATTTATACCTCTACAACTATTTGCCCATTCTGCAATACCATCTAAAATATCTTTGTATTTTTCATGAGCATCACCATTAGGAATTAATCTGCGAACAACTGGTGTAGAAATTGAATCTCGCCAATAAAACCCACCAGGGCCAACAGGATTATAAAAATGCCAAGCGACAGTAATTATGCTACCTCTATTGTAGGCGTCTTGAACAATTTTTTTAAGACGAATTTTATGTTTTTCCGAGTCTTTACCTGTAAAATCTTTAAAATCGACACCTATCATGCCAGGGTGTGTGCCAACAACAGATTTTACATCTGAGCGGTCATCGTCACCAACCCAACCACGACCGTATTCTGTAGCATGTTGATGAGCAAAAATGGTTCCTTTTTTCTGGATTTTCTTTAAGCTATGAAATAGTTTTTTAGTTTCTCTAGTCGCATTTTTGTCCATTAATTTCCATTGAGCATGTCCGAAAGTGCAATAAAAAATAAAGATAAATAGTAGTGAAGTGTTTTTGTATGCCATAGGGTTTTGATTAAAAACCTAAATATACAATAACTTTAAAAACTCACCCTAAAACTTACATTTGGTGTTATACCCAACGATTCATTTTCAATTTTGTTTACCATATTGTTATCATCAAGCGTATAGTAAGCGTTTAAAATATTTCTTTTATTAAGTACATTCCAAACCGATGCACCAATAGTTGCACGCGCAGTATCAGAAATATCGAAACCGTAAGTTGCAGAACAATCTAAACGTAAGTAATCATTTAAATTTGTACTGTTTGGACTTGAGTACGTAATCTCATTATCATCAGGACTATCAGTTTCACTTGGTTCTGTACTTGGTTTTCCAGAGTGCCAATTTAAGCCCATAGCAAACTTAACATCGTTATACGTGTAAGTACTTGCAAACGTTAGGGCGTGTTGTATATCAGTATTATTAGGAAATTCTTCACCATTGTTTAAGTCGTTAAACTTATAATCATTGGTGCTGTAGGAATAAGACACCCAACTGCTAACAATATCACTAAATTGCTTGTTTAGTAAAACATCAATACCTTTTATTTTATAGCTGCCAATGGCGTTTACAAACTGATATTGGTTTTGAAAACCTTGACTTCGGGTGGTAATACCATCTACTTTCTTTATATAACCTTCGGCACTAATTAATAATTTGTTTTTGCTGTAATGAATTCCAGCAGAAGCTTGTTTGCTTTTTACTATTGGTACAGGGTAAATGTTTTTGCTATTTATGGTTTCAACCTCTGTTCTATTATTAGCTAATACCCAACGGCGATTTTCAATACCTAAAAAATCGTTTTGTAAATCGATGATTTGTGAAGTGGTCTGACTTTTAAATTCGCCTAAAACCTCAAATCTAAAATGGTTTAAAAAGCGTTGGCTGAAGCTGAGTCTTGGTTCTGCAAAAAACATATTAAATTTAGGTATATGGTTTAAACGTGTGCCAATAACAAGTTTTGTTTTAGCGTTATTTGATAAAAAACCAGCTTCACCATAAACAGCATGTGTTCTTAAAACGTTTCTTATAAAACTTCTAAAAACCGGATTATTAACATCTTCTAAATTGCTAATACCAACTTCAGTAAATTGATAACCACTATTAAATTTTAGTTGATGATTATGAGTGTAATTAATATCTAGTTTAACAGCACCATCGTAAACTTCATTTTCTTGTATTAAACGCTGATTGTTTAAAATATCGTAATTAGTGGCGTCTAAATCGTAATTGGTAACATAAACTTGCGAGGTTGTTGAAAGCTTTTCATTCCAATCTCTAGTATATGTTAATCCAACTGCTGAATTACGTTGGGTAAGTTCACTATTTAAAGCTTCACTTGTATTATTACTTGTTGATTGCTCATCATAATTTAAGTCGTTAAACACATTAAAAAAATGTACTCTAACCTTATCTTTTTTTGTGATATCATATAGGAATTTAGCCGTAACATCGTAAAAATAAAAAGACTCATTTTGAGAAATGGATGTGCCGCTATTTTTGGCATTTTCAAAATCGGAATCTTGAAAAATACGCTTTGAATATTGCTCAAAAGTTGAGGTGTTTATTAAGTCAGTAATAGAACGGCGTGTTGATATTTGTAATTCTGTTTTATTTGACAGAGGGATTTTAGCATAACCATCTGCGTTAATTAAATTAAAACCTAATCCGGCTTTAAATTCGTTATCAATATCATCGGGTAATTGCATGTCAATAATACTGGAAATGCCATCGCCATATTTAGCTCGTGTACCATTTTTATATACATTCACATGTTTTGTAATGTATGGATTAAAGGCTGAAATGAGCCCAAAGAAATGCCCCGATTGATACATTTTTATACCATCCCAAAGTAAAAGGTTCTGGTCGTGCGTACCACCTCGAACGTTGATGTTTGATACCGTTTCGTCGGCACTCAAAACACCAGGTAACGCCTGTATGGTTTGTAAAACATCGGGCTCAATTAAACCTGGTAAAATACCAAATGTTTCAGGCTTTATAGTAATTGAGCCATCATTTAACTTAGTGATTCCTGTGGTTAAATAATTGGTAACTATAACCTCTTTTAGCTTTTGTATGTTAAAGGTGTTAGACTTATCTGCTTTACCTTTTTTAATTACAATAAACCTATTGTCTAGCAATTCAAAATCTAGATGGGTTTCTTGTTTTAGAAATTCTAAAGTTTTTTCCAATGAAAAATCTTCATCAGGCATTTTGCTTGTTTTGTCTTTTATAGTTTCATCTGCATAAGAAAAACTAATATTAAACTTATCTTCTAGCTGTTTTAAAATGTTGGCGAGTGGTTGCTTTTCTTCTTGAACGGTTTGTGCTTTTAGGGTGGCAACATTCAAAAAAAACAGTGATAAAATTATAGAAAGTAGCTCTTTCTTATTCACGCTTTAATGTTATAGTATTGTTGGTTTTACTATATGTTACATGTAAAGGTAGGGTAATTGATTTTAATGCCACATCTAAATTGTCGTGTGTAAAACTACCTGTGAATAATTGTGTAGAGTCGATACCAAGTAATGTAATATCAACATTGTATTGTCTTTCAAACTCGGCAATAACCATTTTGTAAGGCAAACTTTTAAAAGTACTTTCGTTATTTAACCACGAAGGTGTTGAGCGGTTTTCTTTTTCTTTAGCAATAATTTTCCCATCGATAATTAAAAAACTGTCACCAGGTTTTAATTTCGTTTCTAGAGAATTGTGCGTAACCCCAACTAATCCTTCGTAGCAAATAACCTCAAAGTAATTGTCCCAATGTTTTACATTAAATTGAGTACCATAAACCGTAACGGTTCCTGATTTTGTTATAACATTAAATGAAGATCCTTTGGCAACTTTAAAAAAAGCTTCACCTTTAAGTTCTACATTACGTTCTTTTTTCCAATCTTTTTTATTGAATACTAACAATGATTTAGCGTTGAGGGAAACACTTGAAGCATCTGGTAGCTCTATGGTTGTTTTTTGAGCGTACTCTGTTTTTATAGTAGTATCTAACGTAGTTGTATAATAATATAAACTAAAACAAACAGCCAGTATCGCTGCAACACGCATAAGTGGTTTAAACCAATGCTTAGGTTGTTGCTTTTTGCTTTTAATAGTAGATAATATGTTTTCTAATGCTGCAGAAGTATCGTAATTATCTACCTTAAAAGCTTGCAAACTAGTATTTAACTTTACTAAATCATTATAATCTTCAAGCTTTTTAAAAGCTTCAAGTTCTTGAGGATTTAGGTTGTTATCTAACCATTTTAATATGAGTTCTTCTCTGTTCATTTTCTTGTATTCAATTATATAACAGTTATGTTTTGTTTTTTCCTACCCTTGAATTGAAAAAAGGTTAATTTTTTAAATTCAAGTTTCATTAATAGTTTATTTTCCTAGTTTTAAAATTCTTATTGCACCTTGAATTACTAAAACAAAAACTATGGTTCCCACTATTAAATCGGGTTTGTTTGAATTAAACCAATTAACCAATAGGCCCGCACAAATAACGCCTAAATTAATAATGATATCGTTTGAAGTAAAAATCATACTCGCTTTCATGTGTGCTTCTTTTTTGCTTTTAGATTTTTGAAGTAATAAAAGGCAAATGCCATTTGCAATTAAGGCTAGTATTGAAACTACAATCATGGTTGAAAAATCTGAAAGTTTTTCTGTTCCAAAAAAGCGTCTTAAAACTTCTAAAAACCCAATAAAAGCCAATGTTATTTGAAAATACCCTGCAAGTTTTGCAACTTGTTTTTTTCGGGTTATTGTTTTACCAACAGCAAAAAGACTCAATCCGTATACAAAGGAGTCGGCAAGCATATCTAAACTATCGGCTACAAGCCCCATTGATTTAGAAATAATACCCGTAGTCATTTCTATAACAAAAAAGAGGAAGTTAATAGCAAGAACTGACCAAAGCAGTTTTTTTTGATTTGAGTTTTCTAGAAACTCGGTTTGCTCAGTTTGTTCAGTAATTAGTTTTTTTTCGCCTAAGTTTAGTTCATTTATTAATTTTTCAATTAGGTTAATTTGCCCTGTATGAAACACGGTTAATTTTCTGTTTGAAATATCAAATTCAAGATTTTTAATACTAGAAATACCATCTAACTTCATCCGGATTAAGTTTTCCTCAGAAGGACAATCCATTTTGGTAATTTCAAATATTGTTTTTTCCATTTAACTACAACTCCTTAATATCCTTCCTCAACTTTTCCAAAGCGCCATAAATACGTTTCTCAACCGCTTTGGTCGAGATATCTAAAATTTCAGCAATTTCTTTAAAGCGTTTACCTTCAACACGGTTCATCATAAACGCTTCGCGTTGTGCATCGGTTAAATTACTTAAAGCTTTTTGAAGTTTATTATTATATTCAGTTTCTTGCATTAAAAATTCAGGACTCTCATTAGTATGTGTTTTAGGTTTAGTTTGCTGGTGTTTTAAAACCACTTTTTGGTGTGCCACTTCATTAAGCATTAAATTATTGGCAGTTGTAAAAACAAAACTCTTAGCTTTTTCGGGCGAAACTTTGGCGCAATTTTCCCAAAGTTTAATAAAAGCCTCTTGCACTTTGTCTTTGGGGTTTAGTAATTCGCCAAATTTATAGTATAAAAAATTGTGTAAATCTTTAGCGTGTTTGTTAAATAAGGAAGAAAAAATATTTTCTTCGCAAATATTATCGTGCAATTGTTTGCTCATACTTAGTGTTGGTTGTAGCACTAAAATAAGGCTTTTTAGAATTTAGGATTTCAATTTTTTTAAATTTTTTCTAAAAAGAGGGTAGGAATTTTTAAAGTTATCCTGTTTTATAATCAAAAAGCTATGTTAAACCCAAAATCAATTATCATGAAAACTAAATTGAAAACCCTATTACTATTACCTTTTTTTGCCCTTTTAATGTTTACATCTTGTCAGGACGAAGTTATAGATATAACTCCACCTGACGAAAATGAAGAAGTTACACTTACAGCATCATCTGAATTAACATCTTTAATGTTCTATACATCTGCAAAAGATGGATCTGCAGATAACATTATTGATAAAGCAAGTTGTACATCTGTAGAATTACCAGTAACTGTTATTGTAAATGGTTTAGAAATAACTATTGATTCTGAAGAAGATTTTAAAGTTATTGAAGCCATTTTTAATGAATTTGAAGATGATGAAGATGAGTTGGATATTGTTTTTCCTATAACTATCATTCTATCTAATCATGAAGAAATTGTTATAGAAAACAGAGATCAATTAGAAGAGTTAATTCAACAATGTAAAGACGAAAATGAAGAAGATGACGATATAGAATGTATCGACTTTAAATACCCAATATCTTTTACTGTTTACAATACCGATTTTCAAATTATCGATGTGATAACTGTTGAGAATGATAGAGAATTATATCATTTCATCAAAAGAATAAAAGAAGAAACAGGTCTTTTAGCTAGTATCAATTTTCCTGTAACTATGGTTTTAGCAGATGGTTCAGAAATTGAAGTCAACAATAATATAGAATTAGCTAATATTATTAAAGAAGCAAAAGATGCTTGTGATGAAGATGATGATAATGATTATGGAGATGATGATTTTACCAAAGAACATCTTGATGAATTACTAATGACTTGCCCTTGGGTTGTTTACGAATTTGAAAGAAATGAAGATGATTTAAATGAAGTATATCGTGACTATGTTATGGTATTTAAAGAAGAAGGTGTAGTTAAAGTATATGCTAGAGGAGGTGATATTTTAACAGGAACTTGGTCTACAAGAGTAACAACAAATGGTGCTTTAATAAAATTAGAGTTCGATACTTTAGTAGACTTTACTTTAGAATGGTTTGTATACGATTTAGCTCCAGGTAAAATTAAATTGTATCAAGAAGGTGGTAATAAAATCATATTAAAGAAAAACTGTGATTTAGCTTTAGATATTACCAAAGAGCGTATTGAAAGCTATTTACAAGAGTGTTTTTGGAGAGTTGCACGTTTAAAAATAGATGGCGCAGATAATGAAATAGATTATATAGGAACACCGTTAAAATTCTTTCCAGACAATGTTGTAAAACTTAGAGTTAATGGTGAATTTGTACAAGGTACTTATCAGATAGCAGAATATAATACTGAAGGTTTTGTATTGCAAATTCAGTTAGAAGGAAGACCAAATTTACAGTTAGAATGGTTAATTACTTTCTTACAACCAGAATTGATTAAATTAGAAAACCTAGGAAATAGAGATGATGAAATGATTTTACATAGACATTGTGTAGATGTAGATGGCGATTTAACTTACATAGATGGTGTTTTAATTACTGGTGAGTGGGAAGTTGCATTGTACCAAGATGGAGATGAAAACAAAACAGAAAACTACTTCATGTATACTGTAGATTTTCAAATAACTGGTAGAGTAAAAATTACAGATCCAAACTTTAGTGAGTTTAGTGGTTCTTGGTTAGCTTACAGAAACGAAGGCTTATACTTAGGTTTGTATTTTAACGATTATGTACCGTTTGATACCTTAAACCATAGATGGAAAATAGTAGAAGTTACTGCAAATAGAATCGAGTTGAGAGATTTTAGTTCAACTGGAGAAGTAGAAAGAATATTAGTCCTAGAAAAAGAAGAATAATTATGTTTTTGGTGAAAAGGAAACGCCTTTTTTCGATTGGTTAGGTTAGTTATTAAATTAAGTTTCCTTTTAAGAAGCTGTCAAATTAAATTTTGGCAGCTTTTTTTATTCACTTTGTGTATTATAACTTCAATAATATACTTCAAATCATTAACACTAAAATATTTTCTTCGGTTTTTTCGAAGAAACAATAATTTGTCATTCCCGTTAAAACGGGAATCTCTTCAAGGTAAAAACAAAATATTTATTTACTTTTGCACCTCGATTTATAGTATAAATCTGAACTTAAAAAATTAATAGAAAATTATGTTTAATAATTTAAGCGATAAACTAGATAAAGCCTTACACGTACTAAAAGGACACGGAAGTATTACCGAAGTAAATGTAGCAGAAACATTAAAAGAAGTACGTAGAGCATTACTAGATGCCGATGTTAACTTTAAAATAGCAAAACAGTTTACAAATACCGTTAAAGAAAAAGCACTTGGTCAAAACGTATTAACTACGTTACAACCGGGGCAATTAATGGTTAAAATTGTAAAAGATGAGTTAACCGAACTTATGGGTGGAGATGCCGAAGGTATAAATCTTTCAGGAAACCCAAGCGTTATTTTAATGTCGGGTTTACAAGGTTCTGGTAAAACCACTTTTTCTGGTAAACTTGCTAATTATCTTAAAACTAAAAAAACAAAAAAACCTTTATTAGTAGCTTGTGATGTTTATCGTCCTGCTGCGATAGATCAATTACACGTTGTTGGAGAGCAAATAGGTGTTGAGGTTTTTAGCGATAGAGGAAATAACGATCCTGTTGCTATATCTCAAGCTGCTATTGCACACGCTAAAGCAAACGGTTTTAATGTTGTAATTATAGATACTGCTGGTCGTTTAGCTGTTGATGAGGTGATGATGACCGAAATCTCAAACATTCATAAAGCTATTCAACCACAAGAGACTTTATTTGTGGTAGATTCTATGACAGGGCAAGATGCTGTTAATACAGCAAAAGCCTTTAATGATGTATTGAATTTTGATGGTGTTATACTAACAAAACTGGATGGTGATACTCGTGGAGGTGCTGCAATTTCTATTAAATCTGTTGTAAATAAGCCTATTAAGTTTATTGGTACAGGCGAAAAAATGGAAGCTATAGATGTGTTCTATCCTTCACGTATGGCAGACCGTATTTTGGGTATGGGTGATGTTGTATCGTTAGTAGAAAGAGCACAAGAACAGTTTGACGAAGAAGAAGCACGTAAACTTCAAAAGAAAATAGCAAAAAACCAATTTGGGTTTGATGATTTCTTGAAGCAGATTCAGCAAATCAAGAAAATGGGGAACATGAAAGACCTTATGGGTATGATTCCTGGCGCTGGAAAAATGTTAAAAGATGTTGATATTGATGACGATGCTTTTAAAGGAATTGAGGCCATTATCCATTCCATGACACCTAAAGAACGAACAAATCCATCAGTTCTTAATGCAAGTAGAAAAAAGAGAGTAGCAAAAGGTTCAGGTACTTCAGTTCAAGAGGTTAATCAATTATTAAAGCAATTTAACCAAATGAGCAAAATGATGAAGATGATGCAAGGTGGTGGCGGTAAAAAGATGATGCAAATGATGAAAAATATGCGTTAGTTTAGTTAAAAGTTAAAAGTTAAAAGTTAAAAGTGTAATTTTTACCAAAATCCAAAACCTAAAATGACAATTCTAGACGGTAAAAAAGTAAGTAACGATATTAAAGAAGAAATTGCAGAACATGTAAAAGCATTAGTCTCTAAAGGAGAAAAAGTGCCACATCTTGCAGCAATTTTAGTAGGTTCAGACGGAGCAAGTATGACTTACGTTAATGCTAAAGTAAAAGCCTGTGAAAAAATAGGTTTTAAATCTACACTTATAGAATTACCAGAATACACATCAGAAGAAGAATTACTATCTAAAATACATGATTTAAATACCGATGATGACATAGATGGATTTATAGTACAACTTCCTTTGCCAGATCAAATTGACGAACAAAAGGTGTTAATGGCTGTAGACCCTAACAAAGATGTTGATGGTTTTCATCCAACAAACGTAGGTAAAATGGCTTTAGACTTACCTACATTTTTACCAGCTACACCATATGGAATTATGGAATTGTTGGAGCGCTATCAAGTAGAAACTTCAGGTAAAAATGTTGTGGTTATGGGTAGAAGCCATATTGTAGGTCGTCCAATGAGTATTTTAATGAGCCAAAAAAGAAAAGCTGGTGATGCTACTGTAACTGTAGTTCACAGTCGTTCTAAAAATTTAAAAGACATAACACTAAAAGCAGATATAATTGTTGCAGCTATTGGGATTTCTGAATTTTTAACTGGCGATATGGTAAAAGAAGATGTAGTTGTTATAGATGTTGGTATTACTCGAGTTCCAGATCAAACCAAAAAAACGGGTTACAGACTTGCTGGTGATGTTCATTTTGAAAGTGTAAGCAAAAAAGCTAGTTACATTACACCAGTACCTGGTGGAGTAGGACCAATGACGATTGCTATGCTGCTTAAGAATACACTTCTTGCAAGAGAAAGACATAACTTGTAAATAAACAAGAATTAACTAAATTGCGTTATGAGTTATTTAATTTATAACGCAATTTTTTTATTAAATAGAGTTACCATTGGAAGTCTTCAACATATTGTTCCAATTGTTTTTGCTATTATATTTACAGTGTTTTTTTTCAGGTTTTCTAAACGGAAACTAATAGAAAGTCAACAACAAAAAGTGATTCACTATTTTGCTTTATTTGTATCATTAACACTGGTAATATTTCATTTTTATAAAGCGAGTTCTGGAAATTATAATTTAAAAAGTGATTTACCTTTATACCTCTGTAGTTTCCTAGGATTAATAATTCCAATTTTTACATACTATAGAAAATATTGGATGTATGAAATTTTATTGTTTTGGATTATTGCAGGAACTACACAAGCAGTTTTAACTCCAGACATCTCAAGTGACTATCCTTCTTTCAATTATTTTAGATATTGGATTGTTCATTTGGGTATAATTATAATTATTCTCTACGCTACGATTGTTTTTAAAATGAAACCAACTATAAAAAGTGTTTTTAAATCTTTTTTTGCATTACAATTGTATGTGCTTTTTATGGTCGCGGTAAATTACGCGTTAGAAGCTAATTATTTTTACTTAAATGAAAAACCCAAATCAGCCTCTTTATTAGATTATTTTGGTGAATGGCCTTTTTACATTTTAACTACACAATTAATAGTTATCCCGTATTTTTTATTGATTTACTTACCTTTTTATTTAGTTAAAACAAACAGAAACACGAAGTGAGTTTTTAAACAGTTAAACTGTATTTATTTTTCGTTTCGAGTACAGTTTATTTTCCAAGTTGGAAATACTACCGATTCAGATTTATCAACCCATTCACCAACCCATTTGTAACCAGATTTGCTAATGTCATAAAATGTTAATCTATAAAAGCCTTCTGTTCCGTTTGGAGCAGTTTGTTCTTTGTACAAAACTATGTTTCCATCTTTTGTTTTATTTCCTTCCCAAATAGGAAATATTGTAGATGGCGTTTTTGATGAAAACCAATGTACATACTATCTGCTACTATCTGCAACGTATTGACGAATACTTCCTGAATGCGCTCCATCTGCCTTTAAAGTTTCATCTTGAATAGCCGTTCCATTTAATATATACTTGAATTTCCAAGTCATGTCTACAGGGTCTGTCCAAGTTCCGTCCTGTTTTTTTCTAGTAGATTTACAATGGCATACACCAATTATAGCCTCATAATTTTTAATTTGTTCTGGTGCTTCTGGGTTTGGTCTCCCAAATGGAAACTCTTTTGATGGTTCGTAATCATATTGCGCAAATGCAGAAAATGATATAAAAAACAGAAGTATGGTTATTAGTTTCATAATTAACTTTTTTTAAAGTTAAAGAAGAACTAAAAGACCTTTAGTTTATTTATGAATAAATTAACAGCAATTTTAACGTTTTGACTTATTCGTGTTTATGTGATTTTTTGACGAATTTTTTAAAAGTTTATTCAAATCTTCAAATTCCTCTTTAGTGAATTCGCGGTATTCGCCAACAGGTACATCAAGCTTTATATTCATAATTCTAACTCGTTTTAGGGTTTGTACTTCGTAGTTTAGATAATCACACATACGTCTAATCTGTCTATTTAACCCTTGAGTTAGTATTATCTTGAATTTGTATGTACCTAGTTTTTCTACCTTACACTTTTTTGTGGTTTGTTTTAATTCCTCAAGAGGAATACCTCCAGACATACGATTTATAAAAGTTTGCGAAATAGGTTTGTCTACAGTCACAATGTATTCCTTTTCATGATTGTTGCTAGCACGAAGAATTTTATTTACAATATCGCCATCATCTGTTAAAAGTATTAATCCCTCACTAGGTTTATCTAATCTTCCTATTGGGAATATGCGTTTCGGGTAATTAATAAAATCAATAATATTGTCTTTTTCTACTGAAGTGTCTGTGGTACAAACAATACCAACAGGTTTATTAAAGGCTAAATAAACAAAAGATTCTTTTGTATTTTTTATTTCTTTACCATCAACGGCAACAACATCTGTAGGTGCTATTTTAGTTCCCATTTCTGGAACAACGCCATTTATGGTCACTCTTCCAGCATCAATAAGTTTATCTGCTTCTCTGCGAGAGCAATATCCAACTTCACTTAAAAATTTATTAATACGTTTTAATGCTTCTGCCATAATTCAAAAATACAATATTTATGTCTTTAAGAAGTCTAAAATATGATTGTAAACAACATCAGATTTTAATCCGTGTCCATAACCTTTAGTTGTAATTAACTTAGAATTTGTATGATGATTTTCAAAATCAAGAGCATCATTATATGGAATGATTTTGTCATTCTTATCATGTATAATTAAAACGTTTGCTTTTATATCTTTTGAAAAATTAGCTGAAGAAAAATATTCAGGTAAATGATTGAACTCTTTTAATACTTTTTGGTTCATAGCAGTTACAATTTTTTTATTGTATCCCATCATTTTCGAGTACCTATTAAAAACCCCCGTAAAATTTGATGGTGCTCCTAATAACACAATTTTTTTAACAGATTGTAATTGGTATTTATGTTGAAAAAAAACGGTAGCCATACCTCCAACCGAATGTCCAATAATAATATTAGCGTTAATTTTTTTTGCTACAATACTAATACATTCTGAGTAAAGTATCGCATTAAATAACTTTCCTGTAGTGTTACCATGTGCAGGTGCGTCTAGTGTTACAATATTATAATCTAATTTAATTAAAATCTCTATTAAAGCTTTCCACCTGTAAGAGTTACTTTCCCAACCATGAGCCAATAAAATGGTATCTTTTTTACCTTTCCAATGGTAAGACATTATAGCAATATCATTATACTTTACTACTTCTTTATTAGCAGATTTTAAAAAATCAGAATCAATGCCTTTTAATTTGCCTTTTTGAGGTTTTGAGAATAATAATATGGCAAGTTTAGCAGCTAATTTTGGCGAAATAAAGCTTACAAGGTTAAATGAAAAACCAATGCTTTTTAATAGGTTTTGGTTCATATTTAAGCTTCTCTATTTACTAAATCCATAGAAAAAGCTGGTGTGCAAATAGCTATATATTCACATACTTCGGTAAACGGATTGGAATATTGTACTCGGGTGTTTTTTTCAATTTTGATTGACTGACCTGCTTCTAAAACAATGGTTTCACCTTCAATAATAAACTGCTTTTTACCTTTTATAATAAACGTGTATTCGTCAAATTCTGGGGTTTGAAAAGGTTCACTCCAACCTGCAGGCGCTTTCATGTGTGCAATACTTATTTTAGAATTACCATTTGAAGCTAAACCAAAGTGTTCTTTTATAATTTTTCCATCTGTTGTTGGTACAACAAAAGGATTGTTTTGTATCGTATGTTTTTTAGGCTTCATAAATTTCAATCATTAATGGTCCTTCATAGGTTTTCTTTTAATCATGCCACCTTTTAAATCTTTCACAACACCCATAATTACAAAAGCATCTTTATCAATTTTGTCAATTTCGGTTTGAAGTTTTGCTAGTTCTAGACGTGTTACGACAGTGTATATGATATCTTTGTCATAGCTTTTTCCTTGAGTGCCAAAACCTCCTTTACCTGCATAAATAGTACAAGCACGTCTTAATTTTTCGGTTAACATAATTCGTAAATCTTCATGCTTGTTAGAAATAATAGTAACGCCAACATATTCTTCTACACCATCCACTACAAAATCTACAGTTTTTGCTGCAGCCAAATACGTTAAAATGGCATAAAGAGCTGTTTCTACAGACAAAATATAAGCACCTAACGAGAAAATAATTATATTAATAAGAAATAGTACATCGCCTATGGTGAGTGATAATTTTCGACCTAAGTAAATAGCTAAAATTTCGGTACCATCAATTACACTACCACCTCGCATAGACATGCCTATGCCAAAGCCTAAAAAGAACCCACCAAAAACAGCTATAAGTAACTTGTCTTCGGTAATAATAGGGTACTCTACAAAATGAACTACAAAAGCTAAAAACGTAATAGCAATAATACTTTTAATGGCAAATTTAGTGCCTATTGTTCTAGAAGCGAGAATTAAAAAAGGCAAATTAACTAAAACTAACAATATACCTAAATTTACAGATGTTATATGCTCTAGTAATAAAGAAATACCTGTGGCACCACCATCTATAAAATCATTAGGTAATAAGAAACCTTTTAAACCAAATCCTGCCGAAAACACCCCAATTATTATATAAATATATTCTTTTATGGCATGAGATAATTCAACTTGAAAAACTCTTACCAAAGGCACAATTTCCTTTTTACTAACAGGTTTTTTAGTTTTTTGTTTTGACTCTAATCGTTTTCGAGCTAGATCAATTAATATTTTTGATAAGAATGGATTCATTAAGTTTTATTAGTTACTCCAGTTTATAAAAAAGTATTTAATCTTAGCCTCATCTGGAATATGAGTCGCTTCAAACTTTAAATTCATGTCAAATCTTAAGTTTGCAGGTAATTCTTTTTTATCAATAGTAAAACTCGCATTAATATCATCAACAGTAATAACTATTGAATTAATTAAATTGCTAATTCTGGTTATTTTGTATTGACTTTGAATATCTTTAAAAGTACTAATTGTTGAAATGTTTTTATCTGTTTTATAACGCTCATCTAATATTCTAACACTTTCTACAGTAGCGGTAGAGTCTAAAGCTTGTGTTGGGGTTAGAGATAATAGTTTTTTACCACCTTTTTCATAAATGTCTATAGCATTAGTATTTCCAGTAAACTCATCGCCACTTATGGATTTGAAAATAGAATCGTTTGCAAAAATGGTTTTCAAATCTTTAACTTGAGTGGAATCTGTTAGTAATCCAACATGATGTTTAGAAATTTCAAATGGGTTTTGTTCTTTTTTACAACTAGTAAATAAAAGGGTCAAGGCAAGAATGCCTAAAAATAAATTTCGCATTAAAATTAATTGTATTATTTAATTAATATATGTTGGTTCTACCAACTTATTTTTTCATCACTTTGGTTAAAATACCAAAAACACTTCTAATAAAAGTGGCACTAGTTAGCACTTTAACAACAGGGTTCATTCTGGAGCTTTTTCTACGAGTACTTGTCGTTCTTTTTTTAGATTCAGCTTTCTTTAATGCCTCTTGTTCTTCTCGTGCTTTTTCTTTTGCTTCTTCAGCCTCTGCTTCTTCAATTTTCTTGTTAAGTAATTCATAAGCGCTTTCTCTATCAATAGTTTCGTTGTATTTCTTAACCAATTTAGATTTAGAAAGTAAGGTGTTTAATTCCATATCGGTTAAAACATCCATTCTACTCATAGGTGCACGCATCATTGTTGCAGCCAGTGGAGTAGGGCGACCTTTTTCATCTAAAGCAGAAACTAAAGCTTCACCAATACCTAAAGAGGTTAAAACTTCTGTAGTGTCGTAATACTCAGAATCTGGATAGTTTTGAGCGGTTAGTTTTATAGCTTTTCTATCTTTTGCGGTAAAAGCTCGTAATGCATGTTGCACTTTTAATCCTAATTGACTTAGTACAGCTTCTGGAACATCAGTAGGGTTTTGAGTTACAAAATATAAACCTACGCCTTTACTTCGAATCAACTTTACAATACTTTCAATTTGATTTAATAAGGCTTTTGAAGCTTCATCAAAAATTAAGTGAGCCTCATCAATAAACATAACAAGTTCTGGTCTGTCGCTATCACCTTGTTCTGGGAATGTTGAATATATTTCTGCTAAAAGACTCAACATAAATGTTGAAAACAATTTAGGTCTGTCTTGTATATCGGTTAATCTGATGATATTAATATAACCACGACCATCATCATCAACCCTTAATAAATCTTGAACATCAAAAGATGTTTCTCCAAAAAACAAATCAGCACCTTGTTGTTCTAGCTCAACAACTTTACGTAAAATAGCACCTGTAGAAGCAGTAGAAATTCTGCCATAAGCTTCTGCAAATTCTTCTTTACCTTCTTGAGTGGCATATTGTAATATTTTTTTAAAATCTTTTAAGTCTAGAATAGGTAGTTTGTTATCATCACAATATTGAAAAATAACGGCAACTATTCCAGATTGAGTTTCAGATAAATCTAATATTCTTGAAAGTAATACGGGCCCAAATTCACTTACGGTAGCTCTTAACCTAACACCATCTTGTTCAGAAAGTGTTAGAATTTCAACAGGAAAAGGTTTAGCTTCAAAAGGGATGCCTATTTTTTCATGGCGTTCATCAATTTTTGGATGACCCGGACTTGGTTGTGCAAGACCACTTAAATCACCTTTAATATCCATTAGTAATACAGGAACACCTTTATCACTTAAGTTTTCAGCTAATACTTGAAGCGATTTTGTTTTTCCGGTACCTGTTGCTCCTGCAATTAATCCGTGTCTATTTAATGTTTTTAAAGGTATTTTAACGTGCGCTCCTGTAACAGTTTCACCATCTAACATAGCTGCTCCAATAGGAATAAAGTCGCCTTTCGTTTCGTTACCTTCTGTTATGTATTTAAAAAAAGTGTCCTTAGTACTCATGCCTTATATTTTGCATAAAAATACAGGAAAAAAAAGGAACAAAAAAAATGCTTTCAGATTAAAGCATTATTTTATTTTTTCAATGTAGATATTTGAAGTGCCAGCACTTCTAAATACTGTAGGCGCAGAATTTCCACCTCTTGTAGTTTGCACACTAATGGTTTGTGGTGCAGTAATTTCAAAAATTTCTGTAATATGAAGGGAGGCTTCTAAATGACCGTTTGCATGTCTTACATATCCTGTGTTAGCTATAGCTCCGGTAGGAGTTCCACCAACAGCAATTTGTGCTTCAACAGAAACTCTTTGGTCTGTATTACCGCCAATAGTTGGTACTCGATATGCTATGTTTACTGTAATTCTATATCGTCCAGAAGTGTTAATAGTTAGAGTGTTTCCCGCTTGAGTGTAGAGTGTTGTATCATCATTCCAATTTTGAGTGCCAAAAATTGGAATATTTGTGTAGGCACCAGTATTAATATTAGTTGTTAAATCAGTATTACTATATTTTACTGAATTATTATGAGATATTTTGCTCCAATCAGGTGTAACATTATCCCCAAAATTAAAAACAAACTCATTTTCATCAGAATTAAATAACAAAAGTCCTTCGGCTGGGTTTGTAATAGCGTTAATTTGTGCTGTTGTTAACCTTGGTATTAAAATGCCTTTGTCAGTAGATTCTATATCTAAAATAGAGGAGTTATCTGGGTTTGTTGTGCCTATACCAACTTGAGAATAGCTATGATAATTTATGCAAAAAAGCATAATTACCACATAGAGAATGTGCTTCATTTTTTGAGAGATTGAGAGAAAAGAAATACATAGATTAATTAATCAAGTACAAGTTACTTAAATTGAATTGAAATACAAAATACTAAGAAAAAGTAATGGGAATATGTATATTTGCACGTTATGAATAAAGATGTACAAATATTGGTAGATAAAGGCGAAATGTTGCCTTTAATGGAGGAGTTTTATACGATTCAAGGAGAAGGCTATCACAAAGGAACTGCGGCTTATTTTGTGCGTATTGGCGGATGCGATGTGGGTTGCCATTGGTGTGATGTGAAGGAAAGTTGGAATGCTAATTTACATCCTCCTACTGAGACGTCTAAAATTGTTGAAAACGCTAAAAAATATAGCGATACTATTGTTATAACAGGTGGCGAACCTCTAACTTGGGATATGACAAGTTTAACATCTCAATTAAAAGCTGAAGGTTTGCAAGTGCATATTGAAACATCGGGTGCATACAAATTAACAGGCACTTGGGATTGGATATGCTTATCACCAAAAAAAATGAAACTTCCAACCAAAGAAGTGTATGAAAAGGCAGATGAGCTAAAAGTAATTGTTTATAATAAAGATGATTTTCGCTTCGCGGAAGAACAGGCTGCTAAAGTAAATAAAAACTGTATTTTATATTTACAACCCGAGTGGAGTAAACGAGATAAAGTGATTCCAGAAATTGTAGATTACGTTATGAAAAACCCAAAATGGAAAGTATCTCTTCAAACACATAAGTATTTGAATATTCCATAATAAAACCGTCATTACGAAGCGTCTTGATGGTTATCAAGATGATGAAGTAATCTTTCAAATTAAGTTAGGAATTTAAAGATTGCTTCGTTCCACTCGCAATGACGACTTTCATATTATTTTGTAATAGTAATCAGTATCTCATTATTTGCTAACAGGTACAGAAACTCTGGTTGTTCCCCAGGCTAAATGCATTTTTCCATCATCAAAAGCAATAGAAAATGCTTCAACAGAATCTCCAGAACTTACAGGTGCTTTTACACGCAACACATCGTTGCCTTCTTTGTAGCTATATGCTCCCCAAACATCTAAATCGTTACTTAAAATAATAGTCCATTCGGTTTCTCCAGGAATAGTAAATAAAGAATATGTTCCAGCTTTTACAGTTTTACCTCCAAAATTGGTGTCTTGATAAAACTTAATTTCAGTAGCTTCGTTAGCACCAGTTCTCCAAACTTTTCCATTAGGAGCAAGGTTACTTAATGCTCTTCCTTTAAGTTGAGGTCTGCTGTAAATAACTTTAACCATTGGTGGAGAATTTCTATCGGTTTTATAGTAAGCTATATCAAGTGGACTTTTGTCTATTCCAGAAAATTTTTGAGCATTTACATTTACTGTTAAAAGCATAATAAATGCAAAAGCAATGGTTGTTAATAAGGTTGATTTTTTCATATTGAAATTTTTAAGTTTAGAATTGCTTAAAGTTAACGGGAAATTGTCTTAAAATAATTATAAAAGTCGGAGGCTTATGTTAAAGTTTATAGCTAAACTTATTTTTTTGGGGTTTCAATGTGCTTGTATAAGATTAGTTGTGTGTTTTTATACAACTAAGAACCGAAAAAAAAAATCTACTGAGTATGCATAAATAGGTAGTGACGAGTAATTTGTTATAGAAGTTGTTGGTAATAATTATTTTTTCTTTTGATATTTTGAACTGCAACCTTCAATACAAATTGCTCCGCTAGTAGGGGTTAGGATAAAGTAATCTGAGAAAAATTCTAACTTATATGTTATAAAACCATCTTCATTTTCTGCATTTGAAGTAAATCCAATACAGTTGTATTTTAAAAGTAATTTATTTTCTACTATCGAAAAATTTCCAGTAATACATTCACTAAATTTATTTGAAGAAAATGTTCCGTTTTCAAAAAACTCGATTTCTTCTCCATTATCAATATCTATCCAATATTGAGGTCCGCCTGCACTAATATATGCTTCTGTTAGAACCCATTTTCCAGCTATCAAATTTTCGTCTACAAATATTGGTTCATCTGTTTTATCACAAGCGTTAAAAAATAATAAAAACCCTATTAAATATAATTTAAATTTCATTTTGATCCTTTTCGTTTAAGATGCTATTTTTCTTAAAAGGTTGCGTAGCTATTTTGGTCAGCTTTTCGCCGAATGTATTCCATCGTGTTTGTGTATGGTTAGTTGTGTGTGTAAGCAACTAATTTAGAAAACAAATACGAACCCGAGAAAATTCCAAAGGAATTTTCCAAATAGGCACTTGCCAAAGCAATTAATTATACACATTGTTGGCTAACGTTTATCATAGGTAATTGAAGAATAATTCTACAATAACACCAAGGATAATACTAAAGATGACTCCTAAATTAGATAAGGGTTTTAATTTAAATTTGTTTACAATTGCTAGCCATAGGCATAACAGAGCACAAATCGATAAAATTATAGTTCCATATAAAGGTAAGATGCTATTGAAAAGCCCTATTTGATTAAAAAAGGGATCTAGCAAAGCAGTAAAACCAAAAAGGGCCAAAGTGAAATTTGTCTTTTTGTGCCCAATAAATAAGTAATAACTTGCAATTAATAGTTCAACACTTATTGCTAATGGACCAAATTGGTTATAATATTCTCTTTTAAAATATGCTTCGAAACCTTCTGGAAACTCAATCTTCGTTATAAAGGCAATACTTAAACCAATTCCAATAATCAAAAGTAATAATGCAATTATCTTCCTTTTTTTCATGAGGTGCTTTTTAATGTTTGGTAACATGTTATACAATAGCTTATATTCTGTTACCCAAAAATAGAACAGGATAACAATACTTTTTATTACCGTTGTACTGTAAAGATAATTTATATCATGATATAAAAAAATCCCAACAATTTTGTTGGGATTTTTATTTGGTTATATGTTAATGAAGTTCTTGATACAATACCTCGTATCTAGGCATTACTTGAACTAACATAGAGTTATTACTTTCGCATCACTTTTACGTTCATTTCTTCCACTTTTTTATCAGATAAAATAGAAGGCGCTCCAAATAATAAGTCTTCACTTGTTCCTGTTTTTGGGAATGCCATCACTTCTCTAATAGATGCTTTTTTCTCTAAAATCATCATCAATCTATCAACACCCCAAGCAATACCGCCGTGTGGTGGTGCTCCATAATGGAACGCTTTGTACATGGTCCCCACACTTTTTAACATCTCTTCTTTATTATAGCCCATATTTTTGTAAGTAGCTTCTAATATTTCTGGTTTGTGTGCACGAATAGAACCGCCACCAATTTCGTAACCATTTAATATTAAATCGTATTGCTGGGCAATAATACTGCCTATTTCATCCTCGTTTCCATTCATATGCTTGTCAATATCATAAATGGCTGGCATAGAGAAAGGATTGTGAGTAAATGTCCAACGACCTTCATCGGTTTTTTCAAACATTGGGAAATCAATCACCCAAGCTGGTCTTAATTCTTTTGGGTTAATTAACTTAAGCATTTTGCCTAATTCCTGCCTAACAGCATCTAAAGCTTTGTTGGCTGTTGCGTAATCTGCGGCAGAGAAAAATACAATGTCTCCTACTTGTGCGTTAGTTTCCTTTATGATACCAGAAGCAATATCTTCACCTAAAAACTTAATAATAGGCGATTGTAAATCGTTTTCATTAACTATAATGTAAGCTAAACCACCAAGACCATGTTGTTGTGCTAAAGCTGTTAGTTTTTCAATTTGACCTTTAGACAAACGTTTACTTCCTTGCTCTTTAGCCGAAACTTTAATACATTTTACAATACCACCATCATCAATTGGTTTGCTAAATACTTGGAACGATGTTTCTTTAACAATTTCTGTAATATCTTGTAATTGTAAACCAAAACGTAAATCTGGTCTGTCACAACCATATTTATCCATAGCATCTTTATAGGTAATTACTTCAAACGGACGCAATATCCATTTTTTACCATATATTTTTTCAACAATTTCATTAAACATATTGGTGTTTAAATCGATTATTTGCTGCATGCTGGCATAGGCCATTTCTAAATCTAATTGTGTGAATTCTGGTTGACGATCGCCACGAGAATCTTCGTCTCTAAAACAACGCGCTATTTGAAAATATTTCTCATAACCACTTACCATCAACATTTGTTTAAATTGCTGTGGTGCTTGAGGTAAGGTATAAAACGAGCCTGCTTGTTTACGTGTAGGTACAATAAATTCGCGTGCGCCTTCATCGGTTCCTGCACTTAAAATTGGGGTTTCAATTTCTAAGAAATCTTGTTCATCTAAAATATCGCGCATCATTTTAATCACTTTATGACGATTAACTATTACACGACGAACATCATCATTTCTGTGATCTAAAAATTTATATTGAAAACGAACATTTTCATTCGTTTTAGTAGCACGTTTAATTTCAAAAGGAAGCGTTTTAGAAAGGTTTAAAATTTCCAGTTCGTAAGCTTCTAATTCTATTTTACCGGTTCGTAAAGCGGGGTTGTAATCATCTTCTTTACGTTGTACAATGTTACCTGTAACGGTAATTACGGTTTCTGGTTTTAGTTTTACTAATTCGTCTAAATTAGGGAACGATTCTCTACTTAATCGCACTTGGAATTTTTCGGTGCTAGAATCGCGTAAATCAATAAAAATTAATTCACCATGATCACGAACACTTGAAACCCAACCAGAAAATGTAACTTTTTCAGAAATACTATCATCTGAAATATCAGAAATTAAATGCGTTCTGTATTCATCTTTTATAATGATAGGAATTTCTGGTAGAACTTCTTCTTGTTCTTTTTTTACCGATGTTTGACTTTCTGCTTTTGTTTTTACGGTTTCAGTTGAAGAAGGTGTTGTTGTATTTGTTGCTAATTGACTTAAAATGCCTTCACGAATTACTTTTCCAGAAGCGCCTTTACCAATAATGCCAATTACTTTACCAACAAGAATACCTGCTTTCCCTTGGTTTCCTGCTTTTATGTCGTTAACTATAGCTTTATTTTCTGCTATAACTTTTGAGATAGCTTCTTTTATTTGAGATTCTGAAATGGTATTGTCTTCAAAATACTGGTTATAGTTAAAGTCTCTATCTTTTAAATAAGATGTTATTGCGTTTTGAACTAATACAGATGTGATTTTTTCCTCTTTAAAAAGTTGAAAAATTTCAATTAAGTGTTCAATTCTATGAATATCGCTATACTCATCTGCACCTATATTATTAACTAATGTTTTTGCAACAAATGATGGGTCTTTAATAACATTATTTATAGCTATAAAGGTTTCAGAGCGTAACGAATCGGCAGTAAAAAACTTAGCATCTTGTGGTAAAACGCCACCTTTTATTAAAATAGATTCTACAGCAAATGGAAGTGTGCTTACATCAACATCAATAGACTCTACTACATCTTTAATGCTTACAAATGGTAAATCAGGTTCTGAGATAAAACGATAATCTGCTTCAAATTCCTTTTTACGCATCGTTTTGGTTTGCTTTAACTCGGCATCCCATAAAACCGTAGTTTGGTCTGGTCTAAACTCTTTATGCTCTAAGAAATAGTTGAGTTGTTTTTCAACTTCTTCCTTTAAAGCATCAACCATAAACTTAAAAGAGTTTAGGTTTTTAATTTCTGTTCTTGGGTTTAAATCATAACTTCTGCGTTTACGTAAAGACACAGAAACATCCGATTTAAACTCGCCTTTTTCTAGGTTTGCTTCAGATATTCCTAAATTTTGAACAATACGCTGAATATACTGAGCATAGGTTGATGCATCCTCAATGTGGCGAATACAAGGCTCGGTAACAATTTCAATTAATGGAACGCCTGCTTTGTTAAAATCAACTAACGAGATTTTTTTCTCGTGCATTAATTTAGCGGCATCTTCCTCAATATGTACTTGTGTTAAATTAACCGTAAACTGAGAGCCATCATTTCTAAAACACGACACTTGCCCATCTGGTATAATAGGATTATGAAACTGCGTAATTTGAATATTCTTTGGATTGTCTGGATATTCGTAATGTTTTCTATCCCAGGAAATCACTTCGTTTTCAAAAGTAGATTTCACGGCCTTTCCAAAGTAAATGGCTTTGGTAATAGCGTCTTTGTTTATAGCAGGTAATACACCCATTTGTCCTGTACAAACCGAACAAATATTTTGGTTAGGTGTTTCTATTTCTTGATTTGGACAAGAACAGAATAATTTTGTTTTGGTGTTTAATCGAACATGGGTTTCCAGACCGATTACTAACTCTAATTCGTGAGCTTTAAGTAACTCATTTAATTGTTCCAATTCCATTATATCGTATCTTTTAAGAAGTTAGCAAACTTCAAAACGAGTTCGTCATTATTTTTTGCAGCTGTAATTTGTAAGCCTGTTGCTGTACCTTGTGGTATTGTTAATGTTGGTAACTGTCCTAAGCTGAAGCCAACAGTGTAAGCATCACTTAAATACATGGCTAGTGGGTTTTTTAAACTATCTCCAATCTTGGGCGGATTGTTTGGTGTAACAGGAGATAAAATGATATCAACCTCTTTAAAGTCGTTTTCAAAATTTTCGGAAATCTGGTCGCGGATAGCTAGTCCTTTTAAATAGATTTCATCTGAAAAACCTTGAGATAACACTTGGTTTCCACCAACAATTCTACGTTTTGTTTCTTCTGATAAATTTTCAGAACGTGTTACCGAGTAAGTTTCTTTTAAATTTTCAGCTTCAATTCTGTCGCCATAGTTTGTGCCATCTAAACGTGATAAGTTAGAGGCGGTTTCTGCCATAGCAAGTGTATAGTAAGTTGAAACTAAAGTTTCAGATTCAAAGAAATCCAAAGCTTTTACTTCAATACCTTTGGCTTTTATTTTTTCTAAAGAGTTTAAGAAATCAGATTTTATCTTAGCATCAATCGCTTCACTTTCTATAAAATTTTTAAAATATCCTACGGATTCAATTTTATTTGTATTTGAAATACTTTCTTCTGATATGTTTTCAGAAGCATAAGTAGTTTGATCTTTTGCATCTTTACCACTCATGGTATTTAATACAATTCTAATGTCTTCTATAGATTTTGCGATAGGACCTACACAGTCAGTTGACGATGCGTAAGCCATTAGTCCGTAACGAGAAATGCGGCCGTAAGTTGGTTTTAAACCATAAACATGGTTGTAACCAGCTGGTTGTCGCACAGAACCCCCAGTATCGCCACCAATAGAAAATACTGTATAATCTTTAGCAACATTAACAGCAGAACCACCACTAGATCCTCCAGCAACTAAATTAGGATCAATAGCATTTTTCACAGCACCAAAAATGGTGTTTTCACTAGATGAACCATGGCCAAAACTATCGCAGTTCTCTTTTACTAATGGAATAGCTCCAGCATCAAGTAATTTTTGAATAGCTGTTGCAGTATAAGCCGATTTGTAATTTTTTAATAAATCTGAACTTGCGGTTGTGTAGGTGCCTTGTAGCATATAAACATCCTTAATTCCAAAAGGAATGCCTTCTAATAAACCAATAGTTTCACCGTTAGCAATTTTGCTATCTACTTTTGTAGCTAAATCCAAAGCTAATGTATCCAGTAAACTATTAACTGTATTATGAGTGTTTTGCTTTAGAGCTTTCAGTTTTTCTTGCACTAGCTCTGTGCAAGTTATTTCCTTGTTCATCAATTGTTGATGAATTTTATGTATTAGAGAGTCCATAACTATTCTTCTATAACTTTAGAAACTACTAAATAGTCGTTTTTTTCTTTGGGAAAGTTTTCAATAATGATTTGTTTCTCAATTTCAGAGCTTTCAATAACAACATCCTCTCTCAAATTATCTAAAGACACGCAATTATTATGATTATGATTAAAAGGATTGTTATTTGATGCATTTGCATTTTTAATGACTTCAAATAATTTACTCACCGCCTCACTAGGTTGAGCGCCTTTAATACTCGACAATACGTCTACTGTCATAATTTTACTCATGTCTTACATTTTTAGATTAAAAAAAGCCTTCCAAATTTGGAAGGCTTTATATATTTTTAAACAATAACCTTCCAGTCCTAAAAATTAGGATTATTGAAATTATTATTATTGTTATTGTTTATCATTGTTCTGTTTCGTGCTCAAATATATGTAGAATTAATATATTAAACACTATTTTATCTAATATCCTAGTCTATATTATCAAATTAGCAAAAAAGTTGAAGTTAATTTATTAGTTCAAAAACCATACGCTTAAATCGCTTGATTAAATTTATTGTTTAAGATGAATTTATTGAACAAAAAGCTCTTTTTTATTTAAATAATTTGAATTTAACAAAGGCTATAAATCAATTTTAAGCGATTTTGTGTTTTTGTTGATTTGAAAGCTTATGAAAAAGGCTTAAAATCTATTTTAAGATACTTTTTAAGCGATTTAAGACACTTTTAAGTAATTAACAAATGTTGATAATTTTATTTATGAGTCGATAAAAAGCTTTTTAAAAGGGTTATAATTTCGTATATTTGTTTGTATTCAGAAGTCCCGATACTAAGCGGGATTTTTTTGTGAAATACATTAAACTTAAACTAAGATAAAATATAGAATATGAGCGAAGGTAAAGAAGAATTTAATAAGCATAATTATTCAGCTGATAGTATTCAGGCATTAGAAGGAATGGAGCACGTTCGTATGCGTCCATCCATGTATATTGGAGATGTTGGAGTGCGTGGTTTACACCATTTAGTGTATGAAGTTGTAGATAACTCAATTGATGAAGCATTAGCTGGACATTGTGATAATATTACGGTAACCATAAACGAAGATAATTCTATCACAACGGAAGATGATGGTCGTGGTATTCCTGTAGATTTACACAAAAAAGAAGGTGTTTCAGCTCTAGAGGTTGTAATGACTAAAATTGGAGCAGGAGGTAAGTTTGATAAAGATTCATATAAAGTATCAGGTGGTCTTCATGGTGTTGGTGTAAGTTGTGTGAATGCATTATCAGAACATTTAAGAGCAACTGTTTATAGAGATGGAAAAATTTGGGAACAAGAGTATGAGCGTGGTAAATCGTTATATCCAGTTAAGCAAATTGGCGATACAGATAAAAGAGGAACAACAGTTACTTTTAGACCAGATTCAACAATTTTCACACAAACATTAGAATATAGTTATGATACCTTAGCGAGCAGATTACGTGAATTAGCGTATTTAAATAAAGGAATTACTATTCATTTAGTTGATAAAAGAAGTAAGAAAGAAAATGGTGAATTTGAAGGAGAAACATTTCATTCTGAAGAAGGACTAAAAGAATTTATTAAATTCTTAGATGGAAACAGAGAACCTTTAATGAAGGATGTTATTGCGTTTGAAGGTGAAAAAAATGGCGTTCCTGTTGAGGTTGCTATGGTTTATAATACTTCTTATGCAGAAAATTTACATTCCTATGTAAATAATATCAATACGCATGAAGGAGGAACGCATTTATCTGGTTTTCGTAGAGGTTTAACTCATACATTAAAGAAGTATGCTGATGAATCTGGAATGTTAGACAAATTGAAGTTTGATATTGCTGGAGATGATTTTCGCGAAGGTTTAACAGCAATTATTTCGGTAAAAGTTCAAGAGCCACAGTTTGAAGGGCAAACAAAAACTAAACTTGGAAATAGAGAAGTTTCGGCATCTGTAAGTCAAGCTGTTTCAGAAATGCTTACAGATTACTTAGAAGAGCATCCGGACGATGCTAAAATAATTGTACAGAAAGTAATTCTTGCAGCTCAAGCGCGTCATGCAGCTCAAAAAGCTCGTGAAATGGTTCAGCGTAAAACGGTTATGAGTATTGGTGGTTTACCTGGTAAATTATCTGATTGTTCTGAGCAAGATCCTGAAAAATGTGAAGTATTTCTTGTTGAGGGAGATTCGGCAGGTGGAACAGCGAAACAAGGTCGTGACAGAGCTTTTCAAGCGATTCTTCCACTTCGTGGAAAAATCTTGAATGTTGAAAAAGCAATGACACATAAGGTTTTTGAAAATGAAGAGATTAAAAACATTTTTACAGCTTTAGGTGTAACTATAGGAACGGAAGAAGATAGTAAAGCTTTAAACCTTTCTAAGTTGCGTTACCATAAAGTAGTAATTATGTGTGATGCCGATATTGATGGTAGCCACATTGCAACTTTAATTTTAACATTCTTCTTTAGATATATGAAGGAATTGATTGAAAACGGACATATTTACATTGCAACACCTCCTTTATATTTAGTTAAAAAAGGAGCTAAAAAACAATATGCTTGGTCTGATAAAGAACGTGATGAAATTATTACAGAATTTGGAGATGGAGCAAAAATTCAACGTTACAAAGGTCTTGGAGAAATGAATGCAGAACAACTTTGGGATACTACAATGAATCCAGAGTTTAGAACCATGCGTTTAGTACAAATTGATAATGGTACAGAAGCAGATAGAATTTTCTCTATGTTGATGGGAGATGAAGTTCCACCACGTAGAGATTTTATTGAAAAGAATGCTATTTATGCAAATATAGACGCGTAAATACTAAGTAAAATATAATTTTTTAATAATCCTAGCAATATGATGCTGGGGTTATTTTTTTGTTAAAATATCGATTAAATGCAAATTTTAACGATAAAAAGTTGTTTTGTGTGATTTTTTTCCTATGTTTGTAAAACCAAATTTATGAAAATGAAGAAATTAACTCTACTAGCTTTGTTGTTTTTAGCAACTACAGTTTCAAAAGCACAAAGCGATATAGATGTCTTACTTGCAGCAGGTGTTGACGATGCTCAACGGTTTGCAAACGATTATTTAGCACCAGGAACTAATGGCTTAATGCATAGTATGAATGCCAATTGGTTTAATACTGCAGATGTGAAACCTTTGGGAGGTTTTGAAATTTCAATTATAGTTAATGCATCATCAGTAAAAGATGAAAATAAAATGTTTAACTTAAATACTGCTGATTATAATAATATTCAGTTTGTTCAAGGACCAAGTTCGCAAATGGTATCAACGGCATTAGGAGATAATGATCCTACCGTTTTTGTTGAGGTAGAATATGAAGATCCAATTTTTGGAAATCAAACAGAACAAATAGAATTGCCAGATGGTATTGGTTCAGAAAACATTAGTCTGTTGCCAACAGCTTATATACAAGGAGCATTAGGTTTAAGTAAAGGCATTGAAATTAAAGCACGTTTTGTGCCTAAAATAAAAACTGACGATGTCTCTTTAAGTATGTATGGAGCTGGTTTACAAATGGAGTTTACCAAATGGTTACCAGCAGATAAGTTGTTACCTGTTGCAATTTCTGGTTTAGTAGCATATACACATTTAGATGGTTCTTATGATTTAACAGATTCATCTGGAATACAAGGAGAAAACCAACGTATAGAAAATGATACAAACACGTGGTTGTTTCAGTTAATAGCTTCTACTAAAATGCCAGTAATAAACTTTTACGGTGGTTTAGGATATATTAAAGGAAAATCTGATTCAGATTTATTAGGAACTTATAGAGTTACAAATGGTATTTTAACATCAGACCCTATCGTAGATCCGTTTTCGGTATCAAGCGAAGTATCTTCAGTAAGAGGAACTTTAGGAACAAAATTAAAATTAGGTTTTTTTAGACTTAATGCAGAATATCATTTATCTGAATTCAACGCTTTTTCAGTTGGTGTAAACTTTGGTTTCAGATAATAAAAATATAGAAAGTATAATTGTTTAGTTTTAGTTAGTTTATATTTAATTTTTTGTTTAAAAAGTACAAGATTTAATCTTGTACTTTTTTTATTTAGAGTGTTTTAATTTGTAATTTCGCATGACTTAAGTCATAAAAAAGAAGCTTAAAAAAGTAGAATTTTGTGAAGTAATTATAAAACAAGTTAAATACTAATCAATAAATTAAATTAAAATGAAAGTAACAGTAGTAGGAGCAGGAGCAGTTGGTGCAAGTTGTGCAGAATACATTGCCATTAAAAATTTCGCTTCAGAAGTTGTATTGTTAGACATTAAAGAAGGATATGCCGAAGGAAAAGCCATGGATTTAATGCAATGCGCATCATTAAACGGGTTTGATACTAAAATAACTGGAGTTACAAACGATTACAGTAAAACGGCAAATAGTGATATTTGTGTTATTACTTCGGGAATTCCTCGTAAACCAGGAATGACTCGTGAAGAATTAATAGGTATTAATGCAGGTATTGTTAAATCTGTATCTTCGAGTTTAATAGAACATTCTCCTAATACTATTCTAATTGTTGTAAGTAACCCAATGGATACTATGACATATTTAGCGCATAAATCTACAGGATTACCTAAAAATAGAATTATTGGTATGGGTGGTGCTTTAGATTCTGCTCGTTTTAAATATAGATTAGCTGAAGCTTTAGAAGCTCCTATTAGTGATATTGATGGAATGGTAATAGGTGGACATAGCGATACCGGTATGGTGCCTTTAACTTCTCACGCTACAAGAAACAGTATAAAAGTATCTGAATTCTTAACAGAAGAGCGCTTAGATCAAGTGGCTGCCGATACTAAAGTAGGAGGAGCTACACTTACAAAATTATTAGGTACTTCGGCTTGGTATGCGCCAGGAGCTGCAGTAAGTGGTTTAGTTCAAGCTATAGCTTGTGACCAAAAGAAAATGTTCCCATGTTCTACACTTTTAGAAGGTGAATATGGTTTAAACGATATTTGTATAGGTGTACCAGTAATTTTAGGAAAAAATGGTATCGAACGTATCGTAGATATTGAATTAAGTGATGCAGAAAAAGCACATATGCAATCAAGTGCAGAAGGTGTTAGAAAAACAAATGGATTACTAGAAGTATAGTATTCAATATTAATAAATAGATATTTAAATAAAGACTGTAGAAATACAGTCTTTATTTTTTATATTTGGCGCATGTTAAAAAAGTGGTACATAAGTACTTTTATTGTTATTCTTACCTTTTTGGGTGTAGTTTCTCAGCAACAAACAATTACACCTAATCAAGAAATTGTTTTACAATTTAATGATGTTGAAGTAAGTAATGATGATATTGAGCACACTATTGCAATTGTAAAAAAACAACTGCAAGATTTAGGTGTTAATACTATACATGTATACGAGGCTGGTTATGGGCATTTAAAAATTACTTATTACAGTGATGCGGATATTGATAGTATAAAGAAAATCTTTTCTAAAGAAAATAAATTAGAAATAGATTATACCGCACAAAATCACAGAAATCAATCCAACAAAAATCCACTTGAAGATAATAACATTGGTTATAATCTTAATATTTATGAAATCCAAGAAGGAAATGATGTTGATTGGGATTTTAATGGTATTAATGTTTTAGAACTTAAGGCAAAAAACGATAGGTTTTTTGAGCCTAATTTATACATAACTTTTAATAGATTAGATGTTAGTAGAGACGATAAAGTAGAAAAGGAAGCCTTTAAAGCTCGAAAAAACATTGAAATATCAACAGATAATACACTACACAAGATACCCGAAGTTAGAGCAGGCCCCTTATGCTAATGGGCTAATTTTTAACCATTCTTTTAACAATCAAATTTAAATTTAAAGAATAGCTCTAAAACTACATTCAAATTAGCTTTCATCAATTAAAAAAGCTAAAAATTTTAATTAATTATAAAAATTGTCAAATTATACGGGAAATTCTATATTTGCTCGTTTTAAAAAATTTGACCACAAAAAATATAAAAAATGCAAAACAAAGGACTAGTAAAGTTATTTGCGATTTTATTTGGTTTGGTAAGTATTTACCAGCTTTCATTTACATTTAAATCTAATCAAATTGAAAGTGAAGCCGAAGAAATAGCAATTAACAAAATTGCAGAAACAGAAGAAGACTATCGTGCAAAACGTAGTCAAGAAGAGGCTAACTATTTACAATCTATAGCAACCGATACGGTTTTTAATATTGGTATTGCAAAATTCACTTATAACGAAGTGAAAGCAAAAGCTATGAACTTAGGTTTAGACTTAAAAGGAGGTATAAACGTAATCCTTCAAGTAAGTGTAAAGGACATTTTAAAAGGATTAGCAAACAATACTACTGATCCCGTATTTAATAAAGCTTTAGAAGATGCGACAGAGCTTCAAAAAAATAGTCAAAATACGTATTTAGAAGATTTTTTTACAGCTTTTGATGCGATTAAAGGCGATACAAAATTAGCTTCACCAGATATATTTTATACTAAAGCTCTCGATGGTGAGATTGATGGAAGTATGAGTGATGATGAGGTTAAAAGTATTATTGAAACAAAAATTGATGAATCAATTGTTTCGGCTTTCGAAGTATTACGTAAGCGTATTGATGAGTTTGGTGTAACATCTCCAAACATTCAACGTTTAGGAACTTCTGGTCGTATTTTAGTTGAATTACCAGGTGTTAAGGATGTAGAACGTGCTACAGGTTTATTACAAAGTACAGCACAATTAGAGTTTTGGGATGCTTACAAAGGAGAGCAGTTTTTTCCATTTTTATCTCAAGCTAATGAGGTTTTAAAAGATATTGTTGATACTAAACAAGATGTTGAAGAAGCTGAACCTCAAGATGAAGAAGACGCTACAGACTCTACAATTGACGATTTACTAGGAGATGCTGAAACTGATTCTACTGCAGTTGCAACTATAAACCCAATCTTTGATTTAATAAGAGGACAAGGTTACCAAGGCGGACCAATTATTGCTAAGTTTGAAGCAAAAGATAAAGAAACGGTTCTTGAGTATTTAAATAAACCTCAAGTAAGAGCATTACTTCCTACAGAACAACGTTATGCAAAATTTGTTTTTGGGAAACCAGAAAAAGACAGTGAGTTATTAGATTTATATGCATTAATTGGTAATAGAGAGAATGTACCTCAATTAAGTGGTGCTGTAGTAACAGATGCACGTAACCAATTCGGACCAACAGGAAAATCTGAAGTATCCATGCAAATGAATGCTAAAGGTGCTAAGATCTGGGAAGAAATGACAGGTAAGGCATACTCACAAGGCAGTCAAATTGCTATTGTTTTAGATGATGTTGTATATTCTGCACCAGGAGTAACTACAGGCCCTATTGCAGGAGGAAGCTCATCTATATCTGGAGACTTTACACTAAATGAAGCTATAGATTTAGCGAACGTATTACGTGCAGGTAAATTACCAGCATCGGCAGATATTATTCAAAGTGAAGTAGTAGGACCATCATTAGGTCAAGAAGCTATTGATAGTGGTAAAATGTCGTTTATGATTGCTTTAGCATTAGTTTTATTATGGATGATTTTCTACTATGGTAAAGCAGGTATTTTTGCAGATTTAGCGATGTTATTAAACATTTTATTAATCTTCGGTATTTTATCAGGATTAGGTGCGGTATTAACGTTGCCAGGTATTGCTGGTATTGTATTGACAATCGGTATGTCGGTAGATGCTAACGTACTTATTTTTGAGCGTATTCGAGAAGAATTAACAAAAGGCAAAGGACAAAAAGAAGCTATTCAAGACGGATTTAGTAATGCTTTATCATCAATTTTAGATGCTAACATTACAACAGGTTTAACAGCTCTTATCTTGTTTATTTTTGGTACAGGACCAATTAAAGGGTTTGCTACAACCTTATTAATAGGTATTGGTACATCTTTATTTACAGCTATTTTTATAACTAGATTATTAGTAGATTGGTATGTAAATAGAGGAGGGAAATTAACATTCTCTACAGCAATTACTAAAAACTTATTTAGAAATATAAATATTGAATTCTTAAAGAAACGTAAAGTTGCTTTTATTATATCTGGAGCTTTAATCTTATTAAGTTTAGGATCATTATTTACTAATGGTTTAGATCAAGGTGTAGATTTTGTTGGAGGTAGAACATATCAAGTACGATTTGCTCAAGATATTAGTGCTTCTGAGATTACAGATGTTTTATCGCAACCAGATGTTTTTGGTAGTGCAGATGCTAAAACATTTGGAGATGCAAATCAGTTAAAAATTACAACTAAATATAAAGTAAACGAAACTGGTGCTGAAGTAGATGAAGATATCAGAAAAACACTTTATACAGCTTTACAATCACATTTAGATGGCGTGTCTTATGAAGATTTTATAAGTGATGCAGATACTAAAACGGTTGGTTTAATGAAGTATTATAAAGTAAGTCCAACTATTGCTGATGATATTAAACAAGCATCATTCTGGGCCATTTTAGGATCTTTAATTGTGGTGTTCTTATATATCTTATTCCGTTTCAAAAAATGGCAATATTCACTTGGTGCAGTAGCAGCTGTATTTCATGATGTATTAATTGTACTGGGTGTATTCTCATTAACATATAAGTTTATGCCTTTTAGTATGGAAATAGATCAAGCATTTATTGCGGCAATATTAACGGTAATTGGTTACTCATTAAATGATACCGTTGTTGTATTTGATAGAATTCGTGAATTCTTTAACGAGCATACAGGATGGGAATTTGATAGAGTAGTAAATGTATCGCTAAGCAGTACATTAAGTAGAACATTAAACACCTCTTTAACTACTTTAGTAGTATTATTAGCTATCTTTATTTTTGGTGGTGATTCTATTAGAGGATTTATGTTTGCCTTAATAGTAGGTGTAATAGTAGGTACATATTCATCGTTATTTATTGCAACACCAATAATGTATGATTCTGTGCAAAAACTAGAAGATAAAAAGAAGAAGAAAGACTAACTCAAATTTTTCTTTTGTAAAAAAAGAGCCTATCAATTATTTTGATAGGCTTTTTTTTGTTTTATATGTCTTCAACAAAAAAGACAGCATTATTATTTAAATCGTAAAAGCCAAATTCGTTAGTATTCCAATCGGTTTTTAAACGGAGTTTGTTTTTGTTGACTGTACCTCGTTTAACAAATTCTTCAAAAACAGGTTGAATGTCTTTTACAAAAATTTTTATAACTGAGCCACCAAGTAAAGGGTCGTCTTTGGTGTCAGCATGCCATTGTAAGTGAATATATAGTTTGTCTCTTTTTAGAACAACATACATATTGTCTTTATGTGCTATTTTAAAGCCAACATGGGTGTTATACCAAGCAACATCTCTATCTATATCTTGTGAAGGTAAAACAGAAATAATTTGCATGTGTAAAGTTTTAATTTACCTAAATATACATTTTTTTTATAAAGCTATTCTTAATAACTAATGCTGTCACCAACTGCAACTACCCATTTATCAACTAAATCTGCATTAATTTCTAAGACATATTTAGCTGGAGCATTAGAAGGAAGCGAATTTTCATCAAAAGGTTTTGCATTTTTTTGAAAGCTAACAATTTTGTTGGCACCGTCAATAAAAATCAAGTCTAAAGGTATTTGGGTGTTCTTCATGTAAAAAGAACGAGGAGCAACATCATTAAAAACAAACAACATACCTTGATTTGTTTCCATAGAACTTCTATACATCAAACCTGTTTGAGTTTCATACTCGGTATCAGCAATTTCAATATCTAATGTTACTTGTGTAGAATCTTTTTTAAAAATAGTGAGTTCACCTTCTTTTTTAAAAGCAACTTCGGTTTGTTTTATAACTTTTTTATCTTCTTTACAAGCTGAAAATGCTATAAGGCTTACAGTTGCTAAAAAGAAGATGATACGTTTGAAAAACATATTATTTTACTACATTTTTTGGTTTGTAAAGAAACATAAAATATAGGCCAATTAAAATAAAAGGAATGCTTAACCATTGGCCTGTGTTAAGCCCAAACCAGTTAATATATTCATCGCCTTGTGGTTCTTTTACAAACTCTACAAAGAAACGAACAGTCCATAGCAGAATTAAAAACAATCCAAATAAAAACCCAGGTTGGTCACCTTTTGATGTTTTTGCGTAGAAATACCATAAAATTAAAAACACAAAAATGTAGCAAAAGGATTCGTATAATTGTGCCGGATGCCTGTAAGGTACGGCTTCTAATAGATTTTGAAATTGAGGATTGTTAGTTACTGCATCATAAGCTTTTTGTACATCTTTAATACCTGTAAGTTGTGTGATTTGACTCTTGTAATAATAATCTTGAATAAAGCGAACACCTAAATTTGAGTCTGTTACCTTCCCAATAATTTCTGAGTTAATAAAATTTCCTATTCTAATAAATACAGCGCCAGAAGCTACAGAAATAACTACACGGTCTAAAATCCAAAGTAGCGATTTATACTTGTATTTTCTTCTGTATAAATACATACCAATTATAATTCCAATAGCAGCACCGTGACTTGCTAACCCTTGAAAACCTGTGAATTCAAAACCACCTTTAAATTTGAACGGTAGAAAAATGCTAAAAAAGTCTTCTGAAATTAATTCTGATTGGTAAAATAAAACATGACCTAATCGAGCACCCAACATTGTGGCTAAAACCGTGTAAATAAAAAGTGGGTCTAAATACTCTAAAGAAACCTTTTCTTTAGTAAAAATACGCTTCATAATATACCAACCTAAAATAAAGGCAATAACCCACATAAGGCTATAAAAATGAAGCTTGAAGTTTCCAATAATATCAATTCCTGTTATAGGGTTCCAATCAAGTTTTAATAGTTGCATAAATTTTATTTTACGACGTAAATATAAACGTTTAAGTAGTGTATTGTGTTAAAATTTAATTAAGAAGTTCAATAACTTCAACTTCAAAAATAAGGTTAGATTTTTCTGGAATACCTCTTACTCCAGCTTCACCATATGCCAAATGGTAAGGAATAAAAAGTGTAGCTTTATCTCCAACACTTAATTGCTGTACACCTTGTTTAAAACCTGGAATCATACTTGCATCTGGACCAATATCAGCAGTTATAGGTTGATATCTATCAGCAGCTTTACGTTTGTCGTTTACTACATCTAGAGCTTCTGCTATTTCAAGACTACTTGTTTCAAGCAGTTTTCCATCCTCAAAATACACTGCATAATGTAATAATACACTAGCATTTGTTGGTAATTTTTCACCAGAACCTTTTTTAGAAACGTAATATTTAAGTCCAGATTCTAATGTTGTTGCTTGTGCTTCTTGTGTGTTAAATTTTTCTTTGGTTGTTTTTAGTATCGCTTCAGCTTTGGCCGCTTTTTCTTTTTCAAGACGTTCTAATTCTGAAAAATGGTTTATAAAGGTTTTATTAGCATCAAATGATTTTGCAGCTTTACCTTTTCTAATAATATTTAATTCTTCAATAACCATATCTTTTAAAGGCTTCTTTCTATTATCAACTTTTACATTAGAAATGGAGTCTTGAATATTTAAACCGATAACTAACTCACCAAAAACACTGTGTACATTATCTAAATGTGGTTTTGGAACTTCTGTAATAAAAAATTGGCTTCCATTACTATTAGGACCAGAATTTGCCATTGATAAAACACCTGGTTTGTCGTGTTTTAAATCAGGGTGAAATTCATCCATAAATTTATATCCAGGGTTTCCAGTACCCGTGCCCATAGGATCGCCACCTTGAATCATGAATTTGTCCATTACACGATGAAAAATGAGTCCGTTATAGAATTTTTTGCCTTTATATTTATCATCAACCATAGTGTTGGTTCCTTCAGCAAGTGACACAAAATTCGCAACGGTAACAGGAACTTTTTCATTTTCTAACTTAGCAACCATTATACCTTTATTGGTTACAAATTCAGCATAAATGCCATCTTCAAGATCTGGGTATTGTGCTTTACAAGATGTAAAATTTATTACTAAAACTAATAGTGAAAATTTGATTATGTTTTTAAGTAGGGTCATTTTTAATTGGTTTGATTTTGGGTAATTGAGTTTACGGTAACTTCACAAATTAAAGGCGTATTATGGCCTATTTTGTTTTCGTCTCCATAATAGCCATAAGCTTTTTGTGATGGAAATAAAAACGTAATGGTTTCGCCTGTTTTCATGAGTTTTAAACCTTCGCGTAAGCCTGTAAATAATTCCTCTTTATCCATGGCGTAGGTTTGTGTTTTAATATCTTCTTTAGAATATATTAGATTGCCATTTAAGTATTTAACATTATAATTGTAATTTATTATATCACCAAATACAGGTGTTTTTAAAGTGTCAGATTCAATTTTATTATTATAATAATACCAGAATCCACTTTCTGAAGCGATATAATCTTTCTTGTTTTTCTGCAAGAGTTTTTCAATAGATGCTTGTTCTTTGGCGTTAAGTTTCTTGTTGCGTTCTATAGAAGCATCAATAAAAGAACCAGATTTTACTGAAACAGGGCGTCTTGCTTCAGGTGTTTTACAACTAAAAACCAATGAAACTAATACAAGAATTAAAAATTTATTCATCATTTAGGGCTTTATTATAGCTAGACAATATACTAATAAATTTTTCTACAGTATCGTTTAACGATAAGTAGCTTTTACCACCAGCAGCATTTATGTGGCCTCCACCTTCAAAATGTGCACGAGACATTTCGTTTACAGAAAAATTTCCTTTAGAACGCAAAGAGATTTTAATAATACCTTCCTGTTTATCTTCTATAAAAATAGCAGCAAGAACAACACCTTCTAACGAAAGGCCATAATTAACAACACCTTCTGTATCTCCTTTTTTATAATTGTATTTATTTAATTCTTCTTGAGAAAGTGTTATATAAGCAGTACGCGATTCTGGAATTACTCTTAAATTGTTTAATGCACAACCTAAAAGTTGTAAGCGCTCGTAGCTATTTGTGTCATAAACATTATTATGAATATTGGTATTATTAGCGCCTTTTTCAATGAGTTTTGCAACTATTTGATGAGTTGTGCTAGTTGTAGATGAAAATCTAAAAGAACCTGTATCGGTCATGATTCCTAAGTAAAAACAGGTAGAAATATTAGCATCAATAGAATCTGTATCGTCTAACATGTCTATAAAATGATACACCATTTCGCATGTAGAACTCATGCTTACATCGCTAAAAGTAAATTTTGCGTAATTATCGGGTTCTTGATGATGGTCAATCATGATTTTAATAGCACTGCTTTCCGTTAAAACTTGCTCCATATTGCCAGTTCTATGTAAAGCATTAAAATCTAATGTAAAAATAATATCGGCATCATTTATTAAAGTATCACATTCATTTGTTTGAGAATCGTGTTTCAAAACGATGTCATTTCCAGGAACCCACTTTAGAAACGAAGGATAATCATTTGGTACAATAACATCTATTTTATGACTCCCTTTTAATAGATAATGATATAATCCAAGGCTGGAGCCAATAGCATCTCCATCGGGGTTTTTATGAGGTACAATAATTATCTTTTTAGGTGTTGATAATAGCTGTTTAATACTTGTAATATCGTGTTTATTCATAGGAGACGAATATACAATTTTTTTAAAATGCTTTGTCTTGTTTTAATTAGAAATACATTACTTTTGCACAAAATTTAAAATAAAGAAATGGCAACAAACAGAACATTTACAATGCTTAAGCCAGATGCTGTTGAGAAAGGACACATTGGTGCAATATTAGAAAAGATTTCAGCTTCAGGATTTAGAATTGTAGCAATGAAATTAACTCAAATGACTAAAGCAGATGCACAAACATTTTATGCAATACATAAAGAACGCCCGTTTTTTGGTGAATTAGTTGAGTATATGACTCGCGGACCAATTGTAGCTGCAATTTTAGAAAAAGACAATGCAGTTGAAGATTTTAGAACTTTAATTGGTGCTACAAATCCTGCTGATGCTGCAGAAGGTACTATTAGAAAAATGTATGCAGATTCTATTAGTGAAAATGCCGTACATGGTAGTGATAGTGACGAAAATGCTGCTATTGAAGGCGCTTTTCATTTTTCTGGTAGAGAGATGTTTTAAAAAAATAAAACATATATCAATAAAAAATCCCGCAACACTGTTGCGGGTTTTTGTTTTTAAGGTTGATAAAAAATTAATTTTTGATGGCCTTTTCAACAATATTTCCTTTTTCTCTAACAATCATTTTAATATTAGGCTCACTATCATTTTTAACAAATTCAAATGTTAAAGGTTTTTCCTTACTGTAAAATGATGATTCAGATTGGGCATAAACACTTATTATCATTTCACCGGCCTTAATTTTTAGGGTTTTATCTTCTATAGAAACAGATATTGTGCCTGTGTGGGTGCTATATTCTCCAATGTAAGAATTAAGTATTTTATCAGGTAATAAAATTTCTTTTTTATCTGTATTTTGAGGAGGTGCCTTATGGTCATAACTTAAAACACGTGTCATTTTCCACTTATTCTCTTTTAATTGCCAAATATTAGTAAACTTTGAAATTCCATCTAAATATTCGGGTTTATTATTTTCCGTGATAAAAAATTGGTGTTCACCAGACATTATAGCTCCATAATTATTTATAGGGTATATTTTTACACTACCAGTAACAACTTCTCTTCTTAATCTCCATTGACCTTTAGAAGTGCATAAGTTTTTATCTGTTACTTTTAAAAAAATTTCAGCTCCTACAGTTAAACCATTTTTATCATGGTAAAATTCCAAATCATCAGATATATAATCTTTTAATATGCTTAAATTACATGTATTAAAACCTTCCCAAAATATACTATCATGATAAGTAATAATGGCTTCCAAATCTTTTTTAGAATTGTTTTGATTTTGAGAATTTGAAATAGTAACACTCAGCATTAGTGTTATGAACAGGAATACTGTAGTTTTTTTTGTTTTTATCATTTTAGAATATATTTTTTTATTTAAGACGATTAAATAGTGTGTTTAGTTACAAAAAACAAAAATCCCGCAACACTGTTGCGGGATTTTTGTTTTCAATAAAGTTAATAAGTATATATTAAACTACTTTTACGTTTACTGCGTTTAAACCTTTTCTTCCTTCTTGTAGATCAAATTCAACAATATCGCCTTCGCGAATTTCGTCGATTAATCCTGAAATGTGAACAAAATGCTCTTTTTGCGAACCTTCTTCTATTATAAATCCGAATCCTTTTGAATCGTTGAAGAATTTTACTGTTCCTTTACTCATGTTTTTAAAATATTAAATTAATTATTAAATGTAATGCAAACTCAATGCCAAATAATAATTAATTGTTATTTAACAATAAGTTAGGTGTGGAAAAGGTAATAAATAAAAAAAAATCTGCCAAAATAATTTTGACAGATTTTTAATTTGTAATTGTTAAAGTATATATCTTAGATTACTTTTACGTTTACGGCGTTCAATCCTTTTTTACCTTCTTGTAAATCGAATTCAACTGCATCACCTTCACGAATTTCATCGACAAGTCCTGAAATGTGTACAAAATGCTCTTTGTTGTTGTCATCTTCTGTTATGAATCCAAAACCTTTAGAATCATTGAAGAATTTTACGGTACCTTTACTCATTTTCTTTAATATTAAATTAATATAATACTGTAAAGGTACAGCCAATTAATCTTATAAATGCTTTATTTTATAGTTATTTTATTTTAAAAGTAATAAACAACAAAAAAGTCTATCAAATTGATTGATAGACTTTTAATTGTAATTGTTAAAGTATATGTATTAGATTACTTTTACGTTTACGGCGTTTAATCCTTTTCTACCTTCTTGTAGATCGAATTCAACATTGTCGCCTTCACGAATTTCATCGATAAGTCCTGAAATGTGTACGAAATGTTCTTTGTTGTTGTCCTCTTCAACGATGAATCCAAAACCTTTAGAGTCATTGAAGAATTTTACGGTACCTTTACTCATTGTATTTGTATTATAAAAATTAAGTGCCAAAGGTAAGATAAATAAGTATACCTTTTTGGTTTTAATAGATTTATTTTAAAATAATTATTTTGTTTAACTATCTTAAAATCAGTTTTTTAATAATTTCTTTACCTAATTCTTCATTAAGCATATTAATTATTTTTTGTTTTCCATAGCTTAATTCTTCTCTTAAAACGCTAGAACTTAATTGAATATATAGAGTTTCGCGTTCTAAATTTACCGAAATTGTGTAGTTGTTTACACCATTTCCCATAAGTTTCGCCCAGGCATCTGCAACATTAACTTTGTTTAAGCCTTTTTCAAGTTTATTGGTTTCTACAAATTCTTTTAATGCGTCAGATATACTGATATGTTCGTTGTTACGTTTTGCCATTTTTTAAATTATAATTTAAAAACCTCATAAGATTGATGTACCTGTTTTACTGCATTTTCTGTTCGTTCTGCGTGTGTATCACTAATAAACAGTTGTCCAAAGTTTTCATTATCTACTAACTTAATAATTTGTGAAACGCGATTTTCATCCAACTTATCAAAAATATCGTCTAACAATAAAATAGGATTCACGCCACTTTGTGCTTTTATAAAATCAAATTGGGCTAGTTTTAATGCAATTAAAAATGATTTTTGCTGCCCTTGACTTCCAAATTTTTTAATAGGATGGCTTTCAATATTAAATTGTAAATCATCTTTATGAATACCTACACTAGTATATTGTAGTGCTTTATCTTTATTAATGGTGTTTCGTAAAAGGGTATTTAAATCATCTTCAAATAAATCACTTTTATATTTTAAATCTACAATTTCATTACCATTACTTATTGCTTGATAACGTTCTTTAAAAATAGGAATAAATTCTTTTAAAAAAGCTTCACGTTTCTCAAAAATTATAGTCCCAAAATCGGTTAATTGATTGTTGTAAACCTCTAAAGTATCAGAATTAAAAGTATGATTTAAAGCAAAATATTTAAGTAAAGCGTTACGTTGTGCTAGTATTTTGTTGTAATTAATTAAATGTGTAAGATAGTTTTTGTCACTTTGCGAAATCACACTATCAATAAATTTTCGGCGGGTGTCGCTGCCTTCAATAATTAAGTCTCTATCGGCAGGAGATATGATTACTAAAGGCAAAAAACCTATATGCTCACTAAATTTCTCATAGGCTTTTCCGTTACGTTTTATAAATTTTTTTTGTCCGCGCTTTAAACTTATTGCTATTTTTTCGGTTTTATCAGCTTTTTCATATTCACCATTTATTACAAAAAAGTCTTCATCGTGCTTAATATTTTGAGTTGCTACCGGATTAAAATAACTTTTTCCGAAGGATAAATGATAAATAGCATCTAATACATTTGTTTTTCCAATACCATTATTGCCAACAATGCAGTTTATTTTATCATTGAAAATGAACGATTTGCTGTCAAAGTTTTTATAATTAAGTAATGAAAGAGATTTTAAAATCATATAAAAAGCAACTTAAATTGTGTTTAAAGGCTTAAACACTTAAAAGAAGTGCAAATTATTGAAAAATATCAAATAAATACCCTTTTAGTTATGAAGAAAAATTATATTTTTGCACGCACAATAAATTAGACAGCAAAGCATGGCGACTTATAAAAAAAGAGGAGGTAAACCACAAACTAAGGTAGAGAAACAACAAAATATTGAAGAAGGTTCTACTACTGCAGAGGTTTTTAATACCCTTGATGAAACGGCTTCAAAAACGGAAGCTTTTGTAGAGAAAAATCAGAAATACATTTTTGTTATTATAGGAGTTGTTGCTCTAGTAGTATTAGGTTATTTAGGTTACAAAGAGTTTATTGCTAAGCCTAAACAAACTAATGCTATGAACGATATGTTTCAAGCACAAAAATATTTTAATGATGCTGTAAATGGTACAGCAAAAGATTCGTTATACAACTTAGCATTAACAGGTGGCGAAGGTAAGTTTGGTATGCTGGATATTATAGAAGAGTATAGCGGAACACCATCGGCTAACTTAGCAAATTATTATGCTGGAACTGCATATTTAAGATTGAAAGATTACAAAAATGCTGTAGAGTATTTAGGTAATTTTAAAAGTGATGATGAAATTTTAGCGCCTTTAGCTAAAGGAAATATTGGTGATGCATTTGTGCAATTAAATCAGCCAGAAGATGCTTTAGGATATTACGAAGAAGCAGCTAAAATGCGCGATAATGAATATACAACACCAATGTATTTGTTTAAAGCAGGTTCTGTTGCGTTAGATTTAGGACAAGCAGATAAAGCTTTAGGTTATTTTAAAAGAATAAAAGACGATTATTCTAATTCTACTGAAGCTGCAACAGTTGATGTGTTTATTGGAAAAGCGCAAGTATTGGCAAGTAAATAATATGTTTACATATGGCTACGGCAAATAAAAATTTATCAGATTACGATAAAGAAACAATCCCAAACGCGAATAGATTTCGGTTTGGGATTGTTGTTTCTGAATGGAACGATAATATTACTGAAGGATTGTTTCAAGGGGCTTATGATGCTTTAATAGAAAATGGCGCATTACCTGCCAATATAATTCGTTGGAATGTACCTGGAAGCTTTGAGCTTGTTTACGGAAGCAAGAAAATGCAGGAACAAATGGTTAATGCAGTTATTGCTATTGGTAGTGTTATTAAAGGTGAAACCAAGCATTTTGATTTTGTATGTGAAGCAGTTTCACAAGGCATTAAAGATTTAAATGTAATAAGAGAAACACCAGTAATTTTTTGTGTGTTAACCGATGATAATATGCAACAAGCCATTGAGCGTTCTGGTGGTAAACATGGTAATAAGGGAACAGAAGCGGCTATTGCAGCTATAAAAATGGCTGAATTACGTAAAAACAGCTAGTCTCATACTTCTAGCTTCATGCATCTTACTCCAACCTTGTTAGGTTTGTTAACAATTTTTGGCATTTCAATTAAAAGTTTCTGTCTATTTTTAAGTACTTTTGGCCTACAACAGTACTAGATTTTGTTTAAACAACGTAAGCATAGAACTTTTAATTATCAACCTCGATTTTCTAAAGAAAATCAGGATGCTTCTAATTTAGATACTGATAAAAACACCAAGGATTTTATCTCCAAATGGCGAGAAAGTAAAGGTAATAGACCAAAAGCTCGAGGTGTTATGCCCATAAAAACTTTAATATTGGTTTTGGTATTATTATTGATTTGTATGTATTTATTAGAAAAGAAATACATGTAACCAAAAAACTTAGAAATCATGGGACTTTTAAAAACGCGTAAAAACAAAAAATTCAGTTATACACCTCGTTATTTTGATGATAAAGGTGAAGGGAATCCGTTTGAAATAAAGCATAAGTTTGATAAGTTTAGAAAAACAGTTGGTGGTAATAAGGGCATAAAAACAAAATTTAACGAAGCAATTGAAGATTATAAAAACCCAGATAAAGCTGCAAACAGACGTATTTTAATTATAGTTGGAATATTAGTTTTAATATTTTTGTTCATTATCGATTTCGATTTATCTATTTTCTTTTCTAAATAATTTATGGCAGACATTATACAGCTTTTACCCGACCATGTAGCAAATCAAATAGCCGCTGGAGAAGTTGTACAACGTCCAGCTTCTGTAGTAAAAGAGCTTCTTGAAAATGCCATTGATGCAGAAGCTACTTCAATAAAACTTATTATAAAAGACGCGGGAAAAACTCTCGTTCAAGTTATTGACAACGGAAAAGGTATGAGTACTACCGACGCCCGTTTAAGTTTTGAGCGTCATGCTACTTCTAAAATTCGTACTGCAGACGATTTATTTCAATTACATACCAAAGGGTTTCGAGGAGAGGCTTTAGCAAGTATTGCTGCTATTGCTCATGTAGAGTTAAAAACAAAGCAAGAGCAAGACGATGTGGGAAATACTATTGAAATTGAAGGTAGTAAAGTGGTGGCACAAGAAGTGGTTGTAACTCCAAAAGGAACTTCGGTTTCTGTTAAAAATCTTTTTTTTAATATTCCTGCGCGACGTAATTTTTTAAAATCTGATGCTGTAGAACTCCGTCATGTAATTGATGAATTTCATAGAGTGTCATTAGCGCATCCTAATATTGGTTTTGCTTTATATAATAATGGTAGCGAAACCTTTAATTTACCGGTTAGTAATTTTAGACAACGCATAGTCAATATTTTTGGTAGTAAAACCAATGAAAAGCTTGTGCCAGTTGAAGAAGATACCGAAGTTTTAAAAATCTCAGGTTTTGTTGGTAAACCCGAATTTGCTAAAAAAACCAGAGGCGAACAGTATTTTTTTGTGAATGATCGTTTTATAAAAAGCGCTTATTTAAATCATGCTATAGCTTCGGCTTTTGATGGTTTGTTGAAAAACGGAACACACCCTAGTTATTTTTTAAACCTGCATGTCGATCCACAAACTATAGATATTAATATTCATCCAACTAAAACAGAAATAAAGTTTGATGATGAACATACCTTGTATGCTTTATTACGTTCGGCAGTAAAACATAGTTTAGGACAGTTTAATATTGCACCTGTTTTAGATTTTGATCGCGACCCTAATTTAGATACGCCGTATAGCTATAAAACTAGTCATACTGATGCTCCAAAAATAGAAGTAGACAGAAGTTTTAATCCTTTTAATGAAGAGAAAAAGACTTTCGCTTACAAAAAAGAACCTGCTACAAGTTGGGAAAGTTTATATGTTGGATTAGAATCTAAAGGAAACGAAACTCAACAAGATTTTAGTGAAGTACATTTTGAAAGTGACCCACAAACCGCTTCAATTTTTAATGATGATAATCAAATTGAGCAAACCAATACTACATATCAACTTCATAATAAATATATAGTTAGTACCATAAAATCGGGTATGTTGGTTATAGACCAGCATCGTGCGCATCAACGTGTTTTGTATGAAGATTTTCTTAAAAACATGACGATAAAAGAAGCTACAAGTCAGCAATTATTATTTCCGCTTCAGCTTCATTTTTCAAAACAGGATATAGAAATTATAAATCAATTAAAAGAAGATTTAGAACATACCGGTTTTGTATTTTCAAACGTTAAAGAAGAATCGGTAGAGGTTACAGGTGTTCCAGTTAGTGTTCCAGAAAGTGAAGTGTCTATTATTTTAGAACAACTTATAAGTGATGTTGAAAATGAGGTGCCCGATAATAATTTTAGTGCTACCGATTTGTTGGCAAAATCTATGGCTAAAAGTTTAGCTATTAAAACTGGGCAATCGTTACAAAAAGATGAACAAGAATATTTAGTAAATAAGCTATTTGCTTGTAAAGAACCTAATGTATCGCCTACTAATAGAACAACATTTATTACCATGAGTGTTGATGAATTAGATAAAAAATTTATTTAGAATATGATGAGGATTTCAGAAACCGTTAAACATTTAATAATCATTAATGTGATTATGTTTATCGGTACTATAGCAATAGGAGAAGGAGTTTTATTTTACGATTGGTTTGCTTTGTATTTTCCAAAAAATGAAGCATTTCAACCTTGGCAAATAGTTACGCATATGTTTATGCACGGTGGCCCAATGCATATTTTCTTCAATATGTTTGCTCTCTGGATGTTTGGTACGCCTGTAGAACAGACATTAGGATCTAAGCGATTTTTGTTTATTTATTTTTCGGCAGGTTTAGGTGCGGTTGCCTTACAATTAGGTTATTACTATTTCAAGTATATACCGATGGAGCAAGAAGCTATGGCTTTAGGCTTTACACAAGAGCAAATAGTAGAAGTGTTTAAAGATGGAAAAGTGTTTAGAGCTATTGGTCAGGAGTTTAACGAAATTTACTATGCGTCTATGGTTGGAGCTTCAGGTTGTATCATGGGTATTCTTGTTGCTTTTGGTATGATGAATCCAGAAGCTAAATTGATGATGATATTTTTACCTATCCCTATAAAAGCAAAATATTTTATTCCAGGTATTATTATTTTAGATTTAATCTCAGGTATTACTGGTCAATCATTTTTTAGCCCAAGTAACACAGCGTATATGGCTCACGTAGGTGGAGCATTAGCAGGATTTATAATTATGTGGTATTGGAAAAAAACACAGTTTAATAGAAACCGCTGGAATTAATGACTTCGCTTTCTCAAGATATAAAACAAAAACTGTCTAATCTTAATGTATTAGAAAAAATAATAGCCATTAATGTGGTTGTTTTTTTATTAGGATTATTTCTTAAATCTGTAATGGGTTGGTTAGAATTACCTAGTAGTTTTTCTGAGTTTATTACTAAGCCATGGACAATTATTACCTATGCGTTTTTACACTACGATTTCTTGCACCTTCTTTTTAATATGCTTTGGTTGTATTTCTTGGGGCGGATGTTTTTAAATTTATTTGGTCCTAAAATGGCTCTTAATATCTACTTTTTGGGAGCAATTTCTGGTGGTGTTTTATTTATGTTGGGGTATACTTTGTTTCCAAGTTTATTTGGTAGTTATTCCAGGTTGTTAGGAGCATCTGCAGCGGTGAGAGCCTTGTTAATTTTTTTATGTGCCCATATGCCCAATCAGGATATACGCTTTTTTACTTTTAATTTAAAACTTTGGTATGTTGGAGCTGCAATAGTTGTTTTAGATGTTATTGGACTTTTTGGAGCTAATTCAGGAGGGAATTTAGCACATTTGGGTGGTGCTTTACTGGGTTATGTTTATGCTAAACAGTTGCTAAAAGGTCATGATATTGGTAAGGGTTTTGAGCGTTTTATGGATAGCATTGTAAGTATATTTAAACCATCTAAAAAAGGCCCTTTAAAAACAGTTCATAAAAATAAAAGTAAGGTTGGAGGTTATACTAAATCTGATTTTAAAGAGTTCAATAATCAAAAGAAAATTGATGTGATTCTCGATAAAATCAGTAAAAGTGGTTACGATAGTTTAACTTCTGAAGAAAAGGAATTCTTATTTAAGGCAGGGAAGTAGTAAGATGAGAAATTTAAGCTTCATAAATAAAATCATCTATTTCATTAATGTTATTGTTGCTATTTTACTTCTATTATCCTATACCTTACCGTTTTTACCACCTAAAACATTTTCATTTCTTTCTGTAGTTAATTTAGGAGTTTCATTTTTAATTTTAGTTAACGTATTATGCTTTTTATATTGGCTTATAAAGCTTAAAAAGCAGTTTGTGTTATCGTTAGTTGTGCTTTTAATTGGCTATTTTTTCTTTGGGTCGTTATATAAATTTTCATCTTCAAAAAGTATAGAAAATCCGGAGAATATAAAAGTTATGAATTATAATGTGAGACTTTTTAATTTGTACGAATGGATTCCAGAAAAAGATATTGAAATTAAAATTGTAGATTTTATTAAAACAGAATCTCCAGATGTTTTAAGTATTCAGGAGTATCATCCACATAAAAACATAAATCTTTCCTTTTTTAAATATAAATATGAACACTTGTCAGGTAAAAAAACAAAATACGGGCAAGCTATCTTTTCGCAATATCCTATTGTAAATTCTGGTTCCATTGAGTTTCCCGATACTGGTAACAACGCTATTTATGCTGATATAGTTAAAGGAACAGATACTATTAGAATTTATAATATTCATTTAGAGTCGTTGCATATTAATACCAAAGTTGAAAGTCTAAAAAATGAAGATTCAGAACGACTTTTTAATAGAATAGGTAGAACTTTTAGTAGGCAGCAATTTCAAACCGAATTGTTTTTAAAACATAAAGCGCAATGTAAATACAAAATGGTGATTTGTGGCGATTTTAATAATACAGCGTTTTCATATGTGTACAGAAAAATTAAAGGAGATTTAAATGATGCATTTATTGAAGCTGGCAATGGTTTTGGGCGTACCCACGATTTTAAATTTTTTCCAGTTCGTATAGACTTTATTTTTGCTGATGAAGCTTTTTCTGTAAATGGTTTTAAAGCTTATAATGAACACTACTCTGATCATTTTCCAATAATGACAACTTTAAGTTTAGAAGCAGATTGATTATCATTCCTAGAAAGCTAGGAATCCACTTTAAAAAAGAGTTTCAATTTGTAAGATTCCTGCCTTCGCAGGAATAACAGGTTACATAAAACTACAATCTGCTAAATCTGCTATAATGTGTATTACTAATCCTAAAGCCACTAATCTGGATTTTTTAGGCACGAGAAGAAATAGGTAGAACAAAATTGCAAAAGACGAATGTAATGGATGAAAGCCAATGCTACATCTGTTGGGGTCGAAAATAGGGTTTGCTAGAAGATGATCTAAATCTATTAAAATACCAGCAAACATGATTAGAAAAGCCATTTTCCAGTTAGATTTATACCAAACCAATGCAACTATTAAAGGTAAAAGTAAATGAATGCCATAATGCGTAAAACTTTGTAGCATTATGGTTGTATTAGGGTTTGCGATTCTAAATAGTTTAATACATTTGGCCCTTCGTTAAAAAGTAAATCTAAAATGCTTAAATTAGAAATAAAACCGTGTTTGTCTCTAAAAACCTGAGTGTAATTATTAAACTGTTGAGGTATTTCTTTTTTAGCATTCACTAAATATCTATAGTCTATTTTATCAGTAATATTTTTTTGGTAAGTTTCCGTTTTATGAATATTTAGATCTAATTGTAAACAGTCGCAAATTACTTCAAAACATTTTAAATTAAAGTCTAAAAGATGCTCAGTTTTTTCAGTAAATAATGTAACTAGTTCATCTTCATAATATTCAAAAAAAGGAGAGGTTCTATAGGCTGAAAGTAATGATTTCCAATGGTTGTCTTGCCATTTTTCTTCATTAAAAATTTTTACGTCTCTATATTTCTGACGATTTTTTTGAGAATGGATAACCGGAATATTTAATGCTAATTTTCCGTTAGCACCGTAAATATAAGTGCGATTACGATAGGTTTGCTTTAGGAAATTGTCATCCATTTCAAAAGTGATGCCTTCTGCATTTACCATAGCTACAAAATGCGCAATATTTGGAAAATATGTTGGGTGAATTATAATTTGCATTAATCTGTTAAAATTGCATTTTTAGCTTCTTCTGAAATTCCATTTACATATCCTGGAATAATATTTAGCTTTTCAGCAAGCTCAGAGCCTTCAAAATTTGTGATGTCTATATAGTTGATATTTGTGTTATAATAATTTAAATATTTACTAGCCAAAGGCATATAAGACCAATGCCATTTTTCTAAATTATAACCCGTTCTTCCTGTCTCTTTATTAGTGTAAACTTGATAAAAACCAAAAGCATGAGCATTTTTTATAAGCCATTCGTATTCTTTTTTGCCTTTCCCATGTTCAAAGTAAGTGTTGCTTAAACTATTTAAATCTATATCCGTTCCCCAATGGTGTCTAGAGGTGGTTGGCATAGAACTATACTCTAAAATTTTTTTTGCTCTATCAAAGGGTTGTAGATTTTTGTATTTGTTCCATTTTCTTTCCCAAATAGTTTTTTGTTCGGTAAAATTTCGAGTTCCAGAAATGATTTTTAAATCAATTCCATCTGCTTTTGCTTGCTTGTACATATCAACAAAAGCAATATAAACTTCATTATTTAAGTAAATGGTTTTTGAAGTATGAATAGGGTTTGCTTTTACAAATAAGTTATTGTTTTTATAATTGAATTTACCTAGTACTAAATCTTTATAAATAGAGTCTTGATTAACCATATTTTGAGAAATAACCTTATTTTGGAGACCAAAAATTATGATAAGAAAAACTATGTAATTTTTTTTTACTCCCATAAAAGATGTTTAGTAGTCTTTTTTTACAAACCTAAACTTACTCTTTTTTTAACCTTTTCCTTGACCAATATCTAAGACCAAAATAAGCAACTAACAATACTATAAAAGGAACAAAATAAGAAGTTGGTTTTCCATTACCACTAACTGTTGTAAAGTAACGCTCCCAACGTGGATTTTTGCCATCCCAACTCATCCAGATAAAAACAGGTTTACCAACAACATGGTTGAAAGGTACAAAGCCCCAACGTCTTGCATCTATTGAGTTATGACGATTATCTCCCATCATCCAATAGTAATTTTGTTTAAAAGTATATGTGTTGGCAACTTCACCGTTAATTAAAATTTGATTGCCTTTTACTTGTAGTGTGTTGCCTTCATATTCGGTAATTACACGTTTGTATAGTGGTAAAACTTCTAAATTTATATCAATAGTTTTTCCTTCTTCAGGGATGTACAACGGACCAAAAAAGTCCACATTCCAATTGTAATTAGGATCATGCGGAAAGATGCTTGGGTCTCTTTCTCCTTCAATCTTTTTATTTGGTGTTATACTTGCAACGTTAGGATGATTTTTAAACTTAGATAAAGCTTCATCTGAAATTGCAGAAAAGTAGTAAGTGTTTTGATTATTTATAATGCCAAAGCCATCTGTAATGTCGTAACGGTCTTTTAAAAACTTTGGACTAAATTGATTTGTTTTAGGTTGAACCAAATAACTAAACTGTAAATGTGCTCTATCCGGAAGTACATTTTTTTCACCGTTAATGTAAACAAAACCATCACGAATCTCTAAAGAGTCACCAGCAACACCAACACAGCGTTTTACAAGATTTGTTTTCTTGTCTATAGGTTTGTAGTAATTTCTATCAGGGGTAAAATTATTCATATCCAACAATGTATCTGCTGGTTGATTGAATACAACTATTTCATTTCTTTCAATTTTTTCAAACCCTGGAATACGTAAATAAGGCAGTTGTAATTTGTTTTTCCATGAATGGCTTCCTTTGTGATCGTCAAATAAATACGATTTCTTTTTTAAAATAGGAATAGTATCATGTACCATAGGTGCAGCAACGGTTGTCATGGGTACTCGTGCGCCATAATTAAATTTGCTTACAAATAAAAAATCGCCAACTAATAAGGATTTTTCTAATGATGACGACGGAATTGTAAATGGCTGAATAAAATAAGTATGCACAATAGTAGCTGCAACAATAGCAAATAGTATTGAGCTTGTCCACTCACCAGAACTCGATTTTGGGTGTATACTTTTATCTTTAACATGTTTAACATCAGCAATATAATTCAAATAAAAATTATAAAAACCTAAAGTAATTACTGCTAAAAAAGTATCTAAATGCGTGTTTTTACCAAAACTTCTTGCGGTTTCAACCCAAACAACAATAAACATAATGAGGTTTACAATAGGTAGAAATAATAGTATAATCCACCACCAAGGGCGATTTATTATTTTCATTAAAACAACACCATTATAAACGGGAACAAAAGCTTCCCAAGCTTGTCTGCCTGCTTTAATGTATAATTTCCAAGTGCCTAAACCATGAATTACTTGAATAATTAATATGAATATAAACCATTGTGTCCACGTCATAATCTTAAAATTTTAATTCTTTTGTTGGTACCAATATCTAATTATATTGTTACATATTAAATGTGTATTAACCAATATTTAACACATCGTTCATGGTGAAAACTCCTGTTTTTCCAACAATCCACTCTGCAGCAATAACTGCACCCAAAGCAAAACCTTGTCTGTTATGTGCTACGTGTTCTATATTTATGGTGTCAACTTCGCTTATATAAGTAATAGTATGCGTTCCTGGAACATCTTCAATACGTTTTGCAACTATAGGAATGATAGATTCACCATTTTCATCTAATTTCCAATTCTTGTAATTCTCATTATTTGTGATAATATCGTTAGCCAAAGAAATGGCAGTACCACTTGGAGCATCGAGCTTTTGAGTATGATGAATTTCTTCCATAGTAACATTGTACTGCTTTAAGTTACTCATCATTTTAGCAAGTGTTTTATTAAGCTCGAAAAAAATATTAACACCTAAACTGTAGTTTGAAGTATAAATAAAAGCACCGTTTTTTTCTTTACATAATTCAACAGCGTTATCGTAGTTTTCTAACCAGCCTGTTGTGCCAGAAATAACAGGAACTCCGTTATTCAAACAATTAGATATATTATTGAATGCTACTGTTGGGATACTAAAATCTATAGCAACATCGGCTTTGGTGATATCATAATCATTATCGTCTTTATCGACTTTTAGAACGATGTCATGACCACGATTTATTGCAATTTGTTCAATGGTTTTTCCCATTCTTCCGTATCCAAGTAAAGCTATTTTCATTTGTGTTAATTGCTAAAACCCTTTAGGGTTAAAATTTAAAATTTAGAGTTAGTCCAAGACTGCTTGAAGCATCAAATTCATCAAACTTATAATGTGGTGCTAAAGATAAATTTTCATCTACATTATATTGCAATAAATGCGCATCTACATTAGCGTCAATAATATTTAAAGCATAAAGTCCAATGGTAACTAAAAGTGATATTTCTTTATTTTTTCTGAAAAATTTTTGAGCACGTTCCAATCCTTCTGTGGTAACTCTGGGTGTTGTTAATTGTTCACCATTGGCACCTAAATAAAATTCATCATTTGTAAATCCGGCTAATCTACTTTTGTAAGCATCTCTATAACGGTTGTACTCTTTGTTATTGGTAACATAAAAATACACACCAGTACCAATCGCACCGTAAACTATAGGGATTTTCCAGTATTTTTTATTGTAGGCTTGCCCTAATCCGGGTAAAATTGCAGAATAAAAAGCTGCTTTAGCAGGAGAGAGCGGGTTAATAGGTTCTCTGGTTTTTATAATTGAATCTATAACAACTTCTTCTGGTAAAACCTCTTCTGGGAGTTGTTTTTTTTTTGAGTCTTTATCTTGGGCTATTAAAGAAAAACAACACGAAAGTATAAGTAAACTTGCTATTAGAAATTTATTTTGAATCACCTTCAACTAATTTTTTAATACGATTAAAATCTTCTTCTGAATGAAATGGAATGGTAATTTTTCCTTTTCCGTTTTTAGAGACTTTAACGTCAATTTTGTGACCAAAGTATTCAGAAAAAGCGGTAATTCCTTTTTTTATGTATTTTGGAACTGCCTCATCTTCTTCTTTTTTTGAAGGTGTATTTTTACTTTCGGAAGTATTTTGGTTTCTAACTAAACCTTCTGTTTCTCTAACCGATAGTTTATCTGAAAGTATTTTTTCGTAAATATCTAATTGAATAGCTTGGTCTTCAACAGTAATTAAAGCACGACCATGCCCCATAGAAATAAAACCGTCACGCATTCCGGTTTGAATAATTGGGTCAAGTTTTAATAAACGTAAATAGTTTGCAATGGTAGAACGTTTTTTTCCAACACGCTCACTCATTTGTTCTTGCGTTAGATTTATTTCATCAATTAAACGCTGGTATGATAATGCAATTTCAATAGGATCTAAATCTTGACGTTGAATATTTTCAACTAAAGCCATTTCTAAAGATTCCTGATCGTTAGCAATTCTAACATATGCAGGAATGGTTTCTAAATTCAATAATTTAGAAGCTCTATAACGGCGTTCACCTGAAACTAATTGATATTTGTTTAACCCTAATTTTCTAACCGTAATAGGTTGAATAATGCCCAACTCTTTAATAGATGAAGCTAATTCGCGTAAAGATTCTTCGCTAAAATTAGTACGCGGTTGAAATGGGTTAACCTCAATAAAATCAATATCTAACTCTACTATATTACCTATAACTTTATCGGCATTTTTATCTTGTACCGATTTTATGTCGTTACTAGGGTCGTTTAATAGTGCCGATAAACCTCTACCTAAAGCCTGTTTTTTAGTTGCCTTAGCCATAATTTAGGAGTTTTTATTGATGATTTCTTTTGCCAAACTTAAGTAATTGTTTGCACCTTTACTAGCTGCATCATAATTAATTATGCTTTCGCCATAACTTGGCGCTTCGCTTAAACGAACATTACGCTGTATAATGGTTTGAAAAACCATGTCGTTAAAGTGTTTTTGCACTTCTTCCACTACCTGGTTTGATAATCGTAAACGCGAATCGTACATAGTAAGAAGTAGTCCTTCTATGTCTAAATCTGGATTATGAATTTTTTGAACACTTTTAATAGTGTTTAAAAGTTTTCCTAAACCTTCAAGTGCAAAATATTCACATTGAATTGGTATAATTACTGCATCTGCAGCAGTTAATGCGTTTAAAGTTAACAAGCCTAATGACGGTGCACAATCAATTAAAATATAATCGTAATCATATTTTATCTCATGTAATGCTTTTTTTAGCATGTATTCGCGTTCATCTTTATCAACAAGTTCTATTTCAATAGCTACTAAGTCAATATGAGCAGGAATAATATCTAAGTTAGGAGTTTCGGTTTTAACTATAGCGTCTTTTGCAGCGTTAGAATGCTCTAAAAGCTGGTAGGTTCCTATTTCAACAGATTCTACATCTATTCCAATTCCAGAAGTTGCATTTGCTTGAGGGTCAGCATCTATAAGTAATACTTTTTTTTCTAGAACGCCTAGTGAAGCTGCTAAGTTAATTGAGGTGGTTGTTTTACCAACACCACCTTTTTGATTAGCAATTGCAATGATTTTACCCATTAAATGATTTGGTTTTATTAGCTGTAAAAATACAATTATTTATGAGGAATAAAAACGGAACTTGTTAACACTTGATTAAACTAAAAGAACAGCTTCTTAGAAGTTGTTCTTTTAGTAAATGAAATCACTAATTAATTTGTTCTTCGTGTTTCTTCAGCATTTCCAAACTGTCTGTTTTTTTCTTTTATTTTTTTGTTACCGAAGTTATAACTTAATGAAAAACGAAGGTATCTATTATTCCTGTTTTGTCCATAAACTTGTCGTACTCCATTTACGTTAGATTCTAAATTATTTAAATAAGATGTGGCAAATACATCTTTAAATACTATCGAAAACTGTAAACTTTTGTGTAAAAATAATGAACTATATCCTAAATCTAGGCTAAATGAATCTCCAACAGAAAATAAATTTGACTTAGCTTTAGAGTTATAATTTGCATCAATTTGTAATCTGTTATTCGCATTTAGTTTTATAGTGTTGTTTGATGCTGCTATGTAAGATAATCCGTTTTGAGGTGTAGCATCAAAAGGTTTTGTAAACTTGCTTTTAATATGAACAAGAATAAAGCTGTTTTGACTTTGTAGCCAATTTAATTTATTATAAATATAGCTTTGTCCTAAGCCAATTGTGTATTCAGTAAAGAAATTATCTCGCGTAACAATCTGCGTATTTTCTTCGATATTTGATGTAAAAATTACTCCTGAAGCGTCATTCATAATATTATAGAAAATATTAGTGGTTAGCTTGTTTTTGTATGTATGTTTTATTTCAAAATTGTTATTAAAACTAGGTTGTAAAAATGGGTTACCTTGATTGTATGTATTGCTACTTACATAAACTCTAAATGGGTTTAAGTGGCTGAATGCAGGACGCTGTATTCTTTTTACATAACTTAAAGAAAAGGTGTTATTTTCGTTGCTATTATGCATAACAAATAGTGATGGGAATAGTTTTGAGTAGTCATTTTTAGTAGTTTGATTCAACTCTAAAGAAAATCCTTCTGTTTGTGTGTTTTCTAATCTTAAGCCTAATTGCAGTTGCCATTTGTCGTTTATTTTTTTGCTTCCGTTTACGTAAATAGCTTGATTGTTTTCTTCATATTTAAATGAATTTGAAACATTAGTATCTAATTCGGCAAAACCAGAAATTGTGTTATAAAAATCAAGTCCACTTTCACTATCAATAGTACTTACTTTAAAACCATAAGAAAGATTTATATTTTTTAAAGGATGCTCCATATCTGCTTTAAAACTTAGATTTTTTATGTGCTGAATAGAATTTGCTAATGCTGAAAGATTTACATTTTGAAATTGATTGTTGGAATCAAAACTTTCGGTTCTAAAATTTCTGCCTTTTTCGGCATCATAAGTAAAATAATCTGCATCAAATGATAGTTTTCTTCCTAACGAATCTAGTTTGGTTATAGCGTGTAAGTTTAAAGAATGACTTATTCTTTCATCAAATTCTTTACCATTATTAATCAATAAAGAATCTATAGTGTTTGAAGTGTTATAAATATTGGTAATACTTCTATCACTAATATCAGGATTGGTTTTATTGCCAAAATATTGAACACCTATAGTTGTGTTTTTTGTAACATCGTAATCTAAAAGTATGCGTCCAGAAAAAGCCTTTTTATGATCTTTAGTATTGATGTCTATATCCCAAGTACTGGTTGGATAATATACTTGAAAATCTTCTTCTCCTCTAATATAACCTCTGGTTTTATCAATGCTTAAAGATAAATTGACTTTGTTTTTGTTGAATAATAAACTGTTTCTAAAGGTTGTAAAATTATAAGTGTCAATATTATGAATGATAGAGGTTGAGTTTTTCCAAGAATTTTGAGTACCTCTTTTTAATACAATGTTTATTAATCCGCCATTTCCAGAAGCGTCATATTTTGAAGGAGGCGAAGTGATAACTTCAATTTTTTTAATATCGCTCGCAGATAACGTGTTTAAATAACTGGTAAGTTCTTCGGCAGAAAGCGGAAGCATTCTATCATTTATCATAACTCTAGAATTGCCTTTACCAAACATATTAATAACTCCATTTTGCACTTGTAAACCAGGAGCTACTTTTAAGGCATCAAGCGCATCTCCATTACTTGCAGTTATGCTATTTTCAACATTAAAAATTATTCGGTCGGGTTTCTGTTCAATTAGTTTTTTACGACTGGTAATTACAACTTCATCAAGCGAATTGGTGTCGGCTTGAAGCGTGATAGTATTTAAATTTATATTGTTTTCTAAGGTGATTTCTTTTTTAAAAGTGGTGTAACCAACATAACTTACAGTAAGTGTATAATTGCCTTTAACAGCATTTAAAGTAAAGTTACCATCAAAGTCAGAGGTAGTGCCAATAATTTTATCGCTATTTGGTTGTGTTAGTATAATGTTTGCCCATACAATAGTTTCGTTTGCATCTACAATGCTTCCTTTTATTTCTATTTGAGAAAAGATTAATAACGGAAAAATTAAGGTGATAAAAATTACAAGTCGTTTCATGATTTCTGATTTTTTTTATGTGATTACATGTTGTTTGATGCAAATATGTATCAGAAAGCAAGATTGTGCGACCGATTAAAAAAAGTCGAACCCTTTTTTAATTAAAAATGAGTTCGACTTTTTTTATTAAAACGTTCGACTTTTTACAAGTCATTGATTTTGAGATGTTTTACGATACAAGGTTGGCGTAACTCCAGTATGTTTTTTAAAAGCTGTATTAAATGAAGATTTTGAATTAAAGCCAACTTCGTATAAAATCTCAAGTATGGTGAGTTTGTTTTTAGATGGATTTTCTAATATTTGTTTGGATTTTTCAATACGATAATCATTTACAAAATCGAAAAAATGCTGTTTCAGTTCTTGATTGATTAAAATAGATAATTCTCGAGAAGGTATTCCTAATTTATCTGATAAACTTTGAACAGATAATGAAGCATCTAAAAAAGGTTCTTCATTAGTCATATAAGTTTTAATCTGTTGTATTTGTTCACTATGCTCGTTATCTTTAGTTGAGTCATTTTCATTAACCATTTCTTTCGATAATTGAAGATTAACACCTATGCCTCTAAATAACTTGGGAGATATTAAGGCCTTAAAAACCAGCCAAAAACTAAAGAATAGGCCAAATAATAATAAAATAACTCTAAAAATATTAACGAAATTCACATCAAAATCTCCAGAATCTCTTATTATTCCTTTTAAAAAGGTTAATGCTTGACCAATCAATATAAAAATGATTAGTTGCTTTAACCAACGGTAATTATAAAAGGCTTCTTTACTGGTGTAATTTTCTAAAAGCAGTTTTCTGTACCTTAAAACATAATATATTTCAGCAATGATATAAGCAATTTCTACAACACGATTTATAGAGTCAATCCATTTAGATTCTATAGTTGCAGAATAATTTGATAAAAAATCAATTTGAGCATCTTTTGAAACCATAAAGAAATTAGGCAACAATATAATAATACTTATTAGCCACGGAAGTAATAGTATTAAGTGTTTAGCTTTAAGCTTAAAATCGGAATATATTACAGAAAGAATATAAAGGAATAACAGCGGATCTTTAAAGCTAGAAATTTGTATTCTTAACATTTCTATTGAAGGCGGAAATTCAATAAAATTATGGTAAAAGAATACGCTAATATCTACAGCGGTAATAATTAAAAAGCTAGCTAATAGTTTATTGCTGAGTTTTTTTGTGGTTTTTACAGTTAATAAAAAAACGGACAAGAGTAAAAACAGAATAACAATTACAAAACTTACAATACTTATTATTGATGTCTTATCCATAATTAAGCTACTTGTTGTTGTTGTTGTTGTTGTTGTTGTTGTTGTTGTTGTTGTTTTACTTTTTCTATATTGAGTAGGTTATAATTAGCCATTAAGTAGTTTGGTTTTATTAAGTGTATAAATATAATTATTTATAAAGAATAAAAAAGGAGCTTGTAAATACTGAATAAAAATTAACTAAAGTGAAAATGTTTACCAATTTTGTAGTTAAATTAACATAAATTTTATTTAAAAAATTTATATTTACTAAAAACTATAAATTTTACTTATGAAAAACATCAATCAGATCTTCTCGATTTTCATTTTGTTGGTAATGACATCATTTCTAACAGAAGCCCAAGTTAAACAAACGGCAAACGTTGAAGGCATTACAGAGTATATGCTGGATAACGGCTTGAAAGTGTTATTGTTTCCAGATAATTCATCACAAACCATAACCGTAAATATAACTTATAAAGTTGGTTCAAGACACGAGGGTTATGGAGAAAAAGGAATGGCACATTTATTAGAGCACTTAGTGTTTAAAGGAACACCAAACCATCCAGACATTCCTAAAGAATTAACCGAGCGTGGGGCAAGACCAAACGGAACTACTTATTATGACCGTACAAACTACTTTGAAACGTTTAATGCAACAGATGAAAATTTAGAATGGGCATTAGATTTAGAGGCAGATAGAATGGTAAACTCCTATATTGCTAAAAAAGATTTAGAGTCAGAGTTTTCTGTTGTTAGAAACGAGTTTGAAAGTGGTGAGAATTCACCATCAAATGTATTGCGTTTAAAGGTTATTAATACGGCTTACCTTTGGCATAATTATGGGCAAGCAACAATTGGAAATCGTTCTGATATAGAAAGAGTTCCTATTGAAAATTTGAAAGCGTTTTACAAAAAATATTACAGACCAGATAATGCTGTTTTAATGGTTACAGGAAAATTTGATGCTGATAAGACATTAGAACTTATTGATAAGAAATTTTCTGGAATTAAAAATCCAGATAAACCTTTGCGAGATGTTCCAACTATAGAACCTGCCCAAGATGGTGAAAAACGTGTTACTCTAAGTCGAGTAGGAGATTTACAAATATTATCTACTTTATATCATACACCTGCAGGTTCTCACGAAGATTATGCTGCAATATCTATTGCTGAGGAAATTTTAACTGATAACCCTTCAGGAAGGTTATATAAAGCTTTAGTTGATGGAAAAAAGGCTGCAAGTATGTATTCTTACATTCCTTTTACAAAAGAACCCTCGTTTATGTATATTAATGTAAATGTGCCTTCTGATAAATCACTTTCCGAGGCTGAAACTACTATGTTAGCGTTATTGGATGATTTAAAAAATAATCCAGTAACTCAAGAGGAAGTTGATAGAGCAAAATCTAATCTATTAAAACAATACGATCAAATAAGTAGAAATTCAGCCTATTTAGGAACTTATATGAGTGAGTTTATAGGTGCTGGAGATTGGAGATTGTCATTTATTCATAGAGACCGTGTAGAAAATATGACTGTTGAAAAAGTGAATGAGGCTATTCAACGTTATTTAATTAATACAAACAGAACAGTTGGAAACTTCGTTCCAGCAGAAAAGCCTATTCGTGTTGAAATTGAACACACAGAAGGGTTGGATGAATTGGTTACATCATATAAAGGAAAAGAAGGATTGGATGCGGGTGAAGCGTTTGATGTTTCTTATGAAAACATTCAGAACCGATTGGATTCTGGTGAGCTTCAAAAAACACCAATAGAATATGGTTTCATAAAAAAAGATAATCGAGGAAAAACAGTTACGCTTTCTTTTACTTTTAGAAATGGAAATGTTAATGACTTTATGAACAAAGGTCGTTTAGCAAGTTATACATCAAGCATGTTAAATAAAGGTACTAAGAATAATTCAAGACAAGACATTGAAGATAAGCTAAGTGCTATAAAATCTTCTATTCGTTTTTCTGGTTCTAATGGAAGAGTAAGTGCTAGTATAAATACTACAGAGGAGCATCTTATGGAGTCATTAGCATTAATGACAGATATGCTTAAAAATCCTAAGTTTGATAATGAAGAATTAGAAAAGCTTAAAACTCAGGATTTAGCAAGTATTGAACAAAACAAAACAGAACCTCAGTTTTTAGCGAGTAAAGAACTAGGATTGTTGAATCAGAAGTATGAAAAAGGACATCCTTTACATGCAACAACTATTGAAGAGGATATCGAAGAAATTAATACTGTTACGATTGATGCTATCCAAGAGTATTACAATGAGTTTTATGGAATTTCAGATAATGCCACGTTAATAGCTATAGGTAATATTGATGAACAAAAGTTAAAAGATTATTTTGAAACCGAGTTTGCCGATTTTAAATCAGATAAGCCATATCAGCCAATTGCTGATAAATATGCACTTAATAATGCAGCGAATAAAAAGATTAAAACACCAGACAAAAAAAATGCTATTAGTATAGGTGTTATGTCTTTTGAAGGTAGCCAAGTAGAAGATGATTATGCAGCGCTTGAAGTAGCAAGTTCAATTTTTGGTGGTGGTGTTTTAAGTTCCAGAATTACCACACGTTTAAGACAAAAAGATGGTGTAAGTTATGGCGCAGGTGGACGAGTAAGAGTAGATTCTAATCCTGATGATAAAAATTCTTCAATTTTAGTGTATGCTATTTATGCTCCAGAAAATGCATCAAAAGTTCAAAAAGGATTCAGTGAAGAAATAGAACGATTTATAAAAGAAGGTATTACTGAAGATGAACTTAAAGTAGCTGTAAATAGTTGGGTGCAAGGTGAAAATGTATCTAGAGCAAAAGACAATGAACTTTCAAGTCTAATTAATAATAATTTATATTATGATAGAGACATGATGTTTCATAAAAATATTGAGGATAAAGTAACCAGTTTAACTGTTGAAGATGTAAATAAAGTCATTAAAAAGTATTTTAAAACATTTGATAATTGGACAGTTATTAATGCTGGTGATTTTGTAGAATATGAGATAAACAACGAAGATAAAAAAGTTGATTAGTTTTAATTACTTTTCAGAAAAAAGCCAATTCAAATGAATTGGCTTTTTTTATTTAATCAATTATAATCTCCAAAATCTTAATAGCGGCATCGCTAATTTTTGTTCCTGGTCCAAAAACAGCAATGGCGCCAGCATCAAATAAATATTGATAATCTTGTTTTGGTATTACACCACCAACTATAACCATAATATCATCACGACCATAAGCTTTTAAAGCTTCAATAACTTGTGGTACTAAAGTTTTATGGCCTGCAGCAAGGGATGAAACACCAAGTATGTGTACGTCGTTTTCAACAGCTTGTTTGGCAGCTTCTTGTGGTGTTTGAAATAAGGGGCCAATATCTACATCAAAACCAACATCTGCATAACCAGTTGCTACCACTTTTGCACCACGGTCATGACCATCTTGTCCCATTTTGGCAATCATAATACGTGGACGTCTTCCGTCTTGTTCTGCAAACTTATCAGCTAATTCTTTAGCTTTTTTAAAGGATTCGTCGTCTTTTATTTCCTTACTATACACGCCAGAAAATGATTTTATTTGTGCTTTATACCTTCCAAATTCTGCTTCAAGAGCGTCACTAATTTCACCTAAAGTAGCTCTTTCTCGTGCAGCATGAACAGCTAAAGCTAATAAATTTTCTTTTCCTGTACGCGCAGCTTTAGTTAATTTTAATAAAGCTAGTTTAACTTTTTCAGAATTCCTTTCAGATTTAATGCTATTTAATTGTTCTATTTGCTGGTTTCTAACGGTTTGATTATCTACTTCTAGAGTGGAAATAGGTTCTTCTTCATCTAATCTATATTTATTAACACCAACAATAATATCTTGACCAGAATCAATACGAGCTTGTTTTTTAGCTGCCGCTTCTTCAATTCTAATTTTAGGTATACCAGCTTCAATAGCTTTGGTCATACCTCCAAGTTCTTCAACTTCTTCAATTAAAGACCAAGCTTTTTGTGCAATGTCATGCGTTAATTTTTCTAAATAATAACTCCCAGCCCAAGGGTCAACCGTTTTGGTAATATGTGTTTCTTCTTGTAAAAATATTTGGGTGTTACGGGCTATTCTTGCAGAAAAATCTGTAGGTAATGCAATAGCTTCATCTAAAGCATTAGTGTGTAAGCTTTGTGTACCTCCAAATGCAGCAGCAGCAGCTTCTATAGTTGTTCTCGCTACATTATTAAAAGGATCTTGTTCCGTTAAACTCCAGCCGCTTGTTTGACAATGCGTACGAAGTGCCAAAGATTTTTCGTTTTTAGGATTAAATTGCTTTACTAATTTAGCCCAAAGCATACGTGCAGCTCGCATTTTAGCAATTTCCATGAAATAATTCATGCCTATTGCCCAGAAAAAGGAAAGGCGAGGAGCAAAGGTGTCAATATCCATTCCTGCTGCTAAGCCTTTTCTAATATATTCCAGACCATCTGCTAAGGTGTAAGCTAACTCAATATCACATGTAGCGCCAGCTTCCTGCATATGATAACCAGAAATACTTATGCTATTGAATTTTGGCATATGTTTACTAGTGTACTCAAAAATATCTGAAATGATTTTCATGGAAGGCGTTGGTGGGTAAATGTATGTGTTACGCACCATGAATTCCTTTAAAATATCATTTTGGATTGTGCCTGCAAGTTGTTCTGGTTTTACACCTTGTTCTTCTGCAGCTACAATATAAAATGCCATTATTGGTAAAACAGCACCATTCATTGTCATTGAAACAGACATTTTGTCTAATGGAATTTGGTCGAAAAGTATTTTCATATCTTCAACCGAATCTATTGCTACACCTGCTTTTCCAACATCTCCAACTACACGTTCATGGTCACTATCGTACCCACGATGCGTTGCCAAATCGAAGGCAACTGATAATCCTTTTTGTCCAGCAGCTAAATTACGCCTGTAAAAAGCATTACTTTCTTCTGCTGTTGAAAAACCAGCATATTGCCGAATAGTCCAAGGTCTACGAACATACATGGTACTGTATGGTCCACGAAGGTTTGGCGCTATTCCTGCAACAAAATTGAGATGTTCTAAATTTTCAACATCTTTTTTTGAGTATATGGATTTTACTTCGATGCCTTCGGCAGTTTGAAATTTTGAAACTTCAGACTCTAGACTTGGGACTTCGGATTTTAATTCAATATGTTGAAGATTTTTTCTCAAAATGAATTATTTTAATTCGTTTGGGCGCTTGTATCTGACTTTTGTGGAATTACATTAAAATCTAGTGGTTCAGGTTCATCAAAATTAACTTTAGATAAATCGATATCAAAAAGCTTAGAGTAATATAAATCTAATGCTATATAAGTTGCTAAATATTTATCATTTAAAGCTGTTCTGTATTTTGACATTAAAGGTGTTCCAAAAAGCTTAGGGCTTAAGCTATTTGTTGATATAAGCGCGTCAAAAGTAGTTTTAAGACTTTTGTCTTGCATATTATTAGAAATACATTTAATAATATTACTACTGTAGTTTAAATGACTTTTAGTGTTGTTGGCATCCCAAAGATCATCTTCATTCTTTAGTACTTCAAATACTTTTACAGTGTGTTCTGAAATAACATCTTCAAATTTCAATCGACCATAAATAGAGTTTCTTAATAATTGCGAGTATGCTTGAACTAAAGATGTATTTGGTTTTGCTTTCCCATAATAATTTAAAATATCATCTTCAAAAGAGTACAAAGCTTCTTGATACAACTTTGAGTTTAACCCGTTGCAAGCCAATACTTCAGGTTTGTCATTATACTTGTAGTCTGAAAATGTGTTTTCTTTTTTACAACCGAGAAAAGTGAATGCTAATAAAAAAGTAATTAAGGTAATTTTTAAGTTCATTTTAATTTTCATTTTTTAATCGTTTTTGTTCTAAATGTTCTGCTAGTCGTTTTTCTATAATAGGTTCTATTAATGTTTTTCGTTGATTTGTTTTTATAAAAGGATAAATTTCTAATTCATCTTTCATTTTATCATTAGGGTTTGGGTGTTTATTGGTTCCTAATAAAACTTCTTCACCAGAATCGAATTGTAATTGTTCTTTGGATGCACTTTCTTTAATTTTTCTTTGAATGGTGCCTTCCTTTAATTGTTTTAAAAAGCCACCGTTTGCCTCAATATTTTTAAATAAATCTAAAGCTTTTTCTGCAAGTTGAGTTGTTAAGCTTTCAATGTAATATGAACCGTCAGAAGGATTATTTACTTTATTAAAGTAACTCTCTTGTTTTAAAATTAATAATTGATTTCTCGCAATACGTTCTCCAAATTCATTGTCTTTGTGATAAATAGAGTCATAAGATAAATTACTTATTGTATTAACACCGCCTAGTATAGCACTCATACATTCTGTTGTGGTGCGTAACAAGTTAGTATTGTAGTCGTAAAGGGTTTTATTGCGTCTAGTTGGAGTAGCAATTATATGACAATCTGAGTTGATGTTATATTCTGATGCTAAAGTTTTCCAAAGCGCTCTTAAAGCTCTCAGTTTTGCTATTTCAAAAAAGTAGTTTGTACCAACCGAAAGATTAAAAGTAACTTGAAGCGACTCATTATTTAAATGATTTAAATATTCATTTGCATGAGCTAAAGCATACGCTAATTGCTGAACCATTGTTGCACCAGCGTTTTGGTATAACGACGCATTTACACTAAATACTGAGGTTGTTTTTACAATAGCTTCAAAGTGTTTATGGTCTTTATTTAGGTTGTAAAACCAGTTTCCTGTTTTTACTAAGTTTCCTAAAATATCTGTTTGAATATTTATTTTCGCTTTCGCGGAAAAAGAAATCAGTTTTTTAACAAACTCTTCTGATAAAAACTGCAATTCAAAATAAAGTGGAGTAGAAGATAGGTTAATGTTTTTCAATAAATCTTCAATTGAAACTTCTTCAGTTGGTATAATAAATTTTACACTCTCCGCACCTTTTTCAATAGCATTAATAGCTTTTAAATTTGATTTTTTTGAATTGGAAACAAAAATAGTCTGACAAATTTCCCATTGAGTGGCTTTAGTATTTGAAACATTAGGCAGTTTCTTAAAATCATCAGCATGATAAAATGGTTTAACTAAAATATCTTCGTTAGTTTTCCATACAAGGGTCTCATTGTAATCAGCTCCTTTTAAATCAAACTGAATTTTTTGTTTCCATTGTTTTGCTGAAACAGGACTAAACTCATCAAACAATTTATTAGCCATATTATTTAGTTTTTAAACTATCTTCATATTCTATAATATAAATTTCTTCATTATCACGCTTCATATAGTATTCTTCTCTTGCAAATTTTTCTAGACCTTCGTCTGTGCTTAATTTTTTTAAATCTTTATTGTCTTTTTCTATTTCTTTTCTGTAGTATTCTTTTTCGTTTTCTAAAGCTTCAATATCGGTATTTAGTTCATGATGAATAAGCCATGAGTTGGCATCAAAAAACAGCATCCAAACAACAAATACAACTAAAATAAGTACAAATATATTTTTAAAAGGTTTTAAATATTTAGTCTTAAAAAAAGCCATTTTATAGTTTATCATTAATAATGGTTTTTACAATATCAATAGCTACTGTATTGTAATGGTTGTTTGGTATTATAATATCTGCATACTCTTTCATAGGTTCTATAAATTGAGCATGCATAGGTTTTAATGTTGTTTTGTATCTGTTAAGCACCTCGTCTAAGTCTCTTCCACGTTCTGAAATATCTCTTTTTAAACGTCTAATCAAACGTTCATCACTATCGGCATGAACAAATATTTTTATATCAAACATATCTCGTAATTCTGGATTTGTAAGAATTAAGATACCTTCAACTATCATCACTTTACGTGGGTGCGTTAAGATGGTGTCTCCGGTTCTATTATGTTTAACGAAAGAATATACAGGTTGGTGTATAGGCTTTCCATTTTTTAGTTCTTTTAAATGTTCAACTAAAAGGTCGAAATCTATAGATCTGGGATGGTCAAAATTTATTTTTACACGTTCTTCGTAGTTTAAGTGCGTAGTATCTTTGTAATAAGAATCTTGAGAAATAATGCCAACTTCGCCTTCAGGTAGCTCATTTATAATTTGATTAACAACTGTAGTTTTTCCGCATCCTGTTCCGCCAGCAATTCCAATTATGAGCATGATTTGTTTGTTTAATTAACGTTTTGCAAAGTTAGTTAAATGTTAAATCATTTAAGAGGAAATGTGTCTATTTTTTGATATTTGACACTTCTTCTTCAGTAACTATTTTGTCATTTTTGTTACCCCAGCTATTTGAGATATAATTCATAACATCTGCTACTTCATCATCATACAAACCCAGAGGCGCCATATAACCATTATAGACTTTACCATTAACAACTATTTCACCTTCTTGCCCGTATTTAATGCCTTTAATACTTGCTTCACGATTTATTTTAAGATAATCGGATTTTGCAAGTGGTGGATATACATTTTCAACACCTTCACCGTTTGGTAAATGGCAGGTTATACAAAAATCTTCATATACTAACCTTCCTCTTTCTGTACTTTCTTTTAAAGGATTAGATTGACTATAAGCTTGAATATTTGAATTTAAAAAAACTAATAATGCTATGATAAGTTTAATAGCAATGAATTTCATGTGTTTTTATTTTTTAGGAACAATTTTAACGATACCTTTCTTTTCTATAGCAACATAAATGTATCCATCAGGACCTTGAATAACATTGCGAACACGACCTAAGCCTTCTAACAACTTTTCACGTTTAACAACTTTGTTATTTTTTAATTCTAATCGTTCTAAATATGCGAATTTTAAAGAACCAACCAAGATATTTCCTTCCCATTCTGGATATATATTTGATGTTACAAAAGCCATACCGCTTGGAGCAATTGAAGGCACCCAATAAAACAGAGGTTGCTCCATACCTTCCTTTTCTGTAATGTCTGTAAATGGCGTACCGCTGTAATTTATTCCATAAGAAATGACAGGCCACCCAAAGTTTTTGCCTTTTTCTACAATATTTATTTCATCACCACCTCTGGGACCATGTTCGTTAATCCAAATAGCTCCTGTTGAAGGATGAATTGCCATACCTTGAGGGTTTCTATGGCCGTAACTATAAATAGAAGTTTTAGCATTTTCAGTACCAACAAATGGATTGTCTGAAGGTGTGCTACCGTCATCATTTAGTCTGTAAATTTTCCCACCATCTCTCGTAATATCTTGAGGGTTAACATCGCGTTCACCTCGCTCACCTATAGAAAAATATAAGTAGCCATCATTATCAAATTCTATGCGAGAGCCAAAATGTTGGCCTCTCCTTGTATTTGGGCTAGCTTTATAGAGTAATTGTTTTTCAACTAAAGTGTTGCCATCTAGTTTAGCTCTCATTAAAGCGGTATTTCCACCGTCTCCTTCACCTTCAGTTGAACTATAAGTCATGTAAATCCATCCATTATTTTCATAATCAGGATGAATTTCTATATCTAAAAAGCCACCTTGCCCACGAAAATATACTTCTGGGGCACCTTCAATAAATGTTTTTTTACCATTTTTAAAATGAATTAATTCTCCTGTTTGTTCTGTAATGAGTAAACTTTCATCAGGTAAAAAAACCATACCCCAAGGAATGTTTAAATCTGGAACAACTATTTCTGATGTGTAATTGATTTTTTCAGGATTTTCAGCTTTTACCTCAGAATCTGTTTGTTGTGCACAAGCACTTATTGTGATAAGAATTACAGTAAGTAAGGAATAAAATAGTTTCATTTTATTAGGCATATAGGGTTAAAAATTATAATTCAAATTAACACCAGTAAAGTAATTTACTGGATTTCCTGGATAATAATATCTAGGTGCATTACCTCCAAAGCCTGATGCATTTATCAAGATTTGTGATGCGTAATGCTTATCAAAGATATTGTTTACACCTATAAATGTGTTTAATTTTAGCTTTTTATTAAGATTTAACTGATAACCTATTTTAAAATTTGTTAAACTGTATCTGTCTGAATACAAGTTGTTACTGTCGGTAATTGGCATTTTTCCAACATACAGGAAGTTAATGTTACCATAAATACCAAAAGTGGAATTAAAATCTACACCAGTATTAAAAATATCTGAGGGAACACCAGTTAAATCATTTCCAGAATAATCATTGCTATCATCAACAAAATCTTTAAAAGTAAAATTATTAAGCGTATAATTTATAAATGAACTTATGGAAATATTTTCATTGTTTAGCCAATTATAATTCAAAGCTAATTCTAAACCATCATGTTGTGTTCTACCAGCGTTAATGCCAATAAATTGATCTTCAGTTGTTCTTCGGGCTACTAAAAGGTTTTTTATATCAAGTCTATAAAGCGATATATTATATTGCAAACGGTTATTAGTAGTTGAACCTCTCGCACCAATTTCAAAATTCCAACCGGTTTCTGGTTTTAAACTGTTGTTTATTTGTCCGTCTGGTAGTAAAGTTTCTTCAAGAGATAACGGAGAAAAGCCATGACTTATACTAGAAAAAACACTGAAATTTTCCGAAAATAAATGCGAAACACCAAGTTTAGGAGATATTATGTTTTTAAATTTAAATTCACCTGATTGGTCTGGATTTTCGGTTGAAGCAGGAAATCTGTCATTTAAAACATAAGACGTTTCATTTAAGTTTAAGCCAATAGATAATGTTGTTTTTTTAGAAATCTCGTAATTACCTTCAGCAAATACGTTGTAGTATTTTCTATCTTCTTTAAAATCTGATAATTTATCACCTTCAACACTTCCGGTTCCAGCAGGGAAATCTTGATACAAATTATCAAATGTTGCATATTTATAATTGTCTTTAAATAATTCACCACCCACTGTCCAGTTCAGGTTGTTGTCAAATATTTTTGAATTTCCTAATAAGCGAGTTCTAATACCAATAGCAAAAGTTTTTTCTTTTAAAATATTAAATGGTCTGGGTTCGTAAGCATTTCTAAATGATGTAAAAACACTAGTAGATTGATTTAAAGTACTATTATATTCATGATTCCAAGATACTCCTAAAATACCTCGTTTAGAATCTTCAAAACCTTTGGCTTGTCTCCAGGTAAAAGCTGCAGATTCTGGATTTTCATTAAAAGCTGTTTCGTTTATTGAGCTGGGTATGAATGCTTTTAGATTAACAAAGCTACCCAAAAACGATAACTCATCTTTTTTACTTAAAAAATGATTAGATGTTAAAGTAAATGTTTGTCTGTCGTAGCTGTTATTGTCTCGGTAGCCATCACTGTGTGTATTACTATAAACAGCTCTAAAGCTATTTTTTAATGAACCATGATTTACATTCACAATGCCTTTAACAAGTCCAAAAGAACCTATAGAAAATTCACCATTGATGTTGGAGTTGTTTAAATATGAATTTTGAGGTGTTAAGTGAATTGTGCCACCTAAACCAGCGCCGTAAATACTTGATGCAGCACCTTTAATTATTTCAAAACGTGATATTGAAGCGAGTTCGAAATCTTCAATAGTAGTAGCTCCACTACCATTTGTTAATGGAATATCTTTAAAATAAGCTCTAATTTTTGAAGTGCCAAAAAGATTTCTGGAACCAACACCTCTAATTGTAATTCTATTTGTATTTAGTGCGCCATTTTGCATAAAAATACCGGGAGTTCTATTTAGAATAGGAGCAAAATCTATATTGTTTGAACGTTGAATATCTTCGGAAGAAATAATATTGATAGACGCCGTGGATTTTTTTAATTGTTTTGGAATATGGTTTGCATTTATAACAATTTCATTTAATTCTGAAGGATTAATATTCAATTGAATAATGTAAAATTGATTTTCTTCGAGCTTTAAACTTTTTTCAATATAGCCTTCTTTTTTAAATGTATAAGTACCAGCTTTATTTATCTCGAAAGTTCCATCTGGATTCGAGGTGTAATATGTTTCATTATTTTCAATATTTATTATTTTGGTAAACCCTAAGGCAGTGTTGTTTTCTCCATCTACAATTTTTCCTTTAATCATAGATTGACCATAAATGTTTAAGTTGAAAATGCAAATAAGTAATAAAAAAGGAAGTTCTTTCTTGATAAAAGGCATGTTTAGTTTTTTAAATTTCAAGATGCTAAATTATCACTTTTTAATAAGAAATATTTTTTTGGAATTGTAATTGAGAAATGAATAAAAAAACTATATTTGCATCCCGTTACAGATAACCAAAATCGGGGTGTAGCGTAGCCCGGTTATCGCGCCGCGTTTGGGACGCGGAGGTCGCAGGTTCGAATCCTGCCACCCCGACTTTAAATTAAAAAAGCCTGAAAATTATAATTTTCAGGCTTTTTTAATACTGAATCTTAAAGCAATTGTGTGTGATAGCATGCGCAAACTATAATGAAGTTCAAAAAAATTAATTTTGAAAAGACCTATTTTGTTCTGTTTCAATTAATTTTTCAAAATATTCAACTATAGAGAATATGTTTTTAAATATAGCTCTTTGAAATTGTTTGTTTTTAAGTGTTTTAGTATTGTGTTTAACCATTGATTCTTTGTTTTCTTCAACAACTCTAATAAGCTCTTTAAATTTATTGAAATTAACAGACGGGTTCCAGCTTAAATACCCTATAAGTTTTAAATCATTTTGATTAAACAAATATCTGGCACCTGCTTTTATAGCTGAATCCTTGCCTTTGTTTTTTTTAATATCAACAATATTTATAGTTGTTTCACATTTATCTTTTATGGCATGTAGTCTCTCAAGAGTATCGTCTTTACTACCATTATTAACAAGACATAAATGAGTGTTATTTTTTATATTAAATAAGTTATTAAATAAATTACTGTCAATATCATTTTCATTATCATGGAATATAATTATAATTCCTATTTTCATTATGAATATTCTTTTTTAGTTTTAAATAATTTATGCTGTTTCTAGTTTGTTTTCGGTAACAGAGTTAGCACTTTTTTTACCTCTGTAAACCCATGCTATTTGTCCTAATTGCATTACTATTTTAATTGAATCTTTCATAGATAGTTTAGAACCATCTGCATGAATCCATCTTTTTAATGGTTGTTCACAAAGTATTTTTTTAGCTTGTTTTAACCCAAAATGTTGTGTCATTCTTTTAAATATTTCTACATCAAAAATCCACTGAGTTACAAACTTTTTACCAAAAGCAATTTGAATTACATCTTTACTAAAGATTTTTGCTCCACATTGAGTGTCTTTAAAATCCATTTTTAAAATCTTTCTAATGATATAATTGATGGTTAAACTAATAATTTTACGAGCAGATTCTTTAGTTATATTCGCTCCCATTCTAGCAATTCTTGAACCACTTACAATTTTAAAATCTGAATTTTCAATAGTTTTTACTAAGTCATCAAAGTCTGCTAAATCTGTAGATAAATCAGCATCTAAAAACCCTATATAATCTAAGTCTTCTTTTTTAGCCATGTGCAACATGCCTAAACGAACAGCTTCTGCCTTTCCTCCATTTTTTTCACAATCGTAAACCGTAATGAAGTCTTCTCTACCTTTTCTTAAATTATGAAGCACTTCTAAGGTTTTGTCTTTACTTCCATCATTTACAAAACACAAGTGGTAACCAGAATTTTTATCTATGTAATCTGTAAATTCTTTACTTAAAAGTCTTTCTTCTTCATTATAACAAGGAATAACAACACCAACACAACGCTGCTGAATCATTACTTCACTTTTAGTAGAACTTTTTTGTGTTTCTGGAGCACCAATTAATCGTTTTACACGCGCGCAGATTTCATTCATGCTTAATGGTTTTTTCATATAGTCATTAATACCTAATTCAAAACCTTCTGTTATTATGTCATCTTTAGTGTTACCAGAAAGTACCATTATTGGTGTTAGAGAATTTTTAGTTACTCTAATGTATTTAACAACATCTAACCCTGAAACCCAAGGCATATTTATATCTACTATCACTAAATCTGGATTAAATGAATTGTATAATTCTAATCCTTTAGTTGAATCGGTTTCGATTTTAACTTCGTAACCTAATTCGGTTAACCTTTTTTGTAAAGGAAGTAAAACTAATTGTTGGTCATCTATTGCTAAAACTTTCATAAGTAAGTTGTTTTATTTGTTTTTGATGATTCAAAAGTACTATGGAAAGCCAGTGTAAAATTCTTATTTAGTTTAACCTATAGTTAAGTGTCGACGAATGGTAGATTGCTGTAGATAATTAAAAAATGAAGCACTGTTTAATTTATTTATCTTTACCACATTGTTTTAGCTTAGGCTTTAAATGAAGGAAACCTCAAATAAATACTTAATTTCTGCGCTCTTACTGGGTTTAGCATTTCATGGTAGCTCCATTTTTTTTACTTTGGAGACAACATACGATGCCCTAATACATTTGTTTTTTGCAGATCATTATGCAAATAGTTGGTTTGAGCCCTGGAACTACGAATGGTACACTGGTTTTACAGTACAAAGTTATCCGCCTTTAGTACATCAATCTATTGGGTTACTCTCAATGATTGGAGGGTTGAAATTTGGAATGTTTAGTGTTGCTCTAATTGCAATTGTACTATTTATAACAGGTGTTTACAGGTTTTCTTTATTAATGACTTCCAATAAAACGGTTGCTGGTTATGCTTCGGTTTTAGCTGTTTTTTCATCGTCGTTTGTAGAAACCCTTCACATATTTGGCCAATTACCAAGTATTGTTGGTGTTTCAGTTTTAATGCATGCTTTACCAGAAATTTACTTATGGTTAAAAACGGGTAAGAAATGGTATTTAGCAACGTGTTTATCTCTTATTTCTGTTACAGTAACATCTCACCACGTAACACCAATTTTTGGAATGGTATTTTTTATTTTTCCTTTAATAGGTATGGTATTAATGGATGTTTCTAGAGAGCAAGTAAGCTCGATGAAAGAAGTGACTTTTAAACTTTTTTTAAATAGCTTTTTTAAGCTCTTTAAACGTATTATAAGCTTCGGCATGTTATCGTTAGTGTTAATTGTTGGTTGTATTTTTCCGTACTGGTTAAACTCTAAAGCTAACCCAATAACACAAGTTCCAATTCCACATGGTTCGCGAGATAATTTTTTAGAAATTACATCATCTGGTTTGGTGTTCTTTTTAATCCCTTGGGGTATTTTACTTGTATTATTACCTTATATATTCTATAGATATTACAGTAAACGTTACTTGTTTTTTGGTTTATCAGTTACCATATGTACCATTTTAGGAACAGGAGGAACAACACCTGTTCCTTTAAAAATGTTAGGAGAAACAGCATTTAATATATTAACATTAGACCGTTTTACACTTTGGGCTTCTATCTTGTCTATACCTTTAATGGGTGAATTTGCATATCGTTTTGTACAAGGCGATTTAAAAGAACTCATTCAGTCTAAATTTGGTGCTATTTACCATCGTATTATTGGTGGAATATTAGCAGGGTTATTTGTATTTATGGTCATTTTTACAATGAGTTTAAACTACTTTAGACCATCGCAGCCACAAAAAATAAAGATGTTACCTATTGTGAATTTCTTAAATCAAGATGATCATGATAAATGGCGATTTTTAACCCTTGGCTTTGGCGACCAAATGGCTTGGTTAAGTGCGCAAACCAATGCAATGACTGTAGATGGTAATTATCATTCTGCAAGACGATTACCAGAATTAACTACGAGACCAATTGAGCGTTTAGAAAACTCAAAATTTAAAGGAGTAGCTGGTATTGGATCTTTACAACAGTTTTTAACAACACCAGAAAAATATAACCTTAAATACATTTTTTCTAACGATAAGTTTTACGACCCAATTCTCTATTTCTGTGGTTGGCAACGTTTAAGGCAATTAGAAAACGGTATTATGGTTTGGGAACGCCTTAATATACCTCCTGTATCATCTATTTTACCAAAAGAAGATGTTGCCAAATGGCTAAAAATTCATTGGGGAATTATGCCGTTTTTAACGGTTTTAATTGCTTTTATTTTAAACATACAAATGCTTTGGGTTAACATGTTAAAAACACGTATCAAGCCTGTTCCTGATTTTTTAAAATTTCCTATAGCGTATAACAAGTTCAATAGAAATGTATTAAGAATTACACATGTTTGGTCGCTAATTTTAGCTATTGTTGTGTTTTATGGAATCTATTTATTCTACTTAAAAAACGATTCGCAACGCAGTCCAGAAAATGCCATAATTGCATATTATGACGCTTTAGATTTTAAACAATTTGAAAAAGCACATAGTTTAATAGATCCAAGTAGTGATATCCCAATTGCTCAGTATATGTTAGAAATTTCAGTAACCGACGGACTATTGAGTAGTTATGCTAAAATGGATGCCATTGAAACCGAAATTACTAAACATAATGATAGCACGGTCTCTGCTAAAGTTATAACCAATTGGATAACACCTTTAGAGAAAATAGAGAAAGTAGATTATAAATCACTATCTAAAATTAAAGGGAAGTGGTATTTAAAAGCAGACGATTTAAATAATGATTTACCTCCAGACCAATTGTATTCAGATAATGCAACAAAATATTTTAATCAAGGAAGGCGACGTGTTACAACCGAACAAACGCATCATGAAGATATTTTAAAGCAACCTGTTTTAGAAGTCGTTTCAGCTAAATTAGTGCAATATGATGGTAGCTACGCTATTATTGGCGAAGTACAAAATATAGATAATGTTCCTGCAGATATTATTTTAAAAGGAACTCTATATAATGATGACAACAAACAGTTAGCTACATACAACGCAAAATATCATGTAAAGCATAAATTAATGCCTAAAGAATCCAGTAGTTTTCGTATAAATTTTGAAGGTATTGCTTGGTCTAAAACACAAGATTCTATTCCCGATACTTTTAACCCCGATGAATTTACGCCTGTTGAATTTGAAGAACAACCAACAAAGTTCAATTTACAGGTTGCAGGCAATGTATCTGGATCTGACTTATATAAAAATGTAGTACTTAGTGCTATTAATATTAAAGATAAAACTATAAACGGAAATCTTTTTAATAGTGGCATTCAGGAAATTACAATACCTCAAATTTTAATTACATATTATGATGATAGCCAAAATATGATTTGGGTAGACCATTTATTTGTAAAAGAAGGTGTGAGACAACAACGTAAACAAGATTTTGAATATCATATTTTGCAAGAAGGAAAAGTGAAAATCATTAATGAAAGTATGGAAAACATCTTTGTTAATGGTTTGCCAAACGAAGATATTTCTAATAAAATAGTGCCAAACAGAATAGATAATCATACCAATACACAATTACAAAAAATTGATCATACAGATTTTAGCTATATTAAAATTGAAATAAACACATATATAGGAAGTCCGAATTAATGAAACTTAAATATACATATCTATTCTTTTTAGGTTTGATTTTATTGTCATCTTTTACCATTATGAAAGAAGGTGAACGCGATGTTGATATTAAACTATTAACGGCACAAATAGATTATGAAGTTGGTAGCAGAGTAATTTTAAAATTTTCAACATCAGAAAATGTAAAACCTTTATTGTATTGTTCAAATAGTTATGGTTCAACTTTAGTGTCTCCAACTTTTGAAAGTAATACTTTAGAATATACAATCCCAAAAAACATTACCCATAAAATTGGTGTTGTTAACTGGAAACTACTTCAAGATGGCGTTTCACTTTCAGGAACATTTAATATCAATCCTAAAGCAGAAGTAGCAACTATCGAAACCTATATTGGACCACCAAGTATTGAAGCTGGAGGAACAGATTATACGATGTTAGTGGTTGTTCCAACCGATTCTTTAGACAATCCTGTACCAGTAAATACCTTAGTTAATGCGAAACATCAGTTTTTGTCGTTAGAAGAAAGTCATAACATTTTTACTAATAACTTAATTGCTTTTAAAAATATTTATTCAAAAAAAGAAAGTGGTAGAATGTTGGTGTCTTCAGAAAGTTTAGGAACCAATTCTAAGGAATTTACCATAAATATATCTTCTTCAATCCCAACAGATTTTAGTATTACAGCTAAGCGACCTCATGATTATGCAGATGGCAATCAAATAACAACATTTTCAACATCTATTATAAAAGACAAACAGAATAATGTAGTTAGTGATGGTACTTTTGTGATGTTTTTTATCAAAAACTCTAAGGGCAATATTTTAAAAACAACTGGCACAACCATTGATGGTATTGCAACTTCTAAGATAATTCACCCAGATTATGCTGATAATTGGGTCATTAAAGCTTTTGTTGATGGTATGGCAGAAAGTAATGATATAACTGTTAATTATCAGCAAGTAATTGAAGATTTTAATGTTGCGTTTTCTAATAATAATCGTGATATTTCTGTTGGTCCATTACAAAGTTTTATGCAACAAATGATTCCGGATGGTTTACAGGTAAAACTTCTAATTTATAAGAACAATAAACTTTTAGAAACTTACACCAAAACATCATATAATGGCTATGTGTATTTCAAATTAAAACCAGCTATTTTTGAAAATGATACTTATAATTTTCGCATTGAAACCGCAGGAATAGAAAAAGAATTTAACAATAAAAAACTATGGTAGCTCTTAATAAAAACATAATGCGTACCATTTTAATAGCCTCATATATTATGCTTATAGCCTTAATTGTTTCTGGTGTTAGCGCTATATTTAGTTACCTAAATACAGGTGCAGATAGAAGCACTATGTTACATACCGAAATTAAAAAAGTAGAACAATATTTACCTAAACTAAATTGGGAACCTTTACAAAATGAAGGCAGACCAATGGATAAGGAAAATTTAAATGCTTTACAAAACGATTATTTAGATGCTTGGTATGTAAAGCAAATTGCATACAAAACCAACAAAATTGCTGGAATTAAGGATTATTACACAGATAGTGCAAGAGAAAATTTATATGCTTTTATAGAGCTAAATAAAGCTGAAGATATATCCATTGAAGCTACTACATTAAAACACAATCCAACTCTAGAATTTTTTAGTGAGGATGGACAATTGGCTGTAATTACAGATCGAAATGTTGTAGAGTATAAACGCGTATTTAAAGCTAAAGAACTAGTTTTAGAAACTACCGAAATATCCAATTATAAAATGGTGTTTTTACTTGAAGATGGCTTTTGGCGCATTAGACATTTGGTTAAAGAAGATGCAGGAATTTACAATACAAAATCTAAAATAGTTTCAGTAGATAGTTTGGATATTAAAGGAATTAACTACTATCCACAAGCCAATCCATGGGATATGTTTGGTGATGCATTTTCAATAGATACCATCTCAAAAGATTTTAAAATTATAAAAAATGCTGGACTAAATTCGGTGCGACTTTTTGTGCAATATGAAGACTTTGGAAAAGCAGAAGTTAACCCTAAAAAAATTGAGAAATTAAAGCAAACTTTAGATTTAGCAGAAGAGCATAATTTAAAAGTAGTCTTAACGCTTTTTGATTTTTATGGCGATTATAATGTAATGAGTTGGACATTAAACCAACGTCACGCAGAAATTATCGTTAAAGCTGTAAAAAATCATAACGCTTTGTTGGCTTGGGATATAAAAAACGAACCTAATTTAGACTTTGATTCCAGAGGAAAAGACAATGTAATTGCATGGTTAGAGAATATGATTGATTTAGTAAAATCTATTGATGATTCTCATCCTGTAACCATTGGATGGTCTAACACGCAAAGTGCTTCTATTTTAAAAGATAAAGTAGACTTTGTGTCTTTTCATTATTATGAAGCTCTAGAAAAATTAGATGAAGCCATCAAATCCATGAAATCAGAAATTCCAAACAAACCTTTAGTACTTCAAGAATATGGATTATCATCTTATTCTGGATTTTGGAAACCTTTTGGAAGTTCTGAAGAAGATCAAGCTAATTACCATAAAAAAATCCAAGAGATAATTGCAAATAACGATTTGCAATTTATGTCTTGGACTTTATATGACTTTACTTATATACCAAAGGAAGTCGTAGGTAGACTTCCTTGGCGTAAAAACACTCAAAAACACTTTGGTTTTATTGATAAAAATGGGGCAAAAAAGGCGTCGTTTAAGTATATTACTCAACAGTAGTAGGTTCTATAACCATTGTTCTTTTAGTCTTGTTTTTAGACATTATTTTATTAAAACTTGTTAAATACATGTCTGTAATTTTTTGCATTGGGTAAGCTGTAGCAGCTCTATAATTTGCAACACCTAAAGCAATTCTATAATTATCGTTAATTACAATAGCTTCAATAGCATTGGCTAAACTATTTACAGAAGTTGGTTCGAAAAATTCTCCTTGGTAACCTTCATCATTTACTAATAAAGCTAAATCACCTAAATCTGGCATTACTACTGCTTTACCATAGCTTCCTGCTTGGTGTAACACTCCAGAACTTCCCGTAGTTGAGGTATATGGAAAAACAACTACAGCACTTTCTTTAAATAATGTTGGCACTTCATATTCTTCAACATATCCAGTAAATCTTACTTGCGGTACGTGTTTATAATCTTCTTGTACTTTTGCTAAATAACCAGGTACATTAGGGTTATCTGTTCCGGCAATTACAACTTCTAAATCTAATCCAGTAGTTTTTCGAACTTTTTCTACAGCTTCAATCATTATTTCCACTTTTTTGTAAGTTCCAAATTTTCCAAAAGTCATTATTTGTAACGGACCTTTTGGTAAGTTGTAATCTGGTTGCACTTCAGAAACTTCAAATGTTCCATGAGGAATTAAGGTTACATTTTTAGCCTTGTATTTCTTTTCTAAGATATCTACATATTTTTGCATGGTTAATGCAACTGTATCTGCCTGTAAAATTAGCTTTGTTAATGTGGTTCCAATAAAACCATAAATTTTTTGCATGATTTTATTTGATGTGAATCCAGCAGACCCTAAATCTACTTCTTCTAAAATATTGTGTAATAACACAATGTTTGGTATACGCTTTAGTTTGCAAACTAATGGCAACATTAATCCTAAAGCTGCTGCTATTTTTTTGTCACCAAATTTCATGAACTGTAGATTAAATAAAACAGCATCTGGCTTTTCTTGACTTATGGCTTTGGTTACATTTAAAATATTTGTGTAACTATTAAATGCCCAACATTCTCTTATAGTTATTTTACAACCTGCTTCATCAAATTCAATATCTTTTTCACCATCTGTTTTGTCAGTTAGCAAAACTATTTCTGTAATATCTTCTTTTTGTCTGAAGTGTTTTACTAGATGGTACGCATACTCGTTTAAAGTAACCTTACTTGGAGGATATGCTGTTACAATTGCTAATTTCATAATATATGTTTTTTTAAAGTGTTTTTTTAATTACAGTACAAATTTGCGTCATTAAAAGTTTGAAAATTGTCGTATTTAGTTAGAATGCTTTTTACTGTAGACGAATGGAACAAAACTTTAGATTTAGCTATTTACCAAAAGTTGTTTTTTGTTAGTTTTATTGTTAAAAATGAAAAACAATACCTGGATAACTAGAAGCAAAAACATAGCTATAATTTGCATATGTACTACTTGCTCTAAACTATCATGGTAAAAAATAACTAATCCCATTTGAAGCATACCAAACAAGCCAGAAATTACTACAGGAACATACTTATCTAAGGATAAATAGTAATATGCAAAAATGTTAGAAATTGCAAATAGGCCTGTTGCTAAAGCATACTTCCATAATAATGGAGCCATTGCTAAATAGCTGTCTCCAAATAAAATTGTAATTGCTGTCTTTGGGAATAACACACAACCAATAATTATTACAGTTGCAATTCCAGCAATATATCCAACATACTTAAATAGAATAGGAGCTGTTTCTTTACCTTCTTTTTTTAGCTGAACTACTGTTGGTAAAAGTAGCATTACAAACATCCAAGCAATAAAGTAAACAATTCTACCAATTAAGGCTAATGATGCATATAAACCAGCATCATAAGATTCAAAATAGTGCTTAACCAATAAGATATCACTATTATTAATTATAATTTGAGTTAACTCATAAAACGCAGTGATTATAAAAAATCGGCGCACCTGTTTTGAGTGTTTTGCTTCTAAAACAAAAGGAGATTTAAAATTTAAGTTTTTAAACCTAAAAGGAACTAATCCAAATCCGAAAGAGATTAAAATTCCGATTGCGATAACCACTGAAGACTGAATGTTAAGCAAAAAGATTAACCCAAGAGTGATGATTAATCTGCTTAGCATTTCTGCTTGATATGTTATTGATAAAGATTTAAATTCTTTTTTTCCTTGAAATACACCTCTGTTTACACTCATTAAAAAGTATAAAGGCACGCCAATACCAAAAATGGTAAACATGCTTGAGGATGATGTATTAAAAACTTGTTGTAGTTGAGTAGCAAAAACTATTATTAAAACGCCCAATATTATACCAACTACAGTAGCGTTTTTATAAGTTTTCGAAATAAAACTGTTAAACAAGTTGTTTTCAAAAATGACTGAAAACTTTGCAGTTACCAGTTGAAAAGTCATTGCCACAAAAGAAAGTACTAATAAAAAGGTTATTAATACTGCCGCATCTGCAAATTGAGCCGGACCTAATATTCTTCCAAGAATAAGGTTGTATAAGTAATTACCACCATTTACAACCAATACACTTAGCATAAATAGTTGTTCTGGAGATATTTTTTTCGATTTTAAAGTGGTTAAGATTTGCATGACTTTTATTTGTTGCTAATGGTTTTAACTAATTATGCTGCATGATTGTATAGCTCATCATAGATGTCTTTACAGCCATAACCAATAATTTCAAATTTTTTCTTGTACATTAATGAAATAGCATTTAGTTCTTTTAAAACTTTCATGCCGCTTCTATCAATTAATTTAACACCATCAATATTTATAGTTAATGATTTACTAAAAAGAAGTAAAAACTCTAAATGGTTTTTAAATTGTTTAATAGTAGTTTCATTAATAGATCCTTTTATTAAAAATATTTTGCCTTGTTGTTTAATTGAAAGTGACATAATCTTTATTTTTTAATTAATATTGTTTTAGATTTCTGACGCAAATATCTTTCAAGAATCAATGGTTGGTAGTCAAATTTCGGTGAATGGCACTTTGCTGTAGATGAATGAAGCTACTTTTGGTCTTAACTTGCAGTATCATAAAAACCAAGTCATGAACATTAAAAATTTAATTACTTCAATATTACTTTTTACAATAGCATTTGCCTACACACAAGACATGCAAGAAGGTTTTACTTACTTAGAAATAGGTAAGTATGAACAAGCTGAATCTTTTTTTAAAACCATATTAAAAGATTACCCAGAAAATAAAACTGCACGTTTATGTTATGGGCGTGCCATAGGATTAAATGGAAAACCAGAACAAGCAAATACACTTTTTACTAATCTGTTAGCAGATTATCCTTCTGATTTTGAAGTAAAACTAAATTATGGCGAATCGTTATTATGGAATAGCAACTTCCCAAAAGCTAAAACCTATTTTAAAGGCTTGATAGATGAAGATCCCAAAAGTTTTCCTGCATTATTAAGTTATGCCAATACCTTATCTAATTTAAAGGAATATGAAGATGCGTTACTTTATGTTAATAAAGCTTTAGAGGTTTTACCAGGAAACCCAAATGCATTAACCTCAAAAAAGTATATGTATTTAGGTTACGCTTACCAAAAGCAACAAGCACAACAATACAATGAGGCCGAATCACTTTTAAAAGAAAACTTGAAGCTTTTTAATAATGATAAGGATACACTATTAAATTTGGCTAATCTTTATTTGATTGCAAGTAGATTTGAAGATGCGAAAGCAACTTATGATATTTTAGCAGAAAACCCAGAAAACAAAATTATTGCTTTAAACGGTCTGTCTTTAGTTTCTCATTTAAAAGGAAAAGAAAAAGATGCCTTAAGTCTTAGTCAACAAGCTTTTAATAGTTTAGGAGCTAATACTAATCCAGAAATGGTTAAACCTACAACAGAACGATATATTCAAGCTCTAATTTGGAATAAGAAATTTAAAACAGCAAAAACACTAATTTCCAATTTAATGGAAACCAAACCTAACGAAAATTGGTTATTGGCTTTACGAGCCACATTAAATATTTACAAAAGCGATTTTAAAAAGAGTGTTGCCGATTACAACCGTATTTTAGTTAACGATAGCAGCTCTTTTGATGGTAATTTAGGAAAAGCCAATGCGCTAAAAGCTATTGGCAAATATGATGGCGCTTATACATCTGCAGAAAACACGTTAAAGTTTTATGATAACCAAAAAGACGCCACCAATTTCATTAAAGATCTTAATACTAGTTTTACACCATTTTGGGAAACAAAAACTTCATATTCTTTTGATAATGGAGATAATAAAGCCTTTGCAGTACAAACCAATATAGAGTTTCCAACTTCAATGAAGTTTAAATGGTTAGCAAGTTATGGTTACAGAACTACTAATAATAAAGTTACGAATAATGATGCTACATCAAACGATTTTTCACTTGGATTAGCTTACCAGCTTTTTCCAAATATTACTTTTAAAGGAACAGCAGGTGTAACCTCAGCAAAAGCTAATACAAATGATTACACACAATTGGTAACCGATATTGGATTTAAAATAAAGCCTTTTAAGTTACAGGTTTTAGATATCGGCTATAAAAGCGAAATACAAAGCTTTAATGCCGAATTATTAGATCGGGAAATTGTAATGAATAACCTTTATGCTAATTATAGCCTAAGCACTAACTTTAACTTAGGTTGGTTTACCCAATACTTTTATACTTGGCAAAACGACGATAATGCTAGAAACCTTTTATTTACTTCGTTATACTACAACATACTTAGCAAACCCTCGCTAAAAGCAGGATTAAACTATCAATATATTACCTTTAAAAACCAAGTGCCAACTATATACTTTAGTCCAGAAACATTCAATGCAGGAGAAGTGTTTGTTAACCTAATTAAAGATGAGGTTATTACAAAACCAAAAGAATGGTTTTACGAACTAACTGCAGCTACTGGTTTGCAATATATTGAAGATGATAGTAGCCAAAGCACATATCGTATACAAGGTAAATTAGGGTATAAATTTACAGAACGTACTTTGATTAATATTTACGGTACGCGAAGTAATATTGCCTCTGCTACAGCTGCTGGTTTTACATTTAATGAAATAGGTTTGCGTTTTAAATGGTATTTATTTGATAAGCCTATTTTTAGGGAATAGTATTTATATAAAGCTATTAGTTGCTTAGGTATTTGTTCTAATCTTTAGCATTATAAATTTGTTGAAAAGAGTACTTTTTTCAGTTTATTGATTCCCATTCTTTTTCAATCCTATTCAGTTTAATTAAAAAGGGAATTAATAATGCTAATTCTAATCTAATTGTAATGGTAAATCCGTCTTGAATAAAGGGTAGAACTAGCATAGAGATGATACAAAGAATAATTCCTACTATCGCATCTATTTTTCCAATTTTTATTGCGTAATCTTTCTCAAACCAAAGTGCAAAAGCAACAATTCCTTTGAAAATTCCAACAGAAATCACAATTAATCCATTTAAAGAAAAAGGTTCATTAGTTTCAAACCCGTAGAATGCAAGTGCAGGTTTAATATTCGTTAATCCTAGAATTAGACAAACGAAAGACATTAATCCAAAAAACATAAAAATCCAACAGAATATTTTAATCCACCATGGTAGAAGTTTTCTTCTTCTTTTTTTATATTTTCAAATTCCTCAAATGCATTTTCGGTCAAAGTAGTTTCTTCCATATTATAATTTTGGTTAGTTTTTTATCTTAAAGCTAACGGTTTGTATATGGTTAATTGCGTGTTTCAGTAACTAATTTAGTAAACAAAAACGAACGCGATAAAATTCCGAAGGAATTTTCCAAATAAGCACTTACCAAAGCAATTAATTATACACGTTGTTGCACACAGTACTTTTATTTCCATTTTTCAATTAATTCAGCCACTCCATTTTTAATTCCGTCATAAAAGTTTCCATTTTTAAATTCAGGAATTATGGTTTGGTCAATTACTTTTTTACAGATTTCGTTTGTCAAAATCAGTTCGTTTCCAGTTCCAGTTGCAATTCCGATTTTTCTACAAGGATTGCACATAATAATTGTCAGACCATTATTTTTTTCTGTGTCTCCAACTCCCCAATAATTGCTTAAATCAGTCGCAAATTTTTGAATATCCGAATAAGGTGAAATTCTATCAATTGTCACTACAACTATTTGTCGAGTTGTTTCAATGTTATAGTCATAAATAATATCCGATAGTTCTTTCCTCTCTGAAGGACTGAAAATACTATCATAATCGTTTATTATTTGACCTTTAAGTTTCGTTTCTCTGAACTTTTCAATAGTTGAGAAGTCAAATTCGGGAATAGGTTTTTTTGTTTCAGTTTCTTGCGCAGAACCTTTGCAAGAAATCAAATTCAAAGTCAGAAATAGTATTAATATTTTAGTTCCAATTTTCATTTTTCGTATTGTGTACAACGGTTTTGTGTATGGCTCGTTGCGTGTTTGAGCAACTAATTTAGTGAACAAAAACGAACGCAAGAAAATTCCGAAGGAATTTTCAAAATAAACAACGACCAAAGCAATTAATTATACACGTTGTTACCCAACGTTTTTATTCCGCAAACTTTTCTTTTTCTGATATTTATATTCATAAATCTTGAATCGTATTTTACCCAAAAAACTATTCCATTTGTGGCGAATTCCACCTAATTCCCAATTCACGTCAAATTTTTCGTTGTCATTTTTCCGATAATGCGGAAGTCCAATTTTAAAATGTAACATTGGATTATTTTCTTTTACAGTTTCATAAAAGTCAGATTCAAGTGATGATTTCGGATAGTATTGAATTTCAATTATTGTACTTTCCTTTTTGCTTTTATATATGTACAAGTTTATATCGTACAAATTTTCGTAAATGTCTTTTAATTCATCCGTTATTTGCTCAAGCGATTTTGGTTTTTTCTTTTCGTTTGCTTTTTTACGTTCAATTCGTTTGTCAAAAAAATTCAGCTCGTCATTTATTATTTCCGAAATTATGTAACTCGTATTATCTGAAATTTTATTCCAACAAGAATTTCTTGCCATTTCTAATAGGGAAGAAGTGGCTTCTCTTAGATTCAATTCGAGGTTCTTTTTCGTGACGGTTTTCAAATGTTGGGTAACTAAGGTATAAGAACATAAACTTAGTAATTAATACTTGAAATATAATACAATTAAATAACAAAAAAGGCAAAAGATTTCTCTTTTGCCTTTTTAAAAGTCCCTAACCAAATTTAATCCTTTTAAAAAAAAAGATTACTTATTGATACTTCAAATTTAAATTAAAATGCAAGCTGTTTTTTAATTTTTATACGAATGAACACTTGTGATAGTTGAATAACTTAATACTGTAGACGAATGGATTTGAAGGTGAAAAAACAATACTTTTAATAGTGTAATTAAACAAAAAAGCAAAAGATTTCTCTTCTGCTTTTTTAGAACTAACCAAATTTAACCTTTCAATAAAAAACCATCTTATTGATACTTCAAATTTAGTGTAAAGAAGTAGTTATGCTAGAATTATTATGTGAATAAAGCTTTTAGTTAGTTGAATAACGAGTTGCTTTAGATGAATGGAATTTTATGGTATAAGTGTCAGTTTATTAATTTCTTGTGTAACAAAAAAAGGCAAAAAACGAAAGTTTTTTGCCCTATCCAATAGAAATTAGTTGCTATTAATCATTCTACTAGAAAAGTCCCTGTGTTAACCTGTTTTAAATCGTTAACCAATTTATATTTATATATTCCTTTTGATAGATTTGGAGCATTGTAACTAGCTTTTTTACTATTAGTAACAATGTGTTGCATATCTACAGTTCTACCTAACATATCGTATACTACAATATCAATATAACTAGAAGGGTTAACTAACTTTATTATTGTATTTGTTTTAAATGGGTTTGGATAATTTGTTAAGCTTGTTTTATCTATAGCTACATCTTCAACACTTAAAAACGATTGATTTACAAAAGCTAAACTATTAATAGCTAGATTAAATGATTTGTAATTTGAATAATCGCCAATTACAGAGAACACTACGGTTTTAATATTGTTTATATCTGCAGAGTGTCCGTTAGCATCTTTAAAGTCTGAAAACGAAATGTTGTGTAATGTCTCAGTTTCATTCGCAGGAATAGTATATCGTAAACGGTTATTCCAATCGGTTAATTCTTCTGGCATTAATATAACTTCTATCGCTTGATTGTTGAACATGTTAAATTTTATAGCATCGTAATCTGATACATCTAAGGTTAAATCGCCAGGTAATAAATGTCTAAATAAGTTTATATTGCCTTTAACTTCTCCAGATACAGTTGGTTGTCTTTCAACTTCATGTACATCATCATTGTAATCTATAGCTTGGTTATTTACATTAAATACATCTATTGTAGCATATTCTGATAAATAATCTATTCCCCATGGTCCATCTGCCAAATACAATGCGTCTTGTTGTGCAGAAAAGCTAGTTGAAAGAGAAAAACCAATATCAAATAAAGTACCTGTAGCAATACTTACGGTTTCATTATAGTCTCCATTTAATGTAATATTTTGTTGTATATCTAAACGGTTTGTTGAAACTTCGGTTTCTGCAACGCTACCATTAAATGTCATACTGCTTGCGGCTACTTTGTTTACAATATTTAAATGAATTTGTCCATTAGAATAATAACCAGATTTAACAAAAACAGCAGGGATTTTGTCGTTAACTTCTTTGCTTGTTAAAGCTTTTTCTGAAGCGTATGTATCTATAATATGATTTGCAATTGCAAATACTTGAGAGAATGAGTTTCCCCAAATTTGATAGTTGTTATAATCGCCTTCTGGGTATTGTGCTATATTCCAAAAACTTAATAATTCGTTACTAGTTGTACCTAGTTTTATAGAGAAGCTTAAAGTAAATTCTAATTCTCCAGTTGCTCTTTTGATTTTAGAACTTATGATATTATGACCTCTAACAGTAACCGTTCTAACATCTTCTAAACTAGAGTTGTTTAATCGGTCGCAAATTGCTTTAGAGTGATCGTAAATAGAACCTTCAGTTTTTGTTGCTAGAGCAGCAGATACACGGTTTTCGTTTTGATAAATATCTACTGAAAATACTTCTGATGCATTGGTAATGCCTAATAAATCTTCCGGACTAGATACGTATGCAGTTTCTGTACCATACATACCAGTATCTGGTAAATAGTTTTCTAAAGAATTTGTTGGTCCACCTTTTCTAGATTTACCTTTGGCATATGCCTTTTGAAAGCTTTTCTTGTCTGCTATTTTTCCAGACGTTTTACGTTTAAAATTACGCTTAGCAATTAATCCTGCTAAATTACCATTACTTTCCAATCCGCCATTGTTGGCTGAGGTAACTGTAGCTGCACTAGTTACATCTGGATAATTGTTAGTTTTTAAAGCTTGGTATGGATTTGTTGTAATAAAAAATACGGCATCATTAAAATCGTTATCGCACCAATCTAAATCTCTTCTTACGTCTTCAAAACCTAAAATTAAACGATCATTTCCTTCGTCAGTAAGTAAAACACTATGGTGTCTTAAATCTGCATCACTTTCTGGATTAAAATATGGATTTGAATAAACATTCCATATATCATGAGCAACAGTTTCTCCATTCCAAGCATTGGCTAATAAAACCCAGCCAATACCTGTTCCAGCAGGAAAGCGCCCAATATTTACTTTATCACCAGGTTGTAGTGCTCCACCAGCACCTAATTCTGATGCATTAGGAAAAATAATTGTTATATCTTCTTGTGCTGGTTTAGTAGTTGGGGGATTGTTTAAGTCGTATGTATAATATCCTAATACATTTGTATATCCTGCACCTTCACTTATAAAAGTAACCCAAACATCTGTTTCTTGTTGTATAGATAAATCTGTATCGTAACCTGCTGCTATATAATGTGGATTGTATTCTGGTACTGGATAGCTTTCTGGAAGCGAACTGCTAATAGTTTCTAAATCTGAAGCAGAAATAACATCTCCAACAGGTTCTAGATACAATGGTTTACCATCTGCATCGTAAGCTCCTAAATAGTTATAATTAAATACATCTGAAGTAGGTAAAATATCAATTATATTTTCAGAATTAAAGCCGTAATTTCCTATTGCAGCTAGACCATTTCCAGTATTTCTGTCATTTAATTGTACTCTTACAAAATAAATTTCTGGTGCAATATCTGCACTACTTTGGTTAAAACCAGATAAATGAATTTCGCCTGTGTAGTTTGTTGGCGTTCCAGATGCTGGCACATTTACATTTTGCCAATGCAAACCTGAATTCCAATCAATCTCTGAAGCACTATTTTTGGTTTTTAATAAAGCTATTGAGAATTGAGCATCTACATTACTTGTATAATCTAATGAGAAATTTAATGTTTCTCCAATTTTTATTGGATTGGAAGAAAATGAAAAATTTGAAATCGATCCCGATTGAGCTCTAGCTATAAAAGTAAAGCTTAGTAAGATTGTTATAAAGAGTAATATTTTTTTCATAATATTTTTAATTATTTAAGACAAATTTATTAGAGATGTTATCCTGTTATTTTTTAATTCGTTAAGTATAATTTATGTGTAGATGAAAGGTAGATTTGTGTAGATGAGCAATTTTTAATAATTACCTATTTACGAAAATATTTGTAAAATAATTTCTACCATTTTCGTCTTTTTTGGTTGAAATTCCTATATCTGTAAACTCAGGGTTTTCAATGTTTTTTCTATGTTCATCACTTTTTAACCATGCATTTACAATAGCTTGAGCAGAAGAATACCCGTAACCTACATTTTCTGAAACCCTTTTTGCATTAACCTCATTTTTTAAATTTTCAGACCTGAGGTAGAAAAAGTCATGACTAGCTTCTCCTTGCTCAACCATATACACATTATGTGTGATGGCTTCTTTTGATGCCTGATTAAGAATATTTAGTGGTAGTAGTTCTTTTGAAGCTCTATAAGCGTTTATTAATTCTGCAATTTCATAATCAATTTCAGAATATACCACTTTTATATTTTCAGAATGATATAGGTCTGGAACCTGCAAATCATCATTCTCAATTGAACAAGACGTAAAAGAAATATTTAATATGATTATAAGAACAAGTAATAATAATTTTTTCATGAGATTTGGTTTAATTTCATGACAAAACTATTTTGAACGTTACTCGTTTTTAATATTTTTCGACTAGACTATTTTTAAGTGTAGATGAATGGTAAATATTTATAGATAATTAAAATGGGTACTTAATTAAACACAAAAAGCAAAAGATTTCTCTTTTGCTTGTACTTAAATCTATTTTTAAAACTTATTTAAAGTAAGTTTAATCGCTTCATTAATTCTGGTCTATTAGAACGACTTACGGGGATAACGTCTTTTTTTATAAGTACGCTATTATCTTCAATATCAATTATTTTCTGTACATTAATGATGTAAGAACGATGTACTTTTAAGAATAAAGAGTCTGGTAATTTGTCTTCAATTTTCTTTAATGTAGAGTGCACTGTGTAGTTTTTGTTTTCTGTTTTTACTTGTATGTAATCTCCTTTAGCTTCAATAAGATAAATACTAGGAATATCTATTTTTATAAGACGTCTATCAATATTAACGTATAGATCGTTACCAGAAGTAGTTTCTACTTTTTCTGTTTGTGAAACGGATTTTGTAGGTGCGTCTTGTTTAGCTTTTGCTTTGTCAATCCCTTTTTGAAAACGCTCTTGTGTAATAGGTTTTACTAAATAATCTACAATACAATCATACTCAAATGCTTGAATGGCAAAATTAGGATCGGATGTTGTTAAGATTATTTTTGGGGGATTTTTTAAGGTTTCAATAAAATCGAAACCAGTAAAATCTGGCATATGAATATCTAAAAAAATTAAATCAATTTCGTTTTGATTTAAATATTTTATGGCTTGCATTGCATTAGGAAATTCTTCTAAAACATTTAAACTCGAAACATTAGAGCATAACTGATTTATGATAGCTCTAGCTGTGGCTTCATCATCAATAATAATACAATTCATCCTTTGCTAATTATAACTTTTGTAAATAATTAGTTATGATTTTTAAAATAGATTCGAATTCTTCTTGTAATTTAGTATTACCTTCTAAAAGGTTGTTCTCGAACGCTACTGCAATCTCATAACTTTCTGTGAGGCCTAAAATACTAATTTTATGTTTAAGTTTGTGTACATTTTCTGCTGCCAACTTAAAATTGCTATCTTTTAGGTTTTTATAATACACTTCTTTTTCCTGAGGAAATTCATTTTTAATAATGCCAATTAGTTTTTCTTCAAAGGCTTTGTCGCCTCCAGACATACTATGAATGTATGAAAGGTTAGGTTGTTCCATTTGGGTCTTTTTTTAAGGTGAAATAAAAGGTAGTGCCTTCATTTATTTTTGAAGTTAACCAAATTTTTCCTTCATATAAATCAATAATCTTTTTAACTATTGATAAGCCAATACCAGTAGATTTTGGATTGTTTTCCAATTTTTCAAAGGTTTTGAATATTTTATCAAAATATACTTCTTCAATACCTTTGCCATTATCTTTTATATAAAATTGCCAATACTTTTTTTTGTCTTCTACACCAATTTCAATCACTCCATTAGCTTTATCATTATAATTAATGGCATTTCCAATAAGGTTTTGAAACAATTGTTGTAATCTATATTTATCACCTTTTACAATTGGTAGATTTGATTTTGTTAATGTAATATGATCGGGGATATGAAGTATTTTTTCTATATCTTCAATTAAAATATTAAGGTCTACATCATAGACCTCTACTTGGTTTTTTCCAATAGTGGAATACTCTAAAATACCTTTAATTAAGGTATCCATTTTTTCAACATTGTTTCTTATTAGATTCAAGGTGTTTTTTCCATTTGTATCAAAGGCATCTTGATAGTCTTCTTTTAACCAAGCTGTTAACGTATCTATGCTACGTAAGGGCGATTTTAAATCATGAGACACCATATGTGCATAATCACTTAACTCTTGGTTTTGATGTGCTAATTCTGATAATAAAGTTTCTCTTTGTTTATTTATCTCAATAATTTCTTTAGTTTGATTGTCTATAAATTCAATTAATTTTAAACCATCTAAATCTAAATTATCTATTGATAAGTTTTCAGGCAAATTGTAAAACTTAAGTGTGTCTAGTACGCGTCTTAATTTATCTATAACTTCTTGTTGCGCTTTTGCTTCTTCTTTTAGTTGCTCATTAGCAACAGAAAGTTCCTCTGAGCTTATTGCCATAGACCTTTGAATCATAATAAATTGCTCGTCATAATTCTCGTAAGATCTATTTACAGCATCTAAAAATGCTTCTAAGTCTTTGCTGTTTGCTAAGTCCTCAGATAGATATTTTCGTATTTGACGTTTTAGTAATGAATTCATTATTCGCTCATTAGCGTTATAGTCATAGTTTGGTTGTGTAATTGACAATTTGTTTCTCCATGAAAAGGAGCAATTTCTCCATAAGAATAAAAACCACAGGTAACAGTGCCATTACCCAAAACTTCTATAACCTCTTCAATTTCTTCTTCTACACGTTGGTCTAGCACTAGTTTTCTACCTATACAACTTACTAATAATGCAATTTCGGGCTTGTTTTTTCTAAATTCTAAAGCCTGTTTTGCAGCTCTTTCTGATGCATTTGCAATATTATCCACATTAGTCATCATGAGTTGTACCTTGGAGTTTTCTGGTATATCTCCAGCTAAAATCACTGCATTATCCTCTTCATTTATATTTAAAATAGATCTTACTATAGATTGTTTTTCATCCAATGATTTTACATTTAAAGGATATAATAATGCAGCTCCTGGTAAGTCTTTAGCTTTATCTCCTAAATATGTTTTATATAAATCTAAAGCAGGTTTGCCATCTAACTCGTAAAGTATATTGTCTTTAGATTTTGTTACAACACGTTCTGGACCAAAAGGCGTCCAACCACCATGAATTGAAAACGAGATTTCTAATGTTTCTCCATAAAAACCAATAGCGACTATTTCGCCTTCTTTTGGATTTTCATTGTAGGATGCAAGCGTTTTTTCGAAACGTGCATCATCACCACATAACCCTCCGGTAATTAGTAAGTTATCTTGAGTTGATGTACTCATTCCTTTTGTAAGTTGACTACCGTTTACAAAACTACCTTCTGATACTACAAAAACATATTTTAAACCCTCTGATGGAAATTGACTTATAAGTTCGCTTCCTGTTTTAAGACTATTTAAATCTGTGTTTAAAACATTACTTGTTTTAATTTGAAATGTACTTTTTTCAAACTCAATAGCTGTAATAGTAATGCTTTCTTCGTTTACTGTGTTAGAAGAAATTTCTGCACATGTAGAACCAAATACTATTTCGCCATCTGGATATAATTCTTTTATTTCTTTATAAATAGAATCTTCTTCTAGCATATATCTGTTACCAAAAACTAAAACCAAAGGTTTATTTAAGTTTTGTTTTTCTCCTACATATTGCCAATTCTGATTTTTATATTTTTTTAACTGTACTGTTTTCATTATTGTTTTTTTAAAGTGAAATAAAAAGTAGTTCCTACGTTTGGCTCACTATCTAACCAAATTTCGCCTTCATGTAAATCGATAATTTTTTTAACGATAGACAATCCAATTCCAGTAGAGTCTTTACTTTTATTAAGGGAATGGAATATTTTAAATATTTTATCATGGAATTTTTTATCAATACCTATACCATTATCTTGAATTGAAAATTTATAATGTGTTTTTAATTCTTCAACATCTATTACAATACATCCTTCTTCTTTATCAATAAACTTTACAGCATTACTAATAAGGTTTTGAAACAGTTGTTGTAATTTGGTTTTATCTCCTTTAACAACAGGTAAAATATTTAAACTTTTAATTTCTATATGTTCTGGAATATATAATATGCTAACTAATTCGTTTACTAAACTATTTAAATCAACATCTAATTTTTCTGAAGTATCTGCACCAACGCTAGAGTAATTTAATACATCGGTTATAAGTTGCTCCATTTTTTCTAAAGTAGTTTCAATGTGTGCAAAGTTTTGAAGACTTATATCGTCTAGCTTTCCTTTGTTGTCTTCTTTTAACCAGCTTACTAATGCATGAATACTGCGTAATGGTGATTTTAAATCATGAGAAACAATATGTGCATATTCTTGAAGTTCATCATTACTTCTTTCTAGTTTTTTAAGTAACCTCTCTTTTTGAAGTTCAAGACTTTTTAATTCAGTAATGTCTAAATGAATGCCTATAGATCCAACTACTTCACCCTCTAAGTTATAGTTTGGTGCTCCACTTATTAGCCAGTATCTAATTTCTCCAGCTTTATTTTTTACTTTAAGTTCATAAGAATTTGATTGGCCTTTTTGACGTTTTTTGTTTTCTTCTTTAATAGTATTAGAACCTCCTTCAATAGGAAAAACTTCTCCACCTTTTCTGCCTTTTAATTCTTCTTCTTTGTATCCAGATATTTCTTCAAAACTCTGGTTTACCATTAAAATTTCATCTTGATTGTTTACTTCAACCAAGCCCAAATTCATATTGGCTATAATGCTGTAATATTTTTGCTTTTGCGCTTCAAGACTTTTGCGGTATGTTCTTTTTAAGGTAACGTCTGTAAATGTCCATAGGAATCCTTGAGATTTATCGCCGGTAGAAATTGGCATGTAATTGCGTTCTAGTATTTTTCCATCCAACATTTCTAACTCATCACCAATAACCAATTTTTTCTCCTTATCTATAAAATGCATTCTTTGTATAAAGGCCTCAGGATCTTTAAACAATATCATATTTTGTTCTGAAGCAGTTTTGCAATCCATACCAACTAAAGCACTGGGTTCATGATTTATGTTAAAGAGGTCGCAAAACTTTTTATTTGCAAGCACAATTTTTCGATTTTCATCTTCTAAAACTATTCCACTATCCAGATTTAAAATTAGAGTAGACAGTCTGTTTTCAGACTCTATTAACTTTTCTTTAGCTTCACGTTCTTTAGATACATCTTCAATGGTAGCTACTTGATAATCAATTTCACCATAATCATTTCTTACAGCTATAACATTTGTTTTTGCCCAGAGAATGCTTCCATTTTTTTTAATATATCTTTTTTCTAAGTTGAAATTATCAATTTCGCCATTAAAGAGTTTTTCTCTGTTAGCTTTAGATATTTCTTCATCTTCTGGATGCGTTAAATCTTGAACTTGTAATTTATTAAATTCATCAGGAGTATATCCAAGCATATTACACAAAGAATTGTTTACCAGTAACAAGCCTTTTTTGTCGCTTTTTGAAAGTGAAATACCAATTGGAGAATTGTTAATTATAATGCTAAGTTGATTTTTTTGATCTTCTAATTGTTTTTTTAGTAATTTTTCCTCTGTAACATCTCTAACAATGCCTTGGGCTCCAATAGGCTTTTTAAACCCATCAAATATTACACTAGCATTAATGTGTACCCATTTTACTTGTTTAGATTTTGTGTAAACTCGTGCTTCATAATTTTTAAAAAACCCTTTTGTTTTAAGGTTTGCGAATGAAGACATGGCATATTCATAATCTTCTCTATAAATTAGGTTAACAACATTTACAGGTTCATCATCTATGTTATAGCCAAAAAGTTTTGTGGCAGCATCATTAAATTTTATAACATTACCTTCTAGATCTATAACTACATAGGCATCTACAATGTTTTCAAAAACACCTTGTAGTTGTGAAGATTTTTCAATTAAGTGTTGTTCTAACTGTGCGTTAGATTCTTTTAGTTTTTGAGAGGTTTCGTATAGGACTCTTGATTTATCTTCAAGAATTTTTTCTGCAGCTTTTCTTGCAGCTTTTTCTCTTTTTAAAGCTCTTTTTAATATTTCAACTTCTTCCTGACTCATTAATTTTTATTAATAACAAACCTAACTTCAGTTCCGTCTTCTTTAATTTTTTCTAGCTCTATTGTTGCTGTAGAGTTAAAGTGTTCAAATGTTTTATTCATTAAACCAAGCCCAAAATGATGCATAGCTCTACTAGATTTATATATCATTATTAGTGAGTTATCCGTTTTTTCAACGATTTCAAAAGTAGGTAATTCTGCATCAGGGTATATTTTTCTAACCTCAATATGTATATGATCTTCAATAGAAGAAAGCATTTCTATAGGGTCTTTATAAGTTGCCATAAGGTCAGGATAACTTTGTTCTAAAACACTAAAAAAATGTTCAGAATAGACTAACAGTAAATCATCTATAGAAATTCCAGTATTCTCGCTTAAATGTTGTAATAATTGAAGCATTTCAGAAAATCTGTAAGTACCAACAGATGTGTAAACACCACCTGATTCTAATTTTGATGCGTTAATTATTTTGTCAACCATTTCTAGACCAAACTTATCTTCTACCAGGTCTAGAAATTCTGTAAATACAATTCCTTTCATTATATTTTCTTTAGTTCGTTAATGCTCCAATATGATAATAATTTTTCAATTTTAGAAACATAATCTTCATATTTTAATGGTTTTAAAATATATCCTGCAATACCTATTTTATAACATTCTATTAAATCTCTTTCATTATTAGAAGTAGTTAAAATTATAGTGGGAATATATTTTAGAGTATCGTCGTCTTTCAAAATGGATAAAAATTCTATGCCATTTATTTTAGGCATATTTAAATCTAATAAAATAATATCTGGAAGATTATCTTTTTTCTCTAATAATTTTAGAGCTTCTTCTCCATTGTTGGCTTCAATTATCTTGTGCGATAAGTTTAGTGATGTAATGACTCTGTTTAATTTCATCACTTCAATCATATCGTCTTCAATAAGTAATACTTTAAGGGTTTTCATGTTTTAATTAAAATTATGCACATATACTGTAAGAAACAAAAGTAATGTACAAAGGAAAACCTTAAATTCTAATTTCGTTAGGGCGTATTTAACTGTAGACGAATGGTAGAAAAGTGTAGGTGAATAGAATTGGTGGTTTACAATTTTTATGCTGACTTATTACATTTTTTTGTAGATTCTAAAACTTTTAATTGCGCTTCTTCCTTAATTTTGTAAAATTCATTAAGGTTTATATGTGCCAATGTGTGAACATTATTTTTATTAATATATAACTCAAAATTTAAAATGAATTCTAAATTTTTTAAGTGATAATTTAACTTGCTTTTTTCGTTATTATTTTTCTTTTTTTGATAATCGGATTTATAATTATCTTTTTTCAAAAATTTGTTTTTCAGTTGATTAGTATTGTTTGATTTTTTCAACTTAGATTTTAAAAAATCAAAAAATTTTGAGTAAGCAATACAAAGTTTACATTCATTTTCTGTGACATAAAATATGATACAATGTGCTAATAAAAATATAAAACTGATTATAAAAAGAATCATAACATTAATAGATCTGGATTAATAAATTTATAAAAGACTAGATTTTTTTTTCTGTCTTAAATCTGGTGTAAAACTAATTTGTAATAGGGGTTGAAAATCCAATTTTTCGATTAATGAAAATTTACTGTAGACGAATGGTTTGTTTTAAATAGATTAGCTGAAAACCTTGTGTTTGTAATGTAAGATGTTTTTTCTTACTAATTTAACTTACAAGTTATCGGTATCTTAAAAAGCTTTAGAATAAATGTTATTTTTACATTTTCACTTAAAAATATTTTTAAAACACTAAAGCCTTATATTTTTATTTAAATATGTTGAAAAACAAAATTCATTTACTGTACTTTTTTTTTGTTGGAACTTTATTTTGTTTCTCGCAATCTCAAACTACGTTTAAAAAAATCAACCAATCAACAGGACTTTCAAACGGAAGAATTACAAGCATAGTTAAAGAAAAAGATGGATTTATATGGATTGGCACAAAAAATGGACTCAATAGATATGATGGCCTACAAGTAAAGGTTTACAATAAAAAAAATAGTAACCTGGGATCAAATGATATTTCAGATTTATTTATTGATAGTAAAAATAGACTTTGGATCACAACACTAGGTGGCGGTGTAAATTATTACAACCCATTAAATGATACGTTTCGAGTATTTAAAAATAATCCAAACGATTCAAAATCATTACTCTCAAACCATGTAAATACAGTTATTGAAGATTCTAAAGGTGGAATTTGGTTTGGAACAGAAAAGGGGTTGTGTAAGTTTAATACAGATACAAATCAGTTCATTTCGTATACGGAACAGCCAACTGAAAATCAATCAACAAACAGTAATAGTATTACTTGTATCTATGAAGACAAAAACGGTAATTTATGGGTGGGTACCTTTGGAAATGGTTTGTTTCTATTTGATGCTACAGAAGGAAAGTTTAATCAAATAATCCCAAAAGAAACGCAAATTTCAGCCTTTATAAATGCTATTTCAGAATTAAATCCCGATAAAATTTTAATAGGAACAAGTGGTAGTGGGTTGCTTTTAGTAGATATTAGCACATTTAAATTTTCAAATTTCTTTAAAGAAGATTTGTCGTTTAAACAAGATATTAACATTGTTCGCTCTATAAAAAAAGACAGTAGAGACAATTTATGGATAGGAACAGATGGTAATGGCGTTTTTGAGATTGAGTATCCAAATGCTAAAAGTCCTATAATTCATAATTATTTATATAATTCGCAGTTAGAATCATCTTTATCAGGAAATGCCATTTACGAGATTATGGACGATAATGATTCCAATATCTGGATTGGAACTGCCTGGAATGGTATTAGCATTCTTGATAAAAAAAACACTAACGAAATTTTATTTAGCGATATTATTGGGGTAAACCCAACACCAGTTTTATCAATTTATAAAAACAAGAAAAACCTTTATTTGGGGTTGGACGGAGATGGTTTGACAGTATACAATCAGCAGTTGGATAAAGTTAAATACTATAATGAGAAAAGTAAAAATACTTCAATCAAGGCTAAGTTTATTCAAAAAATAACAGAGTCAAAAAGTGGCGATATTTGGTTAGGTACTTTTGCAAACGGGTTGATAAAATTTAATGAATCTTCAAATACATTCAAACAATACAAGCATGAGTTCGAAAATGAAAAATCTATTAGTTATGATGATGTAAGAGACATTGTTGAAGATGAAAATAATAATCTATGGGTTGCAACTTGGGGTGGAGGTCTTAATTATTTTAACCCCAAAAAAGACGAGTTTTATAGTTACAGAAATAGTACTAATGAAACCAATACGGTTAATAATGATAATTTAATTGCTATTGAGAAAGATGGTGAAAACCTTTGGATTGCAACATTTGGTGGTGGTGTAAATCTATTTAACACTAAAACTAAAAGATTTACTTACTTCACACATAGTGAATCAGATTCTACTTCAATTAGTGGTAATAATGTGTTTTCATTACTAAAAGACTTTAAAGGGTATTTATGGATTGGTACTTCTGGAGAAGGCATTAATAGAATGAATTTAAAAACCAAAGAAATTGAACGTTTTGAAAACAACGATAACATAAGGTATTTAACCATTACCGGAATAATTGAAGATAATGATGGTAATATATGGTTTAGCACAAAACAAGGTATAATTAACTACACATACCAAACAAATACTTTTAATACGTTTGCAAACCTCTCTGGCGAATTTCATATTAATTCAATTTTCAAAGATGATAATGGGTTACTTTATTTTGGAGGTATTAATGGGGTTGTTAAAGTAAATCCTAAAACAGTTACTATTGAAAACAATCAACCTACAGTTAAGCTAACCAATTTTAAATTATTCAATAAAGAAATTAAAGCTGAAGAAAAAGGTGTTTTAAACAATAATATAGCTTTTGAGGAAGATATAACACTTAAACACAATCAAGATGTTTTAACATTTGAATTTTCTGCGTTGCAATTTCCATTTTCTAGTAATTGTGAATATGCTATTAAAATGGAAAATTTTGATGAAGATTGGAGAAACATTGGAAAAGACAGAACAGCAACATATACCAATTTGTCACCTGGCGATTATACCTTCAAGGTAAAAAGTAAAGAGTTAGGAAGCACCTGGGGAGACGATTATACATCTGTAAATATTCATATTCTGAAACCTTTCTGGTTAAAATGGTGGGCATTTGTTTTGTATGGTATCATTCTTCTAACCTTATTTTATTTGTTTAGAAAATATACTATTGCTTGGGAGCGCATGAAGGCCAATTTAGAATTCGAAAAACTCACCCACGAAAAGGATACAGAACTATATAATTTAAAACAGCAGTTTTTTACCAACATTTCACACGAAATTAGAACTCCGGTAACCTTAATACTAAGTTCAATTAACAGATTGTTTGACAAAGGAGAGCTGCTAGAGCGTAAACAAATTAAAGCAGCACATACGGTTAGGAAAAACAGTAATTTATTGCTTCAACTAGTAAATGAATTACTAGATATAAGAAAATTTGAAACTAATGAAATCAATTTAAAACCCAGTAAAAATGAACTAGTTTCTTATTGTAAGGAAATATTTTTGTCGTTTTCAGAAATAGCTTCAGATAGAAATATTGATTACACTTTTGTTTCAGAAAAACCTAATATAGATTTATGGTTTGATAAAAATCAATTAGAAAAAGTTATTTATAATTTACTAACCAATGCCTTTAAGTTTACTAAAAACGGAGGAGAAATTCAGTTTAAAATAGAACATAAGGCAGATGCTGTTTATTTAATAGTTAAGGATTCTGGTGTTGGTATGTCTGAGAATCAAATATCAAAAATCTTTAAACGATTTTATCAAGCAGGAAATAAAGATACCAATGAAGAGTCTGGTTTTGGTTTAGGTTTGTCTATATCAAAAGAAATTATAGAATTGCATAAAGGCAGTATTTCTGTTGAAAGCGAGAAGGGTAAAGGGAGTACTTTTAGAGTGAAATTATTAAATGGAAAAGAGCATTTCTCCGATAATGTAATAGATAATATTAATGATCTAGCTGAAGAGGAAATTCAAGTAATTACCAATGCAGAAAAACTCAAATTAACCAAGGAAGCAAAAAAGGAAACCATTCTAATAGTTGAAGATAATGTAGATATTCAGGGTTTTTTAAAAGATATTTTATCTGATAATTTTGAAATACTTCAAGCATTTAATGGAGCAGAAGGATTAAAAATAGCAACAAGTAAATTTCCAGATTTAATAATAAGCGATGTTATGATGCCAATTATGGATGGTATTGAATTTGCTAAAAAATTAAAATTGAACACCAATACTAGTCATATTCCAATTATAATTTTAACAGCTAGAACCTCAATAAAAAATAAAATGGAAGGCTTTGAAACTGGAGCAGATGAATATGTTACAAAACCATTCAATGAGGAGTTATTAAAAACAAGAATCAATAACTTGCTAAATAGCAGAAAATTACTTCGCGAAAAATTTAGAAATGAAAATATGCTAACACCAAAAGAGTTAGCAATAAGTTCTACAGACCAGTTGTTTTTAGATAAACTTTATAAAGCTATTGAAGCTAATTTAGAAACAAATAATTTAAAGGCTGAAGACATTTCGAAAGAAATAGGTATGAGCCACTCTGTAATGTACAAAAAGATTAAAGCATTAACCGGACTTTCTTATGTTGAGTTTATTAGAGAATATAGGTTAGCAATAGCAAGACAATTAATTGAAGATTTAGGTTACTCGGTTTCTGATGCCTGTTTTAAAGTGGGTTATTCAGATAGAAAATACTTTAGTAAACTCTTTAAACAGAAGTTTAATAAGAATCCTTCAGAATTTTTATCCAAAAAATAACAAATCTTTACTTTTCTTACATAGTATTTGTAGTATTCATAAAAAAACGAATTTAACACCTCTTGTAAATGAATTCATCCCCCTAAGTAATTAGGTGCTCTCGGTAATTTTATAAATAATTATAAAGTGTTTCCTGTGTAGAATATTTTCAACAGAAACATTCAACTTAGACTAACTTAAACTTAATTATTTATGATGAATTTCTTTCGAGAAAAAAAGAACCAGGTTAATACGGTGCAAAAAATTTGCACTCTATTATTATTGTGTTTTTCAGTTATGTCATTTGCTCAACAATTAACAGTCTCAGGATTTGTTACAGATGAGGTAGATGGTTCACCAATTCCAGGTGTAAACATAATAGTAAAAAACACAAACAATGGAGTAACTACAGATTTTGATGGTAAATATCAAATTCAAGCAAACCAAAACGATATTTTAGTATTTTCATTTTTAGGTTATGAAACGGTAGAAGCAACTGTTTTGTCATCTACAATTAATATTGTACTAAAAGAAGACACCCAAAACCTAGATGAAATCGTGGTAATTGGTTATGGTACAACAACTGTTAAAGATGCAACTGGGTCTGTTACTGCTGTTACATCAAAAGATTTTAACAAAGGTAACATTGTAACACCCGAAAATCTTTTAAATGGTCGTGTTGCAGGACTTACTATTAATACAGGAGGAGATCCAGGTGCTGGTTCTACTATTAGAATTCGTGGTGGAGCGTCTTTAGATGCTTCAAACGATCCACTCATTGTTATTGATGGTCTACCCATAGATAACAATACTATTGGAGGATCAAGATCTGTGTTAAGTACTATAAACCCAAATGATATTGATTCGTTTTCGGTATTAAAAGATGCCTCAGCAACTGCAATTTATGGATCAAGAGCATCCAATGGCGTTATAATAATTACAACAAAGCGAGGTTCAAAAAATCTTAGTGCTAATTTAGATATGCAAATGGGTATAAATACATTAACAAATACAGTTGATGTGTTTTCTGCAGATGAATTAAGATCAGTTGTTGCAGAGCAAAATCCAAGTCTTTTACCTTTGTTAGGTAATGCTAATACTGATTGGCAAAAAGAAATATATAGAACTGGAATAACATCTAATTTAAACCTATCAATTCAGGGTTCATTATTTGATAAACTTCCGGCAAGATTATCAATAGGAAGAACCATTCAAGAAGGTTTAAGACTAACATCAAAATTTGAAAGAAATACAGGGTCAATAACTTTAAACCCTACATTTTTTGATGATCATTTAAAGGTTAGCCTGAATGCAAACGGAAGTTTTGAAAAAAATAGGTTTGCTGCAGGAGAAGAGGGTAATGCAATAACATTTGATCCAACACAACCAGTTTACGATAGCAATTCTCCTTTTGGAGGCTATTTTCAATACTATAATGAAGATTACAATGCTGATGGTATAATTAATCAAGATGATTTAGTTTCGTTGGCGCCTTTTAACCCAGTTGCTAATCTATTACAAAATAGAAGTATTAGTGAGGTGAAAAGAATTTATGGTAATATAAAATTTGATTATAATTTTCATTTCTTTCCAGATCTTTCGGCGGTAGTTAATATTGGTTATGATGAGCAAAGTGCAGATGGTTATGTTAAGATTTCTTCAGAAAACCCGCTTACACAAGCAGATGGTAGTATTTTAGGTTCAGACTCAAATTATACCAATTACCAAAAAAATGTATTATTCGATGGTTATTTAGCATATAATAAAGAGCTAGGTAAATTTAATATTGATGCAACTGTTGGGTATTCATTTCAGAAATTTGATAGTGATCAGTATAATACTAATGAGTTGTTAGACGATACTGAAGCTTCAGAACCAACACTTAATATTGATCCAGACTTAGTTTTAATAGGTTATTTTGGAAGAGCTAATTTTGATTTTTCTAACAAGTACTTATTAACGTTATCATATAGAAGAGACGGAACATCAAGATTTAGTGAAGATAATCGTTGGGGTAATTTCCCTGCAGCAGCTTTTGCTTGGAAAATTAATGAAGATTTCTTTCCAGATTCTGAAACATTTTCGTCTTTAAAACTGCGTTTAGGTTGGGGTATTACTGGTCAGCAAGATGTGGGTAGAGATAATTCAGATTTATATTTTTCACGTTATGTAAGAGGTTTGCCAGCTTCTCAATATCAATTTGGAGATCAAATTATACCAATAGGCATACCTCAATTTAGAAATGAAGGTTTAAAATGGGAAGAAACAACAACTTATAACGCTGGATTCGATTTTGGATTAATTAACGATAGATTTACAGGTTCAATTGAAGCATTCTACAAAGAATCAACAGATTTATTAGCAAATACATCTATTTCAGATGGTTCTAACTTTAGTAATGCGGGCTTTCAAAATGTAGGAGATTTTAGTACTCAAGGTTTAGAATTTGCTATTAGTGGAGATGTCATCAAGAAAGAAAATTTTAATTGGAATGTAAACTTTAATACTACTCTAATTAAAATCCAGATGGATAAATTAGCTTTAGATGTAGATCAGGAAACTGGTGGTATTGCTGGAGGTACTGGAGGTAATATTCAATTAAGACGTGTAGGGTTTAATCCATTTTCATTCTTTGTTTATAAACAGATTTATAATGCAGAAGGTCAACCAATAGAAGGTGCTTATGCCGATTTAAATGGTGATAATCAAATTACACCAGAAGATCGTTATTTATACAGAAAAGGTGTTCCAGATGTAACTATGGGCTTCCTTTCCAATATGTCTTACAAGAATTTCGATCTATCATTTAACTTAAGAGCAAGTATTGGAAACTACATATATAACAATGTAAATTCTATTAGAGCGCAATACAATTTACTACAAAACAATGCTGTAGTTAGTAATTTAACTACCTCTGTTTTAGATAGTGGTTTCAACCTAACAGAAGATGTTTTACGATCAGATTATTATGTAGAAAATGGTTCTTTCTTAAGAATGGATAATATTACACTAGGTCATACTTTCAATAAACTGTTTAGTGAAAATTCTTCTTTTAGAATTTCAGCAAGTGTACAAAATGTATTTGTTATTACAAATTACTCTGGTTTAGATCCAGAAGTATTTGAGCAAGGTATAGATAATACTATTTATCCAAGACCAAGAACATATACCATTGGTGCAAACTTTAGATTTTAAAAAAAAAATGATGATGAAAAAAATAATAAATTTTAAAACAAACTTATTAGCGATAATTAGTCTATTACTAATTGTAAGCTGTGAAAGTGAGTTAAATGTATTGCCCGAAGACCCTAATACATTTACGGCTGACGATTTTTATGCTAATCCTGAAGCTTATTTACAAGGTTTAGCAGGTGTATATTCTAATTTGAGTTTAACAGGAACAGACGGTGCAGCTAATTCTAATATTCAGGGTTTAGATGCAGGTACAAGTCAGTACGGACGTGGATTGTGGAATCTACAAGTAGTAACTTCAGATGAAGCTGTATGGTCTTGGGAAAATGATGACGGTATTCGTGATATGAACCGAAATACATGGACATCAGAAAATGTAATTTTAAGGGGAATGTTTGGTAGAACAATGACTTCCATTGCTTTTGCTAATGAATATCTAAGACAAACTTCAGATGCTAATTTAGATTCCAGAGGAGTCTCAGGAGAATTAAGAGATGAGATTCAAGGTTATAGAGCAGAGGCAAGATTTTTACGAGCCCTATCATATTATCACATGATGGATCTTTTCGGAAAAGCAGCATTTGTAACAGAAGATGATCCGGTAGGTGCATATCAAGCACCGCAATACGAAAGGTCTGATTTATTCGCTTATATTGAATCTGAGCTACTTGAAGTTATTCCGCAATTACCAGATCCACTTCAAAACGAATATGCGAGAGCAGACAAAGCTGCTGCGTGGATGGTTTTAGCCAAAATATATTTAAATGCTGAAGTTTATATTAACGAAAACAGATATAGTGACTGTTTAAGTTATTGCGAGCAGATTATTAATGCTGGATTTACTTTAACACCTAATTACTTAAATGCTTTTGCGGCAGATAATCATCAAGGAACTGCACGACAAGAAATCATTTTTCCTGTAATTTCAGATGGTATAGTTACACAAAATTATGGTCCAACAACAGTGGCAATTAATGGTCAAGTAGGATCATTAGAGCAAAATGGAGAAGACTTTGGTGTTGGTGCCGGAGGTTGGGGAGGCGCTTTACGAGTTACCCGTCAATTCTCTGAAACTATGTTAAATGGAAATTACGATACTGATGATAGAAACACCATTATAATTGGAGATAGACCCATAGATATTACCAATGTATCAAATAATGGTACAGGCTATATAGTAGCTAAATGGTCTAATAGAACCTCAGAAGGAAACCCGGGAAGTGCAACAGAAATAGTTGATACAGATTTCCCAATGTTCAGATTGGCAGATGTTTATTTAATGTACGCAGAGGCTCATTTAAGAGGTGGTGGTGGAACACTTTCTAACGCAGTAGGTTATATTAATGAGTTAAGAGATAGAGCAAATAATCCTATTCAAATCTCAGCAGGAGAGTTAGATTTAGACTTAATTCTAAATGAACGTTTAGTTGAACTTTATTGGGAGGCTCATAGAAGACAAGACCTTATAAGATTTGGTAGATATTCTGGAGGAGCCTACAATTGGTCATGGAAAGGAAATGCTCCAAATGGTATCCCAATAAGTGGTATAAGAGATGTATTTCCAATTCCAGCTGCGAGTTTGGGTTCTAATCCTAACCTAACTCAAAACGAAGGCTATTAAGAAATCTGAATTAAAATAAATTTTAAAAACATACAAAATGAAAAATATAGTATATAAATTATTAATCGTATTAACAGTTATAGGCTTAAGTGCTTGTGATGATAATGAGGCACCTGTTTTTATAGCTGCACCAAGTGGAGAAGGTATTACATTTACTAATACTTTTGCATCAGAGTATTTACTATCAGAAGCTACCGAAGATAATATAGCAGATAGATTTATTTGGGGAGAAGCAGATTTTGGTACAGAAACAAATATTACTTATGAGCTTCAGGGGTCTATAGATCCAACCTTTGCAGCTTTTGAACAAATAGGTAGTACAAGTGAAAACAACTTACCAGTACTAGTAAGTCAATTATTAAGTTTTGCTGAGCAATTAGGTTTAGATGATGATCCTGCAACTACACAACCAGATTCAGATTTACCAAACAATACAGGGCAAGTATATTTTAGATTGCGAGCTTATTTAGGTTCTGGTGCTGCGAATACAGAAGAGATTTTTTCAGATATACAATCTATAAATATTCACTGGATAGAAACAGTTGCAGTGGGTGGAAGTTGTGATTCACTTTTTGCCGTTGGAGCTGGATTAGCCGATTTAGGTTGGAATTTTACAAATGAAGGAGAAGTGCTTTGTGAAAATGATATTTTACAAATTAAAGCAAGATTTACTAATGATAAATTTAGATTATTCACAGAATTTGGAGTTTGGGATACAAGCTACGGATTTAATTACTACACAGATGAAGGTTATACCATTGATGCTCTTCTGGTAGATTCTAATGTTTATGATGCTGGTGATGGCGATGATAATTTCTGGTTTGATGGTGATGCCGGTATTTATACTATGGTTATTGATAATGTTAACAAGACAATTGTTTTAACTCCGTCAGGATCTTTATGGGCGGTTGGAGGCGCTGTTCCTGGAGGATGGGCTTTTAATGATGATACAGTAGAATTAGTTGAGGCTACACCAGATGTTTGGTCTGCTTCTATAACTTTATCAAATGAAATTTTTAGATTTTTTCAAACATTTAATGTTTGGGACACAAATAATAATTACACCTATTATGAAGATGAAGGGTTTACTATAGACTCAAACTTCGAGATAAACGCTGATGATGGTGATGCAAATTTCAGATTTATTGGTGCTCCAGGAACCTATACTCTAACAATTAATGCTGTAGATAAAACTATAACACTCGAATAAGATAGTAATTTGTTAATAATTCCTAAGAAAGGGAATAATATGGTAGTTTTGTTATTCCCTTTCTTTAATTTTAAGTCTATGAAAATGAAATTTTTGCCTATAATATTAAGTATAATTTTGGCTATTTCGTGTTCTTCTCAAGGAACAGATGATCCAAAAACAGATGATGATCCTGTAATTGAGGATCCGGTAGAAGAAACACCAACTAATACAGATGTAAATTTTTATTACGGTGCAGACCTCTCTTATGTTAACGAAATGGAAGACTGTGGTGCAACTTACAAAGATTTGGATGGTGCAACCAAAGACCCTTACAAAATATTCGCTGAAGCTGGCACAAATTTAGTACGTTTGCGTTTATGGCATAATCCAACATGGACCAACTATTCCAACTACAATGATGTTAAAAAATCTATTGAACGTGCTAAAGCAGAAGGCATGCAAGTCATATTGGATTTTCATTATTCTGATACTTGGACAGACCCAGCTAAACAAGAAATTCCGGCGGCTTGGTTAAGTCAAATCGATAATACGGCAGTTCTAGGTGATTTACTTTATGATTATACTTATGATACCTTAAGCGATTTAGCAGATTCAGATTTATTGCCAGAAATCGTGCAGGTTGGTAATGAAATTAACCCAATGATTTTACAACAAGGTGATTTGCAATGGCCAATAGATTGGACAAGAAATGCATCATTAATTAACAAAGGCATAAAAGCGGTTCGCGATATTTCATCAGAAAAAAATAAAGACATAGGTATTATGTTACACATAGCACAACCAGAAAACGGACTTTGGTGGTTTGAGCAGGCAACAGATGCAGGAGTTACAGATTACGATTGGATTGGTTTATCATATTATCCTATATGGTCAGATTATACATTAAGTAATGTTGCAACCCCTTTAAAAACATTGGTAGATACTTATGATAAACGTTTAATGATTGTAGAAACAGCTTATCCTTTTACGCTTGAAAATGCAGATGCAGCAAATAATATTTTAGGAGAAGATGCCTTAATTTCAGGTTACCCAGCGTCACAACAAGGTCAATTAGATTACCTTAATGCTTTAAAAGATAAAATAGAACAAGCTGGAGGTGAAGGTTTAATTTATTGGGAGCCAGCATGGGTTTCTACAAATTGTTCTACACTTTGGGCCCAAGGTTCGCATTGGGATAATGCTACATTATTCGACCACAGCAATCAGGCTACAAAAGGTATGGAGTTTTATAATGCTGCATTATCAGATTAAAATTTAAAAATTCTTTTTCTCATAACTCATATTAAACCGTATGATAAGTTTAAACAAAATCCTGCATTTTAATATTAAAAGGCATTATATAACCTTTATAAAATATTTATTTTGCGCTATAGTAATTATTTCTATTAGTTTGGATAAGTTAACAGCTCAAAACAGTTCACAAAAAGGGAATGTTTATGTGGATGATAACGGCATAATGCGATGGGAAAATAATAAAGAAGAAGTAAAAGGTTTTGGAGTAAATTACACAGTGCCTTTTGCTCATGCATATCGTTCAGCTAAACGAATGGGAATAGACCCAAAACAGGCTATTGATAATGATGTTTATCATTTTTCAAGACTTGGTTTTGATTTGTACAGAGTTCATGTGTGGGATACCGAAATAAGTGATACGTTAGGAAATTTATTAAACAATGAACATTTAAAAACGTTTGATTACTTATTAAAAAAACTAAAAGAAAAAAATATTAATTATGTAATTACACCTATTGCTTTTTGGGGAAATGGTTGGCCAGAACCAGATGAAAACACACCCGGATTTGCACGAAAATATGGTAAAGGTGATTGTTTAACTAATCCTGATGCTATAAAAGCTCAAGAAAATTACCTATATCAATTTTTAAATCATGTAAACCCTTATACAGGTATTGCTTATAAAAATGACCCTAATCTAATTGCATTTGAAGTAAGTAACGAGCCTCACCATGACGGTGAACCTGATGAAGTTACCAATTATATAAATCGTATGGTAGCATCTATGAGGAAAACTGAATGTAAAAAACCTATTTTCTATAATATTAGTCATAGTGTACATTTAGCAGAAGCTTATTTTGATGCAGATATACAGGGAGGTACCTTTCAATGGTATCCAACAGGTTTAACATATCAAAAAGAATTAAGTGGAAATTTATTGCCAAATGTAAGTAACTATAATATTCCTTTTGATGATGTTATTAAAGCTAATAAAGGAGCTAAACTGGTTTATGAATTTGATGCAGCCGATGTAGGTAAATCATATATGTATCCTGCGATGGCAAGAAGTTTTAGAAATGCAGGAATTCAAATTGCTACACAGTTTGCTTACGATCCAACTTATTTGTCATATGCAAATACAGAGTATAATACACATTATATGAATTTGGTTTATACGCCTCAAAAAGCGTTAAGTTTAATGATAACTTCTGAAGTATTTCATCAAATTCCTATGTATTCAAATTTTGGAAAGTTTCCTGATAATTCAGTGTTTGGTGATTTTAAAGTTGATTATTCAAATGATTTAGCAGAGTATAATTCTGAAACTAAATTTATTTATACCAATAACACGAACACTATTCCGAAAAAGGAAAAAGAATTAAAAAAAATAGCAGGCTTTGGAAACTCAGGTTTAGTCAAATATTCGGGTTTAGGAGCTTACTTTCTTGATAAAATAGATAAAAGTAATTGGCGTCTTGAAATTATGCCCGATGCTATTTGGGTTGACAATCCTTTTGGACGTAACAGCCCAAAGAAAACAGTTGCTGTAATAAATTGGAAAACGCATGATATGTCAATCCAGTTAAAAGATTTAGGTAAGAATTTTGATATAACTCCTATAAATGACGGAAATGAATTTGCATCAAATGTCACAGGAAATTCATTTAAAATACAACCAGGTACATATATTTTATCAAAAAAAGGAAATAAGAGAAGTTGGTCACCAAATGATGCTTTTGGTTCAAACCAACTTAAAGATTTTTATGCGCCAAAAACAACAGTAACAAAACCTTGGTTTAAACATAAATCATCCAATGAAGTAATAGAAAATTCACCAATAGAGTTACATGTTCAATTTGTAGCGCCCAAGCAACCTGAACAAATACAAATAGTTGCAGGAGGTGGATTTAATCGTGCAATAATTGACATAAAAAACACACATGGATATAATTACACGGGAACAATTCCAGCAGATAAAGTTATTAATGGGTTTTTAAATTATAGTATTATTGTAAAAATGGCTGATGATAAGTATATTACTTATCCAGCTGGCGATGAAGGAAGACCTTTTGAATGGGATTTTTATAAAAACACACCATACAGAATTCGTGTCGTTTCAAAAGACAATCCTGTCTATCTGTTTAATGCTGAAGAAGATTCTCAATTTTTAGTTAGAGAGTGGGTTAATACCATTAGAACTGTTCCAACAGGAAATCTAAATGAATCGGAATATCAGGTAAATATTGAAAATCTTTTACAAAGAAATACTAAAACATTAGATGGAGAAAAAATTTACAATTACGCATTCAAACATTTTCTTAAAGACGAATTAACTAGTAGCAACACAGATTTATCTTCAAAAAACAATATAGTTTTTAAGGGTAGATCTTTAAATAACAAAACGTGTAAATTGGAAATAGCCTTTGTTATGGCTGATGGTGTTTCTTTTGGTGGAATTATTGATATTAACCCTGAAGTTAATAACTATACCTTACCATTAAAAGACTTAAAAATGGTTAAAACAGTTACCTTACCAAGGCCATATCCAAGTTTTTTACATTATTATTTAGACCATAATTTAAATTCAAGTTTCAATATCAATAATGTTGAAAGTATACAGTTTTCAATTGGGCCTGGTATTTCTGAAAATGAAATTAAAAACAAACATGGTATTGCAATTATATCTGTAAAATTAGAGTAAATTAAATCCTTTACAATCATAAATTATTAAATGAAGTATATTTTAAAAAAGAAGAAGAATATATTTGTTAAACGTAATGACTTGACATTAAAAATATATTCAATGATTCATAAAACAGTATTAAATTTTTTATTGATAATAATTGTTTTCAATAGTTTTCAAAATAATGCGCAATCACGAGAGGTAAAAGAGTTAGACACCAATTGGAAATTTCAAAAAGGCAATTTCGATGATGCTTTTGAAATTAATTTTAATGACTCTAAATGGGAAAATGTAACTGTGCCTCATGATTGGGCAATTTATGGTCCATTTGATAAGGAAATTGATATTCAAAGAGTGGCTATCGAGCAAAATAACGAAAAAATACCAACCGAAAAAACAGGTAGAACCGGTGCCTTACCTCATATTGGTACTGCTTGGTATAGAAATACATTTTCAATTTCAGAAAATCAAAAAAACAAAAAAGTTATTTTACTTTTTGAAGGCGCTATGAGCGAACCTCAAATATATTTAAACGGACAAAAAGTAGGAGAGTGGGCTTATGGCTACAGTTATTTTTATTTTGATGTTTCAAAATTTATAAAAGAAGGTGAAAATACACTTGCGGTTAAATTATCAAATAAAGAATTTGCTTCTCGCTGGTATCCAGGTGCAGGATTGTATCGAAAAGTATCTCTAATTATAAAAAACAAAGAAAGTATAAACCAATGGGGAACGTTTATAACAACACCATTTATAAGTAATGAAGTTGCTAAAGTCAATATTAAAACAAAAATTTCTGGCGATAATACATATTTACTAACTACAATTTTTGATGCAAATGGTAACAAAGTAAATTCTAATAAAGCAGAAACCCAATTTGGTAACGAGTTTGAACAAAATATTAAAGTTGAAAGCCCAATTTTATGGAGCCCAGAAACACCTTACTTATATACAGCAGTTTCTAAATTGTTTGTAAACGATGAGTTAAAAGATGAAATCACTACACGTTTTGGTATCAGAGATATTAAATATGAAGCGAAAAATGGATTTAGTTTAAATGGAGAAATTACTAAATTTAAAGGGGTTTGTTTGCATCACGATTTAGGACCTATTGGTACAGCGGTAAATAAAGCGGCTTTAAAAAGACAATTAACCATATTAAAAGATATGGGTTGTAATGCGATTAGAAGTTCTCATAACATGCCGTCTTTAGAGCAATTGGAGTTATGTGATGAAATGGGTTTCATGTTTCTAGCAGAAAGTTTTGATGAATGGGCAAAACCTAAAGTTAAAAATGGTTATAACAGATTCTTTGATGAGTATGCCGAAAAAGATGTTGTAAACTTAGTGCAGGCAACCAGAAATCATCCATCAATTGTAATGTGGAGTTCGGGTAATGAGGTTCCAGACCAATGGGGAGCAGAAGGAGTAAAACGCGCAAAATGGCTTCAAGATGTTTTTCATAGAGAAGACCCAACGCGTCCTGTAACAGTTGGTATGGATCAAGTAAAAGCGGTTATGGAATCTGGTTTTGGAGCTCTTTTAGATATTCCTGGTTTAAATTATCGCGTTCATTTGTACGAAGAAGCACATGAAAAATTTCCTCAAGGCTTTATTTTAGGATCAGAGACAGCATCAACAGTAAGTTCTAGAGGGATTTATAAATTCCCAGTAGTTCAAGAGAAAATGAAGCAGTATGATGATTTTCAAAGTTCTTCATACGATTTAGAAGCTTGTAGTTGGTCTAACGTTCCAGATGATGATTTTGTTTTACAAGACGATAAGCCTTGGGTAATTGGTGAGTTTGTATGGACAGGTTTTGATTATTTAGGAGAGCCAACACCTTATGATGAAATGTGGCCTTCTAGAAGTTCGTATTTCGGAATTTCAGATTTAGCAGGTTTGCCTAAAGATCGATTTTATTTGTATAGAAGTCGTTGGAACATTGAAGAGGAGACTTTACATGTTTTACCTCACTGGAATTGGGAAGGTCGCGAAGGTGAAACTACACCAGTTTTTGTTTATACAAGTTACGATAGCGCCGAACTTTTTGTAAATGGTAAAAGTATGGGTGTTCAAAAAAAGAATAATGCTACACCGCAAAACAGATACCGATTAATGTGGATGGATGTAAAATACCAACCGGGAACGGTTAAAGTTATTGCCTATGATAAAAATGGAAAGCCAGCTGCCGAAAAAGAGATTAAAACTGCAGGTAGACCACATAAAATTGTATTAAACCCAGATAGAAAAACGATTAAAGCTAATGGTAAAGATTTATCATATGTAAAAGTTTCGGTAGTTGATAAAAATGGAATTCCATGTCCAACTGCAACAAATCAATTAAAATTTAAAGTTTCAGGTCAAGGTGAATTTAGGGCAGCCTGTAATGGTGATGCAACCTCTTTAGAATTATTTCACTTACCAACCATGAAACTCTTTAGTGGGAAATTAGTGGTGCTTGTTCAATCGTTAGAAGATGCAGGTGATATTAAATTAACGGTTACAGGCAAAGGGTTGAAAAAGGGTAGTGTGAATATAAATTCAACCAAATAGTTTAGAAAAAATAAAACCATCCCTAATATTAAAACTATAACTATGAAAGCATTAAAAGTCATTTTTTTTATTGGATTAGTTACCCTATTTCAATGTAAAAAAGTAGAAACGAAACAAGAAGACATTATAATCGAAACCCCAAATTTTTCATCGGTCAGTCAAGTGGAAAATGGTAAACCGGTTTCTGTGATGTTAACCAGTTATAGCACAACCTTAGTAGCTAACGGAAAAGATAAAACGCAATTACGAATTGCAGTTACTGATAGTTTAGGTCGAGAAATAACTTCTGCATCAGATTCCATACAATTATATGTTACTGGAAAAGGTACTCTTAAAACCATAGATGAAAAGGATTTTGTATACGGTACAGATTCATTAGGAACAAAATACGTAAAGGCAAAATTAGAAAACGGCATTTTTAATCTCCAATTCATTGCAGGTACAGAACCGGATAAAGTTATAGTTGAAGCAAAATCTGATTCGCTTTGGGTTGGCGCGCATGAAATACATACCATACCAAGCGATATCGTATACAAAACACCTACCGAAGATCAATTACCAAAAACCACAAAACCAATTGATAGAATGATTGGTGCAGATATTTCGTTTTTACCACAAATTGAAAATAGAGAAGGTAAATTTATAGAAAATGGAGAAGAAATTGATGCACTTGATTTATTAAAAAAACACGGGTTTAATTATATAAGATTAAGAGTTTTTGTGAATCCAGAGAAGGAAAAAGGATATTCTCCAAAAGATGGTTTTTGCGATTTAGAGCATACACTTGCTATGGCAAAACGAATTAAAGCAGCTGGAATGAAATTTTTACTCGATTTTCATTACAGCGATTATTGGGCAGACCCACAAAAGCAATTTAAACCAAAAGCATGGGAAGGTCTAAATTTTGAGGAATTACAAGCAGTCGTAACAACATATACATCAGATGTTTTAAATGCTTTAAAAACTCAGGGAACTTTGCCAGATATGGTTCAAGTTGGTAATGAAATTAATCATGGTATGATTTGGCCTGATGGGCATATTGGTAATTTAGACGGTTTAGCTAGCTTGCTTAGAGCGGGTGTAAAAGGTGTTAATAATGTAGATGCGAGCATACCAATTATGATGCATATTGCACTTGGAGGTCAAAATAAAGAAGCTGTTTTCTGGTTAGATAACATGATTGCCAGAGATGTGAAATTTGATATTATAGGCTTATCATATTACCCAAGATGGCATGGTACTTTGAATGATCTTCACTATAATTTAAATGATTTACTTAAGCGTTACAACAAACCATTGAATGTGGTAGAGTATAATGATTACGCCAAAGAAGTGCATGACATTGTTTTTGGATTACCAGATAATATGGGAAAAGGAGCTGCTATTTGGGAACCTCTTGGTTGGCGAAGCGGTATGTTTAATAGAGAAGGTGAGGTAAATGATAAAATTATGGTTTATGACGCTTTAAATGAAAAGTATCTTGGTAACTCATTATAAAACCATATCCTTATAAGGAATGATAGTTTCAAAGCCTTTTTGTTTAAAATAGCTTGATGGGTTTTCGGTAGAGGTAACTAATATAAAATCGCCACCCCAAGCGCCTAGACTTTTAATACAGCCTTCAAAATCTGGAAAAAGTAAATCTTTAACAGGAGTTTGCTTTGTGAGTTTTGAAATGATGTTTTCATGACTAATAATCAAATTTTCAAAATCTTTTAGAGCGTTGCAGTTGGCCATTTTTTTGGTAATCTGATTAATTTTAGAAATTGCATATTTTGAATGCTCTTTATTTTCATGATAATACTTAATACCATCACGACTATTTTGCTTTTTATTTAAATGAACAAAATATAAATGCTCTCTATAAGAAGGATTGAAGTTGACTTCTTGAACTTCAGGTTTTCTGTTTTTTATTTGATAGATAATAGGTGTATTGTGTTGTGCACAAGCAATATCATAACCGCTGCCTCCAAAAGTGTTTTCTAAAAGCATGTAGGCATCAACTTCTGCCCATTGCGATATGTTGTTTATTAATGTTGATGATGTGCCAAGTCCCCATTTTTTTGGGAAATCTAATTCTGTAGTAACTTTGAAGCCTTTGTTGTCAGATAAAAATTCCGAATTTAATTGTTTTGCAGCATTAAGAATTTGAACTAATCTTTCTCTAACATCATTGCATGGAGTATTAGATGTGGCAATCTCTTCAATAGAAAACTCATCTTCAAACCAAACTTCACCTTTTTTATCGATGCTTTTCCAAATAATTTTTGGTTCATCAATTGTTTCAACAATTAAAGACTGCCCGTATTTTGTGGGTACAGCAAGCGATAAAGCACCGTCTAGTACAGCGTATTCTCCAGTTAATAATAATTTCCCGTTGCTATAAAATCGTTTCACTATTAATTTTTTATTCTTAATTCATTAATAGCTTCGGTTACGGCACTATGTGTAACTGTATTGTTTTTGAAGTGTTCTATTAAAGTTTGTTTTTCAATATCTGTAGCTTCGAACTGATTTAAAATATTCATCAAATGCATTTTCATATGCCCTTCTTGAATACCAGTTGTGGTTAACGAGCTGAGCGCTGCAAAATTTTGAGCTAATCCTGCTACAGCAACAATTTGCATAAGCTCTTTTGCAGATGGTTTATGTAGCATTTCTAATGATAATTTTACAAGTGGGTGTAAACCTGTAAGTCCGCCAACTGTTCCTAAAGCTAATGGAATTTCTATCCAAAATGTAAATATGCCATTTTCAACTTTAGCATGCGTTAAACTGCTGTATTTTCCGTTACGCGATGCATAAGCGTGAACACCAGCTTCAACAGCTCTAAAATCGTTTCCAGTTGCTAAAACAACAGCGTCAATACCATTCATAACGCCTTTATTATGTGTTACAGCACGGTAAGGTTCTACTTCTGCAATCTTTACAGCTTGTACAAATTTATTAGCAAAAGCTTCACCATTCACACTATTGTTTTCACTTAAATCTTCAACGTTACAACTAACTTCTGCACGCACTAAACAATCGGGTACATAATTAGATAAAATACTCATGATAATATCAATCTGCTTTTCTTCATCTGAAAATAATTGAAAATCTAAAGCTTCATTTTTAAATGTTTCGGCAAACTGCTCTAAACACGAATTAATAAAATTAGCGCCCATAGCATCTAGGGTTTCAAAAGAAACATGAAGCTGATAGTAATTTTTAATATTATTGGTTTTGTCACGCAATTCAATATCTAAAATACCACCACCGCGTTTTTTCATGTTTTTGGTAATGGTATTTGTGTCGTGTATAAGTTTGGGTTTTACTTCATTAAAAAACTGTTTTAATTTTTCAAAATCGCCTTTATATATAAAATGAACCTGACCAATTTTTGTAGTAGAGATTACTTTAGTTTTAAAACCGCCTCTATTTAACCAAAATTTTGCTGCTTTACTAGCTGCTGCAACTACCGAACTTTCTTCAATAGCCATTGGTATGGTATATAATTTGTCGTTTATTAAAAAATTAGGCGCAACACCAAGTGGCAAATAATAATTTGTTATAGTGTTTTCAATAAATTCATCGTGAAGTTGTTGCAGTTTTTCATTATCGTTCCAATATTGTTTTAAAACAGCTTTCGCGTTTTCTGCATTAGAAAAGTAGGTATCAACTATCCAATCAATTTTTTTTACTTTGGAGAGTTTAGAAAAACCAGAAATAGATTTACTCATAACATGTTTATTTGCAGCGCAAAGATACTATTCTTAGTAGGATAATTGAATATTTTAAATTTAAACGCATGTATTTAAGTGTTAATATTAGCGGTTTTTTGCATAATTTTTAGTAAACTTGACACCCTTTTAAGAATTAAATAGTTTTTTTGATGAAACATCTATTATTTTCAATCGATCTTTTGAAAATTAGTTTTGTAGATGTTACATCTAACAGAAACAAAAGAATAGAAATTATCTGATGAAATACCTTAAATTCTCCCTTTACATTTGCCTTTTTTTATCTACAATTTTAACTGCTCAAACTAAGGAGATTACACTCGAAGATATATGGAGTAATGGAACTTTTAGAACAGAATATATGGATGCATTGCACTCTATGGGCAATGGACAGCAGTATTCGGTTTTAAATTTTGATAGAGCAACAAGAAGTACTTCAATTGATATTTACGATTACAAAACTCTTGAAAAAGTTAAAACTTTAGTTACTTCAGCAAACCTTGAGGACATTCCGTATTTTACAGATTACACCTTTAGTAAAGATGAAAGTAAAGTAATTTTAGCAACCAACGAAGAATCTATTTATCGCCGTTCATCATTAGGAAATTATTATGTTTATGATGTAAAAAACGAGACTTTAGATTTAATTGCTGAAGAAAAAATTCAAGAACCAACATTCTCACCAGATGGGAAAAAAGTAGCTTTTGCTAGAGATAATAATTTATATGTAAAAGATTTAATTTCTGCTGAAACCATACAACTAACTTTTGATGGTGAAACCAATAAAATTATAAATGGTATTACCGATTGGGTTTATGAAGAAGAATTTTCTTTTGTAAGAGCTTTTGATTGGAATGCCGATAGTAACAAAATTGCTTTTATTCGATTTGATGAAACTAACGTGCCAGAATTCTCTATGGATATATATGGTAATGAGCTTTATCAAACACAACAAGTTTTTAAATACCCTAAGGCAGGAGAAGCTAATTCTTTAGTGTCTTTACATATTTGTAATCTTGATACTCAAGAAATAAGCGAAGTGAAGGTTGACAAAGCATATAACGATTTTTATATTCCAAGAATTAAATGGACCAACAATCCAAATGTTTTAAGTGCGCAGTACATGAATCGTCATCAAAACGAATTGGATTTATGGATGATAAATGCAAAAACCAATACCTCTAGTTTAGTTTTAGCTGAAAAAGACAAAGCTTATATAGACGTAACAGATAATTTAACTTTTTTAAAGGATAATAGTTTTATTTGGACCAGTGAGAAAGACGGCTACAATCATATTTATCATTACGATAAAACAGGAAAGTTGATTAATCAAGTTACTAAAGGCAATTGGGAAGTCACTAATTATTATGGTTATGATGAGAAAAACAATACTATTTTTTACCAATCTGTAGAAAATGGCTCTATTAATCGTGATGTTTATTCCATTAAATTAAACGGGCGAAACAAAACCAGACTTACAAAAAGTGAAGGAACAAATAGTGCTTCCTTTAGTGCAGATTTCTCATACTTCATTAACACCTTTTCAAGTGCAACAACACCACCAGAATATACTTTAAATAGTTCTGCTTCAGGAAATCTTATCAAAAGTATAAAAGATAATGATGTACTGTCTCAAAAGCTTTCAGAATATAAAACGTCTAAAAAGGAATTCAGTACCATTCATGTAAACGGAAACGATTTAAATATGTGGATGATTAAACCTGCCGATTTTGATGAGAATAAGCAATATCCTTTATTGATGTATCAATATTCAGGTCCTGGTTCGCAACAAGTGGCTAATCGTTGGAATAGTGCGAACGATTATTGGTACCAGCAATTAGCACAACAAGGGTATATTATAGCATGTGTTGATGGTAGAGGAACAGGTTTTAAAGGTGCAGATTTCAAAAAAGTGACTCAAAATGAATTAGGTAAATATGAGGTTGAAGACCAAATTCAAGCGGCAAAACAACTAGGCGAATTACCTTATATTGATGCTAGTAGAATGGGTATTTGGGGTTGGAGCTATGGTGGTTTTATGAGTAGTAATTGTTTGTTTAAAGGAAATGATGTGTTTAAAATGGCAATTGCAGTAGCACCAGTAAGTAGCTGGCGTTTTTATGATACTATTTATACAGAACGATACATGACAACACCACAAGAGAATGCAAGTGGTTACGATGAGAATTCTCCAATAAATCATGTAGATAAATTAAAAGGTGATTTTCTTTTAGTTCACGGTTCAGGTGATGATAATGTGCATTTACAAAATACCATGCGTTTAGCCGAAGCTTTAATTCAAGCAGATAAACAATTTGATTGGGCTATTTATCCTGATAAAAATCACGGAATTTATGGTGGAAATACTAGACTTCACTTATACAAAAAAATGACACATTTTATCAATGAAACCTTAGGAGATAAAATTGTAAAGCAAGAAGAAACTAAGCAAAAAGAAAAAGTAAAAATTAAAGGATAAATTTTAAAGACTAAAAAAACAAAAGAATAGAATATGGATTTTGCATTAATATTATTGATTGTCGGATGGATTTTTTGCTTAATATGGATACCACTAGTTATAAAAGCTAATAGCAAAATTCATCCAAGAGCACTTTTTGTTTGTTTTTTCGCTGAAATGTGGGAGCGCTTTTCGTATTATGGAATGCGAGCTCTACTTACTTTGTATATGGTTAAGGTTGTTTTTCAACAAATAGCAAGTGGTGAGGCAGATGTAAAATCGCTTGCTATTTATGGAACTTATACGGCTTCAATTTATCTAGGTCCAATTATTGGGGGTATGATGGCAGATAAGTATTTAGGTTTTAGAAAATCTATTTTATTGGGTGGTGTTTTAATCAGTTTAGGACACATAGCATTGGCGGCTCAAGGATTAATAGCCGAAACCAATGAATTTTTCTTTTTTATTGCACTAGCATTTATTGTTGTGGGAACAGGGTACTTTAAACCAAATATATCAAGTTTTTTAGGAAAATTTTATAAACAAGACGATCCAAGAAAAGATCCAGCCTATAATATTTTTTATATGGGAATTAATGTCGGGGCTTTCTTATCAGCATTAACTTGTGGTTATTTAGGAGAACAAGTAGGTTGGCATTGGGGTTTTGGTTTAGCAGGAATAGGAATGTTTATTGGGTTATTTGTTTTTTGGAAAAATCTAAAATATTTTGGAGATAAAGGTCTCGTTCCAGATATAAAGTATGATACTCAAGGTTTTTTCGCAGGACTTAGTCTTAATAAAATAATCATTCTTTTAAGTCTTGTTGCTGTTCCATTATGGGCTATTTTATTTAGTTATGATGATGTATTTAAAATTGGTCTGTCGGGAATCACTGTTGTTGTATTAGTATATCTTATTTACTTAAGTACTAAATATGAAAATGGGTCTAGATTATTAGTGGTTTTAATACTATTTGTGTTTCATGCCATGTTTTGGGCGTTATTTGAGCAAGCGGGAGGTTCGCTTACACTAATTACAGATAGGTTCGTTGATCGAACCATTGGTAATTCTGAAATACCCGCATCTCAATTCCAAGCCTTAAACGCTTTTTTCATTATAATTTTTGCACCTGTCTTTGCTTGGCTTTGGATGAAGTTAAATAAACTAAAGGCAGAACCTAGTACACCTTTAAAATTTGTTTATTCCTTAGTATTATTAGCTATTGGTTTTTTAATAATAGTTTTAGGTGCTAAATCTGCTATGGAATCAGGTGAATCAATTATTGTTTGGGCCATAGTTTTTATGTACTTATTTCACACTCTAGGGGAATTGTGTTTATCTCCAGTAGGATTATCTATGGTTACTAAACTGTCTCCACCAGATATTGTAGGCTTTACAATGGGTGCTTGGTTTTTATCATATTCAGTAGGGAACAAAGTTGCTACTGAAATAGGTAAATTAATAAGCGTAGGAGATTTAGATGAAAATGCTTCTATGGCAGAACAAATTAGCCCTTATGTGGATGTTTATCTGCAATGGGGAGTCTATGTAGTATTAGGTTGTGCAGTTGTACTTTTAGCTTTAGTACCTGTATTAAAGAAGTTAATGAAGGGAATACATTAAAATAGAATGAAATAAGATTTAATAATTATAATATCATGGCAGAAAACTCAACCGATCAATTTTTTAAAAGTACTGTTTTAGGACATCCATCAGGATTATTCGTTTTATTTTTCACTGAAATGTGGGAACGCTTTTCATATTATGGAATGCGAGCATTATTAGTGTTATTCTTAACTGCTTCATTAATGGATGAAGGTTGGGGATGGCCACGAGAACATGCTATGGCGTTATTTGGTTCTTATGTTGGATTAGTGTATCTCTCAACCATGATGGGAGGTTATTTTGCAGATAAAATAATTGGCTATAGATATGCTGTTTTGGTAGGTGCATTATTAATGACACTTGGTCACGCATCTATGGCAGTAGAAACGCAGTGGTCAATTTATTTAGGATTAGGTTTATTAGTTATAGGTAATGGTTTTTTTAAACCGAATATGACCTCAATTATATCCGAAATGTATAAAGATAGACCTCAGAAAAAAGATGGTGCTTATACTATATTTTACATGGGTGTAAACGCAGGTGCATTTTTGGGAATATTATTATGTGGTTATTTAGGAGAAAAAGTGGGATGGAGTCTAGGGTTTGGTTTAGCGGGTATATTTATGCTTTTCGGTTTAATTCAATTTTGGTTGGCGCAAAACATTTTTGGAAATATAGGTTTAAAACCTAAAAAAAATGATGCTAATTCAATAGAGGCTCTAGATAATGATAAAAGAGTACCATTTACTACATGGCAATTAGGCTTAATAATATTAATGGTTACTTTAGGATTGTTTTGGATTATTAATGCCCCAGCAACTACAATTTCAGAAGGAAAAATTAATATATTTTCTTTTTTAGGTGATAATGGAAATAATATAGCCATTTTAACAGCTTTAGGGTTATTTCTTTTATTGTTAATTTACAGATTTACCCAATACTCTAAAATAACTAGAGAAAAATTAATAGCAGTATCCTTTTTTGCACTTTTATCTGTATTCTTTTGGGCAATTTTTGAGCAATCACCGGGGACATTAACCATTTTTGCAAGAGATTACACTGATAGAACTTTAGATGGGTCTTCAGCAATTATTTTTAGAGTAGTTAATGCTGCAATGACAATTATTCCGTTAGCAATTATTACTTGGGTTTTATATTTATTGTTCAAACAAACTTTTGCTAAGTATAAATGGGCTAATATAGTTTTAAGCTTAAGTTTTATAATTGTTTGGGGAATTGCAATTTGGATGTTGTTAGACCAATTAAAAGACGAAGAGTTAGAAATTCCTGCTTCCTGGTTTAGTGTTTTAAATTCTTTGTTCATAATCACATTAGCGCCATTGTTTTCAAAGTGGTGGGAGAGCAAATATAATCCTTCAGCCAATGCTAAATATGGAATAGGCATGTTATTGTTAGGTTTGGGTATGGCATGTGTTGCATTTGGAGCTATGGGAATTGAACCTGGTGCTAAAACAGCTTCAGTGAGTATTATATGGCTTATTTTAGTGTATTTATTTCATACCATGGGAGAATTGTGTATTTCTCCAGTTGGTTTATCTTATGTTAGTAAATTGGTACCAGCAAGAATGATAGCTTTTATGTTTGGAGTTTGGTATTTAGCAGTAGCAATTGGAATGAAAGGTGCTGGAGTATTTGGGGAAAACATTGATAAAGTAGCAAATGAAAACGGAATTAGTTATTTCTTTTGGGTACTAACAATAGTTTCACTAGTCGTAGCTGTATTTGCAATAGTAATGAAGCCAGTAATTAAAAAGCTAATGCACGGTGTTCGTTAATCGAAAAAATGTTAAAAAATAATTTAAAATGCTCCTAAAAGGAGCATTTTTTGTAAGTTCGGAACAACTTTTGTAACTAAATCTACTATGAAAAGAACAATTTATATTATGCTTCTAGCTGTTTTTACAACAGTTTATGCAACGGCTCAAGAAATTAAATGGCTATCTTTAGAAGATGCTATAGCGCTTCAAAAAAAAGAACCTAAAAAAATTATAATGGATATTTATACCAATTGGTGTGGACCATGTAAAATGCTTGATAAAAACACATTTCAACATGAAGAAGTAGCAGATTACATTAATAATCATTATTACGCTGTAAAATTTAATGGAGAAGGAGATGAGGTAGTTAATTATAAAGACCAATCGTTTGCTAACCCTAATTACAATCCTGCAAATGCTAATAAACGTAATTCTCCACACGATTTAGCACGATATTTTCAAGTAAGTGCATATCCAACAATTGTATTTTTTGATGAAAATGGAGATGTAATAACGCCCTTAAAAGGTTATCAAACACCAACTCAACTGGAGTTGTATTTAAAAATGTTTAAAAAAGACGATCATAAAAGCATTAAAACTCAAGAGGAGTTTAATAATTATTACAATGCTTTTCAAGCAGAATTTAAAGGATAAAATAAAGCATATTCAGTTTTGAAAACTAAGAATCAGTCAATGAAAAAAATATTATTCACATTAGTTTTATTTGTATTTACATCGGTTAATACTATTGCTCAGGAAACTGTAACATGGCATACAGATATGAATAAAGCTTTTGAAATTGCAACTAACGAAAATAAAGATTTGCTGTTGTTCTTTACAGGTTCAGATTGGTGTGGATGGTGCATTAAGTTACAAAATGAAGTGCTTAAAACACCAGATTTTGAAAAATGGGCGAAAGATAATGTAGTTTTAGTTGAACTTGATTTTCCAAGAAGGACTCCTCAAGAAGCAACGCTTAAAGCTCAGAATTATCAAATGCAAAAAATGTTTAAAGTAAGAGGTTATCCAACCGTATATTTTGCAAGACCAGAAAAAACATCAGAAGGCAAGAAGAACTTAAATACGCTTGGAAGCACAGGCTATGTTCGAGGTGGCGCAGAAAAATGGCTAGAAGTAGCTAATGGTATTGTTAAAAACAACTAGAAGTAATTTTAATATTTTATAATATAAGCTCCCTTTTTACTAGTTTGGTGAAAAGGGAGTTTTCGTTTTCTGCAAATAGTTTCCCAGCGCTCAACGTACGATTTATAATTACTGCCATCAGCAATAATTTGCTTAGGTTTTATGGAATCTATTAATCGATTCAAATTTATTTTCGGCGATTGCCTAAGTAATACGTAGTCGGGTTTAAAAGATTTTATATTGTAAATACCCAAGCTATCAACAATCAAAAGTTTTTTGTTATTAAGCAGATAAAAATTCTGAAGTGTATCTTCTTCTATGGTTTTGATATGATTTCCAACAGAATAATCTTTTATGATGTTATTAGTTAGTTTGGTAACACTATCAAAGTCATGTGCTATAATTATTTTATTATTAAGCGTGTTTCCTAAAAGGCTATATCTGCTTTTGTGATATACAATTAATTCATTTTCAGGTTTTTTATTTTGAGTGTAAATAAAGGCTATTTGAAGAATCAATATTGAAACTAAAAATAATCTTAATGTTGAATAGTTCTTTTTTATAATTAATCGAATAAAGGAAATAATTAAAAAGTAAGACGCTAAAACATATAAAAGGCTAAAAGAAATATCTTTAAATAAAAAGGACTCTTGTTGAGAAATCCAGCTTACAAAATCATTCATTACACCAATAATGGAACCATAAAAATTGGCTAAAAAGTAAGGTAAAATGTTCAGCGTAGCTAACAGAATAACCAATATACCTAAACCCAGAATAATTCCTAAAAAAGGAATAATAACTAAATTTGATACAAAAAATAAACTCGGAAACTGATGGAAATAAAACAAGCTAACTGGTATAATCCCAAATTGCGCAGACACTGTTATGGTAAATGTGTGCCAATATTTATCTAGAAACCAATTTTTAGGTCGCCATAAATTATATAAAATTGGGTCAATGGCCACAATAGCATAAACAGCCAAATAACTTAACTGAAACCCAACATCGAATAAAAACAAAGGTTTGAAAAGTAAAATAACAAACATAGAAATGGCTAGTGTGTTATAAATGTTGGTTGGTCTTTTAAGATTTAGAGCAATAGCAACAATACTAAACATGGTTACAGCTCGTGTAACAGAAGCCGATAAACCTGCTATTAATGCAAAACTCCACAGAATACTTACAAGTAAAATGGTTTTAATTAGTTTTCCGTGTTTAAAGCGTTCTAAAGGTTTGAAAATAAAGCTTAGAATGATTAAAATAATACCCACATGCAATCCAGAAACAGCCAGAATATGTATCGCTCCAGCATTGGTGTAGCTAGAGTAAACTTCTTCACTAATATCCTGTCTTTGCCCTAATAAAAGAGCGTTAATAATTGCTAATTCATTTGGTTTAAAATGGTAAGGTTTTAGTTTGTTATTAATAAATTCACGAATGTTATTTGCAACCCCAAACAAAGTATGAGTATTAGAGTTAACTTTTAAAAGCGATTCATTTGTTATGAATAACTGGTGATAAATATATTTTTTCTCTAAATAGTTTTTGTAATCAAATTGATGAGGGTTTAACGGGTGAATTAAATCTTTAAATTCTGCTCTGGTAACAAGAATCTGGTCAACTTTTAAAGCGGGTTTTAAAGTGTCTTTTTCAATATTTAAAAGCGATTTCCCTTTTGTAGTAGAGCTATTTATATTTAAAATATCAATAACATATTTATCATAATAATTACCAGATTTTAAAACTTCTCTAACCCTGAAGGTTATTGTTTTTAACGAATCTTCTTCTAATGAAACTTGATTTGTGTAATGCTTTTTAAAGTTTCTTTGATTGTGAATATTAGTAGTTAATATACCAATAGAAACCATTAAAATAAAAGCAAAAACACCAAACCAAATGGTTTTAACAAATTGTTTTTTTGCAATGAAATAAAAGATGAATAAAATTGCTAAAAGCAATGAGGTAATATATAATGAAGTGTTTAAAGGAATGTTAACTAAATAACCAATGATAATGCCTATAATAAGACAAATGGTTAATTTAATTACTGTGAAATTGAGAAGTTGCACACTCCTAATATATGAAATATCTTATAAAATTCTGCGTGCTTCTGTAAATGCGTTTAGCCAGTAAGTTTCGTTTAACCAAGAGGTTATAACGCCATTGCTAGTGGTGGCATGTATAAATTCAATATTGTTATTTCTAATAGAAACAATTAAACCCACATGATTAATAGAGTTCCTTCTATTTCCTGTTTTAAAGAAAAGTAAATCACCTTTATTGACATTTTTTAAAGAAATTTTATCACCGCGTTTTGCCATGTCTCTAGAAATTCTGGGAAGTATAACATCATAAGCTCTAAAAGACTCATAAACTAAACCAGAACAATCCATTCCTTTTTTTGTGGTTCCGCCCCACTTGTAACGTACACCTTCAAATTGCTTAGCATAGTCTATAATATGCTCAGTTTTAGACTTTGATGACTCGGTGTTTTTTACAATCTCTTTATTATTTCTTTTTTTAACTATTTCTGTTGAAGATGCTTTTTTGTTTTTAGCTCGTTTTGAAGATTTACAACTGCTAAAACTCAAAATTAATATGAGAAAGAAAGCTATTTTTTTCATTTTAAAAATTAAGATTGTAAAGATTTATAAATTAAACCAGCTGTTTTTTCACTGGCGCCTTTTCCTCCCAAAGTTTTTTCTAAGTCGTAATAATCTAAAAATAACCTTTTTCTGGTTTCAGAATTTAAAATTTTATCAAGCTCTCGTTTTAGGTTCTTTTTGTTGAAGTCATTTTGGATTAACTCTGTAACAACTTCCTTATCCATAACCAAATTAACTAACGAAATAAATTTTAAAGTTATTATGCGTTTAGCAATATGATATGAAATAGCACTTCCTTTATAACAAACCACTTGTGGAACTTTAAACAAGGCTGTTTCAAGGGTAGCGGTTCCAGAAGTTACCAATGCAGCATGTGAGATACTTAATAAATCGTAAGTTTTATTAGAAACAAATTTAACGTTACTAGATTTTATAAAAGTTTCATAAAAACTATAATCCTGACTAGGCGCGCCAGCAATTACAAATTGATAATCTGGATACTCATTAATTAAACTAAGCATAACAGAAAGCATTTTTGTTATTTCTTGCTTTCTACTTCCAGGTAATAATGCAATTATAGGTTTGTTGCTTAATTTGTGTGCTTCTCTAAATTTAAACTCATCAACTTGGTTTCTGTTAGCAATAGCATCAATTAATGGGTGGCCAACAAAAGTAACATTGTAATCGTGTTTTTTATAAAAAGGCTCTACAAAAGGTAGGATAACATACATGGCATCAATATCTCGCTTTATAGCTTTTACTCTACTGGCTCTAGATGCCCAAACTTGCGGAGAAATGTAATAATTGGTTTTAAAACCTTCTTGTTTTGCCCATTTAGCAATTCGAAGGTTAAAGCCAGAATTATCAATAAAAATAATAGCGTCTGGATTAAACTTTTTAATATCTTCTTTACAAAACGAAATGTCTTTAAATATTTTATTAAGGTTCATAATTACCTCAATAAAACCCATAAAAGCTCGCTCTTTGTAATGTTTTACTAAACTACCACCAACAGCTTGCATAAGGTCGCCACCCCAAAATCTAATATCGGCATTTGCATCAACTTTTTGCAATGCTTTCATTAGGTTTGAGCCATGTAAATCACCCGATGCTTCCCCAGCAATAATGTAATACTTCATTTTTATTGTCAGGTCGAGCGCAGTCGAGACCTCTTTTTAAAAAACACTATAAATAAACCTCTCGACTGCGCTCGAGGGGACATTAATTTAAAAAAGTTTAAAAACAAATGTAAAAACAGCTATAAAAACAGTAATTAGCAATACGCCTCTTGCTCGGTAATCTTGTTTCTTTCTTATAAAAATAAAAAAGGCGATTAGGTTTAAAATAGCCCCTAAGCTTATAAGTTTTCCTAAAAACCCTTCGTTAGAGGCTGCTTTAATTACTGTGGTAAAATCATCTCCTTTTCCTAATAGGGTTGCAGTTAAAAGTAAACCAATAGCATTGGCAATTAAACCAACAAACATGCCTATAAAAATATCTTTTTTCATTTATGCTGAATTATTTCAGTGTCGTTTAAATTCCAGGTATTCAATGCTTTTATAAAGTGATGAGCAGTTAAATCAAATTGCACAGGTACTAAGGAAACATAGTTGTTTTCTAAAGCCCACTCATCAGTGTCTTCACCACCATCTAAATTAACAAATTTTCCTGTTAACCAATAATAATCTTTACCAGTTGGAGTTTGACGTTTATCAAATTCTTCTACCCAATTGGCTTTAGCTTGTCTGGAAATTTTTATTCCTTTTATATTGTTTTTAGAAACATTAGGAATGTTTACATTTAAAACAATACCATTTGGCAAACCTTCTTTTAAAACATTTTTAGCAATGGTTTCAACATAAGGTTTTGAAGCCTCAAAATTAGCATTCCATGTATAGTCTAATAAAGAAAAGCCAATGGCGGGAATGCCTTCTATACCTGCTTCTACCGCAGCACTCATCGTGCCAGAATAAATAACATTTATTGATGAATTCGATCCATGATTAATACCAGAAACACAAAGGTCTGGCTTTCTGTCTAGAATTTCTCTAATGGCTAGTTTTACACAATCTGCAGGTGTTCCCGAACAACTGTATTCTTTTTGCGGTCCATCATCTACAAAAACCTGTTCTGCATAAAGTGTAGAGTTTAACGTAATAGCGTGTCCCATGCCACTTTGTGGGCTATCTGGAGCAACTACAACTACATCGCCAATGGTATTCATTACGCTAATTAAGGTTCTAATACCTGGTGCATTAATACCATCATCATTAGTTACTAGTATAAGTGGTTTTTTTGTCATAAACTGTACTTAAAAGCATCGCTAAAATACATAATTTAGACAGGAAACCGCTAATTTCTATGCTTTAACAAAAAATTAGTAGCGATTCCCTTTATTGGCATGGTTTTTTCTTTATTTTAGTAGAAATTATGTCGTGCTTTTTAGAGCAATAAACTATTTAATAGATGAAGAATATTATGAAAATGAATTATAAGGTATTGTCGCTATTGTTACTTTTAGCATTTGCGTCATGTAGTTTTACTACAAAAAAATTTAGTGATCCAGATAAAGATAAATTATTGGTTCGCATAATAACGTATGTGCTTGAGGAGGGTCATTTTGATCCAATTGTTTTGGATGATGCTTTTTCTGAGGAACTATTTAATGATTATTTAGAAGTTACAGATCCTGTTAAAAGATATTTTTATGAATCTGATTATAAGGATTTTGAAAAATTTAAGTTAACTATTGATGATCAACTAAAAGCCACAGATATTACATTTTTTAACGTTGTTAACGAGCGCATGCTAAAACGTTTTGAAGAAGCTAAACAAATCTACAAAGAGATATTATCGCAACCTTTTGATTATACAAAAGATGAATATTTTGATACGAATTATGAAAATAGTGAGTTTCCAAAAAACAAAAAGCAAATGAGAGAACGTTGGAGAAAACAGCTTAAGTTTTCTACACTTTCAAACTATGATGATTTGTATGAACAAGAAAGACTAGCAAAGAAAAACGATCCATCTTATGTAATGAAGACTGATGCTGAAATTGAAAAAGAAGCGCGAGAAGCTACATTAAAAACATTGAATATCTTTTTTGAAGATTACATTGATGACCAAACACGTGAAGATTGGTTTGCTGTTTATGTAAATACTATTGTAGAGGAATTCGACCCACATACATATTATTTAGCACCTAGAGATAAGGAAGGTTTCGATCAGCGTATGTCTGGTAAATTAGAAGGAATTGGTGCCAGATTACAAAAGCGAATGGATTACATTAAAGTGGTTGAACTTATTTCTGGAGGTCCAGCTTGGAGAAGTGAAGAACTTGAAGTTGAAGATATCATTTTAAAAGTAAAGCAAGAAGACGAAGAAGTTGCGGTTGATATTGTTGGCATGCGAATTAACGATGCTATAAAATATATTAAAGGCCCAAAAGGAACAAAAGTAACCTTAACCGTTAAAAAGGTTGATGGCACTATAAAAGACATTACCATTACTAGAGATATTGTAGAGTTGGTTGAAACTTATGCAAAATCATCAATAGTAAATAAAGATAATATGAAGTTCGGCATCATAAATTTACCAGCGTTTTATGTAGATTTTCAAGATTACAAAAATGTTAATGCAGCTAAAGATGTTAAGTTGGAAATTGAGCGTTTAAAAGCCGAAGGAATGGAAGGCTTGGTGTTAGACTTACGTAATAATGGAGGTGGATCATTGCCAGCAGTTGTAGATATGGCAGGTTTATTTATAGAAGAAGGTCCTGTGGTGCAAGTGCGTTCTACAGGTAAAGCTAAAGAGGTTTTAAAAGATAGAGATAAATCTATTGCTTGGGATGGCCCTTTAGTTATTTTAGTTAACGAAATTTCAGCTTCAGCTTCAGAAATTATGGCGGCTGCAATGCAAGATTATAAACGTGCTATTATTATAGGTAGTAAACAAACCTATGGAAAAGGAACAGTTCAAAATGTAATTAATTTGAACAATATGTTAAGAAGTAATACAAGTGGCGATTTAGGTGCTTTAGCCTTAACTACTCAAAAGTATTACAGAATTAATGGAGGTTCGGTGCAGTTAGAAGGTGTGAAGAGTGATGTAAAAGTTCCTGGGCGTTTTAGTTTTATTGATGTAGGTGAAAAGGATAAAGAAAACCCATTACCTTGGGATGAAATTGATGCAGCAGTTTATACGCCATGGGAAAACTACTTTGACTATGATACTACAATAAAAAAGAGTGAAGAGCGTATGAGTAACAATGAGCAACTTAAACTTATTGAAGAAAATGCTAAATGGGTAAAAAGTAAAATAGATGAAACGGTATTTTCTTTAAACTACTCAAAATATAAAGAAAAGCTTGAATTAAATGAAGAAGAAGCAAAACGTTTTGATGCCATTTCTAACTACCAAACAAATTTAACATTCGAATCTACAGGCTACGAAAAATCGTTGTTTGAAGAAGATACAACCGATTTAAAAGAAAAGCGTAAGCGTTGGCACGAAAGTTTAAGTAAAGATGTTTATGTAGAAGAAGCACTTAATGTGTTAGAAGATTTAAAAATATCATATCCTATTAAAAAAGTTGCGGCTACAGTAAAAAAATAGCATCTTTGGTGTATGAGTAAAAAATCAAACTCACTAAAACAATTAGCGCTCCAGAAGTTTTTTTTAAACTTTTGGGGCGTTTTTAGTTTCTATTACATTGTATTGGTTGGAGTAATTTCTGTGTTTGCTTATCTTTTTGCACCAGACGATTCCCAACATGCCAACCAAATGCATTTGGCTATTCACTCCCGAAAACCTAGGTTTAAAATAACGATGCTTACAATTCCATCGCAATTAGAATCTAATCAAAGTTTTTTAAGTGAAATTTTCTTTGGAAAAAAGAATACAGCAACCGAAGTTCCTATTACAGATTATACTATTAAAAATGATATTTTAACGTATAGAGAATATGCATCTGATGGATTGGAAGGTGCAGAAAAAACTATAAATATTAGTTCGTTTCCAGATAACAAAGTTGAAGATTTTATTAAAGAAAAAACCTTTCTTTTTGGAACCGATAAGTATGGTCGCGATTTATTAAGCAGAGTTTTGGTAGGCGCCAGAATATCATTTTTTATAGGTTTTGTAGCGGTTTTTATTTCGTTAGTAATTGGTATTTTTATGGGAAGCGTTGCAGGGTATTTTGGCGGGAAAGTAGATGCTGTTATTATGTGGATTATTAATGTTACTTGGTCTATTCCAACTTTATTATTGGTTATAGCTATTACATTAGCTTTAGGTAAAGGTTTTTGGCAAGTGTTTATTGCTGTAGGTTTAACTATGTGGGTTGAGGTGGCCAGAGTAGTACGCGGACAAATAATTAGCGCTAAAGAAATGCAATATGTAACTGCAGCACGAGCTTTAGGTTTTAATGATTTTAGAATTATAACCAAACATATATTGCCCAATATTATGGCGCCAGTTATCGTGATTTCTGCAGCTAATTTTGCAGCAGCTATTTTAATAGAAAGCGGGCTTAGTTTTTTAGGTATTGGTGCACAACCACCCATGGCAAGTTGGGGTGCTATGATAAAAGATCATTACAATTATATTATACTTGGTAAACCGTATTTAGCCATTATACCTGGGCTTTGCATTATGAGTTTGGTTATGGCATTTATGCTTATTGGTAATGCGTTGCGTGATGCTTTGGATGTGAAGAGTTAGGCTTGAAATTTTGTTTAGGGGGTGTTATATGAAAAAGTTATGGATTTGTAAGCGAGGATTTTCCGAAGGAAAATCAGAAGCATGCAAACGACCAACAAACTTTGGTTTAGCTAAAACTAGCAATTTTTTTATAAGGTGTTGTCAACTTACTTTTTTTATTCCGTTAAATGGCTAATATCAGAAGTCGCATAAAAATAAGCTAATCCAGTTCCATCTCCGCCCATTGATTCACTATCGGCTATCGTTATTTTTAATTTTGGTAAAAAATAATTTCCTTTTTCTGTTTCCGAGTATTCAGTTCCGATATTTTTAAACTGTTTAATTAAGTCAGTGATTTCGGTTCCAAAATCAAGTCGAATATTGTCAATTAATATGTCAAAACCATAATGGACTTCTAAGTCTCTTAATCGATTATCCTTGTCGTAATTCAAAAACAGCATATCTTTTTTCGAATTCAGATTTTCATAAACATCTCTCTTTTGATGAATATTCATACTTTCATCTCCATCAAAAAATTCAGCGACGTCAATTATTTTGTCTTCTTCCTTATGTTTCATTCCTAATTTTTCTCTAACCGAATTTCGTTCGTTATTCCATTCAAATTTGAGAGAATTAAGTATAAAACCTTTATTTGGTAAATATTCTATGTCCATTTTTTAGCTTGTTGCCAACGGTCTCGTATAACCGTCAGTTACGGGTTTATATGCGTTATTTTTCGGTTTAGCACTGACTTTAGCAATTCCGAGTGGATTCGGACGGAGTCGAATCCGCCGTAATTGCGGTTATACATTGTTACCACACGTACTTATTCTTTTTCGGTTGAAAATAACATATCAATATTCATTTCATTAGAGTGAAATTTTTCTCCAACAGTTGTTGAAACGAATGCTGTTAAAGTTACATCTTGTCCTCTAAATTCTCTCATTGAATCAATAAATCCCTTTTTAAGTTTATAATTTATCTGATATTGTTCTCCGTATTCCATTCTTTTCGGAAATGAGATTTGTTGCATAGCGTCAAAAAGTTGAAAAGTATCAGCATTTCCAACATAGGGTTTGGATAATTTAAAAATTGGTGGTCCGAAGTATCTAAATCCGTTTATTTGGTTAGTGACTGTCACTCCAATATTTACTCCAACTATTCCATAAAATTCACTCGCCTCAATATAAGTCGAGAGGTAAATACTTTTTTGGGATTTTGGTTCATTCTTTTCAGGAAGTGGAATATTCGGTTCAGCACCTAATTTTTGGATTATAGCATTTGCTAATTCTTCTTCCGATAAATTTCGTATGTCCAAATACCCAAGAGTTGAGCGAATTCCAGGAAGTTCTGTGTCATCAAATCTAACAGGTAAGATATATTCTTCTTTATTTTCTATTGCTCGGGCAATTGCAGTTCTCACTTCATAATTCGTCCATATTTTTTTCTCGTAATTCTCGGAAATAAAAGGAATGAAATATTGAGATTGTCGCCTATAAATATAATCGAAATGAATTCCAAGGTCTTTTCCCCAAAGGTCAACTTGCTCAAACTTATCATAGAAAACACTAATTCCGTTTTCTTTTAATAATTCCGCTACTTTATTAACGTATTCTCTGTCTTCTCCTGCAAATGACAAAGCAACTTGATATTTATATTCCATAGGTTTCTTGGTATGTGTGGTAACATGCGAATAAGCACACTAGTGCGTTTATTTCGTTTATATACCTATAAATCTAGATGATTTTTCAGACAAATAAAAATATATTAAAAAGTTTGGGTTAATGAGTGTCTAAATTCATATTCTCATTTAATGTATCAATATAACCCAAAACTTCATCTTTACCAATGTCTTTAGATGAAGAAGTAATAAAGTAATTAGGCATGTCTTCCCAGGTTTCTAAAAGTATATTTTTATAATCCTCAACATGGTTTTCAATAGCTTTTGGTTTTAACTTATCAGCTTTTGTAAATATTATTGAAAACGGAATACCATTTTCGCCTAACCATTGCATGAATTCTAAATCTATAGGTTGTGGTTTATGTCTAATATCTACCAAAACAAAAGCGGTTACCAATTGCTCACGCATTGCAAAATATTGGGTAATAAACTTTTGAAAGGTTTTTTTTGAGCTTTTTGAAACACGCGCATAACCATAGCCTGGTAAATCTACTAAATGCCAGTTTTTATTAATTAAAAAATGATTTATAAGCTGTGTTTTACCTGGTCTTCCCGAAGTTTTTGCTAAACTTTTTCGGCTAGTTAGCATATTTATAAGCGAAGATTTGCCAACGTTACTTCTGCCAATAAAAGCATATTCTGGCAATCTGCTATTGGGGCATTTAGCCACATCAGAGTTACTCATAACAAATTCGGCAGATTTAATATGCATCTATATTAATTTTAAAGAAAAATTATTCTTATTGAGTAGTTTGTTAAAATTAATTATTGACTAAAACTCTCTTTTTTGCAGCCAATTATCTAGTATCTTATTAAACTCTTCTGGGTGTTCCATCATAGCGGCATGCCCACATTTATCAATCCAAAACAAATCAGAATCTGGTAATAGCATATTAAATTCTTCGGCAACTTCTGGGGGTGTTACAGTGTCATTTTTTCCCCAAATAATACAAGTTGGCACATGCATATGAGGTAAATCTTTTGCCATATTATGTCTAATCGCGCTCTTAGCAATAGCTAATGTTTTTATGAGTTTATGACGGTCGTTAACCGTTTCGTATACTTCGTCAACAATTTCTTTGGTTGCAACAGCAGGATCGTAAAATACTTCCTGTGCCTTCTTTTTAATTACTTCGTAATCGCTACGTTTTGTGTATCCTCCTCCCATAGCACTTTCGTAAAGTCCAGAACTTCCTGTAATAATTAATGCTTTTACCGTTTCAGGGAACAATTTTGTGTGGTATAAACCTATATGACCACCTAACGAATTTCCTAACAAAATAACTTCATTATAGCCTTTAAATATTATAAAATCGTGTAAGTATTTAGAGAAGCTTTTTACATTGGTTTTTAGTAAAGACATGGAGTAAATTGGTAACTCTGGTATAATAATTTTGTACCCTTTTTTACTAAAATAATCCGATACTTCACTAAAGTTACTTAAGCCTCCCATAAGACCATGTAAGACGATAATTGGTGTGCCTTCACCTACTTCAATGTAACTGTAATTTCCTTCTTTTTTTAATCTATGCGCCATTAATTAGTTAGTCATTGCGTTAAAAACAAATATAGTTATTTCATTCATATTTCAATCATTTTAATGAATTGAAAAATACTCTTAAAAAGAATGATTCAAAATTGAGCATTCATTTAAAATAAGTTGCGAAAATAATGATTTTAAAATAAGATGTTAACAATATAAATATTCGTTAGCCTTTTGGTTTAATCTGTTGGTTTTAAGTAATGACACTTGATTAAGCGTTTAAAAATGCATTATAAACCGTATTTAATCGAAAATTTATTAACAAAGTGGTACAAAGTGGTAATATGTGGTAAATTTTTCAATATATTTGAAACTTAAAGATTTAATTTTTCGAAAACCGCTTTGGACTTAATAACAGGCACATACGATTGTAAAGTTGATGCAAAAGGCAGATTAATGATGCCTGCTGCAATCAAAAAACAACTGTCTTCAGTTTTGCAAGATGGGTTTGTGTTGCGTCGTTCGGTGTTTCAAAAATGTTTAGAGTTGTATCCAATGGGTGAGTGGCAAATACTCATGCAGAAAATGAACAAGCTTAATAAGTTCAAGAAAAAGAACAACGATTTTATTAGAAGATTTACAGCGGGAGCTAAAATGGTTGAGGTTGATGTGAATGGACGTTTGTTAGTGCCTAAGGATTTAACGGTTTTTGCAAATATTTCAAAAAATATAGTGGTGGCCTCTGCTATAAATATCATTGAAATCTGGGATAAAGATTTATACGAACAAGCTATTGATGATGCAGCTGTTGATTTTGCTGATTTAGCTGAAGAAGTAATGGGACAAGATGATGATGACCATGGAATATCATAACCCTGTACTTTTAAAAGAAACCGTTGATGGGTTAAATATTAATCCGGATGGGGTTTATGTGGATGTCACTTTTGGTGGTGGTGGTCACAGTAAAGAAATATTAAAACGTCTTAGTGATAGAGGAAAGTTGTTTGCTTTCGATCAAGATTTAGATGCTCTTGAAAATGCTATTGATGATTCTAGATTTACTTTAATAAATGAAAATTTCAGGCATATAAGACGGTTTTTGCGTTTTTATGGTGTTAAAGAAGTGGATGGGGTTTTGGCAGATTTTGGTGTGTCTTCACATCAATTTGATGTGGCAGAACGTGGTTTTTCAACACGTTTTGAAGCTGATTTAGATATGCGGATGAATCAGGAAAGTGAATTATCGGCATTTCATGTGGTAAATGAATATAGTGAAGAGCGGTTAAAACAAGTGTTTTCGGAATATGGAGAGCTACGCGCTGCACCAGCTATGGCAAGATTAATTTTAGAGCATAGAGAAAAAGAGCCAATTGTAACAAGTGAGCAATTAAAGGGTGTGTTAAAAAAGTTTTTACCACCAAGGCATGAAAATAAAGTGTTGGCTCAAATATATCAAGCTATTAGAATTGAAGTTAATCAAGAGTTAGAAGCGTTAAAAGAATTTTTGCAACAAACACCAGAAATCTTAAAAAAAGGAGGTCGGTTAAGTGTTATTTCTTATCACTCTCTTGAAGATAGATTGGTAAAACGATTTATAAGAAATGGCATGTTTGAAGGAGAACCGGAACGCGATATGTTTGGAAACTTTGAGGTGCCTTTAAAAAAAGTAAATGGTTTAATCGTGCCAACAGCACAGGAGATAAAAAGTAATAGTAGGGCTAGAAGTGCGAAGCTTAGAATTGCGGAGAAATTATAAATGAAAAAAAGCATATACAACATATTAAAAGGTACTTTTTTAGTTAGCGATGATTCTTTTAAAAACTGGAGATTCATCCTTGTTATTTCTGGTCTGGCTATAATTATGATAGCGAGTTCACACAGTGCAGATAAAAAAGTATATGAAATTGCACGATTAAAAAATGAAGTAAAAGAAATGCGATCTGCCTTTGTTGATGGGCGGTCAAAACTCATGAAGCTTAAAATGGAGTCGCATGTAGTTAGTGTAATGAAAGAAAAGGGCTTGTCGCCTTCGGTGATTCCACCAAAAAAAATAAAAGTAAAAACCCAAAACTGATAATTAACTCTTGGCAGTAAGCGAGAAAAACATATTAAACCGATTGTACTTTATTGCAGGATGTATGTTCATCTTCGGAGTGGCTGTGGTATTTAAATTGCTAAGTATTCAGTTTATACAAGGTGATAAATACAGAGCGCTTGCTACAGAACGTGTTGTTAAAGATGTAGTGATACCTGCAAATAGAGGAAATGTGTATTCTGTAAATGGTAATTTGTTAGCAACTTCAATTCCAAAATATGATATTAGAATTGATGCCTTAACGCCTTCGCTTTACACTTTTGAAAAATATCTGAAGCCATTATGCGATTCGCTTTCAAAATATTCGGGTAAATCTTCAGCAAAACTTGAAAAAGACTTAAGACGAGCAAGAGCTAATAAAAATAGATATTATCTGTTAGCTAGAAATATTGGCTATTCAGATTACATACGATTACGAAATTTTCCTTTACTGGAACTTGGTGCATTTAAAGGCGGTTTAATTGTAGAGCAAACTACAAAACGTGAACACCCAATGGGTGGAATTGCACAAAGAACCATTGGTTATGAGCGTTGGGATGAAGAAGGTAATGTTACAAGACCGGGTATTGATGGCGCTTTTGGGGTGAAATATTTACGTGGTGTTGATGGAAAACGTAAAAAACAGCAAATAGGAAAAGGGCAGTGGAAACCATTAAGTGATGCTAATGAAGTTGAACCGCAAGATGGATACGATGTTTATACAACTATAGATGTTAATATACAAGATATTGCACATCATGCTTTATTGGAGCAACTTGAAAAATATAAAGCAGACCACGGTTGTGTGGTAGTAATGGAAACTAAAACTGGTGAAATTCGTGCGATTTCAAATTTAGGAAGAAATAAAAATGGTCATTATTACGAACGACTAAATTATGCAGTTGGAGAAAGTCATGAGTCAGGTTCTACGTTTAAACTAATGGCTTTGGCTGCTGCTTTTGAAGATAAGTTGGTAGATACAAGTGATGTGGTAGATACTGAAAAAGGCATTGTAAGATATTATGGTAAATCAGTTCGCGACTCAAAGCATGGTGGATATGGTAAAATATCCATATCTGAGGCTTTTGAAGTTTCATCTAACACGGGTATTGTAAAAGCAATTGATAAGGCTTACAAAAAACAGCCAGAAAAGTTTGTAGATAGGTTGTACAAAATGAATCTTAATCAAGATTTAAATCTTCCAATTATAGGTGAACCAAAACCAATTATTCCAGATCCTAGAATTAAAAATGGACGTTGGAGTGGTATTGCATTGCAATGGATGGCTTATGGTTACGGGGTTTCATTTACACCTTTGCAAACACTAGCGTTTTATAACGCGGTGGCGAATGATGGTGTTATGGTAAAGCCTAGGTTTTTAAGAGAGGTTAAAGAATTTGATAGAGTAGTAGAGCCTTTTAAAGAAGAGGTTATTAATAAACAAATATGCTCTAAAGAAACTATTTTAAAGTTGCAACAACTTCTTAAAAACGTAGTTGAAAAAGAACATGGAACAGGGCATAGGTTGTATTCTGATAACTTCTCAATGGCAGGAAAAACAGGAACCTGTCAAAAAGATTATAAGGATAAAGAGAAATTAAATTATATCTCATCGTTCGCAGGGTATTTTCCAGCAGATAATCCTAAATATTCATGCATTGTGGTTATACACGAGCCAGATAAAAGTGTTGGGTATTATGGTGCAGATGTTTCGGGACCTGTGTTTAAAAAAGTAGCTCAAAAAATATTTATAGACACACCTATTGTAGATGAAGTTGAAACGCTTGATGTTAAAATAGCTTCTGTAGAAAATGAATATGAAGGTTTTTACAAAACCGCTCAAACGTATAAAACCATTATGCCAAATCTAGTGGGTATGCCAGCAATGGATGCTGTGGTGCTTCTAGAAAATATGCAGATAGATGTTAGGGTAAAATTAGAAGGTAATGGTGTTGTAAAAGCGCAATCTGTTGATAAGAATACAGAATTAAAGAATAATCAAACCGTAGTACTAACCGCTTCATGATAGTATTAAAAGACATATTGTATAAGGTAACTATCAACGCGGTTGTTGGAAGTACTAATATAGATGTGATTGCTGTACATTTTGATTCTCGTAAAATCAAAAGTGGCGATTTATTTGTGGCTATTAAAGGTCTTGTTGCAGACGGACATAAGTTTATAGATACGGCTATAAAAAATGGAGCAAAAAGTATTGTTTGTGAGGTGTTGCCAAATCATCTTGCAGAAGGTATTACTTATGTAGAGGTTGATAATTCTAGTAAAGCCTTAGCTATTATAGCTTCAAATTATTACGATAATCCATCAGAAAATTTAAGACTGGTTGGTGTTACAGGTACAAACGGAAAAACAACTGTAGCTAGTTTACTGTATCAGTTATTTAAAAAAGCAGGATATAAAGTGGGGTTATTGTCTACCGTAAAAATTATGGTTGATAATACAGAATATAAGGCAACACATACTACGCCAGATTCATTAACTATTAATACCTATCTAAATGAAATGAATGCGGCTGGAGTTGAGTTTTGTTTTATGGAAGTAAGCTCCCACGGTATTCATCAATATAGAACCGAAGGTTTGCATTTTGAAGGTGGTATATTCACAAACCTCTCGCATGATCATTTAGATTATCATAATTCATTTGCAGAATATAGAGATGTAAAAAAGAAGTTTTTTGATGAGTTGTCAGAAAAAGCTTTTGCGCTTGTAAATGTTGATGATAAAAATGGTTTGGTGATGCTGCAAAATACCAAAGCCAGAAAGTACACCTACGCCTTAAAACAGTATGCCGATTATAAATCTCAAATATTAGAAAATCAGTTTGGAGGCTTATTGCTTAAAGTAAACGATAGTGAAGTTTGGACAAGGCTTATTGGAAATTTTAATGCATATAACGTTTTAGCTATTTATGCTACTGCAGAATTATTAGGGCTTGAAAAAGTAGAAATACTCCGATTAATAAGCGATTTAGAAAGTGTAAGCGGACGTTTTCAATATTTAATTTCAGACGAAAAAATCACTGCAATAGTTGATTATGCACACACACCTGATGCACTTAAAAATGTGTTAGAAACCATAAATAGTATTCGTACTAAAAATGAAGAGTTAATCACTGTTGTTGGCTGTGGTGGAGATAGAGATAAAACCAAGCGCCCAAAAATGGGACATATTGCATCGGCTTTAAGTACTAAAGTAATTTTTACCAGCGATAATCCAAGAAGTGAAGTTCCTGAAACCATTATAGAAGACATAGAGAAAGGTGTAGAGCCTCAAAATTATAAAAAAACAATGTCTATAACAGACAGAAAACAGGCTATAAAAACAGCTTGTCAATTGGCGCAGCCAAACGATATCATTTTAATTGCTGGAAAAGGTCATGAAACCTATCAGGAAATTAAAGGAGAAAGATTTGATTTTGACGATTTTAAAATTGTACAAGAATTTTTAAAACAATTACAAAAGTAATATGCTGTATTATCTATTTGAATATTTAGAAAAACAGTTCCAGTTTCCTGGGGCAACACTTTTTGGGTTTTTAACTTTTAGAGCTGCTCTGGCTATGATTTTGTCGTTGTTAATTTCTACTATTTACGGTAAAAGAATCATTAAGTTTTTAAAGAAAAAACAGCTTGGTGAAACTATTAGAGACTTGGGGTTAGAAGGGCAAGCAGAAAAGGCAGGTACGCCAACAATGGGTGGAATTATTATTATTTTAGCCACTTTAATTCCGGTGGTTTTATTAGCCAAATTAGAAAACATTTATATCATCCTTTTAATAGTAACTACTATTTGGATGGGAACTATTGGTTTTATTGATGATTATATCAAAAAGTTTAAAAATGATAAAGAAGGTTTAAAAGGAAGGTTTAAAATTTTAGGGCAGGTTGGTCTAGGTGTTATAGTGGGAATGACGCTCTTTTTTCATCAGGATGTGACTATGAAAGAAAAGCTTCCTGTTGAGGAGCAACGAGTACTTCTGGCTGAAAACCCAGATATAGAGCCTTCTAAATTGTTTCAAGATGAAGTGAAGTCAACAAAAACAACCATTCCGTTTGTAAAAGGAAACGAGTTTGACTACGCAGATTTAATTACTTGGATTAGTCCTGATTTAAAAAAGTATGCTTGGGTAATTTTTATTCTAGTTGCCATTTTTATAATCACAGCTGTTTCTAATGGTGCTAATTTAACTGATGGTATTGATGGTTTAGCTGCTGGAACTTCAGCAATTATTGTGCTCACTTTAGGGATTTTTGCATGGGTATCTGGTAATATCATTTTTTCAGAATATCTCAATATCATGTACATCCCAAGAGTTGAAGAAATCACAATTTACATTACGGCATTTGTAGGTTCGCTTATTGGGTTTTTATGGTACAATACGTATCCGGCTCAAGTGTTTATGGGAGATACAGGGAGTTTAACCATTGGTGGGATAATAGCAGTAATTGCTATTGCTGTGCGTAAAGAATGGTTAATACCAGTGCTGTGTGGCATCTTTTTAGCCGAAAATTTATCAGTCGTTATGCAGGTAAGTTGGTTTAAATATACCAAGAAGAAATACGGTGAAGGGCGTCGCATTTTTAAAATGTCGCCGTTGCATCATCATTATCAGAAATCAGGATATCACGAAAGTAAAATAGTAACACGTTTTTGGATTATAGGTATTCTGCTTGCAATTCTTTCAATTGTAACATTGAAGATTCGATAGATAATTAAAAAACGAAATGTCTCACTGAGCTTGTCGAAGTGTTTCAATTAGAATGAAAAAAGAAAGGTTAGTCATATTAGGTGGTGGAGAAAGTGGTGTTGGAACAGCGCTTTTAGGAAAGGAAAAAGGATATGACGTTTTTGTTTCCGATAAAGGAAAAATAAAAGAAAAATATAAACAAGTTCTTATACATAATGAGATTGAATGTGAAGATGAAAAACATACAGAATCTAAAATTCTAAATGCAGACGTCGTAATGAAAAGTCCTGGAATTCCAGATAAAGTGGCTTTGGTAAAACAAATTCGTGAAAAAGGAATTAAAGTGGTTTCAGAAATTGAATTTGCTTCAAAATTCACTAATGCAACCATTGTTGGGATTACTGGAAGTAATGGTAAAACAACAACCGCAACGTTAACACATCATATTTTAAAACAAGAGTTAAATGTGGGGTTAGCGGGAAATATTGGCGACAGTTTTGCGAAACAAGTTTTAGTAGAAGACTTTAAAAATTACGTGTTAGAGATTAGTAGTTTTCAGTTGGATGATATTATAGATTTTAAGCCAAAAATTGCAGTAATTACAAACATTACGCCAGATCATTTAGATCGATATGATTACAAGTTTGAAAACTACATCGCTTCAAAATTTAGAATAGCGATGAATCAAACTAAAGAGGATTATTTGATTTATGATGCTGATGATGAAGTGATAATAAATCATTTAAAAAACAACCCAGTTCAATCTACATTATTACCATTTTCATTAGAAAAAACAATTGAGAATGGCGCGTATTTAGATAAAGAAAATATAAAAATAACAATAGATAACAATCAAATAATTATGCCAACTACAAACCTAGCATTAGAAGGAAAACATAACATTAAAAATGCCATGGCAGCTTCAACCATAGCGCATTTACTTAAAATTAGAAAGCAAACCATTAGAGAGAGTTTAGAGAATTTTCAAGGTGTAGAGCATCGTTTAGAGCAAGTACTTAAAATTAATAAAGTACAATATATAAACGACTCGAAAGCAACTAATGTAAATGCAACTTATTATGCTTTGGAAAGTATGGATGCACCAACGGTTTGGATAGTTGGGGGTACAGATAAAGGAAATAATTATGAAGAACTTTTTCCGTTTGTAAATGAAAAGGTTAAGGCAATTATTTGTTTAGGTGTTGATAACGAGAAGTTGATGAAAACCTTTGGCAATATGGTTGATGTTATTATAGAAACGCAATTTATGAGTGAAGCCGTAAAAATTGCATATAAATTAGCCGAATCAGGAGATAATGTATTGTTATCGCCAGCATGTGCAAGTTTTGATTTGTTTGAAAATTATGAAGATAGAGGGCGTCAATTTAAAGAAGCTGTTAGAAATCTCTAAAAAATCAATTGAGTCTTGTTATTCCGCACTTGATGCGGAATCCATAAAAAAGTAAAAAATTAGATTTCTGCTTTAGCAGGAATGACAAAAAATAAAAAGTGCAAACATTATTTAAAAACATAAAAGGCGATAGATTAATTTGGGCTATAGTTGCTTTGTTGGCAATACTATCGTTTTTGCCTGTATATAGTGCTGCTAGTAATTTAGCTTACAAAGGTGGAGGAAGTAATACTTTCACATTCTTTGTTAAGCATTTTATGCATTTGTTTTTAGGGTTTGTTATTATGTATGGCGTTCATAAAATTCCGTACAGATATTTTAGAGGCTTGTCATTAATTATGATTCCTATTGTATTGGTGTTACTTGGTATTACAATGTTGCAAGGAACTACAATCCAAGGTGCAAATGCCAGTAGGTGGATTCAAATACCAATAGTAGGTATGTCTTTTCAAACATCTACTCTAGCGGCGGTAGTGCTTATGGTGTATGTGGCTAGGTATATGTCTAAAATTAAAGATAAGGTTATAACGTTTAAAGAATCAATTTTACCGCTTTGGATGCCGGTTTTTTTGGTGTTAATTCTCATACTTCCTGCCAATTTTTCAACAGCAGCTATAATGTTTTTAATGGTAGTAATGTTGGTGTTTTTAGGAGGATATCCAATTCGGTATTTAGCTGTTATAATAGGTTCGGGGATTTTAGTTTTAACATTGTTTATACTAACTGCCAAAGCTTTTCCTGATGCCATGCCGAACAGAATTGATACATGGATGGGAAGAATAGAAAGTTTCACAAATCCTGAAGATACAGAAGCAGATTATCAAATTGAAAAAGCAAAAATAGCTATAGCAACTGGTGGAATTCAAGGTGTGGGACCTGGAAAGAGTTTGCAGAAAAACTTTTTGCCGCAATCATCGTCAGATTTCATTTTTGCCATTATTATAGAAGAGTATGGTTTAGTAGGTGGTTTTGTGATTATGATTTTGTATTTGTGGCTGCTTTTTAGAATAGTAATTGTTGCTCAAAAAGCAGACACCATTTTTGGTAAATTGTTGGTACTGGGGGTTGGTTTGCCTATTGTGTTTCAAGCGTTAATTAATATGGCGGTAGCGGTAGAGCTGTTTCCGGTAACAGGACAAACTTTACCATTGATAAGTAGTGGAGGAACGTCTATATGGATGACCTGTTTAGCAATTGGGATTATATTAAGCGTGAGTGCAAAACGAGAAGAAATTAAAGAGCAAGAAGTGAGTGAAGATAACCCGTTAGAAATTTTATCTGAAGCCATATAATTTAAGAAGTACGATTTTCGAATTACGATTAACAACATGAAACAAATATTAAAAGATAGAACAAAAAAATATGCAATAGATTGTTGGAATCTCTGTAATAAACTTCCTATTTCAAGAGAGTATAATGCATTTTGTAATCAATTAATTAGATGTTCAAGTTCGGTCGGAGCAAATTATAGGGCAGCGTGTAGAGCAAAATCAGATGCTGATTTTATTAACAAATTAAAAATAGTAGAGGAAGAAGCAGATGAGAGCATGTATTTCTTAGAGTTATTATTAGAAGTAAGTCCTAAGGATCATATAGAAATTAAAAGGTTACATATTGAAGGAAATGAATTATTATCAATAATTGTTGCGTCTATTAAAACTATGCGTAATCGTAAATCATAAATCGTGAATCGTAAATCTAACAAATATAAAATCATATTATCTGGAGGCGGTACAGGAGGTCATATTTATCCTGCAATTGCCATTGCTAATGAGTTAAAATCTCGTTTTCCGGATGCAGAATTTTTATTTGTTGGTGCAAAAGATAGAATGGAAATGGAAAAAGTGCCACAAGCCGGATATGATATTGAGGGGCTATGGATTTCTGGTATTCAGAGAAAGCTAACATTAAAAAATTTAGTTTTTCCTTTTAAAGTGATTAGTAGCCTTTGGAAAGCTCGTAAAATCGTAAAAAGTTTTAAACCTGACGTTGCCATAGGAACAGGAGGTTTTGCGAGCGGTCCACTATTGCATGTAGCTGCTTCAAATAACATACCCAGTTTAATACAGGAACAAAATTCATACCCAGGAATTACTAATAAACTATTAGCTAAAAAAGCTAAAAAAATATGTGTGGCTTATGATGGTTTAGAGCGTTTTTTTCCGCAGGATAAAATCATTAAAACAGGCAACCCAGTACGTAAAGGGTTATTAGATATAGATACAAAAACATTTGAAGCTAAAGACTTTTTTAAACTAAAACATGGTATGCCTACATTATTGGTTATTGGGGGGAGTTTAGGGTCTAGAAGAATAAATCAACTTATTGAAAAAGAATTAGATTTTTTCGATACTCAAAATGTTCAAATTATCTGGCAATGTGGTAAGCTGTATTATCAGCAGTATAAAATTTATAATCATACTAAAAATGTACAGGTTCATGAGTTTTTAAACAATATAGATTTTGCCTATGCAGCAGCAGATTTAATAGTTTCCAGAGCAGGGGCAAGTTCGGTTTCAGAACTTTGTATAGTTGGTAAACCTGTGGTTTTTATACCATCGCCAAATGTAGCAGAAGATCATCAAACCAAAAATGCTATGGCTATTGTAGAAAAAAGCGCAGCATTAATCATTAAAGAAGAAGATTTAGATGCCGATTTTGAGAATAAGTTTTCACAATTGGTTAAGTCTCCAGAAAAACAAAAAGAACTAGGAGATAACATAAAAAAATTAGCATTGGTAAATGCAACAAACGAAATAGCAGATGAAGTTGAAAAGCTTCTTAAAACAAGTAAATGAATTTAAACAGCATACATAATATTTATTTTATTGGCATTGGAGGTATAGGTATGAGTGCTTTGGCACGCTATTTCCATGCGAATAAAAAACATATTGCTGGTTACGATAAAACCCAAACAGAACTTACAGATAGTTTAGAAAATTTAGGTATAAAAGTACATTTTGAAGACGCTGTTTCAAATATTGAAACAAAGTTTTTAAACTTAGAAAACACTTTAATTGTTTATACGCCGGCAATTCCTCAAGCGCATAAAGAACTTGCTTATTTTAAAAATAACGGTTTTAATATTTTAAAGCGTTCACAGATTTTGGGTCTTATTACAGAAAATACGTTTTGTTTAGCTGTTGCAGGAACGCATGGTAAAACAACAACAACCAGTATTTTAGGGCATTTAATGAATGAGTGTAATGTTCCGTTAACTGCCTTTTTAGGTGGTATTAGCGAAAATTATAATTCTAATTTAATATTAAATGGCACTGATGTTTCAGTTGTTGAAGCCGATGAGTTTGATAGATCGTTTTTAACACTATCTCCAGATATGGCTTGTATCACGTCAATGGATGCAGATCATTTAGATATTTATGGAGATGCGTCTCAATTAATAAAATCATTTGAAGATTTTTCAAAAAGAATAAAATCAAACGGGAAGCTATTCGTTAAAAATGGGTTACCAATAAAAGGAATTACATATGGTATTGAAGATGATTCAGATTATACCATTCAAAATATAAAAATAAAGAACGGTACATATGTTTTTGATGTAAAAACACCAAAAACAGTACTTGAAAATTTAGAATTTAACCTACCAGGTAGACACAATTTGTCGAATGCATTAATAGCCTTGGCGATGTCTGTAGAATATGGGTGCCCTCACCAACAGCTCGCCAAAGCATTAGCATCTTATAAAGGTGTAAAACGCAGATTTACCTACCACATTAAAACAGATGATTTAGTTTTTATTGATGATTATGCACATCATCCAGAAGAAATAAATGCTGTGCATCATGCTATTAGAGAAATGTATCCTGATAAAAAGGTTTTAGCCATTTTTCAGCCACATTTATTTAGTAGAACAAGAGATTTTATTGATGAATTTGCCAAAAGTTTATCACAGTTTGATGAAGTTATTCTATTAGATATTTATCCAGCTAGAGAATTACCTATTGAAGGTGTGAATTCAAATTGGTTATTGGGTAAAATCAGTAATAAAAATAAGCAGTTAGTTAGTAAAGAAAATTTAATTCCTCAAATTCATAAAAGTACAGCTCAAATTGTTTTAACAATTGGTGCTGGAGATATAGGAGAAGAAGTTAAACGTATAAAAAAAGAATTTAGCATTGCGAGTTAATTGGTATTACATAAAAATGGTTGTTTTACTAGGCTTAGTGGTCTTTTTATTCGCATTTTCATCGGGTAAAAATGCTAAGAGAGAAATATCTAAACCCAATGTGAATTTTATAGGAGAAAATAACCTGTTTATTACTAACGAAACTGTTAGTAAATTGTTAATACAAAATTACGGAAGCATTAAAAATGTACCTAAAGAAACTTTAGATTTGAATGATTTAGAAAAAGCCCTCAAATCTAATCCAATGATAAAAAATGCTGAAGTGTATCTTGCTGTTAATGGTGCACTTAATGCCGACATTGAACAAAAAACACCTATAGCTAGAGTAAGTACAAATGCTTCTTATTACATTGATGACGAAGGTTTTTATATGCCATTGTCATTCAATTATTCTGCTAGAGTGCCTTTGGTTACTGGTTATATAGAGAAAAATAATTTAAAAAATGTCTATAAAATAGCACATAAAACACAAAAAGATGAATTCTTAAAAAAGCTTGTTATAGAGATTCATCAAGATATTAATAAAGAACTTTACTTGAGGCTAAGACAATGTGATTTCTTAGTAAAACTAGGAGATGTAAACTTTCTAGATAAGAAGATAAATAACTTGAAAGCATTTTACCAAAAAAGCTTAAAAGAAAAAACACTTAACAGCTACAGTAAAGTTAATTTACAGTTTGAAAACCAAGTAATATGTACCAAAATGTAAACCATGGAGCATAATTTAGCAGTAGGATTAGACATAGGAACCACAAAAATTGTGGCTATGATTGGTCGTAAAAACGAATACGGCAAAGTCGAAATTTTAGGCATTGGTAAATCTAAAAGTTTGGGTGTACACCGTGGTGTTGTAAATAATATTACACAAACCATTCAATCTATACAGCAAGCAGTTCAAGAGGCAGAAGCTGCTGCAGACATGAAAATTGAAGATGTAACAGTTGGTATTGCAGGACAGCATATTCGTAGTTTACAACATAGCGATTATATAACCAGATCAAATTCTGAAACCGTTATTGACGATGATGATATTGATAGACTTATAAATCAAGTACACAAATTAGTCATGCTTCCAGGAGAGGAAATTATCCATGTATTACCTCAAGAATACAAAGTTGATGGGCAAGCCGAAATAAAGGAGCCAATTGGAATGTATGGCGGTCGTTTAGAGGCTAATTTTCATGTTGTTGTAGGGCAAGTGTCTTCTATTAGAAATATTGGGCGTTGTGTACAAAGTGCTGGCTTAAATTTAGAAGGCATCACATTAGAGCCTTTAGCATCAGCAAATGCAGTTTTAAGTCAGGAAGAAAAAGAAGCAGGAGTAGCTTTAATTGATATAGGTGGTGGAACAACAGATTTAGCCATTTTTAGAGATGGCATCATTCGTCATACAGCCGTAATTCCTTTTGGAGGTAACGTTATTACCGAAGATATAAAAGAAGGTTGTTCAATTATTGAAAAACAAGCCGAATTATTAAAAATAAAATTTGGTTCTGCGTGGCCAGGAGAAAATAAGGACAACGAGATTGTTTCTATTCCAGGTTTGCGTGGTAGAGAACCAAAAGAGATCACTTTAAAAAACCTGTCTAAAATTATTCATGCACGAGTTGTAGAAATAGTTGAGCAAGTTTATGTAGAGATTAAAAATTACGGACACGAAGAACAGAAAAAAAAGCTTATTGCTGGTATTGTTTTAACTGGTGGTGGAAGCCAATTAAAACATTTAAAGCAATTAGTAGAATATATAACAGGAATGGATACCAGAATTGGGTATCCTAACGAGCATTTGGCTGGAGATAGTGATGACGATATCACAAGTCCACTTTTTGCAACCGCAGTAGGTTTGGTGTTAGATGGTTTAAAGCGTCAGGAAAGAAAGAAAATAGAACAACACCAAGAAGCTGTTGAAGAAGAGGAGCAACCAAATGAAGAAGAAGTTAAAGAGCAACCTGTAAAAGAAAGACGTTCATTTCTGGATAAATTAACAGAACGAGTAAAAGATTTCTTAGATAACGCAGAGTAATTAAAATCCATAGAATTAAAAATATTAAGTATAAAACCCCAGTAAAATAGAATTTATGAGCAGCAAAAAAGAATTCGAAAGCATCGCATTTGATTTACCTAAAAATCAATCAAATGTTATTAAAGTTATTGGAGTTGGCGGTGGAGGTAGCAATGCTATTAATCACATGTTCCAACAAGGCATCAAAGGTGTAGATTTTTACATTTGTAATACAGATGCACAAGCATTACAAAACAGTGGTGTTCCAAACAAAATTCAGTTAGGTGTTAATTTAACCGAAGGTTTAGGAGCAGGAGCAAACCCAGATATAGGAGAGCAAGCAGCAGTTGAAAGTTTTGATGACATTTCTCAAATGCTTGATACCAACACAAAAATGGTGTTTATTACCGCAGGAATGGGTGGTGGTACAGGAACTGGTGCAGCACCTATTATTGCTAAAATGGCTAAAGACTTAGATATTTTAACTGTGGGAATTGTTACTATGCCTTTTCAGTTTGAAGGTAGAATGCGTATTGAGCAATCTCAAAAAGGTATTGAAAAATTAAGAGATGTAGTAGATTCTTTAATTGTAATAAACAATAACAAACTTCGTGAAGTTTATGGTAATCTTGGTTTTAAAGCGGGATTCTCTAAAGCTGATGAAGTGTTAGCTACCGCTGCTCGTGGTATTGCAGAAGTTATTACACATCACTACACACAAAATATCGATTTACGTGATGCCAAAACAGTGTTGAGTAATAGTGGTACAGCTATTATGGGGTCTGCACTGGCGTCTGGTCAAAACCGTGCTCAAGATGCCATTCGTAAAGCGCTAGACTCACCATTATTAAACGATAACAAAATTAGTGGAGCTAAAAATGTGTTATTACTTATTGTTTCTGGTTCGCACGAAATAACTATTGATGAAATAGGTGAAATTAACGATCATATTCAAAGTGAAGCTGGTCATGGAGCTAACATTATTATGGGTGTTGGTGAAGATGATGCTTTAGAAGAATCAATTGCAGTTACAATTATAGCAACTGGATTTAATGTTGAGCAACAGGATGAGATTTCGAATACAGAAACTAAAAAGGTGGTACATTCACTTAGTGAGGAGCAAGAATTAGATTCAAAAGAAAGCGAGCCAGTAATTATTGCACCAATTATTGAACTTGAAGAAAAGAAAGAAACTCCAATTGTTCGTCATACTTTAGATTTAGATGCTGAAGAAGATGAGATTATTCTAGAAAATAAAACAATTCTAAAACAAGAGCTTACTAAAGCTGTTGAAGAAAATATAGATTTAATTCCAACATCAGAGCTTATTAAAAATATTGATGTAGTGTATGATGAAGTATCGGCAAACATTGAAGAAGACGAAGATTTCATCATAAAACCGGTTACAAGAATGTCTGCAGATGTTGAAGAGGTTAATAATGTTGAAACAATCTCAGATGAAATAGAAGAAGAACAGCAAATAACATTAACTTTCGATTTACCATTGTCGGTAAATAATGAGGTTGAAGATATTAAAGATGAAGTTATATCACATACATTAACAGAAGAAGAGGTTAAAGAAATTCCAGTTAATGATTATGTAGAATTAATTACAGTAACAGAGACTAATGAGGAAGGTGATATTAGATATGCACTTGACGATTATGTTGAAGTAGAATCTTCAATGAATCCAAAACAATCAGTATCAAAAGAGGTTTTAGAAGAAGTTGATGAGGATATTGTTTTCGAAAAGAAAATTCTTAACCAACCAGTAATAGAAGAAGAGGAGGCGTGCGAAATAGATCCTATGAATACGCCAATATCAGAATTGCTTAAAGAGCGTGCTGATGAACGCAGACGTAAAATGAAAGATTTTAATCATAAATTCAATAGTTCTAAAATTGATGATATTGAGAAAGTTCCAGCATATAAACGTCAGGGTATTGATTTAGATGATGCAAAACATTCATCAGAAACAGATATGTCTAGAACCAGTATAGGTCTAGATGACAATGATGATATACAATTAAGAAGTAATAATTCGTTTTTACACGATAATGTAGACTAACACTTAGAGTAAGATTCTTTAAAAAACCCGAAAAGCACCTTTAGCTTTTCGGGTTTATTTATTAATTATTTTTGTCATCACTAAAAAGGCAGGAATCTATTTTTTATCTTCGCAATTAAATACAAATACAATGAGTTTACAACAAGATGTCATGTCAGCTTTAAAAGAAGCTATGAAAGCTAAAGACCAAACAGCTTTAACTGCGTTACGTGCCGTGAAATCAGCTATTTTACTAGCACAAACAGAAAGTGGGGCAAAGGAAGATTTAACAGAAGAGCAAGAGCTTAAAATACTTCAAAAGCTTGTAAAACAACGTAAAGATAGTGCTGCAATTTATTTAGAACAAGGCAGAAAAGATTTGGCTTTACCAGAAATTGATGAAGCAGAAGTAATTAGTCAATTCTTGCCTGAAGCTTTAACAGATGATGAAATTGAAAAAGTAGTTATAGCTACTATAGAGCAGATTGGTGCAGAAGGTATGAAGGATATGGGGAAAGTTATGGGTATAGTAAGCAAAGAACTTGCTGGACAAGCAGATGGAAAAACTATTTCTAATATTGTTAAGCAAAAATTAGCTTAAAAACTTCAACTAAAAAATAATGGCTGCGTAGTTCAACTGGATAGAATATCAGATTTCGGCTCTGAGGGTTGGGGGTTCGAATCCCTTCGCGGTCACAATACAATTATATTACATGGGTAAAATCTTAATTATTTACCATAGTAAAGGTGGAAACACAAAAAAAATGGCCGAATATGTTCTTGAAGGTGTAAAAAAAATTTCTGGACATAATATTCGTTTTAAATCTGTTACTGAAGCTACTCAGGAAGATTTACTATGGTGCGATGGTGTTGCTGTTGGATCACCAACATATTTAGGAACAGTTGCTTCTGAAATGAAAAAATTTTGGGAAAATTGTTTGCCTATATGGCAAAAGATTGACGGAAAAATAGGATGCGCATTTAGTTCTCAGGGTGGATGGGGTGGTGGAGCCGAACTTACTTGTCAAGCTTTAGGAACCATTATGATGAATTATGGTTTTTTGGTTTTTGGAGTAACTGATTATGTTGCCCATCAATATACTCCTCATTACGGTGCAATTCAGGCAGGAGAGCCAAGATTAGAGAAAGAGAAAGATTCATGTCGTATTTTAGGAAAACGATTAGCCGAATGGGTAGCTGTTTTTATAGACGGTCGGAAAGAGTCTCATCCTTTAGAAGGGCATTATAAAAGAAATCCATGGGATTAAAATATTACTTAAGTATCTTTTCTTAAGCAATTCTTTTAATTTATAAGAAATAAATCTGCAAATTTTATCTAATACCTAATTTATTACTTCACTATTTGTCAATTTACTAATAATTGGCTCTCTACGTAAAATCATTTAAAATACGTATTTAAAAATAAGTATTTTTACTTAATTTTGTAATATAAACACGTAGATATGAAAAAAATCATCGTTATAGGTAATGGAATGGTTGGTTACAAATTTTGTGAAAAGTTTGTAAACCAAACAACTGGTGAAGATTTTAAGCTTATAGTCTTTGGCGAAGAACCAAGACCTGCATATGATAGAGTTCACTTAAGTGAGTTTTTTGAAAATCAAGATGCTAAAGCTCTAGAAATGGCACCAGCAGAATGGTATGCAGATAATGGAATTGAATTGATTGTTGACGAACGTGTTACAGATATACATAGGTCTAAAAAAACAATTACAACAGCAAAAGAAAGGGAGTTTGCTTACGATTATTTGGTTTTGGCTACCGGTTCTTCTGCTTTTGTTCCGCCAATAAAAGGGGTTGAAAAAGAAGGTGTTTTTGTTTACAGAACTATTGAAGATTTAGAGGGTATGCTGGCTTATGCTGCAAAACTTAAAAAAGAAAATCCAAATGCAAAAGCAGCAGTTTTAGGAGGGGGTTTGTTAGGTTTAGAAGCGGGAAAGGCAGTAATGGATATGGGTTTAGAACCTCATATTGTAGAGTTTGCTCCAAAACTAATGCCTAGGCAGTTAGATTCAAGAAGTAGTCAGGTTTTACAGCTTAAACTAGAATCTATAGGATTGAATATTCATTTAAGTAAGGCGACTAACCAAATACTTGGTGATAATGCTATTACAGGAATGGAGTTTGGCGAAGATGATATTCTAGATGTAGATATGTTGGTAGTTTCTGCTGGAATAAGGCCTAGAGACGAACTTGGTACAACGTGCGATTTAGAAATGGGAGTGCGCGGAGGTATTGTAGTCAATAATAAAATGCAAACTTCAGATGAGTGTATTTATGCTATTGGAGAAGTTGCTTTATATAACCAAATGATTTATGGACTTGTAGCTCCTGGTTATGATATGGCTGGTGTTGCAGTAGATCAAATTCTTGAAAAAAAGGATACATTAATGGCAGATGAAATAGATATGTCTACCAAATTAAAATTAATAGGTGTAGATGTGGCAAGTTTTGGTGAGCCTTTTATGCCAGCATCAAAAGGGCATTCGGTTATTTTTGAAGATAAAACAAAACATTTATACAAGAGAATTAATGTAAGTCATGACGGTAAATCATTACTGGGTGGAATTTTAGTTGGTGATGCATCAGATTATAATATGTTACATCAGATGTATTTAAACGGAATGGCGATTCCAGAAAATCCTGCAGAATTAATTTTGCCAGCGAGCGAAGGAGGTAAATCCTTTGGAAGCGTTATGGATTTACCAGATGCTGCTCAGGTTTGCTCCTGCGAGAGTGTATCTAAAGGTGATATATGTTGTTCGATTACAGATGGTGGAAGTAATAATTTAGGAGATGTTATTACTGCTACAAAAGCAACTACGGGTTGTGGAGGTTGTAAGCCTATGGTGGTAGATTTAGTAAACGAAACTTTAAAATCCTTAGGAAAAGAAGTTAAAGAAGTGCTTTGTGAGCATTTTAGTTTTAACAGGCAGGAACTTTACGATTTAATTAAAATAAATAAGGTGGCTGATTATGATGAGGCGCTTAATTTATTTGGTGAAGGACACGGGTGCGAAATTTGTAAACCAGCATTAGCTTCTATTTTTGCGACTATCACCATGGAAACGGCAAATCGTCAGGTTACTATTCAAGATACTAACGATAGATTTTTGGCGAATATTCAAAGAAATGGAACATATTCTGTTGTGCCAAGAGTGGCTGGAGGTGAAATTACTCCAGATCAATTAATTACAATTGGTCTAGTAGCTAAAAAATACGACTTATACACTAAAATAACTGGCGGACAACGTATTGATTTATTTGGTGCGCAAATACATGAATTACCATTAATTTGGAAAGAATTAATTGATGCAGGTTTTGAAAGTGGTCATGCCTACGGAAAATCTTTAAGAACAGTAAAAAGCTGTGTGGGTTCTACATGGTGTAGATATGGTATGCACGAAAGTGTAACGTTTGCTATAGAAATAGAAAACAGGTACAGGGGTTTGCGTTCGCCACATAAATTAAAAGGTGGTGTTTCAGGTTGTATTAGAGAATGTGCTGAAGCACGTGGTAAAGATTTTGGTTTAATTGCTGTTGATGGTGGTTGGAATTTATATGTATGTGGAAATGGTGGGGCAACTCCCAAACATGCCATATTATTTGCTGAACAATTAGATGATGAAACTGCAATTAAGTACTTAGATAGGTTTTTAATGTACTACATACGTACTGCGGGGCCTTTAGTAAGAACTGCGCCTTGGTTAGATAAATTAGAAGGGGGTATTGAGTACTTAAAACAAGTTGTTATAGAAGATTCTTTAGGAATTGCTGAAGAATTAGAAAAAGAAATGCAAGGACTTGTAAATAAATATGAATGCGAGTGGAAACAAGCCATTGAAAACCCTGAAATGATGAAGCGCTTTAAGCATTTTGTGAATTCTGATGATACGGATGATAATTTAGTTTTTGTGCCTATGCGTGAGCAAAAAATGCCAAAAGCTTGGAGTTAAAAGCTGGCTAATACTTGCGTTAGGGATTGCAGTGAAAATCCTATTTGTGAAGCATGAGCAAAAAGATTGAAACAAAAAGCCCGACCTGAAAGGGAACGCCCAAATAAAGAAATTAAATAATACTTTTTATAATGCAGAATATATTAGAACAGTACAAATCGGTTTTAGAAACAGATGTAAATAATTGGTTTAAAGTTGGTGTGGTAGACGATTTTCCTAAAAATAGTGGAGCTTGCATTAAATATAAGAGTAAACAAATTGCGGTTTATAATTTTACTAGGCTTAATAAATGGTATGCTTGCCAAAACTTGTGTCCGCATAAAATGGAAATGGTATTGTCTTTAGGGATGATTGGAGATAAAGAAGGTATACCTAAGGTGGCTTGCCCGTTGCATAAAAAGAATTTTTCTTTAGTAGACGGTTCTAATTTAGCTGGTGAAGATTTGAAAATAGCTACATATCCTGTTAAAATTGAAAACGGAAATGTGTATATTGGCTTTTCAGATTAACATGTAAATTATGAAGCCCACAAGATTTGAAACTGCTATTGCATTAATTGATAAAAAAAACGCTGAAGACCCAAATACTTATCAGGTTTCAGGTTTAGAGTATCCGAAAGAATTGTTGTATTCCCAACGTATGTCTAGGAAACTTTTACAGTTTAAACCTAATGCTTCTAGAGCGCTTCAAATAGCAGCGCGTGCACAACATATTTGTAGATGGAAAATAGCACGAGATGAGTATCCTATGGATAGAGTGGGTTACTTAAAGTGGCGTGAAACTCTAAAGAAAATGCATGCAGATTTAACTTCAGAAATTCTAAATCAAGTTGGCTATGATTCTGAGTTTATTGAAAGAGTCTCATTTTTAATAAACAAGAAGCTCATAAAGAAGAATGAAGAAACCCAAATTTTAGAAGACACTATTTGCTTAGTTTTTTTAGATTATTACTTTGAAGAATTTGCAGAAAAGCACAACGATGATAAGGTTGTAGATATTCTTAGAAAAACCTGGGGTAAAATGTCTGAAGAAGGGCATGCTGAGGCTTTAAAACTAAAATTATCAGACAAAGCTTTATCGCTTATAAAACAAGCTATTGCTTAAATAAAGTGAAACAATGACAAAAAACGGTAGTTCATTAGACCAGCGTACGTTTAATAAATTAAGCCGTTTGTATATTATTGCTTTAAGTACCATTGCACTTTCTGTAATTATTAGCCAAATTTTAATTCGTAAACATCTTAACGATCAGCAAAGCGACTCTACTGTAATTAATGTTGCTGGTAGGCAGCGTATGCTAAGTCAGAAATTAACAAAGGAAATTGTATCGCTTTCAGGGGAACAAAGTTTAGAAAATAGAATTCTTTTAAAAGATAGAATAAAAAGTACGTTAAGTCTTTGGGAACTATCGCATAACGCATTACAGAAAGGTAATGATAGTCTGGGATTGCCAGAAAAAAACAGTCCAGAAATTATAACAAAATTTAAAGAGTTAAACCCAGTTTTTGATACTATAAACCATGCAGTAAAGTCAATTATTGAGAAAATAGAAAATGTACCTCCTTTATCTGCAAATGCATATGCTTTTGAGGTTGAAAAAGTGAAGCAGAATGAGGGTGATTTTCTTTTAATAATGGATCAAATTGTAAATCAATACGATTTAGAAGCAGATGAGAAAGTTGCTTGGTTAAGAAAGTTGGAATTTTGGTTAATGTCACTTACGCTTTTAATATTGTTAGGTGAATTTTTATTCATTTTCTGGCCTACAGCAAAAACAGTTAAGGCTACATTGGCAGGTCTTTTATTTGCTGAAAAACGTGCTAAAAAAATGGCTTTTGATGCCGATGAGCTAAGTATTTCTAAAGAAAAATCTATTAAGGAACTACGCGCTCTTACTCATGCCATGGATGAAACATTGTTGTTTGCAAGAATATCTCCAAGCGGCAATATTGTGCATATGGGGAATAAATTTTCTCGATTATTCAAATTTTCAAAATTCAATAAATCTGCAGTTTTTTGGGAGGTGCTTGCTCGTAATGAAAATGAACAATTAGTTATTGAGAATATTATTTTAAAACATAAAAAAACGGGTTGGCAAGGGGAAGTAAAGGCTACAACTAAAGATAATGAATCTGTTTGGTTAGAAATGGCAATTATTCCTTTTAGTCCAAATGAAGACAAATCTGAATTATTAATTATAGCCTCAGAAATTACAGAAAGAAAAGTGGCTCAATTAGAAATAGAGCGGCTAACTAAAAAGAGTTTTGAGGAAAAAATGATTAATCAAAAAATCATTTCCAGTAAGATTATAGAAAATCAAGAAAAAGAACAAAACCGTATAGCGAAAGATGTTCACGATGGTATTGGGCAAATGCTAACAGGGTTAAAGTATAATCTAGAAAGTATAGATATTAATAACGTTGATAAAACAGCTTCTAAAATTGAACATCTAAAAGAGCTTACTACTAATATTATTAAAGGTGTAAGAACAGCAACTTTTAATTTAACACCACCAGAATTATCAGATCACGGTATTGTGCCTGCAATTACTAAGCTTACTCAGGAATTAGCAAAACTTACAGGTAAAAATATTGTATTTTTTAATAAAACCGATTTTAATCAAAGGCTAGACTCACTTTCAGAAATAAACATTTATAGAATTACTCAAGAAGCGATAAATAACGCTATAAAATATGCCGAATCTACTCATATTTTGGTGTCTTTATCGCATAGTAAAAACTTACTAAGTATTGTAATTGATGATAATGGTAAAGGTTTTGATTCTAGTAAAATAAAAAATGTAAAGAATGGCGATGGTGGTATGGGTATGACATTTATGAGAGAACGTATTAAATACATTGATGGACGACTTTTTCTTAATTCTGAAATTGGTAAAGGTACTCGTGTCACTTTAAATATTCCAATTTAAGCAATACGTAGTTTTACGTAAAAAATCCTTATTTTTGATTAATACTTAAAATTTTATGATGGATATAATTAATGTGGTTTTAGCAGATGATCATGTTTTGGTAAGAGACGGTATAAAAGCGTTGTTAGAAGACCAAACTGGTATAGCTGTTATTGATGAAGCGTCGAATGGTAAAGAAGCTTTGCAAGTTATTAAAAATAATAAACCACATGTGTTAATTGTAGATATTAGAATGCCAGAGATGAATGGTATAGAAGTGGTTAGAGAATTATCAAAGTCTCATCCAGATGTTAAAACTTTAGTGCTTTCTATGCATGATTCAGAAGAATATGTTGTGCAAGCTATTCAAGCCGGAGCAGATGGTTATTTACTTAAAGGTGCCAGTAAAGAAGAGTTTTTAAAGGCTTTACATAAAGTAGCTTCTGGAGGTAAATATTTTACTGGCGATATATCTGCCATTATAATGAATAATTTTGTAAACGGAAAAGCCACAACAGCTGTAGCAGAAAAACCAGATAGAAATCCTTTCGGACTTACAAAAAGAGAAAAACAGATACTTAGTTTAATCTTACAGTTTAAGAATAATAAAGATATTGCAGACGAACTCCAAATTAGCAAACGAACTGCTGAGGTACATCGTTTTAACTTGATGAAAAAATTAGAAGTTAAAAATTTAATGGAGTTAAGTAATAAAGCTAGAGAATATCAGTTGGTTTAGTTTTTCTTTTTAAAACAGCCCTCTATCTAGTATTTAGTTGTTTAAATTATTGTTGTATTATTCAAATTCACCCTCTTAATTTCAGGTATTTTACCAAATCCTCAAAATACATATTCCTAAATTATCAATACTATATTTTTTATCAATTACGTAAATTTTAAATATTTAAATTAAGTAAAAATACTTAGTTTTGTTTTGTAAAACTATGTATTATGATAAACTTGTCAGCAACTAAATCAACTAAGCTTAATTTATTAGATTTTAAAAATATATCAACACGTACTTTTTGGATTACATCTATATCCTTCTTCTTGTGTTTTTTCTCATGGTTCGGTATCGTACCTTTTATGCCAGATGTGGTTAAAGATTTAGGTTTAACACCAGATCAAAAATGGAACTCTATCATTCTTGCAGTATCAGGTACTGTATTTGCACGTTTGCTTATTGGTAAACTTTGTGATAAATATGGCCCAAGATTATGCTATACTTGGTTGCTTATGTTGGGTGCTATTCCTGTTATTTTATGCGGATTGGTGCAGACTCCACTTCAATTTTTAATATGTAGATTATTCATTGGCTTTATTGGTGCTTCATTTGTAATTACGCAAGTGCATACGTCTCTAATGTTTGCTCCAAATATAGTTGGAACTGCAAATGCTACTTCTGCTGGATGGGGAAATCTTGGTGGAGGCGCTAACCGATTAGGAATGCCTTTAATAGCAGCAGCTGTTGTAAGTTTTGGGGTAGCAGATGCAGATGCGTGGAGATATTCTATGGTTATTGCTGGTGTTGTTTGTTTTTTAATGGGTTTAGTGTATTTCTTTTTTACACAAGATACTCCACAAGGAAACTTTAAAGATTTGAGAGCTTCTGGGAATATGATTTCTACAAAAAAAGATAAAGTTGGTTTTTTAACTGTATTGAAAGATTATAGAGTTTGGATTTTGTTTTTTGTTTATGCAGCTTGTTTTGGTATAGAATTAACGGTTTATGGAACCATGGATGATTATTTGCAAAACAACTTTATGCTAGAGCGAAGTACTGCCGGAAACATAGTTTTATCTTTTGCTCTAATGAATATTTTTGCTCGTACACTTGGTGGTTTTTTTGGTGATAAATTTGGGAAATTAAAAGGATTGAAAGGGCGTGTGATATTTCTATCATTTATATTATCAATACAAGGTATCATGCTAATTACGTTTTCAACAACCACAAGTCTTGTTATAGGAGTTATTTTCTTAATCTTGTTTAGCTTGTCAGTACAAATGGCAGAAGGTGCAACATTTTCAGTAGTACCATTCATTAATAAAAAGGCAATTGGTTCGGTTTCAGGAATAGTTGGTGCCGGAGGAAATGTAGGTGCTTTTTTAGCCGCTTTTCTATTAAAGTCACAATCTGCAACTGCAGAACAGGCTGCTATTATTGCTAATGAAGGTTTAGGAGAAAAAATAATTAGTGCGGCACAATCAACAGCTTCAGCATCAGCAGTATCAAATGGATATTTTATTATAGGTTTTATGGTGGTTTTAGCTTCAATTTTAGCTTTAAGAATTCGTTTTTCAACCGAAGATGAAAGTGTTTCAAATATTGATGCAGGAAAATCTACAAGAAAATTAGCTACTAATTAAAGTGAAATTTAGGTATTGATTTTTTATTGATTTGAAAAAAAATAAAAGCTTTTTTGTGGTATTCAGAATAATAAAGTATTGGCTTGTTTTGTGTAGTTAAAATGCCTTAATTAGTAATAAACTCTGCTCTAAATGAATAAAAATGAGGTAAAAACAACCTGCTCTTATTGTGGTGTTGGCTGTGGAATTATTGTTAAGAAAGATAGCAATAATAAGGTAATTGTAGAGGGCGATAAAGATCATCCTGTAAACAAGGGTATGTTGTGTTCTAAAGGAATGAATTTGCATTATGTTGCTAATGATATTTCTGACAGAATTCTATACCCAGAAATGCGTTGGAGTAGATCACACCCAAGAGAACGTGTAAGTTGGGATGATGCTTTAGATAGAGCTGCTAGTGTTTTTAAGGCGATTATCAAAAAACACGGGCCAGATAGCGTTGCATTTTATGTTTCTGGTCAAAGTTTAACCGAAGAATATTACATAGCCAATAAACTAACCAAAGGGTTTATTGGAACAAACAATATAGATACCAATTCTCGTTTATGCATGAGTTCTGCAGTGGTTGGTTATAAAAAAACATTTGGAGAAGATAGTGTCCCGATTTCTTATGAAGATATTGAATTAGCAGATTGCTTTTTAATTACAGGGGCTAATCCTGCTTGGTGTCATCCAATTTTGTTCAGAAGAATTGAAAAGCATAAAGAGAAGAATCCGAATGTGAAAATTATAGTTGTAGATCCTCGTAAAACAGATTCTGCAAATTTTGCCGATTTACATTTACAACTCATACCAGGAACAGATGTAATTCTTTATAATGCAATAGGTAGATGTTTATATAAAAGTGGGTTAATTGATGAGCATTTTATCAATAATTACACTGAGGGTTTTAAAGATTATAAAGATTTAATTTTTTCTACCTCTTTAAAACAAGCATCAAAACTTTGTGGTGTTTCAGAAAAAGATATCAAGAAAGCAGCTAATATTATTGGGCTTTCAAAAGGTTTTATTAGTATGTGGGCAATGGGGCTTAATCAAAGTATTGTTGGTACAGATAAAAATGTGTCACTGCTTAATTTGTCTCTTATAACGGGACAGGTTGGTAAACCTGGTTCGGGGCCTTTTTCTTTAACAGGGCAACCCAATGCTATGGGAGGAAGAGAAGTAGGAGGAATGGCAAATCTTTTAGCCGTCCATAAAGATTTACAAAATGAAGAACATAGAAGGGAAGTTGCACAGTTTTGGGGTGTAGAAAAAATTTCACCTAAACCCGGATTAACAGCTACCGAAATGTTCGATGCCCTTGATAGTGGTAAATTAAAGGCGGTTTGGATAGCTTGTACAAATCCTTTGGTGAGCTTACCAAATACGCATCGTATTGAAAAGGCCATGAAAAACGCAAAGTTTGTAGTGGTACAAGATATATCTCATAAATCGGATACTGTTGCATACGCCGATTTAGTATTGCCCGCTGCTGCATGGTTAGAAAAAGAAGGTACCATGACAAATTCTGAGCGTAGAATTTCGTATTTGCCAAAAGAGATAAACGCACCAGGAGAGGCTAGACCAGATGTTGAGATATTTTGCGATTTTGCTCAACGCATGGGCTTTCGCGGATTTAATTATAACAGTGCAGAAGAGGTTTATGATGAGTATGCGTCTATGACCAAAGGAACCAATATAGATGTGTCTTTTCTTAATTACGATAGGTTGAAAAGTGAAGGAACGTTTCAATGGCCAGTTCCAGAGTATAGACATAATGGAACGCCACGTCTTTTTCAGGATAAAAAGTTCTATACACCATCAAAAAAGGCTATTTTTAATTTGCCTTCAACTGTTGAAAATATTTCATTTCAACCAAATGATGATTACCCACTTATCTTAACTACAGGTCGTATTCGCGATCAATGGCATACCATGACTAAAACAGGGAAAGTTGCCAGATTAAAAACACATTACCCAAAACCAGTTTTAGAAATTAACCCAGTTGATGCACATATATGCAAAATTAGTGATGGCGATATTACCAAAATTAAAAGTAAAAATGGGGTAGTTCGTGTACGTGCAAAAGTTACAGATACCATAAAGAAAGGCGTGGTGTTTTTACCAATGCATTGGGGTAAAAAACTTCAAAGCGATTTAAACAGAGCAAATAATTTAACCAACACCATAGTAGACCCAGTTTCAAAAGAGCCAGATTTTAAATTCACACAAGTAGCTGTTTCAAAGTATAAAAAACCTCATGATAAAATTATAATAGTTGGTGCAGGTGCTGCGGCTTTTAGGTTTGTACAAAATTATCGAGAGTATAACGAAACTGATGAAATTCATGTGTTTTCAAAAGAGGCTAATTTGTTTTACAACAGAGTTTTATTGCCAGAATATGTTACCGAAGAATTAAGCTGGGAACAACTTCTTAAGATTAAAAGAATTGAATTAAATAAACTTAATCTTCATTTACATCCAGAAACTTCAATATCAAAAATTGATAAAGAAAATAAGATAGTTACAGATACAAATGGAAAGACACATAGTTTTGATAAATTGATATTGGCTACGGGTAGTAGAGCATTTATACCTAAAGATGTTCAAATTGATTTACCGGGTAGATTTACTATGCGAAATAAAATTGATGCAGATAGGTTTAAAGCCTATTTAGAAGCCACTAATTTACCGCCAGAAGATCAGCATGTTGTTATTGTTGGAGGAGGTTTGTTAGGTTTAGAATTGGCTGCAGCAATGAAGCATAAAAATGTAAAAATAACCATAGTGCAGCGTGCTTCAAGGTTAATGGAACGTCAATTAGATAAGGTTTCAAGTAAGTTGTTGGCGCTTGATGTTCAGGAGCGTGGTATTCAAATTTATTTTGATAACGAGGTGAGTACTGTTTTTGATGATGAAGATACTGGGGAATTAAATATCACTTTAAAAAGTGGTAAGTTTTTAACCGCTAATGCCATTGTATATGCTATTGGTACTATACCAAATGTTGAAATAGCCAGAGCTAACGGAATTGATTGCAGTCGGGGTGTTAAAGTGAATCAGCATTTACAGTCGTCACATCCAGATATTTTTGCTATTGGTGAAATTGCAGAATTCAATAATCAATTATTTGGTATTACATCGGCAGCCGAGGAGCAAGCTAATATCCTAGCTAATTTTATTGCTGGTGATATTAGTGAAGCTTATAATGGCTCGGTGTTAATGAATATTTTAAAATTCAATGATTTGAATTTGTGCAGTATTGGAGATATAAATATACCAGAAAATGATGATAGTTACGAAGAAGTTGTTTTTACAGATATTTCAAAACGATATTATAAAAAATGCATTGTAAAAGATGATTTGTTAGTTGGTGCAGTTTTAATGGGTGATAAAAATGAATTTGCCGAATTTAAAACGATGATTGAAAGTAAAATTGAAATGTCTGATAAGCGAAATACCTTATTAAGAGGTTCTTCAAACGACGTTCCTGTTTTAGGAAAATTGGTTTGTTCTTGTAGTCAAGTAGGTGCTGGAAATATAGAAGAAGCTATTGAAAAAGGATGTTCAAATTTCACAGAATTATGTAATAAAACAGGAGCTGGATTGGGCTGCGGAAGTTGTAAAACTGAGGTTAGAGAAATATTAAATAATACAAAAGTATTAGCGTGATGGAAGAACCGTACAGATTAAGAATAAATGGAGGTGTTTTATCACCAGGTGAGCTAAAATACATTTGTGAAGCAGCAGAAGGTTTAGGTTTAGATGCTATTTCATTTGGTTCTAGACAAGATATTATTTTTCCTGAAAAAATAGACGAGAGTAAGTTTCATCTGTTTGATAAGATTAAGTTTATTAAACCTAAAAGAGATGAGATAGAAAATATTGTGTCATCATACGTTTCTGCTGATATTTTACCAAGTACCTCATGGCTTACAAGTGATAGGTATTTGTATGTTATAGAGCAGTTTAAACATCAGCTTAAATTAAGAATTAATATAACTGATCCAAAACAACGATTGGTGCCTTTATTTACTGGAAATGTTAATTTCATAGCTTCCGATCATGAGGATTATTGGTATTTATATGTTAGACTTCCCGGTTGGAAACAAACACAAATGTATCCTGCGCTAATATATAGTTGGGATATGGATAAAATTGAATTAGCAATAGAAAACATTTTACAAGAAGAACCAGAAACTATTGAAACTGTTTTTGATTTAGTAAGTGATGCTGTTGATACTAATAACAGAACTGTTGAAAAACCTCTGGATGTGCCATTTTACCCATTTCCGTATTACGAAGGGATGAACCGATTTGGAGATAAATATTGGTTAGGTTTATATTGGAGAAATAATAGATACGACTTGTCTTTCCTTAAGGCTATGTGCGATTTATGTGCAGAAAATAAAATAGGAAAAATTTCTATTACACCCTGGAAATCTTTTATTGTTAAAGGTATTCCTGTGGAATCTAAACTCTTATGGGAAAAGTTTTTAGGACGATATGGTATAAATGTGCGTCACTCTATGCTGGAATTAAATTGGCATTTACCAGTAAATGATAAAGAAGCGTTACGTTTAAAAAAATATCTGGTTACAAATTTTGATCAAAACGATATAAGTACTTATGGTTTAACTTTTGGTATTGCAAATTACAATACCAGTTCATATCATTTTACATCAATAGTTGTAGAAAAAAATAAAGCTCCAGATGCTCTAGAAGGTATTGTAATTAGAGACACTTACAATTTACTTTATGCGAAAAATTTTGATCCTAATACACGAGAGTATATCATGCATGTTCAAGATGTAGATCAGGTTGAACTACCAAATTTATTAATGGAATTAAGTCAGCTTTATTTTGAGCAATTAGGAACAGAAAGAGAAGAAGATAAACCAGATAAAGCAAAAAAAGAAGCTATAGAAGAAGAGGTTTTTCAGTGTAAAGAATGCTTAACCATTTATAATGAAAAATATGGTGATATTACTCAAAATATATCACCAAATACACCTTTTGAAAATCTTTCAGAAGATTATGAGTGTCCACTTTGTGAGGCTCCTAAAGGTAGTTTTCAAAAGAAAATTTTAATAAAAACACATTAAGCTACTGTATAAATAAAAGATACTAGTGCAAAAAATTAGTCAAAATATAATCACTAAAGATATAAGAAAGGAGATTCCAGATTCCCTTTCTTGTAACCACTGTATCAATACAAACTGCTTAATAAAAAAGAATATACACACGTTTTCTAGTTCAAAATTAATAGATAAAAAAACTAACATTAAGTGTAAAAAAGGACAGCAATTCATTATAGAAGGAGCACCTGTAAACGGGTTGTTCTTTATTTTAAAAGGTATTGTTAAAGTTTTTAGAACAGGTATTAATGGTAGAGAACAAATAGTACGTTTTGCTAAAGAAGGTGAAATTATAGGGCATCGTGGTTTTGGTACAGAAGAGTTTTATTCTATTGGAGCCATAGCACTAAAGGATGTTACGTTGTGTTATTTTTCAAAAGATGTTTTACAAGATGTCATGTTAGAAAACCCTTTACTTACTTACGATATGATGCTTTTTTATGCAAATGAGCTAAATAGAAGTGAGTCTAAGGTAAAATCTATTTCTCAAATGACCGTTAGAGAGCGTGTTATAGATTCTCTTCTATATATACACAGAAAATTTGGTGACTTAAAAGGTTATTTAAATTTACCATTAAGTAGAAAAGAATATGCAGATTACGCAGGAACCACCGAAGAACAGGTGATACGTGTCTTTTCATTATTAAAAAAGGAAGGTCTCATTTCCGCAAAAGGTAAAAAAATAGGTATTCTTAATATACAAAAGCTTAAAAGTGAAATTAGTGAGCATAACTATTTTTTAGACAGTTAACTTCATTTTGTACTTCCTTAATTCAATTTAATTTAAAATATAAGTATACGTACGTATTAATTTTTTATTATTTAAAAAATTAATAATCAGTTTTTTAGAATAAAAACCTGCTTTATAGCAGGTTTTTTTATGTTTTAAAAAGAGGTATTAACATGTTCATTACCATAAAATAGAATATATGTTACTTATATATTTGACAAAAAATAAGTATTAATACTTAGATTAACTAAAAACTATCAATATGAAATCTTTATTTACAAAAACAATTTGGGTCTTATCGATTGCAATGCTTGTGGTCTCTTGTGGAGGAAAAGACAAAAAGAAAACTACAGAAGCAGCAGCACCAGCTAAAACATCATTAGAAATAGAAAAACCTCAATTAACATTTGGTTTTATCAAGCTAACAGACATGGCTCCTTTAGCCATTGCAAAAGAAAAAGGTTTTTTTGAAGATGAAGGTTTGTTTGTTTCGGTTGAAGCTCAATCAAACTGGAAAAATATTTTAGATCGTGTTATAGATGGGCAATTAGATGGTTCTCATATGTTAGCAGGACAACCTATTGCTGCTGGTGCAGGATTTGGTCGTCAAGCTGAATTAGTAACTCCATTTTCAATGGATTTAAACGGTAATGGTATTACAGTGTCTAATGATGTTTGGTCTAAAATGAAACCAAATGTACCAAAAGACGCCGATGGAAAACCTATTCATCCTATTAAAGCAGATGCTTTAAAACCTGTTATTACAGAATACAAAAACTCAGGTAAAGCTTTTAAAATGGGAATGGTATTTCCTGTATCTACGCACAACTATGAAATAAGATATTGGTTAGCAGCAGCTGGAATACATCCAGGAATGTATACTGCAGAAAATGTACAAGGACAAATAGATGCTGAAGTTTTATTATCTGTAACACCACCACCACAAATGCCAGCAACTCTTGAAGCAGGAACTATTTATGGGTATTGTGTAGGTGAACCTTGGAACCAACAAGCAGTATTTAAAGGAATTGGTGTACCTGTAACTACAAATTACGATATCTGGAAGAACAATCCTGAAAAAGTATTTGTAATGACAAAAAAGTTTGTTGAAGAGAATCCTAATACGGCTATAGCAGTAACTAAAGCTTTAATTAGAGCAGGAAAATGGTTAGATGAACCAGGAAACAGACCAGAAGCTGTAAAAATATTATCAATGCCACAATATGTAGGTGCAGATGAAGTGGTTTTAGCAAACTCCATGACGGGTACATTTGAATTCGAAAAAGGAGACAAACGTGAAATGCCAGACTTTAATGTGTTTTACAAGTATAATGCAACCTATCCTTTTTATTCAGATGGAACATGGTTTTTAACTCAAATGCGTCGTTGGGGGCAAATTCCTGAAGCAAAACCTGCAGAATGGTATTCAGAAACTATAAAAGATATCTACCGTCCAGACATTTGGGAAAAAGCTGCAAAAATTTTAGTAGAAGAAGGTCATATACCTGCAACTGATATACCAGAAACAGATGGTTACAAACCAGCTACTTCCGATTTTATTGATGGTACTACTTACGATGCAAAAGACCCAATTGGTTACATAAACAGTTTCTCAATAGGAAATAAAGACAAATAAAATACACTAAAACTAAAACAATTAAGCTATGAAGCAGAGTATAACATTAAATAAAGTATCCAAGTTTGTAGGTTTGGGTTTTTTAGGAACACTAAAAGATTTATTTACTGGTAAACTAGAAAAAGAAGACTATAGAAGCTTTTTACGTAAAGTAATTGTGCCTATTATGTCAATATTCCTATTCATTGGCTTGTGGCATATGGGGGCAAAAGCATTATTTGATGTTGAAGCCAACTATAAAATTCAAAAAGCACTAGATGACCAAGGACAAGTAGCAGCAGATGAAATGGCTGCATGTATAGCTTCAGGTGATATAAGTTGTCAACCAAATACGTTGCCTTCACCATCACAAGTTTGGGAGTCTTATAAATCGTTGTTACGTGATCATAATATTATTAGTGCAGATAAATTAGCATTTAAAGAAAAAACAGCTGCGCTAAATGAAAAACGAATAGCTGAAGGTAAAGACCCTATTACTTACACTGGTAGACCGTCATTCGTAGATCAAATATTTACTAGTTTAAAAACAGTATTTGCAGGGTTTTTACTAGCGCTACTAATAGCTGTTCCTATAGGAATAATAATAGGATTAAGTAAAACCTTAAGAAGTTCTTTTAACTGGTTAATTCAAATTTTTAAACCCGTTTCTCCAGTAGTTTGGCTATTGTTGGTTTTTATGATTGTAAAAACATTAACTAAAGATTCAAACTCAGATAGTGCATTTATCATTTCTTTTATAAGTGTTGGTTTATGTTCTATGTGGGCAACTTTGGTAAACACAGCAATGGGTGTAGCTTCTGTAGATAAAGACTATATAAATGTTGCAAAGGTTTTAAAATTAGGACCTGCACAAAAAGTGTTTAAAGTTATTTTGCCATCGTCTTTACCCTTAATTTTTACTGGGTTGCGTATTACGTTATCTGTAGCGTGGATGGTACTTATTGCTATAGAATTACTGGCGCAAAGTCCTGGTTTAGGTTCGTTTGTATGGGAAGAATTTCAAAATGGTGCGAACGATTCCAACTCAAAAATTATTGTTGCCATGTTTGTTATAGGAATTATAGGCTTCCTTTTAGATAGACTCATGTTAACCATTCAAAATATGGTGTCATTCAACAAAAATGATGGAATTTAATCTGATACAAAAAGAGTTATGGCATATTTAGAATTAAATAATATTTATAAAACATACGGTCAAGGTGATAATGCTACTCAAGTGCTTTCAAATATCAACTTGTCAATAGAAGAAGGGGAGTTTGTTGCCATTGTTGGTTTTACGGGAAGCGGAAAAACAACCTTAGTAAACCTAATAAACGGACTTTTGCAACCTACATCTGGCGAAGTTTTGTTTAAGGGAGAACCCGTATCAGGTACTAGTCATGAACGAGGAGTTATTTTTCAGAATTACTCATTATTACCATGGCTTACAGTAGAACAGAATGTGCTTATGGCTGTTAAAGAAGCATTTCCAAAGAAAAGTAAAACGGAGTTAAAAAGCATTGTTGCAGAATATGTTGAAATGGTAAGTTTAACACCTGCAATTAACAAACGTCCAAAAGAATTATCAGGAGGAATGCGTCAGCGTGTTGCTGTAGCCAGAGCTTTGGCTATGAAACCCGAAATGATAATTATGGATGAGCCTCTTGGTGCTTTAGATGCTTTAACTCGAGGAAATCTTCAAGATGAAATTTTAAACATTTGGGGTAAAGATAAGCGGACAGCTTTGTTGATTACTAATGATGTTGATGAAGGTATTTATATGGCAGATAGAATTATACCATTAAGACCCGGACCAAATGCAACATTAGGACCAGAATTTAAAATTGAAATAGAACGCCCAAGAGATAAAACTGAACTTAATGATAATCCAAATTTCAAAAAAACACGAAATGCCATTATAGAATATTTAATGGATATAGGAAACGAAAGAAAATCTGAAGCGCAAGACTTAATTGTTTTACCAGATTTAGAGCCTAAAAGTTTTGTTGGACGATTTTAAAAAACGAACGCTATGAGTATAACAACAATAGATAAAAATGAAGTAAGAATTGAAAATGGTCTTTTTGAGCCTTCCAGAGTTATGTTGGATCTAAAAAACCTTAAGAAAGTATACCCAACGCCCAAAGGTGATTACACAGTTTTAGAAGATTTAAATCTTCAGATAATGAAGGAGGAATTTGTAACCATAATTGGGCACTCTGGTTGTGGTAAAACTACTATGCTTTCTATGATTGCTGGGTTAAATCCTATTTCTGGTGGTAATATTTCAGTATTAGGTAGTCATATAAAAGGTCCAGGACCAGATAGAGGTGTTATTTTTCAATCCCCTAGTTTAATGCCTTGGATGACCTCGCTTCAAAATGTTTTACTTGGTGTAAATCAAGTATTTCCAAGTGCAACTAAAGCGCAACGAAACGATATTGCTAAATATTATCTTCAAAAGGTTGGACTAGAAGATGCTTTTAATAAAAAGGCTTCAGAGTTATCTCAAGGGATGCAGCAACGTGTTGGAATCGCACGAGCATTTGCCATAAAACCTAAAGTGTTATTGTTAGATGAACCTTTTGGAATGTTAGATTCTTTAACCAGAGGTGAGTTGCAAGATATTTTAATTGAAATATGGAATAAAGAAAAAATTACAGCGGTTATGATTACTCATGATGTAGATGAGGCTATTTTTTTAGCAGACCGAGTGGTTATGATGACAAGTGGACCTAGAGCAAAAATTGGAGATATTTTAAATATAGATTTTGAAAGACCTAGAACACGCAAAGATGTTTTAGAACACAACGATTATTATAAATACAGAAAACATCTTATTGATTTTCTAGAACATTAAAACAAAAAATTGAATATAAACTAACAACTTAAAAACAAAGAACGTAATGAAAAAACAATACATAATTTTAGGACTATTACTGAGTTTTATACAATTAGCTCAAGCACAATTTACATTAGATGGAGAATTTAGACCAAGAGCTGAATACCGTCATGGATTTGGAAGCATTATACCAGAAGCTGCAGAACCAGGATTTGGTATTTCTGCCAGAGCAAGATTAAATGCTGGGTATAAGACAGAAGCTTACAAATTATACTTAAGCTTCCAAGATATTATGGTTTGGGGAGAAAACAGACAAATTTTACCTTACGATCAAAATAACTCATTTGCAGTTTTTCAGGCTTGGGCAGAACTAAATTTAGGCAGCGGATGGTCTACTAAATTAGGACGTCAAGTATTGTCTTATGACGATCAGCGTATCCTTGGAGGGTTAGATTGGGCTCAGCAAGGGCGTAATCATGATGCGGCATTAATAAAATATAAAAAAGATAAGTTTGTTTTAGACCTTGCTTTCGCTTTTAATCAAGATTATTCTAATCCTACAGGTTTTGTTAGTGTAGGTAATCAGTATAATACATCAGGTTTTTTCTCTTATAAAACTATGCAAATGGCTCATTTAAGTCAAGCTTGGGGAAATTTTTCTGGTAGTTTGTTATTAATGAATAACGGGTTTCAAAATGATGCAAGTGGTTTAAATGATGTAGCAAATTTGCAAACAATTGGTACTTATTTAAAATATAATAAAGGGGCGTTTGGTTTAGCTGCAAATGCTTATTTGCAAACTGGTGAAGCAATTTATGGAACATCATACAAAGACGTAAGTGCTTATTTGTTAGGTCTTGATTTAACTTATAAAACTTCTGATAAAGTTACTTTAGGAGCCGGTGTTGAGGTTATTAGTGGAAATGACGAAACAGATGCATCTAAAACAGGAGCATTTTTTCCATTGTACGGAACCAATCATAAATTTAATGGGTTTATGGATTACTTCTACGTAGGTAATCATGCAAATTCAGTTGGATTGTTCGATGTGCACGTAAGTGCAAACTTTAAATTAGGAGAAACATCTAGTTTATTGGTTAAGGCTTTAAATTTTAGCGGAGAACAAGATTTAGCAAGTGGAGAAAAATCGTTGGGTACCGAAATAGATTTAGTTTACAAAAAACAGTTTAAAGGGTATGCCCTTGTAGCGGGGTATTCACATTTATTTCCATCTGATGGTATGTATGAGTTAAAAGGGGTTACCGAAGCAGAAGCAGCAAGCGGACAAAATTGGGCTTGGGCAATGATAGTTATTAAGCCTAAATTTATAAACTAACAGTAATTTTTTAATTGTTTTAGTTGGCTCTGGACTTTTATTTTAAAGTTCAGGGCTTTTTATTTGATCCTTATTTAAATAAATCCTTGTATTTTTAAAATCAAATTAAAATTTTAATAAATATATTAACGTTAGTTTTTGGAATGACTTAATCATTATTAATGGAAAATTTTGATATCACAAGTAAAATAATTCTCTATATTTTCTTTGTAATAATGCTTGTTATTTTCTTGCGTTATACATTTAAAATGGTTGAAATGGCATATGTTTTAAAGTATAAAAAACCATTATATAATCACTTTTATTTTAATTTGAAAAAATTAAATAAAGAAGAGAAATCTGTTTTAAAAAATCAATTTCCATTTTATAAAAAACTTACAGATAAAGAAAAGCGTTATTTTGAGCATCGTGTATCTTCTTTCATAAAAGATAAAGATTTTATTGGTAGAGAGGATTTTGAGATTACTGATGAAATTAAAGTTCTTGTTTCTGCAACAGCAATAATGCTAACTTTTGGGTTTAGAGATTTTTATATTGATTTTATTTCAAAAATTGTTATTTATCCAAATGAGTTTTTTTCAAATACTAACAGTGTTTATCATAAGGGAGAATTTAATCCAAAATTAAAAACACTAGTATTATCTTGGGAAGATTTTAAGCTTGGGTTTGATGATGAAAATGATAATTTAAATTTAGGAATTCATGAGTTTACACATGCAATTCATTTAAGTAGTTTAAAAGATCGTGATGTAAGTTCAATTATATTTTTAGACACTTTTAAAGAACTAACAACTTTTATTTCAAGAAATGAAACCTTACGTAAAAAACTCATAGACTCAGGATATTTTAGAGAATATGCTTTTACTAATCAATTTGAATTTCTTTCAGTGCTCATAGAAAACTTTATAGAAACACCTAATGAGTTTAGAGCTTTATTCCCAGATATTTACAATAAAACCAAACAAATGCTAAATTTTAATTTCGCAGGATATTAGTGTATGATATTTATCATGAATTTTTAACTTTTAGTTTAATAATTTTAGAGGTAACAAAACTTAAAATTTAATGTCATGATACGAAAATCGCCAATTTCAATGATAATGACTGAACATGTTATTACTTTGAAAAAGAATGACAGTCTTGAAAAGGCAGAGCATCTTTTTAAAAAACATCATATAAGACATATACCTGTGGTAACAGATAATGTAGTTGTTGGAATGTTAAGTCAAACAGATTTACTTAGATTAAGTTTTACAGATTTTTCTAATGATGTAGATGGAGATACCGATGCTTTGGTTTATAATATGTTTACTATAAAACAAGTAATGAAGAGTAATATTGTTACCGTTCCGTCATCTAAATCTATAAAAGAAGTCGCAGAAATCTTGTCAACAAAAGAGTTTCATGCTTTACCTGTAGTTGATAATAACAAACTTGTTGGTATAATAACAACAACAGATCTCATTAAATATTTACTTAAACAATTTTAATTTATTTTTATATCATCATTGAATATAATGGTTAGATGATTTTTGTCATATAACTATATAAGATTTTAAGTTAACTTTACTTTGTAATTAAATTTATTAAGGATGAGACAAAGCGCGCCAGTATCAGATATAATGACTAAAAATATTATTGCATTAACAAGATCTGACGATTTACAACGAGCAGAAACTCTTTTTAACAGACACAAAATAAAGCATATGCCTGTAGTTTCTGGTGAAACTATTATTGGAATGCTTAGTTATACAGATTTAATGCGAATTAGTTTTGCTGAAACTTCAGACGATTCTAATGGTAATGTCGATTCTGTGGTATATAATATGTTTACCATAGAACAAGTTATGGTTAAAAATGTAGTTACCGTTACCAGTGATACCAGTATAAAAGAAGTAGCACAAATTTTAGCAGAACGAGAATTTCATGCTTTACCAGTAGTTGATGAAGGAACTTTGGTAGGTATAGTGACCACTACAGATTTACTATACTATTTAGTAAAACAATTTTAAGAATTAGCAATTGTTTTTAATTCTTTAATAGTTTCAGTTTGATTATTACTTTTAAAAACGTGACTACCAGCTACAAAAACATCAGCGCCAGTATCAACTAATTGTTTAATATTTTTGTTTGTAACACCACCATCAATTTCAATAATAGTAGAAGCACCTTTTTTATCAATCAATGTTTTTAGCTGTTTTATTTTATTGTACGTGTTTTCAATAAAACTTTGTCCACCAAAACCAGGATTAACACTCATAATAAGGACTAAATCTATATCATTTATAGTGTCTTCTAAAACATTAATATTAGTATGAGGGTTTAGTGCTACACCAGCTTTCATACCTTCTGCTTTAATAGCTTGTAGTGTTCTATGTAAATGTGTACAAGCTTCATAATGCACAGTTAATATATTACTTCCTAATTCAGCGAAAGTTTTAATATATCTGTCAGGATCTATAATCATTAAATGTACATCAATAGTTTTTTTAGCATGTTTTGTAATAGCTTTTAGAACAGGCATCCCGTAAGAAATATTAGGTACAAACACACCGTCCATAATATCTATATGAAACCAATCAGCTTCACTTTTATTTACCATTTCTATATCACGTTGGAGATTGGCAAAATCTGCTGCTAAAATTGAAGGTGCTATTAATTTAGAATTCATAGTTGTCTGGTTTGTATAGACAAAAATACATGTTTTACAGATTCTTTAGCCGATGGTACGAATAAAATTTTCTACCATTGTGATTACTTTATTAGCAAGTTTGTTTTCTGCATTTTTTAACCATTCAAGATATTCATGAAGTTGGTTAAATTCCTTAATATCATCAACAACGGTAAATCCAAAATTATAATCTTCAAAAATACGTTGTTCCACATCAATATTAATTACTTTAAGAATGTTCTTATGTCTAGAATCTAATCTAATTTTTTCATATGTATAATCTACATGGTCTCTTTGTCCTTCTAGTACTTGTAGAAAATTTCCATTGTGGTAAATTAAAACTCCAGTTATATTATGTTTAGCATTATTTTCCTTTGCTTTTGTGTATAAAGCTTTGAGGTTTTCTAGTGACTCATAATTTCTTGAGTCACTCATGTAACATATTGTTTTTAACATAATAGCAATTACTTCATTTAATCATGTAAAATTAGAATTCATAAAGATTTAAAAACATGACTTTTGATTGGTTTATTTAAAAAATAAACCCCCGGTAATCAGCCGGGGGTTCTTTCATCAATCAAAAAACGAACAGTTATGTGTAACTGTTTGTTACTGTAATTTAGTCGTAATTCTTATAAAAAAATTACTATCCTAAATATGTTTTCAATATTTTGCTTCTAGACGTATGTTTTAATCTACGAATAGCTTTTTCTTTTATTTGACGTACACGTTCTCTAGTTAAATCGAACGTTTCACCAATTTCTTCTAGAGTCATTGGGTGCTGGTTTCCTAAACCAAAATATAAACGAATTACATCTGCTTCACGAGGCGTTAATGTTTCTAAAGCACGCTCAATTTCTGTACGTAAAGATTCGTGTAATAATTCTTTATCTGGGTTTGGAGATTCTCCACTGTTTAGTACATCGTATAAGTTGGAATCTTCTCCTTCAACTAGAGGCGCATCCATACTTACATGACGACCAGAATTTTTCATAGACTCTTTAACATCGTTAATTGTCATATCCAATTCTTTTGCGATTTCTTCAGCAGAAGGTGGACGCTCATGACTTTGCTCTAAAAAGGCAAATGTTTTATTAATCTTGTTAATAGAACCAATTTTATTTAATGGTAAACGTACAATACGAGATTGTTCAGCTAAAGCTTGAAGAATCGATTGACGAATCCACCAAACAGCATAAGAAATAAATTTAAAACCACGTGTTTCATCAAAACGTTGAGCCGCTTTGATTAAACCTAAATTACCTTCATTAATTAAATCTGGTAATGTTAAACCTTGGTTTTGGTATTGCTTAGCTACCGATACTACGAAACGTAAATTAGCTTTTGTTAATTTTTCTAAAGCAATTTGATCTCCTGCTTTAATGCGTTGTGCTAATTCTACTTCTTCGTCTGCGGTAATTAAGTCAACTTTTCCAATTTCTTGCAGATATTTATCTAACGAAGCGGTTTCTCTATTGGTTACCTGCTTCGTAATTTTAAGTTGTCTCATTTAATGTTCTCCTGTAATTTAATTTGTGAATATTTAGGGCATTCAATAGTTATACGTAAAAGGTTTAATAAATGTTACAAAAAAATGTATGTTTTATTTAATTTCCTTCTAATATTTGGACTCATATAAATTAAAAAAGTCACATTGTAGTTGTTAAAGTGTTGTTAATTAGTGCTTATTCAAAATCAAACGCATCATTATCGATAATGATGCGCTCTCTTAATCTATTAATTTTTTGGTGCATTCTGTTAAAAAATAGCGAACGATCTTTTTCCCCTGCATTAACCAATAATTTAGAAATGCTCATTTGTTTCTCAAAAAACTCATGCATAAGTTCACATGTTGGCTGATGTTCAATTTTAAAGTAACTTATTACAGTAAAAGGCGTAAAAAACACCTTTTGATGTGGTGTTTTTACCATAACAGTGTTGCTCATTGTATGAATATCGTTAATATATAAATTATATATCGATTTATTTTTTGAACCAACTAGACATTGTTGGATAGCTTGTTTTTCTATAAGATGCACCACATCTTCAATATCTTTACAAATTAATAAAGCCAATTCTTTTGAAAGAACACCAGCTTCAAAATAGTAAAGTACTTGTTGTAAGGAACCATTTATAGTAGTGTTATTCCATATCTCAGTAATATTAATGTCTTTGTAAATTTCTCCTAATTTAAATGCGTTTTTTAGAAGGGATTCAGGAATATTTTTTACAAAATCATCAAAAGTAATTTTGCTTCTGGTCATTTCAGGATCCACATCTTTTAACCATACATACATTTTATAGCGAGATAAATAAGAGTCTTTTAATGTATGAAATAGAGGAATGTCTTTTGCAGAATAAATAATAGTAGCACTTTTTAACTTTGTTAATGGATAAACATTATTATACGATTGCTTTAGCCATAATTCTAAACCTTGTATATTATGTATTTGAGGTGATAAATCCGTAATAATTGTTGTTTTACTACCAACTTCAAACAACTTGTTTAAAGATATTTTATAATGCTTGGCAAGTTTTACGCCTTCTTCTAAAGATAAGTTGGTTTTTAGATTAATGCGTCTGTAAGCTGCATCATAACCTATATCTAAAACACTGGCTATTTCTTCAACGAATGAGGTATTGTCTTGCGCTTTAGCTTTTAGATATTGGATAAATTTTTCTTGCATTATTTCAAAAATTACAAGTAGGGAAGCAAGGTGTTTTGTGAAAAATAAGAAAAATAAATTATTCTTTTATCATTTTGATGAAACGATTATCAATTATTACAAATTAAGTTTGAAAAACTAATCTATCCTACATCTAACTAATTAAATATTGAATGTACAATTTAATACCAAGAAATTATGAATTAAAAAGTATTTGATAATAAAATAATTTTATACCTAAATTAATATTAATCTTTTAAATATGTAAATTATGAGTTTTATTTCACCAAACCAGTTGAAGGACTCTGCATCATCAGAGTTACAAATCACAGAAGAGAGCTTTTACTTTGTTGCGGTCATAGAAAAAGGAACAAAGGAAGGGGTGTTAAAAGTATGTCAAAATGGTTTAAGCGAATGGATTAATGTTCCGCTTGATATGATAGATAAAGCCAAAATCGTAGGTACTGCAAGTGGTAATGGAAACGAATACAAGGTTGCACTAATCAAATTTAAAGAACCTAAAGATTCTTTGACAAAAGTAGCATTTCAGTTACTAACCCAAATGCATTCGGCAATTTCAACTAAAGCATCAGACAAGGATTGCGAATGCAATGAAACTAAAAACAATTCAAAAGATCCAAATTCAAAAAATGAAACTGCACTGAGAAAAGGTGTTTTGGGTGGTTTAGGTAGGTTTGGCGGATTAGGTATATTTGGTTGTGAGTTTCAGTTTAAATGTTATGATTGTACTAGATGTATACCATTTACGGATTTGTGTTTCCCATCAACTTGTTGCGACTTAGTTGCTGTTAAATGTAGTATTTAATTTGTTTTTATGATTTTAGCCAAATAGTTGCTAACGTGTTTATAAAAGATTAGTTGCGTTTTAAGCCAATTCATTTGATTAGGGCAATAAACTAGAAAGAAAAAAACAAAAAAGCCTAACATCACTGTTAGGCTTTCTAATATTGCAAGATTAAAAAAACTTAATCTTCCTTCTTTTCTTCTCTAGGTTTTCTATCGTCACGACGATTATCACGTCCGCGATTATCTCTACCTCTGTTATCACGTCCACCAGAACGTTTATCATCTCTTGGTGGTCTTGCAACATAACCTTCTGGTTTTGGTAAAATAGCTTTACGAGATACTTTTTCTTTACGTGTTCTTGGATCTACACCAAAGTATTTCACATCAAAAACATCTCCCATATTCACAACGTCAGATACATTTTCTGTACGTTCCCAAGCTAATTCACTAACGTGTAATAATACTTCATTTCCTGGAGCTTCAGTATATTCTACAACAGCACCAAAATCAAGCATTTTAATAACTTTTACTTCGTAAACGCTACCAACTTGTGGTTTGAACATTAATGAATCTATTTTTGCTAAAACTGCATCAATGCCTTCATTACCAACACCTAAAACTTCAACAATACCTTCTTCTGTTACAGGATCTTCATTAATAACAATAGTAGTTCCAGTTTCTTTTTGTAATTCTTGAATTACTTTTCCACCAGGACCAATTAAAGCACCAATAAATTCGTTAGGAATACGTCTAGTTACCATTTTAGGAGCATGACCTTTAACATCTGCAGCAGGTGCAGGAATAGTATCAGTCAATTTCTCTAATATATGTAAACGACCATCACGAGCTTGTTTTAGTGCATTTACTAAAATCTCGTACGATAATCCTTTCACCTTAATATCCATTTGGCATGCTGTAATACCATCTGAAGTACCAGTTACTTTAAAGTCCATATCACCTAAGTGATCTTCATCACCTAAAATATCTGATAATACTGCATATTTTCCAGAATCAACATCGGTAATTAATCCCATGGCGATACCAGAAACAGGCTTCTTTAATTGTACACCAGCATCCATAAGTGCCATAGTACCAGAACAAACTGTTGCCATTGAAGACGAACCGTTAGATTCTAATACTTCTGAAACTACACGAACTGTATACGGACAATCCTCAGGAACCATACCTTTTAAAGCACGTTGAGCTAAATTACCATGACCAACTTCTCTACGAGATGTTCCACGAATAGGTCTTGCTTCACCTGTTGAAAAAGGAGGGAAGTTATAGTGTAAATAGAAACGCTCTTCGCCTTCAAAAGATGGCATATCTATTTGGTTTGCTTCTCTACTGGTACCTAAAGTAACAGTGGCTAAAGCTTGAGTTTCTCCACGTGTAAAAATTGCAGAACCATGAGTTGATGGTAAGTAATCTACTTCACACCAGATTGGTCTAATTTCATCAGTCTTACGACCATCTAAACGTAAACCTTCATTTAAGGTTAAATCACGAACAGCCGTTTTTTCTGCTTTACTGTAATATTTAGAAATTAATCCTCCAAAATCCTCTTGTTCTTCTTCAGAAAAAGATGCTATAATTTCTTCTTTTATTTCAGCAAAGGCAGCGCCTCTTTCATGTTTAGACGAACCTGCTTTTGCTACAGCATACACTTTATCATATGCCATGTCATGAATTTTCTTCGCTAAATCTTCATCTTCTCTTTCTGGCTCATATTCACGAGTTTCTTTTTTACCGAATGCTTCAGCTAATTTAACTTGAGCAGCACATTGTACTTTTATAGCTTCGTGTGCAAACTTGATTGCTTCAGTCATTTCTTCTTCAGAAATCTCATCCATTTCACCTTCAACCATCATTACAGAATCAGCAGATGCTCCAATCATCATATCGATGTCAGATTCTGCTAATTGAGCTCTAGTTGGGTTGATAACGAATTCACCATTAATACGACCAACTCTAGCTTCAGAAATTGGGCACTCAAAAGGGAAATCTGATAATTGAATAGCTGCCGAAGCTGCTAAACCTGCCATAGCATCTGGCATAACTTCATCATCATGAGACATTAATTGAATCATAACTTGGGTTTCGCTATGGTAATCTTTTGGGAATAACGGACGTAAAACACGGTCTACTAAACGCATGGTTAAAACTTCTCCGTCACTTGGTCTTGCTTCTCTTTTAAAGAAACCTCCTGGATAACGTCCAGCAGCAGCAAATTTTTCTCTATAATCAACCGTTAAAGGTAAAAAGTCAACATCTGCTTGTTTGTAATTGGAAACAACTGTACATAATAACATACATTTTCCAGATTGCACTACAACACTACCATGAGCTTGTTTTGCTAATTTTCCGGTTTCGATGGAGATTTCTCTGCCATCACCAAGGTCTATGACCTCTCTAAAAACTTTTGGAATCATAAATTTTTTAATTCTAATTAAACAATGGTCGTTGTGTTGTTGTGTAGTTGTTGTGTGACCAATGAAAAACTAATAATTAGCTTCTTCAATGCGAGTTTATACTCTACGCAGAGTTATATTTAAAACAAAAAAGAGGCTGTAAAAGCCTCTTTTTTTATTTTCTTAATCCTAATTCTTTTACTATGGCACGATATCTTAAGATATCTTTCTTAGTTAAGTAATCTAGTAAAGCACGACGTTTACCAACTAGTTTTACTAGAGAACGCTCAGTATTATAATCTTTACGATTGTTTTTTAAGTGTTCTGTTAAGTGATTAATTCTGTGCGTAAATAACGCAATTTGTCCTTCAGCAGAACCGGTATCGTTTTTTCCTTTACCGTGTTTTGCAAACATTTTTTCTTTTGCTTCTTTTGATAAATACATGCTAATATTATTGTAAATGATTTTTATGTACACGAAAGCCTTTCTTTCGAGCGGCAAATATAGTAAATTTTAATCATTTGAAAGAACATTTAATAAAAAGAAAAAACGCCTAATTAGGCGCTTTTTATATTATGATCTTAAAGGTTGATTTAATATTAAATCCAGATATTGATTAACCTTATTTTTCAAGTCTTTTCGTAAAGTAATAAAATCTAAAAAGCCATGTTCTAATAAGAATTCTGAGGTTTGAAATCCTTCAGGAAGTTCTTTACCTGTAGTATCTCTAACTATTCTTGGTCCAGCAAAACCAATTAGTGCACCAGGTTCACTAATATTAATGTCACCTAACATAGCAAAAGAAGCTGTGGTGCCTCCAGTAGTTGGATCTGTACAAAGTGAAATATAAGGAATTGATGCATCTGCTAATTGTGCTAATTTTACAGAAGTTTTTGCTAATTGCATTAATGATAATGCAGCTTCCATCATACGAGCGCCACCTGATTTTGAAATAACCATTAATGGTATTTTTTTCTTTAAAGAATAATCTGCAGCTCGAGCAATTTTTTCGCCCACAACGCTTCCCATAGAACCACCAATAAAAGCAAAATCCATACAAGCTACCACTAAATCTTTTCCTTTAGATTTACCAACGGCTATTCTTACAGCGTCTTTTAATTTAGTTTTCTCTTGTGCAGCTTTTAAGCGATCTGGATATTTTTTAGTGTCAACAAACTTTAATGGATCCTTAGATTCTAAGTTGGCGTCTAATTCTTTAAATTTATTATCATCAAAAAGAATTTCGAAGTATTCTTTACTACCAATTCGTACGTGATAACCATCTTCTGGACTTACATAAAAGTTTTTTTCTAACTCTTCTGTATCTACTATTTTACCAGTTGGAGATTTGTACCAAAGCCCTTTTGGGGTATCTTTCTTCTCTTCGGTAGTAGTTGTTATTCCTTTTGTTTTTCTTTTAAACCAAGACATATGATTTATGATTTTTTTAGATTATAAAATCTTTAGTATCGTAAATTGCGTTAGGGATTGTAGTGGTATTCTTTTTTGCTAAAGTGAAAAAAATATAATCTTTCGACTATGCTCATGATTAACTTCAAGCCCGACTACAAAATTAAACCTTTTTTTAATTTTGGGGTAACACCCTATTGATTTTATTAATCATATAGCTATAATTAGCTGATTAATAGTTTTGTAAATAAAAAAGGTTTTGCTTTTTGCAAAACCTTTTTGAGTTTGTTTGTAGTAAATTTACCTATGTTTATAAGGTGTTTACATTATTTAAATCTTCGAATGCCTTTTTTAATCGGGCTACAAAAGTTTTTTCTCCTTCGCGTAACCAAACTCTTGGATCGTAGTATTTTTTATTAGGTACATCATCTCCATCAGGATTTCCTATCTGACTTTTTAAATATTCAGCTTTATCACCCATATAATCACGAATACCACTCATAAATGCGTATTGTAAATCTGTATCGATATTCATTTTAATTACACCGTAGCTGATACCTTCACGAATTTCTTCAACTGTTGAACCAGAACCACCGTGAAAAACAAAATCGATATGATTGTGCTCAACACCATATTTTTTTGAAATGTATTCTTGGGAATTCTTTAAAATTTTTGGTGTTAATTTTACGTTACCAGGTTTGTAAACTCCATGCACGTTACCAAATGCAGCAGCAATTGTAAATTGATCACTTACTTTACTTAACTCTTCGTAAGCGTAAGCTACTTCTTCTGGTTGAGTGTATAATTTAGAATCATCAACATCTGTATTATCTACACCATCTTCTTCACCACCTGTAATACCAAGTTCAATTTCTAGAGTCATGCCCATTTTAGACATTCTCTTTAAATAGGTTTTACAGATTTCAATGTTTTCTTCAATTGGTTCTTCTGAAAGATCAATCATATGAGAACTGAAAAGCGATTTCCCAGTTTCTGCAAAATGTTTTTCACTGGCATCTAGCATACCATCAATCCAAGGTAGTAGTTTTTTAGCACAGTGATCTGTATGTAAAATAACAGGAACACCATAAGCTTCTGAAAGGGTATGAACATGTTTTGCGCCTGCAATAGCACCTGCAATTGCTGCTTTTTGGCCTTCGTTACTTAAACCTTTACCGGCATTAAATTGTGCGCCACCGTTAGAAAATTGTATGATTACAGGAGCGTTTAAATCTCTTGCTGTTTCTAAAACACCATTTATTGTATCTGAACCTATAACATTAACAGCAGGAAGTGCGTAGTTATTTGCTTTTGCGTGGTTAAAAATAGCTTGAACTTCCTTTCCAGTAGCAACACCTGGTTTTATATTGTGTCCCATTTTATTGAATTATTTTAATTTGTAATTAATAGGTACCAAAAGTAATCAATTTTAAACAAGTTTTTACTGATTTATGTTTTGAAAACTCTAAAAGTAAACTAAAACGTTATAGTGTAAATAGGTTAAAATGGGTAGTTTATACCAATATTATAAACAGCGTTGGCGAAGTTGTAATCGTTAAACCATCTGTTTTCATCTCTGTAAGAAGGGTCGTAGGTTTTAAAGCCAATATCGAACCTAAATACAAAAAAGCTAAAATCATAACGCAAACCAAAACCAGAGCCTACAGCTATGTCTTTTAATGAGTTAAAGCCAGAAAATGTTGCTCTTTCATCTTCTACATTATCTAAAACATTCCATATATTTCCTGTATCAATAAATAGAGCGCCATTTAAATTTTCAAAAATATTAAAGCGTTGCTCTGCACTAAATGAGAATTTTAAGTTTGCTTCGTTAAACTCGTTAGTTGTTTCAGAACTTCCCGGGCCAAGGCTATATGCTGCCCAAGCACGATTATCGTTAGGTCCACCTGCAAAAAAACTTTTAGAAAATGGTATACTATTTGAATTCCCATAGGGAATAGCGATACCTAAAAAGCTTCTTATGGCAAGCACATTTTTTCTGCCTAAATCCCAATGTTTGGTGTAATCGAATTCTGTTTTTACGTATTGTGAGTAGGCCACATTAAAAAGTTCGTAACGGCCATCGTTTTTTTCTAATCCAAGTAATCTTGATGTTGTTGATAATAGGTTTCCTGCTAGTTCTAGTTTAGCACGAAATATAGAAAAGTCTTCATCAAATAAATTGGTACGTTCATCATTTATAAAGTTAAAGCTAGAGGATAAAATTAAGTTGTTTTCAGTTAAACGCTGTTTACGTTCTTCAATACCAGAAACTGTTTTGTAATCCTCATCATTCGAATTTAGAGAGGTGTTGTCATTTACAACATCATTTATAAAAATATCAGCTTCATTTACTGGGTTTTCTGAATTTGGGAGATTTAAACTTTCATCATCATCAATATAGTTAATATCTCTGGCGATTTGATTTAAAGTATTAAAAGAATTGCTATATACTCCAAAATAATTTTCTACATTAAGATTTCTAACATATTGCATGTTGAAGACTTCTAATCTATTAGATACTTTTTGGTTTGGGTGCCAATTGTAACTTAAAATACCACTGAACGTTTGTTTGTCTAAACCAATGTTTGTTTGACTTGTTGTAGATAAATTAATTCTGGTACTTGGCGACATGTATTTTGGTACTATGCTTTCTGTGTAAAAAGGTGAAAATAGCCTGGGTATCGTTAGTTTTAAATCAACGCCATATTCATAAATATCAAAAAAAGGATCGGTTTCGCCTTTGTTAGGATCTTTAGAAGCGCCAATGGAAGCAATTCCTGATATTTCGAGTGTTTCTGCCCCTCTAAAAATATTCCTGATAAGTAAACTCGGGTTTAATGAAAATCCAACAGTTTGAATATTGCTTTGAGAAACATCAGCACTAAAACCTAAACTGAATTTTTTTAAAGGTGTTAACCTAATGGTATCAGTTAAAGTATTGTCAGAATTCTCAATATATTCAATATTAGGGTATTTAAAAGTGCGTAATTCATTTAAATATCTGTATGTTCTCGTGCGGTCTATGTCTCTAAAAATACCACCTGGATTAATAAATATGGCGTCTGTTAAAGCTTTTGGTCTAAAACGCATTTTATCATAACTGTATATTTTATAACCATTGTAATATATGGAGTCTTGAAATGGTTTACCTCTGTTTTCAAAAGTATAATCGGTTATTACATTAACATCTCTTATTTTATAAACCTCAAAAGGTTCACGTCTTATTGAATCGGGAGTCCTTATAGCTCTATTTTGAATAATGACATCCACATTAACTTTTTCGTTAGAACCAATGGTGTCCATTTCAAAAGTGATGTAATCTTGATTAAAATGATAGATACCAGAGTTACGTAATTCATTGGAAATTCTATCACGTTCCTGATCAAAATTTGAAGTTCTGTATTGGTCGTATCGTTTTATTAAAGATTCTTTTTTAATGTTTTTATATAGTGTATCAATAATTGGTGTTTTTATTGTTTCTGAGATGGTATCAATAACATAAGCGTTACCAGTATTAACATTATATTCTACTTCTGCATGCTTATCTTCATTTTTAATAATATCATAATTAGCTTCAACATCAAACCAGCCATTATTTATGTAATAATCTTGAAGTCGTTTAACAGACCTTTTTGTTTTTTCCTCATCGACAACAACAGGTGCTTCCCCTGTTTTTTTTAACCACTGATTAAATCCAAGTGCGGATTCTTTTATTTTATCAACCTGTTTTTTAGATAATGCTTTTTCTAAACGAGTTCTACGTTTAGGGTTTTTATCTAACCATGCCTCAAAAAGTGAATCTCGGTTTGGGCGTGCTAAATTAAATATATGAAGTCTTAAATTACCTATTACAGGTAACTTGCTGTTAGGTTCTTGGTATAATAAATTATTTAGGGTTTCAGTTTTGTCTTTTTTGCCATTAACAACTACTGTGTTTTTGGTGAGCAAATGCTCGTTTTCTGCAACTCGTTTTACGGTGTCACAGGACATAAACCATCCAAATAAGAGAATCAATATTAGTATTTTAAAAAAATGCTGTTTCATTAGCTAATATTGAACATACTTTTGAATTGAAGAATTTCTTTTTGGTTCATTAAAAATGAAAAAATTAATTATGATAATTAGTAATACCTAATTTACAGATTCAAAAATACATCATTCTAATTGAAAAAAAATGATTTAAATAATTCATTGCTAAGTGTATTTTCTTTTCTTTATAAAAAATTAATAAAGAAGGCATGCTTTCTAAAAATCAAATAAAATTAATAACGCGTTTAAAGCAAAAAAAATATAGACAGCAAGAAGGTTTTTTTGTTGTTGAAGGTGTTAAAACAATAAACGAATTGTTGCAATCTAATTTAGCGCTTCATGCATTATATACGACAGAAACCTTCAATATTGATGCCAAACAGGAGATTTTAATTTCTGAAACTGATTTAAAGCGTATAAGTTTCTTAACAACACCCAACAAAGCACTTGCTATTTTTAAAATACCCAATCCGAAACCAATTGATAAAAATGGGTTAATTGTTGTGCTTGATGCAATACGAGATCCAGGGAATTTAGGTACTATAATTAGACTCTGCGATTGGTTTGGTATTAAAGATTTGGTTTGTAGTAAAGAGACAGTTGATTGTTTTAACCCAAAAGTTATTCAAGCCACAATGGGTTCTATAACAAGAGTTAATATTAGTTATGTAGATGTAGTTGATTTTTTAAATGAAGTAGAATCACCAGTTTTTGGAGCGTTTATGGAAGGTGAAAATGTTTATTCTAAACAATTACCTGAAAAAGGAGTTTTGGTTATGGGAAATGAAGCAAACGGTGTTTCAAAAGACGTTGAAGCTATAATTAGCGAAAAAATTTCAATACCTAGATTTGGAGACTTACAAGCTACCGAAAGTTTAAATGTAGCTACTGCAACGGCTATTTTGTTAAGCGAATTTAAGAGAAGATAAATTTTTACTGAAACGTAAAATTTACAAAAACTCCTCGGGTTTTCATGCTGGTAATGTTACTTGTCCAAGGACTATTAGGGTCTTTATCTCTAACCAATTCATCGTTAATTCCAAAAATACCACGAATAGAAGGTGTAAACTTAAAATTGTATAGGTAAAAATCTATACCAAAACCAAGTTCGTAAAACAAGGAGTTTTTTGTGGTTCTAAATTGTCCATTACTATTATCTTCAGGGTTATTTTCATTACTCGAAAGGTTTAATGCTGTAGAAAAACCACCCACAACAAAAGGTTTAAAATTATTTATACGTTTAGTTGAAATTTTTACCAATAAAGGAATATGAATGTAGGTAGATTTTACTTCTCTAATTAAATCAGAACTTTTTACATCTGGTACACCATCAAAATATTGTTGGCTGTAATAAAGCTCTCTAGTAGTAATTAACAAACCGGGTTCTAAGCGTAAATCTATAAAGCTGTTTACACGCAAGTTTCCTATTAAACCCACATTAAAACCAGGGCTTCTTTTTACATATATATCACGTAAATCTTCATTATAATCAAAGTTAAAGTCGTAATTACTAATTCCTAAAAAATACCCCCAACGCAATAATCTATTATCGGTAGAACCACGACCTTGATTAGCGTCATAAGTCACTTTTTCTTTTTTAAAAAGCTGAGCGTTAGATGTTTGAATTATAAATAAAAATGATATTAATGCAAAAAAATGCTTCATATTACTGCTTAGATGCTTTATAAATTGTTGCCACACCAAATGTTTGTGGAAAATCTTCAACATTAGTAAACCCAATTTTTCGTAAAATATTGTTCAATGCTTCACCATATGGAAAAACAGATGCAGATTCACATAAATATTTATAAGCACTTCTGTCTTTAGAAAACACTTTACCAATTAAAGGTAAAATGTTTTTAGTATAAAATTTATAGCCTTGTTTGTGCGGGTATTTATTTGGTACAGAAGTTTCTAAAATAACAAAAACACCATTTGGTTTTAGAACTCTAAGAATTTCGTTTAAACCATTTTCCAGATTTTCAAAGTTTCGCACACCAAATGCTACAGTAATGGCATCAAAAGTATTGTCTTCAAAAGGCATGTTTTCACTATCACCTAAAATCATTTCTATTTTAGATTCTAACGCTTTCTTTTTTATTTTTTCTTTACCAATTTCAAGCATGCCGCTACTAATGTCTAAACCAACAATTTTACTGGCATTAGTTTCTGCTAAATTTATAGCTAAATCACCTGTTCCGGTAGCAATATCAAGAATAGTATCAGGATTACTTTCTTTAACTATTTTAACTACTTTTTTACGCCATTTAATATCAATTCCAAAAGATATTACGCGGTTTAAACCATCGTAATCTCCAGAAATGGTATCAAACATTTTGGTAACCTGTTCTTTTTTACCTAAATCACTGTTTTTATAAGGCTTTACTTTTGTCAAATCTGTAATTTTTTTGTCAAAGATAAACTTTTAGGAAAGTAATACCCAATTGGATTTTAAATAATTATATCGAATTAAATTAATGATGCAATATCTAAATTATAGTATATTTGTGCTACTTTTTATGATACACAAATAATGAAGATTATTATTGCTGGAGCTGGTGAAGTAGGATTTCATTTAGCTAAATTATTGTCTTACGAATCTCAAGAGATTACCTTAATAGACACTGATAAAGACAGTTTAGCCTATGCTGATACACATTTAGATATAAAGGTTATTAGAGGTGATGCTACTTCTATTCGTATATTAAAAGATGCTAGGGTTGAGAATTCCGATTTATTTATAGCGGTAACAGCTAGTGAAACTACAAACATTACCGCATGTGTTTTAGCGAAACAATTAGGTTCAAAAAAAACTATTGCCAGAATTACCAATACAGAATTTATTAATCATAAAGATGAGGTTGGGTTTACTAAATTTGGTATAGACGAGTTAATTTCACCAGAATCTTTAGCGGCTTCAGAGATTGAATTATCATTAAAACAATCCTCTTTTAATGATACTTACGAGTTTGAAGAAGGCGCACTAACCATGGTGGGTTTGACCTTGTCTAGATCTGCTTCCTTTGTTGGAAAAACAGTTAAAGAAGCGGCAAAAATATTCCCAGAAATACATTTTGTGCCTATAGCAATTCAGCGTTTTGGTACACAATATACTATTATTCCTCGCGGAAATACTGAGTTTAAAAGAGGCGATAATGTAGTATTTATTACTTCAGAAGGTGGAGCCGAAGAACTTTGTAGACTTACCGGAAAAGCTAATAGAGAAATAAAGAATGTCATGATTTTAAGTGGCAGTCAAATTGGGTTTAAATCTGCCAGAGATTTAAGTAGTAAAGGCTTCAATGTGAAGCTATTTGAAGAAAATAAGGAGCGTGCTTTTGATATTGCCGATGATTTACCAGAAGTTTTAGTAATACATAGTGATGGTAGAAATGTTGATTTATTAGATGAAGAAAATATTGGCGATATGGATGCTTTTATTGCTGTAGGTGAAAACTCTGAAACCAACATCATGTCTTGTTTAGTGGCAAAATCTAAAGGTGTTAAAAAAACCATTGCCTTAGTAGAAAATATGGATTATTTTGAGCTTTCTCACTCGGTAGGTATTGAAACACTGATAAATAAAAAGCTTTTAGCGGCAAATAATATATTCAGATATATTCGTAAAGGCGAAGTGGTTGCTATGACAAAACTTAGCAATATGAATGCCGAATTATTAGAATTTGAAGTTAAAGCAACTTCGGCTATTTGTAATAAGTATATTAAAGATGTAGATTTTCCAAGGTCTGCAATTATTGGTGGTGTGATAAGAAATGGTTTAGGTGTTATAGCTTTAGGCGATTTTAAAATCCGTGAAGGTGATAGAGTAGTAGTTTGTAGTTTGCTGCAATCTATTAAAGGTGTTGAAAAACTGTTCCGTTAAAATGAAATATCCTAAGTAAAAAAAATATGATTTCTACAAAACGTCCTAAAAGGATATTACATGTGACCTTTTACGAAAATAGATAATAACACATGAAACTTAACTACAAAATAATTTTTCATTTTTTAGGATTACTGCTGTTATTTAATGGTGGTTTTATGTTGTTGTCGGCACTTATAAGTTTAATTTATAAGGACGGAGTTACTTTACAAATATTTTTAGCGGGCATTACAACGTTAGTAGCTGGATTACTTGCTATGATTTTTACCAGAAATCATAATAAAGAGATGAATAAACGTGAAGGTTATATAGTTGTAACCTTTGGTTGGATTATCATGTCGTTATCTGGTACATTGCCTTATGTGTTTACGGAGAGTATAACCAATTTTACCAATGCTTTTTTTGAAACCATGTCTGGTTACACCACAACAGGTGCTTCTATTTTAAATGATATAGAAGCGGTACCAAAAGGGGTATTGTTCTGGAGAAGTTTAACGCATTGGATAGGAGGAATGGGTATTATTGTTTTGGCTATCGCCATTTTACCATTATTGGGTATTGGTGGTATGCAGCTTTTTGCTGCAGAAGCGCCAGGGCCAAGTGCAGATAAATTACACCCTAGAATTACCGATACAGCAAAACGATTATGGCTCATTTATTTTGGCTATACTGCTGCTGAAACTTTATTATTAAGTTTAGCAGGTATGTCTTTTTTTGATGCTATTAATCATGCATTATGTACGCTTTCAACAGGTGGATTTTCAACAAAAAATGCTAGTGTGGCGTATTGGAATGGACAACCTATTATTCAATATATCATCATATTATTTATGTTTTTGGCGGGTACAAACTTTGTACTTAGTTATTTTGCATTTAAAGGTAAAGTTCAAAAAATAATACACGATGAAGAGTTTAAATTATATTTTAAATTCATTGCTATTTTTACCGCAATTGCGGCTGTTATTATTTATTTTAGAGCTGATGTTTCTGTGTCTTCAATTTCCCATCCAATGGTTTGGGGTGAAGCTGAAAGTGCTTTTAGACATGCCTTATTTCAGGTTATTGCTATTATTACAACTACAGGATTTGTTACTGCAGATTATACATTATGGACACCGTTTTTAGTGGTTTTCTTTTTCGGACTCATGTTTTTAGGTGGTTCTGCAGGAAGTACTTCGGGTGGTGTTAAAGTAGTAAGACAGTTGATATTGATAAAAAATGGCTTTTTAGAATTCAAACGGACATTACATCCTAATGCTATTTTGCCGGTGCGCTATAATAAAAGAGCTATTTCAGGTGATATTGTATTTAATATTTTAGGCTTCTTTATTCTATATATGTTATCGTTTATAGTTGGGGCATTAGTGTTTTCTATGTTCGGAATTGAGTTTAAATCAGCTATTGGTTTAGCAGCGTCAACTTTAGGAAATGTTGGTCCTGCATTAGGTGATTTTGGTCCTGTAAATAATTATTCTGCACTACCTCTTTTGGCACAATGGTGGGCTTCTTTTTTAATGCTAATTGGCCGTTTAGAATTGTTTACTGTACTTATTTTATTGACGCCTTTTTTCTGGCGTAACAGGTAAATTTTTAAAGATTTTTAATTTTTTTTAAATATTTGAATTTATTAGTAAAATCAAATATTTTCAGAGTTTTTGCATTGGTTCTTAGAGGCTTACAAAATTGTTTGATGTAACAATTTAAAGGTTTATACGTCTTATTTGTATAACCAATTAAAAATCATCAATCATGGAATTAGTATTAACAACACAAGATTTACAACCATTACCTGAACCCATTGTATTAGAAAAATACATTAAACCAGAAGGTATTTTAAACTCAAACTATAAAGTTATAGCAAAGGAAAATTTAAAAAACACAACGTCTAAATCAATATTTGCTATCAAGCAACGTATTAAAAGTCGTCAATATCAAATCACTTCAGGTATTGAAACAGCTTTAAAAGTATCAGTTTTCGCACTTATATTTCTAATAATTTTTTAGAATTTAATTTTTGAAAATAAAAAAGGTGTAACATTTTTAATGAAATAGCTACATATATTTAAAGCAGCTTTTTTTAGACCTTTCAACTGATCATCTTGAGTTATACTCAAATTAATCTTTTACAATTTTAAATTATGTTTTCACAAATTCAAGTTTGTGGAAAAGCTAATTTATTTACCAAACTTAAATGTTACACTTTTTAAAAATTAGAAATTATGAGCTTTGGTGTTGTACAATCTGCGATATCATCAATCAAGTATAATAAAAGTTTACTATCAAAAAGGAGTAAACTAAAAAATACATTGTCTGGAAAAAAGTCTAAAAAGTTTGAAGGCAAAAGTTCTGATGCAACAGATTACGAATTAAAAAAACTTAGAGATAAGTTAAAACAAGAACATAAACAAATTAGAGTTAAGCAGTTTTTAGCGGTTACTTTAGTTATGCTAATTTTATTAGCAGTATTTATATATTATTTTTAAAATTTAATAATATGCCATTTGGTGAATCATTTTTAAGTACTCTTAAAAGTAATAAGTCAATAATGCTTGATAAGAGTAAAAGGTTCAGAAAAACTTCTGGTAGTTTTGATTGGTCTAAAAGTAAACTTCAAAATTTACCTAAAGCTACACCAGAACAATTATTAGAAATTAAAAATAAAATTAGAAGAGAAAATAAACAGGCACTAATAAAACAATCAATAGTATTTGTAGTTTTTATTTTAGCTTTAATAATATTTATTTTCTACTTGATACATTAAAAAAGCCGCTAATAAATAGCGGCTTTCTCAAAATTATTTATAGTTTTAAATTAGCTTACAGCCTCTTTTATACGTTTAATAGCTTCAATTATTTGTTCTTGCGAAGCTGCATACGAAATACGAATACAATCAGGATTACCGAAAGCTTCACCACTTACTGTTGCTACAAGAGCTTCTTCTAATAGGTATAGTGAAAAATCGGTAGCATTATTTATTGTTTTACCTCTAAGTGTTTTTCCAAAGTAATATGAAATGTTAGGGAATACATAAAACGCACCTTCTGGTGTGTTAGATTTAAAACCTTCAATATCATTTAATAAGTCTAGAATTAAATCGCGACGCACTTTAAACTCATCAATCATGTATTGAACACGCGAAGGCGATTCGTTTAAAGCAGTAATTACAGCACGTTGTGCAATACAGTTTGCACCACTTGTAATTTGACCTTGCATTTTGTTGCATGCACGGGCTATTTTTTCTGGAGCACCAATATATCCAATTCGCCATCCGGTCATGGCAAAAGCTTTAGAAACACCGTTTACGGTAATGGTTCTGTCATACATATCTTCAAACTGAGCCATACTAGCATGACCACCAACATAGTTTATATGTTCGTAAATTTCATCAGAAACTACATAAATATTTGGGTGTTTTACTAAAACATCAGCTAAAGCTCTTAATTCTGCTTTGCTATAAACAGAACCACTTGGGTTACAAGGAGAACTAAACCAAAGCATTTTGGTGTTTGGCGTAATAGCAGCTTCTAGTTGAGAAGCCGTCATTTTAAAATCGGTATCAATTGAAGTTTTTACTTCAACAGGAACACCATCGTTTAACTTTACAATATCAGAATAACTTACCCAGTACGGACAAGGCAATATCACTTCATCACCTTTATTCAGCATAACACCAGCAATATTTGCTAAAGCTTGTTTTGCTCCAGTAGAAACTACAATTTGTGCAGGCGTGTATGTTAAATTATTATCACGCTTAAACTTTGTGATTATAGCTTCTTTTAACTCACCATAACCGTCAACAGGTGTGTATGAATTATAATCATCATTTATAGCTTGAATAGCGGCTTCTTTAATAAAATCTGGGGTATTAAAGTCTGGTTCTCCCAAACTTAAACCGATAATATCTTTTCCTTCGCCTCTAAGCTCTCGGGCTTTTGCAGCCATAGCCAACGTTGCAGACGTAGCCATGTTTAAAATTCTGTCTGAAAGTAATTGCATTTAATGATAAATAAATATGTGGTTAGACTTGTAAAGCAGGTTTCGTGCCCATTTCTTTTAAATGCTTAAAATGTGCAATTATAGCTTTACGTGTGGTTTTATATTCGTTATAAGGTAAATTAAATTCTTTGGCTGTTTCCTTTACTATTTTTGATATTTTAGTATAGTGAACATGACTTATATGAGGAAAAATATGATGTTCAACTTGATGATTTAATCCACCAGTAAACCAGTTAACTAATCTGTTTTTAGTTGCAAAGTTAATGGTAGTTTTAAGTTGATGAACTGCCCAAGTGTTTTTCATGGTGCCGTTTTCTTCTGGTAGAGGCATTTCGGCATCTTCCATAACGTGCGCTAATTGAAAAACAACACTTAAAATTAAACCAGCAGTATAATGCATTATAAAAAAGCCTAATAATATTTTCCACCAAGCAATTTCTAAAAACACCATAGGTATTACAATCCAAATACCGATATAAATAAGTTTTGAAATAACTAATTTGCTCCAATTCCAAACTGGATTAGGGAATTTACCATAAGATAATTTACGTTTCATGTAACGACTCATTTGTTGCCAATCTGTAGTAATTGCCCAATTTATAGTTAGTAAGCCATAAAGTAAAACAGAATAATAGTGTTGAAATTTATGGTGCCATTTCCATTCAGAATGTTCTGTGAATCGTAAAATTCTACCAGCTTCTAAATCTTCATCGTGACCATGAATATTAGTGTAAGTATGATGTAAAACGTTATGTTGTACTTTCCAGTTGTAAACATTTCCAGCAAGAATATAAATACTGCTTCCCATTAAACGGTTAACCCATTCTTTGTTAGAAAATGAGCCATGGTTTCCATCATGCATAACATTCATTCCAACTCCTGCCATACCAATTCCCATAACAACAGTTAATAGTAATTGTGCCCAACCAGGAATACTTAATGTTAATATTAAAAAATAAGGTGTTAAAAACAATGAAAACATCACAACTGTTTTAACCCATATTTTCCAATTTCCAGTACGCTTAACATTGTTGTCTTTAAAATAATCGTTGACACGTTTGTTAAGGGTTCTAAAAAATTTAGCGGAATCTGTTCTTGAAAATGATAATGTCTGTTTAGTCATACTATTAATTTTTATGCGATTTATCTATGCTATCTTAGTAATCGCATATGGTACAAAGATAGGTATAAAGGAATTTAAGTGATAACGTTTTTTTGTAAAAATATGTATATAAAAGTATATTTTTGTTGAAAATTTAACAAGAATGGATCTTATTTTAAAGTACTTCCCTAATCTTACAGAAGACCAAATATATAAATTCAAACAATTAGAATCGCTTTATCAAGATTGGAATTTAAAAATAAACGTTGTGTCTCGAAAAGATATAGACGAACTCTATTTACGTCATGTGTTACACTCTTTAGGTATTGCAAAAGTTATGCCATTTAAAGCTGGTAGTAAAATTCTTGATGTTGGTACTGGAGGTGGCTTTCCTGGAGTACCTTTAGCTATTCTATTTCCTGAATGTTCATTTCATTTAGTAGATAGCATTGCTAAAAAGTTAAAAGTTGTTAACGAAGTTGTTGAAGGCTTGGGTTTAACCAATATTAAAACCACACACAGTAGAGTAGAAGATATAAATGATACTTACGATTTTATTGTAAGCAGAGCAGTGGCTGCAATGCCAACCTTTGTGCATTGGGTTAAAGGTAAAATAGCTAAACAACAAAATAACGAACTTAAAAATGGTATTCTTTATTTAAAAGGAGGTGATTTAACAGAGGAGTTAAAAGATTACAGAACTGCAACCATTTATAATTTGAGCGATTATTTTACTGAAGATTTTTACGAAACCAAAAAAGTGGTTCATTTACCAATAAAATACAGAGGGTAATTATTTCAACTTAACTAACTCGTTAACATGCTCGTTGAAGTAGGCATATTGGCTATGAAACCAAAATGTATTTTTGTATTGCTCAATAGTTGATAAAGCTTCACCTGATAAAAGTATAGCGTTAGCTTTATCAAAATTTTGTTTGGCTTTTTCAATATCATTAACTTCATTGTAGGCCATGGCTAAACCAAGGTAAGCGTCAAAATCCATAGAATCAAACTCTATAGCTTTTGAGAAATCTGAAATAGCATCGATATATTTTTTTAGAAACAGATTGGATGCGCCACGATAAAAATAAGCATAAGCATTATTCTTGTTAGCTTTTAAAGCCATAGAAAGGTCATCATTTGCCAATTTATAATACTTAATATCCATAAAAAACACACCACGATTGTAATAGGTGTCTACACTGGGCTCAATAATTATGGCAGAATTATAATCTTCTAAAGCATTTTGATATTTTTTTAAAGCTGTGTAAGCTTTAGCTCTTAGTGTGTATGATTTTGAGTGGTCTGGGGCTGTTTTAATTACTCTAGTAAAATCTTCTATAGCAGTTTCGTATTCTTCTAAATCTAATTTAACACAAGCTAAACTGTAAAGGGCATCAATAAAATTCTCATCAAGCATGTAAGCCTTTGCGTAATCTTCTTTAGCACCTGTAAAATCTTTAATACTGTATCTTGAATTTCCCCTGTTGTAATAGGTATCCGCGTCAGGTTCTTCAATTATTATTTTAGAATAATCTACAATGGCTCCAGAGTAATCGCCTAAATCATTTTTTGCAATAGCTCTATAAAAGTAAGCGTCTAAATTTTTAGGCTCTTGTTCTATTACTTGTGTTAATAGTTTTATTTTTTCGTTCAAATCAGAAGTTCTTTGAGCTAGCCTAAATATCTTATTTGTTTGCCCATAACTTAGTATTGGACATGTAACGAGTAGTAGAAGAATAATTTTTTTCATAGCTTAAATGCAACAAATAATATGCCATTTTATTACGTAATAAAGTTAGTATTATTTTTATTTATTTATTGTTAAGAATAAATATCTTTTTTTATTCATTTTATAGAATTAGTAATTATAACCAATTTATAGTTTAATAAATACGCTTTGTTTTTTGTAAGTAAAAATATACAAAAATAAAAATTTCATGCATTTCGTCGAATATATTTGTATTACAAACAAAAGTAATAGTATTATTACAAAATAATAATAATTAATTACAAGTCTCTCAACAAAATTTAATCCCCCAAATCTAAAATTTATATGAGAAGATTTTTACCCCTCAATTTTTTTCAAACTAATACATTTATATTTTTTTTACTGTTTTTTTCTATTGGAAATGCCCAAATTATTCAGGTTGAAATAATTGGTGATGCAGTTGTTACGCAAGGTTCTACAATTACAATTAATGCTGGATCTAGTCTGGATTTTAGGATTACCAATGTTGAAACTGCAGCATGTAGTAATAGTAATAGGTTGGAAATTGAAAATGTAACAGTTGCAGATGTTACAAATTTTAATGTTTCGCCTAATAATGTTAAAAGAAAAATTAAACAAGATACTTGCCCAGGTAATGGTAATAAGGATTTAGATTTTTCAATTGAAAATACTAGTGGTAATTGTGCAACGGTGTCTACCCTTGTGACCATTGAAATTAAAAATCAAGCAAATTTCACTTTTACTTTGGAGGTGAATTCTTCTCCTGTAATTTCAGTACTTGGAGGTAGCCCATCAGCAGATATTTTAAATGGATCAACAACAATATCAAGTGTTAACGGTACATATTTTGGAGTTGTTGAAGAGGCCGGTGTGGTTACTAGAAATTATATAATTTCTAATACGGGAAGTTGTCCACTTGATATTTCTGCAATTTCAAGTTCACTTAGTGATTTTACTGTAACACCTTATGTTATATTATCAGATTTTGTTACGCCTGCATTTTATACAGTGAGTATAGCTCCGGGAGATTTTGTTGTTTTCCCAGTAACATTTATAGGGCCACTTGCTGGATCAGGAACTTTAACTTCTACAATTAGTATTTCTAATTCAGACAATACTACATTTACTTTTGATGTTAGTGCAGAAATGTTTGATTTTAATATTCCAGGACCAGGAGGTGTTACGGCTGATTTTAGGCTTTGGTTAAAGTCAACTAGAGGAATTACAGAAACCGGATCTAAGGTGTCTTTATGGTCAGATTTAGGATCAAATGGTAAAGATGCAGAACAACCTGTTGCTAGTAATCAACCTACTTATTTAGACAATGCTACCGATAATATAAATTTTAATCCTGTAATTAAGTTTGAAAACGATGGAGCTTCCGTTGAGCAATATTTATACAATTCAAGCAATGGTTTTTATAGTCAAGATGTGTTTATAGTTATGATTCCTGATGTAAGTATAAATAGTTCTTCTACTAGAAGTACTGTGTTTTCAGGTATTTCGTCGGGTAGTGCAAGTGATATTACAGGTATTGGTTTTGGAGATTATTCATCAGAATTTACTAATGAAACATTATCTTATAATCAAGACGTTTCAGGAGGTGGAAGTTTTAATGGAGAAGCGGTAATTGGTGGTAGTTACTCTAATGCAGGAATAATTAACGTTAGAAATAATGCTTTTGTTTCACCAACAGGACAAGATATTTTATATAACTCCAATGTTTTAACAACAACCTCAGTTAACGATGTGGCTTTTGTAAACGTAGGAACACCAGGACCTCCTATTGTATTGGGAACAGAATATTGGATTGGTAGAAATTTTGATATCCAAGGAAGTTTAAATGGCAGGGTGGCAGAAATTTTCACATTTGCAGAACGTGTGCCAGATGCTGCTAGACAAAAAATTGAATCATATTTGGCTATTAAATATGGTATTACATTAGGAGCAACTAATGAAGCTCAGAAGGATTATATTAACTCTTTTGGTACTAAAGTTTGGGATGTTGCAGTTAACACAGGTTATAATTATCACGTAGCTGGAATTGGGAAAGATTCAATTTCAGATTTAAATCAAAAACAATCAAAAACATTAAATGATACCAATGAAGTTGCTATTGGCTTAAATGGGGTGTTTACTACTAATAGTGCAAATACAAATGAGTTTGTTAATGACGGCGATTTTTTAGTTTGGGGATCTAATAACTTAGCAATTACATCAGGTGGAAGTAATACGGTAACTATAGATACAGGTTTAACATCTTCAGTAACCAGAATTTTAAGGCAATGGAAAATAATTGAATCTACTGAAGTTACTAGTGATGTGGAAAATGTTTATGTTTCTATACCATCAAACGCCTTTAGTAGTTTTACTTTAAATACAGACGAAGAATATGTGTTAATTGTTGCAGATAACGATAATTTCACAGATGCAGATATTATAGATGTTGTTCCTTTAAAATCTGATGGCTCAGGAAACCTTCAAACCTGGTATGATTTTAATGGTACTAAATATTTTACATTTGGTAAAGCAAGTAAATTATCAGATAATCATTCTATACATATTGAGGCAGGAGATTATTTGGTAGGCGAATATGCTTTAAACTTAAATATTAATGCTTTTTCAATTTCTGCATGGGTAAAAGCAGATGCTAGTCAAACTTCAACAAGAACAGTTATGGCTAAAGGAAGTAAATTACAATTAAGATTAAACAGTTCGCATCAAGTAGAAATTATGCTTGATGATGATGTTACTCCACGATTTATTTCAAACATGGTTCTTAATGATAATAAGTGGCACCAAATTAGTTTTGTTTATAAAAGTGGAACAATATATTTGTATGTTGATGGTGTGCTAGATAAGTCTGAACACGATGTAAATCCTCCATCACCTAATTTTAATAGATTTTCTGTAGGCGCACTTTTTGTAGATAAAAATAACATTTCAAATTACTTTTTAGGAGAAATTGATGAGGTTTATGTATGGGATCAAGAGCTTACGCAAGCTCAGGTAAGATACCTTATGAATCAAGAAATTGAAAGATTTGATGTTAGTGGAACAGATTATGTAAACGGTAAGATATTACCACAAGCCTCATTAAGTAATGAGGTAAATTCTATTCCATGGAGTAATTTAAAAGCGTATTACGATTTTAATTCTTTTTATGGTTCTACAGTTGAAGGTTTAACAAATAATCGAAACTTTTTACGTTTAAAATATCTTATTAAAGATAAAACCATAATTGATAATCAAACTATACCAGTACCATATATTTCGGCAAGTGGTGGAGATTGGGATGCCGCTTCTACATGGAGCAACAGTGCAGATCAAATTATTCCAAATGCTTTAAGTTTAGATGGTTCTACAATTATAGATTGGAATATTGTTCAAATATCTCATGATATTGATTCTGGTGATAGAGATATTTCTCTTTTAGGTTTAATTCAAACTGATGGGATTTTAAAAATATCAGACCCAGTAGATGTTCAAGATGAAACAAATTCTGGACAAGGACTAACTATTACACATTATCTAGAGTTAGATGGTGTTATAGATTTAGTTGGTGAATCTCAATTAGTACAAACTGAAGGAAGTATTATTGATATAGATAGTGGTGGTTATATTGAACGTGACCAACAAGGAACTGCAAGTGGTTTTAATTATAATTATTGGTCATCTTCTGTTGGTCCAATTACGGGTAATAGTGCTACTAAAGGAACAGGAATTGCAAGCACAAATGCAAACCATACAATTTCTGGTGTTTTAAACGATGGAACTATTTCTAGCTCATACCAATCGCTATTGTATAACGCATCACCAAATGGAAGTGGTTCTATTCCGCCACCAGGTTTTGCAAGAACTATTAGTACAGAATGGTTATATAAGTTTTATGGTGTTGCAGATGATTATTATGCTTGGTCAAAGATAGGTGAGTCTTCGTCATTATTACCTGGTGAAGGGTTTACCATGAAAGGAACTGGAGGTTCAGCTTTAATTCCAATTTCTACTCAACAAAATTATGTATTTGTAGGATTGCCAAATAATGGAGATATTACTTTAGAATTAGATAAATCTTCTGGAGAAGTAGAGCGATTAATTGGAAATCCATACCCATCAGCAATTGATGCTACAGAATTTATATTAGACAACATGAGTATTGCAGATGGTGGTAATAATTCAACAGGAACTATTTTTAATGGTGCACTTTATTTTTGGGATCATTTCGGGCAAGAAGATTCGCATGTATTAAAAGATTATGTAGGTGGTTATGCTACCAGAAATTTAACAGGCGGGGCAGTAGCTATTTCAAATGATGCCAGACTAAATAATGATTTAACCACAGGAACAAAAGTGCCAGGGCAATATATTCCTGTAAACCAAGGGTTCTTTGTATCTACGGTACTAGATGGTTTTGATAATGATAATGGTACACCAGTTTTAACTGTTGATGGAGGAGATATTGTATTTAAAAATAGCCAACGCGTTTATGTAGCTGAAGATGGTGCAGCATCATTGTTTTTCAAATCAGTATCTAGTAAAAAGAAAAATAACTCAAACGCAAATTATATAGATGTTACACCCACTATTAAACTAATGTATAGTTCGCCTTTAGGTTATCATAGGCAAATAGTTTTAGGAGCAAATAAAAATGCTTCAATGGAATTTGATTTAGGTTACGATGCATTTATGGCAGATGTAGCTGAAGAAGATATGTATTGGAATATAAATAGTAAAAAGTTTGTTATACAAGGAGTTGATACTTTTGATGCATCACAAGAATTTTCTTTAGGTATAAAAGTTAAAGAGGCTGGTATAGCTAGTATTAAACTTGATGCATTAGAAAATATAGATACTAGCACTTCAGTGTTTATTAAAGATAGCATTACAGAAGAAACGTATAAAATTAATGACAGTGCTTTTGATGTGTTTTTAGAACCTGGTGAATATAATGATAGATATAAGCTAGTATTTCAGCAAAACAACATGTCATTAAGTGTTGAAGAAAGTATTATCGCTAACAAAGTATTGTTTTACTACGATTTAGGTTCTTCGGAATTAAAAATAATAAATAAAGATGGTTTATATATTTCTAGTGTTAATCTATACAATATACTAGGTCAGGAAATTTTAAGTACTAATTTAAAGTCAACTTCATTAAACGAATCTGTTGAGTTAAATGTAGTAACTGGAATATATATAGTAAAGCTTGAAACTGAAAAAGGATTGATTAATAAAAAAATAGTTATTGAATAATTAATAGTTATTCATTAAACAAATTTTCTTTCTTTTTTTGAAGATGTTTTTTTTCAAGAACATTCGTTACCGTTTTTAAAGCCAAATCAATGTATTTGTTAGCTTTTTCTGAATTATTAGTTTTAATGAAATAATCAGCTTTGGTGCCATAATACAAGTAAGCGCGTTGCTCAAAATCATCAGACTTAATATCGTTTAGATAAATTTTTGCCATATGGTAATCTTGTTTTTGTATGCAAACTACTGCCATATTTAAAACATGAATTGGTGTAGGCTGTAATCTATTTAAACATTGATACCAATAATGTATTTTATCCCAATTAGTGTCTTCAAAACGAGTAGCTTTTAAATGTTCGGCAGCTATAGCGGCTTCGTAATGGTAACAGGAAAGCGTTTTATCTTCAACAGCTTTGTTCATCATACTATTTCCCAGTTGAATTAAAGGAAAATACCATTTACTTCTATCTTGATGCTGTAAATCTAAAATTTCATTTTCGGCATTGGTTTTTGTTTCTAATCGTGCCGCATGAAAACACATTAATGCACACAAAGCATAAGCTTCCGAATTGCGAGTGTTTTTATTTTTTAAAAGGAGTTGTGTTAACCGAATAGCTTCTCCGCATAAGTCTGAACGTATTAATTTGTCTTTTTTGTTTGAATGAAAACCCTCATTAAAAATCAAGTAAAGTACTTCCAAAACACTGTCTAACCGTTTTTGTAATGCTTTTCCTTGTGGGATTTCAAATTTTAATTGCGATTGTTGAATGGCTTTTCGTGCTCTTGCTAAACGTTTTTTAATAGTGTCTTCTTTGGTAAGTAAAGCTGATGAAATTTCTTTAATACTAAAACCAGAAACCGTTTTTAGAGCAAACGAAATACGATCTCTTGGATCCAGTTTTGGATGACACGCTGTAAAAATCATGCGGAGTTGAGCGTCTTCTATTTCAGTATCTAAAAAGAGTTCGTTTATGGCAATGGCGTCCGTTCCTTGATTGATGTTTGGAAGATATTTTTGTTCGGTTTTTAGTTTTCTAAAAATATCTAAAACCCTGTTTTTAGCCACTTGTGTTAACCACGCTTCTGGATTGTCTGGTTGGTTGTTTCTCCAACTTAAACTAGCTTTTATAAAGGTGTCTTGTACGGCATCTTCAATAATTTCGAGATGTTTAAGCCCAAAAATTCGAGTTAAAATAGAAACCATCTTCCCGCTGTGATGGCGAAAAAGATGGTCTATGAGTTTGGGTTCCATTAGTGGTCAAAAACCATAATTTCACGAATCTCCACGGTGCCTCCCAAATCGTAATCTGGAAAATCTTGGGCGATTTTTTCAACTTCATCAAAATTTTTGGCTTTAACGGTGTAATAACCACCAACAATTTCTTTGGCTTCGGCTGAGGTTAAATCGGTAACTGTTCTGTTTTTACCAACAATACGTCTAATTTGTGGCGTTAAAGCTTCACCACCTTTTAAAATGCCTGCTTTTTCCATTTTGTCGCCCCAGGCAAACCATTTTCCCATTCTGGTTTGTAATTCTTCAGGTGAAAGCCCTAAATCGGTGTAATCAGCTCCAATAAAAATCATCATAAAATCTTTCATAATTGTTTTGTGTTTGGTTTATATGGTTAAGACGTTTATCAAGATTTAAAAGGGGACAGGTTTTTCAAATTTATTAAACTAGTGTGGAAATAGAAATATAATTTTTTAAACTTTGCTTAACGATTTGAATAAAAGAGACTGTTTTAATGATGTTTATTTTTTATTAGAAAGATCATTTATCCAATCTTGAATGGTTTTTAAATAATTAGGATGGATTTTTGACCAATAAGGGAAATCGCTTTCTCCAACATAGTAGATGGAATGAGAGGCTCCATCTAATAAAACAATTTTAAAATTTTTATTACCTGATTTTGTAAGTGCATTAGCGATGAGTTCGTGACTATTCGAAGGAATTATTTCATCTAATTTCCCTTGCAGAATAAGGACTGGTTGCTTTGTTGTTTCAAAGTAAGGAATTGGACTGTATAGAAGTTTTTTATCTGTTTGAACTTCATCTAAGCTTGGTATCCAAATATTAGCAAACCATGATTTTGATTTTTCATTATCAATGGCCTTTTCTAAATCTACTCTAGATAGTTCTCCTGCTATAAATTTAAATACCTTTCGTTGCAATGCAGTTGCATCCTCAATTTCATCTCCTAAAACTTTAGTGTTTCTATTTGTCCAATAGTTCAAATCACTTTCTAGTAGAGTAACTCCAGGACAACTTACCGCAACTCCAAATTCAAGGTTTTCTATTTTACTTAAAATAAAAGGGATTTTTGTGGCTCCTTGGCTACTACCTTTTATTCCAATATTCTTAAATGGAATACCAGTCTTGTCAGAAAAATATTTTATAGCATTGATATCATCTGCAGATAATTCTTCAATTGTTGCAACTTCCCAATTACCCTCGGAATTCCCAGTACCTCTTTTGTCATAATGAAAAGTAGTGAATCCCATTTGCGCAAATAATAGGGCTTCTGCACGTGAAGCACTTCGATCTGCATTTCCAGAAGAAGTTAAAATTATTAGAGCTTTATCTTTATTACTTGAATGAAAAATAGTCCCGTTTAAAGTAAATCCATTGGATTCAAAACTAATTTCCTCACTTTTGGGTGTTTTGCTATCATCTATAAGTTCCTTTTCTAATACATAGTAGGTTTTAATGGTGTCAACAGTAAGTGAACCTTGAAGCTTATTATTGTTTTCAATCCATTTATTTTTGAAAGAGTAAGTGTAAAAATCACTTTGTAACTTAAAATTTATTGAATCATCGCTTACTTCAACATTTTGAAATGGAATTCGGTTGGCATTTTGCTCTAAACTCGTGAAGAAAGCTTTAAAATTAATAGAATCGCTTTCTATTTCAAATAGTATCTTATCAGAAAAATTACCGTACTCAATTATACCCCTAAAATCCCCCGTTTTGTTACTTACTTTGGTTTCAGGGTTTGGTTTGCATGAAAATATTCCAAATGCTATGAAGATAATAAGTTTTTTTTTCATAATATATTGTTTCTAATTTTAGGATATAGATAGTTCAGTTACCCATATTCCGAGTTAGGTGAAGTTCGGCTTTTTTTTGAGAATATCAAAAAAACAAAAAAAAGCCATTTCAATTAAGAAATAGCTTTTAAAATATTAAGAGTTAAATAGAGATCCTTTTCTTAAAAAGGAATTTATTATTCTCCCAAAAACGGATAACGATAATCTGTTGGTGTTACAAAGGTTTCTTTAATTAACCTTGGCGATACCCAACGTAATAAGTTTTGTGCACTACCTGCTTTATCGTTAGTTCCAGAAGCACGAGCACCACCAAAAGGTTGTTGCCCAACTACAGCGCCTGTTGGTTTATCATTTATATAAAAGTTTCCTGCACTGTTTTGTAAAGCTTCAGTAGCTTGTGTTATAGCGTATCTATCTGTAGATAAAATGGCTCCAGTTAATGCATATTCACTGGTTTCGTCTACTAATTTTAAAGTTTCCGCGTAAGCGTCATCTTCATAAATATAAATAGTAATTACTGGTCCAAATAACTCAGTACACATGGTGGTGTATTTTGGATTACTTGTAACAATAACAGTAGGTTCAATAAAATACCCTTTGCTCTTATCATAATTTCCACCAGCAATAATTTCGGCATCTTTATCTGCTTTAGCTAGGTCTATGTATTTAACCAGTTTATCAAAAGAGCCTTCGTGAATTACTGCGGTTATAAAGTTGCTCATATCTTCAGGAGAACCCATTTTAAATGAGTTAACATCTTCTAAAAGATATTTTTTCACATCTGCCCATAAACCTTTTGGAATGTAAGCACGAGAAGCAGCACTACATTTTTGCCCTTGAAATTCAAAAGCACCACGTGCAATAGCAGTAGCGACTTGTTTTGCATTAGCCGATTTGTGAGCTACAATAAAATCTTTACCACCAGTTTCTCCAACAATTCTTGGGTAGGTTTTATAGTTATGAATATTTGTTCCTATTTGTTTCCAAAGTTCTTTAAAAATAAATGTAGATCCTGTAAAGTGCAATCCAGAAAAATCTGGACTAGATAATACCGTTTCTGTAATCATAACTGGGTCGCCAAAAACAACGTTTATAACTCCTGGAGGTACACCTGCTTCTTTAAATACATCCATAATTACTTTTGCAGAATATACTTGGCTATCGCTAGGTTTCCAAACTACTACATTACCCATTAACGCCATACAAGCTGGTAAGTTTCCAGCAATTGCGGTGAAGTTAAACGGGGTAACAGCATAGGTGAAACCTTCAAGCGGACGATATTCAACGCGGTTCCAAGCATCACTTGTGCTTTCTGGTTGTTCCATGTAAATATCGGTCATAAACTGCACATTAAAACGCAAGAAATCTATAAACTCACAGGCCGCATCAATTTCAGCTTGATGAATGGTTTTAGATTGCGCAATCATAGTTGCAGCATTTATTTTGGCTCTGTATGGTCCAGCAATTAATTCGGCTGCTTTTAAAAAGATACCCGCACGTTGTTCCCAAGGCATTTGAGACCATGTTTTTCTAGCTTCTAAAGCAGTTGCAATAGCATCATCAATATGTTTTTTTTCTGCAACATGATATGTTCCAACCACATGTTTGTGGTCGTGAGGTGGCGACATGGTTCTGGTATTTCCAGTAGTTACATCTTCACCATTAATATATAAAGGGACATCCACTTTGCTGTTAAACATTGATTTGTAAGCCTTAAGAACAGCATCTCTTTCTGGAGATCCTGGAGCATAAGATTTTACAGGTTCGTTAACCGCAATTGGCACATTAAAAAAGCCTTTTCCCATGATTTTTGATTTTTTGTTATTGAATTTTCAGTAAATAGGTCACAAATTTAAGAATTTTTAAATCAATATAGTGTGTGTTCTACTGTCAAATAACTGTTAATATTTAGTTTATTTTTGTAAGTTGCAAATCGATTTTAAGACTACATTTTTTATGTGTACGGTTACAATTATTCCTAAAGCGGAAAATAATTTTGTGTTAACATCTAATAGAGATGAAGCGCCAAATAGAATATCGCTTGCTCCAGATTTTTATCAGGTAGAAAACACCAAACTGCTGTTTCCAAAAGATGAACTCTCTGGTGGTACTTGGATTGGGGTTAGTGATAAAAACAGATTGGTTTGTGTGCTTAATGGCGCTTTTGAATGCCATGTTAGAAAAGCAGAATATAGAAAGAGTAGAGGTGTTGTTGCCAAAGATTTTATGGTTTCTGAAAATGTTATTACAACCATTGAAACCTATAGTTTAATGGATATAGAACCGTTTACAATGGTAATTGCAGATTGGAATTCTACATTGCAATTCTATGAATTGGTTTGGGATGGTAACCAAAAACATATTTCAGAATTACCTTTGGAGCCAAAAATTTGGTCGTCATCAACACTTTATAATCCGACTATGAAAAAAGAACGATTACAATGGTTTGAAAGCTTTAAAGCCGAAAATAATTTAAGTGCACAGTCTTTATTAAAATTCCATAAAGAATCCGGTAATGGTAATGAAGATTATGGTGTTATAATGAATCGTGGTTTTGTAAAAACCACAAGCATCACACAAGTTGAAAAACAAAATGACGCTATAGCTATGCATTACGAAGGTCTTCAAAACAAAACAATTTCAAACAAAACATTCTACATTCCTCAAATAATTAATGAGTAGTACAGGTATTATTTTAACATTAGCGTACCCAGATACTATTGTTATGGTTTCTGAAGAATGGTTTTCTCCATATTTACGTTATTTAGGCGTTGGTAAAAAGAATTATTTACGCGCAGGACATGCAGCATTGGTTTTAATTAATAAGGAAAACGGTGTTTTAGAGTATCACGATTTTGGTCGTTACATCACGCCCGAACCTTCTGGAAGAGTTAGAGGAAGAGATACTGATAACGAATTACACTTTCCGTTAAAAGCCGAAATAGAAAACGACCAGATTAAAAACCTTGATGCTATTCTGGAATTTCTTGGAACACACCCAAAACTTACTCATGGCGATGGAAAATTAGTAGCATCAGTTTGTAATGCGGTAGATTACCAAAAAGCCAGAACACATATTACAATGATGCAAAACAAGCATTTTATTCGTTATGCGGCATTTATAAAGGATGCTTGTAATTGTGCGCGTTTTGTAACCGATAGTTTGATTGCTTCTGTAACAGATAAAAGGATTAAAAAGAAACTTGAAAACTCTAAATGGTTTACACCAAGTACAGTTGGTAATGTGGTTTTAGCTGATACTGAAGATTATGTTTTTGAAGTATCTGAAGCTGGACAAATATCAAAATTTGAAGGCTCTCAACAAAGTGAAAACATCCGTTGTTTTTTAGATAAGTTAAAAGACCATGAGCCAACTTTTGTGGGAACACTACATCCTAAACCAGTTGATGATTTGCATGAAAAAGCACAATGGTTATCTGGCATTGCAGCAGGAGCGTGGTTTGAGTTGCATAAAGTAGGGCATGATGTAGAGTATCATTTTAAGCGTATTTCGCCTTACGGAAATATTGATATTCATGAAAAGTTTGTTGTTGATGACGATTCGTTTGATTACGATTTAGAATTTGAGTTTATACACTACTCCAACTGCAAATTTTTTCATGTAAAGCAGAATGAACGTGTTTATAGGTTTGAGAGAGTTGGGTGATTTGATGAGGCTTAAAAACAACAAACTAAACGTGTTGTTGATAAATCGTTTTTAATCGTTCTTTGTTTTATTATAAATCAAAATAACTGTAATTATCTCTCCTAAATAATAGAATATTGATTGTGTAAAATATAAAATATAGTTTTTTCTTAAATATCCATAGTACTCTGTGAATCCTACGTTTTCTTTTCCAAATTCAAAAAATGATTTTATTGAAGGATACGAAATTTGAACAATTTGAATAATGAAATAGGCAGAAAAACTCCAAATAAGATATTTTAGAATGTTTTCGCAAATTGTTTTATAATTATCAAAAATCCAATTAATTAGATTGTTAATTAATATAACAAAAAGGATAAGGCCAACTAGTTCCGAAATCCAAAAAACCCAATAAGGTTGGGAGTCTAATGAAATTAGTAAATCCTTTGTGAAATCGGTAAAGCTATAACTTAAGCTAGAAATAAACTTATATGAAAATATTCCAAAACCGAAAAAACCAATTAATTCATTTCTTTTTATTTTCAATGAGATTCAATTTAAGGTTTGAGTTTTAATGTTTACCAACGTTTATGTATAAGATTTAGTTGCGGTTTTGTGTCCGAGGATTTTCCGCAGGAAAATCAAAAGTTAACAAACGAGCAACTAACTTTGGTTTAACTAAAATCAGCATTTTTTTATATGGTGTTACCACACGTTTTTATTAATTCCGATCAGTTGTCTCATTACTTGATTATATCTGTATATAATTCGCATTTTACTTTGGCTGGGATTAAATATGTAAACATAATCCACTTTATAAGTTTCAGCTATTTCTTCGCGTCTTTGCGTCGTCTCATCTGTTGGCCAATCATAACCAACTAATAGAATGTTTTGCTTTCTAGCTTTGAAATCTATTTTAGCTTGCAGTTCACTATATTTATTTTGAAATTCAGGTTCAAGAACAGAATCTCTGTGAATTGCTATTTTTCTGTCGGAAATGCGAAGTTTTAATGTATCCGAAATATCTTTAGTTTCAAATTCAAATTGTCCGTTAAAAAAGGGTGAATGTTCATTTACTTTAATTTTGACTGAATCTTTCAAAGAAACACTAATTTTAAAATTCCCTAATGAGTCAGTTTCCACTTCGGTTAAGCTGTCTTTTTGAAATAATTGAATTTTGCTTTTTCTTTTATTTAGATTTTTGGTGTATCTGTCATCAGTGTCTCTAAATAATGCGAATTTGGTAGCCTCTGATTTATAAAATTCCACTTTTCCAACTATTTCCTTTTGTGAGTAAAGACTTTGCTGGAAAATCAAAATGGTCAATATGAATAATATTTTTCTCAAATTTGCGCTAACGTTTATGTATAAGGAAAGTTGCGTGTTTGTGTGCGAGGATTTTCCGAAGGAAAATCAGAAGTTAGCAAACAAGCAACAAACTTTGGTTTAGCTAAAACTAGCAATTTTTTTATACGGTGTTGTAAAACGTTTTTTATTATTTTTAAATTCCGCTCAATATAATTCCGACAAATATTACAATCAACGAAGTCAAAAGAAACGGTTTTTTACTTTTATAAATATCCGAAATTAAATTCCAACAATACAAATAAATAAATATCGGAAACATAAATCCCAAATAAGCAAAGTCCTTTTCAATTGTCAAATCTACTCCAGCAAAAAACCAAAACAATCGCAAAAGAAAAAATAATGTTCCAAATAAAATCCAAATCGTATTAGTTTGAGCCATTCTCAATCTTATGTTTTTCTTTCTGTTAGTCCCAAAAGGTTTGCTCATCCACAAATAAGTTGTGAAACAAAATGAAAATCCAACTGAAGTAAAACCAATTAAAGTCAAATAATAAATTGAGAATTCATAACTATAGAAATTCGACCAGCTCAAGTCTGTGATAATTTCTCCAACATTGCACATTTTTAAAAATACTCGAAGTAATGAATTAAAAATTAAGCTAAATCCGATTCCGATTGCAATTCCGCTATAAAATTGGAACTTTCCAATTTCGTTTATCGTGAAGTCAGATTTGAGTTTTTTCAATTCAGCGTATTGTTTGGTCAAATGTTTTACAACGGTTACGTATATGAAATGTTGCGTGTTTGTGTGTGAGGATTTTCCGAAGGAAAATCAGATGCAAGCAAACAAAGCAACTCACATTGGTTAAGCACAAAATAGCAATTTTTTATATACAATGTTAGCATACGTTTTTTATATTTTCATTCTGTTTAATAATTCCTCAATTTTCAAAGGGATTTTTTCGGTCGGTTTCGCAATCAAATTTTTAGGATAAGAGAAATTAATATTGATTACCTTTTTTTCATTACGATACGTATAAATAGTATGAGTCATTTCACCAAAATCCCTTTTCATTAAGAATATCAATCTTTTATATTCAATGCCTTGAAAATTTGTGTAATCTTCTTTGATAAGTTGATTCTCCGGAAGGTCTAAAAAGTGTATTTTTATTCCTTCAAAGTAGTCCTTGTCGGATATTAAATCTTTGGAGAAGTCAGGCTCTATTTTTACGGAAAAAGAAGAATAATCAGTTGAATCACTCAGCATGACTAGAACCATATCATCATTATCAATTGGTTTGCTTAATTCCCATTTGTCATTGAAAACCAATTCTAAATCGAAATCAGAATATTTAGGTTTCCATGTTGTATGATTGTTTTTATTACAGGAAACCAAACATAAATTCAATGTTAAAATTATTAGGATTATGCTTTTCATAAATGTATGCTAACGTTTATGTATAAGGAAAGTTGCGTGTTTGTGTGCGAGGATTTTCCGAAGGAAAATCAGACGCAAGCAAATGAGCAACTAACTTTGGCTAAGCTAAAAATAGCAATTTTTTTTATACGGTGTTACCACACGTTTTTTATCCTTGAATGTCAACATTGGTCAGTTCGTTTTTTTTGTTTAAGTCCGCAACAATTTGGTGACCCCAAAACAAGTTTCCGTCATCATACACCAATTCAGAACTCAAATCGCCAAAAAATAATATTGAACCTAATTTTATTCTATTTATAAAATCCCTTTCCGTTATTATAGATTCATTATCATTTAGCCAACTTTGATTTTTTAAGGGAAGTAGTTTTTTTGCGATTTGACTATTTATTTCGTTTTTATTTTTTGATATCCAATTCAATTTTTGATTCAGTCCAATAATAAAATCGCTTTCACTCAACTCAATTTCCGAAGGATTGTATGTTATTTCAACTTTGTTTCCAAAAAGAATTGCACTCGTTGAATTCCTGTCATAATTTAATTCTTTATCTTCATTTATGCCTTTTTCTTCTTTCCATTTAGCAACAGTTTTGGCAAATTCCTCGTTTATAGGCGGAGAAGATTCATCGTCATAAAATGAATCCGTTTCTGTTTTAAAATCAGATTTTTTAAGATTGAAATTTGGATTTTTACTAAATCTAGAAAATATTCCCATTGTGTATTTTAAATGTGTGGTAACTCAAGGATATGAGTTATAAAGATAAAAATAATAAAAAGAAAAATACTAGTTTATAGCAAACGAAGCGCTTAGTTTAAAAGTAGGTATGGTAACTTTAAACTTTTTAGTGGTGGTAAAGTTTACCATATCGTAATGCCCTTGCATAGCACCAAAAGGTGAGGTAAGTAAGCAACCCGAAGAGTAGGTATGAGATTCGCCTGGTTTTAACACGGGTTTTTTACCAATAACGCCTTCGCCGGTTACTACTTCTACATTATTTAAAGCGTCTAAAATTTCCCAGTGGCGCGCATTAAGTTGTACAGAATCTTTGCTTTGGTTTTCTATAGTAATGGTGTAACCAAAGGCAAATTGTATTTTATAATTTTTATAAAACGAGCCTTCGTAGGTAGTGTCTACCGAAATTTTTATCCCTTTTGTTACTTGTTGAACCATGTTAACTATTAATAAACCATGCAATTACGCGGGCTAAAATAAGAAATATAAAGCAGTTGATGATAAATTTTAACGTATTGAGTTGAAAAATTAGTTAAACAACACTATTAATTCGAGATATTAACCGAACTACCTTCGCCAAAACCTATTATTTTATCGTAGCGAGCGCCTAAATCTCTGTAATATACAAGCACTTTATAATTGTTTTCGGTTTGGTAAAAATTTCCACTAACAAAACCTTCATCAATAGACTTATCGTTATTATCTACAACAAATTTGTAATTGTAAAACCCTTGTTTAAGTAACATGGTGTTTTGGTAAACGTTATTGTCTGGGTTATATGTCATTTTAGTGCTTTCATCTGTGGTGTAATTGTTGAAATTACCATACACATGAATGTTTTTGCCTTGTAAAGCTTCGTTAGCTAGTAAAGAAAAGTGTACCCAAACATAATCTGCTTCAATACTTGGGTCGTCTGCATCAATATTTAAAATCACATAATTTCCATTAATATCCGGGTTGTATGTATAAGGATTATTTGCTCTTTGAATATTCGTGTATAGATAATTGTGATATAAATCTTGTAAATCTATATACTGAATGCCTGTATTTGCGGCTCTAATGTCTTTGTTTTCAAAATAGAAATATTCATTTCCGCCCCAAAAACTCGTCTCATTATCATATTTATAAATAAGTTGATTGCCAACAGTGTATTGCGGTTTTATGTTTGAAATGGCTGTTTTTAAGTTGTTGTTTTGAACTATTACGGTTTTTATAGTTTGATTTGGGTTGTTAAGCTGCATACGGTTTGAAGCAATAACAATTTCTACACGTTGTTTTTCTTCAATATATTGAAGATCGCGCGCTCTTTTAATATTAACGCCCACATTTACTTCGTTTTCATAAATCATGAATTTTCTTGAGAAAACAAGTTCATCGTCATTATTATAAATAGAAAGTAAGTAATTACCAGAAACAAGAAGCCCTTTTGTAAATTGATTTGGGATAGTTAGTTTGTAATGTGAGTATATTTGATAGGTGTTATATGAATTCTCGTAATTACGTATGCGCTGATTATCAAATCCATTTAAGTATTCAGATTTCATTAAAACTGAAGGAGTCCAGTCGTAATTGAAATGTTCAAGTTTATAGTAATAATCTTCTTCATCACCATTTAATGCATCAAACTCTAAAACCACATATTCCCCTAATCTTAAAATAGGCAATTGTGTTTCTGGGGTATTGCCTTTAAAGTTTATGGTTTTAATATAGTCTGGAGGGTTTACTTCTTCAACTTGAGAAAAAGAAATTAAAGGCAGAAAAACAAAGAGAATAATTTGTTTAAACTTTATAAGCATTATTAAGGTGTTTTGCGTGTAAAGATAAACAAAATCCATGCCTAAACTTTTTCATTTATTTAGAATGAATATAAATAAATAAGTTGCAAAAATTTGAATGTATTTATGGCTATTAATTCGTATTTTTGCCCCGATTTTTAGACAACTAATTTCAATAAAATAAATATGTCAAACGACATTCGTATTAAAAAAGGTCTGGACATTAAACTTAAAGGTGAAGCTGAAAAAACTGTAGAACAGGCAATTATCAGCAACTACTGCACCATAAGACCAGAAGATTTTCACGGTGTTATCCCTAAACTTGTCGCAAAAGAAGGTACAACAGTAAAAGCTGGAGCTACTTTGTTTTACGATAAAACTCACGAAGCTGTTATGTTTTCATCACCAGTTTCAGGTAAAGTTTTAGAGGTAGTACGTGGACCAAAAAGACGCATTGATGCTATTAAAATTGAAGCTGATAAAACACAATCTTATGAAGATTATGGTAAATTCAATTTAGATAACGCATCTGCAGAAAGTGTTAAAGCGCATTTATTAGCATCAGGTTGCTGGCCGTTTATAAAACAACGCCCTTATGATGTTATTGCAAATCCAGAAAAATCGCCAAAAGCGGTATTTATTTCTGGTTACGCAAGTGCACCATTAGCTGCCGATTTAGATTTTACTCTAAAAGGTAAGGAAGCAGAATTGCAAGCAGCAGTAACAGCTTTGGGTAAACTTACCGAAGGTAAAGTACATGTGTCTGTAGGTAATTCTAATTCACCATTAGCTGGTTTAAGTGGAGTTACTTTACACAAAGTATCTGGTCCGCATCCTTCAGGAAACATAGGAACACTTATTAATAAAGTAAATCCTATAAACAAAGGAGAAATTGCTTGGACAGTTAACGCTCAAGACCTTGTTATTATCGGCGAGTTATTACTAACTGGTAAATTCAATGCAGAACGCGTTGTTGCACTTGTGGGATCTTCGGTTAAAAAACCTAGATACTTTAAAACAATTATTGGTAGCGAAGTTGCTACAATAGTTTATGATAATGGTGTTGAAAAAGATGGTAATGACCGTATTATCTCTGGAAATGTTTTAACAGGAAAGCAAGTTGAGGCAGATGGTAGTTTAGATTATTACAGCAATGTAATATCTGTAATTCCAGAAGGTGATGATTATGAGTTTTTTGGATGGACTAAACCAGTATTTAATAAGGTTTCTACATCAAGAGCGCTTACTTTTTCTTGGTTAAATCCTAAAAAGAAATACGATTTAAATACAAATACTAATGGAGAGCATCGTGCTTTTGTAACTACAGGAACTTACGAAGAAGTATTTCCATTAGATATTTTTCCAATGCAGATTTTAAAAGCTTGCATGTATCAAGATTTAGATGAAATGGAAGCTTTAGGGATGTACGAAGTTGCACCAGAAGATTTTGCATTAACAGAATTTGTTTGTGTTTCTAAGCAACCACATCAAAAAATAATAAGAGCTGGATTAGACTTAATGCTTAAAGAGATAGGATAATGGGTTTAAAAGAAAAATTACATAGTTTTAAAGAGAAGAACAAAGGCAAAAAATGGTTGCCTGCATTTTCTGCAATACATACATTTTTATATCTGCCAAATGAAACTACTCATGGTGGTACACACATTAAAGCAGCCGATGATTTAAAGCGTACCATGAATACGGTTATTATGGCATTGGTACCATGTTTGATTTTTGGAATGTTCAATGCGGGATATCAACATTACTTAGCTTTAGGTGAGATTGAATCTGCTAAAGGTTTTTTAGGGGCTTCTTTTTGGACTTTAGATAACTTAGTAGTTGGTTTATGGCAAGTATTGCCATTAGTAATAGTCTCTTACGGAGTTGGTTTAGCGGTAGAATTTATATTCGCCATTATAAAAGGACACGAAGTAGAAGAAGGTTACCTAGTAACAGGAATGTTAGTACCATTAATTGTACCTGTAGATATCCCTTTATGGATGTTAGCAGTAGCAGTAATCTTTGGTGTTGTAATAGGTAAAGAAGTGTTTGGAGGAACAGGAATGAATATCTTAAATCCTGCATTAACAATAAGAGCATTCTTATTCTTCGCCTATCCAACTTGGATGTCTGGAGATAAAGTTTGGGTGCATGGAGCAGTAGAACGTGATCAATTAATAGCTTCAGGACAAAACCTTGATGCTATCTCGGGTGAAACTATTTTGGGTAGTTATGCTCAAGGAAACTCGGTAGTATATGATTATTGGGATATGTTTTGGGGTTTAATACCAGGTTCAGTTGGGGAAACCTCAAAGTTCTTAATTATTATTGGAGCTTTATTTTTAATTTTTACTAAAATTGGAAGCTGGAGAATTATACTTAGTACTTTAGTTGGGGCACTAGCCATGGGACTTATTTTTAATTTTGTAGTAGATTCTGGTTGGATTTCAGAATCAAGTAAATTCTACGGATTAATGAGTGTTCCTTTTTGGCAACATTTAATAATAGGAAGTATATTATTTGGTGCCGTTTATATGGCAACAGATCCTGTAACAGCGTCACAAACCAATAAAGGAAAATGGATTTATGGGTTTTTAATTGGATTCATTTCCATTATGATTCGTGTATTTAACCCAGCATATCCTGAAGGTGTGTTTTTAGCTATTCTATTAATGAATGTATTTGCACCAACAATTGATCATTATGTGGTTCAAGGAAATGTAAAGAAAAGAATGAAACGTTTAAAAGTTAAAACAGCATAATTATGGCAGTTAACACAGACAAAAACTCATATACTATAATCTTCGCTATTGCGATGGTATTGGTTGTAGGTTCTTTATTAGCGTTTACAGCATCATCTTTAAGACCTAATATTGATGAGAATAAGCGTATGGAAAAACAACAGAATATTCTATATGCTATGGGTGTAAATGGAAATGAAGGTACAGGAGATATCACTTTTGTTGGAACAGATGTAGTTGCTGATGAATTTTCAAAGTATATCAAACAACAACTTGTTATTGAAAATGGTGTAGCTAAACAAGATGATAAAGCTTACCTAATAGATATAAAGAAAGAACAAGCAAAAGCAAAAAATGGAGGAACAAGACGTTTACCTTTGTTTGTAGGTGAAAAAGATGGTAAAACATTCTACATCACACCAATAAGAGGAAAAGGCCTTTGGGATGCTATTTGGGGTTATGTGGCGCTTGATAAAAATATGGTTGTTCAAGGTGCTTTTTTTGATCACGCTGGAGAAACTCCAGGTTTAGGAGCAAATATTAAGCAACGTTATTTCATGGATGATTTTTATGGTGAAAGGTTATTAACTGAGGCTGGTGTTTTTAAAGGTATAACCGTGGCTAAAGGTAATGCAGATCCTAAAAATGAAATAAAAGATGATTATGAAGTTGATGCCTTAGCAGGTGCAACAATTACTGGTGATGGTGTTACAGCCATGATTAAGAAAGATTTAAAATTATATTTACCTTACTTTAAAACGTTAAAATAATATGGGACTACTTTCAAAAAAAGATGCAAAGTTAATTACAGACCCGTTAGCAGATAATAACCCGATTACAATTCAAGTATTAGGTATTTGTTCTGCTTTAGCAATTACTGCTGAACTAAAAGCTTCACTAGTAATGGGTATTGCTGTACTTTTTGTTTTAGGTATTGGTAACGTTGTTATTTCTTTAATGAGAAATATCATTCCTTCAAAAATTAGAATTATTGTGCAACTTATTGTAGTTGCTGCTTTAGTAATAATTGTAGACCAAGTATTAAAAGCCTTTGCTTATGAGTTAAGTAAAACCTTATCTGTATTTGTGGGTTTAATTATTACTAACTGTATTATAATGGGACGTTTTGAGGCTTTTGCTTTAGGAAATGGGCCATGGAAATCATTCTTAGATGGTATTGGTAATGCTTTAGGATATGCAATTATTCTTATAATTGTTGGTTTTTTTAGAGAATTATTAGGTTCAGGTACATTATTCGGTATTCCTGTTTTGGGAGATCCTATTGAGAAAACAGGTGTTTACTCGATTGGATATGAAAATAATGGATTTATGTTAATGCCTCCTATGGCGTTAATAGTTGTAGGGCTAATTATTTGGATACAACGTAGTAGAAACAAAGCATTAATTGAAGATTAATATTCTTTTTAAGAATTTAAAATAAAAGACAATGATAGAACACATCGAATTATTTTTCAAATCAATTTTTATTGATAATATGGTGTTTGCGGTTTTCTTAGGTATGTGTTCATACTTAGCCGTATCAAAAAAAGTTGCAACAGCAGTTGGTTTAGGAGCAGCAGTAATATTTGTATTAGCAATTACAGTACCTTTAAACTGGTTACTTGATCAATATTTATTACAACCAGGAGCTTTATCTTGGTTAGGTGAAGAATATGTAGATTACGATTTAAGTTTTCTTTCTTTCATCATGTTTATCGCAACCATTGCAACTATGGTGCAATTAGTAGAAATAGTAGTTGAAAAATTTTCTCCATCCTTATATAATTCATTAGGTATTTTCTTGCCATTAATTGCTGTAAACTGTGCTATTTTAGGAGGTTCGTTATTTATGCAATCTCGAGAAATTGAAAGCTTAGGTTTAGCTTTTAATTATGGAGTTTCTTCAGGTATTGGTTGGTTTTTGGCCATTTTAGCTATTGCAGCAATACGTGAGAAGATAAGATATAGTAATGTACCAGCGCCTTTAAGAGGTTTAGGAATTACATTTATTATAACAGGATTAATGGGAATAGGATTCTTAAGTTTTGGAGGTATGCTAACTGGTGGTGACGAAGAAGGAGAACCAACTACTGAAACTGCAATAGAAGTTGAAAAAATAAAAACTGAAGAAGCTAAAGAATTAGCTGATAACACTAAAATAATAGAGTAGATGATTTTAGCAGCAGGAACAACAGGAATAGTTATAGCAACAGTTGTAGCGTTTTTATTAATTACGTTAATACTTGTTAGTTTATTACTTTTTGTAAAACAAAAATTATCACCATCTGGTCCAGTTAAAATTACCATAAATGGTGAAAAAGAAATAGAAGTAGCTTCTGGAGGTACATTATTATCAACTTTGGGGAGTAATAAAATTTTCTTACCATCTGCTTGTGGTGGTGGTGGAACTTGTATACAATGTGAATGCCATGTATTAGAAGGTGGAGGTGAAGCTCTACCAACTGAAACACCTCATTTTTCACGTAAAGAACTGCAGCATGGAGCTCGTTTAGCTTGTCAAGTTAAAGTTAAACAAGACATGAATATTACCATTCCAGAAGAAGTTTTTGGTATTAAAAAATGGGAAGCAACAGTTGTACGTAATTATAACGTTGCATCCTTTATTAAGGAGTTTGTTGTTGAAATTCCAGAAGATATGGGTTACAAAGCTGGGGGGTATATTCAAATTGAGATTCCGCCTTGTGAAATAAAATACCAAGATATTGATATTACAGCGCATCCAGAAGAGCATGAAACTCCAGATAAGTTTCAGGCAGAATGGGATAAGTTTGGTCTTTGGCCTTTAGTAATGAAAAATGATGAGACCGTTGAAAGAGCATATTCTATGGCTTCTTATCCTGCAGAAGGACGTGAAATTATGTTAAACGTTCGTATTGCAACACCACCATGGGATCGTGCTAAAAACGGTTGGATGGATGTAAACCCAGGTGTGGCATCCTCTTATATTTTTGCGCAAAAACCTGGAGATAAAGTAGTTATTTCTGGACCTTATGGTGAGTTCTTCATAAATGAATCTGATTCAGAAATGCTTTATGTAGGTGGTGGAGCAGGTATGGCACCAATGCGTTCACATTTATACCATTTATTCAAAACTTTAAAAACAGGACGTAAAGTAACTTACTGGTATGGAGGACGTTCTAAACGTGAGTTATTTTATATTGATCATTTCAAATCTTTAGAAAAGGATTTCCCTAACTTTAAATTTTATATGGCGTTATCTGAACCTTTAGAAGAAGATAACTGGAAAGTAAAAGAAAATATTGATGCACCTGGTGATGGATTTGTTGGATTTATTCATAATTGTGTAATTGACAACTATTTAAATCATCATGAGTCTCCAGAAGATATAGAATTGTATTTCTGTGGACCACCATTAATGAACAAAGCGGTTCAAAAAATGGGTGAGGATTTTGGTATCCCAGATGAGCATATTAGATTTGATGATTTTGGAGGATAAACTTCAATCTATATAATAAAAAAGCCAACTTATTAAGTTGGCTTTTTTATTATATAGCTAATTGATATTTTGGTTTGTTATTTTCAAATTCAAACAGTTTAGAGTAATCCATAATATTATTTATACCATCTAGTTCACATAAATATACTATAACAGCACATAAACCATTAAATTGAACGTTCTTATCTGTTGGGTTTTCTGGTTTAGTATTCCTGTAGTGTAATGGCAATTTATATCCACAGGCCTTTAGAAAAATAGCTTCAATTTGTAGTAGTTCAAGTGGCGAATAACCATTAAATTTTCTGCCTAAGTTTTGATGTACTTTACCAACATAGTTTAATTTGGTTGTACCATGATGGTCTGCAAGATGTTTCCAGCTATCCTTATTATCTAAAATATTACCAACTGCACATTGCATACAACATTCTGGATGTAATTTATCAGAATGAAAAGCGATATATAATTTTTTTATTGCTTGTTCTAAGCGGGATGTAGTTTTCATATTTTTTATTTCTAAGTTAATAAAAATATGGGAATTTCATCAATACAATGAATTCAACTAAAACTTTAATCAGTTAATTGTTGTAAAATTTCAGTGCTATTATTTACATTACTCAAGCTTAGATATTTCTTTGCCAATTCTATATTGCCTTCATTTAAATAAGCTAAACCTAAATAATAGTATGCGTCATTTATTAACGGAAAAGTATTTTTAGAAACACTTCTTTCTAAAAAAGGAATGGCATCTGCTACATTTTTATTGGCCATTTTAGCAACGCCTATAAAATAATTTAAAGTATCATTGTTTGGTTTTTCAGTATTTAAAATATTCCATTTTGCTATTGCTGTCTTGTAATCACCTTTGTTGTAATCCTTCATAGCATCGTTAAAGGCTGTATTTTTTGTATCAACCACTTGAAGTTCTGAAACTGGTTTGAAATATTTATTATAAAGCTTTTGATTTGGCGAAATACTAAAAAACCATATACCACCCAATGCGATTAATAAAGCTATAATTAAGGCAATCCTACTAATATTTATTAACGGATTTTTATTAGAAGAATCATTATTAAATTTTGGTTGTTGACTATCTTTTTGTGAGTCTTCTAATTTTTCTTGTATAGGCTCATTGCCCTTGCCTAAAAGGATGGTTCTAATATCTTCAACTTGAGCCTTAAATTCAGAATCAATTTTAAGATAATCATTAAAATCTTTTAATTCATCTCGTTCCATAGTGCCATTAACATAGCGTTCTATGGCTTCAAATAATTCTTGCGGTATATCGTGTTTATCTTCCAATTTTTTAATTTTCGGAAAGTTGTTTTTTGACTTTTATATGTTGATTTTCTTTACAACTAAAATCATTTATATTAAATGTACAATTAATTAATTTCACTACAAATACTTAACTATTAAGTGATTAATAAATCGATTATCTACTTTTAGCCCTTGTTTTTTACTTCACCACATTCTTAATGATTTATATTATTTTTGTAGTATGAGTAAGCCACTTACAGAGCAAGAATTACATAATTTGGCAATGAACCATGTTGGTAAAGATTTAGAACAACGTGGTTTCGAGTTTATAGCTGTAAATAGTAAGCTTAAGAAACACCCTCAATTTGTATGTATCGATAAAAACAAGCAATATTATTTTGTAATTGTAAGAGCGGTTATTTTACCAGACAACCCTAATAACTACGATGTGGTTTGGATGGAATCATTTAAAAAACATGCTAGAGAAAAAGATGCAAAAGTTTTATATGCCGGCGTTGGTCTTGGTAGTGTAAAAGACGAAAAATCTCCTATTTATTTAAACGAAGAGTATTTATTAGAATATAATGGTATTCAGGTTTTAGAAACTAATTTAAACTAAATGAAGAAACTTATACTTGTTATTGTTTGTGCTTTAATTTTTTCTTGTAAAAAAAATGTAAAAAACACAGCTCTGAATGGATCTGTTTTTGGAACCAGCTATTCCATTATTTATGATTCTGAAATTAATTATCAAAAGCAGTTTGATAGTTTGTTTTATGTAATAAATAAATCGATGTCAACGTATCAAACAAATTCTATTATTTCAAAAATTAATAGAGATGAAACGGTTGATATGGATGTGCATTTTGATAATGTTTTTAAAGCTTCAAAGAAAATTTTTTATGATACAGAAGGTGCTTTCGATCCTACAATAGGAGCCGTTGTTAACGCATGGGATTTTGGTCCAGAAGGAAAAATACTAAACCTAGACAGTCTTAAAATAGATAGTTTAATGACTTCAGTTGGTTTTAATAAAATACTTAGAATTGATAATCACCTTACAAAACCTAAAGATGCTTTTATAGATTTTAATGCTATTGCAAAGGGCTATGGTGTAGATGTTATTGGTGAATTTATGGAAAGTCAGAATATTAAAAATTATTTAGTTGAAATTGGTGGTGAAATACGAGTAAAGGGCATAAATGCTGAAAAACAAACTAATTGGATAGTTGGAGTAGAAAACCCAGATTTTAATGGCGATCAATCTATTTTAAAAGCAATTACCTTGCAAGATGAAGCTATGGCTACCTCTGGAACGTATAGAAAGTTTAAATTAGATGAAAACGGTAATAGGTACGCGCATATTATTGATACTAAAACTGGGTACCCAAGTAAAACGAATTTGTTAAGTGTCTCTGTAATTGCAAAAAGTTGTATGATTGCAGATGCTTACGCAACAGCTTTTAAAGCTATGGGTATTGAAAAAGTAAAAGAATTTTTAGAAAGACACCCAGAACTTAAGGTGTTCTTGATTTTTGAGAATGATAATGGCGAATTTGAAACCTTATCTTTTAATGGTTTTCCTGAATAAAATTTAAAGAGAATTAATAATTATAAATATCCAACCTAAAACAAAAAACAACCCTCCAATTGGAGTAATGGGACCTAAAAACTTGAACTTTTTTCCTTTGCTGTCACTTAAAACAAGACCGTAAATACTGAAGGAAAATAACAAAATACCTAAAGTGAAAGCCCAATACGTTACAGAGGTTGAAAATTGAGAATGAAATCCAAGCACAAGTAAGACTATAGCATGGTACATTTGATATTTTACACCAGTTTCAAAGCTCTTTAGTTGGTCTGTTGTTAATGTTTTTTTTAGCGCATGAGCACCAAAAGCCCCAAATATAATTGCGAGCAAACCAAATATGGCACCTGTTATTATAAAAGTTTGTTGAGTCATTTTTTGTTAGTTTTATTTATAAACTACAGGAATAATTTCACCTTGAGCTAAACAATATTTTTCAATATCTTCTTTTAAAAATTTTGAGGTATAATCAATTTCTTCAACTTTAAAACCGATATTCCTTAGCTTATCAAAATAGTCACGACCATAAACACGTACATGGTCATATTGACCAAAAATTTTAGCACGTTCTTTTTTATCGGTTATACTATTATCCTCAAAAGTTTTTTCTCTGTTTAAATCTTGTGGAATTTGAAAAATGCCCCATCCACCGGTTTTTAAAATTCTATAAAGTTCCTGCATAGCTTTAGTGTCATCAGGTATGTGCTCTAAAACATGGTTGCACAAAATAACATCAAATTCATTATCATTAAATGGAAGATTACAAATATCTGCTTTTACATCTGCTAAAGGAGAATTTAAATCTGTTGTGGTATATTCAAGATTCTTCATTTTCTTAAAACGCTTATAAAAAGCTTGCTCTGGAGCAAAATGTAAAACTTTTAATTTAGCAGTGAAGAAATCTGTTTCATTTTTAAGATATAGCCAAAGTAGGCGGTGGCGTTCTAAACTTAAGGTAGATGGCGATAATACATTATTACGCTGTGTGCCATAACCGTATGGTAAAAAGGTTTTAAAACCTTTACTATCTATAGGGTCTATAAATGTGTTTCCTTTTAAAATGAAAGCTAAAATAGGTCTGATAACATAACTTAACCTGATAAGTAGCGGTCTTGGTATGACGTTTAAAATTATTTTGAAGAGTTTTTTCAAAAGGGATTATTTATAATCTTCTCTTACAGGATGAAAAATATCAGTAACAACACAATCTGTTAAGGCATAAGCGCCATGAACAGCATTTGATGGAATTATAGTTATAGAACCGGGTTCTAAAATTTGTTTTTTTCCATCAATAGTCATTTCTAATTTACCAGAAATAATTTGAGTAGTTTGTTCATGAAAATGTGAGTGATCAGGCAATACTGAGCCTTTATCAATGTTAACAAAACCAATAGTCATATTTTCAGAGTGCACGTATTTACCAGTAATACCTTTAGCTAACTCTTTTGATGGTATATTATCAATTTTATAATTCATTTTATAAAACTAAAGCTTCTTTTCTAAATTCTTCTTCTTCATTACTTTCAATACCTAAAGCTTGATAGATATAAGCAAAAGTTGAAAGTAATTCTGGTTTTCCATCTACTAAAGCAACGTTGTGCTCAAAATGTGCACTAGGTTTATTATCTAGAGTAGTAATTGTCCAACCATCTCTGTGTTGTTTTATTCGATGAGTACCCATATTAATCATAGGTTCTATAGCAACTACCATTCCTTCAACAAATTTCTTGCCTTTACCTCGTCTTCCATAATTTGGCATTTCTGGATCTTCATGCATTTTTTTGCCTAAACCATGTCCAACTAGTTCTCTAACCACTCCATAGCCATGATCTTCACAATATTTTTGAATAGCATACCCAACATCACCAACTCGGTTTCCTAATTTAAACTCTCTAATACCAACGTATAGAGACTCCTTTGTAACTTTAAGAAGCTTTTCTATTTCTGGTTCAATGTCGCCAACAGCAAAGGTATAAGCATGATCGCCATAGAATCCATTTTTTAGAGCGCCACAATCTATAGAAATGATATCACCTTCAACCAGTGGTTCTGCATTAGGAATACCATGAACCACTTGAGTGTTTGGGCTCATACAAAGCGTATTAGGAAAATCATAAAGTCCTAAAAATCCGGGGATAGCGCCATGATCTCTGATAAACTCTTCAGCAATTTTATCTAACTGAAGTGTTGTAACCCCAGGTTTTATTGCTTTTGCAACTTCACCTAAAGTTTTAGATACAATTAAGGCACTTTCACGCATTAATTCAATTTCCTCTCTAGTTTTTACTATAATCATACTTCAAAAAATAATGGCAAAGATACTTAAAATAATATTTTTAAAAATTTTGCTCATATATGACTTTCGACAGTTTTTTTTAGCTTATTATTAAATAATTTTGCCATATAAATAATGTACCATGTATAAAATTGTAAGTGCAGCAGAAGCTGTAAAAGTTATAAAATCAAATGATAGAGTATACGTACAAGCAGCCGCTGCGGCGCCACAATTATTAATGAAAGCTATGACGGATCGTCATGAAGAATTACGAAACGTTGAAGTTTGCCATTTGCATGTAGAAGGCGAAACACCTTATGCAAATCCTGATTTAAAAGATAGCTTTCATGTAAATTCTTTTTTTATAGGTAATAATGTAAGACATACATTAACAGCTGGAAATGGGTCTTATACTCCTGTTTTTTTAAGTGAATTACCGTTATTGTTTAAAAGGAATATTCTTCCTTTAGATGTGGCTTTAATTCATGTGTCTGTACCAGATAAACATGGTTATTGTTCTTTAGGGGTTTCTGTTGAAGCCACTTTAGCGGCTATTGATAATGCTAAAGTTGTAATTGCACAAGTGAATGAACATATGCCTCGAACACATGGAGATGGTATTATTCACCACACTGAAATTGATTTGTTTGTTGAGAGTAACGAACCTATACCATCTCACTTTTTGGGTGAGCCATCGGCTATTGAGAATAAAATAGGAAACTATGTAGCAAGTTTAATTGACGATAAAAGCACATTGCAAATGGGTATTGGCTCTATACCAAATGCTGTATTGTCTAAACTTACAAATCATAAAAACTTAGGATTACATACCGAGATGTTTTCTGATGGTGTTATAGATTTAATTTTAAAAGATGTTATTAACGGAAATTTTAAAGGTGTTAACCCTGGAAGAGCTCTAGCTACTTTCTTAATTGGTTCACAACGATTATATGATTATGTAGATGATAATCCTTTTGTAGAGATGAAGGCATCAGATTATGTGAATGATGCATCCATTATTAAGCAAAATCCAAGAATGGTGGCTATTAATTCTGCTATTGAAGTTGATGTTACTGGACAGGTTTGTGCAGATTCTCTTGGTGCTAAAATGTATTCTGGTGTTGGTGGTCAAATGGACTATATAAGAGGGGCTGCATTAAGTGAAGGCGGAAAAGCTATTATTGCATTACCTTCTGCAACTAAAAAAGGAATTAGCAGAATTGTACCTTCTTTAAAACCTGGTGCTGGGGTAGTAACTACGAGAGCTCATGTACATTATGTGGTTACAGAATATGGTATTGCCAATTTATATGGAAAAACAATTAAAGAGCGAGTTAAAGCTCTAGTTAACATTGCACATCCAGACCATAGAGAATCTATAGATAAAGCTTATTACGAATTAATATAAAAATAGATCTATCTTAAAAAACTAAAGAATCCTTTTTTCTTTTCAGGAATTTGTGGGGTTTCATTTGTAAGCATTTGGTATACTTCACCCCAGCCTGGGAATCCGCCAATATTTCTGTCGTCAATAAATAAATCGGCATGTATTTTTCTGCTTATTTCATTATTGTATTCTTCTTCAGGAAAACTTTTGTTAACAGCATAGAAAAAAATACCGTTTTCTTCACAGAATTTTACAGCCTCATTTAATCTATCACCATATCTATATGTCCATAATATAAGACGATGCCCATCTTCTTGAAGTTTTTTTAAAGTTTCAAAAGCAAAGAGCATTGGCTTTCCTATTTTAGGATAAGCGTCTTCTACAATGGTGCCATCAAAATCGACAGCAATAATTAGATGTTGGTCAAAATTCATTTAAGTAATAATAGATTAGAGTTTTGCAAAAATACAATAATTTATTATTACCAATTATATTAATGAGTGTTGAGTCATAGCTTCAGGTTGTGGCACACCCATTAGTTTTAATATTGTTGGTGCCATATCTCCTAAAATACCATCCTTAATTTGAGTTAATTCATTATCAATTAGAATAACTGGTACTGGATTGGTTGTGTGAGCTGTATTTGGTGAACCATCAGGGTTTATCATAGTTTCACAATTTCCATGGTCTGCAATTAATAAAGTTGTATAACCGTTTTCTAATGCGGTAGTAACAACATCTTTTACACATTCATCAACAGCTTCACAAGCTTTTATTGCTGCTTCCATTACGCCGGTATGCCCAACCATATCGCCATTTGCAAAATTTAGACAAACAAAATCTACTTCACCTTTTTGTAATTCTGGTACTAAAGCATCACGTAATTCATAAGCACTCATCTCAGGTTTTAAATCGTAAGTAGCTACTTTGGGAGAGTTTCTTAAAATACGTGTTTCTCCTTTAAAAGGTGTTTCTCTTCCGCCAGAGAAAAAGAAAGTAACATGAGGATATTTTTCTGTTTCAGCAATTCTAATTTGTTTTTTATTATGCTTTTCTAAAACTTCACCTAAAGTTTCTGATAAGTTATCCTTATTAAAAATTACATTAACATTTTTGTAAGTTTCATCATAATTGGTAAGCGTTACATAATGCAAATTTAGTTTGTGCATATTTTGCTCATGAAAATCGTTTTGAGATAACGCTTCAGTTAATTCTCGCCCACGGTCTGTTCTGAAATTGAAAAAGATAACGACATCACCATCTTTAATTTTAGTTACTGGTTCTCCAGAACCATCAGTCATGATAATGGGTTTTAAAAACTCGTCTGTAATATCGTTGTTATAATTTTTTTGTACAGTTTCGGTTACGTTTGTAGATTTTTCACCAATACCATTTACCATAGCATCGTACGCTAATTTTACACGTTCCCAACGTTTATCTCTATCCATAGCATAATATCTACCAGTTACGGTTGCTAATTTGCTATTTGTTTTTTCTAAATGTTGTTCTAATTCTGTTAGAAATCCAAATCCCGATTTAGGGTCTACATCACGACCATCGGTAAATGCATGAACAAAAGTATTTGTTAATCCAAAATCGTTTGCAGCATCTAATAAACCAAGTAAATGATTTATGTGCGAATGCACACCACCATCACTTAACAATCCTAAAAAGTGAACATCTTTATTGTTAGTCTTAGCATAACTAAAGGCATCAACCAAAACTTTTTCTGTGTTTAGTGTTTTATTTTTAACTGCTAAATTAACTTTAACCAAGTCTTGATAAACAATTCTGCCTGCTCCTAAATTCATGTGCCCAACTTCACTATTACCCATTTGACCTTCAGGTAACCCAACATGTAAACCATCTGTACGCAAAGTAGCGTAAGGATATTTTCTGTAAAGAGAATCTATAAATGGTGTGTTTGCATGATCGATTGCAGAAACTTTTGGATCTGGAGAATTACCCCATCCATCTAGTATCATTAAGATAACTTTTTTGTTCATTTTGTTAAAGTTTTAATACTATACAAAGATAACTAAGTTTAATAAAAAAACAGTGAGATAATCGCTCAAATGCTAGAGAATTAAAGACTTTTTCGGCTTTTTTAATAAATCAACTAATCCGTTAATTATATGTGAATTAAACGTTAAATATCTGTTATAAATCATTTTTCATGTAACAAATAATTTTTTTTTTCGTCTATTTAATATATCAAAAAACGAATCATTTAATCAAATTAAAATCTTTCATCATGAAAAAAACAATCATTATTTCTGCAATCGCATTATGTTTTTCTATTGCAAACGTTAATGCAAAACCAATTACAAAAAACATTGAAACTAACAATTATGAATACTTTTTTAAAGTAAACTCATTTTGTGTATCTATTGCTAAAGGCGATTTAGAAACTGTACAGAAACTAATAGCTAGAGGAGCTGATGTAAATGCTAAATCTAATGGTATGACACCAATAATGTATGCTGCAAAATTTAACAGAGTAGAAATCTTAAAACTTTTAATTGCTCAAGGTGCCAATTTAAAAGCTAAGTCTGATAAAAAAATGACTGCTTTAGATTATGCTGAATTACATGGGGCAAATGATACAGCTGCAATTTTAAAAGAAGAATTATCTAAAAATAAAAAGAGAAAATAATTATAAAATACAATAATTATTTGAGCTAGTCACTCATAAAAAAAGCCTTGTTTTACAAGGCTTTTTTATTTTTATTGGTTTCTATATTTTTCAATAGCTTCTTGAATTTTTTCAATCCTATTGTCTGGGTCTGGGTGTGTACTTTTAAATTCTGGTACACGATTGGGGCCAGCTGCATCTTTTAAAATTTCCATAACGCCAATCATTTCTACGGGGTTGTAACCGGCTTTAATCATGAATTTAACACCTAATTCATCGCTTTCTAATTCATCATCTCTTCCATTGGTAAGTAAAGTGTTTTGTCCTATACCGCTAACTAAACCACCCATATCTGCTCCAACAGAACCAGCAGTAGCTAAGCCTTGCCAATACTCACTTTCAGCAATGCGTTCTGCACTGTGTCTTCCTAAAACATGTCCGATTTCATGACCTAAAACGCCAGCTAATTGGTCTTCATTTTCTAATTTTGAAAATAAAGCATAGGTTATAAAAATCTGCCCTCCAGGTAGTGCAAAAGCATTAATAGCATTTGGGTCTGCTAATAAATGAAACTCATATTGATATGGTGTTTTTCTCGCGATACTGTTGTTAACTAATTTGTTCCCAACATTATCAACTAATGCTTGATATTGATTATTAGAGTGTAAGCCACCATGTTGTTGTGCCATTTGAGGAGCACTTTGTAAGCCTATGGCAATTTCTTCATCGGCATTCATAGAAATAGTTTGCATTCTATGTGTATATGGATTCTCTTGTCGTTGGCTACAACGTTTAAAAACAAAAAATAATGCAATTGCAGCACCAATTAATAACCTGACTTTTAGATTTCTTCCTCTCATTTTTAAAAATTTATAAGCAACTAAAATTACAAAATTTTAGTTTATAATTAATAGACACAAAGCTTAGTAATAAGTCACTTAAAAATATTACAATTCATCAAGTGTTTTGTACATCACAAAGTGCTTACCAATACCCATAATATCAAATGGATTTCCAATAATTTTATAACCACTTTTATCATAAAAAGGCACTGCTATTTCTCTAGCATTACACCAAATTATTTTAGTGTTTTTATTTTTTATAATGTTTTCGCCATAGCTTAAAATAATTTTCCCAACTCCTTTTCCTTGATATTTATCAAGAACAGCCATCCCTCTTAGCTGGTATTGATTTTCTTCCAAAATACTAGCATGATTGTTTTTAAAAAAAGAACAAACACTTACTAATTCTTTTTTTATAAATAGCCCAAGATGAATAGTAGTTTCATCATCATCACCTTCAAATACACATGTAGTAATGGGTTTGCCTTTTCTTAAAACAGGATGCCTTACAAGATGAGTTTCTTTAGAAGTAATTCTAACTATATTATAATCAAAATTTTTAATTACAGACATGTTAAATTTTATATTTCAAACTTATAAAATATTTTAGATAATTATTACCTTCACGTAAAACTTATTCATGGCTTTTGAATTTAAAATTATAGAAAAAGAACAAATAAATTCTGTAATCCCATTAGTGCAAAAATTAAATAAAAATAATATTTCATACGAAGTATTAGAGCAACGTTTTTCAGAAATGATTACACAGAATTATGAGTGTGTTGGAGCTTTTGATAACAATAAATTGATTGGTGTTTGTGGTTTGTGGTATTGTACTAGGCATTATTCAGGAAAGAGTGTTGAACCAGATCATGTTTTTATTGATGAGGATTACAGAGGTAAAGGAATTGGTAAGCAATTTTTTAAATGGATATATAACTATACTCTAAACAAAGGTTGTGAAGCAGTAGAGTTAAATACTTATGTAAGCAACTCTGCATCGCATAAATTTTATTTTAATGAAGGTTTTAAAATTTTGGGCTACCATTTTTTAAAAAAGTTATAATTTTTTCTTGCAGATGAACCAACGGTTTGTTTATATTTGCAGCCAATTATTGCGGGAGTAGCTCAGTTGGTAGAGCGTCAGCCTTCCAAGCTGAATGTCGCCGGTTCGAACCCGGTCTCCCGCTCAAAAAACTTCATCTATAAACGGTGAAGTTTTTTTTATGTCTAAATTGTACTGAATACTAATGAACTAAGGGTAAAAATTTGTTTAGAGCAAGCTGAAGAGAACCTGATCTGCTGCTCAAAAAAAAGCTTCATCAAAAAACGATGAAGCTTTTTTTTAGTGTTTTTTGCGTGAGGGATTGGAGCAAGTTACCGTGTAACGCGCAAAGCCCGACACCAATTTAAAAATTGGTGACACGCCCAAATTATTTTAAATGATTAAGTTCTGTTTCTGGTTCTAACTCATAAGGTGTTTTATTATATTCAAAGATTCTTGCAGTTAAACTGCCTTTTAAAGTTATAGATTTATCTTTTACTTTTAACCAACTACCTTCGCGTAAACCTACAACTGGATGTGTGTTAAATTTATGGAACTCTTTAATTCTGGTTTCTCGGGTTTCACCCATGTGCTTACTATTAGCATCTGGATCTAAGTAATGCGGATTTATATTAAAAGGAACCAAAGCCAAAGCATTAAAGCTTGGTGGGTACACAATGGGCATGTCGTTTGTGGTTTTAATAGTTAAACCACAAATATTACTACCTGCACTGGTGCCTAAATAAGGTGTGCTATTTTCTATAGCGGTTTTTAAGGCGTCTATTAAATTGTTTTTATAAAGTTGGCTAGTTAATACAAAAGTATTACCGCCACCTGTAAAAATGGCTTCAGCATTTTTTACTGCTTCAGCAGGATTATCGAATTCATGGATGCCTTTTACTTTTTTGCCTATTTTAGAAAAAGCTTCACTAGCCTTTTTTGTGTATTCATCATGTGTTATACCGCTTGGTCTTGCGTATGGAATGAACAAAATGGTATTAGTATTTTTAAAAAAAGCTTTTAAATCGTTTAATATATATTCTAAATAATCGCTTCCATGAACTGTTGAAGTGCTTGCAATTATAATGTTTTTCATAAAAACTGATGTTTATGTGTAAAGCTAATTAAAAATAAAATTTAGCAAAATTTTTAGTGTGTTTTACTTCATAATTTGGAATTAAAATGGTAATTTGAAGATAAAAATATCATGAAAAAAATAATATTCTTTTTAGCTTTTATAACATCCTTAAATGCTGTCTCACAAAACGTAACTAGAATTGAAGTATCTGGAAAAATAATTGTTGAAGGCAATGATATTTCTGGAATAACTATTTTTAACTCATCTTCTAATAAAGGAACAATTTCAGACGATAAAGGTGAATTTAAATTACAAGTTGCACTAAATGATATTATTGAAGTTAGCGCTTTACAATATCAAAACCTAAAATTTCAAATAAATGAAGCTATTATCAAATCTAAAAAATTGAAGCTTTTTTTAATTGAAGAAATTAACCAGTTAGACGAAATTATTGTTTTTAATAACGAGTTAACAGGGAATCTTAATACAGATATAGAAACCACACAACCTTTTAAGCCTAAATTAGATGCTTTATATTTTGGAGTTAAACATAGTAGTGAATATGATTTTGAACAAGATTATAGGTCTGAAGTACAAAACATGGCTGTAAATGATCAACAACCCACTATGGTTAATGGTCTTAATATAGTTAATGTTGTAGACCAATTATTACTTCCGCTATTTAGGTCTGAGGTTAAGAATAAGAAAAAAGCTAGCATTCCTGAAGTACCTGCAGAGGCAATTAAGTATTATTTTGGATCTGAGTTTTTAGTTGATAATTTTAATATTCCAGAACATCGCGTAGGAGAGTTTATAAGATTTGTTGAAAGTAACGATTTTGATTATGACTTACTTAACTACGGAAATGAGATGGAATTTCTCGAACTTCTTAATACAAAAAGCAAAGCCTTTTTAAATTCCAAAAAGTAAAAACTTACTATGTTTTAACAAAAGATTAGAAGCTATTTACGTTTTCTTTAAGATAAGAAATACGTTCTTTATGCTTTTAATTATAATAATTTGAAACTAGCTTTACCTTATTTCATTTTAATTTTATTGCCTTCTATAATTAATGGTCAATCTGTTAATAGAGTAGAAGTTAACGGGTTTATTTTGTCTAAAACAAACGATATTGAAGCGGTTACAGTTTTTAATAAATCGTCAAATAGAGGAGTTATTACTAATGAAAAAGGGGAATTTAAAATTAGAGTAGCAGAGCATGATATTATTGAAATTTCTGCGTTACAATTTCAAACGGTTACCTTAACAATAGATGTTGATGTTATAAAAACAAAACAACTAAAAATTCAACTGGTAGAGCAAGTCAATCAGCTAGATGCTGTAATGCTTTCATCTGGTCTTACAGGAAATATTGAAACAGATATAGACAATGTTAAAATGATTAAGATTAAACCCATTGAGTTGGGCAATATGGATGCCTTCTCAATGTCTGAAGACAAAATATTTGACAACAACGTTATTCAAGATCACTTAACATCAACCATAAATCCAGATGCTCGAAACTATTTACCCGATTTGGTTAAAATTTTCGATTTGTTCAAATCTAAAAATAAACCTAGAAAACCAAAGAACGAAAATTTATTAGCTGATATAGAATTACCTAAGGATTTATTAAGTGTTTACACACAAAAAGATATTAGTGAAGTATTTAATATTCCAATTAATAATGTTGAAGCTTTTGTAAGGTATGTTGAAAATGAAGGAATAAAACCAGAACTTCTTGAGCCCGAAAACGAAATGCAGCTTATTGAGTTTTTGATAAAGCAAAGCGAAATATTTTTAAAACTCAATCATGTTAAGAATTAAGGGCTTTATAACATTAATTGTATTAATATGTTTTCAAACAATGAGTTCTCAAAATGTAGAAATACAAGGAAGAGTTAAAAGTAATACTGATATTGAAAATATTCATGTTATTAATAAAACAGCACAAGTTTTTACAATAACTAATAAAGCAGGGCATTTTAGCATTACAGCAAAAGAGCATGATACTTTGGTGTTTTCATCAGTGCAGCATCAATCAAAAGAAATTATAATTACAAAAGATATTATTTTAGATAAAGCCATTTTTGTAACATTAGTAGAGCAGATAAATGAATTAGATGAAGTGCTGGTTGGCAAGGTGTTAACAGGAGATTTAATGTCTGATATTAAAAATACAGAAGGAAATCCACCAATAAACTTTTACGATGTTGGAATACCTGGATATAAAGGAAAACCGGCAACACAAAGTGAAAGGCGACTACATGAAGCGGGAGAATTTAAACCTCAAATGCTTTTAGGACTTCTAGGTGGAGGGTTACCATTAAATCCAATTTTAAATGGTATTTCAGGTAGAACAAAAATGCTAAAAAACAGAGTTGAATTAGAAACAAGGGAGGAGTTAATGCAAAGCATAAAAGCAAGATTGTCAAAAGATTTTTTTGCTTCAAATCCTTTAGATGAGGATTTAAAAACGGACTTTTTTTATTTCTGTGCAGATGATGAAAACTTTATAAAACATTGTAAAAACCAAAACGATTTTAAAATTTTAAATTTCCTAAGAATGAAATATAGACAATATTTAGAAAATACGAACCAAACTAAAAACTAATATAAATTTGGAATGCTTTTTGAATTAACTAAATAGTTATTTTAGCAAACACAAAATAAATTTATGCAACCTTTAAAATATCTGATATTAACTTTTATTATACCACTTTTTGCATTTACTTCTATGCACAAATATTATATTAGTGTTACACAAATAAATCACATAAAAGAAAAGCAATCGGTACAAATAACTTCCAGAATTTTTATTGATGATTTTGAAAATGCATTGAGAAAAAGATATGATGAAAGCATAACTTTAGCTGGAAAAGATGAGCCCAAAATAGTAGACGATTACATTGAAAAATATTTAAAAGAAACCCTTGTAATTAAAATTAACAACCAAAACACAACACCTGTTTTTATTGGAAAAGAATATGAAGGCGATATTGTACGTTGTTATATTGAAATTGAACATGTTGAAAGTATACAAGGTTTAGAAGTTTCAAATAGAATTTTATTCGATGTGTTTGAGGATCAGCAAAATATTGTCAAAACTAAAATCAATTCCAAACAGAAAAGCTTTATTCTTACTTTAGAAAATAGCAAAGGCGTGTTAAATTTTAATTAAAAAAAACACGTAAACCTTAAAAATTTATTAATTTCGAGCGTTTTTGGTTGTAAAAATTAACGTTTTATAGCTAAAACTTTAAATCTTCTAAATAAAAATCAAAAAACGAAAATGAAAAAACTCACGTATTTTATCTTATCAATTGTTTTTGTTTCTACAAGTGTATTTGCTCAAGAACAACAAAACACAAAACCTCAAGGTCATACAGATCAAAATAAATTTAGGCAAATGAAGGATGTTTTGGCTACGCCTAACGAAACCAGAACAGCATCAGGAGCTCCTGGACATGCATATACACAACAAAAAGTTGATTATGTTATGGATATTCGTTTAGACGAAAACAAAAGCCAGCTTTTTGGTGATGAAAAGATAACGTATCATAACAATTCAAAAGATTATTTAGAATATTTATGGGTTCAGTTAGACCAAAATATGAGAGCAAGAGATTCAAAAACACCAGATATTAATTCTGAGAGTTTTAATGCAGCTTTTAATGGTCCGCAATCTTTCACAAGAACAAATTTAAAAAAGCGTTTTGATGGTGGTTTTAATATAGAGTATGTTAAAAATGATGATGGTTCAGATTTACCATTTATGATAAACCAAACCATGATGCGTATAAACTTACCAAAACCATTAGCACCAGGCGAAGTTTTTAAATTTCAAATAAAATGGTGGTATAATATAAATAACCATATAGAAGATGGAGGACGATCTGGTTTCGAAGCCTTTCCTGATGGAAATAATACTTATGTAATTGCACAATTCTACCCAAGACTTTGTGTGTATGATAATGTTGAAGGTTGGCAGAATATGCAATTCTGGGGCAGAAGTGAATTTGCTTTAGAGTTTGGAGATTTTGATGTTAAATTAACCGTTCCTTCAGATCATATATTAGAAGCAACAGGTGTTTTACAAAACCCAAAGGATGTAATGACCAAAGAACAACTTAAGCGTTTTGATGAAGCAAAAAAATCGTTTAAAGACCCTGTGTTTATTGTAACTCAAGAAGAAGCTGAGGCTGCCGAAAAGCTAAGAAGCACAAAAGAGAAAACATGGCATTTTAAAGCCAACAATGTAAGAGATTATGCTTTTGCTACATCAAGAAAATTTATTTGGGATGCTATGGGTGTAGATATTAATGGAAAAACTGTAATGGCTATTTCTTTGTATTCTAAAGAAGGAAATCCGTTGTGGGAAGAGCACTCAACACGAGTTGTAGCTAACACTTTAGAAGAATATTCTAAGCTTACTTTTGATTATCCGTACAATAAAGCGGTATCTGTTCACGCACAAATGGGTATGGAGTATCCTATGATTTGTTTTAATTTTGGACGTCCAAATCCTGATGGAACATATTCAGAAAGACTTAAACGAGGAATGATTGGTGTAATCACGCATGAGGTAGGACATAACTTCTTTCCAATGATTGTAAATAGTGATGAGCGTCAATGGACATGGATGGACGAAGGTTTAAACTCTTTTGTTGAAACATTAGCGGAGTTAGATTACGATCCTAACTTTATTACAGGAAACCTGCCAAAGGATATTGTGCCTTATATGGGAGGCGACCAAAGCAATATTTCGCCTATAATGTCTCAAGGCGATTATGTATATCAATTTGGTCCAAACGCATACACTAAACCTGCTGCTGGTTTATATATGTTAAGACAAACTATTATGGGGCCAGAATTATTTGATTACGCTTTTAGAACCTATTCTCAGCGTTGGATGTTTAAACACCCAACACCTGCAGATTTCTTTAGAACAATGGAAGATGCATCAGCAATGGATTTAGATTGGTTCTGGAGAGGTTGGTTCTATACTACAGATTATACAGATATTGGGGTTAAAGAAGTTAAGCAATACTATTTAACAGATAAGCCAACAGATAAAGCTCTAAAACAAGCAGAGCGTTACAACATGAACCTTGATGAATTTAAAGATAAATTGGTGTATTATGCTGAAGCAGAAGATGGCGTTATACCAGCAAATGCTAAAAAGATTACAGATTTTGAGTTTTTAAATAATCATTTAGAAAGTTTATCTGAAGAAGAAAAATCAAGATTAAATGAAATGCCTAATTATTTTTACGAAGTTACTTTTGAAAAACCAGGTGGATTAGTAATGCCTATAATTTTAGAACTAACTTATGAAGACGGTACTAAAGAAAGAAAAACATATCCAGCGCAAATATGGCGTTATAATGAGCATGAAGTTAAAAAGGTGTTTAGAACAGGAAAAGCTATTACAAATATAGTTGTAGACCCAGATTTAGAAACTGCCGATGTAGATACGTCTAATAACTCATGGCCAAAAGAAGTATCAGAAAATAAATTCGATCAGTTTAAAGAAAAAGTAAAAGGATAATAAAATATTTTCTAATTAAAGAGCCGATTTTTATAATCGGCTTTTTTTATTCTAACAAAACAACTCACTATATTTGCACTATGATTCAGCATACTACATTTTTATTCATTAGTGGTGGCGAAATAGCTTTTATACTATTTATAGCTATTATGGTTTTTGGCGCCGATAAATTACCCGAAATCGCAAGAGGTTTGGGTAAAGGTATGCGTACACTTAAAGATGCTACAAACGATATTAAGCACGAAATAACAAAAACAGCAGAAAAAAATGGTATTGATACCAGCATTACTTCTGATGTAAAAAAAGAACTAGATAAAGTAAAAGACGATATAGAAGATTTTACCGGTTCTGTTAAGCGAAAATTATAGTCTTCGTAATTTTTGGCATAACATTTTGATAATTTCTTATTTTTAAGTTTAAAAAATTGTGATTTATTTAATATATTGACTGGGTATTAACCATCTAAAAATTTATTAAATGAAACACATTCGATTACGATTATTATTAATGGTAGCATTAGTAATAGCATCTTGTTCAAAAGATGAAAGCATTCCAAACATTGATAATCAACAACAAACTGACGAAATTCAACAAAAAGAACCCCTTAACGCATCAGAGATTAACCAAAAAATTAATTCAGTATTAAACGAAAAAAATGACTTTAATTGGTCAGATGTCGATGAGCACACTTTATGGAGTGCTGTTTTAAAAGGTGATAGCATTCTCACCATTGGCTATGGTGAAGAAGGCGAGAGTTTTAGTGAAAACAAATCAGAAAAGCTTATTGCCACAAAAAACAACATCATTAAAATAGTTGAAGAAACCGAAAATTACAAAACAGGAAAAGAAACCCTTGTTGAGCATGAAATTATAAACGTAATTGATGTTAAAGTAGAAAACCTTAATACTATTTTAAAGCTTAAAAAAATTGATGGTGTTCGTTACATGGAACCTAACGGGTATAATCAATATACAGCACCACAAGTAAATTATTTAAAATCTAGCTCAGGTTGTAGTAAGGACGGAGAATCAATCAATTCTGCTCATTACACAACTGTATCACCAAATAATGCGCAAGTATCATGGCATTTTTATGAGCATAATATTCCTCAAGCGTGGAATTACAGTACAGGTTCTGGTGTAACCGTAGGTTTAATAGACACTGGAGTGTCACAATCTCAATCGTTATTAAACCAAAAGGGGTTTAACGATGGTGTTTCTAATGGGAGAACCGTTCAAAAATATGGCACTTTTATAGACTCATCTTGGTGGTGGAGCAGTAACTATGATGGACCACATGATAAATGCGGACATGGAACAGCAATGGCATCAACAATAGCAGCACCAAGAAACGATAATGGTATGCCAGTAGGTGTAGCATATAATTCTAATTTAGTAGCTTACAGAGCTACTGAAGATGTGGTTTTAAACGACTACCACGAACGAAAAGGCGTATCTGATGCATTAACCCAATTAGGAAACAGAAGTGATGTTAAAATTATTTCTATGTCTATTGGTTATATGTGGTCTATTGGTAATATTAAAGATGCAGTAAAATATGCTAATAGTAAAGGGAAATTAATTTTCGCAGCTGGAGGTACTTCAACTAATTTTACTAATTGGTATGGTGTTATTTTTCCGGCTACCATGAGTGAAACTGTTGCAGTTACAGGAATTACAGATGGTGCCTATTACGAAACCTGTGGCACTTGCCATGAGGGAGATAAAATTGATTTTACCATTATTATGGAAGGAGATAATAATACAAGTAAAGCGCCACCGGTTTTAGGATTTTATAATAATGAGAGACGTTACACAGGAGGTTCGTCTGTAGCAACAGCAACAACTGCCGGTATAGCGGCTCTAGTTTGGGCTAAACATCCAAATTGGTCTAAAAGTCAGGTTTTAGATAAACTAAAGCAGTCTTCACATTTATATCCAAACAAACACTCGAGTTTTGGATACGGAATAATAGATGCATTAGCAGCTGTACAATAACAGTTTTTATATAAATTAAAAGCCTCTTTGTTTTTTTTGAAGAGGCTTTTTTATTTGGGCGTTCCCACGTAAAACGTGGTCAGGCTTTCCGCTATATCTTTCTTGTGCTGAACTTGTTTCAGTATCTCATCAAGTGTTTTCTTTATATTTTATAATGAGTTTTAAAACAAACTATCTTCTTGAGCACAAAAAAGGATGCCGCTTCAATCCTTAACGTGAAACGAAATGCTCAACTTAAAATTAAATTAAAGGTAAAATTTTGAAGGTTCGTTTAACTTGTTCGTGTATTACTAGTAGCGAATTTTGGAACGCTAACTTTTTGGTTTGGTAAAGACCTCTGTTTATATGTTTGTTGTTCCTGTTTAGTACTTCAACCACTATTATTTCTTCATAATTTTTTCAAATTATAAATGTACTCTGGTACTCTCCAATCATTATTCTTATTCCCCAATTCAATTGCTTTTTCATAATACTTTTTAGCATCGTTAATTTCTCCTCTTAAAGAATAAAGGTCTCCAAGTGCATTGAGTACTTGTGCATTGTCCGGATATTTACCTATTGCGAATGATAATATTTTTTTTGCTTGTTCTGGATTTTTATGTTTTAGGTAGAATTGAGCATAATCAATTAAATGCGGAGCGAAAGATTTTTCCAGAAAACCATCATTTTCGAATATTGTAAATAATGAATCAAACCATTTATATTCATTTTCAGAAATAGCAACAAATGTTATGTTTCTTCTGGTAGCATGTTTAGATTCATCATCATTTGTTAAACTTAGTTGAGTCTGTCTTTTCTCATAAAACTTTTCGATATAATTAAGAGCTCCGAGTCTTTCAAATTCTGCTTTACTGTTAAAAGTTAAGTAATGAAAATACCTATAGTATTCCTTTAGTCCATCTTGAAGGGTTCGGTAAGCACACATTTCATGAGTTGATTCATTTATAACTTTATGATGCCAGTTTAGGCCTTTGGGGGCTTCATCATTTAAGAGTCTTTTTAAAGTTTTGGTGCCATAAAAAACGGGATAGTCTACTTCCCCTTCTCCTATAAACAAAAAAGTATTTAGTTCCACATTATTTTTCAAAAACGTTTTTAATGATAAATACTCATTCTCAAGATTTTTAAAATAGTCACCATAGAGCGGAGCAGGACTTGCAGCTATATAGGCAGAAAATAATTTAGGATTTTGAGACAAGGTCTGAATGACAAATCCTCCAGTAGTTTCCCAGCCAAATAGAATCCGCTCATCAGAAGTTCTATAATTATCATCGATAAATTTAATTATGTTAAACTCAATGGTCTTAAGGAATAATGACGCATTTTCTCTTCCCCAATCCCATCTGTTATCATTACTCGTGGTAATTCCAACTACAATGAACTCTGGAGTGTGCATAGGACCATTACGTTGTGTGAAATCAGCCCGAATACTCAAAGCATGAGGAAAAAACCATTGTCCATCAAGGATGTAAAGAACGGGATATAAATCCTCAGTATTGTTATAATTTTCAGGCGTGGAAACTTGTATATTTAAACTCGTGTTTTCTAAATAATCTGATTGTATTTCATAAGCTTTACCCATTATTATATCAGTGGGCACAGTTTGAGCAAATAATTTACTAATGCTTATTAATAAAATTAAGAGGTAATATTTGATATTAATCTTCATTTTTTCTAATTGTGGCTAACGGTTTTATGTATGATTAGTGGCGTATTCAAGAACCTAATTTAGCAAATAAAAACCGAATAGAAAATCCGTGAGGATTTTCGTAAGCATGCGAGAACTAGCCATTAATTATAGACGTTGTTGCCAGTAGTTTTTATTTTCCAAGCACTATCAATTAGTGAAACTTCAAATTTGTCGCCAACATTGACTTCATTCATAAAAATTTCAGTTTTAGGATGGTTTTTAGTCAGAATTTTTACTTTAAAATATGCGCCAAGAGAGTCCTTTTCGTAAAATTTATCGGTAATTACTCCGTCAATTGATAAATCAAAGGACTTTCGGAATTCCCAATCTAAATTAGGACATCCATAATAGACAACACTATTATTTTTACTAACAGGCATTTTCACATTAATAGTGTCATTAACCTCAAACTTGTTGTATTTTTCTAAACCAATGATTTTTTGCTCTTTTACACATTCTACATAAGGTTTTTCACTTATTATTATTTCATTGACTTTGTCTTGTATGTCAATATTTTCATTATTAAGATGTTGATGATAAGAATATAATATTAATCCAGACATATAATCATAGTGAGTTATTCCTAATGAATTGAAATAAGCTACAATAGTATCCGATTTTGAGTGATGTCGTAATAAATTATTTCTCAAGTGTAATCCGATTCCAAAATGTAAATTATTCGGTGTTGTATCGTTTTTCTTTATGTTTTTAAAAACTTCGATATCTTCAGGACTCCAAACTTCATTTAGATACTCAAAAGAATATTCCAGTTCTTTGGGAATTTCCTCTTTTCTATTACAAGATAGAAGTGAAAATATGGTAAGAATTAGGATTAGTTTTCTCAATATGTTCAAATTACTGGCAACAACTCGATATGAAATCGTTTTAATGTTTTATATCTAATGTTAAATGAAGTTCAACTATTTTTTTGAGAAAGTCAATTACTGCTTTCGTTGATTAAATAACCATTCCATCATCATAGTATCGCTATAAGCAGCAATCCATGAAAAGTGGCCAACTTCTGGATATTGTGTATAACCTGGATAAGATCCAGCTTTAGTTAATGCATTCAACATATTTTGTGACAAAACAGCGTTTACTGCATCATCTTTTGCACCATGAAAAATCCACATAGGTATATGTGCTATTGATTCCGCTTTTGTAACATCACCACCACCACAAACCGGAACAGCTGCCGCAAATAAATCGGGATATCTAGAAACAGCATCAAAAGTTCCAAATCCACCCATAGAAAGTCCTGTAATGTAAATTCTGTTAGTGTCTACTGGTAAATTTTCAATTGCTTTATGAATTAATTCAATCAATAGTGTCATAGTTTTTGTTGGCTCAGGTTGTAGCGACATATTTTCATATGAATAATTTCCCCAGCTTGTGTTTTTTGGACACTGAGGCGCTATAACTATTGTAGGATGTAGCTTCATGTTTTCACTAGTCGCAAAGTTTTTAACACCCCATTTTAATTGTGCTTTATTATCATCACCTCTTTCACCAGAACCATGTAAAAAAATAACTAAAGGGTATTTGGTGTCTTTGGCATAATCTGAAACCAATTGCCTGTATTTTAAAGTATCTCCTTTTGTATTTACGTATTGTTCATAGCTAAAAAGCGATGATTGTGCATGTAAGTTAGTAATACAGCAAAGTGTAACCAAAACAACAATTAAATTAAACTTTATTGATTTCATATGTATTATGATTTAAGTTAGGTGTTCTTTTTTCTACTTATGGTCAATCCATCACGAATTGGTAATAAAACAGTTTCAACTCGTTTATCTTCTTTTAATAGTTTGTTGTATGTAATCAAAGCAGGAGTAGAGGTATCGTCTTTTTTAAATGTAGTATTTAAAACTTTTCCGCTCCAAAGTACATTATCAGATAAAATAATACCACCTGGGTTTAATTTATCTATGATTATGTTGAAGTAATTTAGGTAATTGTCTTTATCAGCATCAATAAAAACCAAGTCGAAAGTTTTTTCTAACTTAGGAATAATTTCTAAAGCATTACCTAAATGCTGAAAGATTTGGTGGCCAAATCCTGATTTATCAAAATACTTCCGTTGAAAATCAACCAATTCTTCATTAATGTCAATAGTATGTAACTCACCCGAAGGTTGCATGCCTTCTGCTAAACAAAGTGCAGAATATCCCGTATAAGTACCAATTTCTAAGATGTTCTTGGGGTTAATCAATTTAGAAATCATGCTTAAAATTCTACCTTGATAGTGGCCACTAAGCATACGTGGTTGCAATATTTTTTGATAGGTTTCGCGTGTTAGTTGCTGCAGTAATTCTGGTTCATCATCAGAATGTTTTACAACATAATTATCAAGCTCTTCTGATATAAAATGCATTAATTTAAAATCTTATTAATCAATGTTTGTTTAGCTTTTTCATCATCTCCAAATAACCACTGCAGTACATTATCTTCCCAAATGGCGTCACGTTCTTCTTCGGTAATTATTTTACGTTCCATTGCTAAATCTAATATTTTACCTGGGTAAGACGATTGCTTTGCACTTTCCATCTCGCCTAATGGATAAGGGTCATCTAACCCCATTAACACTTGCTTTGATGTTTGGTTTTTTATTAAAAGTTCTAATGAACCTGTGTCATGAACCAAAGTGTCAAAGAAAATATTTTTATGTCCAACTGCTTTTCTAGGGTGGTGTTTACCTTCAAATAAATCTGGTCTACCATCAAAACCTTGAATGCGTCTTCCTAAATTAATTTGAGCAAGCTGTCCACCATGAGCAAAACAAGTGCGCATATTGGGGTATTTGTCTTGTAAACCATTTAAAGTAAAAAAGTGGTATGCATCAGCGCATTGAGCCAGCATCCAAATTAAATGAAATCGCCACGAGGTATTTTGCAGTTTTATAAACTTCTCACCATCATAAGGATGAATTTCAAGAGCTAAATTGTATTTATTTGCCAATTCAAAAATAGGCTCATTCTCTTCGTCAAAAATACTTCGCCATGTACCAATGGTGTCCATGTAATGCGTTGGTAGGCAAAGTAACCGCATTTCTAACTGCTCAACACAACGCTCAATTTCCCAACATGCACCACGAACAAACCCTGGATGAACCACAAAGCCACAGGTGAATTTACTAGGATTATCTTGTTGTATTTGAGCATTAAAATCGTTTTGAAAACGAAGTGCTTGCTTCATTTCCTCTAAGCGTAGTCCATTACCATAAAGTTGAGAAAGGTTTAAAACAACAGCATGATCAATTTTAAAACGCTCCATCCATTCTAATTTTTCATGTAGAAAGAAACTAGAGTCTGTCACTGGGCGACTCCAATCTTTTTGAAGCATAAATTTTCGGTCTTTATCTACCCAGAAAATACCTTTGTCTTTCATGAATTGAGGTATTTGTTCAGGATATGGTAATAAATGCGAATGACCGTTAATACGAAGTTTTCTTTTCATAAAAGTTAATCTTCTAATTTAACCTTCTTTGGTGGATGCATAATTTCACCGCAATTTGGGCATTTACGTTTGCTCTTATCGTTGTAATAGTTGTCGAAAATTTTAGGCATATCGGTTTCAATATTTTCTAAAGTAAAATCTTCTTCATACAATTTTGTTGAGCAGTTTTCGCAAAACCATAATAGAGCATCTTTAATACCTTTTTCTCTTGGGTATTCAATAACCAAACCAACGGTATTTGCACCACGTTGTGGTGAATGCGGTACTTTTGGTGGCAATAAAAAGATCTCACCTTCTTTAATAGGAATGTCTTTTGGAACTCCATCATCGATTACTTTTAACACAATATCACCTTCAATTTGATAGAAAAACTCTGGTGTTTCGTTGTAATGATAATCCTTTCTACTATTTGGTCCACCAACAACCATAACAATAAAATCACCATCTTTCCAAACCACTTTATTACCAACAGGTGGTTTTAATAAATGTCTGTTTTCTTCAATCCATTCTTTAAAATTAATCGGTGGATATAATTTACTCATTGTGTTATTTTATTTTGGGCGTTACCTTTCGGGTCAGGCTTTCACAACTCGCTTTTCTTTTGCTGAATTTATTTCAGTATCACAAAAAGAGCTCAAACAAATTGCTCAATCCTTAACGCAATGTTTCTCGTATAAAGTTAATGATTACTTTTCAATTAATAAGATGTCAAATCAAGTTTGACATTAAAGACTTTTTGTTCTTCCACCATCAACAGGAACATTAATTCCGTTAACATAACTAGCAGCTTCGCTTGCTAAAAAAGTGATAACATTTGCTGTTTCTTCTGGTTTAGCAAAACGTTTTGCTGGCGCATAGTTTTTCATTATTTCAGCCATTTGCTCTAACGAACTACCAGCGGCATTCGCTTTAATTTTAATAATTTCAGTTAAACGCTCAGTTTCAGTAAAACCGGGTAAAACATTATTTACAGTAATACCAAAAGCGCCAACTTCTGTTGCCAATGTTTTACTCCAATTACCAACGGCACCTCTAATGGTGTTACTCACACCTAAACCAGCAATTGGCTCTTTAACCGATGTAGAAATTATATTTACAATCCTACCAAAACCTTCTTCTTTCATAAACGGAATAGTAGCTTGTGCTAAAACATGATTACATTTTAAATGTTGTGTAAAAGCGTTATCAAATTCATCTAAACTTGCGGTTAAAATATCACCACTTCTTGGGCCTCCAGTGTTGTTAATTACTATATGAAAACCATGATTTTTTTCAATAAATTTAATAACCTGTTCTTGCAAATCTCTAGGGTTTGAAAAATCGGCAACTATGTAGCTGTGGTTTCCATCTTTGGGTAATTCTTCTAAAACGGCTTTTAGTTTTTCTCTATTTCTGGCTGCTAAAGTTACGTTTACGCCTTCTTGTGCTAATCCTAAAGCTGTTGCTTTTCCTATACCTTGTGTGCTTCCGCAAACTAAAGCGTTTTTGTTTTTTATGTTTAAGTCCATATTTTTATTATTCCTGCGAAGGCAAGGAATCTTTTTAATGTTTGTTCAATTTATTATGAGATGCTGAAACAAGTTCAGCATGACAACAAGTTGTCAATACTTTATACATACATTTTTAGCTTCTGTAAAAAAGCGTAAAGCTTCAAAACCACCTTCACGACCAACGCCAGAGGCTTTTATACCACCAAAAGGCGTACGTAAATCACGTAACATCCATGTATTTACCCAAACAATTCCTGCTTGTAATTGGTTACTCATTCGCATAGTACGTTTTAAATTATTGGTCCACAGTGTTGCTGATAAACCATATTTTACTTTGTTTGCCATTTCTAATACGTCATCTTCTGTATTAAAAGGCATAATGGTCACCACAGGACCAAAAATTTCTTCTTGGTTTATTCTGCATTCATCAGTTTTAACTTCTATAACTGTTGGTTCTAAATAGTATCCATTTTCATAATTTTTAACAGTTACTTTATTACCACCACACAGAATGGTTCCATCTTCTTTTTTTGCAACGTTTATATAACTCATTACTTTTTCAAGATGAGGTTTTGAGACTAAGGCTCCAATATTTGTGTCTTCTTTTGAAGGATGCCCAACTTTAAGTTGTTTAACTTTTTCAACAAAATCGGATTTAAATTTTTTATAGATGTTTTTTTCTACAAAAATGCGACTTCCGCATAAACAAATTTGACCCTGATTTGCAAAAGACGAACGCACTGTGGTTTCTAACATATTATCATAATCGCAATCTGCAAAAATGATGTTTGGGTTTTTTCCACCAAGTTCTAAAGATAGTTTTTTAAACATTGGTGCAGCAACTTTTGCGATATGTGCACCTGTTTCAGTTCCACCAGTAAACGAAATAGCTTTAATATTTGGGTGCTCAATAATGGCTTGTCCTGTTGTGTTTCCTAAGCCATGAACAATATTTAAAACGCCTTTTGGTAAGCCAGCTTCGTTACAGATTTCTCCTAAAAGGAAGGCTGTCATAGGTGTGATTTCACTGGGTTTAGCTACTATACAATTTCCTGCAGCAATAGCTGGTGCGATTTTCCATGTAAATAGATAGAGTGGAAGGTTCCAAGGTGAAATACAGCCCACTACACCAATAGGCTGACGCAACGTGTAATTTATAGCTTGTTGACCAACACTTTCATGACTTTCACTAGCAAATTGCGTTATGGCATTTCCAAAAAAACGGAAGTTACTTGCTGCTCTTGGAATATCTACAGATTTTGCTAATGAGATTGGTTTACCATTGTCTTTACTTTCTGCTTCAGCAAAGCGTTGTAAATTAGCTTCTAATAATTCTGAAATTTTAATTAGGATTCTACTGCGATCTTCTAAAGTGGTTTGAGACCATTGTTTAAAGGCAGAATTGGCAGATATATATGCATTTTCTAAATCTTCTTTAGAAGAGTTAGGTGTTTGTCCATAAATTTCTCCATTAGATGGATTGTAATTATTAATCCAATTATCATTAATAGGATTTATATATTTACCGTTTATGAAGTTTTGGATATTCATTGTTTTTTATAAGCCATAACTTTAATCTCTACCACCAAATCTGGATGTGGTAATTGATGCACAGCAACGGTAGTTCTTGCAGGTCCTGTTTCTTTATCAAAGAATTCTGCATAAGCTTTGTTATAACCTGCAAAATCATTCATATTAACTAAAAAGGTTGTCACATCTACCACGTCTTTTAATGATGCACCAATTTTTCTTAAATTGTCATTGATATTTTTTAAAACTTCACGGGTTTGAACTTCTATGTTTAAACGTTTTGTACCCATCTCGTCAATAATATCTACACCTGCAATTGTGTTGTCTGGTCGTCTGGAACTGGTTCCTGAAACGAAAATAAAATCACCAACTCTTTTGATGTGTGGGTATGCGCCTCGCGGTGTTACATTGTCTTTACTCATTAGTTTTTATTTTTAGTCCAGCAATTTTATCGTCTTCTAGAATAGATTCTGTTTCTTGTTTTACTTTTTTTAAAATTTCTTTTAAATCTCCGTTTACATCAATTTTTTTATCTGTAAGCAAGGTTAAAATTGCTTTGTCCTGCGCTCTTCCTTTTAACATAGCTTCTCTATAACCAATATTTTCATTAAAAGTTACTAGTGAATATTTTGATGAATATTCGTTTGGAAATTCTTTTTCCAAAGCCATCTCTAATTTACGCTTTTCTTGAAAAATGGGGTTAGCGACGTGGTCTTTCATTTCATAAAAATTATCTATCGCCAAATCTGCAATTGCATCGGTATCCTTTTTTCGAGATTTTTCGTAGGCTTTAAAAACGGTTTCCCAATTGCCTTGATGTGTTTCTAAAAATTTATCAAACTCAACAACATCTTCAAAAGAAGCATTCATGCCTTGTCCGTAAAACGGAACAATAGCATGAGCAGCATCGCCCATTAAAAGCGTGTTGCCTTTGTAATGCCAAGGTGAACATTTTATAGTGCCTAAAGGTGATGTTGGGTTTTCAAAGAAATCATCTAACAGGTTTGGCATTATAGCTAATGCATCTGGAAATTCTTTTTGAAAAAATTCTAAAACTTTTTCTTCGGTAGTTAAGTTATTAAAATTGTATTCGCCTTTATCATAACTTAAAAATAAAGTTACTGTAAAACTACCATCTAAATTTGGTAATGCAATCAGCATAAAACTACCACGAGGCCAGATGTGAAGTGCGTTTTTGTACGTTTTATAATCGCCAGTTTCAGTTGGAAGAATACTTAATTCTTTATAACCATGAGTTAAATACTCCTGTGAAAAACTAAAGAGGAATTTTTTACCCAAATAATAGCTTTTTCGCATTGCAGAACCTGCGCCGTCTGTTGCGATAATAATATCTGCATCTTCTACAAATTGATTTTTTGTAGTATAGTCTTCAAATAAAGCAGTAGTTTTTTCAAAATCTACCGATTTACATTTTTTATTAAAAAAGAGATTAACGTTTTTGTGTTTTTCGGCTTCATTTAAAAGTAAGGCATTCAAATCTCCACGAGATACAGAATTAATGTATTCATGTTCTCTACCACTATAATTTGATTGAAAGGTATTGCCATGTATATCATGAATCATTCGTCCATTCATAGGAATGCAAAGTGCTTTTACTTTATCTTCTAAACCGACTAATTTCATGGCTTTATTACCTCGATCTGAAAAAGCAAGGTTTATAGATCTCCCAGCTGAAATATCTACTTTACGTAAATCTGGACGCATTTCGTAAACTGAAACGTTATAACCACGTTGCCCTAAACGTAAAGCCAATAGTGAACCACATAATCCAGCGCCTATTATTAATATGTTTTGTTGTTTCTTCATTTTTATTGTCTGGTCGAGCGCAGTCGAGACCTAAATAAGACCTCTCGACTGCGCTCGAGGTGACATTCGTTTTATTTTAATATTGCTTTTAATTTTTCAACCAATTTGTAAACATCTTCAAAACTATTATAAAATGGTGTTGGAGCACAACGAATTACATCGGGTTCTCTCCAGTCGCTAATTACACCAGCTTCTGTTAATTTGTTATGTAATGATTTATCAGCATTTTTTACCTGAATAGATAATTGGCAACCACGTTCATTAGGATTTGAAGGTGTTATTATTCTTATTATATCTTCACCTAATTGCTTTAATAGAAACTCAAAATAACCTGTTAGTTTTTTAGATTTTTCTGTTAGCTTTTCAATGCCAACTTCATGAAATAAATCAAGTGACGCTTTTATGGCCGCCATTGATAATATTGGCGGATTACTTAATTGCCAACCTTCTGCTCCGGGAAGTTGGTCAAATTCACCACGCATGTTAAAACGTGTTTCTTTATTATGGCTCCACCAACCTGTAAAACGATTAAGGTTTTTGTTATAAGCATGACGCTCATGTATAAAACATCCTGCTAGACTTCCTGGTCCAGAATTTAAATATTTGTAAGTACACCAAACGGCAAAATCTGCTCCAGAATCATGTAAATTCAATGCTACATTTCCTGCGCCATGTGCACAATCAAAACCTACTTTGCAACCGTGTTTATGTCCTAATTCTGTGATGCGCTTGAGGTCAAAATATTGCCCGGTGTAATAGTTAACACCTCCAATCATGATTAGAGCAATTTCATCGCCATGTTCCTTAAGGATGAGTTCTAAATCTTCATAGTTTAATAGTTCTTCATCATTATGTGGTTTCCAAAGAATTAAACCTTCTTTATCATCAAATCCGTGATGACGTAATTGAGATTCTACTGCATATTTGTCTGATGGAAAAGCATCGCTTTCAATAAGTATTTTGTAGCGTGTTTTAGTAGGTTGATAAAATGAAACCATCATAAAATGAAGATTAGCAGTAAGCGTATTCATTACTACTACTTCTATAGGTTTTGCACCAACTATCTTTGCCATACTTTCGGTTAAAAATTCATGATATGGCAACCATGGATTTTTTGCTTCAAAATGACCTTCTACACCTAAAGTTGCCCAATCTTCAAGTTCTTGATTTACATAAGTCTTAGTAGTTTTTGGTTGTAAACCCAAGGAATTACCAGTCATGTAAATTAAATCATCTCCATGAGCATCTTTAGGAATGTGAAACTGATTTCTGTATAATTTTAATTCATCATTTCGGTCTTGTTCTAAAGCATATTCAAGACCTGATTTATAGTCAGACAAAGTGTGTTAATTTTCGGTTTCTAACAAAAATAAGAATTATAAAGTTAGAAACGAATACTTAAAATAGAAGTTTAAAAAGCTTTAAATTTTACTTGCTTCTAGAATTGAAAAGCGCTTCAATCATTGATTGAAGCGCTTTAGAAAATATATAGACGCATAATGCGGAAAATTTGCTTTATATTTTATATACGACCTTAGTTAGGTTCTAGATTATATGTAATGTTTTTTAGTTTAATATACATCAGCTTTAATAAATATGTCTTGTAATTCTTGTTCTATTGGAAATGGTTTTAAAGGAGGCACATTTGAACCTCCTGGGTTTCCAACGGGAATTCTTCCAACAAATGATTTCACGCCACCAAAAATGAGACGTGGAATTTGTCCTAATATTTCTTTTCTATTTTTAATTTTAAACCCAAATTGAAGCATTTTCCAATGCACAAAACTATGGGCGTAAGGGTATTTTTGACCAATAATATGAGCTCTTTCTAGATAATTCCAAGCATTTTTTAAATTTCCGTTTGAGTATTCAATACTATATTTTTCTAATTCGGCATTGAAATAAGGTTTAAGTTTTTTAGGAATTGAAGTGTAAAATTTCATATCATTTAATTTAAAATATGTTTTAAAATTTATTCTAAAGTAACTTTCACATCATTAAAAACAAGATTCCAGTCTCCTGCAGCGTTTTTATGTTCTAAAGCAATTTTAATACCATTAAAATCTTGATAATTTTCAAAGGTATTACTCAATGAAGGTTCTTCTTGGTTGCCTCTTCTAAACGTCCATTCTTTCATGCAAAAATCGTCATCATAAAAAATATCGTAAGCATCACCTGGAGTGTAACCACCTTCATTTGGATAAGTTATAGTGATTTTATTTAATTGTGTTTTACTTACGGGTGCTTCTGTTACTATGGATTCTGAAATTGTAGCACTTTTATCCCAAACCAATTGAAAGGGTATTAATAGCCAAAACTTGTCGTTTACAAAGGCGCCATCAGTTTTAGTAGTTAGTGAATCTACTTTTTTTCTATTGTAATTGATTGTATCGGTTTTTCCCAAAAGCGTAACTTCGTTAGTTTTTGGTTTCCATATCCAATGTCTATTTCCTGCAAAAGTAAAAGCGACCTCAGAAACATGTTTCCAGTTTTCATATCCATGGGCATTCGCTATTTTTTGTGCGGTAGAAAGTTCAGTTTTAACTATTTCAGGTTCTGTAGGTTCTGTTTTTTCTTTTTGTTTACAACCAACAAAAAGAAATGTAATTAAAGTGATATAAATAAGAGTTTTCATTATTTTAGTTTTTTATAAAGATATGATTAATAGATGAGTACCAACGAAAATTATTTTAAAGTTAATAAAGAAACTTGGAACAATAAAGTTAAAGTACATGCTAAAAGCGAAATGTACGATTTGGAGGCTTTTAAAAAAGGAAAATCCTCGTTGATGCCTTATGAGATTGAAGCTTTAGGTGATGTAAACGGAAAGTCGTTATTGCACTTACAATGCCATTTTGGACAAGATACATTAAGTTGGAGTAGGTTGGGAGCAAAATGTACAGGTGTAGATTTAAGTGATGAAGGCATAAAATTAGCACAAAATTTAAATGATGAATTGGGTTTAGATGCCAAATTTGTTTGTTGCAATGTGTTGGATACCTCAAAGTTTGTACAAGATATTTTTGATATTGTTTTTACAAGTTATGGAGTAATAGGTTGGTTGCCCGATTTAAAACCTTGGGGACAAATGATTGCTGAACGACTTAAGAAAGGAGGTACTTTTTTTATGGCTGAATTTCACCCCATAGTTTGGATGTTTGATTATTTGGATGGTAAACCTATAATGAAATATGGCTATATGCAAGATGAAGTGATTTATGAAGAATATGAAGGCACTTACGCTAATCAGGAATCAAAAATGGTAAGTAAAGAATACGGTTGGAATCATGGTTTAGGTGAAGTGATTTCAGCACTAACTGAAGCAGGTTTGCATATTGAGTATTTAAAAGAATATAATGAAAGCCCTTATGATGTTTTAACAGATTTAGTTAAAACAGAATCTGGAATGTATGTAACTAAGGATAAATTATATCCTTTAATTTTTACGTTGAAGGCGACGAAGTTTTAGTAATATTTTAAAAAGTTCGTTTAACGGTTACGTATAAGAATAGTGCGGTTTTGTGTCCGAGGATTTTCCGCAGGAAAATCAGACGTAACAAAAATGCACGACTCTTTGATTAAGCACTAAACTACGCATTATTTTTATACAATGTTACACACTGTAGCGACACGTTAAATTTATCAATTCTGTAAATTATATCTACTATATTCATCCCAATTTCCGCCAACTTTTCCAAATAAACGTTGTTCTGCAAATTGAATCATTTCTCCATTGTTACATATTTTCCATAACTCCTCAAGTAACTTTTGATTATGTTTTTGACTGCTTAATTGCGGATTATCTGGTTTGGCTTTATCAACATAATCCTTAATAGCTACGTATAAAACTACTATCGTTGCTTTAGCATCCTTTGATTTATCCATATCAGAACATTCATAACTAAATTTTTCTATAACATCAAAAAAGTTAGTTTTCATTAATTCGTCAGGATAAATTTGATTTATATTGTCAATCCAAATGTCAAGTCCATACATTGTTCCAACTTCAAAATTTTCAAGACAATATTTGATGTAATTTCTGAACGGGATAAAACTAAATTTCTTTAAAATTGATTCTTTTGTTTTTTGAGATATGAGAAATGAACTTTTGTTAAACTCTTCATTTTCGATATGATAATTAAAAGTTATATCGCGATAATTTTGTAATTCCTTTGTTTGGGCGAGTAAAAATGATAAATAGATTTTCTGATGAGTTGGTTCGACAACAGAATTTTTGCTAAATATTAAATCAATTGAAATACTTTCTTTCTCGGTAGATTCAGTTGCTTTTAATTCCGAAATCATATTCGGCTTAATTGCATCAGAATTATTTTCTAAAGTACGAGTAATTCCGTTGTCAGAATTCGGATTGTCTGTCTTTGATTCTTTGCAAGAAATAATAATAAATAAACAAACTATGGTTAAAATATTTCTCATTCGGTTTTTTTAGAGCTATTGTGTGTAATGCGATGATATGACGTCGTTCTTTAATGACTTATATCAATCGTTAAACGAAGTTAGTTGAAAATTTTTACAAAGTCAACTAGTACAACTAAAATACCTTTTATTAACTAACGTTTCGCCATATCAATATCCTCAACAACTTTATAACGAAGTAATGCCCAGTGAAATCTTAAATGGTCATTTTCTTGCCATGTTTTGCCCTTATTTTCATTGTAATGTACTAAGCGCATATCGTTATAAATAGGTCTGGTGATTTCTATAATGTTATCCCAGTATTTCAGGGCGTTTTCTAAATGAGTGATGGCTAATTGTTGTTTAACCTTGTCGCCATTGCGTCTATAAGTTTCTAAAGCGATACCTGCTTTTATTTTTTCTGCCATGTAAAGCCCCATATAACTCCAAGATTTTATATCCGCTACTTCGTACATGAGGTCCGCGTTGTCTGTAGTTTGTGTCGCTTCAACCAATTTAAGCGCTTCTTTGGCATCTACTTCAAGTTGACTTGCTAGTATCACAGGTGTTGTATAGTTTTTCGGAAATGTTTTTTTAGCATTGATCGACTTCACATAATTTTTTATCGATACAAATGTGGTGTCTTGTGGCGGTTGTTCAATAAACGTTTTAATGTCTATAAACTCCACATTTTCAGTGTTTGGATTTCTATACGTGAAACCTTCGGCATACATGGTAAAATCCCAGGTGGAATCAAAAAACGATAACAATCGTAACGGTGTTTTCCCTGCTAGATTTGATGCTTTAAATAGTTTTTCGGCATAAAGTTCGCCGTATTTTTCTTTAAAGGCATTTATAAAAACCGAATTTGGTGTTTCTGCATTATAAAGTAAGCGACCCCAAATTTTGTAAAACAACCATTGCCGTTCAAAAGCATAAGTCCAACTCACTTTATCTTTATATTCTGAAGTTGTAAAATAATCTTTAGCAGGAATATAAGTTTCAGAGCCTATAAAATAACCACCAACATATTCGGGTGTGTTAGCGTTAATATGGGCTCGGGCAAATTCTTCAACACCCCAACGCAGGCAGAAAAAATCTTCATTTCTCACAGTCCAAACAATTTTAAAATCTTTTGGAACAGGATCGAAATACTTGCCGTAAAGTTTACCACCATGTACTTTTATGAGTTTAGTAGTGGAGTGCGGGTGCGACCAGTTGAATTTCATACTCGCCCAAACTGGTTTTTCAATTTTGTCCATCGACGCTTCTTCCTCAATGCCGTTTCGGGTAATTTGTTCCATTTCTAAAGACGTAGCACCCAAAGATTCAGTATTCCCAGAAAACGGAATACGATGTATGAGTTTAGACGTGCGATTTGCCTGTTGCATACCAGCAATAATGGTTTCTCTAATCCATTTTTCGCGTTCAAAAGGTGTCATGCCACCCATGCCTTCACCAAGCGTTAAACCTATTCCTGAAAGGTCTGGATATTCATTTAATAATTGTATAACGCTTTCCCTAGTGTAGTCTTTAACAACTTGCGAAGTGTCGCCTTCAACATAATGGTGGTGATCTAAATTTTTTGCCGAAATACCACCGTGTTTTTTTGAGAAAGACGGCGGAACAAAAATATTGAAAGGCATCACGTAAGTATCAATGCCACGAGCTTTTGCCATTTTGAAGATTGAACCAAAAAGATGTTTCCACTCTTGCATTTCCTCATCGGTCCACTCTGAAGCTTCAGGATAATTTTTAGACTTAATCATGTAATTATAAGGATGTAAATTCCAAACGGTTAATGCATTGAATCGGTTTTCGCAAAGCATATCTAAAAACGCTTCCCAATAATTCAAATCTTTACAAGTTTCTTGGTGCTGATACAAAGCATTACTATGGCGATACGTATCCCAAGGCAAGTCGTATTTTATGGCTCGAAACCCTAATTTTGGTGTATCTGATTGGTTTTCGATAGATTTTAAGGTGATGCCATTGTAGAGGTTTTCAATAATGGTGTTCGAGGCATAAATTAAACCGGTTTGGTCGCCACCTTCAAGAATAATAGTTTTTCCTAAGTTTTTTATATTAAACGCTTCTTTACCCAAGGTAGAATCTAACTGAAATTGTATGCTAATTTCAGCATCATTTTCAATGAGATTATAACCATTTTCATTAAGGTTTTTAGATAGTTTTTTAAAGGCGTATTGTTGCTGTGGCGAATTATCGCTTAAAGTAATTTGTACAGAATTTTTATCTGAACAACTTATAAATAAAATTGATAAACATAGAAGGAAAATTAGCTTTCTCATTTGGTTTAAGTTAGTATACTAAGTTAAGAAAATTACAAAATGAGGATTGGTTAATTTTAAAATACCTTTAAATTAAATCCAGGGTTTGTTTACTAGCGTCTTCTACCAGAATATGTCATGGCTTCGCCTTTGCCAAACCCGTAACTTATGCCAAAGGTGACGAAGCGTCCACGTAAGGAATAATCATATGTTTCAAAAGTGGGTTGGTTGACAAAACGTTCTTGAATTCTTGAAGCAAAAACATCTCTTACGCCCAAATTAGCAACTATTTTTCCTTTGAATATTTTTTTTCTAACCCCAACATCTAAAAATGCAAAACCACTTTGTTCACCTTGTACGGTTTCGAATCCAGATTGATAATTTCCGTTTAATTCTAAATCGATATCTGCTGGCAATCCAATTTTTGAACCTAATCTTGTAGACCATTGTTTACCTGTAAAATCAAAAACTTGGTCTTCAAAAGTTCCTTTTCGGTCAAAATAGTTGAAATTAAAATCACCTGTTAAAGTCAGCCAATTACTTGGGCTATATTTTCCGTTGGTTTCAAAACCAATTGTTGCATTGGTACCAATATTTTGAGGCGTTGTAAACGTTACATTGTCTTGAAATGTAGATACACGTTCAACAACTTCGGTAGTATATCTATGATACAAACTAGAACTCAATGAGGCTTTTCCAATTTTATAAATGCTAGTCAATTCATAGGAATGGGTGAATTCTGGTTGTAAATCAGGATTTCCGACCGTAATATTAAAATTATTCCTGATGTTGAAAAACGGATTTAAATCCCACAATCTTGGTCTAAAAATTCGCTTTGAATAACCTGCTTGTAGTGAAAAATTTTCACTTAGTTTATACGAACTATGAACCGTTGGAAATAGATTGGTAAAATTCTGTGAATTCGCTTCACTTGTGTTGGTAAGCAGTGTGTTAAGTTCTGTGTTTTCAATACGCATACCAAGTTTTAATCCCCAAGTTTCATTTTCATAAGCTCCTGTTGCGTATATACCCAACACTTTTTGATTCCACTCAAAGTTGTTGGTTAAATCTTGGTTTGTTATATATTCGCCACCAATTAAATCCTGAACTTCAAAGTCGTTACCAACATCATTTATTACATATTGTGCACCAGTTTCTATGGTGTATTCTTTATTTATAGGATTTACGTAATCGGCTTTAAAAGTGTAATCTGCTTGAAGAAAATCTGTTGCGGTACGTTGGTTATTATCTACATTTTCACCTTCTAACGTTGCATCTGTAAATAAAGACGATTGGTCTTTACCGAAAAAACTACCCAAAGCACTTAGTTGAAAGGTGTGATCTTCGTTACTCTGAAACGTTTTTTTCCAATTAAACTCATATTGCCATTTAGGATTTGTAGCTTCGGTCGTTTCATTTCTTATCCAACGTGAAATTAAATTGTCACCTTCAAAAAAACTGAAATTAGTTTCAGAGGGTTGATCTTCAATTTCATAAGCAAAATTTCCAGAAAGTGTAAAAACATTGTATTCGTTTAAGTGATAATCTGTTCCGAGGGTGATATTGAAAAACGTTTCATTTCTGAATTCTTCACCGTTACTAAACACCGATTCGTTATTTGTAAGATTACGGTTTATGACTTCTCTTTCTCTTGGTATTGACCGATAACCTGCACCGAATTGGGTAAAGAGGTTAAATTTTTCTGTTCTTCTATTGATGCTTCCACCAATGCTATGATTGTCGGGAATACCTGTATTTGCTGAAATAGAACCATTCCAGCCTTGTTTTTCTTCTTTTTTTAGAATGATGTTTAAAATACCTGAAGTGCCAGAAGCTTCATATTTTGCTGAAGGGTTGGTGATGACTTCGATACTTTCAATCATATCTGCAGTAATTGTTCCTAGTGCATTACTGGATTGATCTGCTAAAACCGAAGGTTTACCGTTAATTAAAATTTGAACACCACCGCTACCGCGTAAGGTAATTTCACCTTCAATATTTACATTTACTGATGGTACATTGTTTAAAACTTCAAGCGCGCTCATTCCAGTACTACTAATATCTGTACCTACATTAAACACACGTTTGTCAAGTTTGAAAACTGTTTTAGACACTTCACCTGTTACCAAAACAGCATCTAATTCTTCATTATCTGAAGCCAAAACAATTGTTCCTAGATTAATAATGTTATTGGTTTTGGGCAAATCGGTAATCGTTTTGGTTTCATAGCCCATAAAACTAATTTGTAGATAAACATTGGTGTTGTTAACTTGAATGTTAAACTTTCCAAAATCATCTGTTGTAGTTCCTGTGATAATGTCTTTTGAAGTTGAATTGTAAACTGCAACCGTTGCATAAGGTATAGGCTGATTGGTATCTTCTTCTACCAGAGTTCCTGAAATATTTATAGTTTCATTTTGCGCAAAAGCCAAAGGGCTCTGTAAGACTAAAAAAAATATGATTGTAATATAATGAAGTTTTGCTTTCAAGTATAAAATGTTTTTATTTTATAATCTAGTTTAATGAGTTTCTTTTAAAACTTTAGGCATTTTAGCTTTAAACCTATTTAATCTTGGTATGGAGACATTTTGAATATATGGGTGATTTGGATGTAGTTTTTCATAATCTTGATGATAATCTTCGGCAACCCAAAACTTTTGAAACGGATATACTTCTGCGGCTACTTTTACATTTAACTCTTTTTCTAAGACTTTAATTTTGTTTAGAATGATTTGTTTTTGTTCATCATTTTGATAAAAAATAATAGATCGGTATTGAGGACCTCTATCATTACCTTGTCCGTTTACTTGGGTAATATTTTGTGATGCAAAATAGACATCAACTAAAGTGGCAAAACTTACCACTTTTGGATCATAAATAATCTCTACAGCTTCAGCGTGTCCTGTTCTGCCTGTATTACTAGCTTCGTAAGTCGGATTCTTTGTATGTCCTCCAGCATATCCCGAAATAGATTCTTCAACACCTTTTACACTTTCATAAATGGCTTCTACACACCAAAAACAACCACTTGCAAAATAGGCGCGTGCTTTTCCATTTTTCATTGATACTTCAATAGGTTCAGCATTAATTACAGCCTGTTGTTCCTTTTTGTTTTGTGCATCATTTTTACAATTAAAAAGTAAGGTTATAAATAAAAGTGGAATAATTCTTTTCATGCGTTTTGTTTTTCTTTTTAATAGACGTTGAAAGTTAAGAAACCTTAAAGGTAATTTAGTGAAATTAATCATAAAAAAAGCCTTCAGGTTAATGAAGGCTTTTAAAAGTGTATGTTTTTAAAATGAATTAAAGTTTAGAAAACATTTTTTCCATTTTTGCTTTTTGTTCTTCGGCTAAAGCAGCGTCAACTAAAATACGTCCACTGTGCTCATCTGTAATTACTTTTTTACGAGAAGCAATTTCTACTTGCACTTGTGGCGGAATAGTGAAGAAAGAACCGCCAGAAGCACCTCTTTCAATTGGTACAACTGCTAAACCATTTTTTACGTTGTTTCTAATTCTGGTATAAGCAGCAACTAAACGGTCTTCAATTTGTTCTTTATATTCTTCAGACTTAGTAATTAAAGCTTGCTCTTCTTTTTCAGTTTCACTTAAAATAGCGTCTAACTCACCTTTTTTATGCTTTAAGTGTGTTTCACGCTCTTTTAGCTTCTCTTTAGTTTCAGCTATAACTTCTTTTTTCTGCTCTATTTGAGCTTTAAATTCTTTAATGTGTTTTTCAGCTAATTCAATTTCAAGTTCTTGAAATTCAACTTCTTTAGTTAAAGAATTATATTCTCTGTTATTTCTAACATTTTTTTGTTGCTCGCTATATTTTTTAATTAAAGCCTTAGACTCTTCAATTAAGTTTTTCTTTCCAGCAATGTCGTTATCTATTACTTCTAAATTAGCAACAAGCTTTTCAAGTCTTATGTTTAATCCAGCAACTTCATCTTCTAAATCACGAACTTCTAAAGGAAGTTCTCCACGAACATTTCTAATTTCATCTATACGAGAATCGATGAGTTGTAAATCGTAAAGCGCTCTTAAACGCTCTTCTACAGTTGCTTCTTTCTTTTTAGCCATACTTTAAAAATACTTAACAGGATTGGTATTTGTCTTTGATAAAATGATTGCAAAATTAGTAATTTTTTTTGTAAGATATGCTACTAAAAGATTTTTTGTGAACTGCTCACTTTCATAATGTCCAATATCGGCTAAAAGAATGCTGTTTTCGGCAGTAAAAAAGTCGTGATATTTCAAATCTGCAGTTATAAAAGCATCAGCACCAGATGCTTTAGCAGCTTGAATTGCAAAACTTCCCGAGCCTCCTAAAACTGCAATTTTTTTAATGGTTTTATTTAAAAAAGCAGAATGCCTCACGCATTTTGTATTCATTTTGGTTTTTAATTGTGCTAAAAAATCAGATTCACTTATAGGTTTTGACAATTCACCAACCATTCCCATACCAATATTCTGGTTTTTATTTTCTAAAGTGGTTATTTCGTAAGCCACTTCTTCATATGAATGTGTTTTAAATAGTGTTTGTAATACCTGCGATTCTAAATGTTTAGCATAAGTTACTGTAATTTTTGTTTCTTGTTCGGTGTGAATTGAACCTTTTTCTCCTTTTGTAGGGTTAGAATTTTCATTGCCGTTAAAAGTTCCATAACCTTCAACATTAAAACTACAATCATTATAATTACCAATACTACCTGCTCCAGTTTTAAATAAAGCAGCTCTTAAGGTTTCAGCTTCTTTTTTAGGAACGTAAGTTGTTAGTTTTTTTATGGTTTCGCTTTGCGGAATTAAAATACGTTTGTTAGTCAATTCTAATTGATTACAAATCATATCATTTACACCTTGTAAGGCATTGTCTAAAGCTGAGTGAATACTGTAAATAGCTATATCATGTTTTATGGCTTTCATAACTACACGTTCTACATAACTCTTGCCAGTAAGTTTTTTTAAACCTTTAAAAATAATAGGGTGGAAGCTTACAATTAAGTTGCAATTTTCTGAAATAGCTTCGTCTACAACAGCTTCAAGAGTATCTAGAGTGACTAAAACGCCAGTGACTTTTGTGTTTTTATTACCAACTAAAAGCCCAACGTTATCAAAATCTTCAGCGTAAGCTAAAGGTGCAAGTTCTTCTAAGTGATTTATCACGTCTTGAACAATCATATTTATTTTTTATCTATAGGTTTAAAACAAATATAAATATTATATTTTCGTTGTGATGAAAATATTGAGATACATATTACTTCCAGTAGTTCCAATTTATTTTTTAATAACATGGTTACGAAATAAATTATACGATTTAGGTTTAAAAAAGTCTGTTTCTTATAACTTTCCTGTGATTTGCGTTGGTAATTTAAGCGTTGGTGGAACCGGAAAAAGCCCAATGATAGAGTATTTGATTAGTATTTTAAAAGATGAATTTAAAGTAGCGACATTAAGTAGAGGATATAAAAGAAAAACAGAAGGATTTCAGTTGGCTAATAAGAACTCTTCTGCTGAAACTATTGGCGATGAACCTTTTCAGTTTTATACAAAGTTTAATAATGATATTTATGTAGGTGTTGATGTCGATAGACAAAATGGAATACAAACATTAAGAAATTTAGAAGATTCGCCAGAAGTTATTTTGCTTGATGATGCTTTTCAGCATAGAAAAGTAAAAGCTGGGTTTAATATTTTACTTACCACTTATCATAATCCATATTTTAATGATATGGTTTTGCCAACAGGAAATTTAAGAGAACCAAAAAGAGGTTCGAAACGAGCTGATATTATTGTGGTTACCAAATGCCCAAATGATTTAAATCAAGCCAAAAAAAATGCTGTAATAAATAAGATTAAAGCTAAAGGTAATCAGCATGTGTTTTTTAGCTCTATTATGTATTCTGATGTTGTGATTTCAGCAAATTCTACAAAAAACATTAATGATTTAAAATCATTTTGTTTAGTAACTGGTATTGCTAATGCAACTCCATTGGTTAATTTTTTAAATGCTAAAAATTTGCAATTTGAACACCAAAACTTTAGTGATCATTATAATTTTACAGAAAAGGATATTTTAGAATTAAATAAAAAAGAACTTATAATAACTACTGAGAAAGATTTTATGAGATTAAAACAATATGAATCTTTAAAAGAGACATTGTTTTATTTACCAATAAAGGTTAAAATAGATGATGAATTAAAATTTAATAGTTTAATTAAAGCGTTTGTTAAGAAGCACTAGCGCTAGCCGAAGCATCTTTTTTACCCGCTAAAGCATTGTAAAGTTTTTTCTCGAACTCTTCTTGTTTAAATGGTTTTGGTATAATATCAGTAAAACCAGCTTCTTCAAATTCGTGCATTTTATCTTCAATGGTTACCGCTGTAAGAGCAAAAATGGTAAGTTCTTTATCAAAAGATCGAACAATTTTTGTGGCTTCAATACCGCTAATTCCTGGCATATGAATATCCATTAATATAATATCGTACTTATTAGCTTTTATGCTTTCTACCGCAGCTTCACCATTATCTACAATATCACATTTAAGATCCATTTTAGTTAAAATCTTTTTAGTAATCATTTGGTTGATTTTATTGTCTTCAACCACCAAGATTTTAACATTAGTTAAGTCTATATCACTAGAGTTTCCTTCAAAATAAGTTGGCTTAGTTTCTTTAGCTTTCTTAACATTGGTATGTTCTAAAGGTATTTCAAAATAAAAAGTGGTTCCTTTTTCTAATTCACTTTTAACGTAAATTTTTCCTTTTAAAATTTCAATTAAACCTTTTACAATAGACAATCCTAAACCTGTACCACCGTATTTACGGTTAATTTGTATTGAACCTTGAGAAAAACTTTCAAACATATGGTCTTGTTTTTCTTGGCTAATACCAATACCGTTATCTTCTACTTCAAAACGAAGTGTGTAAATTTTATTCTTTTCCTCAATTTTATAAACACGAATCCAAATATCTCCATCATGAGTAAATTTAATTGAGTTACCAATTAGGTTTATAAGAATTTGAGAAATTTTTAATTGATCTGCAATAAAGTTTTCTGGTAGATCTTTATCGTATTCAAAGTGAATTTTAATATTATTATCTGATGCAGAATTACTTAACGCTAGAATAATATTGTTAATTTTCTTTTTTAAGTTGAAAGACTCTGGTTCAATATCAACTTTATTAGCTTCAATTTTATTTATTTGAAGAATGTCATTAATAAAAGTTAAAAGATAATCTCCTGAGAATTTTAAAGATTTTAAATGTTGAATTTGTTCTGGTTTTGGGTTTTCATCCAACAACATATTACTTAACCCTGTAACCGCATATAGAGGGGTTCTTAGCTCATGAGTAACGGTAGACAAGAAATTAGCTTTAGTTTTTGATGCTAATTCTGCTTTCTCTTTTGCAACAATAAGCTCAGAATTTTTCTTGTGAAGCATATTGTTGGTTTTTAACCTTATGTTGTTGTTTTTGTATAGCGATAATGTTAAAAGTGATAAAATTGTAATTAATGCCACACTTAAAATAGAGATTAAAGTGCCTAAACTATTATCAGATTCAGATTGTTTTAATTTTTCTGAAACTTCTTCTAATTCTTGATTAATATCAGCTATTTTGCTTTGTGTTTCTTGTTCTTTTGATGCATTAGTTCGAGTAACATTTCTAATAGAATCTGATAATTTTATATGTTCATTAAGATAATCTCTTGAAAGTTTAAAATTTTCAGTTTCATTATATAAATTACTAATTACTAAGTAGCCTTGGTTTAAGATATCTGTATATTTATTTTCTTTGGCCAATTGTAAGCCTTCTGTAGCATATGATAGAGCTTTATCATTATCACCCAGTTTATTATAAACAATCCCTTGATTGATTAGAATATCACTTTGAATTTTAAAGAAATCTATTTTTTTGGCTTGGGCCAAGGCTTGTTCAATTATTGCTCTTGCTTTTCTGTAGTTTTTTAAAAGCATATAAGTTTTTCCCTCACATAAAAGGGTTTCGGCTAAATCTTCATCTAAGTCTTCTTCTTCAAATTTAGATTTTGCTGCGGTGTAGGAATCAAGTGCTTGATAATAATCTTTTTTGGCTAAATAAACATCTCCAAAAATTTTGTATGATTTCCCTAAATTAGCATTGTCGTCTATAATACGCTGTACTTCAATAGCTTTGTTAAGGGATTTAATAGCTTTATCTTCTTCACCAATAATTAACTGTAGTTTACCTTTTACAGCATATATTAATCCAATACTTTTTTTATTATCTGCCTTTTCAGCTAATTGTAAAGCTTCGTCCAGATTTTTTTGCGCTTTATAGTAGTTATAATTATCTAGTTCGTTTTGAGCTTGCTCAATACGATAATTAATATTGTTTTGTGCTATTTCAGGGTCGTTTTCGATTGTTTTTTGCGAATACACGACGATGCTGAAAAGCATTAATACTATATATATGTAGTTTTTAATCTGGGACATTTATAAATAATATTAAAGACAAATATAATTATTTTATCGACAAAACGCATTTTTTTTCCGATAAATTACATAATAGGTCAATTATTCTCTTAGAATATCCAGTTTCATTGTCATACCAACCAATTATTTTTACCATATTACCTATAACTGATGTCATTTGTGAATCAAAGACACAAGAATGTGTATTTCCAACAATGTCAATAGAAACAATTGGGTCTTCAGTATATTCTAAAATATTTTTATATTGATTTTGAGATGCTTCTTTAAAAGCATTATTAATATCTTGTATTGAAACTGTTTTTTTTACATTGAAAGTAATATCAGTTAATGAGCCATTTATTACAGGTACTCTAATACCGCAACCTCCAATAACATCTGAAAGTTCTGGGAATATTTTAGTAAGTGCTTTTGCAGCTCCTGTCGTTGTTGGCACTATAGATTGACTTGCAGCTCTTGCCCGACGTAGATCGCGATGAGGTTGATCGTGTAAACTTTGGTCTGTTGTATAAGAATGAACGGTTGTAATGTAAGCTTGATTAATACCACATAGTTTATTGATGATATCAATCATTGGTGCCGCATTATTTGTTGTACAAGATGCGTTAGAAATAATAGTTTCTTTACCATCAATACTTTCATCATTCACACCCAATACAATAGTTTTTATGTCATCTTCAATTGGAGGAACACTTAAAATAACTTGTTTTGCTCCGTTTTTTATATGGAATTCTATATCTGAAGTAGTTTTAAACTTTCCAGTAGACTCAATCACAAAATCCACATCAAAAGGTTTCCAAATAATGTCTTTTGGGTGCTTTTTGTTTAATAAAGGAATATGTTGTCCATTAGCTATAATATGATTTGTGTCGTATGAAACGTCTCCATTAAAAATGCCATGAACACTATCGTATTTCAATAAATGGCTTAAGGTTTTAGTTTCTGCTAAATCGTTTATAGCAACAACTTGAATGTTTTTATAGTCTTGAAGTAGTCTAAAAACACGTCTGCCTATTCTACCAAAACCATTGATAGCAACATTAATCATAATTAATTAATATGTTTTTGTGCTCGGTAAGACGATCTTACTAAAGCACTACTTTCAACATGACGGAAACCTAAATCTAAACCAATTTCTTCGTATTCTTTAAACTGATCTGGATTAATAAATTGTTTGACTGGTAAGTGTTTTTTACTTGGTTGTAAGTATTGACCAATAGTTATCACATCTACATTATTAGCTTTTAAATCGTGTAGTGTTTCTATAACTTCTTCACGGGTTTCACCCAAACCAAGCATAATTCCAGATTTAGTTCTACGTTGTCCTTGTTGTTTTAAATATTTTAAAACGCCTAAACTTCTGTCGTATTGCGCTTGTATTCTAACCTCACGAGTTAAACGACGAACCGTTTCAATGTTATGAGATACCACTTCTGGAGCAACATCAATAATTCTATCAATATGTTGTTCTATGCCTTGAAAATCAGGAATTAGTGTCTCAAGTGTGGTTTCTGGATTCATGCGTCGCACTGCTTTAACAGTTTCTGCCCACATAATACTTCCCATATCTTTTAAATCGTCTCTATCTACACTGGTTAAAACAGCATGCTTAATTTTCATAATTTTTATAGAGCGCGCTACTTTTTCAGGTTCATCCCAATCAACAGTTTCAGGTCGTCCCGTTTTTACACCACAAAATCCACAAGAACGTGTACAAATGTTACCCAAAATCATAAAGGTAGCGGTACCCTCTCCCCAGCATTCACCCATATTTGGACAGCTTCCTGAGGTGCAAATAGTATTGAGCTTGTACTTATCTACTAAACCTCTTAGTTCGGTGTATTTTTTTCCTGTTGGAAGTTTAACACGAAGCCATTTTGGTTTGGGTTGACGTTCTGGTAATATATTAGAAACTGTATCGGTATTCATATATCTAAAATAAAGCAGCAAAGATACAAAGTATTCTTTTAAAATGCTCTAAATAGTTGTAAGGTACCAAATGCTAAACCCTATTAAAAACGCAATACCTAGCCAACTTAAAAAATGAAGTTGTTTTGATGGATGACATGCTTTTGGAGTGTGTTTGCTGCAAATTAATTTATAACTTATAATAGCGTAAAAAGGTGCTGTTATGAAAGATAAAATAGTAGCAATTTTGATTAATAAACCCATTTCTGAAGCTAGAAATAAAAAGATAGCAATGGTTCCAATAGAAAGTATTGAAATCCAAAAAACATAGTTCAGTTTAGTTGTTTTTTTTAAAAGCAATTCTGAAGTTTTTGCCATAGCTCTGGGAGACGCGTCTAGTGTGGTTAAAGTTGTACTGAACATAGTTGTAAAAGCAGCTATACCAATAATAATGTAAGCCCAATCACCTAGATTTAATGTATACATGTTTATTAATTGACCTGAAAAAACACTAGCAGAACTACTAAAAGTTTCTCCACTATTAAACATGACTAGAGTACCCAGAAGCACAAAGCAAACACCTAAAACAATAGTACCAAAATAGCCAATATTAAAATCAAACAAAGCAGATTTAGTATTGTATTGTTTAGTGTCTTTATTTTTCTCAATAGACCATAACGATTGCCAAACAGCAATATCTAGAGGTGCTGGCATCCAACCCATAAAAGCTATTAAAAAGGCAATCTCTATTGGGTTTTCGGGTAATACTTGTTTAAAATCTAATGTATTTGAGTTATTAAATAAAGCAATACTTACTGCAGCTATAGTACTAATGGTTAATGTAATAATGATGATTTTCATTAACCTATCTAGTAACTTGTATTTGCCAATAATTAATAAACTTAAACAAACCAATAAAATAATAACAGTCCAAACTTTAACACTTATTAAATCGCCAAATAGAGTAGATGCTATACCGGCAGTTACAATGGTTACAGCGGTTTGAATGGTAAACATTGTGGCTAAGCTTAAAATAAAATAAGCTATTAAAACACCTTTTCCGAGCTTATTGTAGCCATCTAAAAGACTTTCTCCTGTGGCAGTGGCATAACGAGGACCAAATTGAAAAAACGGATATTTAAATAAGTGTATTAAAAGTAAAGCCCAAAGTAAACCTAGTCCAAAATCGGCACCAGCTCTAGTAGATTGTACTAAATGAGACACGCCTATTGCAGCACCAGCAAATAATAATCCCGGACCTAAGTTTTTAAGTTTAGTGATCATTTATTTATCTCTAATAATTTCGGCGAGTAGTTTTTTTGCGCGAAGTAATTTTACTTTAACATTATTAATAGGCTCTTTAAGCTCTTTTGAAATTTCCTTATAGCTTAATTCTTGAAAATAACGTAGGTTAATAACTTCTTGATAGTGTGGTTTTAGCTTTTTAATATCACGAAGTAATTTTGCTAAATGTTGCTCTGTAATAAGTTTGTCTTCAGGTGAAGGTGATTCGTCTAAAATTTGTAAAACTTCTCTATTATCTTTTGATATAACCTGAGAAATAGAATGTTTTTCTTTTCGTAATAAATCAATATGAATATTCTTTGAAATAGTAGTTAACCACGTTTTAAACTTGTAGTTTTCATCAAAAGTTTCAATTTTGTCAAATGCTTTAGAGAACGTTTGAATGGTGATGTCTTCTGCATCATTCTCATTTTCAGTGCGTTTTAATTGAAATCCGTAAATATCATCCCAAAAGGTGTCTAATAAATAATTAAATGCTTTCTGGTCGTTTGCTTTAGCACGTTTAATAGCTTCCTCTATTTCCAATGGTTAGGTTTTGAGATAAGATTGTTTATAAAGATAGTTAATTGTGCAGTAATTAAAAATATTTCTAAAAAAGGGAGGAAAAATAATAGGTCTGTTTCTCCTAGTTTTTTTGATGACTTACCAAAAATAATATATTGTAAAACAACACGAAATAATATCAATCCACAAACTATTTGCCATTTAAAAGTAGTGATAAGTAAGGCTAATGCTAAAACCCAAAATAAAAACTGTGAGCAATAAATTAAAGTTAATAATATTTTGTGCTTTAGTTTATAATATTTAGCTGTTGAAACATGGCGTCTCTTTTGTTTAAACCAATCTTTGAACGTTGTTTTGGGTACTGATTCTGTAAAACTATCTTTTGAAAAAGAGATAGTAGTATTTTTATTGTTTGCTACTTGATTAACAAACAAATCATCGTCTCCAGAACGCACTTTTATATGGCTTATGAAACCATTAGCATTAAAGAAATCTTTTTTAGTGTAAGCTAAATTTCTACCAACACCCATGTAAGGAATTCCTAATTTGCTAAATGAAAAATAAGTTATTGCAGTTACTAAGGTTTCAAAACGGATAAGTTTGTTTAAAAAAGATTTTTTAATTTTTGAGTATGCACCATAACCTAAAACTATTGAAGTTTTATTATTAAAATGTGAACTCATTTCCTTAATCCAATATTTTGAAACTGGTTTGCAATCTGCATCAGTAAATAAAAGAAAGTCGTGTGTTGATGCTTTTATGCCAAGTGTTAGAGCGTATTTTTTATTTCCCCAAAATGCTTCAATATTTTTTACATCTACAATTTTAATATTTTGATGTAGTTTAGAAAAATACTCCATGACTTTTAATGTTTTATCATGCGATGCATCATTAATTAAAACAATTTCAAAATTTGGGTACTCTTGTTCAATAATTGATGGTAAAAATGTTTTTAGGTTTTCAGCTTCATTTTTAGCACAAATAATGACTGATATAGGAATGTTTTTTGAAGACGTTTTTTTCTCTTTTAGAAAAGCAAATCTACCAAAGAAGAATATGTAAAAAATAACTTGAATAAAAACTACAACAATAAACGTGTAGAAAATAAAATCAAGAAAACCCATATAGGTTTATGAGTGTTGAGGTTCGTTACAATCGCTAAATTGATCTGGAGTTTTTCCGCAAAACCCGCAAGCTTCTCCGTCTTTATTTAACATTGGATTTTGGCTTGCACAAGTACCAGCAAATTTTCCATCTTTTTTTGCCCATATCTTAATCGCTATTCCAGCAATAGCCAAACCCAATAAAATTAAAGTTATAAAAAAGAGTTTCATAAATGATAAAAATATTTATGCAAAGATAATGTTTTGATTATAATTTTTTGAAAAACTAAATCAATAAGATTTGTGACTTTTTTTTGTTTTATGTGTCTTAAAATTAAATGTTTATAATATAGGGTAGTTGTTTTGAAAAATTATAGGCATAAAAATACTGAGTTAGTTAGTGCTATTAATTTTTAATGTTTTAAAAACATTATTTGATAAAGAGTAGTTTAGAGTTGATTTTTAGCATGAAAAAGCCTCATTTTATTTAATAAAAATGAGGCTTTTAATTTTTATAAAGTTTTGTTCAATTACTGTAAGCTTATTTGTGCTACAGAGTTCTTTACCGAAGCTACACTATTTCCTCCTTTAGGCTCTATTGTTATGCTTAATGCTAAAGCATCTTCCATATAAGGGATATTTCTAAGCTTTCTATCTGCTTCGTTTAAAATACCTAAACTTACCATTTTACCTTGTATATCTGCCCATATTTGGTAGCATTGCTCTTCTGGTAATTCTGGTAAAGATACCACATCAATCATTGATGTTTTTTCTTTTGGATTAATGTATGCTACAGTTTTTAAGTTTTTGGCTCTTTCATTTCCTGTGATAATATATTTTTCAGTTTCAGGATTATTAAGCTTTAATAACTGACGCATAACATTGTCTAGCATTTTGTTGTTTTTCTCAATATCTCCACGTAAATCAAAAATTTCATCAACAACAACCTGGTTTTCTTCAGATAGTTTTTGGTTTTGACTGTAGAATATATAAGAAGTTCCTGCAAAAAGTAACGCTGCAATACTGGCTGCAATACTAAATTTGTACCACTTTTTGTATTTTATCTGAGTGTTTAATTTAATAACAGGGCTTTCATCAAGTTCATCTAAAATGTTATTTAAGATGCCTTTAGGGGCTTCAACGGCATTACTTTTAGCAACCACTTCTAGGTTGTATTGTAATGTATTGTAGGCATTCTGTACTTCTGGGTATTTTGAAATGTAAGACTCCACCATTTCTGTTTCAACAGAAGTAGTTTCACCTAGTAGATATTTGTCTAATAGGCCAGAATTTAAAAAAGTATTTATTTTCTCATTCATGACTATGTTTAGTTAAGGATTGTAAATTTTTTTCAATTCTCGTAATCCAATTTTTAATCTCGATTTGATTGTTCCTAACGGAATATCAAGTTCGTCGCTAGCTTCTTGTTGTGTCATGCCCTCAAAAAAGAGCGCATTAATAACAATTTGATATTTCTCATCTAAACTACTTAGATGCTTTTTTATATCTAAAACATCCTGATTTAATTCTCCAGATGATACTTTATATACGGCAGAAGTTTCTATTTGGACTTCTTTACCATTTTTATTTTTAAGAGACCTAACTTTGTCAATAGCAGTGTTATACGCAATTCTGTATAGCCAGGTAAATAGTTTTGCTTTGCTAGAATCGTATTTTTTTGAATATCGCCAAATTTTAACAAAAGTTTCTTGAAGCACATCTTGTGCAGTGTCCTCATCTGTAATTACTTTTTTAATAACACCGTAAAGTGCATCAGCATAGTTTTCGTATAGTAAACTAATGGCTTTTTTGTCGCTTTTTTGCAACAATGCAACTATTTCTTTTTCTATGGCTGAAATCAAGCTAAGTTGGTTTAGTTTATAATGTTATTAAATAAAAATAATATCAAAGTTAGAAATTTCTTTTAGATTATAAGATATTCACTTCGGCTTCAATAGAAATATCAAAAAGGCGTTTTACAGTTTTTTGAATTAATCTTGAAAGATTTAAAATGTCTTCACCTTTTGCATCACCATAATTTACAAGTACTAAGGCTTGGTTTTTATGAACCCCATAATTGCCAAAACGTTTGCCTTTAAAACCTGCTTTTTCAATAAGCCAACCAGCAGGTACTTTTACTTCATTTTCATTTACTGGATAACTGGGAATATCTTTAAAATTGTATGTAAGTGTATTAAATTGATGTTTTGAAATTACAGGATTTTTAAAAAAACTACCACTATTACCAATGTCTTTTGGGTCTGGTAATTTGCTTTTTCTAATTAAAGTTACTGCATTTGAAACATCTTTTATAGTAGGTTTTGTAATGCCCATTTTTTCAAGTTGAAATGTAATGGCGCCGTAATTAGTATTTAAGTTATGACTATGCTTAGTAAGTTTAAAAATTACACTAGTTATTATAAATTTTCCTTTTGCATGTTGCTTAAAAATGGAATTTCTGTAACCAAAATCACAGTCGGTTTTTGTAAATTTTTGAATTTGATTATTCTCTAAGGAAATTGCTTCACAAGATTCAAAAACATCTTTAAGTTCAACACCGTAAGCACCAATATTTTGAATAGGAGCCGTACCAACATTTCCTGGTATTAAAGATAAATTCTCAATACCACCAAAACCTTTATCAATACACCAAAGTACAAATTCATGCCAATTTTCACCTGCATTAGCTTTTACATGCACAACATCATCATCTTCAAAGGTAATTTCTATGCCTTTTAAATTGATGTGAATAACCAAACCATCAAAATCTTGTGTTAACAGCATATTACTGCCACCACCTAATAAAAGTTTGTTTGGAAATTCGTTTAATGATAGTATTTGCTTTAAATCATCAATATTACTAATTGAAACAAAATGCTTTGCTAAAACATCAATGCCAAATGTATTGTATGGTTTTAAAGATATATTTTTGAGTATTTGCACTAGTCTTTATAAACTTTTAAGGCTTCTTTTAAAATATTTACTGCTTTTATTAAACTTTCTTTTTTAAGTACGTACGCAATCCTGATTTGGTTTAAACCTACGCTTGGGGTTGAGTAAAATCCGCCAGCAGGAGCAACCATAATAGTCTCGCCATCAACATCAAAATGTTCCAGTAACCACTGTGCAAAATCATCTGAATTTTTTACAGGCAATTCTGCAATACAATAAAAAGCACCTTTAGGTTTTCCTACTTTAACACCTTCTATTTTTTGCAATTCTGATACTAAAGTGTTTCTACGCTCAACATATTCTTCAATGACATCATCAAAATAACTTTTTGGTGTATCAAGTGCAGCTTCACTGGCAATTTGAGCTAAGGTTGGTGGGCTCAATCGTGCTTGAGCAAATTTTAAAACAGTTTGTATAACACTTTTGTTTTTAGAAACTAAACAACCTATTCTTGCACCACACATGCTGTAGCGTTTTGAAACGGAATCAATCATTATAGCATGGTCTTTTAAACCAGATTCTTGCATTATAGAATAATGTGTATTGCCATCGTATGTAAATTCTCTGTAAACTTCATCAGCAATTAAAAATAAATCATGTTTTTTTACAATAGCTGCAAGTTTTTGTATGTCGCCTTTTGAATAAAGGTATCCTGTTGGATTTCCGGGATTACATATTAATATAGCTTTAGTTTTTGGTGTAATTAGTTTTTCAAATTCCTCAATTGCAGGTAATGCAAAATTGTCTTCAATTTTTGAAATTACAGGAACTACTTTAACTCCAGAAGCTGTTGAAAAGCCATTATAATTTGCATAAAATGGTTCTGGGATAATAATTTCATTATCAACATCCATAATACTTCCGAAGGCAAAAAGTAAAGCTTCGCTTCCACCAGTAGTTACAATAATATCATCATGACTAACATCTATATCATGCTTACTGTAATAGTTTGCAATTTTTTGTCTGTAAATTTCAGAACCTTCAGACCTAGAATAAGCCAAAACCTCAATATTACTATCCTTTACAGCTTGTAAAGCAATTTGAGGAGTTTTTATATCTGGTTGCCCTATATTTAAGTAGTAAATAGATTTGCCATTTTTTACAGCTTGTTCTGCATATGGTACTAATTTACGTATGGGAGATTGAGGCATTAACTGCCCTTTTTTAGAAATTGACGGCATTTATTATTAATTATTTCACAAAGTTGAGAAAATTATCTTAAAGTTTTTTTAAAAAATGGCTTTAAATAAATATGATAATTGAAAGATTAGTAAATTATAGTACCAAACTAAATTTTCTTCTATGAAAAAGTATTTATGTTTATGTGTTTTACTTTTCTGTATTTATAATTTAGGGTTTTCTCAAAATAAGTTTGTAGTTCAAAACAAGAAACAATCTGATAAGGTTAAATTTAAATTAATAAATAATTTAATTGTATTACCTGTTGAAATAAATGGAGTTACCTTATCTTTTTTACTAGATACAGGTGTAAGTAAACCAATTATTTTCAATTTTTTAAATGTTTCTGATACATTAAATATAAAAAACACTGAAACCATTTATTTAAGAGGGTTAGGTGAGGGCGAATCTGTAAAAGCGCTTAAGTCTGAGAATAATATTTTTAAGGTTGGTGATGCCATTAAATTAAACCAGGATTTATATGCAGTTTTTGATGCTAATTTAAACTTTGCTCCAAGATTAGGAGTGCCTGTGCATGGAATTATTGGATATGATTTATTAAAAGATTTAATCGTTGAGATAAATTACTCGAATAAGTATATAAGATTGACTAATCCAGAAAAATATCGTTATAAAGATTGTAAAAAATGTGAAACCTTGAATTTAGAATTTTATAATAGTAAACCTTATTTAAATGCCAAAGTTGAGATTAATAAAAAAGAAATACCTATAAAACTCTTAATAGATTCTGGTGGGAGTGATGCATTATGGTTGTTTGAAGATGATTCTTTAGGCATAAAGTCTAGTGATAAATTTTTTAATGATTTTCTTGGTCACGGATTAAGTGGAAGTGTTTTTGGAAAAAGATCGAAAATAGATGTGTTCTCTTTAAAACATTTTAAGTTAATTAATGCTAATGTTGCTTATCCAGATTCAAGTTCCATTTCTTTTGCAAGAAAGTTTAAAGACCGAAATGGTAGTTTAGCTGGGAATATTCTAAAACGGTTTAATTTAATTTTTGATTATTCTAAAGCTATAGTTACTATTAAAAAGAATTCTCTTTTTAGAGAAGATTTTAGCTATAACAGAAGTGGTATTGAGTTAGCACACGAGGGTATAAGGTTAGTAAAAGAAATTGATAATAAGGTTTTTAAAGATGGTAAAGGTGGATTACAAAATAATCAAACCATAAACAGTAATACCATTGTTATAGATACTCAATATAAACTATCATTAAAACCAGCCTTTGCAATTGTAGAATTACGTAAAGATTCACCAGCAGATAAAGCAGGATTATTAATTGGAGATATTATTTTAAATATTAATAATAAACCAACATACAATTACTCTTTACAGCAATTAACGCATATCTTTTATGATGATATTGGAAAAAGAATTAGATTAAGAGTTGATAGAAATGGTGTAATCTTAAACTTTAATTTTGTTTTAGAAAGTCCTTTTTAAAACAAAAAACCCAAGCATTAACTTGGGTTTTTGAATATATTATTTCGTTTAATATTATTGCTGAACAATACTTTTTTCTTTTTTATCAAGTAAACTAGCTTTACTTGAGTCTATAACTTCACCTTTAATCTTTAAAGCTACAGTAGGTGTTTCAGCGTTAGACATAACTGTAATAGTTTTTCTAATTGGGTTTACTCTATTTGTATCGTATTTTACCTCAATTTGTCCAGTTTTTCCTGGTAAGATTGGTTCTTCCGGTTTTTTAGGAATAGTACAACCACAACTAGACGATACTTTAGAGATTATAAGAGGCTCATTACCTGTATTAGTAAATTCAAACACTCTTACGCCGTTTGATCCTTTTTCAATAGTTCCGTAATCAATAGTTTCAGATTTAAACTCAATTTTTGCTTGAGCATTCACTGTAAAACTGATCAATCCGATAAATAAAATAGTAATTAATTGTTTCATGATTTTATTCTTTTATTATTTGTTTTTAATACATTTATAGTCAATATGTTATAAGTGTATATTTGTCGTATTTTCCTTGATTTCAATCCAAACATACTCACTTTTTCTACAATCTGCAAAAATAATAGATGTAATGCAGGTATATTAACATAATTAACATAGTTAAAAGTACGTATAACTTTTATGCGATTCAGTTTAAAAACTGTTAAAATGTGCTTTATTCTTTTTTATCTATAATTAATATCACTTTCACAGAAAAAGAAATATAAGTACTTTTGCACATCATTATTCAAAAACTATTCCAAAGATGAGTATTCCATCAAAATATGATGCACAAACAGTAGAGAGTAAGTGGTATGATTACTGGATGAAACATAATTATTTTCATTCAACGCCAGATGCTAGAGAGCCATACACTATTGTAATTCCACCACCAAATGTAACTGGAGTTTTGCATATGGGACATATGTTGAATAATACCATTCAGGATGTTTTAATACGTCGCGCGCGTTTACAAGGGAAAAATGCATGTTGGGTTCCTGGAACAGATCACGCATCTATAGCAACAGAGGCTAAAGTTGTTGCAAAACTAAAAGAACAAGGCATAGATAAAAACGACTTAACTCGCGATGAGTTTTTAGCACACGCTTGGGAATGGACGCATGAATATGGAGGTGTAATCTTAGAACAGCTTAAAAAATTAGGTTGCTCATGTGATTGGGATAGAACCAAATTTACAATGGACGACGATATGTCTGAAGCTGTAATAAAAGTTTTTGTTGATTTATATAACAAAGGATTAATTTATAGAGGATACCGAATGGTAAACTGGGATCCTGAAGCAAAAACAACTTTATCTGATGAGGAAGTAATTCATGAAGAACGTCAAGGAAATCTATATTACATAAATTATAAGATAGAAGGAAGCGATGATACCTTAACTATAGCTACAACACGTCCTGAAACTATTTTTGGTGATACTGCTATTTGTATCAATCCAGAAGACGAACGTTTTGCACACTTACGTGGAAAAAAAGCAATTGTACCAATTTGTAATCGTGTAATTCCTATTATTGAAGATGAGTATGTTGATGTTGAGTTTGGTACAGGTTGTTTAAAAGTAACGCCTGCACATGATGAAAATGATAAAAATCTAGGAGATAAACATAAATTAGAGGTTATAGATATCTTTAATGAAGATGCTACTTTAAATAGCTTCGGATTACAATTTGAAGGTCAAGATCGTTTTGTAGCTAGAAAGAATGTAGCAAAAGTATTAGAAGAAACAGGTGTTTTAGTGAAAACTGAAACACATCTAAATAAAGTTGGTACGTCAGAGCGTACAAAAGCAGTTATCGAACCAAGATTAAGCGACCAATGGTTCTTAAAAATGGAAGAGTTGGTTAAACCAGCAATTGAAGCTGTTTTAGGAGAAGATCCTGAAATTAAATTATTTCCAAAGAAATTTGAGAATACCTACAGACATTGGATGGAGAATATTCGTGATTGGAATATTTCACGTCAATTATTTTGGGGACAACAAATTCCTGCTTATTTCTATGGAGATGGAAAAGAAGACTTTGTAGTAGCCGAGAGTAGAGAAGAAGCTCTAAAATTGGCTCAAGAAAAAACAGGAAACTCTACTTTAAAAGCTGAAGACTTAACTCAAGATACTGATGCTTTAGATACGTGGTTCTCATCTTGGTTATGGCCAATGAGTGTGTTTGATGGTATACGTAATCCAGAAAACGAAGACATAAAATATTATTATCCAACTAACGATTTAGTAACTGGACCAGATATTTTATTCTTTTGGGTTGCACGTATGATTATTGCAGGCTACGAGTATAAAGATCAAAAACCGTTCAATAATGTATATTTAACAGGTTTAGTTCGTGATAAGCAACGTCGTAAAATGAGTAAATCTTTAGGGAATTCTCCAGACGCTTTAAAATTAATAGAAGATTATAGTGCAGATGGTGTTCGTGTTGGTTTATTATTAAGTAGTGCAGCAGGAAACGATTTAATGTTCGATGAGGCTTTATGTCAACAGGGAAAAGGCTTCGGTAATAAAATTTGGAATGCTTTTAATTTAACTAATTTATGGGAAGTTAGTGAAACTATCGAGCAGCCAGAATCTAGTAAAATCGCTTTAAATTGGTATGAAGCGAAGTTTCAAACGGCATTAGTTGAAATTGAAGATCATTTTAGTAAATATAGATTAAGTGATGCTTTAATGGCAATTTATAAATTGATATATGACGATTTCTGTGGATGGTTATTAGAGATTGTAAAGCCAGCTTATCAACAACCAATTGATGCTGAAACTTACAATAAAGTAATGTCAATATTTGAAGATAATCTTAAAATATTGCATCCATTTATGCCATTTTTAACCGAAGATATATGGCAATATATAGCAAAACGTACACCAGAAGAAGCATTAATAGTTGCAAAATGGCCGGAAGCAAAACCAATAAATAAAGAGATAATCTCTCAATTTGAATTTGCTTCAGAAGTTATTTCTGGAATAAGAACCGTTAGAAAAGAAAAAAACATTGCATTTAAAGATGCTATAGGTTTTTCAGTTATAAATAATGAAAATTCAAACACTGCATTTGATGAAGTTATTGCAAAACTGGGAAACTTAGAAACGATAGAATATGTGCAAGAACCTGTTGAAGGTGCTTTAACCTTTAGAGTAAAATCTAATGAGTATTTTATACCAATGGAAGGAGCAATAGACGTAGAAGCAGAAGTGAAAAAATTAACTGAAGAGTTAAATTACACTGAAGGCTTTTTAAAATCTGTACAAAAGAAACTTTCTAACGAGCGTTTCGTTACAGGTGCACCAGAACAAGTTGTGGCTAGTGAAAAAAAGAAAGAAGCTGATGCTTTGGCTAAAATAGAAACACTTAAAGCGAGTTTAGCGAGTTTAGGATAAGTTTTTAATTTCCATCTATTCAACATTAGGCAATTTATAACTTTTTAGCACACCAATTAAACCTAAAATAGAAAGTGCTAAAATAATTACTTCAATAGAAATTATAGAAATTAAGGCTGTTAATCCGCCAGTTACTAGTAATATTAAGCCAATAATGGTGTTGCTAACAGCCACATAATCAATTCGCTTGTCTCCCTCAGCCATATCTACAATATATGTTTTTCTGCCTAAGCGAACACCACCATGCGCAATTCCTAGAATAAAAAATGCTGTGGGGTAAACCCATAATGAAGTTCTTAAATTTGAAGGATATATAGCAATAATAAACATAATTATACCCAATAATGAAGCAATTAACACACTAATTGTCATTACATTTTTACTTGATAAATCAGCCATTTTACCCCAAATAGGAGCACTTATTGTTGATGCAATGCCATTAGCAATAATGAATAAAGCCAATAAAAAAACATCTTTTCCTAAATAATTTTGAGCTAATAAAACATAAAATGGGCTTGATAAAGCTGAACATAATAAGAGTGATCTTGCAACAATGAAATTTCTTAACTGCTTGTCTGTTTTTAATAAACTCATTTTCGAAATTATACCTTGAGATGATTTTTTATTCTGTTGATTAGCTTCTGGAAATTCTTTAATCTGCGAATAAAATATAGCAGCAATAAGCCATAAAATGGAAGCAAAAAATATCAAATAACTGTAAAATTGTATACTGGCTTCGGTTTTTGATTTGTAAAGTAAAAACACTCCTATAGCAGTAACTAAAATTCCTGATACAGATACTGTATAGCCTTTTAGTTTTCCTCTTCTAGTTTTTGGTATGGCTTTACCCAATACATCTTTAGAAGATAAAGAACAAATGCTTCTGGCTAAACTAAAAAAAACAAGCGCTAAAATTATAAACCAACCAGCTGTAACACCTTTAAAAGTTAATGCTATAAACCCAATGGAAGCTATTGCAAGAAACTGACAAAAAGAACCAAAAATCCATAACCATTTTCTTTTTTCTTTAGACTTGACAAAGTCAGATAAAGCAACTTGAGGGATCATAGAAAATGATTCTCTAATAGGTGTTATAAAACTAATAAGATAAACAGGAGCATTAACAAAACTCATTACCCAAGTTAATACAGTTTTAGGATTGCTTAACGCATCTCCTAATTTGGTAAAAACACTACTAAATAAAATTAAAAAATAATTTTTAGGTGCATATTTACAAGCTTCATCACTAATATCTGTGCAAATACGTTCATCTTTTTCATTATTTAAAAACTTATATAGTTTATTAGTAACGTTAGTCATGTATTAAAAGTTTTGGAATAAAAATCACTAATTTACAGTAAAAAAGTTTAGAAGATATATTCAATGATGAGCCTTATTGTTTTTTTCTATAAAGCCTATGTTTTAAGAATTAAACTTACTAGTTTTTGATTTGGTTATTTGTTACGTGCTGGCTTTATTTATTAATTCTTTTTTTAATTCAGTTCTATAGATTTGCATTTCCTCTCCAGTTTGAGTACAACAATTTTCTTTTCTCCAAACTGCCAACATCTAAACCTATAAGCTTTGTCGTTGTAATTTAATTTTCCACCAAATTGCCCAAAAGTCATATTAGATTCTTTGGTTTTAAAATATTCGTTATTGGTAGTTTTAATTTTTGTTTTGTGTAAATCTATATCATATTCAATCAAAGTCATTAAAATTCCATTTTTGGGAATTATTATATTTTTTGCCAATGTAAAATTAGTTATTCCTAATTCAGGCTGTCCCTCAACACCGTAAATTATCGCTACATACTGATTGTTAAATCACTTGGGATTTCTAGAGTTTTTTACTATATGATATTTATATTGGTTTGCTGAAATTAATATTCCGATTAATAGAAGAGGTGTTATTTTTTTCAGAATGTTCATTTAGCTTGTAGGTAACGATATGATATAAAATCGTTTTGATGTTTAATATCTACTGTAAACGAAGTTATCATTTTTATCTGTAAAAGTCAATAAATAAAAAAACCACCTTGTTTTCACAAAGTGGTTTTGGTTTATAATAGGATGCTGAAAATTTTCAGCGCGTATCAACTTATTTTATCATTTCGTAGCTACGTTTAATGAAGTTAGTAAGTTCTTCACCTTTAAGTAAACCTTGAGACAATCTCGCTAAATCTAAGCTTTGGTTAATTAAACGCTCTTGTTTCTTTTTGGTTTTAGTATTTAAAATTTCACCTACCAATTCAGAATTCGTGTTTACAACTAAGTTGTACATTTCTGGCATATTACCCATACCAAACATACCGCCGCCACCGGTTTGTTGCATCTCTTTCATTCTACGCATAAACTCTGGTTGCGTTATAGTGAAAGGCGATTCATTACTATCCATAGCTTCTAATTGTACCATAAATTTTTCAGAAGGAATAACTTCTTTAAGTAATTCATCTAAAGTTTTCTTTTGGTCTTCATCTAATTTAGAAATAGTGGTTTCATCTTTCTTAATTAAATTATTAATGTGATCACCATCAACACGTGCAAACGTAATATTTTCTTTAGTGCTTTCTAATTTCTGAATTAAATGTGATACAATTGGCGAATCTAAAAGCAATACTTCGTAACCTTTGGCTTTTGCAGTTTCAATATAACTGTGTTGTGCATCTTTGTCTGAAGCATAAAGAATCACTAATTTATCATCTTTATCGGTTTGATTTGCTTTTATTTTGTTGAATAATTCTTCGTATGTAAAATATTTACCATCAACAGTTGGGTAAAGCGCAAAGGCATCAGCTTTTTCAAAGAATTTTTCTTCTGAAAGCATTCCGTACTCAATTACAATTTTAATATCGTTCCATTTTGCTTCAAAATCTTCACGATTATTATTGAATAACGATTTTAATTTATCGGCAACCTTTCTGGTAATATAAGATGAAATCTTTTTAACCGCACCATCAGCTTGTAAGTAAGAACGCGATACGTTTAAAGGAATATCTGGAGAATCAATGACACCACGAAGCATAGTTAAAAACTCTGGAACAATACCTTCAACATTATCGGTTACAAAAACTTGATTTTGATACAGTTGAATTCTGTCTTTTTGAATATTTAAATCGTTCGTCATTTTTGGGAAATATAAAATCCCTGTTAAATTGAACGGATAATCTACATTTAAATGAATGTTGAATAACGGCTCCTCAAATTGCATGGGGTACAACTCACGATAAAAACCACTATAATCTTCATCTTTTAATTCTGTGGGTTGTTTTGTCCATGCAGGATTTGGATTATTGATTATATCATCAACCGTAATTTGTTTGTGTGGTTCAGTTGTTTCTTTACCGTCTTTATCTTTTGTTGTTTTAGGCGTAAAGTCTGGATCGTTTATTTCTTTAGTTCCAAATTTAATTGGAATGGGCATAAACTTGTTATACTTTAAAAGTAACTCTCTAATTCTACTTTCTTCTAAAAATTCTGTAGAATCTTCAGCAATATGAAGAATGATTTCTGTGCCACGTTCTTTTTTATCAGCTGTTTTTAATGTGAATTCTGGCGAGCCATCACAACTCCAATGTGCAGCAGGTTCACCTTTAAAAGACTTTGTGATAATTTCAACTTTTTCAGCAACCATAAATGCTGAATAGAAACCAAGACCAAAATGACCAATAATTCCTGAATCTTTAGCAGAATCTTTGTATTTATCTAAAAACTCTTCAGCTCCAGAAAAAGCTACTTGATTGATGTATTTTTCAACTTCATCGGCAGTCATACCTAAACCTTGGTCTATAATATGAAGCTTCTTGCCTTTTTTATCTACTTTAACTTCAATTTGCGGATTACCATATTCTACTTTAGCATCACCAACGTTTGTTAAGTGTTTTAGCTTTAAAGTAGCATCTGTAGCATTACTGATTAACTCACGTAAAAATATTTCGTGGTCGCTATATAAGAATTTTTTAATGAGTGGAAAGATGTTTTCTACCGATACATTAATATTTCCTTTTGTCATGATATGTGTGTTTTGTTGTTGTTTTAATTACATCAGAACAATAGTCAACAAAAATGCCAATTCACTAAATATGACAAACTGACATTTTATGAACAATATTTTATCGTACTATTAATATTGTTTAAATTGCATCCTTCTATTTTGTCAATTTGATAAAATTTAGCTTTAAAAAATGTATATTGAGTAAAAATTTGAATATGTATAATTCGAAAATAATAGGATTAGGTAAGTATGTGCCTGATAATGTGGTGACAAATGATGATTTGTCTAAAATGATGGATACCAATGATGCTTGGATTCAGGAACGCACAGGTATAAAAGAAAGACGTTGGATAAAAAAAGGAACTGAAGATACTTCTGCAGTTATGGGTGCTAAAGCCTCTAAAATTGCTATAGAACGTTCTGGTTTAACCAAAGATGATATAGATTTTATTGTGTTTGCAACCATGACACCAGATTATTATTTCCCTGGTTGTGGTGTACAAATACAAGATATGTTAGACATGAAAACGGTTGGAGCTATAGATATTAGAAATCAGTGCTCTGGTTTTATTTATGCCATATCAGTTGCAGACCAGTTTATAAAAACAGGTATGTATAAAAACGTTTTGGTTGTTGGTGCAGAATACCATAGCAACGGTTTAGATAAAACAACCAGAGGTAGAGGAGTAACGGTGATATTTGGAGATGGAGCAGGAGCATGTGTATTAACCAGAGAAGAAGATGCTACAAAAGGTATTTTATCAACACATTTGCATAGCGAAGGAAAACATGCAGATAAACTTATTGTTAAATCACCAAGTATTGCACATTGGGTTCCAGAAATCCTTGAAACTAAAGATGAAGATTTATCGTATTTCCCTTATATGGATGGGCAGTTTGTTTTTAAACATGCTGTAGTTCGTTTTAGTGAAGCCATTATGGAAGGTTTGATTAAAAATGGATTGAAAAAAGAAGATATTGATATGTTAATACCACATCAAGCTAATTTGAGAATAGCTCAATTTATACAAAAGAAATTTGGTTTAAATGATGATCAGGTTTTTAACAACATAATGAAATATGGAAATACTACAGCTGCGTCTGTAATTATTGCATTAACTGAAGCTTGGGAAGAAGGCAAAATTAAAGCAGGTGACCATGTTGTTTTAGCGGCATTTGGTAGCGGATTTACTTGGGGTAGTGCTATAATTAAATGGTAATCTAATTATTCAGAATACATTTTTGAATCTTGAAATAAAACAAAAAACCCGAAACTATATAGTTTCGGGTTTTTCTAGCTATTAATCAACTTCAACTAACACTAATGTGAAGAATCTTATTGTATTAGACGTAAAAAGTCTATTTATATTGCATGAGTTTTTAACATTTAACTTTTTTTAACAGGTTTAAAGAAAAAACCCGAAATATGAGTTTCGAGTTTTAAAATATACTAATCTTTAAATACGAAGTTTTTCTTGTGTAGACGACTAACTCTAAATAATTATTCTTTCGCTTTGGCTAGATTGTATATTACGTTTAACGTTGTGATATTGTGTTTATTGTATAAAATTTAAATTTTTTTTAAAAATTTTTGCTTTTTAAAAGCAAAACCCCAAAACATATATGTTTTGGGGTTTTTTATTTAATAAACTTGCAATAACACTAACCATCAATTATTATGCAGATTATTAAATTTTATATTTTATAGGAAGCCTCCGCCACCAGATGATGTGTTGTTGTCTCTTTGTTTTCTTCTAAGGGCACGGTATTTACCACCACCGAATCTGTAGGATAATGCAATATTCCAAGTGTTACTTTCCCAGTTAAACTGACCTAGTGAAGGATAAGGTGTGTCACCTTCAAATTCAAAATTCATAGTATTTAATATATCACTGTAGTTAAAACTGAATGTAGCTCTATTTTCTTCTAAGAAACTATAACGAAGTCCAGTATTTAGCATGAACATAGGTTTTCTGGTAAATTGAATACCTTTTTCTTCGCCACGGTACATTGTAAATAATGAAAAACTTAAGTTTTTACTAGCTTTAAAATTGTTAAACAATCTTAAGTTCCAAACAATGTTATCTACTTCGGTGTCTAATCTTATAATATCGTCTTCAGTGGCATTTTGCAAGTCGTCTGTATCGATAATTTCAGTAATACCCTTTTGTGTTTGCGAGTATAAATCAAAACTACCATTTAAACTCCACCATTTTGTAGGTCTGTAATTAGTTGAAAACTCAACACCATATGCAGAAGTGTTATCAAAATTATCAAAAGATAGAATAGCATTAGCTGCAGGAACGTTTGATCTGTCTATGTATACAAAACGGTTAATATTATCTTCTATTAATCTGTAAAATATTCCGGCAGTTATACTACCTTTTTTTAGTTGTCTTGTGTAATTTGTTTCTATAGAATTTGTAAACTGGGGCTGTAATTCTGTGTTCCCGAAAGAAGAAATACGAGGTGTGCTCCATTCTCTAATTGGGTTTACTTGTTGTAGCCCAGGTCTGTCAATACGACGACTAAAACTTAATTGATATGAGTTTTTATCTGAAGGATTGTAAGTTAAAAAGGCTGACGGATATACTTGAAAATAATCATTTTCAAAAGGTGTTGCTTCTGTACTATTATCATCAAATATTTTTAATGCATTTGCAGTTTCATTAACCTGTTCTGCACGAAGACCAATTTGATAGTTCCATTTTTCCAAGGTTTTTCCAAAAGTAAAATACGCCGAATAAATATCTCGGTTGTATTCAAAGTCTGTACTAGGTGTTTGAATTACGCTACCTGTACTTGAAAAAGTTTGTCCGGTAGACATATAGTCAATATCAGAATCAAATAAACGCGCTTCTAAACCTGCTTCAATTTTAGTTTTCTCGTTTAAAGGGTTTACATAATCAACATTTATAGTGGTTTGATTTCGTTCGGTATCAACATTATCAATATAATTTGGAGGAAAATCAAAATTAACAAAGCTGAAATTCGCAATTTCATCTTGCTCAAAATCGTTGTAATCAATTTCTATTTCAAGCGTTTCGTCTTCGTTATTAAATTCATGCTTATAAGCTAAGTTATATTGTCCTGATGCATTATCAGATAAGTTATTAAATAATTGATTTTGAATTGCGTTATTAAAACTTAAAATAGTATTACCAAAACCATCACCTTCAAATATATTTTGATTTGTAAAGAATGAAATGGTATTGTTGTCATTCATATAAAAATCTACACCAACTTTATATAAATGTGATTTGTTGTTGTTTCCAAACTTAAAATCTTGTCTGGAATCATCATCTAAACGATTGATGTAGCCAAAATTGTCATATTTACCAATATTATTACCGTAGTTACCATAGAAATTGAACTTTCCGTTTCGGTAATTCATATCTACAGAACTATTAAATTTTGCAAAAATTTCTTTAGTTAAACCCAAATTAATGTTTCCATTAAAGCCGATTTGAGTGTTTTTGTGAAGCTTAATGTTTATTATTCCACTCATACCTTCAGGATTATATTTTGCAGAAGGGTTGGTAATTAACTCTATTTGTTTAATAGATGTAGAAGGAATTTGTTTTAATAATTGTGCTATTGGAACATTGCTTAATTTGCCATCAACCATAACACGTACGTTTTGGTTTCCTCGTAAGCTAATGTTACCAGATTGTTGGTCTACACTAACAGAAGGAATATTATTCATAATATCGCTTGCTGTAGCGCCTGCTGTTGTTAAATCTTTTCCAACGGTAATAACCTTTCTGTCTACCTTTTGTTGTATGGTTGAAGTTTCGGCTACAACAGTAACAGCGTCTAAGCCTTCAGCTTCTTCTTCTAATAGAATATTTCCTAGGTTTACTTTGTAGTTACCTTTGTCTAACGTTACATTTTTAGTAACCGTTTTGTATCCAATATATTGAATGCTTACAGTAACTTTTCCTTCTTCAATTTTATCAATTTCAAAAGAGCCATCATCAAGCGTAATACCACCTGTTAAGGTTTCGCCTGCTGGGTTTTTTATAATAATATTTACATAAGGTAAGGGTTGTTTTAACTCTGCGTCTAATACAACTCCTGATACGGATCCGGTTTTATCTGCATTCTTTTCAGGGTCTGTGGAATGTGCTTTTACGGAAATAGATAGCAATAGAAAGCACACAAAAAGTAGTTTTTTCATTTGATTAGTTTGATTTTTTGATTGATGTTTTATTTGTAGACGCAAAACTTGAACTTATGTTACTATATTTAATAATTATTAACATCAATTTAACATATAAAAAACTCGCTATAATGTGTCAAGGCTCACAAAAACAGTATTTTTAAGCGGATTATAATTACTATTAAAGGAAAAATAATATTATAAATGAATAAGAAAACATTGGTGCTAGGAGCATCTTTAAAACCAAATAGATATTCTCATTATGCTGTACAACGTTTAGTTGCTAATAATGTTGAAACGGTTGCGTATGGTTTAAAAAAAGGAGAAATTTCAGGAATTGAAATTGATACTGAATTATTGACTTATGAAAATATTCATACCGTAACATTATATCTAAACTCAAAAAGGCAGAAGGAATATTATAATTATATAGTTTCTTTAAATCCTAAACGAATAATTTTTAATCCGGGAACAGAAAACCCCGAATTTTATAAAATTTTAAAGAAACATAATATTAATTATGAGGAAGCTTGTACTTTAGTTTTGCTTTCTACGAATCAATATTAAACCTAAAAAAGTAATCAATCCGTTTAAAGGGAGAATTTCCCAATGAAATTTGTAACTACCAATAACGCTTTCTGGAAGTATGGTTATTAAATAAGTTAAGACTATGGAAATTATACCCACAATCCATGTGTATTTATCTTTAATTTGATACTTGGTTAAAATACCAAAGGCAAATAATCCTAATAATGGACCATAAGTAAAGGTGGCAAACTTAAATAAGTTACTTACTACATTGCCTTCTAAAGTGTTAAAGAAAATTACAACTAAAATCAATAAAATAGAAACAGCTACATGAACTTTTTTTCTAAGTGGTTTTTGTTGTTCTTTAGGTAGTTTTTCAACATTTAAAAAATCTACTGAAAAAGATGTTGTTAAAGATGTTAAAGCGCTATCAGCACTAGAGTAGGCTGCTGCAATTAAGCCAATTATAAAAGTAACTGCTAATCCAAGACCTAAGCCTTGATTCATAGCAATTTCAGGAAAAAGCAAATCGGTTCTGGTTTTACCCTCTACTATAGGAATTTGTAAACCAAATTTATCGGCATATATAAATAATAAGGCACCAAGTGATAAAAAGAAGAAGTTTACAAATATTAAAAGTGTAGCCATTGTAAACATATTTTTCTTAGATTCTTTTGAGTTTTTACAGGTCAGGTTTTTTTGCATCATGTCTTGGTCTAACCCTGTCATAGCAATTGCAATAAAAATACCGCCAATAAAATATTTCCAGAAATATGTGACAGAGTTAGGATTGTCAAAAAAGAAAATCTGACTCTTTGATTTAAATATATCTGAATTTAAGAATTCTGTATAACTCCAATCTAATTTTTCATTTATCAAATAAATTGCAACACCAACTGCTGTTAACATAGCTAGTGTTTGTAAAGTATCTGTCCAAACAATGGTTTTTATACCACCTCTATTGGTGTATATCCAAATAAGTAAAATAGAAATAACTACAGTTGCCCAAAATGGAATACCTATACTCTCAAAAACAATGTATTGCATGGCTAAGGCTACTAAGAATAGCCTAAAAGAGGCACCTGTTACTCTAGAAAGTAAAAAGAAAAATGCACCAGTTTTGTAACTTACTTTGCCAAATCGTTGCTCTAAATATTGATAAATAGATGTAACATTAAGCTTATAGTAAATAGGTAGCAACACAAAAAGAATAAATAAATACCCAACAAAAAAACCAAAAACACCTTGCATGTAGGCAAATTGTTGCCCGCCTATCATTCCCGGAACCGATATAAAAGTTACCCCAGAAAGTGAGGCTCCTATCATGCCAAAAGCAACTAAATACCATGGTGACGATTTATTGGCTTTAAAAAAAGCTTCGTTAGAATCTTCTTTTCCAGTGAAATAAGAAATAAGTATTAGTACCAAGAAATAGGCAGCAATTAGTAGTAGAATTTGCGTTGCACTCATATAAATTTTAATTCTAAGCCAAAATACAAATAACAAATGATAAGTTTAAAACTTAAATCTAAAATTGTAATTTCGCAGCTATGGAATTCTCTTCAAAATTACTAGAGCGAGCAGTAAATGAAATGTCACAGTTACCAGGAATTGGTAAACGCACAGCATTGCGCTTGGTTTTGCATATGTTAAGGCAGCCAAAAGAGCAGACTTTAGCTTTATCTGAAGCGTTGCAAAGCATGCGTAATGATGTGAAATTCTGTAAATCTTGCCATAATATAAGTGATGTAGAACTCTGTGAAATTTGTTCGAATAAGAATCGAAACGAAGAAATTATTTGTGTAGTTGAAGATGTTAGAGATGTTATGGCTATAGAAAATACAAGTACCTTCAAAGGTTTGTATCATGTTCTAGGAGGTAAGATCTCACCAATGGATGGTATAGGTCCTCATGATTTAAATATCGAGTCGTTAGTAAAAAAAGTTAAAGAGGGTAAAATAAAAGAGCTTATTTTTGCACTAAGTTCAACTATGGAAGGAGACACAACAAATTTTTATATTTTTAAACAAATTCAGGATTCTCAGGTTTTAACTTCAACAATTGCTAGAGGGATTTCAGTAGGAGATGAGTTAGAATATGCAGATGAAATTACTCTTGGTAGAAGTATTATTAATAGAATCCCTTTTGAAACTTCTATCAAACTTTAAATGAAAGTTATTACTTTAAATAAGGAAGCTTTTTTTAAAAAGTGTGCAGAACTCGTTTCAAAAATAGATTTCGAACCCGACCTTATTATTTATATTCAAAAAGGAGGAAGTTACGTTATTAATCAGTTTAAAAACGATAGAAAGTTTGAAAAGCTAAAGTTTGAATCTGTTACTCCAAAAAGGAATAATTGGTTAAAAAATAATTTGTTTACAAAGTCAGTTTTCAAATTTTTGCCAAATTGGGTTGCAAATAAACTAAGAATTTTAGAATCAAAAAAAATAAGAAAATCAATTTCTAAGCTAAACTTAGAGAGTCTTTCAGGTGATTTGATAGATATTAACTTTGATTTAGGTAAAAAAGATATTATAAAAAAAATTCTTATAATTGATGATGCTATTGATACAGGGAAAACAATGTTTATTGTTGAAAATAGTCTAAGAAAATTGTTCCCAAATTCACAAATTAAAACTGCAGTTATATCTTGGACTATTGAAAATTCAATTGTTAAACCAGATTATTATTTATTTAAAAACTGTTTGGTTAGATTTCCTTGGTCTAAAGATTATAAACATAAAGATTTTGAAAAAGAAGGTTTTAGTAGTTGATTTAGATGGCACATTATATACAATTAATACATTTCATTATTTTATAAAGTTTTTAATTATAGATTGTTTTAGTAATCTTAAAATAGGACTATTATTTAAATTGTGTATTGCCCTTGCTTCAAGAATATTTACTTCTCATTCTAAAATGAAACACAATGTTTTAAAGTTGTTGAACAATAGAAGTGATATTAATTATGAGTGTTTTGTAAAATCAATCTCATCAAAAAAAAGACATATATCACACCTTGAGGAAAATAAATTTCATACAAAAGTATTAGCTACAGCAGCACCTTCATGTTACGCTAAAGTTATTGCCCAAAACGAAGGATTTGATGTGTGTATTGGTACAAGTTTTCCAAGTATAAAATTTAATAGTTCTTTTGAAAATAAAAGTGAAGTAAAAAAAAGTAACGTTCTAAATTATTTAAAAAAACAAAAAACTGACCAAATTGACTTATTTATAACTGATCATATAGATGATTTGCCTTTAATGAAGCTAGCAAAAAAAAACATTATTGTTCAGCCTAACAATGGTTTTTTATTGGCCTTAAAACAAAACTCAATTTCTTTTGAAGTAATAAAGTAAAGGTTTTACCTTTGTAAAATAAGTTTTAATAGGTTAATTAAAGCTTTAATTAATAAGAATAATTTAATAAAACCAATGTTTTTTAATTAATTTTGCAAACGAAAAACAAAAAACGAGTATTACGTTAAAGATATGGCAAAGTTTGAACTTAAGTTACCAAAAATGGGAGAGAGTGTTGCAGAAGCAACCATAACATCTTGGTTAAAAGAAGTTGGAGATACTATTGAGCTGGATGAGCCAGTACTAGAAATTGCTACAGACAAAGTTGATAGTGAGGTACCTAGCGAAGTTGATGGAATTTTAGTAGAAAAGTTTTTTAACGTAGATGATGTAGTTCAAGTTGGTCAGGTTTTAGCGATTATTGAAACCGAAGGAGATGATGAGGTTAATACTGAAACCTTAAATGAGGTTGAACATGTTGAGCAAGAAAAAGCAGTTGAAAACATTACTCAAACAATAAATGTTGTTAAAGAAGCAGTTGTAGCTCCAGTTGTTTCAAGTGATAATAGATTTTATTCTCCATTAGTAAAAAATATAGCTAAAGCTGAAGGCGTATCGCAAGCAGAATTAGATACGATTCCAGGAACAGGAAAAGATGGTCGTGTAACCAAAAATGATATTTTAGATTATATTCAAAATAAAGACACTAAAACAGAGCAGGTTGTACCTTCGGTAGAAACACCCGTTTTAAAAACCGAATCAAAAACGCAAATAAAACCAGAAAAAACACCAGTTATATCTAGTGGGGAAGATGAGATTATAGAAATGACTAGAATGGGCAAACTTATTGCGCATCATATGGTTGAATCTGTTCAAACATCAGCTCATGTTCAAAGTTTTATTGAAGCCGATGTAACTAAAATCTGGAATTGGAGAAAGAAAGTTAAGGATGCGTTTATGAAGCGTGAAGGTGAAAATTTAACCTTTACACCTATCTTTTTAGAAGCAGTAGCAAAAGCACTTCGAGATTTTCCAATGCTAAATATTTCTGTTCAAGGTGATAAAATTATAAAAAAGAAAAACATCAATTTAGGTATGGCAGCTGCTTTACCAGACGGAAATTTAATTGTACCAGTTATAAAAAATGCAGACCAATTAAATCTGGTTGGTATGACAAAACAGGTTAACGATTTAGCAAACAGAGCACGTTTAAATCAGTTAAAACCAGATGAGGTACAAGGAGGAACTTATACAGTTACTAATGTAGGAACCTTTGGTAGTATTATGGGGACTCCAATAATTAATCAACCGCAAGTAGGTATATTAGCTCTTGGTGCTATTCGTAAAGTTCCAGCGGTAATTGAAACTCCAGAAGGCGACTTTATAGGTATTCGTTACAAAATGTTTTTATCACATTCTTACGATCATCGTGTTGTAAACGGTGCACTTGGTGGACAGTTTGTAAAAGCAGTAACAGATTATCTAGAAGCTTGGGATAGTAACAGAGAAATATAAAAGAAGATCAAAGTAATTAAAATCCAACTGCTTTTACGGTTGGATTTTTTTTATTTTTGCAGTATTCTAATTTAATTAAATGAATAATAATAAAGTTGAGGTTTATTCAAAATTAGTTTTAATAGTTTTTTTTATCATTTCAATCAATCTTAATGCTCAAAAGGATACGATTTATGTTGATGAAAATGATGATTATATATCTAAACAAGTTTTTTATAAAAAAATGAATTCTCCAATTTATCATGGTTTAAGATTTGATACAGATACATTAGTATTACAAACAATTCGATTTAAATATTATTTTGGAAATTTATCGTCACCAATAAAAAGCCAATTATTTAAACTTTTAAATAAAAGACATCAAATAGATACTTCAAAAACTTTAATAATTCATTATTTAGATACGTTAAGGGCAAAATCGGAATATTCTAAAAAAAACACTGTTGTTTTTTATGACAGCTTAAATAGAGTAATTAAACCGCTTATAAAATCAAGCCAAATTTCAGATGGAGTGAAATTTGATTTTACTAATTATAACAAAGTTGCAAAACATAAACATATTCAAAATTATAGACGTTTTTTAAAATTGAATAAAAAGTGTACAAAACGATATTATAAATATAATAATAAACATAATGAGAAGGTATCTGTATTTCATTTTTATAATGTCAATAATGGACACCCAAACGAATTTAAAGAATTAAGATGGTTTAAAGATTACGCAAGTTTGTTGAAAAAGCTTTTTTTTGATGAAAATGCAAATACAAATTTTGCAATTATTAAACCATCAGGTGAGTTTTTAGTTTATTATCCTGATAAACATTTTAATAATTATCATGTTACTTTTTTAAACTTATTAAATAATGAAACGTGGAACGAAATTAAAATCAGTTTTGAGAAAGAATTCGAGACAATAAATAAACTAAACTAATGCAATTAAACCTAACAAAACCCATCTGTTTTTTCGATTTAGAAACTACAGGTGTCAATATAACTTCAGATAGAATTGTTGAAATTTCAATTTTAAAAGTATTTCCCAACGGAAATAAAGAAAGTAAAACATGGTTGGTAAATCCAGAAATGCCTATTCCTAAAGAAGTTACTGCAATTCATGGTATCACTAACGAGAAAGTAGCCAACGAACCAACTTTTAAAGAATTAGCTAAAGATATTTATAACATTATAAAGGACTCAGATTTAGGTGGTTTTAACTCCAACAGATTCGATATACCTTTATTGGCTGAAGAAATGCTTCGTGCTGAAATAGATTTTGATATGAAAAATCGCTTAGCGGTTGATGTTCAAACTATTTTTCATAAAATGGAGCAACGTACGCTTAGTGCAGCTTACAAGTTTTATTGTGATAAAAATTTAGATGATGCGCATAGTGCAGAGGCAGATACTAATGCTACTTATGAGGTTTTAAAAGCACAAATTGAAAGGTACGATGAGGTAGAAAACAACACTAAATTTTTAGCAGAGTTTAGCTCGAGAAAAAAGTTTGCAGATTTTGCTGGTTTTATAACTTATAATAAAAAAGGAGAAGAATGTTTTTCCTTTGGAAAGCATAAAGGTAAGTTAGTTACAGATGTTTTAGAAAAAGAACCAGGGTATTTTGGTTGGTTGTTAAATGCCGATTTCCCACTTTATACTAAAAAGGTATTAACAGCTATTAAATTAAGAAGTTTTAATAATAAGTTAGGTTAATATGAAACTTATTTGTATTGGCAGAAACTATACAGATCACATCAAAGAACTGGAAAACGAAAAACCAACAGATCCTGTAGTTTTTCTTAAACCAGACACGGCTATTCTTCTAAAAAAACAACCTTTTTTTATTCCAGATTTTTCAGATGATGTTCATCATGAAGTAGAGGTTTTGGTTAAAATAAACAGAGTAGGAAAGCATATTGATAAAAAGTTTGCTCATAAATACTACAATGAAATTGGGCTTGGAATCGACTTTACAGCTCGCGATTTACAAAAGCAATTAAAAGATAAAGGTTTGCCTTGGGAAAAAGCAAAAGCGTTTGATGGTGCAGCGGTTGTTGGTAATTGGTTGTCAGTTAGTGAGATAGAAAACATTAACAATATTGAATTTTCTTTAAAAAAGAACGATGAAATTGTTCAAAAAGGAAATACAAGCCATATGCTTTGGAAAATTGATGAAATAATAGAATATGTGTCAAAATACTTTACTTTAAAGATTGGAGATATTATATTTACAGGCACACCAGCAGGAGTTGGCAAAGTAATTGCTAACGATAAATTAACAGGATTTATAGAAAACAAACAAATGTTTTCAATAACAGTAAAATAAATGGAACAACATTATAAACTATTTAGAGTACGCGAATTAGCTGATAACGACGAAAGTTTTATAAAAACATTAGCTGAAGCATTTTTAGAAGAAGTTTCGGTTGATGCCGAACGTTTAAAAAAGGCTGTAGCCGAAAAAGATTATCATGATGCCTATCAAGCTGCTCACAAAATGAAACCAACAGTCGATTTATTTGAACTTGGTGTTCTTGATACTTTAATTGAAGTTCAAGATTGGGGAAAGTTTACCAAAACAGATGTAGATATTACTGATAAATTACAAATTGTAATGTCTGCAGTAGATAAGGCCTTGGTAGAAATAAAATCGGATTTTAATTTGTAATGAATGCAAGCAGAAATAATAACTATTGGCGACGAACTTCTAATTGGTCAGGTTATAGATACCAATTCTGCGTTTATAGCAAAACAACTTAATAAAGTAGGTGTATCGGTTTATCAAATTACATCTGTTCAAGATGATAAGCCTCATATTTTAAAAGCGTTACAAGAAGCTGAAGGTAATGCAGATATTATCATTCTAACAGGAGGTTTAGGTCCTACAAAAGATGATATTACTAAAAAAACTATAGCAGAATATTTTGATGATACCCTTATTCAAGATGATTCTGTATTGCAAAATATTGAATCCATTTGGAAACAATATGTAAGACAAACACTTCTACAAGTAAATAAAGATCAAGCATTGGTGCCATCTAAAGCAACTGTTTTAATGAACAAAGTTGGTACAGCACCAGGTATGTGGCTAGAAAAAGGAAATAAAACATTTATATCGCTACCCGGAGTTCCTTTTGAGATGAAAGCATTAATCACTAACAGTGTTTTGCCAAAATTAAAAGACAAGTATCATTTTCCGGTTATACTACATAAAACATTATTGGTTTATGGTTTAGGAGAAAGTACTTTGGCGGCAAGAATTGAAGCTTGGGAAGATGCTTTACCTAATCATATTAAGTTAGCATATTTACCAAGTTTGGGTAAAATGCGTTTACGTTTATCAGCTAAAGGATTTGATAAACAAAAAATAGAAACGGATGTACAGCAAGAAATAGAGAAAGTATTACCACTAATTAAAAAGGAATTTTTTGGTTATGAGGATGAAGATGGTAATGAAGAAGCTGTTGTAGCAAACCAACTTACTAAAATTGGTAAATCTTTAGCGATAGCCGAAAGTTGTACAGGAGGTAAATTAGCACAATTATTTACATCTCATCCAGGTGCTTCACAATATCTAAAAGGAGGTGTTGTAACATATTCAACGCAATCTAAAATAGATGTTTTAAATATTCCAGAAGATTTAATCAATGCACATTCAGTAGTAAGTGCACAAGTTGCTGAAGCTATGGCGCAAAATGTTTTAAAGTTATACAAAGCAGATTTCGCAGTGTCAACAACTGGTAATGCTGGCCCAACAAAAGGCGATTCTAAAGCAGAGGTAGGTACAGTTTTTATAGCCATTGCAACAAAAAACACTGTGTATTCAAAAGAATTTAATTTTGGAAATCACCGCACAAGAGTTATCAATAAAGCCGTAAATAAGGCTTTGGAAATGCTTCAAAAAGAAATTTTTAAAAATTGATAAAATTTAAGTTGTCATAATATAAAGAATTTGTATATTTGCACCTCGATTTTAAGCAACAAGAATTTAAAGTTATATATAATGTCAAGAGTTTGTGAACTTACAGGAAAGAAGGCAATGGTTGGGAACAACGTGTCTCATGCAATGAACAAGACTAAACGCAAGTTTAATGCGAATTTAGTAAAGAAACGTTTTTACATTCCAGAAGAAGATAAGTGGGTAACTTTAAAAGTTGCAACTTCTGCTTTAAAAACTATTAACAAAATAGGTATATCTGCAGCAATTAAGGAAGCAAAATCTAAAGGATTTTTAAAATAATAGCTGTTTTTAATAAGTAATAAGACATGGCAAAGAAAGGTAATAGAATACAAGTGATATTAGAATGTACTGAGCATAAAGAGTCTGGACAACCAGGAACTTCTCGTTACATTACTACAAAAAATAAAAAAAATACGCCAGATAGAATGGAGATTAAAAAATTTAATCCTATTCTTAAACGTATGACAGTTCATAAAGAGATAAAATAGTAAGTCATGGCAAAGAAAGCAGTAGCATCATTACAAACAGGATCTAAAAGATTAACTAAAGCAATAAAAATGGTAAAGTCTCCAAAAACAGGAGCTTACATGTTTGTTGAATCAATAATGAGTCCAGAACAAGTAAACGACTTTTTAAGTAAAAACTAAAAGGTTACGTTCCAAGATATTTTAAAGCTGCTTTCTTTACCGAAAGCAGCTTTTTTATTTTTATATTTGAGCAGCTTTACTGCCATTATAGCAGTAAAAATAATTGGTAAGAAATTTGACAATTATAATTTGTGCGTTACCATAATGGTAGGACTTTCAGTAGTAGCTTCCAGATAAAAATCTGGAGTAAATCCCTAGCGCAAAAACATTCAAATTAATAAGAATAGTAAATGAGTTTTTTTAAAAAAATATTTTCTTCAGATAAAAAGGAAACCTTAGATAAGGGATTAGAAAAATCAAAATCCAGTTTTTTTGGTAAATTAAGTAAAGCCGTAGCAGGAAAATCTAAGGTAGATGATGAGGTTTTAGATAACCTTGAGGAAGTTTTAGTATCGAGTGATGTTGGCGTTAATACTACACTTAAAGTTATCGAGCGTATTGAAGAACGTGTTTCTAAAGATAAATATTTAGGAACCGATGAGTTAAACCAGATTCTTAGAGAAGAAATTACAGGTTTATTAAGTGAAACCAATTCTGGTGAGGAGACCGAGTTTTCAATACCAAAAGATAAAAAACCATATGTAATTATGGTGGTTGGTGTGAATGGTGTTGGTAAAACAACAACCATTGGTAAACTAGCATATCAGTTTAAAAAGCAAGGATTAAAAGTAGTTTTAGGAGCAGCAGATACCTTTAGAGCTGCAGCAATAGACCAACTTCAGGTTTGGGCAGATAGAGTAGATGTACCACTTGTAAAACAATCTATGGGTAGTGATCCTGCTTCTGTAGCTTTTGATACTTTACAAAGTGCCGTAACTCAAGATGCCGATGTGGTAATTATTGATACTGCAGGACGTTTGCATAATAAAGTGAATTTAATGAATGAGCTTACAAAAGTAAAGCGTGTGATGCAAAAAGTTGTAGATGATACACCAAATGATGTGTTATTGGTTTTAGATGGCTCAACAGGTCAAAACGCATTTGAGCAAGCTAAACAATTTACAGCTGCTACAGAAGTAACATCTTTAGCGGTTACAAAACTTGATGGAACAGCAAAGGGTGGGGTTGTAATAGGTATTTCTGACCAATTTAAAATTCCAGTAAAGTATATTGGAGTAGGTGAAGGTATTGAAGATTTACAAGTTTTTAATAAATTTGAGTTTGTAGATTCGTTTTTTAAGTAAATCATGAGTTACAACATTTATCATAACCTCCTAATAAAAGCTTCATCAAAAGAAGTTTTTGATGCAGTATCTCAACCTGAACATCTTGATAATTGGTGGACTTTAAAATCTTCAGGAAAACCTGAATTAAATTCAGAATACAACTTAAATTTTACTGATACTTACAATTGGTTTTGCAAAGTATCCAAAGTCAAAGAAAATGAATCTTTTCATTTAAAAATGACAGATTCTGACAAAGATTGGAACCCAACAACATTTGGTTTTGACTTAGAAGTAAAAGAAAATGCCACTTATTTAAAGTTTAGTCACAAAAATTGGCCTGAAAATAATGAGCATTTTAAACACTCATCTTTTTGTTGGGCTATGCTTTTATATGATTTGAAAAACTACCTTGAAAAAGGAATTATAATTCCTTTTGAAGAAAGAAATTAATCAATTAACATATTAATTTTCCCCCATAAATCATTATCAAAAGTTGAGAGCGCAAAATTTTCTCCATCAGCGACTTCGCCCATTCTAATAATTACTAAATTTTTACTTGGTACAACATAAATTTTTTGGTCGTTTTTACCCAAAGCAGCATACATGTCGTTTGGTGCGTTCGGTATTAATTCCCCATTAAATTGAATTTGTGTTGCAGGTAAATGATAATTACTTTTTCCGTTTAACCACCATAAATAACCATAAGCTTGATTAATATTTTGGGAGGTATTAGTAGCTTCAGTTAGAAAAGATTCGGAAACAATTTGAGTGTTTTCCCATTTTCCTTTAGCGTGAATTAATAAACCAAAACGGGCCATACTTCTGGTATTACTCCAATAAACACTTAGTGCATCTAAGTTAATCCATTGACCAGTCATACCTATTTTATCTCTTAAATTCGTATTAAAATAATTACTCCATGTTTCATTAGTAGCTTGTGCAATAACATCTTGCATTTTAACATAAACATTATGGTATGCCCATCGTGTTCCAGCATCAGCTTTAAATTGTAGACCACTAGGCGACACATCATCACCTAAACTATCATCTAAACCAGAATCCATTGATAGTAAGTTTTTACAAGTAATTAAGTTCTCTTTTTCTATAGGCGCGCTTGTCCAACCTTCACCTAAATAGTCAGAAACTTTATTATTAATGTCGATTAAACCATCATCTTGTGCAATTCCAGCAACTGTTGAGGTTAATGTTTTTCCTGCGCTTGCCCAATACCAAATTTTTGAATCATTATGATCATTAAAATATTCTTCAATAACAATTCTTCCATTATGAAGCATTATAAAACCTTTGGTGTTTTTTTCTTCTAAGTAGTCTAATAAAGGTCGTTTTTCGCTTTCATTCCAACCTAAGTCGGCAATAGATGTTGTTTCCCATTCATTAGAGTTTATTGGGGGAAAATAAAGTGTTTCTGGAGTTGGTGTTTCTTCAACAGGATCTTCAACGGGGTCATCATTTGAAGAACAACTAAAATTAAATACACACACTAATAACAAAATATAAATTGGGGATTTCATAACATAGGTTTTCATATTGAGACAGTTAAATATAGAAAAGGTTTAATAAAGTGCAAAGTTTGAAACCCAAAATAGTGAATCATTACGTATCTTTGCGCCCTGATTTATAAAAAGTATGCGCACAAAAACTCTTAAAAAGAACAAGATTAACGTAGTAACCCTTGGTTGTAGTAAAAATGTTTACGACAGCGAAGTGCTTATGGGGCAATTAAAAGCCAGTGGTAAAGATGTAGCACATGAAGAAGAAGGCAATATTGTTGTAATTAATACTTGTGGTTTTATTAATAATGCCAAAGAAGAGAGTGTAAATACCATTCTGGAATATGTTCAGAAGAAAGAAGAAGGTGCAGTTGATAAAGTATTTGTAACAGGATGTTTAAGCGAGCGTTATAAGCCAGATTTAGTAAAAGAAATCCCTAATGTTGATGAATATTTTGGAACTACGGAATTACCAGGATTATTAAAAGCTTTAGGAGCCGATTATAGACATGAGTTAATTGGGGAGCGTTTAACAACTACACCAAAAAACTATGCCTATTTAAAAATAGCAGAAGGTTGCGACAGACCATGTTCGTTTTGTGCCATTCCATTAATGCGTGGTAAACACAAAAGCACACCAATTGAAGACATTGTAATTGAAGCTGAAAAACTAGCTGCAAAAGGGGTTAAAGAACTTATTTTAATTGCTCAAGATTTAACGTATTATGGACTCGATTTATACAAAAAACGAAATTTAGCAGAACTTCTTGAAGCTTTAGTAAAAGTTGAAGGTGTAGAATGGATTCGCTTGCATTATGCATTTCCAACAGGCTTTCCGTTGGATGTTTTAGATGTTATGAATCGCGAACCTAAAGTTTGTAATTATTTAGATATTCCGTTACAGCATATTTCAGATGATATATTGAAAAGTATGCGTCGCGGAACAACTAAAGAAAAAACAACTAAATTAATTTCTCAGTTTAGGGAAGCTGTTCCAGAAATGACTATTAGAACCACACTTATTGTTGGTTATCCGGGAGAAACTGAAGAGAATTTCCAAGAGTTAAAACAATGGGTTAGCGATATGCGTTTTGAGCGTTTAGGCTGTTTTACATATTCTCATGAGGAAAACACACATGCTTACAATTTAGAAGATGATGTTCCTGAAGATGTAAAAATTGATAGAGCTAACCAGATTATGGAAATTCAATCGCAAATTTCTTGGGAATTGAATCAACAAAAAATAGGGGAGACTTTCAAAGTGGTTATTGATAGAAAAGAAGGTAATTATTTTGTAGGGCGTACCGAGTTTGATTCGCCAGATGTTGATAACGAAGTACTTATTGATGCTACTAAAACCTATTTAAAGACCGGAGAATTTACAACGGTAAAAATTATTGAAGCTGAAGATTTCGACCTTTATGGTGAGGTAGTTTCTTAATTTTAATTTCAACATAAATAGAAATTATAATGTCACCCTGAGCACAGTCGAAGGGTTATTTTGTAGTGAGAAAGTTGTAAATTTATGTCAGTTCGAGTAATCCCGATAACTATCGGGATTGTATCGAGAACTTTTCAACTATGAATTTAAAAGAATTTTCAGAGTTTTTAAAAAACATAAGTTCAGAACCATTACGTGTTCTAGATCCTACTATTCCTAATAATAAATATGTGCCTTTAGATTTATCTGAAACTAATGAGGCCTTAAATGCTGTTGATGTATCATCATCCAAAAAGTTGGATGCATATGTAAATAGCCATATAAAAACCAACGAAGCACAAGTAGCTTTTGGTGGTTACTTAGAAATAAGAAACATATACAAACGTAGCAACCATTTTAATAAACAAGCGCAAGAAGAACGCAATATTCATTTAGGTATTGATTTATGGTGCGATGCAGAAACGCCAATTTATGCGCCGCTTGAAGGAATCGTACATAGTTTTAAAAACAATACCAATTATGGCGATTACGGACCAACCATAATTTTAAAACATAATATCTCTGGTGTTGAATTTTACACACTTTACGGGCATTTAAGTTTAGCTTCCATTAAACATTTAGAAGTTGGTAAACCTCTTAAAAAAGGTAAACAAATAGGCACTTTAGGAAATGCTGAGGTAAATGGCGATTATCCACCTCATTTGCATTTTCAGGTTATAAAAGATATTCAAGATTATCAAGGCGATTACCCGGGTGTTTGTAGTAAAACCGATTTAGAGTTTTATAAAAATAATTGCCCGAATCCTGATTTGCTTTTGAAGTTATAAATTTAATAATTTCCAATAACATTAATGTATATGAGAAGTTGTGTATTTGTGTGCAAGGGTTTTCCGAAGGAAAATCAAAAGCAAGTAAATAAGAAACAAACTTTGGCTTAGGTAAACTAGCTTTTTTTTATATGCTTTGTTGTAAGTAGTTATTGTTAAAACTCTCTTTTAATTGTAGCCAAAACATCACCAAAAATTTCTTTTATATTTCCAGGAGAAAATCGTAATTGTTGAATTCCATCAAGGTTTGAAAATAAGTTTGTGCCTTTCTCCAAAGCGACAATAGCTTTATTAAACCCTAGTTTACCTTGAAACAAACCAACTTCGTGAATTACATTTGGTCTTGCATTCATAGTTCCGTCCACTTGCTCGTCAGAAGACGTCATTACTAATATTGCAAATGAAGAGTTTTCCATCATTTCATCTAGTATATCTCTAATTGTATGACCAGCTCTAGCTCCAGTTTCATATGCTATAACTTCAATACCATGTTTATCATTTAAGTGGTCTTTTAAATCTCTCCAATCTGAACTTCCTCCGTGACCAATAAAAACTACAGGTTTTAGAATTTCAGGTGATTTTACTTTCGGTTTTAGAATTTCATAATCGCTAATATTCTCTTCTATGAAATTTTTTATTTTTAATATTCTTATTCGGTCATTATCTTTTATATATACGTGAGTTTCAGAATTTTCAAAAAGGGTTATTTTTAAAGAAACTGACTGAAGTAGTTCATTTTTACTACGCTTTAAATAGAATGATTTACTATATGTTGCATAAGATTTTTCATTATCATAATCTGATAAAAATTCTTCGTCCGTATCATAATTCCAAGATTCAGTATTGTTTTCAATTAATCTAATTGCAACAGCATCTTCATCAATGTTATTAATTGAAGATTTCCAGAAGTCAAAAATTTCTTTTAATCGATGACTCTTAAATACTGTTCTTTTGTATTTTTTTACTAATTCCATTTAATTACTTACAACTTTAATAATATGACGTCGTTTTAATACTGAAACAAGTTCAGCACAAGTGACTTATATCAAGAGTTAACGAAGTTAGTTGAAATTTTCTACAAAATCAAGCTTCAGTCTTTCTTGTGTTTAAAAGTGTTTTTAAGGCTGAAAATAAAACACTTTTTAATTCTCGAGACATCACATTGGCCTTTGCGTATTTCTGGTTAATCTCAATTTCAATACCCAAATAATGTGTTTGAAACTGTTTGCGTAAATACGTTGTAAAACCATCCGCTTTCCCTAAATATGGGTAATTATAACGCACATTTAAGTCTGGTTTTAAAAGATTAAGTTGGTTTTTAAAGGCTATACAAAAGGCTTTTTCTGTTGGTTTTCTAGAATCGAATAGCAACCCAATATCGCCGTTTCTTTCAATATTGTTTAAAATAGGCGTGAAAGAGTGCACCGAAATATGTAAAACAGTTTCATCGTTTTTAATCCAGTTCTCTATGGTGTTTTTAACCTTATTTCTATAGACTAAATAATACGAATTAATTAAATCCTGCTTTTCTGCTTTAGAAATATGCTTTGTAAATTCTGAAAACAAATTTGGGTGATGTAACGACCTATTAAGTTCAATAACTAATCGGCTGGTTTCAGAATATAAAGACTCGTTGGCAAGCGTTTCTAATGTTTTAAATACATCTAAAGCACCCAAATCGTATCCGCGATGCGAGTTTAAAACTAACTCAGCACCTTTAAAATAGGCTTCAAAATTTTTAGGAATGGTATTTCCACCATGCTCACAGGTTATTATGAGTTGCACGACGTAAAAACTTTATTTTCCTGTAAACAAGCAGCTAATTTTTTATACACCTTTTTGATGTTTTTTTCTGAAAAATCATGCCCCAAAGCTTTAAGTATTCTGGTGGCTAAAGTCCCTTTAAGTATGATGGTTTCTATAGCATGATGATGCGTTTCGTGTATATTGGTTTTTACCAATTTATAAAGCTGTTTCCAAATATCTTGTACGGTACAGGCTTGTTCTATTTCAAATAAATTTAGATATTCTAAATTATAAACAATATGATTTTCTCCGTCTTTAATACATGGATTTAATATACTGAAAAGGGCTTCTTTAGTCCATGATTTTTGTGTTTCTAAAGAAGAGGTTTTATTGCTTACAAGCAGTTTAATAACTTCTATAATAAATACACAAATAGCAATATCGGCTTGCGGGCATTCTTGTATATCCACTAACCTAATTTCAATAGCATTTCTGTCAAAACGAGCAATAGCACCACGAGAGTTTAAGAAGTAATGATCTAAAATATTATCTGTATCGTGCGGTTTTATAGCTTTGTTAATGGGTTCAAAAATGTTAGCATGGTAATCGTCTTTTGAGAAAACTTGCTCAGGAATAACTAAACCTGTCATTTCTGGAATTTCCTTTTGATTGGTTTTGTAATATTCTAATCGTGTGTCTTTAAATCCTGTACTTTTTCCTTCAAGAATAGGCGAACTAGCGCATAAACCTGGAATTATTGGTAAAATGATTCGAATAGCTGCATGTAGTTTTTCAAACTCACTATCATCAAAAAAAGGCAAATTAATATGAGTGCTTTGTACATTGCTCCAACCATGTCCTTTACAATTAAAAATACGATTGTATAAAGCATAAACCTCACTATAACTATGTTTCCAGAGTTGAGTATCTGTTAACGGATTCATTAATGGGTGTGCTGCTGTTGGTAATAACGACGTATTTAAAGTACTTAAAAGCGCATTGATTTCTAGTACATTTTTATGAAATGCATCTGCAAGCGTATCTAAATTTTTAGTTGGCCCGTTGGTTTTTAACTCCACAACATGAGCTACTAATTCGTTACTCCATGCAATATCTCCATTGTCTATATCATCTGTTAATGTGCCATTTTTTAAAGTAAGTAACTCATCAACTATGGGGTTTACTTTAAAATCTAAATTACTAACTAGCATGTATTCTAATTCGATCCCAAAAACTTCAAATAAATGATATTTTTTGCTCATCTTAATCTAATCGATTTTTTAATGCTGTTAATATTTTGGTATACACTAAATCTCCATAAAAACCATCTTCAACACCAAAATCAATATTTGGATTATCATTAATTTCAATAACCATAGGTTTTCCATCAACCACTTTTATATCGATGCCAAATAAGCCATTACCAATAAGTTTAGCAGATTTAAGAGCCATTTTTATTACTTTTTTAGGCACATCTTCAATTGGTAAACAATCGGCATCACCATCTTGATCGTTTTTATTTTTAGCTTTCCAATTATAGATTTGCCAATGCCCCTTAGCCATGTAGTATTTACAAGAAAAAAAAGCCTCACCATCAATAATTCCAATTCGCCAATCGTAATCTGATGGACAAAATTCTTGTGCAATTATTAAATCTGATTCTTTTAGCATGGTATTCGCCAAATTAAGAAACTCTTCTACCGTTTTTGCTTTTTTTACACCAAACGAAAATGTAGAATCGGGTGCTTTTAATACGCAAGGTAAGCCAGTGAATTCTAAAATTTGATTTATGTTGTCTTTATGAACAATAATGGTTTTTGGTGTGTCTATATTGGCATTTTGCAAAGCTTCTGCCATATACACTTTATTGCAGCATTTTAAAATGGCATCAGGATAGTCAATTATAGCAATGCCTTCTTGTTGCGCTTTTCGTGCAAAGGCGTAAGCTTCGTTGTTTACTTCGGTGCTTTGTCTTATAAATAATGCGTCAAAAGATGATAATCGAGATAAATCTTTAGGCTCAATAATTTCAGCGTAAATATTCATCTTTTCGGCAATTTCAACGAATTTTTTAAGTCCTTTTGGATTGCTCGGTGGCGCAGGATCGTTAGGATTAACTAAAATAGCCAAGTCAAAATTACTTTGTGTTATTTTTAGAGTATCATATCTTTTTTTAGAAAAATATTGATTCGCAAACTGCTGAACACTTTCTAAATGGTCGTTTGGAATTTCAGATTCCGAAATTACTTTAACACTTTGTATGTTCCATTTCGTATTATAATTAAATTTTACACGAAAAAATGGCACTTGAAAATGTTTGTAAAATAAAGTGCTTAACTCTTTATACTTTTGAGCCACATTCTGCCCAAAATAAATACTTAAAGTAAACTCTCTGGATTTAATATTTTTTAGACTTTGCTGAATAATATCATCAAATTCATCAGATACAATTCTAACCAGTTTTAAGGTTTTTAAATCTACAATATTCTTTACTGTAGGAATAGCCAAATGCCCTCTGGCTTCGGCTAAAAGTGATACATAATACCCTTTAGACTGGTAGTTGTAATCTTTACAAAGATTAAAAATACGTGCTTTTTTAAGTAGTGAAAACTTAGGGTTTGTTAGGTAGTCTTGTGATGAAATCACATTAATATTCTCAATCGAAAAATTCCATTTTTCTGGCTGATTGACAACAATATATTTTTGCATTAAAGTAGCATAAAGCCTTTTAAAAATTTAAACAAAATTAGTGTTTTTTGGAATTCAAATATTTTTTTTGATGTTTTTTTAAGAAAATCAAAAAACTAGAATATAGCTGATAATATAGAAACAGAAGTGAAACCTACTAAAGCTAAAATGGTAGTCATCATTGTCCAACTTTTAAAAGTGTCTTTTTCACTTAAACCTAAGTATTGATTAACCAACCAAAAGCCACTATCGTTAACATGCGAGAAAATAGAGGAACCTGCAGCGATAGAAATTACAATGCAAGCTAGGTCAAAATCACCAAAATTCATTTGAGCCAATAAAGGTGAAACCAAACCAGCAGACGTTATCATAGCTACAGTTGCAGAACCTTGTGTAATTCTAACTAAAGCAGCAATAATAAATGAAAATACAAGTACAGGAAATCCAACACCAGCAAGACTTTGTGCTAGCATTTCTCCAACACCAGTATTTACCAAAAACTGTTTAAAAACACCACCAGCTCCTGTTACCAGAATAATCATTCCAGCAGGTTCCATAGACTTCATGGTGATTTTTAAAAGTTGGGCTTTTGTAAAACCTTGTTTAATTCCTAAAATATACCAAGCTAAAATATTGGCTATAATTAAAGCTGAAAACGGGTGACCTATTAGCTGAATGAATTTTACAATTTTAGGTGATGAAACAGGGATTATTTCACTACTTATAAACGTGTTTAACAGAATTAAGAAAATAGGAACAGAGATAATAGTAATAACAGTTGAGAAATTTGGAGATAATTTGGTTTCATTCCCGTTATCTAATTCAAAAGGGATTTTCGCAAATATTTTTTTGCCAATATATTTACCGAAAAACAACCCACTTATAATAGCAGTTGGTAAACCTACAATAGCTCCAATAAGAATCACCCAACCTAAATCTACACCAATAATATCTGCCACAGCAATAGGACCGGGAGTAGGAGGAATAAATGCATGCGTAACAGCTAAACCTGCTAAAAGAGGTATGGCAAAGGTTAAAAGCGATTTACCTGTTTGTTTTTGTAAGGCATAAATCATAGGAACTAATAAAATAAAAGCGACCTCAAAAAACACAGGAATAGCAACTATAAACCCAGAAATAACCATAGCAATTGGTGCTTTTTCAACACCAAAACGTTTTAGCATCATTTTAGAAATAATACTTGCGCCGCCAGAATGTTCCAATATGGCTCCAAACATAGCACCTAAACCAACAACAGTTGCAACAAAACCTAACGTGTTTGCCATTCCTGTTTGAATGGTTTTCATCATCTCTTCTGGTTGCATACCAGCCACAATGCCAACAATTATACTTGCAATTAATAAGCTTACAAAAGCATGTAATTTTAATTTTATGATTAAAAAAAGAAGTACGCTTATACCTATTATTAAGGCTAGTATTAAATTATAGTCCACTATGTTTATTTTTTAGTCCAGTTAGTATGATAAAATTTACCCGAAGCGTCATTAATTTTTTGGTAGGTGTGCGCTCCAAAATAATCACGTTGCGCTTGAATTAAATTAGCAGGGAGGTGTTCTGTGGTTATTGAAATCCAATAGTTATAAGCAGACCAAAACGTATCTAAAGACACACGATTTGAGATGGCAGAAGTTACGAATTGTGCAGCTGAAGATTCGGAATATTTTAAAATATTTAGAGTGAAATCATCATCAAATAAGTCCTTTTTTGATTTAAATAATTCTGAAATTTGTTGCATGAGTTCAGATCTAATGATACAACCGTTAGTCCAAATTCTTGCTAATTCTGAAAGGTTAATGCTCCAATTATATTCTTTTGAAGCTTGGGAAATTAAATCAAAACCTTGTTGATGGTTTATAATTCTTGCGAATCGATAAGCTTTTTGTAAGACTTCAATGCTTGGAATTGTTTTAGATTTATTCTCATCAGAAACTAACTTTGAAAGTTTAACTCTTTTCTCTTTAAGTGACGATAGGTAACGCGCAAAAACTGCTGAGGTCATCATGGTTGTTGGTATACCAATTTCTAAAGCTAATTTGCTAGACCAACTCCCAGTTCCTTTATTGCCTGCTTTGTCTAAAATAGTATCAATAATATAATTACCATCTTCTTTTTTAGTTAAAATTTCGGCAGTAATCTCTAATAAATAACTAGATAAATCGGTTTTATTCCAATTAAGAAACACTTTTGAAATAGCTTCATTTGTAATGGTTAAGGACATCATAGCGTAAAGCTCTGCAAGTAATTGCATTTCGGAATATTCAATACCATTATGAATCATTTTTACAAAATGTCCAGCGCCATCGTTTGCTATAAAACAACAGCAAGGTTTATTGTTTTTGTCTTTTGCTGAAATTTTTTCAAGAATAGGAGCAACTAATTTATAACTATCAAAATTTCCTCCAGGCATCATTGAAGGTCCTTTTCTCGCACCTTCTTCTCCTCCAGAAATACCACAACCTATATAGTGAACGTCTTTATTTTGAAGCGTTTCGTGTCTTTTTTTTGTGTCTAAAAAATATGAGTTTCCACCATCAATAAGAATGTCATTGGCATCAAGAAAAGGCGTTAATTGATTGATAACAGCATCAACCACAGGTCCAGCTTTTATCATCATTAAAATTTTACGAGGTTTTTCAAGTGAAACTACAAACGCTTCAATATTGGTAAACCCTGAAATATTTTTAAAATTTGAATTTTTAGAAATAAAATCATTTACAACATTAGCTTCATCATCTTCACTTCTGTTATAAACCGAGAGTTTAAAACCATTTTCAGCAATGTTAAGGCTTAAGCTTTTGCCCATAACACCAAGACCAATAACTCCAAATTCTGATTTAGCCATTTAAATTTAATTTTGAAGTTATAGTGGATAAAATCTCGTTTACAGGTTTTTCAATAGAAATATGCAAACCATAATCGGGTATTTCCAGAGTATCGAATTGAGATTTCAGTAAGGTTGATTTCATGTAATGCTGATTTCTTTGTTCTAAACGTGTATTAATAACATCAAAAGAACCAGATAAATATACCCAGTTTATGGTGTCGACTTTAGAGCTTAAAATTTCGCGATATTTTTCTTTTAATGAAGAACATGCTAAAATAGCTCCACCATTAAACACCCATTCTTCAATGTGTTTTGAGAGCGATTCTAACCAAGGTTTTCTATCTTCATCGGTTAATGCAATAGCATTTTTCATTTTTTCTATGTTTGCCTCAGAGTGAAAATCATCAGCATCATAAAATGGTAAGTTCATTTTTTTAGACAATGATTTACCTATAGTAGTTTTTCCGCTACCACTAACTCCCATAATAATTATCATCATCGTATTATTCGGCTTTAAAAAAGTCGCTTTTTACACCTTTAACACCAGGGACAGCTTTAAATAATGCACCTGCAAGTGGGTATTTTTTTTGGTTGTCTTCAGACATATAAAGTGCAGCCGAAGTAATAAAGAGTGTATCTAAATTTTTACCACCAAAGGCACATGACGTTACATTTGCAGCAGGAACATCTATTTTAGAAACGACTTGTCCTGTATTAGGATTAAAGCATGTTACCGAACTGCCTCCCCACATACCAACCCAAAGATTACCATTTTCATCAATGGCCATACCATCTGGACCGCCTAACGAATCTGGAACTTTTACTGCAACTCTTTCGTTTGATATATTTCCTGTAGCATCATCATAGTCAAAAGCCTTAATTTCTTGTGTTGGCGTATCAATATAATACATTGTTTTTTTGTTTGCAGACCATATAATACCATTGGAAATGGATACACTATCTACTTTTAAAGAGGCTTCACCTTTTGCATCAATCATATATAAGTTTGCTGCGTGGGGTTTGGTGTTTAAGTCCATGGAGCCTACCCAAAGTCTACCCGATGGGTCGCACTTTCCGTCGTTAAACCTATTTGAAGGTATGTTTGCTTCAGCATCAGAAAGTAAGGTGTATTCACTTGTTTTTGTATTTAATATATAAACACCATCATGTAATGCAACTACAGATTTTTCGGAATCAATGGGTACAATAGTTCCTATTCTTGAAGGTGTATCTATGGTTCTGTTTGTTTTAGTTTTAGGGTTGTAAATATGCACTTTCATGCCTTCAATATCAATCCAATACAACTCTTGAGTTTCATGATTCCAGATAGCACCTTCACCAAGTTGCGCTTTTAAATCGAATTCTAATATGGCTTTGTTTTTAAGTTCGTTAACAATAGTAACTTTCTTGTCCATTTTTTTATCTGTTTTGCAAAAGGTAAAACATAAACTAAGAAAGAAAAGTAAAGAATAATTAAGGGTTTGGTTTGTTTTGGTAGTCATGTTTATTGATTTTTTATAAAATTAGGTAAAAAAATCAATATCAATTTTCTTAATTTTTCTATTTGTAATATTATTTTATCAAAATGAATTAATCTGAGAGTATTACAATAAAAAAATCCTGATAGTTAACTATCAGGATTTTTTGTTTTTAGATTCCTGCTATCGCAGGAATTGATTAATCTTCTACCAAAACCCAATCGCCTTTGGCAATTAAAGGTTCGGCTTGCTTATATTTTAAAGTTTTGTTTTCACCATTTATAACGTGTTTTATAGTAACACGATCATTACGACCAATTTTTGGTCTGTCACGTACAATAGTTTCAACTACTTCTTGCTGGCGTTGTGTATTACCTGCAGCTCTACTTTGAGCAGAACGTTCATCTAAATTAGGAATTTCGTCTTTTTGAGTTTTTAAGTTTTCCTTTTTGCGAACTTGTCTTGCTTCTTGAATTGTGTTTTGAGTTTCCTGAGGTAATTCTCCTTTAAATAAGAATGAAATTACATCTTTATTCACTTGGTCAATCATGGCTTTAAACAATTCAAAAGCTTCAAATTTATAAATTAATAAAGGATCTTTTTGCTCATGAACCGCTAATTGAACCGATTGTTTTAGCTCGTCCATTTTTCGTAAATGGGTTTTCCAAGCATCGTCGATTATAGCAAGTGCAATATTTTTTTCAAAATCTGTAATTAATTGTTTACCATTAGTTTCATAAGCTTTTTCAAGATCGGTAACTACATTTAATGTTTTTATACCATCTGTAAAAGGAACCACTATGCGTTTAAATTTATCGCGTTGTGTTTCATATACATTTTTAATTACAGGGAAAGCAATATCTGCATTACGCGTCATTTTTTCTCTATAATGCTCAAATGCTGCTTTGTATATTTTGGATGTAATTTCTTGAGCTGATAGTTTTCCGAATTCCGCTTCAGAAATAGGTGAACTCATTGAGAAATAACGAATTAATTCAAATTCAAAATTCTTAAAGTCGTTAGCACCTTTATTGGTTTCAGCAATACCTTCTGACGTGTCAAAAATCATATTTGCTAAATCTACACGAAGACGTTCACCATGTAATGCATGACGACGACGTTTGTATACTACCTCACGTTGCGCATTCATAACATCATCATATTCTAACAATCGTTTACGAACCCCAAAGTTGTTTTCTTCAACTTTTTTCTGAGCACGCTCAATAGATTTTGAAATCATAGAATGCTGAATCACTTCACCTTCTTTTAATCCCATTCTATCCATCATTTTCGCAATACGTTCGCTACCAAATAAACGCATTAAGTTATCTTCTAACGATACATAGAATTGTGAGCTTCCTGGATCTCCTTGACGACCAGCACGACCACGTAACTGACGGTCTACACGACGAGAATCATGACGTTCGGTACCTACAATTGCTAAACCACCAGCTTTTTTAACTTCATCTGATAATTTAATATCGGTACCACGACCCGCCATATTGGTTGCTATGGTTACTTGTCCTGTTCTACCTGCTTCATCAACAATTTCGGCTTCTTTTTTATGCTGTTTTGCATTTAATACGTTATGAGGTATTTTACGAATGCTTAACATTTTACCTAGTAACTCACTAATTTCAACCGATGTTGTACCAATAAGTACTGGGCGACCAGCTGCAGATAATTTTGTAACATCATCAATAACAGCGTTGTATTTTTCGCGCTTTGTTTTATAAACTAAATCTTCTTTGTCATCTCTGGCAATTGGTCTATTAGTTGGGATTTCAACAACATCTAATTTGTAAATTTCCCAAAACTCGCCAGCTTCTGTAACTGCTGTACCCGTCATACCAGATAGTTTGCGGTACATTCTAAAGTAATTTTGAAGTGTTACCGTAGCAAAAGTTTGAGTAGCATCTTCAATTTTTACGTTTTCTTTAGCTTCAATGGCTTGGTGTAATCCGTCTGAATAACGACGACCATCCATAATACGACCTGTTTGCTCGTCAACAATCATAACTTTATTATCCATCACAACATACTGTGTGTCTTTTTCAAATAAAGCATAAGCTTTTAAAAGCTGATTTAATGTGTGAATACGTTCTGATTTCACACCGAATTCTTTAAACAAGTCTTCTTTTAGATTTGCTTCTTCTTCGGCTGAAAGTCCTTGTTCTTCAATTTTTGCAACCTCAATTCCTATTTCTGGTAAGATGAAAAAATCTGGATTGTCTTTACCAGAAATGTACTCAATACCTTTATCGGTTAACTCAATTTGATTATTTTTTTCTTCAATTACATAGTACAATTCGGCATCAACCTTTGGCATTTCACGGTTGTTGTCCTGCATGTAAAAGTTCTCTGTTTTTTGAAGAAGTTGTTTAACACCTTCTTCAGATAAAAACTTAATAAGCGCTTTATTTTTAGGAATACCACGGTATACGCGAAGCAATTGAAAACCACCTTCTTTAGTGTCTCCTGATGCAATTAATTTTTTTGCCTCTGCTAAAACACCAGTTAAATATTTTCGTTGTACCGAAACAATATCGTCAACTTTTGGCTTTAATTCGTTAAACTCGTGGTGATCACCTTTTGGAATAGGACCAGAAATGATTAACGGTGTACGAGCATCATCAACTAAAACAGAATCCACCTCATCTACAATAGCGTAATGATGCGGACGTTGAACTAAATCATCTGGATTATGTGCCATATTATCACGTAAGTAATCAAAACCAAACTCGTTATTTGTTCCGTAAGTAATATCGGCGTTATAAGCTTTTTTACGAGCTACAGAGTTTGGTTGATGATAATCAATACAATCTACACTTAAGCCATGGAACTCAAAAATAGGAGCCATCCACGCGCTATCACGTTTTGCTAAGTAATCGTTAACCGTTACTAAATGCACACCTTTTCCAGCTAAAGCATTTAAATAAACAGGGAGTGTAGCTACTAAGGTTTTACCTTCACCAGTTTGCATTTCGGCAATTTTACCTTGATGCATGGCAATACCACCTATAAGTTGTACATCGTAGTGTACCATGTCCCAAGTAATTGGTTTTCCTGCAGCATCCCAAGAGTTTGCCCAAATTGCCTTATCGTTTTCTAGTGTAATATACTCTTTATCTCCAGATAAAGTTCTGTCAAACTCGTTTGCATTTACAGTAATTGAAGTGTTGTTTACAAAACGTTTTGCTGTTTCTTTAACTACTGCAAAAGCTTCTGGTAAAATATCGTTTAAGACATCTTCGGTAATTTTGTAAGCATCGTCTTTTAATTTATCAACTTGCTCATAAATATCTTCACGAGCATCAATATCTTCGGTGTTTTCGGCTTCTTCTAAAAGATTTGCAATTTGCTCATCAATAGCTTTGTTTGCTTCAGCAATTTTAGATTTAAATTCAGCAGTTTTAGCTCTTAACTCGTCATGAGATAAGGCTTCTAATGCAGATTCAAAGGTTTTAATTTTATCAACTAAGGGTGTAATGGCTTTAACATCTTGTTTCGATTTGTCGCCAACAAATACCTTTAGTACAGAATTTAAAAAACTCATGTGCGTATATTTTATGTTAGTCTAGGGTAAACCTAGATTTTTTGTTAGATTTTTGATGCTTTAAAAAAGCAATCAAAGATACATTTTGTTATGTGTTTTATAAAGATTAGGACAAAAAAAAAGTCTCAAAACGAGACTTTTTAACTTTTCTTTATGCTTTACTAATATTCATCTTCATTCCAGAGATAATCTTCATCTGTAGGGTAATCTGACCAGATTTCTTCGATTGAATCGTATGAGTCACCCTCATCTTCAATAGACTGTAAATTTTCAACAACCTCCAAAGGAGCTCCCGTTCTAATAGCGTAATCTATTAATTCGTCTTTTGTTGCTGGCCAAGGCGCATCACTTAAATAAGATGCTAATTCTAATGTCCAATACATTTCTTTGTGTTTAATTTTTTGCAAAAATAAATTTTTAGTTTAAACAGACAAGAAAAAAATGAATTATTTAATCATTATTTTTAAGAACGTATTCTTTTGTAATCTAAACAGTTGAAATTTATTATTGCTATGTTAATACTAATAGCAGTTTTAATTTTGGATTTTAGAGTTTTTAGCTTCTAACTCATTAAGAGGTTTTTTTGAAGCTATTGTTTCTCAGGAATCCATTTAATTTCATTTGCTTGTAAGTCGTAAGACAACTTTCGTGCCAATACAAAAAGATAGTCAGAAAGACGGTTTAAATAGGTTAGTGTATTTGCTTCAAAAGGTTCTAAATCGTTAAGTGCTGATGCTAAACGTTCGGCTCTACGGCACACACAACGTGCTATGTGACAGAATGACACGGTTTGATGTCCGCCAGGTAAAACAAAATGTGTCATGGGTGGTAAAGCTTCATTCATAGTATCCATTTCATGCTCTAAGCGTTCAATATCTTCTGAAGAAATTTTTGGGATATTTAACCGTTCTTTTCCACTTTTTAAAATTGCTTTTTCTGGGTCGGTAGCTAAAATAGCGCCAACGGTAAATAATCTATCTTGAATATGAATAATTAAATCTTTGTAATGATGATTAATTTCTTGATCGCGAATTAAACCAAGGTGCGAGTTTAATTCGTCAACAGTTCCATAACTTTCAATACGTATATGGTGTTTAGGTACCCGCGTGCCTCCAAATAATGCTGTGGTGCCTTTATCTCCTGTTTTGGTGTAAATTTTCATATATTATGCAAGTTAATAGTTAAGAGGTTTTGTTATTAATTTATGAATCTTACTCTTTCTTTGCTTCTTTTTTTCTTTCGTAATTTTCTTTAAAGTTTCTGCCTCTTCTATTATGAAGTTTATTTTGATTACGTCTAAAGTTACTATTAACTAATCCAAATAAAACTAATATGATAACAAGATAAAGTAGCATAAAATTATTTACTTTAAATATAAGAAAATTATACTCTAATTGTAAAATGCTCTTTAGCTTGTTCTATTCTAAAAAATACAAATCCCCAGAAAAAGGTGTCGATAGTAACAGTAACTTTTGGGTGTTGTTTTATGGTTTCCCAAGCTTCAGTCATGCCTTTGCTCCAGTAAATATCATCAAAAATCCAAACCGAATTGTTATCAACTGTTTGTAAAAGTGATTCAAAATACTCTAATGTCGCTTCTTTTTGATGATTGCCATCAAAAAATATGAGGTCGTATGTGTTAGATGTTAGTTTTTTAATTTCATTATTAAAATTTCCTGTAATGATTTCAATATTCTCAACTTTATTAATCTCTAATTGATTTTTAGTAAATACCGAAATATTCGGACAGCCTTCAATGGTTGTAATTTTAGTTTTTGGATTTCCTAAACTCATAGCATGTGTCGCTATTCCTAACGAAGTGCCAAGTTCTAAAATAGTATTTGGTTTTAAATAATTGGTTATTCTGTATAAGAGTTTTGCTCTTTTAAAAGTTGAGCCAGCATTTTTAGCCATTTTTGAAACACTACGTTCCTGTTGTTTCATAACTTGTGAGCCAGCGCCTAAATCGGTAACTTTTAATTTGAGTTTTACTTTTTTTAAGCGCTGTATAAAATCTTTAATCTTTATGTAATCCTTGTAATTCGATTTGTCGTAAAAGCATTTTGTTATCAAATTATATACAAAAGGCGAGTGCACACCATGTTGGTTGGAAGATCTTAAAAGAAATTTTATGTACTGTACTACTTGATAAAACATGTATATGTTAGGTTGAACGCAGTTGAAACCTATTTTATATTTTAATACCTCTCGACTGCGCTCGAGGGGACAAAAACTAATCTTCTAATTTAGACGATAACTCAAACCAACGTTCTTCTTTTGCTTCAATAGTGTCTATGATTTTTTGTAATTCTTCAGATAGTTTATTGATGTCGTCTTGAGATAAATCTGGGTTGTTGAATTTACCTTCTAATTCTTTCTTGTCGTATGCTAAAGAATTGAGTTTACTTTCAATGTTTCTTAGCTCTTTTTCTTCATTAAAAGATAATTTAGAGGCTTCGTTTTTTTTAATAGATAATTTTTCAGTTTTATCTTCAATAGTATTTGAAATTACAGGTTGGCTGTCTTCATAAACTCTATAATCTGTATAGTTTCCTGGAAAATCTTCAATAATACCTTCGCCTCTAAAAACAAAAAGGTGGTCGATTACTTTATCCATAAAATAGCGGTCGTGAGACACTACAATAATGCATCCAGGAAAATCTAAAAGAAACTCCTCTAAAACATTAAGTGTTACAATATCTAAATCGTTAGTAGGCTCGTCAAGGATTAAAAAATTAGGATTCTGAATTAAAACCGTACATAAATATAAGCGTTTGCGTTCGCCACCACTAAGTTTTTCAACAAAATCGTATTGTTTTTTTCTGCTGAATAAAAAACGTTCTAAAAGTTGTTGGGCACTAATTTGTCGACCTTTTTTTAGAGGAATATAATCACCAAATTCTCGAATAACATCAATTACTTTTTGCTCAGGTTTTATTTTGATACCACTTTGCGTATAATAACCGAATTTCACAGTATCTCCTTTTACAACTTTGCCAGAATCTGGTTGATTTGTTTGTGTTAAAATATTTAGAAATGTGGTTTTTCCAGTGCCATTTTTTCCAATTATACCAACACGTTCCCCTTTTTGAAAGGTGTAATCAAACTTATTAAGGATGGTTTTATCTTTAAATGCTTTTGATACTTTATGAAACTCTAAAATTTTACTACCTAAACGTTCCATATTAAGTTCTAACTGAACTTGATGGTCGTTTCTACGCTTATGCGCTCGATGTTTAATATCTGTAAAATCGTCAATTCTAGATTTAGACTTTGTGGTACGCGCTTTGGGTTGTCTGCGCATCCAATCAAGCTCCTTTTTAAAAAGCTGTTTGGCTTTTCCAGTTTCTACTGCTTCTTGTTCTATTCTAGCATCTCGTTTTTCTAGGTAATAGGAATAGTTGCCTTTGTAACTATAAAGTAAACCTTCGTCTAACTCAATAATTTCATTGCAAACACGCTCTAAAAAATAACGGTCGTGAGTTACCATAAAAAGCGTGATATTTTCTTTTGCGAAAAAGTCTTCAAGCCACTCAATCATTTCTAAATCGAGGTGGTTTGTAGGCTCGTCTAAAATTAATAAATCGGGTTTGTTTATTAAAGCATTTGCAAGTGCTAACCGCTTTTTTTGTCCGCCAGAAAGCGTACTTACTTTTTGAGTTAAATCTTCAAGTTTTAATTTGAAAAGAATTTGTTTGTAAAGTGTTTCGAAATCCCAAGCATGGTGTCGTTCCATAGCTTCAAAAGCGTTTTGATAAGCATCTGTATCTTCTGGATTTAAAAGTACTTTTTCGTAGTTTGAAATCACTTTTAATATGGGATTTTCGCTAGCTAGAATGGTTTCTTCAATAGTTAAATTATTGTCAAATTTAGGGTCTTGAGATAAGAAGGAAACCTTTATATCTTTTCTGTATATGATATTTCCAGAATCAGGTTGGTCATCACCAGAAAGAATATTTAAGATAGATGTTTTACCAGTTCCATTTTTTGCAACAAAGGCTATTTTTTGATCTTTATGAACGCTAAAGGATATGTTTTCAAAGAGTGTAAGCTCTCCGTAAGATTTTGATATGTTTTCTACTGTTAGGTAATTCAAAGTATATTTTTTTGCAAATAACGCATAAAAAACCAAAAATACTGTTATATGTTTTATTGTTCAAGGTGAAAACTTATATTTGTGATAAATCAATTTATAAATATGCAGAGGTATTTAATTGTTGCTTTCTTAACAATTTGTGTTATGTTTTCTTCTTGTATTACCAATAAAGATTTAGTATATCTTCAAGATAAAGGTACTGCAATCGATTCAACGTTTCAAGTAAAAGAATTATCTAAACCATACAGAGTTCAAGTAAATGATATTTTAAGCATTAGTGTTAAGGCTTTAGATGATGAACTTGTAGGTATTTTTAATCCTGTAGGGGATTCAAATTCATCATCACAAGGTCAAGCAGGGCTTTACTTTAATGGTTTTACAGTAGATTTACACGGTAATATTGAGTTTCCTGTATTAGGAGAAATTAATGTTTTAGGTTACACCATTGATGAAATTAAAGATAAGGTAGAGAGTGAACTTTTAAACCAATATTTTAAAGAAACTGCTGAAATATTTGTAACAGTTAAATTATCTGGTTTGAGATATACGGTAACTGGAGAGGCAGGACCAGGAGTATTTACTTTATTTCAAGATAGAGTAAATATTATTGAAGCATTGGCAAATGCTGGTGATATTCCAGCAACGGGTGATAGAAAAGATATTTTGGTGATTAGGCAATATCCTGATGGGCAAAAGATTCATCATATAGACTTAACAGATATAAATGCTATGTATTCACCATTTTATTACATACAACCAAATGATATTATTTTGGTTAAACCGCTTAAACGAAAAGCTATTGGAGCTGGACAAACTGCCATACAAAACTTAACAACAATAGCTTCGATTTTGTCAGTATTGGTTTCAACTTATTTCTTAACTAGAAATCTTTAATAGCTTTATTTATGGAAGAAGAATTTGAGACATCGGAATCACAATCATTACCAGCTTTTGATGTAAAAGCTTTTATAATAAGGGTTTTAAGTTATTGGAAGTTGTTTGTGTTGTTTATTGGTGTAGGTGTTTTTATTGTTTATCAACAAAATATTAGAAAGCAACAATCTTACAGATTAGGAACTCAAATTTCAATTGAAGAAGAATCTAATCCTCTATTTACATCAAATACTAGTTTAACATTTAACTGGGGTGGTGTTTCAGGTAAAGTACAAACTATTATCAACTCTTTAAAATCGCGTTCAATTCATGAAAAAGTGGTAGATAATTTGGAGTTTTATATCACCTATTTAAAACAATCAAGGTTCAGAAAAGATGATGTTTACAGTTATGCGCCTTTTAAAATAGATTTATTACCTGATACAAAACAATTGTTAAATGTTCCTGTAAAAGTTACATTTTTGGAAAACAACAAATATGAAATTCTTATAAATTTTGAAACTAGCGTTGTGACTACACAAAATTTTTCAGATAAGAGTAAATTCAATTTAGATGTACCGTTAGGGGAATTTAAGAAGCAATTTTTTTTGAATGACACTATAAAACTCCCTTTCATTAATGGGGTGATATATTTGAGAGAAAATAGGATAGCTAGCCCAAATGATGAATATTTTATTAAGTTTAATAATTTTAATGGAGTAGTTGCCAAGTATAGAGACCGATTAAATATTGATAACCCAAAAAACTCAGCCATTTTAAACTTAAGTTTAGTAGATGTAAACAAAGCAAAAATCGTTGATTATTTAAATGAAACTGTAAAAGTATTAAGTGAAGACCAACTTAATAGAAAAAATCAATTTGTTACAAATACTATTGATTTTATTGATGAACAATTAGATCGTGTCAAGTCTCAATTAACTTCAAATGCCGATTCTTTAAATGAATATAAACAGAAAAACAAAATTTTTGATTTAAGTAATGAAGGAACAATAATAAATAGTAAAATTAATTCATTAGAAGAAGAAAAAGAAAACAATAGTAATAAACTTTCATATTATTTAAGCTTGAAAACTTATTTAGAGACAAGTGATACTTTTACAGAAATACCTGCTCCTGCAGTAGCTGGTATTGAAGATTCTAACATACTCTCTAATATTGTTGAAATCAATAATTTATCTGTTCAAAAATCAAAATACGGGTCTACTGTTAGAAAAGATGCAACAATTTTTGCAGATATAAACCGACAAATTGATGGATTAAAAAATGTTATTTTAGAGAATATTAGTTCTGTATCTAATGAAATAAAAAGAGAGCAGAACTTGATTAACTCTAAAATAGCAATTGAAGAATCAAAAATAAGAAAGTTGCCTAAAGCGCAACAAGAACTTTTTGATATACAGCGTCAATACTCTTTAAGTGAAAGAACTTATAATATGTTTTTATCAAAGCGAGGAGAGGCAGATATAATTAAATCTGCAAGTGTATCAGATATATTAATTATTGATAAGGCTAAAGATACTGGAGCAACCCCTATAGACTTAAAATTGAGTTCAAGGTATTTATTTGCTATAATTGGTGGTATTTTACCACCATTACTATTAGCATTTTTATTAACATTTTTTGATAATAAAATACATAATCCACAAGTTTTAGAAAGTTTGTCTTCAATTCCATTATTAGGGGTCGTTGGTAAAAACAATTTAGATAATAATCTAGCTGTACATTTAAAACCAAAATCTACAATAGCAGAAGCGTTTAGATCTTTAAGATCTAGCTTGCAATATTTTTATAAGAAGCATAGTCTGGAAGGATCTAAAACAGTAATGATTACATCATCAGTTAGTGGAGAGGGTAAAACTTTCTGCTCAATTAATGTTGCAACTGTATTCGCTATGAGTGGCAAGAAAACAATTTTGGTAGGTTTAGATTTAAGGAAACCTAAAATTTTTGGCGATTTTAATATAGAAAATGATATAGGAGTTGTTAATTATTTAATAGGACAAAAAACAATTGAAGAAGTAACTCAAAAAACATTAGTACAAGACTTGGATGTTATAACATCAGGTCCTATACCACCAAATCCATCTGAATTATTAATGAATGATAATATGGATAGACTAATGGATTATTTAAAGGATAATTATGATTATATAGTTTTAGATACTCCACCTGTAGGTTTAGTTGCTGATGCTTTAGAATTAACAGAATATGTTGATGCCACAATTTATGTTGTAAGGCAAGATTATACTAAAAAAGGGATGATAAGTCTTGTAAATGATAAATACATAAAAGGAGAAATAAAAAACATAAGTTTTGTTTATAATGGTTATAATCAAAAAGGAAAATATGGCTATGGTTATGGCTATGGTTATGGCTATGGCTACGGTTATGGCAGTTATGCCAACGGTTATAATGATGATGGAAATCCTAAAAAAACAATAACATCTCGAATTAAATCTTTTTTAAAAATAAGATGATAATCTTATGCTTTATTTATTAATCACTGCAAAATATTTATAAACTAGTTAAATTGGATAATAATAACGATAATTGGCTTTATACTATTTCATCTCAAAAAAAGGTGATTGATTTAAATATTAAAGAGATTTGGAGATACAAGGATTTACTTATTTTATTTGTTAAACGAAATGTTGTAACCGCTTATAAGCAAACTATACTAGGACCACTTTGGTATTTTATTCAACCATTGTTTACCTCAGTAATTTTTACTTTAATATTTAATAGTATGGCGAATATACCAACTGGTGTTGGTGTGCCACCATTCTTATTTAATTTAGCAGGTATAACGTCTTGGAATTATTTTAAAGAGAGTTTAACAGGTACAAGTGATACTTTTAGGCAAAACCAAGGTATATTTGGTAAGGTTTACTTTCCACGTGTTATTGTACCAATATCAGTAGTAATAACCAATTTAGTTAAATTTGGAATTCAATTATTAGTATTTATTGGATTTTATATATATTATGTATTTTTTACAGATAAAGCATTTGATACATCTCCTCAAAATGTGATTATATTTTTACCTATTTTGGTTGTGTTTATGGGGCTTTTAGGTTTGGGATTAGGTATGATAATTTCATCTATGACAACTAAATACAGGGACTTGAAATTTTTAATAACATTTGGTGTACAATTACTTATGTATGGTTCTGCTGTAATGTATCCTTTATCTTTTTTTAAAGAAAAATTGCCAAACATATCATGGATAGTAGAATACAACCCTATGACTACAATAATTGAAGCATTTAGATATATGACTTTAGGTGTTGGAGATTATTCGCTCTCTAAAATGGTTTATGCTAGCGTAATTAGTATTGTGATTTTTTTAATAGGACTTATTATTTTTAATAAAACCGAAAAAAGTTTTATAGACACTATTTGATGAAAAAGGATATTATTTTAAAAGGTGAAAATATTTCCAAACAATATAGGTTGGGTTTGGTAGGAACTGGTACTATAGGACATGATTTTAACAGATGGTGGAATAAAATTAGAGGAAAAGAAGATCCGTATCTTAAAATTGGTGAAGCAAATGATAGAAGTATTAAAGGAGATTCTGAATATGTTTGGGCATTGAAAAATATTAATTTTGAAGTAGAACGTGGTGAGGTTTTAGGAATAATTGGTAAAAATGGAGCGGGGAAATCAACACTTTTAAAATTATTATCTAAAGTTACAGCCCCAACCACAGGTGAAATTAAGACAAAAGGAAGAATAGCATCTTTATTAGAAGTAGGTACCGGTTTTCATCCAGAAATGACAGGTAAAGAAAATATTTTTTTAAATGGTGCTATCTTAGGAATGACTAAAAAAGAAATAGAATCTAAACTTGACAATATTATTGAATTTTCTGGTTGTGAACGTTATATAGATACACCTGTAAAGCGTTATTCTTCTGGTATGACAGTCCGTTTAGCTTTTGCAGTAGCAGCACATTTAGATCCTGATATTTTGGTGATTGATGAAGTATTAGCAGTAGGTGATGCCGAGTTTCAAAAAAAGGCTATAGGTAAAATGCAAGATATAAGTAAAGGAGAAGGAAGAACAGTACTTTTTGTTAGTCATAATATGGCAGCTGTAAAAAGTTTATGTAATAGAGCAATGTTGTTAGAGCATGGTCATGTAATCTTTGAAGGACAAACAGATGAAGTCATAAGTTATTACATGAAAGGTGATTCAGGTCTTCAAAATTTAAAAGTGTTTGATAATTTGTTCGACAATAATATTTTTACACTTAATGAAATATGTGTAAAAAATAAAGATGATGTAATTGAAAAGCCTATAGTTGAAGATAAAGAAATTGAGTTGATTACTAATATTACTATTAAAGGCAAAGATTTTAATAGATATCATGTAACATACCATTTAAACAATGAATTAGGGGAAGCTTTATTTGCGTTCTCGCATAACAATATAAGTCTTAAAAAAGGGTTGAATAAACTACATTGTTATTTCCCTAAGTCTTTTTTTCAATCTGGAGAATATTTTTTGTCATTCTTTTTAATTGAAGATAAAAGAAAAGCAGTATTTCACGAAAAAGATATTATATCATTTACTATAATTGATAAAAACAGAGAGATTGGTACATATATGGGTAAAGAGCCAGGATATATTAAACCAGTTTTTAAATGGGAAAATAAATAAATGATTAACGTTACTAAAACATTTCTTCCTTCTCAAAAAGACTATCAAGCCATTCTTAAAAAAGCTTGGGATGCTAATTGGATGACAAATAGAGGTGCATTAGTAAAAGAATTGGAAGATAAACTAAAACAATATTTAGGAGTATCTAACATAATAACAACTACTAATGGAACTTTACCTTTACAAATAGCTATAAAAGCACTGGGCTTAAAAGGCGAAATTATAACAACACCATTTAGTTATGTTGCAACAACATCTAGTATTGTTTGGGAAGGATGTACGCCTGTTTTTGTAGATATAAACCCAGATTATTTAACTATTGATGAAACAAAAATTGAAGCTGCTATTACTTCAAAAACATCTGCAATTTTAGCTACCCATGTTTTTGGTAACCCTTGTGATGTAGATAAAATAGAAATAATTGCCAAAAAACATAATCTTAAAGTTATTTATGACGCAGCACATTGTTTTGGTGTTACTTATAAAGGACAATCCATATTTAATTATGGAGATTTAAGTACATGTAGCTTTCATGCTACAAAAGTGTTTCATACTGGAGAAGGAGGTGCTATGTTTACTAATTCGAATACAATTCATGACACTTTTTTCTACTATCATAATTTCGGGCATAAAGGTCCTGAAGCTTTTCAAGGCTTAGGAATTAACGCTAAAATGAGCGAACTTCAAGCGGCTATGGGGTTATCTGTGTTGCCTCATATAGATAGAATATTAAACGAAAGAAAGAATATTATAGATTTTTACAATAAATTAATAGATTTTTCAAAAGTAAACACCATTAAATTAAGAAGTAATACAAAATGGAATTACAGTTATTATCCAATTTTATTTAAAGATCAAAACAAATTATTAGAAGCTGTAGCAGCTTTAAAAGCTGTTGATATTTTCCCTAGACGTTATTTTTATCCCTCTCTCAATACGCTTAATTATGTTAATAGTAAACCTATGCCTATCTCAGAAGATTTTTCTTCAAGAATATTGTGTTTGCCTTTGTATTTTGATCTCAAAGAAGAAGATATAAAAAAAATTGTTCAAATAATTAATATAACTGCATAATGAAATTAGGAATTATGCAGCCATATTTTTTTCCTTATTTAGGTTATTTTAGTCTTATAGATGCAACAGATTTTTGGGTAGTTTTTGATGAAGTACAGTTTATTAGACATGGTTGGGTAGAGCGCAATAGAGTACAAAATTCTGATGGTGGCTGGCAATATATAAAAGTGCCTTTAGTAAAGGCACCACGTCAAAATTTAATTAAAGACACCTTTATTAGATTTAATGAAAATTGGGAAAGTAAAATATTGGCTCAATTAACTTGTTATAAAAAAAAAGCACCTTATTATAATCAGGTAATTAATCTATTAGAGAAAATTTTTGAAAAGAAAAATAAAGACATAACATCATTGAATATTCTGGTACTTAAAAAAGTATGCGAATATATTGGTATGGAGTTTAATTATGATGTTTTTTCACAAACTGAAATGGATTTTTCAAGTACTATAAAAAAACCAGGTGATTGGGCACTACAAATTTCCAAATATTATGAAGCAAGTACATATGTAAACCCTTATGGGGGGATTGATATTTTTGATAGAGAAAACTTTCAAAAGGAAGGTATCGGTATTAAGTTTTTAAAAAATAATTTGGATATTTATAATCAAAGAAATAAAAAATTTGAACCAGGACTCTCAATTATTGATGTTTTAATGTTTAATTCTCCAAAAGAAACAAAAAAATTAATAGAATCGTATAAGTTTTGTTAAAGCTATTTTACTATGAAAGATTATATACATAAAGAGTTTCCAAAGTCTTGTGACCCAGATGATTTTTTTGGACAAGTTAAGAGAACGGTTAATGGAAAATCCGTTGGAAAAGATCAAATTAATATGATTGTTGATTCGATTTGTGAAAGTTTAAATTTTAATAACGAAGATATTTTATTTGATTTAGGTTGTGGTAATGGAGCACTTTCAGTTTTGATGTTCCATAAAATAAAAGCATACTTTGGAATTGATTTTTCAGAATATTTGATAGAAGTAGCAAAAAATAATTTTGAAAAAGCTAATTATGTTTTTCAATTTGCAGAAGCAAATGAATTTTTAGAAAACGAAACGTTAAACACAGAGTATACTAAAGGTCTTTGTTACGGTGTTTTTTCTTATTTTGAAAGAGAATCTGCAAAAAATATACTAACCAATATTTATAATAAATATAAAAATATTAATAAGTTTTATATTGGTAATATTCCAGATAGAGATAGAGCTTCCAACTTTTTTTATAACGATATTGATTACACAAATTTATTAGACGATAATCAGAGTTCACTTGGTGTATGGTGGTCTCAAAAAGACTTTAAAGATTTGGCTAATGAATCAGGTTGGGAAACAGACTTTTTAAATATGCCAGATAATTTTTATTCAGCTCATTACAGGTTTGATGTTGTTTTAACCAAAAAAGACATGTAAAAATGGAACAAAAATTAGCTTTTTTTGGTAATTCTCCAGTTTTTAAAAAACCACGCTCTACGTCCAATTTAATAAAACCTAATTTAGATTCCTTTATAAATTATATTAAGCCTTATTATGAAAAAGGGAGCTTAGCTGAAGACAATCTACTAATTCAAAATTTAGAAAAAAGACTTGCATTAATTCACGGGGCTAAACATTGTGTAGCTGTTTGTAATGGTTTATGGGGCTTAGTTTTAGCTATTAATGAGTTGAAATTAAAAGATAAAACAGAAATTATAATGCCATCGCTAACATATAGAAGAATGGCAGATATTGCAGCTTGGCTAAAAATGATTCCTCATTACTGTGATATAGAAATTAAAACTTTAGGAATTTCTGCCAAATCTGTAAAAAATGCTATAAATGATAATACAGCATTAATTTTGGCTCCACACCCAATTGTGAATTTATGCGATATTGATGGTCTTTTAAATATTTCAGAAAAATACAAATTGCCAATACTATTTGATTCTGTTGAAGCATCATATGCATCATATAAAGGAAAACCAATAGGCACTTTTGGAGATGCTGAGGTGTTTTCTGTTCATGCAAGCAAATTTTTAAATGGATTTGAAGGCGGTTATATAACTACCAATAATGCAGATTTAGCAAGAAAGTTGAAAGCAGCTAGAAATTTTGGTATTGATGATAATCAAGAGTTAATCACTCTTGGTATTGATGGAAAAATGATAGCACCTCACGCAGCTATGACATTGGCTTGTTTGGATTTGTTAGACAATCAAATAAAAAAAAATAAAGCACGCTTTTATAAATATAAAGAACTTTTAGAAAATGTAAAAGGAATCGATTTAGTTGAGTATGATTCTACAGAACGAAGAAGTTTTAAAAATATATTGGTTAAATTAAATAAGAAATGGCCATATAGTAGAGAATTTACCCTAAAAATATTGCAAAAGGAAAATATGGTTGTTAGGCCATATTATTTCCCACCTTTACACAAAAAAGAACCAACATATCCAACAATTATTGGGGAACTTAAAAATACAGAGTTGTTAATGAACAAATATATGTTGTTTCCATGTGGCGAATTTGTTGATATTGAAGATATAGAAATAATAGTTGAATACTTAGTTTATTTAGAAAGAAATTCTAAACATATTAATTTAGAAATTGATAAAATTAATAAATAAATGATTCAAAATAATTTACCAAAGTGGGATGAGTTTCAAAAAATGGTTGAAGGTATTTGGGAAAGAGAATATTACACAAACCACGGACCCTTAGTTGTTGATTTAGAAAACAAAATAAGTAAACTATTAGGCGTTAAGCATGCTATTTGTATGACAAATAGTAGTATAGCCTTAATGATAGCAATAAAAGCGCTTAATGTTAAAAGAAAAGTAATAATACCATCATTCTCTCATATAAACATTGCTCAATCTGTTAAGTGGGCAGGAATTGAATTTCAATTTTGTAAAGTGAATAATGATTCTTTTTCTATTGATACAGAAGAAATATTAACAGAAATTAATGAAGAAATTGAGCTAATAATAGCCATAAACAATTATGGAATAACTAATGATATTGAAGAACTAGAAAAATTAGCAAATCAAAAAAAAATTAAACTTTTATTTGTTTCTGATTCTTTTTTTGGTGAAAAATTTAAAGGAAGAAAATTTGGTAATTTTGGTGATTTAGAAATATTTTCATTTCATGAAAGCCAAATGATTAATGGTGCAAATGGTGCTTGTGTTTGTACAGCAGACGATGAATTGGCGGCCAGATTAAGAAATATTCGTAGTAGTTATGGCGCTGGAAAACAGGTTCCAATACCCTATACAGGAAACGGTAGAATGTCTGAGATTCAAGCGGGGTTAACTTTACTCTCTTTAGATCATTTTGAAGAAAACAGAAATGAATTACTTAGCAAAAAACAAGAGTTTAATAAATTAATTAAAAAAGTAAAAGGTGTTTCTATTTATAATTCTACTAGTTTTTGTTCAAACTTCATTCTTGTGTTAGATTATGGTAAACTTGGAATCGACTTAAAGGATTTTAAATTGAAAATAAAATCAATTAATAAGCATATTGAATTATTTGATTTTTTTGGAGTAGAAATAGACCCACCTTATATCAGAAAAGATTTTTTAAATAATAATTTAATCAATAATTCAATTGGTTTACCAAGTAGCATTACTTTAAAACAGTTTAATAAAATTATTTCACTTTTAACAAAAAACGTTATTTAAAAAAATAATTAATGGTATTCGAACATAAAAAAATGATGATAAGTATTTTAGTAATGGCTTATAATCATGAAGCATATATAGCTCAATGTTTAAATTCAATTTTAAGCCAGAAAACCAATTTCTTATTTGAAATAATTCTTGGAGAAGATGATAGCAGCGATAAAACTAGAAGCATTTGCATAGACTTTTCTAAAAAACATTCAGATAAAATAAAACTTTTTTTACGTTCGCGAAAAGATGTAATTTATGTAAACGGAAACCCAACAGGACGGTTTAATTTTGTTGAGAGTTTAAAAGCTTGTAAAGGAAAATATATAGCGGTTTGTGATGGAGATGATTATTGGACAGATCCTTTTAAACTTCAAAAACAGGTTGATTTTTTGGAGAATCATGAAGATTATGTAATAGCATACCATGATGTATCAATAATCGATAGTGAAGGAATAATAATAAATAAATCAAAAACTCCAAAAATTTTTCAAAGAGATTTCACAAACATAGAATTAATAAAATCTGATATATTTATTTGTTTAATGAGCATCGTTTTTAGGAATGTTGTAAAAGATTTACCAAAAAACTTTTTAAGTGTTAGTAATGCTGATGTTTTTTTAACTTCGTATTTAGGGCAGTTTGGTCATGGGAAATATTTTGAGAATATTGGAGGGATGTATCGAGTTCATCAAGGAGGAGTCTGGTCAGCATTAGATGACAAATCAAAACAAGAAAGTAAAAAAAAAACATTTTATCAATTACATGAATATTATGATTCTATAAAAAATAAAGAAATATCTCAATATTACTTATCAAAGTCTAAGAAAGTTACTAATAGAAAAATGCCTATAAATTCTAAAAACTCAGTTTTTATGTTGATAAAAAGAATTTATAAAAAAATAAAAAAAAATTAGTGAATAAAATTGCAATATACACGGCTATTTTTGGTGATAAAGATATTCTCAAACCTCCTTTGAATTTTAAGGAAGATAATAATGTTGATTATTACCTTATAACTGATAATGTTGAATTAGATTCATACAATTACCAACTTATATTAAAAAAACCTATATATGATGATATAACTAAAAACGCAAGATTCTATAAAATAAATGGATTAGAAATTTTTGAAGATTATGATTTTGTAATTTGGCACGATGCTAATTTGCAAATTATTCACAATAAAATTATAGATTCTGTTGACTTTGTAAAACATAAGTCGATAGCGTTTTTTAAACACCCTGTGAGAAATTGTATATATGATGAAGCAATAAAATGTATATATAAGGAAAAAGACCACCCCTTTAAAATATTAAAACAAATTTTTCAATATTATAAGTTTGGAATTAAAAATAAAATTGGACTTTATGAGACCTCAATCGTTATACAAAATAATAAACTAATATGTAAAGATTTTTTAAATTTATGGTGGAGTGAAATTATAAATAAATCAAGACGGGATCAACTTTCTTTACCTTATTCATTAAAGGTGTTTAATTTGATACCTGCTATTATTCCTGGTGATAGGGAACAAAACATGTTTTCATTATATAATTTACATAATCATTCAAAATATAATTTTCTTTCTATTCAAAAACCCAAAAAATATAGAAAACTTTATAAAATATTATCAATAAAAGCAATAAGAGGTATAAAAAGATTAAATAAGTAAATCAAATTATATATGTTTAAATAATATAATGAGATTACTAATCATACTCAATATATTCAAAATTTGTGAAACAAAAGAATAAAGTATACATAATTATTGTCACTTACAATGGTATGCAATGGATAAATAAATGCATAATGAGCTGTAGTGATTACAATGTAATAGTTATAGATAATGCTTCCCAAGATAAAACGGTTTCATTTATAAAACATAATTATCCAGATGTAATACTTTTAGAGCAAAAAATAAACTTAGGTTTTGGTCAAGCAAATAACCTTGGGATTTCTTATGCATTAAAAAATGGTGCAGATTATGTTTTTTTATTAAATCAAGACGCTTATTTACAAAGCAATACTATTGATGAATTAATAAAAACCCATAAACAAAATGTCAATTATGGTATTTTAAGTCCAATACAGTTAAATGGATTAGGTAATAAGTTAGATAGAAATTTTTCTAATTATTTAAAGTATGACAATAACAACTATTTTCATTTTGATGCAATAAGTAATAGTTTGTCTGAAGTTTATGAGGTGCCTTTTGTAAATGCAGCAGGTTGGTTATTACCTAAGTCAACACTAACAAAAATTGGTGGTTTTGATCCTATTTTTTTTCATTATGGAGAAGATGATAATTATTGCCAGCGTCTAAGGTATCATGGTTTAAAAATAGGTGTTGTACCACATGTTTTTTTAAAACATGATAGAGAATATGCAAACAAAGGGATTAACGAAAAAACTATGAAATATGTAGAATGGTTTTATAAATTGAAATGGGCAGACATAACCAATACAAATATTAATCACGAAATTAAAAATAAAATACTGCAATTAAAAAAAACAAGGTTTAAGTTTTTTTTGAAGCTTAATTTATCTAGAATAAAATATTGTAATCAAGAACTTAAATTAATTTACCGTATTATTAAAGACATTAAAAAAAGTAGAGATATTAATAAAAAAACAGGTAATCATTATATTTAATAAATGGAAAATCCACTTATTTCTATTATAATACCAACATACAATAGGGCTAATTTAATAGGGTTTACCCTCGATTCTATTTTAAATCAAACATATGGTAATTGGGAGTGTATTATTATAAATGATAATAGTACAGACAATACAGTAAAAATACTTGACCAGTATGTGAAAAAAGATTTAAGGTTTAAGTATTACAATTGCCCTGAAACATATTCAAAAGGAGGTAATGGAGCTAGAAATTATGGATTTACATTAAGTAAAGGTTATTATATTAATTGGTTTGATGATGACGATGTTATGCTTAATAATTTTTTAATGACTATGATTGAGAACTTTGCTTGTAATACATGTTTTGTTATAGGATCTCATTATTTAACAGATATAAACCTAGATAATAAAATAATTGAAGAGTTAAAACAAGAAACTTTTTTGTTTAAAGATTATTTGTTGTGGAAAATGAAATTCATAACTGGCTCAATATTATTTAAAAAAGAATTTTTGTTGAATAAAAGTTTATTTAACGAAAAAATAGTCCGCGGTCAAGAAACAGAACTGTTTTCAAGATTGTTTTTTAAAATACCCAATCATTCATATAAGATATTAAACACGCCTTTATTTCTTTACAGGCAGCACGATAAAAGTAAAAGTAGTAATAATTTAAAATATATAAAATCATTCAAAGAATCTCAAAGTTATATAGCTGTAGAAATTTTAAAAAAAAGTATACAATTGAGAGATTTAGAGTTATTCACGTCATATTATATTAATTTGATAGATTCTTTTTTTAGAAGTTTAGAAAATAATCATAGAAAAAACGCAAAATTTATTTTTAATAATTTAATATCATTCTTGAAATTTAAAAATAGAATTACCGTAATAGAATTAATTCTACTAGGAAATATTTTTTTATTATTTTCAAGAGGAGCTTATAAAGTTGAAAAACGTTGGAAATCAATAAAGGTTAAAATATAAAGGAATGAAAAGCAACGTAACAGTAATTATTCCTTGTTTTAATGATGGAGAGTTTATAATGGAAGCTCTAAACTCTGTTTTAAGGCAAACTTTAAAACCTGAAAAAATTATTATTATTGATGATGGATCTGGTTTAGAAACAAAGAAGATTCTAAAAAAAATAGATGTTGATACAGTTGAGGTTATATTTCAGGAAAATAAAGGTGTATGTAAAACAAGAAATATAGGTATAGGTTTAGCAAAAACGGACTATATTTTAAATTTAGATGCTGATGACTATTTTGATAAAACTTTTGTTGAAAAAGCTGTTCATTTGTTAAAGAATGATGAAAATATCATTGCAGTAGGGAGTTTAGTAAATATTATAAAAGTTAATAAAATAGAAACAGAAACAAAAAAGCCCATTGGAGGAAGTTTAAAAAACTTTCTTGTTAAAAACAATGGAGTTTCGGGTTCTATATTTAGAAAAAAAAGTTGGGAAATGGTTAATGGCTTTGATGAAAATATGATAAACGGTTATGAGGATTGGGATTTTTGGATTTCCATTTTAAAAAAAGGAGGAACCATGCATATCATTCAAGAGCCACTATTTACATACAGAAAAAAGAATGAATCTAGAGATAAGTCCGCTGTAGAAAAGTATGATTTTGAATTAAGGAAATATATTTTTTTAAAACATAAAGATATTTATAAATTCCATTTTGACTTTTATGCACTAGAATTATTGAGGCAAAACACACTTTTTAAAAACAATGTTGCCAAAGCGAAAACCTCTTTAGAGTTTAGAATAGGACAAAATTTTCTGGCACCTTTTCGGTTTATTAAAAAAAGATTTTTTAAATGGTAGATGTATCGGTTTCCATAGTTGTACCTTGTTTTAATCATGCCCATTTTTTGAATGAGGCGTTACAATCGGTATTAAACCAAACATATAAAAATTGGGAGTGCATTATTGTTAATGATGGTAGTCCTGATAATACTGAAGAAGTTGCTATAAACTGGTGTGAAAAGGATAATCGTTTTAAATATTTGTATAAAGATAATGGCGGATTGAGCAGTGCCAGAAATGCAGGAATAAAAATAAGTACAGGCAAATATATATTGGCTTTGGATGCTGATGATATTCTTCATAAAGATTATATTTTAAAGACATTAAAGATACTTCAACAGAATCCAGATTTAGCAATTGTATCTAGTTATAGAAAGTTTTTTGTTGGCAATATATCTAATGTTACTAAAACTTATGAGGCATCTGGAAACACCTACAGAGATTTAATGTTTGAAAATGTTTTAATGCCGTCATCAATTTACAGAAAAGCATGTTGGGTTGAAGTAGGGGGATATGACGAATCCATGACAAAAGGTTTTGAAGATTGGGAATTTTGGATTTCAATATTAAAAAGAGGGTGGAAATACAAGTTTGTTGAAGAATATTTGTTTTATTACAGAAAATCAAAAAACTCAATGCTAATTGATACTTTGAAAAACCACCGAATTACAAATATGGAATATGTTTTTGAAAAGCATAATGAGATTTATTTAAAGCATTTTAGAAATACAAAAGCCTACTTGTTTTTTTTAATAAATTTTTACCGAAATTCAGAAATTAAAACAAAAATATCTTTAGAATATAAAATAGGAAGCTATATTTTGTTACCACTAAGGATAATAAAACGTATGCTAAAATGATATCAGTAATAATTAGAAATAAAAACCAAGATAAAGCATTAAGTTTTTTACTTAAAAATTTAACAGAGCGTTACATCGATGATATTTCTGAAATTATTGTGTTAGATAACCAATCAACTGATAATAGTGAAAATATTTCAAAAAAGTTTGGTGCCCGATTTATCACCATTGAAAAATTTAGTTATGGTGGTAGCGCAAATTTTGCAACTAAAAAGGCAAAATTTCCAATAATTGTAATGTTTAGTGCGCATTCTTATCCTGTAAGTCATGATTTTTTTAAGCTAATAAAAAATAAATTTAATGCTAATGAGAATTTAGCTGGCTTAAGGTGTTTACATAGTACAAATGATTATAGAAATTTCATTAATAAAATATCTGCAAAAGAAGATCCCAATAAATCTGGATTGATCTTTTCAAGTTCTGCATTTAGTAAATTAGTATGGGAAAAGTATCCTTTTAGAGAAGATGTAGCCACATTTGAAGATAAAGAATGGACAGTTCGTGTTTTAAAGGCTGGTTATGATATTGATTTTGTAGAGTCTATTTTTCATTATGAAATAAAAAGAAGCAAAAGTCAATTGTTTTTTAGGTTTAAAAGAGATTTAACTGGTAATTATCAACTTTGGCATCAAGATGTAAATTTTTTAAGCGCGACAAAAGGCTTTATGGTGTCTGTTTTAGGATTGATTAGAAGTTTTTTTATTGATTTTTGGTATACAATTAGGCGTTATTTTTATATTATCAAATTTTTATTTAATAAGCCAAATAAGTTTTAATTTTTATTCAAATTAATGATTAATTAATAATGAGTACCCGACTTAGTTTAATAATTCCAGTTTACAATGCTGATGATTTTATTAACGATTCTATGACATCTATTACCAAATGGGCCAAAGATATTGACTATTCAGTAGAGGTTATATTAGTTAATGATGGTAGTTCAGATAATTCAAAATCTAAAATTGAAAATTATATAGAAAGTCACGATTCTAGTCTCAAAATTTTATCATATGATAGAAATAAAGGTAAAGGTTATGCCGTAAAAAAAGGTATGATTATGGCAAAAGGTGAATTTAAAATTTTTACTGATGCAGATATTCCTTATGGATTAGAAATTATAGATAAAATACTTCACTATCTAGACTTTAAGGAATTTGATGTGTGTATTGGAAACCGAAAATCTATACATTCAAAATACTTTATGAATGTATCTTTTTTTCGAAAAATAACGAGTAATGTATTTACAGTATTTGTATCTCGATTTGTTGTTACTGGTATTAATGATACACAATGTGGCTTAAAAGGGTTTAGATCAAATGTTGCAAATCAATTATTTCCTAAGTTGTTTATAAATGGTTTTGGATTCGATGTAGAACTTCTATATTTATCTTACAAAGATGAATTTGATATTAAAAGAATTCCTGTGTTTTTTGAAGGGAATGATAATTCCACTATCAGTTTAGCTAAGGATTCATTAAGCATGTTAATAGATGTTATGGTTTTACCATTTAGATACCACTTCACAAATAAATACAAATGAAATTATCTCGTAATTTTACTAATAAATTTAATTGGATTTTAGATAATTTAATTCCCCCTTTTGTTAGAGAATCCAGAGTTATCATGTCGCCTTTGTTCAAGTTAATATTTAAAAGCAAAGCAAAATTATTTTTAGATTTTAAAGACAATGCATGGAAGTTTGACGCACAACAAATGACAAATTATTATAAAGAATTGGCAGATGTTCACATTCAAAGAGAAACCGATCTCAATACTAAATCTGTAAACTATATACTAACTAAGCTTAAAGGTAAAAAAATTCTTGATATTGCTTGTGGTAAAGGTTATCTTGCTAATTTAATACAAGAAAAATGTAATTATCAAGTTACGGGAATAGATTTTATTTTACCAGAAAATTTAAAAGGAAATACGAATCCTAAATTTGAAACAGGAGTAGTAGAACAAATAAATTATCCAGATAATTATTTTGATACAGTTATTAGTACACACACACTAGAACATGTAATTGATTTGAATCAATGTATAAAAGAATTGAGAAGGGTATGTTCGAAGAGATTAATAGTAGTACTTCCAAAACAAAGACCATATCGTTTTACTTTTGATTTGCATCTTCATTTTTTTCCATATAAATTTAGTGTAATGCAAGTTTTTAATAACAATAAAGGGGAGTGTATTAATCTAGATAATGATTGGTTGTATATTGAGGACTCATAGTTTCATGTCATAAAACAAACAAGAATTCACTTAAATATCTTAAAAAAAAGCTAACAGAAGACAGGTTTAAAACAATTATAAACCCTATTAAAAAAACAAGTAAATTATTTAAATGATATCAGTAATAATTAGAAATAAAAACCAAGATAAAGCATTAAGTTTTTTACTTAAAAATTTAACAGAGCGTTACATCGATGATATTTCTGAAATTATTGTGTTAGATAACCAATCAACTGATAATAGTGAAAATATTTCAAAAAAGTTTGGTGCCCGATTTATCACCATTGAAAAATTTAGTTATGGTTGTAGCGCAAATTTTGCAACTAAAAAGGCAAAATTTCCAATAATTGTAATGTTTAGTACGCATTCTTATCCTGTAAGTCATGATTTTTTTAAGCTAATAAAAAGGAAATTTAATGCTAATGAGAATTTAGCTGGCTTAAGGTGTTTACATAGTACAAATGATTATAGAAATTTCATTAATAAAATATCTGCAAAAGAAGATCCCAATAAATCTGGATTGATCTTTTCAGGTTCTACATTTAGTAAATTAGTATGGGAAAAGTATCCTTATAGAGAAGATGTAGCCACATTTGAAGATAAAAAATGGACAGTTCGTGTTTTAAAGGCTGGTTATGATATTGATTTTGTAGAGTCTATTTTTCATTATGAAATAAAAAGAAGCAAAAGTCAATTGTTTTTTAAGTTTAAAAGAGATTTAACTGGTAATTATCAACTTTGGCATCAAGATGTAAATTTTTTAAGCGCGACAAAAGGCTTTATGGTGTTTGTTTTAGGATTGATTAGAAGTTTTTTTATTGATTTGTTTTATTTTTTTAAAAAATTCTTTTTTACCATAGGTTTCATTTTTAATAAACCAAAAAAAATTTTAATGAAGATATATTTAACAACTTTAATTGGCCTTTTTTTAATATGAACAAAAACAATAATTTTGATTTTTTAAGGTTTTTGTTTGCCATTTTTGTTGTTATCTCGCATTCTTATCCTTTGTCTGGTGGTCATGAAAGTACTCAATGGATTTATCAAACAACAAATGGACAGGTAGTTTTAGCAAGATTAGGTTTAGACGGTTTTTTTATAATTAGTGGTTTTTTTATTTTTCAAAGTTTAAAACGCAGTAAAAGTCTTTTTAGTTATTACAAAAAAAGGTTTTTAAGACTATTTCCTGCTCTTTTTGTTGTGTTATTGTTAACCATAATTTTAGCACCATTTGTTTATGAGGGAGAATTGCCATTTTTTAAAAACCATCAAGTATATACATATTTACCAAATAACCTATCCTTATATGGTTTTCAGCCAACAATTAAAGGGATATTTGATAACAACCCTTATCATTCTATCAATGGTTCATTATGGACTATTCGTTATGAATTTTCTTTATACATAGTACTTTCATGTTTGTATTTTTTTAGAAAAAGCATTTTAGTAAAAAAAAATTTGCTTCTATTTTGCTTTATACTATTAGTAGTAATGAATAATTTTTTCATGGATAGATTTGCAGGTTCAAAAATTTTTGGGTTAAATGGTTATGAGACCTTGGACTTAGGTACTTTTTTTGTTTGTGGGAGTTTATTAGCAAGTTTTGAGTTTGAAAAAATTAATAAAAAAAGAATAATGCTTTTAGTTACTTTTTTAATTATTGTAACATCTATATATTTAAATTTTTACGCTAATGTTAAACATATTATTTTACCAATTATTATTTTGTTAATTGGCTTTATGCCACTTCCTGTTTTTAGTGATTTTGGTAAAATTGGCGATATGTCTTATGGTATTTATATTTATAGTTTTCCTGTACAACAAACATTAATGTATTTTTACAAATTAAGCGTATTTCAATTAATGTTTTGGTCTGTATTAGTTTCAATAGTATTTGGTTATTTATCTTGGCATTTAATAGAAAAGAAAGCATTAAAATATAAAAACAAACCATTATTTAAGAATTGGAAATTATTATTCAGTCATTAGTTTTAAATGAAAAACAGAGGTATAATACATTTTTTAGCAGCTGCAGATAGAGTTAATTATGGGGATTTGTTGTTTCCAATTGTATTTAATGAAATTGCTAATAAAAACAATTATGATGTTTACTATTATGGTTTGGTTAAAAGTGATTTTAGGCATTTTGGAGGCTTGCCAACAGAATCATATAAAATGTTGCATAAAAATATTAAGAAACTAGGAGGTACAATAATTATTGGTGGTGGTGATGTGTTTTTTGCAAATTGGGAAACATTATACTCTTATATCAATCCTCTTTTTGTTAAATTGATGAAGTACAGGTTTTTAAGAAAGGTTAATGCTAAATTGAAAATTATAGATACAATTTTACATAAAAAAAATGTAATGTTACCCTTGACACCGGGTGTGTTTGAATTTAATACACCAAAGTCATTACAGGTTGTTTACAATGGGGTAGGAGGTACATTCAATGAAAATAATACACTTGATTATAATAAGAAAATTGTAGAAAGATTACATTCTTCAAATCATATCTCAGTAAGAGATAATAGAACTTTGAATTCTTTAAAAAAGTTCAAAGTAAATGCGGTTTTAACACCAGATTCTGCAATTATAATGTCTGATGTTTTTCCTAAAGCAGTTCTTGAAAATAAGATTACTATAGATAAAGAAAACATTCCTAAAAATTATTTTTTCCTACAGTTTGGGCATAATAAAGCTCCAAATAATTTTAAAGAAACTGCACAAAAAATTGAAGTATTGGCTAAAAATCATAACGTAAAAATTATACTTTGTCCTATTGGACTGGCCTTAAAACATGAAGATGACAAAGAATTAATGAAAATGGAAAAATACTCTTCTCATTTCCAATTTGTAATGCCAAAAAATATTTTTGATATTATGTGGTTAATTGCTAATTCTAAAGCCTATATGGGTACAAGTTTACATGGTGCTTTAACTGCACAAAGCTACCATGTTCCATTTTTTTCATTAAATAAAAAAATTAAAAAAGCAGATTCGTATTTTAAAACTTGGTGCCCAGAAATTAGTAAGGGTTGCATAGATTTTGAAGATATAGATTGTATTGATGATGCATTAGGTAGATGGAGTTATAAAAAAAATAACACATATCTAGATGAACAAAAAGAGTTAGTTTATAAAAATTTTGAAGTTATTTTCAGTAAAATTGGCTTAATTTAACATAGTATTGAAAACAAAAGTTAGCATTTTTACATTGGTTTATAATCAAGAGCAATACATAGCTCAAACCATTGATAGTTTTTTAACTCAAAAAACTAACTTTAATTATCAAATAGTTATTGGCGAAGATTATAGTACAGATAAGACTAGGCAAATTTGTGAAGATTATCAAAAAAAACATCCAGAAAGAATAAAACTACTACCTTCTTTAAGTAAAAACATTGGGCTTATAAGTAATTATATGCGAACCATTAAAGCTTGTGATGGCGAATATATTGCCATTTGTGATGGAGACGATTATTGGATAGACGAATACAAACTACAAAAACAAGTTAATTTTCTCGATAACAATCCAGATTATAGTATTGTGGGTACTAATTACATGAAGCTTTATAAAGATAATCGTCTAGTTGAAGATAAAAAAGATAGAAAAAAAGCATATTATGAATTCAATGATTTAATTTTTAAAAATTTAATCCCATCTGTTACAGCACTTTTTAGAAATGTTCCTATGAAAGACCCTTTACCTAATTGGATTTTGAATTTTCCTTATGGCGATTGGCCAACTTACCTGTGGGTGTTAAAAAATGGAGGCAAAATTCATTTTTTAGAAGATGTAACCGCTGTTTACAGAATGGAAATTGGAGTTTCTGCAAAAATCAGAAAAACATTAAGCGATATTGAAAATGTTAATTTAAACATTCTTAAGTATATAGCATCAGACAATAACTTTTTACATAAAAACGATATTATCCAAACAAGCATTAAGCAAACCAAAAAATCAATATTAGCTGAATACAACAGAGAAAAAAAATATTTAAAAGGATTAAAGTTGTTTATTCAAATACTAATTCAGCAAAAATATAAGTTTACTTTTATTAAATTTTATACATATTCATTATTAAAATCTATTAAATAATTTTTAGTTGGAAAACCTCAAAACACATAAAACTATAACCCTAGTACTCACTAATCGTAATCGCGATTTATGCATTGTAAAAAATTGTTTAAACTCAATTGAAAATCAAATTAATCAAGATTTTAATTGCATTTTGGTAGACTATGGCTCAGATGAAGTATATGTTAATGAATTGCAGGAAGTTTTGGCGGAACATTCAAAAATAAATTTCATAAGTTGTAAGGTGTCTGGACAGTTATGGAACAAATGTCGAGCAATAAATATAGCTTTAAAAACATGTGAAACACCTTATTTTCTTGTTGGTGATATAGATTTGTTGTTTCATCCAGAATTTGTAAATATAGCTACCTCCTTAGCAAAACCTAACGAGGTGCATTATTTTCAATATGGTTTCATATCTCAAAATGAATCTTTATTAAATAAAAAATTTGAAGATTATATTGTTGAATTTAAAGGAACCAACGAAGTAACAGGTACAACATTATTTCCAACACGCGTATTAAAACAATTAAATGGTTACGACGAGTTTTATCATGGCTGGGGAGCAGAAGATACCGATATTCATATTAGAATGAAAAATGAAGGTTTGCCAGTTTATTTTTATGATAAAGAGATCTTATTAAAACACCAGTGGCATCCAAAAGCTTACAGAAGCAAATCTAGTACACACCCATTTCATTCACAATTAGAGCGTGTTAATCATGCTTACATGTTAAATACAGAGCAAACCAGCCGTAAACAAGTGAATAAGTTTACAGAATGGGGTAAAATACCAGATGCAAACGCTTATCAAAAATTCTCTAAGCCATCTCATAGATTGTATTTAAAAGCGTCAAACTTGCAATTAAAAGCATTTTTAGCGCAATTAGATAATTTTGAAAATGAGACACTACAATTAACTCTAACCGATTTTTCGGTATTGGTAAAAGCTAAAAATAATATTAAAAAAATTCTGGGTAAAAAAACGATTCCTATTTTAGATTTGGAATCAATTAATAATCTAATTCTAGAAGATATAATAAAGAAACATCGAAATAAACCTTACAATTATAGTTTTAACCGAAAAACAAAAACTATTGTTTTAACCATGTATTGCGAATAATGAGAATAGTAATGGTATCCATACCTACACTGCATTTTTTTCGTTGGGCAGACCAACTTAAAAATTCTGGGCATGAGGTTTTTTGGTTTGATATTTCTGGAATGAGCGATTATGTTGAAAAACTTAATTGGTTAGAACAAAAAATCAATTGGAAATTAAAACATCAATACCCTGGAAGAGTTTTTATAAAAAAAACATATCCTAAATTATATAATTTTATTCAAAGTTATAATGAAAATAAAACCGAAACTATTTTTGAAGAATATTTAAAAGATATTAAACCAGATCTAGTACACAGCTTTGCACTATATGTGTCTTGTACGCCAATTTATGAGGTAATGAAGAAGTATGAAAATATTAAATGGGTGTATTCATCTTGGGGAAGTGATCTCTTCTATTTTCAGAATAATAAAGCATATCTAGATGATATTCAAAGAATCCTACCTAGAATAAATTACCTTTTTACGGATTGTGAACGTGATTATCATTTAGCAAAAAAGCATGGTTTTAAAGGTGAGTTTTTAGGTGTGTTTCCTGGAGGAGGAGGTTTTGATGTAGAATATATTCATCAATATAATCAACCAACTAAAAACAGAAAAATAATTTTAATAAAAGGCTTTCAAGGTCGTTCAGGTAGAGCTATAACAGTATTACAAGCTTTAGGTAAACTTAAAAAAACCTTAAGAGATTACGAGATTATTGTTTTTGGTGCAGGTGCAGAAGTAGTGAGTTATTACAATAAAGGTGAGCTTAAAAGCTGGAAAAACATCAAAATATTAGGTAGAATAAACCATGAAGATGTGTTACAATTCATGGGAAATGCTTTAATATATGTAGGTAATAGTAATTCTGATGGCATGCCAAATACGTTGTTAGAGGCTGTTATAGCAGGAGCTTTTCCTATTCAGTCTAATCCAGGAGGCGCAACAGCAGAAATTGTTGAACATGGTGTAAATGGTTTTTTAATTGAAGATTATAATGATTGTGCTGAAATAGAAAGTTTAATTGTTAAGGCAGTAAATAATATGAAATTAATTCAATCAGCACATATTTACAATCAAACAAAAATAAAGCCTAATTTAAGCAGGAAAAGCATTTCTAAAGAAGTTATTAAAAAATATAATTCAATTATTAATTGAAGATTTTAAATTTAAGGTTTAAAAAACAAACTGTATTTTAGCATGATATATATTAATATACTTTGTCGATGAAAAAAATAGGTTTCATTCCATTAAGAAAAGGTTCTAAAGGCATACCTAATAAAAATAAGCGTAAAATGGTTGGGCGACCACTTTTTACATGGGTGTTGGGTGAAGCTGTTTTTTCTAATTTAGATGAAATTGTTGTTTTTACGGATGATGAAACCATTATTGATTTTATAATAAAAGAATACTACTGGACAAACAAAGTAAAACCAATTTTAAGAAGTGCAGAAAGTGCTACCGATACAGCTTCAACCGAAATGGCTATGTTGGAATATGCTGAGGCTGTAGATTTCAATTTTGATATATTTTGCTTACTGCAGGCCACGTCGCCGTTTACAAAAAAAACAGATATTAATATTTGTTTAGATAAACTGATTGAAGGTTATGATTCAGCCTTAACAGTGGTAAATACACATCGGTTTCTTTGGGATAAAAATGGAAAACCTTTAAATTATAATCCTGACAAAAGACCACGTCGACAAGATTTTGATGGTTTACTCATTGAAAACGGCGCAGTTTATACCACAACAAAGAGTAGTCTTAAACAGACCAGAAATAGATTAGGAGGTAAAGTAGGAGTAGTTAATATGTCAGAAGATAGCCTACATGAAATAGATTCTGAGTCAGATTGGTTAGTTGTTGAAAATTTACTTATTGAACGTCAAAAAAGAGAAAAGAAATCTGAAAAAATAACACATTTAGTTTTAGATGTTGATGGTGTTTTTACCAATGGAACCATAACTTACACCAAAGATGGAGAGCATACCAAAAGTTTTGATATGCGTGATGGTATGGGATTAGAAATTTTAAGACAATATAACGTTCAGGTTATGGTAATGACATCAGAAAATTCAGAATTGGTCGCTAAACGTATGGAAAAACTGAAAATTGAGCATGTGTATTTAGGTGTAAAAGATAAATACAGCTTGTTGCAACATATTATAAAAACACATAAAATATCAATACACAATATAGCTTACATAGGTGACGATGTTAACGATTTATCTAATATTTGTAGTGTGGGTTGGTCGTTAGTACCAAATAATGCCACAGATATTGTGAAACAACATGCAGATATTGTGCTTTCTAAAAAATCTGGTGCTGGTGCTATAAGAGAAGCTTGTGAGTTTATACTAAATTATAATAAGAGATTTTAACCCCATAAATCTAATGAACACATATAAAAAACCATACATTATAGCAGAAATTGGTTGTAACCATAAAGGTGAAATGGAAATTGCTAAAGAACTTATAAAGGTTGCTAAAATATTTTGTAACGTAGATGCAGTAAAGTTTCAAAAGCGTAATAATAAGGAGTTATTAACCCAAGAACAATACAATAAACCTCACCCTAATCCCGTAAATTCTTATGGTAACACCTATGGTGAACATAGAGAGTATTTAGAATTTGATATTAATCAACACAAAGAATTAAAAGCATATTGCGAAGAAATAGGTATTACTTATTCTACATCTGTATGGGATTTAACATCAGCTAAAGAAATAGCTTCATTACATCCTGAGTTTATTAAAATTCCATCAGCATGTAATAATAATAAGGTTATGCTAGAATGGTTATGTCTTAATTATGAAGGAGAAATACATATTTCAACAGGAATGACCACCAAAGATGAAATAGAAAGTTTAGTAAATCTTTTCAAAAAGCATAATAGAAATAAAGATTTGGTTCTATATAATTGTACTTCGGGTTACCCTGTGCCTTTTAAAGATGTTTGTTTGTTAGATATTAATATATTGATTAAAAAATATAAAAATGATGTTAAATATATAGGTTTTTCAGGACATCATTTAGGAATAGCTGTAGATGTAGCTGCTTACACAATTGGAGCAAACATTATTGAACGCCATTATACTATAGATAGAACATGGAAAGGAACAGACCATGCAGCATCATTAGAACCAATGGGCTTACGTAAACTATCAAGAGATTTAAATGCGGTTCATAAAGCTTTACAATTTAAAAAGCAAGATATTTTGCCTATTGAACAAGTACAACGCGATAAGTTGAAAAATCAAAAAGTATAATCATGTTTTCATCCAATAAGATTAGGCTATTTTGGTGGAACGAAGTTAAGTTACAAGGAAAGTCTAAAGAAAATTATGGTGACTTACTTGGTAAATATCTTGTAGAAAAAATATCTAAAAAAAAGGTGATTTGGGTAAATCCTAAAGCATTTTCAATATACAATTTTTTTAAGCCAATTCATGTTACTGTAGGTAGTATACTAACACATGTTACTACTAATTGCATGATTTGGGGAAGTGGCATAATATCAAAAGATTATTTGGTTGAAAACGCAAAATTTCTAGCAGTAAGAGGACCGCAAACAAGAGAGTTTTTAATAGCAAAAGGTCATGAAGTCCCCGAAATTTATGGAGACCCTGCTTTGTTGTTACCAAGATATTATAATCCTAAAATAAATAAAGAATACAAAATAGGGATTATTCCACATTACCGAGATTATAAAAAAGTTGAACACCATTACAAGAAAGAAGAGTCTATTTTATTAATTGATTTAATGACAAATGATATTGAAAAAACTACCAATCAATTTTTGAAATGTGAAAAAATTGTATCTTCATCATTACACGGTATTATCGTAGCTCATACTTATGGTATTCCTGCAATATGGCAAAAATTTTCTAACGATGTTTTTGGTGATGATATAAAATATCAAGATTATTTTGAGTCAGTGTCAATATCTCCATATAAGCCAGAAATAAAAGATTCAAAAATGAGCATACAAGAATTAGAAAGTCTTTTTAGCAATATAGAATCACTTCCAAAACGATTGGTAATTAATAATTTGTGTGAAAATTTAATGGCAGTTTGTCCGTTTAAAAGTGAAGTGTAAATGAAGAAAAAAGTTTTTGTATTTTTTCCAGATGGTGTAGGTTTACGAAATTTTGCTTTTACTGATTTTAAGAAAATTGGTGAGGAAATGGGATTCGATATTACCTATTGGAATAACACTATTTTTTCTCTAAAGGATAATTTGGGTTTTAAGGAATTAAAGATAGAAAATCATACCACTCATAAACTGTTATCAATTTACTCAA